>NZ_CP109446.1:6155000-7355000 GCF_036227265.1 Streptomyces sp. NBC_01476 | reverse complement strand
GCGCACCGCTGTTCGCCGGGGTCAGGGCCGGGCTGCGGGTGGACGGGCTGTCCGCCGTCATGGTGATCACGGTCGCCGCGGTGACCGCCTGTGTGCTGCTCTTCTCGGCCGGCGAGTTCGAAGAGAGCGCGGACCGCGGCCGGTTCTTCGGGCTGATGCTGCTGTTCGCCGGCGCGATGCTGGTCACGGTCACCGCGACCACGCTGGCGCTGCTGCTGATGGCCTGGGAGGTGATGGGGGCCACCAGTTGGGCTCTGATCGGTTTCCGGTGGCGGCAGGAGCACCGGGTGCGGGCCGCGGACGCCGCCTTCCTCACCACCAGGACCGCCGACCTCGGCCTGTATCTGGCGGCCGGCGCCGCGGTGGCGGGCGGCGCGGGTTCCCTGCGACTCGACAGGCTGGCGGACCCCGGTACGCCGTGGCTCCACGTGGTGACGGCCGGCGTGGTGCTGGCCGCCGCCGGCAAGTCGGCCCAACTCCCCTTCTCCTTCTGGCTGTCGCGGGCCATGCAGGGACCCAGCCCGGTCTCCGCGCTCCTCCACTCGGCCACCATGGTCGCCGCCGGGGCGTATCTGCTGCTGCGGCTCCATCCGCTGCTGGCCGCGACCGGCTGGGCCGGGCCGCTGGTCGCCTGGACCGGGGCCGCCACCGCGCTGGCACTGGGTGTGGTCGCGGTCGCGCAGCCCGATCTCAAGCAACTGCTGGCGGCTTCCACCTGCGCCCAGGTCGGATTCATCGTGCTCGCGGCAGGCAGCGGCGGTGTGGCGGCCGGAACGGCCCAACTCGTCGCGCACGCGGCGACCAAGGCCGGGCTGTTCCTCGCCGCGGGCGCCTGGCTGAGCGCACTGGGCACCAAGCGGCTCACCGCGCTGCGCAGCGCCGCGCGTGCGTACCCGGTAGTGGGAATCGCGTTCACCCTCGGGGCGCTGACGCTCGCCGGCTTGCCGCCGCTGTCCCTGTGGGCGACCAAGGACGAGACCCTGGCCGCCGCTCACCACGAGGATGCCGCCCTGTACGCGGTCGGCCTCGCGGCTGCCGCGGTCTCGGCCGGCTACAGCGTCAAGGCCCTCTGGTACGTGCTGCGCCCGCTGCCGGAGGACGCCGAGGACGCCGGAGGCGCCGGGGACGCCGGGGCCCGCTACGACACCGAAGAGACCGGCACCCGGAAGGTCGCCCCCGCGATGCGCCCGCCGCTGCTCCTGCTCGCCTTCGCCGCGGCCACGCTCGGCGTGCTGGCGCTGCCGGGTGTCTCCGCCGCGCTGGCGGACACGGTCGGGGCGTCCGGCGAAGCCGGCCCGCGTCCCTGGCAGTTCGGCCTGTCCGCCGGGGTCGCCCTGGGGGCCGGGGCGCTCGCGTGGTGGTGGGGAGGCCGCCTCGTACCGGTCCCCGGCGTCCTGCGGGAATGGGCGGCAGGATGGCTCCACCTCGAACGGGCCGCGCACGCCCTGGTCGTACGCCCGGTGCTCGGCCTGGCCCGGGCGGTGGCCGCCTTCGACGACCGGATCGTGGACGGGGCGGTGCGGATGACCGCCCGCGGCGGCCTCGCGGCGGCGCGGACCGCCGCCCGGCTCGACGACGACGGCATCGACGCCCTGGTGCGCGCGACCGCCGCGGGCGCGCGCCGGCTCGGCAGGTGGGCGCGCCGCCCGCAGACCGGGCTGCTGCACCAGTACTACACCCAGGCCGCGGTCAGCTTCGCGGTGTTGACCCTGATCGCCTTGTTGGTGAGGTAACCGCCCGTGCTGACCGTCATCACCTTCCTGCCGCTGCTCGTCTGCGCCGTGCTGCTGGGGCTGCGTGCCCTGCCCGACCGGGTCTACCGGTGGACCTGGGTGGGCGCCGCCGCGGCCGACCTCGCGCTGGTCGTCGCGGTGTGGGCGGGTTTCGACACCGGCGGCGGGACGCAGTACCAGGAGCGGGCGCGCTGGATTCCCGGCGCCGGCGTCGGTTACCACGTCGGGGTGGACGGACTGTCCCTGCCGCTGGTGGCGCTGACGTGCGTGCTGTTCCTCGCCGTCGCCGTCTACGCGCTGCGCGAGACCCGCCGGGTGCGTGCCTACGTGTGCCTGTTCCTGTTCCTGCAGACGGTCTGCGTGGGGCTGTTCGTCGCGCTCGACCTGATCTTGTTCTTCGTCTTCTTCGACCTGGCGATCGCGGGCATGTTCTTCGTCATCGCGGGCTGGGGCAATGGTGCGGCGGCGCGGGCGGCGGCGCTGAAGTTCTTCCTCTGCACCTTCACCGGGTCGCTGGCGCTGCTGCTGGGCTTCATCGGCCTGTACCTGGCCGCCTCGCCGCACACCTTCGACATCGTCGAGCTGACCCGTACCGCTCCTCTGGCGGGCCGCGGCGCCTACGCGGCCCTGGTCCTGCTGGCGGTCGGCGTCGGTCTCGCGGTCAAGACCCCGACCGTGCCGTTCCACACCTGGCTGCCTCCGGCGCACAGCGAAGCGCCCGCGACCGGCTCCGCCGTCCTCGCCGGGGTGCTGCTGAAGATGGGCACCTACGGATTCCTGCGGATCGCGATGCCGATGCTGCCCGGCAGCTGGCGGCATTACGCCCTGGTCTTCATCGTCGTCGGAGCCGTGTCGGTGGTCTACGGCGCCCTGGTCGCCCTGGCGCAGACGGACTTCAAACGCATGATCGCCTACACCAGCGTCAACCACATGGGTTATGTGATCCTGGCCGTCGGCGCCGCCGGGGTGCTCGCGGGGACCGACACCCAGGCCCGGTCCCTGGCGGTGACCGGCGCGGTCACCCAGATGGTCAGTCACGGGCTGCTCACCGGGGCGCTCTTCCTGCTCTCCGGTGTGCTCCACGACCGCGGCGGCACGTACGCCATCGGCGCCTACTCGGGGCTCGCCGGGCCCTCACCGCGGTTCGCCGCCCTCACCGCGGTGGCCGCTTTCGGCAGCCTCGGCATCCCGGGCCTGTCCGGCTTCACCGCCGAGTTCCAGATCTTCACCGGCAGCCTCGCCTCCCAGGCCACCGCCACCGGCATCGCCCTGACCGGAATCCTGCTCACCGCGGCCCTGTTCCTGCGTGCTCTGCGCCAGATGTTCCTCGGCCCCGAGCGGCTGCCGGCGTCCACCGGTGCCGGCGGCTTCGGCGATCTGGCCGCCGCCGAGTCGTCCGCGATCGTCCCGCTGCTGTTCCTGGCCCTGGTCATCGGGGTGCTCCCCCGCTTCCTGCTGGATGTCGTCGAACCCGCGAGCCGCACCGTGGTGGGACTGGTCGCCCGGTGAACCAGAATCTGGCCGCCCTGCTCCCCGAGATCGCGCTGGTGGCCGCGGCGGTGATCGGCCTGGTCGCCGGAGCGTGGCTGCCCCGCCGCCGCCAGAGGGCGGTCGGGGTGCTGGCCGCGGTGGCCTGCGTGACCGGGCTGGTCTGCACGGCGGTGACCATGGCCACCGGCCGGCAGCAGACGGTGTTCAGCGGCACCTTCGCGGTGGACGCCGCCACCGGAATGGGGCGCCTGACGGTGCTCGGCGCTCTCCTGCTGGTGCTGATGATGTCGGTGGAGACCGTACGCCGGCACAAACGTGAGACCGAGTACTACGTACTGCTGCTGCTCTCCGCGGCGGGCACACTCGCCATGATCGGCGCCAACGACCTGCTGATGGCCTTCGCGGGCTACCTGCTGGCGAGCATCCCGGCCTACGCGCTGGCCGGCTTCGCCAAGGACGCGGCGAGCACCGAAGCGGCCCTGAAGTACTACCTGGTGGGCGCCTTACTGGGCGCCGTGATGCTGGCGGGGACCGCGGTACTGTACGGGGCGGGCCACGCCACCGGCTACGCAGGACTGCGCACGGCCCTGCCGGGCGCCTCCTACGGCCTGGTCGCCGTCGGTTTCGTCGCCGTCCTGGCCGGGCTGCTGTTCAAGATCGGCGGCGTGCCGGCGCACTTCTGGGTCCCCGACGTCACCGACGGCGTGCCGGCCCCGGTCGCCGGGTACGTCACCACGCTGCCGAAGGCCGGCGGACTGATCGCGGCGTACCGTCTCCTCCACCAGGCCCTGTCCGGCACCGACGTCAACTGGCCGCTGCTGCTTGCCGTTCTCGCCGCCGCCTCCATGACCCTCGGCAACCTCGCCGCGTTCTTCCAGACCTCCGTCAAGCGGCTGCTCGCCTACTCCACCGTCAGCCAGGCCGGCTATCTGCTGATGGCCCTGGCCGTCGCCACCCGGAGCGGCCTCGCCCAGCGGGGCCTGCTCTTCTATCTGGCGGCCTACGCGCTCACCAACCTCGGTGTCTTCGCGGTCGTCACCGAACTGCCGCACGCCCGGGCCCTGCAGGACTACCGCGGCCTGGGCCGCCGGCGCCCCGGTCTCGCGGCCGTCCTGGTCATCTGTCTCCTCGGCCTGGTCGGGACCCCGCCCACGGGGGTCTTCCTCGGCAAACTCGAGGTCTTCAGCGCCGCCGTCGACGGCGGCCGCACCTGGCTCGCGGTCCTCGCCGTCGTCAACACCGTCGCGTCCCTCTTCTACTACCTGCGCTGGCTCGGGCCGGTCTTCCGGACCGACCCCGACGACGGCCTCGCCGCTGACGCCCAAGCGGTCCTGGGCCGCTGGGCCGCCGCGGCCGCCTACACCGCGGGCGCGGGCTCCCTCGCCCTCGGGATCGCCGGCGGCGCCCTCCTCCCGCTCACCACGGGAGCTCTGCTGCTGCGCTGACGGCGTGTGCGGTCTTCCGGCGTACGTTCGTGGTCGGCGGCAGCACGGGACGTCACCGGCGTCCGCCATGGCGCGAGCGCCCCTCCGCCTGAGAAGCGCGGGCAAGCCGGTCACCGGGCAGGCCAGCCCTCGCGCGCGGGGCAGCGCGCCGGCTCAGTCGTGCGGGACGACGGCGACGGCCGCCGCAGAACGGTGCATCAGCGCGTGGGTGACCGGGCCGAGGAACGGGCCGGTACCCGCGTCGCGCATGCGGCGGCCGACAACGACCAGAGAGGCGTTGGCGGCTGCCTCGACCAGATGGTGCGCGGGCGGGCCGATGACGGCCTCGGCGACGACCGCGACGTCCGGATACTTCTCCCGCCAGGGACTCAGCGCGGTCGCGAGGGCGTCGTCCTCCTCCGCCTTCACCTCATCGGTCAGCTCAGGCGCCATGGCCAACGCGGAGTAGCCCACGGAGGCCGGAGGGTTCCAGCCGTGCACGACACGCAGCGGTGCCACCCGGCCGGCGGCGGCTTCGAAAGCGAACCGGAGCACGGTCTCGTCGGGCCTGGCGAGGTCAAGACCCAGCACCACGTCTCGGTACCGGGAGCGGGTGGACCGGCTTCCCGTGAGGTCCGGCAGATGCTCGTCCGCTTCCGCCTGGCCTGCGCGCACCAGAACCACCGGCCGCACCGCGTTGGCGACGACCGTGTGCGCCACCGAGCCGACCAGGAATCCGGCGACGGGGCTCAGCCTCCGCGAACCCAGGACGAGCAGCCCGCCCTCTTCCGCCGCGGAGAGCAGCGCGGTCGCCGGCTGCTGCGAGATCTGGTCGGCCTCCACATGGAGATCCGGGTAGCGGCGGTGCAGACCGGCCCTGGCATCACGCGGAATCCGCTCCTCCTGATCCCGCCGCGGGTCAGGGTCGGCACGTGGCACATGAGCGGTGTACCCGGCGCGCTCCCATGTGCCGGCGTGGATCAGACGCAGCGGCAGTCCCTGGCGCAGCGCCTCACGGGCGGCCCAGTCGGCCGCGGCGAGACTTTCCGGGGAACCGTCCAGGCCGGCGATGATGATGCGGGTCATGACCCGACCTCCTCGTTCGCTCTTCCTCCATTTCAGCCTGGCCGCCTCGGGCACGCCGCTGGAGGGGCCAAAGGTCCTTCCGTGCGGCCGACCGGCCCACCGATCGCACCGGTTCGGCGGAACGCCGGCGCCGGGTCCTGGCCGCCGCGTCAGCGGCGGGGGTTGCCGGTGTCCGGGTTGCCGCTGTTGGTGGCTATGACGGCGGCCTGGACGCGCCGCTCCACGCCGAGTTTGGCCAGCAGCCGGGAGACGTTGTTCTTGACCGTCTTCTCGGCGAGGAAGAGCTGCTTGCCGATCTGGCGGTTGGTGAGGCCCTCGCCGATCAGGCCGAGGATCTCGCGCTCGCGGGGAGAGAGCGCGGCCAGCGCCTCCTGCTCGGGATCGGCCCCGGGCCGCTCCGCACGCAGGGTGCTCATCAGGCGCGCGGTGGTGGCCGGGTCGAGCAGCGACTGGCCGGCGGCCACGGTACGGACCGCCGAGACCAGGTCGGAGCCCCTGATCTGCTTCAGTACGTAGCCGGCCGCGCCGGCCATGATCGCGTCGAGCAGCGCGTCGTCGTCGTCGAACGAGGTGAGCATCAGGCAGGCCAGCGCCGGCATGGCGGAGCGCAGTTCACGGCAGACCGCGATGCCGTTGCCGTCGGGGAGGCGTACGTCAAGGACCGCGACGTCGGGCCGCAGCGCCGGTCCGCGGGCCAGGGCGTGACCGGCGGACTCGGCCTCGCCCACGACCTCGATGTCGGGTTCGGCGTCCAGAAGGTCGTGGACGCCCCGCCGTACGACCTCGTGGTCGTCGACAAGGAAGACCCGGATCGGGGAGTCTGCCGAGAATCGCCTTGTCTCGTCCATGTGCGGACCTTCATCTGTCGTCTGCCGGCCCGATGCCGCCTTGGATCTCCGATCATCGCTCAGCGGGCCTCCCGGCACCAGGGTGGAACGGGTGGAACGGACCGTTGGGCAGCCCGTCCCACCGCTCGGACCCCCGTGCGTCAGGCCGCGGACGGTCCTGGACCGCCGGTCATGGCGAGTGCTTCCCCGCGACGGACGGTCCGTACAGGTCCAGCAGCCGGATCCGGGCGCTCTGCAGACGGTGGGCGATGATCGCGGCGACCCGGCGGGCCAGCGCCTCGCCGAACTCCAGGTCGGCGTGGCCCAGCGCGCGCACCACGGTGGCGTCGAACAGCAGGGCGCGTACGTCGCTCTGCGCCTCGGCTCCCAGGTGCCAGGTGTACGGCGGGAAGAGCCAGGAGCAGCCGAGCAGGTCACCGGGGCCGAGCGTCTCCACCACGGCCGGCCGGCGGCCGGGGACGGGTACGTCCAAGGTCACCGAGCCGGTGCGGACGATCCAGAAGCGGTCAGCGTTCTCCCCTTCCTCGAAGATCCTGGTGCCCGCCGGGAAGGACACGTCCTGACCGAGGTCGAGCAGGCGTTCACGGCCCGGCCCCGGCAGGCCGGCGAAGAGGTTGGTGGGTGCGGCGGTTCTCATGATGGCCTCCTTCGGATCCTTCAGAGTCTGTGGAGCCACCTGTCGGCGACACCGTGCGTCGTCGACTGGGCGGCCCGCAGGTGGGAGTCGTCGAAGCGGCTGGTGAGGCGGTTGTCGACGGCGACGACACCGTCGATCCTGGCGGTCGCGTGCCCGGCGATGGCCACATCGCTCTCCCGCTCCAGCCTGCCTTCCAGGGTGACCACACCGTCGGTGACCTTCACCCCGGCTTCGAGCGGGGTGAGCCACAGGGTGCGGACGAAGACGTCCCGGATGACGTCCTCACGGATGTCGGCGTCGGGGCGGAGGAACACCTGCAGTACGTCGCGCCTGGTGACGATGCCGACCAGCCGTTCCTCCTCGTCGAGGACCGGCAGCCGCTCGACCCGGTGCTCGGCCATGGTGCGGGCCGAGGCGGCGATCGACTCGTCGGCGTGCACGGTCACCGGCGGCGCGGACATGAGCCGGCCGGCGGTCAGGGCCTCGGTCCCCGGCGCGGTGGTGCGGAAGGCCGGCGGCCACCGGTGGTGGGGGCTCCCCTCGCCGTCCTGGGCCTGGCGGGCGATCAGGTCGGACGCGGAGACGACGCCGACCACTTTCTCGTCGTCGTCCACGACGGGGACTCCGCTGATGCGGTGCTGCGCCAGGAGAGCCGCCACCTTCTTGAACGGAGTCGTCTCCCGGACCCGGACGACGTCGCTGGTCATGACGTTTCCGACCTTGCGGTGCTTCATGGTGCGCTCCTGTGGGTGCGGGTCGGCTGCTCAGCGCAGGCGGCGGAGGTAGGGGTCACGGGGTTGTCGTGGCAGTACACGGATGCGGACGTCCACCGCCGTCACGCCGTCGTGACGTGCGACGACGGGATCCAGGTCGACCTCGGCGAGCTGCGGCAGATCGCAGGCCATGGCCGACAGGTGCGCCAGCAGGCGTTCCAGGCCGTAGAGGTCGGCGGGCCCGCCGGCCTGGTAGCCGAAGAGCAGCGGCGCACACCGCGGTGAGGTGATCAGGTCCCGCAGATCCGCCCGGTCGAGGGGAGCCAGGCGGGCGGCGCGGTCGCCGAGCAGGTCGGTCGCCGCACCGCCGAGACCGAACAGGACCAGAGGCCCGAAGACGTCGTCCTGCGTGACTCCGGCGACGAGTTCGGTGCCGCGCGGTGCCATCGGCTGGACGACCACACCTGTCATGACGTCGCGGAACCGTGCGGCGAGGTCGCGGTAGGCGGCGCGGACGGCGTCGTCTCCGTCCAGGTCGAGGAGTACGGCTCCCTGGTCGCTCTTGTGCCGCAGACCCGGCCAGTACGCCTTGAGGGCCGCCCGTCCGGCGCCGCCGGTGAGGTCGTGTGCCGCTTCGACCGCCTGGTTCTCGTTCTCCGCGAAGGCGGTGGGGAGTTGGGGGATCCGGTAGTGGGCGAGCAGTTCCGTGCAGCGCACCGGGTCGAGCCAGCCGCCGGCCGGGTGCTCGCCGAGAAAGTGCTCGACGACTGCCCGGGCTCCGGCCGGGTCGGCGTCCGCCGTGTCGGCCGGGGCACCCGCGGGCCGTGCCAGCCAGTGGGCCCGGCCCGCGGCGTGCGCGAGGGCCTGTGCGGCGGAGCGGGGGTCGGCGTAGGCCGGGACCGTACTGCCCTGCCTGCCGTGCAGCAGGCGGACCTGTTCGGCCTGGTCGAGGAGTACGGCGGCGACGGTGCGCGGCCGGCGGTCCGGATCGGTGTTGATCAGCGCCTGCAGCGGATTGTCGCCGGTGGCCGCGGCCAGGGCGGTGGGCGCGAGGACGACGATCACCGCGTCCACCGCCCCGTGGGCGCTGAGCCGGTCCACGCAGTCGCTCAGCGCCCTCTCCCCCACCGCGGCAGTCGCGTCCACCGGATTGTCCGGCACGGAGCCGGGCGGCAGGATGTCCAGCAGTTCGGCGACCAGTTCACGCGGCAGATCCGGGACGGTCAGTCCCGCTTCCCCGCAGGCGCCTGCGGCCAGCGCCGCCGCACCGCCGGCGTTCGAGACGATGGCGACGCGGGCGCCGGCGGGCAGCGGCTGGGCGTGCAACAGGGCGGCGGTGTCGACGAGTTCGCCGATCGTGCCGGTGGCGATGATGCCTGCCTGGGTGAACAGCGCCTGCCGGCTCATCGTGGGAGTCGCGGCGGAGCCGGGGGACACGGCAGAGCCCGCGGAGCCCGTGGACCCCGTGACGGCGGACCGGCCGGCGTCGACGGTCAGCACCGGGATCCGCCGGGCGACCCGCCGTGCGGTCCGGGCGAAGGCCCGCGGGTTGCCGAAGGACTCCAGGTGGAGCAGCGCCATCGTGGTGCGGCCGTCGCGCTCCCACCAGTGCAGGAGGTCGTTGCCGCTGACATCGTGTTTGTCCCCGAGTGACACGAAGTCGGAGACGCCGATGCCGAGCCGGGTCAGCGCGCCGAGCAGCGCGGTGCCGACACCGCCGGACTGCACGGCGACCCCCGCGGTGCCCGGGAGCGGCCGGTGCGGCGCGAATGTGGCGTCCAGCCGTACGGCCTCGTCCGTCACGGCGATCCCGAGGCAGTCGGGGCCGACCATGCGCATGCCGTAGTGCCGGCAGGCGCTCTTCAGCCTGACGGCCTGGACGGTGTCGAGTCCCGCGGACAGGACCACCAGCGCCCCGACGCCGGCCGCACCGCACTGTTCTGCGGTCTCGGGCACGAGGGCCGCGGGCACGGCGAGGACCGCCAGGTCCGGCGGATGGGGCAGGTCCGTGATCGACGGGTGGCAGAGCGCGCCGAGGATCGCCTGGACGTGCGGATTGACCGCGTACACCTGCCCGGTGAAGCCCCCGTCGTGGATCTTCCGCAGGACGGTGTGGCCCACCGACGTCGGTGAGGTCGCGGCGCTGATGACGGCGACCGACCGCGGGCGCAGCAGGGGACGCAGGCTGGCGCGGTCGGCGGTGCCGGTGCGGCGGTCGACGGCCGACAGGTAGGGCTCGCCCTCGGTGAGCGCGATGGTGCAGCGCACCTCGCCGTCCTCCTGCTTCTGTTCGACCGCCATGCCGAGGTCGGTGATCAGCTGCCGCAGGTGCTGGTCGGTGGTGAGGATGCCGCCGGCGAAGGCGCGTATGCCCGCGGTGCGGGCCGCGTCGGCGAGGTGCTCCAGCAGCAGGGTGCCGACCCCGCGGTGCCGGAAGCCGCCGGTCACGGCGAGGGAGAGCTCGGCGGTGTCCGGGGTCCCGGCGGTGTCGTACTCGGCCACGCCGACCAGCCGCTCACCGTGCAGGGCCACCAGGGCCTGGTGCGCGGGAGCGGTCCGGCCGAAGAGCCGCTCGGCGGCCCGTATCCCGGCGGCGCGGTTCGCCTGCGACAGGCGCGACTGCGGGGGCTCGGCGGACGTCTCCTCGTACAGTCTCAGGACGCTGCCGGTGTCCCCGGCCCGCACCGGCCGGATGCGTACGGTCGTGCCGTCGGTGAGCAGGGCGTGTACCCCGGTCTCCTGGACGTGGGTCTGCGTCATGGTGGGTCCCCTTCCGCGATCTTCCGCCTCCCACGATCCGGCGGTACGCGGTCTCCCGGGCAGAGCTGTCCGGGACCCTCCAGCCGGGCCGTTCGGCCCTCGGACACGGGCCCTGGGCCTCCAGCGCCACCACCCCCCACCACGGGACAGTCATCCCGTAGCCGGACACCACCCCACCGACCAGGGAGCCACCATGACCCTCCACAACCACATCCGCCTCCACACCGGATTCCACCTCCCCATCCGCACCAAGACCCCCACCACCCCCGACACCGACACCGACACCGACACCGCCAGCACCACAGCCGCCACCACCCACGCCACCGCAGCCGCCAGGTCCCTCGCCGTCCTCCGCATCGCCACCGGCTTCATCTTCCTGTGGGCCTTCCTCGACAAGCTCTTCGGCTGGCACTACGCCACCGCCACCGGCAAAGGCTGGACCGACGGCGGCTCCCCCACCAAGGGCTTCCTCTCCAACGTCTCCGCCGGCCCCCTCCAGTCCTTCTTCCACACCATCGCCGGCCAGACCTGGACCGACTGGACCTTCATGCTCGCCCTCCTCGGCCTCGGCATCGCCCTCACCACCGGCATCGCCCTGCGCATCACCGCCATCGGCGGCACCATCCTCATGGCCATGATGTGGGCCGCCGAATGGCCCCCCGCCCAGCACCTCACCAACGGCGACCCCAGCGGCTCCTCCAACCCCCTGGTCGACTACCACTTCCTCTACGCCCTCGCGATGATCGCCTTCGCCCTCACCGCCGCCGGCACCACCTGGGGCCTCGCCCGCACCTGGGCCCGCCTCCCCCTCATCCGCACCACCCCCTGGCTCCAGTGACCACCCCCGGGGCCACACCACAGGGCGCCCCGCACGCGGCGGCGCCCTGATCCCTGTCAGATCCCTCATCCCGACCGCCGGTCCTCCGGCGAAAGGAAGCGACAGACATGACTGTTCGTGCAGGCATCAACGGCTTCGGCCGGATCGGGCGCGGCTACCTGCGTGCGCTCCTGGCCCGTGAGACCTCAGGGAACGCGCCCGGGGTCGAGGTGGTCGCCGTCAACGACATCGCCCCGGTCGCGACCCTCGCCCACCTGCTGGAGTACGACTCCACCTACGGCCGGCTCCAGGCGCCCGTCACCCACGACGACCACGGCTTCACCGTGGCCGGTCACCGCGTCGCGGTGACCGCCCACCGCGACCCCGCCGCCCTGTCCTGGTCCGACCACGGTGTCGACATCGTCATCGAATCCACCGGCCGGCTGCGTACCCGCGACCAGGCCGCCGCGCACCTCAAGGCAGGCGCCGCCAAGGTGCTGCTCTCCGCGCCGGGCAAGGATGTGGACGCCACGCTGGTGATGGGCGTCAATCACACGGAGTACGACCCGGCCCGGCACGACATCGTCTCCAACGCGTCGTGCACGACGAACTGTGTGGCCCCGATGGTCAAGGTCCTGCAGGACAGCTTCGGGATCGAAAGCGGCCTGATGACGACCGTCCACGGCTACACCAACGACCAGTCCCTGCTGGACGGCCCGCACAAGGACCTGCGCCGCGCCCGGTCGGCCGCGCTGAGCATCATCCCCACCAGCACCGGCGCGGCCCGCGCCGTCGGCCTGGTGCTGCCGGAGCTCGCCGGAACGCTGGACGGCATCGCCGTACGGGTACCGGTCGAGGACGGCTCCCTCACCGATCTGACGGTCCTGCTGGACCGGGAGACCACAGTCGACGAGGTGAACGCCGCCTTCGCGGCGGCCGCCGGGGGCGAGCTGGCCGGCATCCTGCGGGTGAGCACCGCGCCGATCGTCTCGCGCGACGTGATCGGCGATCCGGCGTCGTGTGTCTTCGACGCCCCGCTGACCCAGGTGCACGGCCGGCTGGTCAAGGTCTTCGGCTGGTACGACAACGAGTGGGGTTACAGCAACCGGCTGCTCGATCTGACCGGCTACGTCGGCTCCCGCCTGTGACGCCGGGGTGCGCGTCCGGCAACAGGAGGTCCGCCCCGAATCGGGGCGGACCTCCTGTGCGAGGGCCGGCCGTCAGTGCCGCGGGGCCAGCAGCAGCGGGCACGCGCTGTGGTGGGCTACGGCGTGGGCGACCGAGCCGAGTCCCGAGCTGTGCCGTGGTCCGCGGCCGACGACCAGGAGTCCGGCGTCGGCGGAAGCGCGTACCAGCGCGTCGGCCGGACCGAGCAGACGGACATCGGGCAGGACGGCGACCCCGGGGTACTTCTCCCGCCAGCCGCGCAGTGCGTCGTCCAGCAGCAGCGCCTCCGCGTCCTCCCACTCCGCCCGGTCCTCCTCGACCGCGGTCAGCAGGGCGTCCTCGTAGGCGGGCGGCAGGTGCCAGGCGTGCATCGCGCGCAGCCGCACCTCCCGCAGCCGGGCCGCGTCGAAGGCCGCGCCCAGGGCCTTTCCGTCGGGGTTCCTGGCATCGACGCCGACCACCACCTCGGGCACCCGCGCCGCGGCGAGGACCGGCACGGGAACGAGCACCACGGAGCAGGGAGCGCCGCTCGCCACGCCCAGCGCCACCGCCCCCACCCGCAGCCCGGCGAACCCGCCCGCGCCCCGCGTTCCCAGCACCAGCACCTCGGCGCCGTGCCCGATCTCGTTCAGCACCTGCGCGGGCTCCCCGGGGATCTCCCGCGTCACCACGTCAAGGCCGGGGTGGTCCCGTACGACGCCGTCGAGCGTGATCTCCGTGACGTGCCGGCGCTTCCCGCTGGGGACGCTCGCCGTCCCGAGCGGCACCGCGGGCACCACGGTGACGATCCGCAGCGCCAGCTCCCGCGTCACCGCTTCGGCGGCTGCCCACCGCACGGCTGCGACGCTCGCTCCCGAACCGTCGAACCCGACCACCGCATACCGTGTCATCGCGTCTCGCCTCCAGGCGTCGTCCCACGATGTCCGCCACCGCGGGCTCTGCTCTCACGGTCGTCCTCCGCCGCCCCCGCCACCACGGGTCGAACGGCCCCCGCGGCCGGCTGACCCGCCTGCGTCCGCTCCCCCGCCCGGCGGGCCGCCACGGCCCGTGACGCCCGGCTGTCCGTTCTCCGGCACCGGGGGTCCGTTCTCCGGCACCGGGGGTCCGTTCTCCGGCACCGGGGGTCCGTCCGCGGGCAGGAAGACCTTCAGCAGGTCACGGCGGCTGACGCTGCCCCGCAGGATTCCTTCGGCGTCGGTCACCGGCAGCCGCCTGATCCGGCGCCGGGCCATCGCCCGGGCCGCCTCGGCGAGCGTCGTCCCGGCGTGCACGCACACCGCAGGGGCGGTCATCAGCTGTTCCGCGGTGGCCGCGGTCCTGGCGGGAGCCGGCGCGCCGCGGAGCGGGCCGTTCCCGCCCGGGTCACCGCCGCCCAGCTCCTCCTCGGTCAGCAGGTCGTCCTCGGCGACCACGCCGACGACCCGGCCGTCGCCCGTCAGTACGGGAAGGGAGCCGACGCGCCAGCGCAGCATCGTCCCGACGATCTCCTCGAAGCCGGCGTCGCGGCCCACTGCGACGGCGCCGTGTGTCATGACGTCGCCGACGGTACGCGGGGAGTCGGTCATGGTTCCCTCCTGTTCGGCGTGGTGCTCCCGGGCGCCGTGCTCCCGGGCGCCGTGCCGCCGGTTCCGGCCGGCCGGCGCCCGGGTGCGGCTCAGATCAGCTCGTGCCGGCCCGCGGCGACGTCGTCGCCCACTTTCAGCGCCCAGGTACGGATCTGCTCGCGGTCGCGGAAGTCGCCGCCCTTGTTCTTGGCGAGGATCTGCCGGGCGACGAAGCCGTGGGCGCCGTCGGTCAGCCGGCCGCCGAAGGTCATGTGATCGGCGGCGTCCACCCGTTCTGCGGCCCTCGTGGCGGTCCGGACGGGGGAAACGGTGCGCTCGGCCGCGGAGGCATCGAGCGGACCGCTGCTGAACAGCCAGACCGGCATCTCCAGCAGGGCCTTGCGGTGGCGGCGGGTGAACCGGATCGCGTCACGCAGCCAGCGGCCGGCGTACAGGCCCGAGCCGAGGATCACGGCGTCGTATCCGCCGAGGTCGCCGACCTCGGCGGCCGGGCGTACATCGGCCTGGATGTCCTGACCTGCGAGAGACTCGCCGATCCACTGGGCGATCTGTGCCGTGGACCCGTTCTTCGACGCGTACGCGACAAGAACACGTGGCCCTGTCATGCCCATCACCTCTTCGGTGCTCGGTCCTGGCCGGCGCCCGCGGCTGCGGGCCGGCGCGGTCATGGGGTGAGCGGCTACCGGCGGGCGGCCCGCTCGGGGGAGGGCGCCGCGTCGGCGGTGCGGTAGTCCAGGTCCTCGGTGACATCCACGACACCGTCGACCCCCTCGCAGAGCCGTTTCGCCATCGGGATCAGGCTGCGGCGTTCGACCGTGCCGTGCAGGGTCACCCGGCCGTCGGCGACCTCGACATCGACCTCGGTGGGCGATATCCGCAGCGTACGGTCCAGCACATCGCCGGCGATCTCCTCGCGGATCGCGTGGTCCTTGCGGAGGAAGAGCCGCAGCAGGTCCGCCCGGCTGACGATGCCGACCAGGGTGCCGATTCCGTCCACCACCGGGAGCCGCTTGACGTGGTGTTCCTCCATCACGCGGGCCGCCTCGACAACCGTCCAGTCGGGGTGCGCGACGACCGCGGGGCTGGTCATCAGCCCGGCGGCGTCGGTGGCGGTGGCCCGTGCGCGGGTGCGCTCCGAGGGCCGTGCGGCGGCGAGCAGTCCCTCGGGGTCGGGGTGTGCGGACTCCTTGCGCATCAGGTCGGCCTCGGAGACCACGCCGAGCGGCCGGTCGTCCGCGTCGACGACAGGGACCGCGCTGATGTCGTAATCGCTCAGAATGCCGGCGATGTCCTTGTATCCCGTCTCCGGGCGGACCCGGACGACCGACGTCGTCATCAGGTCGCTCACGTTCCGGTGCTGCCTCATGGTGTCTCGCCTTCCAGTGGCTTTCTTTCCCGTTCCTTCGTATGCGGCCTTCGTATGCGGCTTCCGTATCCGGCTTCCGTACGCGGCCTGCGGGCCCGGTCAGCGGGTGGTGATGCGGCGCCCGCTGACACGTGCCGGTTCGAGCCGTATCCACTCGTCACGCTCTCCCCCGGCCCAGGGGGTCGTGTACGCCCGGGCCGTCAGGTGCCGTACGGTCTCGGGGTCGGTGACCCGGGCGGCTGGGCCGGTGACGAGAACGCTCCAGCCCCGGCTCAGCGCATCGTCGATCCGGTCGACCTCGAAGGCGGTCTCGTGCCCCGCCGCCAGCGACGGGGCGCTGCCGGGCGCCGTCCTGAAGACGACCGCGCCGTCCACCACGTCGTAGTTGACCGGCACGATCGCCGGACCCTCCGGCGTACGGACCCCGATCCTGCCGACACCGTGGTCCGCCATCAGCGCACGGCACTCGGCCGCGTCCAGTTCGGTGAAGCGCGGGTTCCGGGCGGCCCGGCCGGTGCCGGGGGGCAGCCCGGTGTCGCCGCCCCGCAGATGCGACAGCGTCGTGTCGAGGGCGTCGGCCATACGCAGCAGGAACTCAGCCCCGGGCGAGGCTCCCGGCTGCTCCTCCACGTACTCCAGGTAGCCCGGGTCGACACCGGCCCGTTCTGCGGCCTGCGTCCGGGTCAGCGAGAGCTGCTCGCGCCGTTGCGCCAGCCGCCGTCCGACGTCGCCCTGCGCGGATGCGCTCGAAGCCTGAGTCACGGGGGCTACCTCTCGTCGGGCCTTTCGGCGCCGGGGATCGTCTCGTCCCGGACGCTCACGGTGTCGTGCGCCGGTTCGCCGAGTACGACCTTGAGCGCGCCGGTGTCGGCCGCCCGGGCGAAGATGTCGTACGCCTCGTCCATCCGGTCGAGTTCGAAGGTGTGGGTGACCAGGGAGGACGCGGGGAGCCTGCCGTCGATGAGCATCCGCAGCAGGGTCGGGGTGGAGGAGGTGTCGACCAGTCCGGTGCGGATGGTGACGTTCTTCGCCCACAGGTCTTCCAGGTGCAAGGTGACCGGCGCGCCGTGCACGCCGACGTTGGCGAGGTGGCCGCCGGGGCGCACCATGCGGGTGCACAGCTCGAAGCTCTCCGGCACCCCGACCGCCTCGATGGTGACGTCCGCGCCCAGCCCGCCGGTGAGGTCGGCGACCAGTTGCGCGCTCTCCTCGACCGTGGCGACGGCGTCCGCGCCGAGCTCTTTCGCGGCGTCCAGCCGGGTGGGCGAGAGGTCGACGGCGATGATCCGCTCCGGCGAGTACAGCTTCGCGGTGGCGATCGCGGCCAGTCCGACCGGACCTGCCCCGACCACGGCCACCGTGTCCCCGGGCCGTACCTCACCGTTGAGTACGCCCACTTCGTAGGCGGTGGGGAAGATGTCGGCGAGCAGCACCGCGTCCTTGGCGTTCACCGAGGCCGGCAGCGCATGGAGTGACAGGTCGGCGAAGGGTACGCGCACGTACTCGGCCTGTGTTCCGTCGATGGTGTGGCCGAGGATCCAGCCGCCACCGCCACGGCACTGTCCGTAGGCGCCTTCCCGGCAGAAGCGGCACCGGCCGCACGCGCTGATGCAGGAGACCAGCACCCGGTCGCCCGGCTGGAAGTCGTGGACCTCGCTGCCGGTTTCGATGACCTCGCCGACGGCCTCGTGGCCGAGGATCGTGCCGGGCCGCACCTCGGGCACGTCCCCTTTGAGGATGTGCAGGTCGGTGCCGCAGATGGTGACCGCCTCGACGCGGATGATCGCGTCCGCGGGGTCCTTGATGCCGGGGTCGGGGGCGTCCTGCCAGGCGGATCGGCCCGGACCGTCGAAGACGAGTGCTTTCATGGTGCCAACTCCTCGTGTTCTTCTGGGACGTGGTGTTCTTCGTGGTCCGCTCCGCGGGGCCACTTCTGCACGTGCGGCGGCAGTCACCCGGACGCCGGTTCCGTCCCTCTCTGTCCAGCCTGCGCCCGGGTCCCGACGCCCGCCAGGGCCGACCGGTCCCTCTGTCGGGGCCGTGTGCCGTATCGCCGTACGACCGGCCGGCGGCATCACGGCAGGGCCCAACGGCACCTGCCATGGACTGACCGGCCCTGGCCGTCCCCAGGGATGACCTGGGATAATCGGCTCTAATAGGTCGCTTTCCCAACGAATGGGTGAAATCAACGTCTCAGGAGGTACCGAAGATGGCGAACCCCGTGCTGGTCGGAGTGGACGGCTCCGCTGAGAGCTTTGCGGCCGCGCGGTGGGCCGGTGAGGAGGCGGCGCTGCGGCACCTGCCGGTCGAGCTGCTCAATGTCTGGCAGGCGCCGATCAGCAATGTGCAGTTCTCACCGGCACCGGAGGGGCTGCGCTTCTGGGAGGAGAACCAGGTGCGGGAGGCCGGCAAAGAGCTCGCCGAACGTCACCAGGGGCTGGACATCACCGTGCGGCAGGTCGCCGGCACGCCGATGAACGTCCTGGTCGAGGCGGCGGCCACCGCGGAGATGGTGGTGCTCGGCTCGCGGGGCCTCGGCGAGATGTACGGATTCTTCCAGGGCTCGGTGGGCCTGCATGTGGCGGCGCGCTCCGAGCGGCCGGTGGTGGCGGTCCGCGCGGAGGGCGCGGCGCGGGAAACGGGCCGCAGGGAGGTCGTCGTCGGTCTCGACCTGGGCCGCCCCGACGACCCGCCGCTCGCCTTCGCCTTCGCGTCCGCGGCGGCCCGGGGCGCCACCGTGCGCGCCCTCCACGTCTGGGACCGGCACCGGGAGTACGGCTACGCCGCGCCGCCGCCAGGACCCCAGCTGGCGCGCGAGCTGCGGATCGAGCAGGTGGAGGGGCTGGCCGCGATGCTCGCGCCGTGGCGTGCCCGCTTCCCCGGCGTCGAGGTGAAGGAGACCGTCGTCGACGGACCGGTGGCGCAGCGCCTGATCGAGGCGGCCGACGGCACGGTCCTGCTGGTCGTCGGCCGCCGCAGGCGGCCCGCCCCCGCCGTCATCCGCATCGGCCCGGTCACCCACGCGGCCCTTCATCACGCCGTCTGCCCGGTCGCCATCGTCCCGCACGACTGAGACGGGCCGGCCGGGCGCGGTCCGCCGCCCCGCCGGCGGTCCCCGCGTCCCGCACCGCGGGAATCGGGTCAGCCCTGGTGGGCGAGGTCCGCGGCGGTGAGGCCCTCCAGGGCCATGCCGAGCTGGGTGCCCTCGGCGATCCGCCGGCTGATGCGCTGACGGAGTGTCACCGCGAGGTAGCGGGTGAGCAGTTGCGGCTTCGCGGCCAGCGTCTCGGCGAGTTCGCGGGCGCGCAGGAGGACCTTGTCCTGGGCGACGACCTCGGCCACGGCGCCCCAGCGTTCGGCCTGCTCGGCGGTGAAGGAACCGTGGGTCATGGTCAGGTAGCGGGCCCGGTTGAGGCCGAGGGCCTCCTCCCACACGATGTGGATGCCGTCGCCGGGGACGATCCCGAAAGTCAGGTGGGGGAAGTCGGAGAAGACGGTGGTGTCGGAGACGATGACGATGTCGGAGATCAGGGCATACTCGCTGTGGATGGTGGCCGGCCCGTTCACGGCGGCCACGATCGGCATCTCCAGGTCGGCCAGGCGCTGCATGACGCGGCGGCCTTCGGAAATGGTGCGGTCCCACTCAGCGGGCCTGGTGATGTCGCCGAGGCTGGCGCCGTCGATGTCCGTCATGAACCGGTCGCCGGTTCCGGTCAGGACCAGCACGCGGTTGCCGCGGTCCTCACCGATCTCGTACAGGGCGCGGGGGAAGTCGGTGTGCAGCCGGCCGGTGAAGGTCGCCGGGCCGTCGCCGGTGTGGAAACGCACCGTGAGGACTCCGGAGGGCGTCCGCTCCATCGCCAGGTTCTCGAACGCGGTGAAGTACGCGGGCTGGGTGTTCATGTGAAGGACTCCTCGAAACGATCGGGTGGTGCTCTCTCACCAGGGAACTCTCCGATGCCCTGAACCCCAAGGCCCCGGCAAGACAGCGGGCCGAGGGGCGCCATAAGCGGATCCTCTGGCAGTGCGTGGCCCCGGGGCCTGCGGCGTGGTGCGATGGGGTCATGGAGATGCGGGAGATGCGGGCGTTCATCGCGGTGGTCGAAGAGGGCGGGCTGTCCGCCGCCGCCCGCCGCCTGCACATCAGCCAGCCGGCGCTCTCCCAGACCGTCGGCGGGCTGGAGCGCCAGCTCGGCGTGAAGCTCCTGGTCCGCAGCAGCACCGGCGTACGGCCGACGGACGCCGGGGCGACACTGCTCGGCGAGGCCCGTGCCCTGGTCGCCCGCCACGACCAGGCGGTACGCGCCATGGCCCGTCACGCGGCGGCGGGCGGCGGGGTGCTGCGGCTCGGCATCCCGCTGGAGCTGCCCACCGAGGTGCTCACCACCGCGCTGGCCCGCCTGGCCGAGGCCGACCCCGGCACCCGGGTGCAGGCGCGCCACTTGTCGACCTCCAGCCAGCTGGCCGCGCTCCAGCAGGGCGAACTCGATGTGGGACTGCTGCGGGAGCGTCCGCCCGGGCAGGACTTCGACGCGCTGCTGGTGGTCAGGGAGGCGCTGGGCGTCCTGCTGGCCAGGGAGCGGGCGGCGGAACTCGTGGGCCCCGAGGGCATCGCGCTGGACGCGCTCGCCGGTCTGGAGTGGCTGGGCTTCCCCCGCGCGGGCAGCCCCGCCTGGTACGACGAGCTGACGGCGATCCTGCGCAGCCACGGTCTGGATCTCGGCCCCGACGCGCCCGAAGGGCAGGCGCTGATCGCCGAGGTGAAGCTCGCGGCCGTCAGCGCGGGGCAGGCCTTCGCGCTGGCACCCCCGCACTGGTCGCAGTCCATCCCCGACAGCGTGGTGTGGTCGCCGCTCACCGGCCACCCGCTGGTGCGCCGCACCTGGGCGGTATGGCCGGCCACCTCCCGGCGCCGCGACGTCGGTGCCCTGATCTCCGCGTTCGACCAGCCGCCGCTGGACTGAACGAAAGCCACCGGGCGCGCCCGCGCCGCCTTCGGGTCGGTGCGGGAAGTCACCCGCGGGGCGCTTTCCCGCCGCCTGCCGCAGCGCCGCCGAACTCTCTTGCGGGGAAGCCGAGTTGCCGTTCCGCGTCCGCGACCGGGTCTCCGAACACCGGGTGCGGTCGGCCCCGGAGCACGGCCCCGCCGCGCTCCCTTCGGCACGTCCCCGCAGGCAGCGCGCCCGGGCAAGACCCCACCGGCCGGCTGCGAAATGTGCGGCAGGGGTTTGCATTCAGAGAAAGTAAGGCTAGCCTTACCTAAGTTCAATTCAGCGATCTTGCTGTGGGCCGTCAGGGGAGCGTCGGTCCGGCACGGCCGGGGAGTGTGGGGGCATCATGGGCGCGGTTCGGCCTGGCATCATCCGAAAGTGGCGGCTGCGGCCGCCTCCGCGCCGCGTCGCCGCCGTCACCGCGGCCCTGGTGCTCGCCGCCGCGGCCACCGCCTGCGGCGGCGGAGGCTCCGCGCCGACCGCGGCGGGCGGCTCGGTCACCGCGACGCGCAATCCGGTCCTTCCGTGGTCGCAGCTGAAGCCGCTGGCCGATCCGAGGACGTACCAAGGGCCCACGACGGCGACGGTGGCCGACGCCGACATCACCCCGGTCACCACGGCCCCGCATCCGGTGCTGCCGGCCTCCGTCACCGACAACCAGGGCACCAAGGTGACCGTCCGCAGCGTCGACCGCATCCTCGCCCTCGACCTGTACGGCACGCTGTCGGCAACGGTCTACGGACTGGGCCTGGGCGGCGAGTTGGTGGGCCGCGACCAGTCCACCGGATTCCCGGAGGCGGCGAAGCTGCCCGTGGTCACCGGCAGCACGCATCAGCTCAACGCCGAGGCCATCCTCAAACTGCACCCCACCGTGCTCATCACCGACAGCACGCTCGGCCCCTGGGACGTGGTCCTGCAGATGCGGTCGGCCGGCATCCCGGTGGTCGTCGTCGACGCCAAGCGCGGGATCGCCACCGTGCGGCCCCTGGTGGACCAGGTGGCCGCGGCCCTCGGCGTACGGGCCGAGGGCAAGCTGCTCGGCGACCGGCTGGACACCCAGATCGCGGCCGAGAAAGCGCAGATCGCGAAGGTGGTCCCGGCCGAGCCCGCGCGGCGGCTCCGCGTGGAGTTCCTCTACGTCCGCGGCCAGGCCGGTGTGTACTACATCTTCGGCCAGGGCTCCGGCGCCGACTCGCTGATCGACGCGGTCGGCGGGGTGGACGTGGCGACCCGGGCCGGGATCAAGGGCTTCAGCCCGCTCAACGCGGAGGCGCTGGCGAAGACCAGACCCGACGTCATCATCATGATGACGCTGGGCCTGCAGTCGGTCGGCGGGGTGGACGGAGCGCTGAAGCTCCCGGGCGTCGCCCAGACACCGGCCGGCAGACAGCGCCGCATCGTGGACATGAGCGACTACCAGGTGCTGTCCTTCGGCCCATTGACCGCGCCCGTGCTCGACGGGCTGGCCAGGGCGCTGTACGCGCCTGGCCAGGACCCCGCCACCGTCCCGGCGGGTGCCAGGTGAGCGCCCTGGTCAAGGCACCGGACGGATCGGGAACCGGCCCCGCCCGGCCCGCCCCGGACGGTACGCAGGCCGCCCCCGGCGGCAGCCGGCGGGCCCGGGTCACCCTGCTCTTCGCCGGCCTCACCGTCGCTCTCGTGGTGGTCTCACTCGCCTCGGCGGCGCTCGGTCAGTACGGCATCGGCTTCGGGGACGTGGCCGCCTCCGTACTGCACCGCCTGTCCGGGCCGCTGCACCTCGGGCATCCGGTCCGCGACCACTTCGCCGAGGAGACGCTGTGGCAGGTGCGGATGCCACGGGTGGTGATGTCCCTGCTGGTGGGCGCCGGGCTGGCGTGCGCGGGCGCGCTGATGCAGGGGGTGTTCGGCAATCCGCTGGCCGACCCCGGGGTCATCGGGGTGTCGTCGGGCGCCGCGATCGGCGCGGCCGTCGTCATCGTCGGCGGGTTCTCGGTGTTCGGCGAGTTCACCGTGCCTGTCGCGGCTTTCGTCACCGGGCTGGCGGCGACGCTGCTCGTCTACTTCCTGTCCCGGTCGTCCGGCCGCACCGAGGTGGTCACGCTGGTGCTCACCGGGATCGCGGTCAACGCGGTCACCGGCGCCGGACTGGCCTTCTGCACCTACTTCGGTGACCAGACCGCCCGGGACCAGATCGTCTTCTGGCAGCTCGGCAGCCTCAACGGCAGCCGCTGGGGTTACGTCGGCACCGTGGCGCCGTTCGTCGCGGTCGGTGTGCTGGGCGCGCTGCTGCTGGCCCGGCGGCTGGACCTGCTCGCCCTCGGCGACCGGGCCGCGCGCCATGTCGGTGTGGACGTCGAGCGGTTGCGGCTGACCTCGATCGTGCTGGTCGCGGTGATGGTCGCCGCGGCGGTCGCGTTCAGCGGGGTGATCGGCTTCGTCGGCCTGGTCGTACCGCACCTGATCAGGATGACGGTCGGGCCGGGACACCGGGTGCTCGTCCCGGCGTGCGTGCTGGGCGGAGCGGTGCTGCTGGCCGCCGCGGACCTGGTGGCCCGTACCGCGGTGGCCTACGCCGACCTGCCGATCGGCATGCTCACCGCGTCCGTCGGCGGGCCGTTCTTCTTCTGGCTGCTGCGGCGGACCAGATCCCGGCAGGGGGGATGGGCATGACCGGCACGGGCGCAGGCGCGGGCACAGGGACGGGCGCGGGCACAGGCACGAACGCGGGCACGGGTACGGCCCCGCGGCGGGCGGGCGGCGCGCTGGTCCGGCTGCTGCGCGGCCGTACGCAGCTGCCGCCCGCGCCCGAGCCCGGTTCGGCGGCACTGACCGCGGACGGCATCGGATTGCGCACCAGCGGGCGGTGGCTGCTGCGCGGGGTTGACCTGCGGCTGGTGGCCGGCCGCGTGCTGGCCGTCATCGGCCCCAACGGGGCCGGGAAGTCGACGCTGCTGTCCCTGCTGGCCGGTGACGTGCCGCCGAGCGAAGGCGTGATCACGCTCGGCGGACTCGATGTCCGGCACGCCCATCCGGTGGACCTCGCCAGGCGCCGTGCGGTGCTGCCCCAACGGCCCACGCTCTCCTTCCCGTTCACCGCGGCGGAGGTCGTGGCCATGGGCCGCGCCCCCTGGGCCGGCACCGAACGGGAGGACGAGGACGAGGCCGCCGTCGCCGAGGCGATCGGTGCCACCGACCTCCTGCGCCTCGCCGACCGCCACTACCCCACGCTCTCCGGCGGTGAGCAGGCCGGCACGTCCTTCGCCCGGGTCCTCGCCCAGCGTGCCGGTGTCCTGCTGCTTGACGAGCCCACCGCGGCCCTCGACCTGCGCCACCAGGAGCAGTTGATGCGGCTGGCCGCCGCGCAGGCGGCAACCGGCAAGGCGGTGCTGGTGGTTCTCCACGACATCCAGCTGGCCGCCGCCTACGCCGACGAGATCGCTGTCCTCGCCGACGGCCGGCTCGTCGCCACCGGCTCCCCCTCGGACATCCTCACCGAAGCCCTGCTGGAACGGGTCTACGGCCTTGCCGTGGACGTCATCCGGCACCCCGCACACGGCGGCCTGATCGTCGTGCCGCGCCGCGCCGGGCGCACCGCGCGGCACCGACAACCCTGAGCGGCATCCGCCCAGCGGTCGGGAGACGCACCCACGGACACCTCGGAACAGCTCGTGAACACCCCTGAACAGTAAGGACATGCCATGAATCGCACGCACGACCGCATACGGTGGCGGTGGCCGGCGGCGACCGCCACGGTGGTGGCCGCGGTCGCCGCCGGCCTCGGGGTGGCACAGCCCGCGCTGGCCGCGGGCGCCCGGGTGGTGGTCGGTCCGGCGACGGCGGACCCCGACTACGCCACCACGCTCAGCGTCTCCGGCACCGGATTCCAGTCCGTCAAGGGCGGCTTCGGCGGCATCTACGTGCTCTTCGGGACCGTCGACGGGAAGTGGCGGCCCAGCCAGGGCGGGGCCAGCGGCACCGACTACGTGTATGTGCCGGACGCGCAGACCAAGAAGAACAACGGGTTCCAGAAGTTCGTGTCCTTCATCGACGGCAGCACCCTGGCCGAGGCCAACGGGGGTGTGATCGGAGCCGACGGCAGCTGGCACACCACCCTCGTCGTCCCCGGGGCGAAGTTCTCCGCCACCGGCACCGGGGGAAAGACCCGGCAGGTCGACTGCACACGCGAGCAGTGCGGCGTGATCACCATAGGCGCGCACGGTGTGGTCAGTCCGCGGAACGAGACCTTCACGCCTGTCACCTTCGCTGTGCCCCGGCAGCAGAAGCCGGCGGCGTCGGCCACCAAGCCGCCGGTGAAAACGACGACGAAGGCCGCCACCACGGCCCCGGCGGCCCCCGTCACCACGCCGCCCACCACCACTCCCCCGCCCGCGCCGAGCAGCGCCGCCGCACCGCCGGCCCCGAGCGGCGGCCCGGCTTCCGGCACGCCCGCCCCCTCCACCACCCCGGTCGCCACCACCCTGCACACGTCATCGGGTGACGGGCTGCGCGTCGCCGGGATCGCCGCGGCCGCCGTCGTGGTCGCCGGCGGCGGGGCCGTACTCGTCAGGCGGCGCCGCAAGCGCCGTACGCCCGCGGGTAGTTGACCCGCCCGCCCGGCCCGGAAAGCGAAGAGGAGCACGCCATGCCGGCACGACCGACCACCACTCCACGCCACCGACCGGTGGCCTCCCTGCTGGCCCGCCCAGTGACCACCGCACTGTCCGCGCTCGTTCTCGTCGCGGGACTCGCCGTCGGCCTCGTCGTCCACGCCCCGCCCGCGGCGGCGGCCACCGCGACGGTGGACGACGCCACCTTGACCTGGTCACTCGACAGCACCGCCAACTCCGGTGCGTACTTCGGGGGTTGCAACTTCCTGTCGGCGGGCGCGGCCGGCGACACGGGCGCGAGCAAGCCGTGGACGGCGACCACACCGTCACCCGGCTACGCCACGCACACCGGCAACGTCACCGTCGAGAAGCCGAACGCCGCCGGCACCTACGCCGAACCCACCTGGGCCACCAAGTGCCAGAGCCCGAGCGGGAGTCCGGTGACGACCACGACCAGTACGCAGACGCGGGTCCGGATCGCGGGCGGCACGGGGTCCATCGACCCCGCGGCGAACACCGCCACCGTCCAGTGGACCGGCTCCTTCACCTCCGCCTTCTACGGCGGAATGGTCTACTGGACCGCCACCGACCCCAAACTCACCGTCAACTCCGACGGCACCGGAAAAGTCACCGCCACCCTCAGCGGCTACGGCGCCGACATGACCGACCCCTCCAAGTGGGCACCCCTGCCCGCCACCCCCGTGACACTGGCCGACCTCACCGGAGTGACGGTCACCGACACCGGCTTCACCGTCGATCCGGCGTACCGGGGAGTGGCGGTGACACTGCCGAGCGGTTCGTCACCGCAGTACACGTCCGGATCCGACTGGGGCTCCTGGCCGCAATCCTTCGTCGACTTCCAGGCACTCACCGGCGAAAGCTCCTACTGGTACAGCTCCAACCTCAACGACACCGACAAGGTCGCCCAACCGATCTCCGTCGCGTACTCCGTCACGCCCCCCACCGGCACCGGTTCTCCGACCACCGCGCCCACCGGCTCCGGGACACCCACGACCACTCCCCCCACCACGGGCGGACCGTCCACGAGTCCAGCCCCGACCACGTCCGTCACCCCCACCACCCCGACCACGACACCGACGGCCGGCTGCACGCTCGCCGACGGAGTCAAGGGCGGCAGCCTGGTCTGGGGCTTCAAGAAGAGCTTCCGTTCGTATGTGATCTCCGGCGGCGGCGCCAACCACATCACCGCGAGCGACGGTGCCCAGGTGACCGGCCAGGACCTCGCGCTGGCGGGCAAGCCGGCCAGCGGCACCTTCCTGTGGCCGTTCGCGTCCAGCCCGTCCTACGTCAGCGCGTCCGACTTCACCGTTCACTACGGCGGCACGGTCGAGTTCAGCTATCCCGCGCACTTCTTCGACATCACCATCGCCGACCCCGAACTCGTGGTGAAGGGCGCCGGCGGCACCCTGTACGCCGATGTGACCCTGACCATGACGGAGCCGGGCAAGGCCGCTAAGACCGACGCACGCCAGGATGTCGCCCTCGCCTCGCTGGACCTCGCCGGTTCCTCGCCGGTCAGCGGCGCGGACGGCATCACGCGCGTCCTGCACACCGCGATCCAGGACACCAGCGCCTTCACCTTCGACGGCACCGCCTTCTACCAGAAGGGCCAGGCGCTGGACGACGCCACGGTGCTGCTCTCGGGCTGCACGGGCACGCAGCCGCCGGGCGGCGACACCGGAGCGGGCACCGCCGGCGGCACGTCCGGCAGCGCCGGAGGCGCGTCCGGCTCCGGCGGCGACACGGGCGACGGCGGGCTGATCCCGACCGTGCAGTACCGCCCCGGCTCGCTCGCCGCCACCGGCCTGGGCATCGGTGTGCCGCTCACCGCCTCGGTCCTGGCGCTGCTCGGCGGCACCGTGCTCGTAGCGAGTGTCCGCGTACGCGTCCGGCGGCAGCGGGGCTGACCCCGCCGCCCACGGACCGGCACCGGCCCCCGGGCCGGGTGCCGGAAAGACGGTGGGGGCCAGGCCGGCACGCCCGGCCCCCACCTGGTGGCACCACCCGGTGCCACCTCGGGTTCCCTCGGAAGGAAAGAACCGCAGATGTATGGAACCACCGCGCGCCGAAGGCGCGCGACCGGACCCGCCAGATCGGGCACCGCCCGACGGCGGACCCTGGCAGGACTCACCGTCGCCGCGCTCGCGGCGGCCGGCGGCCTCGGACTGACCGGTACCGCCAACGCGGCCGGCGCGTCCGCCACCACCGCCACCACCGTCTCCGACGCGACCTTCAGCTGGGGCCTGGACAACACAGCCAACGCCGGTGCGTACTTCGGGGGTTGCAACTTCCTGTCGGCGGGCGCGGCCGGCGACACCGGGGCAAGCGCTCCGTGGACGGCGACCACGCCCTCACCCGGCTATGCCACGCACGCCGGCAACGTCACCGTGGAGAAGCCCAACACCGCGGGCGTCTACGCCGAACCCACCTGGGCCACCAAGTGCCAGGGCCCTGACGGCAGTCCGGTGAGCACGTCGACGAACACCGGGACCCGGGTGAAGATCGCGGGCGGCACGGGTTCCGTCGACGCCGCGGCGAACACCGCCACTGTCCAGTGGACCGGCTCCTTCACCTCCGCCTTCTACGGCGGAATGGTCTACTGGACCGCCACCGACCCGAAGCTCACCGTCAACTCCGACGGCACCGGCAAGGTCACCGCCACCCTCAGCGGCTACGGCGCCGACATGACCGACCCCACCAAGTGGGCACCCCTGCCCGCCACCCCGGTCACCCTCGCCGACCTCACCGGAGTGACGGTCACCGACACCGGCTTCACCGTCAACCCCTCCTACCGCGGTGTCTCGGTCACCCTGCCCGCCGGCGCCTCACCCCAGTACACGTCCGGCTCCGACTGGGGCTCCTGGCCCCAATCCTTCGTCGACTTCCAGGCACTCACCGGCGAAAGCTCCTACTGGTACAGCTCCAACCTCAACGACACCGACAAGGTCGCCCAACCGATCTCGGTCAGCTGGTCGGCTGCTCCCAGCACCCCGGTGTACCACCCCGAGCTGAGTGTGTCGCCGACCGCGAACCTCAAGGACGGTGACACCGTCACCGTCTCCGGAACGGGTTACGACACCACCACGCCCAACGCGCACGGCACCGGCAACGCGGGCGCGTACGTGGAGCTGGGCTGGATCCAGCAGGCGGGCTGGCAGCCCTCCCAGGGCTTCCCGGCCGCCACCCGCTCCAACGTGGGCGCCATCTGGGTGCACAGCACGCCGACGGCCGGCGCCGCCAACGAGGCGCTCCTGAACGACGACGGCAGCTTCCAGGTCACGCTGACCATCGACGCCGCCGCGCTCGACGCCAAGAAGCTCGACGGCGGCACTCCCGCGGTGTTCACCGTGGGCGCCGGCGGCGGTGTCAACGCGGGCGCCGAGGCCGCGGCCCCGATCAGCCTCGCCGACGCCGGCACCCCGGCGCCCGGCGACGACCAGCAGACCATCACCGCCACCCTGCCCGCGCACAGCGGGTCGTTCAGCTGGACCATCGACGGCACCGACCGGGCCGTGACACTGGCCGACGCCGTGGACAAGGGTGCCTACCTGGAGGCCACCGGCAGCCTGCTCCCGGTCACCGTGACCGACACCCGCACCGGCGGTCCTGCCTGGTCGGTCGCCGGCCAGATCGGTGACTTCACCGGCGGTCTGTCCGGCAAGTACCTGGGCTGGACGCCGAACGTCACGACGCCGGGCGCCGGGGCCACCCCCGGTGCGGCCGTCGCGCCGGGCCTCACCGCCGGCAACGGTCTGACCGACGCCGCCACCCTCGCCTCGGCCGGGGACAGCCACGCCACGGGCAGCGCCACTGTCGGCGCCGGGCTCGACCTCCAGGTTCCGGCCGGTACTCCGGGCGGCACCTACACGGCGACGCTCACGCTGACCGCGCTGAGCTGAGCCACCGGTTCACCGGCAGGGTGCCCCGGACCGGACACCGCGTCCGGCCCGGGGCACCTGTCCGCCCCGCTGTCGGAGGCACCCAGGCAGGCACCCAGGCACGTAAAGGAACCCCCGCCATGCACTTCTCCACCGCACCCGCGCTCCGCCGGACGGCCGTCGCCGTACTGGCCGCCACGCTGTGGCTCTGGGCACCGGCCGCCGGCGCCCACGCCGTGCCCGGCGTCGCCCCGGCACCGGCGAAACCCGCCACCGCGCCGGGCGTTACGTGGAGCGTGACGCCCGCCGACAACAAACTGGGCACCGGCCGCCCGCACTTCACGTACACCCTGCCGCAGGGAACCCGCATCACGGACGCGGTCGACATCGCCAACCGCGGCGACCGGCCGATCACCCTGCGGGTCTACGCCAGCGACGCGTTCACCACCCCCACCGGGGGCCTCGACCTGCTGCCGGCCGGCCGCGGACCGACCGACGTCGGGTCCTGGATCGCACCGCGGACGAGCACCCTCACCCTGGCCCCGCAGCAGTCGCGCACCGTGTCCTTCACGGTCACCGTGCCCTCCGGCGCCACGCCCGGCGACCACACCGGCGGCATCGTCACCTCCCTGGTCACCAGCGGCACCGGGGACGGCGTCACACTCGACCGCAGGCTGGGCTCCCGGGTCTACCTGCGCGTCCCCGGGGTCCTCACCCCGAGCCTGCGGGTCTCGTCGGTGCACGCGCGCTACGACGGCACCGCGAACCCGGTCGGCATCGGCAGAACACACCTCACCTACACGGTCACCAACAACGGCAACATACGGCTGACGGCCCGTCAACAGGTGCGGATCAGCGGCCTGTTCGGCGCGCTCAGCGGCAGTACGGCCCTTCCCGACCTGCCCGAACTGCTGCCGGGCGACGCGCTGACCCGTACCGCCGTGGTCGGTGGGGTGTGGCCCGCGGGACCACTGCAGGCCACCGTCTCACTGCGCCCGCTGCCCGCCACCGACGGATCCGGACAGGCGCAGCCGCAGCCGACGACGCTGCCGGTGACGGCCTCCGGCCACACGACGGTGTGGGCCTGGCCGTGGGCGCTGCTGGCCGTGGCGGCCGTCCTCGCGGTGGTGGTCCGGGGCCAGGTGTGGCTGCGCCGGCGCCACCGGCGCAAGGTCGCCGCGGCGATCGGCGAAGCGGTCGGCGAGGCACTCACCGGGAGCCGGCCGCCGGCCACCAAAGGCTGAACTCCCTTCTGACGCGGGGCCCCCGGACCGCCCCGTGAGGTCTTCCGGAAGCGGGTGGCCCGACGCTCCGTCGGCATGTCTCGCGCGACATACTTAGGTTAGGCTAACCTAAGTATGTCGCGCGGGTTCCTGACCCGCCCACCGGCACACACACGTCACCGCGACGGCGACCGGACGGCCGCACCAGCCGTGCGCCCGCCCCACCCGGTTGTCCTCCGCGGTACCCACTCCCTCTCGAACGAGCGGAATCCCATCGTGCGTTCACGTCTTCTCACGGCCCTGTTCGTCTGCGCGTTCGCGGCAACGGCCGCCGGCGCCGCGGCGTCTTCCCCTCCACCCGAAAGACCCCGGGCCGCACCGGCGGCCGGCCTGGCACCCGTCGCGTTCCACACCTCCGACCGGCCACCGGGCCCGGTCAGCCGTACGGCCACGTCCGACCCGGCGTTCGCCGCGCAGCCCCGGCCGCAGACGGTCCAGGACGGCGGGTCGGTCACCTTCTCCGCCGACTTCCCCGGCGCCAAGCTCTACACCTGGTACCGCACGGACGCCAAGGGCAGCGTCCCGATCGCCGGCAGCAACACCGCCGACTACACTTTCACCGCCAACTACGCCGACAGCGGCGCGACATACTCCGTCAATGTCTTCGACGCCGGCTTCGCCCAGCACCGCTCGGACGAAGCCCTGCTCACCGTCACACCAGTGGCGGCGGCGGTGGCCGAGCCACCCCATGACACCTCGGTGCAGGCGTACCAGAGCGCGCGGTTCACCGTCACCGCCAGTGGCACCGCCCCCATCACGTACCAATGGCAGCGGCAGGCCCCGGACAGCACAGCCTGGTCGGACGTCGCAGGGGCGACCGGCCCGGACTACGCCTTCAAGGCGGTCCCGGGCGACGACGGCGCCCACGTACGCGTCCGCCTCGACAACGGACACGGCCCCGCCACGGCCTCGGCGCCCGCCCGGCTCACCGTCATCTCCGGCGGCGGAACCCTCGCCCCCGTCGCCGACGCGAGCCTGGAGTGGGGCGTCAACAACATCTACCAGGGCGGCAACCCGGCCAACTCCGGCTGCAACTTCTTCTCGGCCGGCACCCAGCAGGCTTTCGCGGCCGAGCAGGGCGACGTCCGGATCGTCCACCGGGCCGCCGACGGCTCCGCGCAGAGCGTCTCGGACGCGACCAAGTGCATCCCGGCATCCGGATCGGAGCTCAACCAGCGGGTGCTCTTCACCCATGGCACCGGACAGGCCAACTCCACCACGGGCGAGGCCACGGTCCACTGGACCGGCGCCTTCACCGCGAACGCCTACTCCGGCCTGGTCACCTGGTACTTGAAGGACCCGACCCTGACCATCGCCACCGACGGCACCGGAACGCTCACCGCGACCAGCGGCGGTGTCGGCTCCAGCCGGGACGACCCGGGCCAGTCGCAGGACGTACCCCCGCGCTCCGTCACCGTCGCCACCTTCTCCCAGGTGCGCCTGGACACCACGGCAGGGCCGGGCGGCGGCGCGCAGATCTCGCCCGAGTTCGCCGGCGTCGACTACTTCCCGCTCACCGACGGGGTCCGCTCCGCCACCTCGGCGATCCCGGACCCGGTCAAGGCGGCCGAGCCCGGCTGGGGTTCCTGGCCGCAGTCCTTCGTCGACTTCCAGTACGAGACGGGGCTGTCCAGCTACTGGCACACCAGCGGCCTGAGCGCCGACCCGGACAAGCCGCCCCTGGACCTCTCCGTACGCTTCGACTCGGCTCCCGACGTGCGGAACCTCCCCGTCATCCTCAGCAACCCCTCGACCACCGCCGAAGCCCCGTACGTCGAAGGCGGTGACCTCACCGTCACGGCCGACATCGACGGCGACGCCGATCTGCGGTGGGAAAGGTCGGGTTCCCCGAACGGACCGTGGACCGCAATCGACGGCGCGACGAGTGAGACCCTGACCATCCCGGCCGTCGAACCGTCGTGGAACAACACCTACGTACGGATCGTGGCGGAGAACAGCGACGGGCAGGCTGTCTCCACGGCGCTGCGGCTCACCACCGCGCCGTACGCGGAACCCCGGTTCTCCACCCCGCCCGGCGACGTCCTGGCGATCCAGGGCACCCGGGTGGTCGTCCCGTTCAAGGTCACCGGCAACCCGGCCATCGACCCGGACCGGGTCACCCTCGAACGCAGTGATGACGGCGGAGCCCACTGGGCGCCCTGGACCGGCGCCGTCTACTCCCAGCCCGTCGTCGGGGGCGACCAGCAGTTCGTGATCCCCGCCATGCCGCTGGACGCGAACGGGGCGTCGGTGCGGATCGTGGCGGCCAACGTCGAGGGAACCGCCTCGACGTCCGCGCCCGTGCAGGTGAGCGTCTTCCGCGCGACCGGAAAGCCCCAGCTCGTCGCCGTCCCCGGCGGACCGGTGGATCCGGACACGGCCACCCGCCTCACGGTGCTCGGCGCCGGCTTCGACGTACCCGACTGGGAAAGCGCCACCCTCACCTACTCACTCGACGTCGGCCTGTTCGACGCCGGGGTCTGGCAGCCCGGCAGGACCGGGAACCGCGACTGGATCGCGACCTCACCCGACAGCAGCAGCGGACAGCTGTACTACGACTCCATGCAGCGCAGCGGGGGCGCGTTCTCGATACCGCTCACCGTGCCGGCCGGGAAGCTCAGCGCGGGACACAGCTACGGAATCGGCGCCTTCCTGCGGCGTACCGACACCGCCACCTGGCAGGACACCTTCGACAACCGCTCGCTCGACGCCTGGCAGCCGCTGACCGTGGCGTCGCCGCCGACGCCCTCGTCCGATGAGCAGACGGTCACGGTGACGGTACCGGAGCAGGTGGGCGGGTTCACCTGGACGATCGACGCCGACAGCCACGCGGTGACGCTCTCCGACGCGGTGGACAAGGGTGCCTATCTCGAATCCACCGGTGACCTGAAGCCCGTCACCGTGACCGACACCCGTACCGGCGGCCCCACTTGGTCGCTCTCCGGCCAGACCGGTGACTTCACCGCCGGCCTCTCCGGCAGGTATCTGGGCTGGACCCCGTCGGTGACCACCCCCGGCGCGGGCGCCACGCCGGGCACCGCCGTCACCCCCGGCGACGGCGCCGGGCTGACCGCCTCCGCGACGCTCGGCTCCGCCCCGGCGGGCCACCCCAAGGGCACCGGATCCCTCGGCGCCACGCTCGACCTCCACCTGCCCGCCACCACCTCACCCGGTACGTACACCACCACCCTGACCCTCACCGCCCTCACCTGAACCCACCCGGACGACCCGGCGTGCCCCCGCACCGATCGCGGGGGCACGCCGGCCCTTCGGCCCTGCCGGCGACAAGGCGCCGCGGGCCGCGCACTCGGCGCCCTCGGCGAACTCGGCCGCCGTACCAGGACCACGGAGAGCACCACATGACCAGGAGATCCGCCGTGCCGCTCGTCCCGCGCAAGGTTCTCGCCACCGTACTGATGACCTTGGCGGCCTGCGGACACCTGCTGCTGCCGGCTGCCACCAGCGCCGCGGCGGCGCCCGGGACCCCCGCCTCCGCACCCGCGCCCGCCCGGCAAGGAGACCAGGTCACCTGGGGGGCTGCGCCGGCCGACACACCCCTCGGCAAGGGGCGCCCCCACTTCACCTACGACCTCGCCCCGGGCGCCCGGATCACGGACGCGATCGCCGTGGTGAACCGCAGCGACACGACCATCCGGCTCCGGGTGTACGCCAGCGACGCCTTCACCACCGCCGCCGGCGGCATCGACCTGCTGGCGGCCGAGAAGAAGCCCACCGACGTGGGCTCCTGGATCACCATGAAGACGGCCACCATCACGCTGGCGAGCCAGAAATCAGCGGTGGTGCCCTTCACCCTCACCGTGCCCGCCAACGCCACCCCCGGCGACCACTCCGGTGGTGTGGTGACCTCCCTGGTCACCAAGAGCGCGGGAAAGACAGTGCAGTTGGACCGGCGCCTCGGCTCCCGCCTCTACCTCCGCGTCAGCGGGCCGCTCGCCCCCGCCCTCACCGTCGGCGAGGTCCACGCCACTTACCACGGGACCGCGAACCCGGCCGCCGGCGGCAGCGCGGATGTCAGCTACACCGTCACCAACACCGGCAACGTCCGGCTGAAAGCCCATCAGCGGATCAGGATCAAGGGCCTCTTCGGGCTCCTGAGCCAGACCGCCACCGTCGCCGACCTGCCCGAAATCCTGCCCGGCGGCTCCCTGACCCGTACCGCCACCGTGACCGGCGTCTGGCCCGCCGTCCGGCTGGACGCCCAGGTGATCCTGCAGCCGGTCGCCTCGCAGGACCAGCCGCCGATCAGCGTCGCCCCGACCACCGCGGGCCGTACGGTGTGGGCCTGGCCGTGGGGACAGCTGGCCCTGCTGGCGGCCGTCGCCGCCGCTGTGTACGGATACCTGCGGCTGCGCAGACGGCGCCGGACGAAAGTCCGGCAGGCCATCTCCGATGCCGTCGCCAAGGCGCTCCAGGACACCGACGCGCACCCGGCGACCGGCTCCGCGGAACGAACGCGGTGACGTCCGGGGGTCAGCGGCGGACCTGTGCGGTGAGGCGTCGCAGCGCGGCATGCCCGGGCGGGCCCCAGGTGGGCTTGCCGCCGGGGCGTCCGTGGACGCCGGCGTCCCCGATGAGGATGCCGGCCAGGGCGCGCATCAGTGCCCAGCCCCGGGCGCGGCGCAGGGTCGCGGCGTCCGGGCTCGGCCGGTACGCCTGGTGGAAGCGGTCAGCCGCGCCGTCCGGCAGCAGGTTCCACGGGGCGGCCAGGTCGCAGGCCGGATCGCCGGCGCAGAGTTCACCGAAGTCGATCACGCCGGAGAAGGTGCCGTCCGTGGTCAGGACGTTGGCCGGATGCAGGTCGCCGTGGAGCCAGAGCGCCGGGCCCGCCCAGACCGGCGCGGCGGCGGCGTCCTCCCACACCGCGCGGACGGCGTCCGGGTCGGGGATCAGTCCCAGTTCGGTGGCCGAGGCCAGCCCTTGGGCGAACTGTTCGGCGTGGCCGGCCAGCGGCCCCCCGCGGCCACCGCCGGCGGGTGCGCCGTCGGGAGCGGGACGGTGAAGGGCCGTCAGGAACAGTGCCAACGTGTCGGCCGCCTCCAGGGTGCGCGTGGCCGGGGCGCGGTCGGCGGGCGTGCCCGGCACCCAGGTGGTGACGATCCAGGGCCGCGGAAACAGCGCGGAGGGTTCACCGAGGCGCTGCGGGACGGGAACCGGCAGCGGTAGGTGCGGGGCGAGGGAGGGCAGCCAGGCGTGCTCCTTGCGCAGCAGCGTGTCCGCGGACCGTGTCGCCCACGGCAGCCGGACGGCGAGGTCGTCACCGAGCCGCCACATCTGGTTGTCCCAGCCGCGCGCGCCGAGCCGCACCGGGCGATCGGCCAGGTCGGGGTGCTGGTCGCGCAGCAGCTCCTGGACCAGTTCCGCTGTGATCCCTGTCTCGGTGGAGGTCATGGGGAGCAACGGTAGCGGTACGAAAACGCCCGCCGGCGCGGTCAGGTCAGCAGGCGGTTGTGGTGGGAGCAGCGGCGCGCCGCCGCGAGGAGCGCCTGGATCTGCGGGCCGGCCTGGTCGATGTGGGTCACGGGCGTCGCGAACGGCAGCCGGACGTCGTGGTGACCGCTCGGGTATTCGAGGCGGACGGTGATGCCGTAGCGGTCCATCGCGACCGGGAGGGCGCGCAGCACGCTCCTGTCCGGCTGCGGGCGGACAAGGCGCAGCAGCAGGGGGACGAGTTCGCGGTGGCTGTCCATGAGATGGGTCAGCATGCCCGCCTCACTGGTCGCAATCGGGTCCAGGTCCGTGGCCCGCAGCGCGTCCAGCGTCACGACCGCGCGTCCCTCGGGGTCTTCGAGGACCGCCTGGCCGAACTCCAGGCACGTGCTCTGCGCGGACCCGGCGTCGTACGCGGCGGCCATCACTCCGGTCAGGGTGAGACGCGCACGCAGCCGGTCGCGTACGGGTGTGGGAGCGATATCGGTGAACTCCAGCCGCACCGGGGTCCATCCGGCGGTCCGGGCGCGGGTCGCCCCGGACGGCTCGTGCAGGTGGATCGGGCTCATCGCCCCCGACCCGTCGAGGCGGCGCACCTCGCTGCGCACGCCGTCGCTCACCACCGCCATCGAATGGGCCGCGGCCAGGATGGACCGTACGCGCTCGGCGGCGGTCGGCTGGATGACGCGGGCACGGAAAGATCGCATCGAAGTTCTCCAGGGGAACGAGCGGAGCGCCACGGTTACTTAGGTATGCCTAACCTAACCTATGGGGAGGGCCGCGCGCCGCCCGTCCGGCTCATTTCACGTGAGGGGGCCGGTCCGGATCGAGGGCGGGCGCCGGCCCCAGCCGGAACTCGCAGATCTCCATTCCGGCGAAGGAGGCCTGGTCACGGTCGAGTTGGAGCCAGACCCGGGGTTCTTCCCCGTCATCGAGATGGATCCAGGCGTTTTCGGCCCGGCCTTCGGGAGCCGTGCGCAGATAACCGCAGTACGGCCCGCACCCGCACCAGCCGTGGAACCGCAGCCGCTCCACGCTCCGCGCCAGGCCCGGCTCCCCCTCGGCGACCAACGCGGTGCCCAGGAAGGAGACCAGCGCGGGATAGACATCCGCAAGCAGCGGCCGCTCAAGCTCGGTCACCCGATCAGGCTACCGGCACGCAGCGCGACCGCGGGGAGGACCACAACCCGGCCCGTGCCGAGGTGCGGCGAGCGCGCGGTCCGCCCCGGGGCGTTCTCGCTGCGGACACCCACATTGGCCCTGGTCAGCGCGACCGCGAGTCTGTCGGCCGCCAACACCGGCGTTAGCCTGGAGTCGGTGAGGCCGGGACGCCTTTTCAAGGTATCTCGTCCGACATCCCCCGTGATCGGAGGGAACGTCATGGGAGACCAGGAGACTCGCGCGGCGCTGGACCGGCACTGGGCAGCGTCTGCCGCCGGGGACCAGGACGCCGAGCACGAGATTTATCACGACGACGCCATCACCGACTATCCCCAGTCGGGTGAGCGCATCCACGGCCGCCGCGATCTGCAGGCGCTGCGCTCACACCACCCGGCGAAGCTCACCTTCACCGTCCGCCGGATTCTCGGCAGCGGGGACCTGTGGATCACCGAATACGTGATGGACTACGACGGGCAACCGACGTATGTCGTCAGCGTGATGGAGTTCCGCGACGGCAAAGTCGCCCTCGAAACCCAGTACTTCGCCGATCCGTTCGCCCCGCCCGCCTGGCGCGCCACATGGGTGAACGCGATGCCCTCCTCCTGACCCGGCACCAACCCGGCCGCACCCGCGGCCGGTTCGGACCCGCCGGACTCCCGCGCCGGGAACAGCGTCGACCGCATGCCGTTACGCGTAGTCCGACCGGAGTCCGCCCCACGCGGGCCCCTCCCTCTCCTACCAGGACCTGCCGCCCGCCAGACCGCCGCCTGTTCCGGCCGCTCGGGCTGCATCCCGACCCCGACATCGACGCACAGGCGGCGGCAGCGCTCGTCGGCGTGCCCCCTGAGCAGGCCCCGCGACGCACCGGAGGCCCTGTACACCGACCACCTTCTGGAGGAGGTGGCCCCGCGCCGGTACCGGTTGCACGACCTCCTCCGCGAGTTCGCCGCGAACCTCTGCTTCGCCCATGACCCGGCGGACGACCGGGACCTCGCGCTTGAGCGGCTCCCGGCCTACTACCAGCACACCGTGGAGACGGCAGAAGAGATCATCTCAGCCCATCGTCCCGGGACCACGCTGCTCCCGGACGCCGGACGCGCGCTGGCCTGGCTGCGCTTGCGCGTCCGGTTCCGGTTCCCGTCGAAGGTGCGGCTCAGTCAGCAGGGACGGTCAGCCGGTACAGGTGCATCTCGCCCGTGCGGGCACCGCCGGTGGCGAGCAGGAGGGAGCCGTCGGGGCAGGTCAGGGCGGAGGGGTTGACTCCCGGGAACGGTGTGCCGGCGGGGGCGCCGCTGATGATGTCGCGGACCTCTGTCGGCCCTCCGACGGTGGAAATGAAGAGCATGCCCGTATCGCCCAGGCACCCTGCGGCGATCCCCACCGCATCGGGACCCAACTCGGGCGGCCCTCCGACCTGCTCGCCCGTGATGGCGTCCCAGCGTGACAGGGTGCCGTTCATGTCGAGGGACGCGAGCAGGGAGCGGTTGCCGGGCATGGCCAGGGAGACAAGTCGCATGGTGTACTCCCCTGCGCCGTGGATCGGCGCACCGACCGGCTCGCTGGTGGCCGCGTCCCAACGGCGGATGACACCGGCTTCGTTCTCCGCCGCGATCAGCACGGTGCCGTCCGGCAGCGTCATCGACGTGACGGCTTTGACCGGGCGGTCGTCATTGGCCGGCAGCGGCCCCAGCCGCTCGGCCGTGGCTGCGTCCCAGCAGTGCACCAGCCCCTCGCACTGCGCGGCACCCGCGATGAAGGCGCGCCCATCGGGCAGGACACCGCACGTGACATCCCAGATGGTGTCGACGTCCCCCATCTCCTCGTCCGGCACGGCCGTACCAGTCGCCGCGTCGACTCGCTCCACCCCCAGATCGGTCGCCACCGCCACGAGGGGACCGCGCCGCGGCGGACACGCCACCGCCACCTCCGACACGGGGCCGGCCCCGGTGAACCGCCACAACAACCGGCCCGTCGCAGGGTCCCAGCGGTGCACGTCGCAGCCGGCCCCGGTGGACAACAGCACCGCTCCCCCACGCCCGTCCCGCCCCAGAGCCGGCACCAGAAGTGCCCCCGGGTCCGGTTCACCCCTGAACGTCATCACCCTGGTCATCCGCAGCGACCGCACCATCCCGTCCTTTCACCTGCCCACGGCCGGGGACCCTCCCGAAGTTGCGCACCCCGCCCCCGCGGCTCGCTCGGTGATCAGGTTGAGTTCCGGTTCGGCTGCCTGTCGGCGGTCGTGCCCCCGAGGGCGAGTGCGTGAGGAATCATGAAGCATGCGCCCGGACGGCTGGCACCTTACGCAGGACCTCGACAACTTTCTCGGTCGGACCGAAGGCTTTCTGAACTCGCGCCCGTCCCTCCACACCATGCCGTTGACGGTAATCGAGGGCCTGCGGACGCGCGGGGCGAACGCGTTCGGCTCCGAAGCTCCCGTCTTCGGCCGACTGGAGCAAGGGGGCGAGGTCAGCGCCATCTTTTACCGCACCCCGCCCGGCCGCCTGGGCCTTACCCCCGTGACCCGCGAGCAGGCCGGCATGCTCGCCGCTCGCCTGGCCGACCTCGGCCATACGCTCCCCGGCGTCAGCGGAGAGGACGACAGCGCCAGCGCATTCGCCGAGGCGTGGCAGCGGCACACCGGCGCGGTTCCGACGCTCCGGCAGCGGCTCCGCCTGTACCGCCTTGGCACGCTCCCCCCACCAGAGCCACTCCCCGAGGGCCGAGGCCGAGTCGCAGGCGAGCAGGACCGTGGGCAACTCATCCGCTGGTGCGGCGAGTTCGTTGCCGCTGTCGGAGAAATCCGCTCCGTGGATGCCGACTCCTGGTCCTACACCCGCTTCGCCGACAAACGCTTCACGTTCTGGGAGACCCAGGACGGCACCCCCGTCTCCATGGCGGGGATGACCTCGATGGTCGCCGGCCAGATCCGGGTGGACCCCGTTTACACCCCGGCTCACCTCCGGGGTCACGGCTACGCGGGCGCGGTGACGGTCCACGTGAGCAGAGCCGCGCTGACCGCAGGAGCCACAGAGGTCGTACTGTTCGCGGACCCTGCCAACCCGACAAGTAACAGCCTCTACCAACGAATCGGTTACGTCCCGGTCACTGACTTCGCCGTGTACGACTTCTCGTGGGCCGCGCCGGAAGTCACCTGAAAACCCGGGCGGGTTCCGAGGCGGGCGGAGCGGACGTATCGCTGTTTGGTGGACCTCGACGACGGCACCTCGCACGGCTGCGGGGCGGAAAAATCGGTCGCGGTTCCGGGTGGGGAGCCGTTAGCTTCCGTCTGGGCGTGGTGAGGTACGCGACGGCGAAGGGGCCCGGCATGGAGACGCAGGGTGTGCGGACCGGACGGCTGGGGTTGCTGCTCGATCAGTTCGACCAGGCCCGGGAGATGGCTCAGGTGCGGCTGACGGGGCTCGGTGACGAGGAGTACGCGTGGGAGCCAGTGGCCGGTTGCTGGTCGGTCCGGCGCAGGGGCGAGGCGGTCACCCCCAGGGCGTACGGGCCGGGCGAGTGGGTGCTCGACCTGGGTGCCCCGGACATCCCGGCGAACGAGTACGCCGAGGTCGCCCGGCAGGTCGCCGGCGGCATGACGGTCGCCAAGATCGCCGACGACTGGAACGTGAGCGTCGAGCGGGTCGAGCAGGTCCTCGCCCACACCGGGGAGCCGGAGCCCGACCCGACGTCGGTCACCACGATCGCGTGGCGGCTGGAGCACCTGCACTCGTGCTTCGCGGGCCAGTGGGAGTGGACCTTCGGCGAACGCCGGCAGGAACCAAGGCTGCTGGTCGACTTCACCCCCTCCGCCGCCTTGGCGCTCGAACGGTTCTGGGCGCTGATCGACCGCTGGCGCGAGAGCGTCGCCGCGGTCACCGACGAGCAGCTCGACACGGTCGGTTTCTCGCAGTACCCGTACGGCTCCGATCCCGACGACCCGTACGTCGCCGTCCTGGCGGGGACCAACCTCGAATTCATCCACCACATGGCAGAGATCGCACTGCTCCGCGACCTGTGGAGGACCCGCTTCACCGCGAAGGGGTAGTCCCGGCCGCGCGACCGTCCCCTGGCGTTCCGAGCGGTTTCCACCATCGAGTGCGAGTTCCCCGGTTGCCCCAACAGGGCGGCAAAGCCCCGGGCGACCGGGGAGCGGAGCCGGTCACTCGGGCCGGCGCCGAGCGGACCGGAATCGGCTCGAAGGCATCTGCGCCGGGGTCCTCCTCAACCGCACGCTGCTGGGCCACACCGTCCTCAACGGCCCCGACGTGGAGCGCCTGATCCCCCATCTCCACGCGGCCCTCGACGCGGTGGCCGACGCCCCGGCGGGGGAAGACGACGACGCGTAGACCCCGGCCTGGGCCGCGCGCGCGGAAAGCCGTCTCAGCCCACCCGGGCGGGCTCGCCGAGGCCGCTGCGGAAGAAGGCCGTCAGCTCAGCCACCGCGGGGGTCACGTAGGCGTCCTTGTCGTAGAGGTCGACGTGGCTCGCACCCTCGATCCAGTGGAGGCTCTTGGGTTCCCGGGCGTTCGCGAACGCCTCCGTGGTCATGTGGGAGGTGACCGCCTCGGTTCCGACGATCATGAGCAGCGGGCGCGGTGCGATCAGGCCCGCGAACCGGAACGGGTCGAAGGTCACGATGCGGTCGACGCTGTTCCAGGTGAAGGAGTCCGCCGAGCGCGGGTGCCGGGCGCGGTTGGTGCGGTAGTACTCCCAGCCCTCGAAGGCGTGCCGGCCGAGCGCCCTGGCCTCCTCCTCCGTGTCCGGGAAGACCGGGAACTCCCCGGCGCCCGCACCGCGGGCCTCCGCGGTGCGGGCGGCGGCTGCCGCGTCGAGCATCGCCTGGACGACCGCGGGGTCCTGGGTGCCGTCGGCGCCCTCGCGGAACTGCCGGCCGATGTCGGCGGCACTCACCGTGCCGACGGCCTTGATCCGGTGGTCACCGGCGGCGGCCGGAACGACGTACCCACCGGAGGCGCAGATCCCGAGAGCCCCGATACGGTCCGGGTCGGCCTCGGCGCGCACGCTCAGGAAGGAGACAGCGGCCTTGATGTCCTCGACACGCTGAGCGGGGTCCTCCAGGCCGCGCGGGGTGCCTTCACTCCCGCCCTGATGGGCGGCGTCGAAAGCCAGCGTGACGAAACCCGCACGGGCCAGACGTTCGGCGTACAGGCCGGCCGCCTGCTCCTTCACGCCGCTCGCCGGGTGGCCGACGACGACAGCCGGGCGCGGGCCCTGCTTCCCGTCCTCAGGGGTGTAGAGGTGGCCAGCGAGCTTCAGGCCGGCGCTGTCGAACGTGACGTCTGTCCTCATGATGATCTTCTCCGCACCTGTCACAACGGGGAGAACGCGGCACCCACGGGAGACGCGGACCCCGGCGGCCGGTTGTCCGCCGCCTCCTCCCACGGTCACTCCGTGCGCAGGCCGGTGCCAGGGAGGGTGCTGCCTATGCGGACCAGTACCAGGCACCCGACCGCGCTCCGGCGGACACTGGGAACCATGGAGCACCACACCGGGGCGGTCGGCGGCAACGAACTGGGCGAGTTCCTGCGCGCACGCCGCGCCGCCCTCGACCCGCGCCGCGCGGGCCTGCCGGACGACGGCCGGCTACGCCGGGTACCGGGGCTGCGCCGCGAGGAGCTGGCCCAGCTCGCGCACGTCAGCACCGACTACATCGTGCGTCTGGAGCAGGGCCGCACCCACCGTGTGTCCCGCCCGGTCCTCGACGCGCTCGCCGACGCGCTGGAGCTCGCGGCCGACGAACGGACGTATCTGTTCACGCTCGCCGAGGTCGCGCGGCCCGCACCCAGGCGACGGCAGGCGGCCGAGCAGCAGGTCGGCCCGGAACTGCGGCAGTTGCTGGCCGGCATGGCGGAGGTGCCCGCGATGCTGATGAACCGCCGGATGGACGTGCTGGCCTGGAACGCGGCAGCGGTCGCGCTGCTCGGGGACTTCGGCGCGCTGCCCGCGCGCGAGCGCAATGTGATCCGGATGACCTTCCTCGACAGCGCGTACCGGGCGCTGTTCGCGGACTGGCCGCGCGTGGCACGGGAGTGCGTAGCCGTACTGCGGATGGAAGCGGGTCTCCACCCCGAGGATCCGGCACTGGCCGCGCTGGTGGGCGAACTCAGCCTGCGGGACCCGGACTTCCGCGTGTGGTGGGGAGACCACCAGGTCCGCGGCCCGCGCCTGCTCACCAAGGCCTACCGCCACCCGGTGGCGGGCACCCTCACCCTCGACGTCCACCAGTTGTCCGTCGACACCCACCAGGACCAGTTCCTGGCCGCCTACACCGCCCCTCCCGGCTCCCCCTCCGAGGACGCCCTGCGCTTCCTCCTCCAGTGGTCAGGCCCCACCACGGACCGGGCCGGCCGGACCCCGGACATCGATCACTGACGCCGTGGCCGGGGCGGCCACCACTACTCCGGGGGCTGGGGTCCGGCCGCGTCGGCGTCCGCGTCGAGGAGACGGGTGAGGAGTCCGGCGAGCTGTCCGAGGTCGTCGGCCGTGAGGCTTCCCATCGCCGGGGGCGGGCGCAGCAGGATCGCGTCGGCGTTCGCGATGGCCTGGTGGCCGGCGGCCGTGAGCGTGACCAGCTTGCGGCGCCTGTCGTCGGGGTGCGGGCGGCGTTCAACGAGGCCGTGGGCTTCCAGCTTGTCGACGATCAAGGTGGCGTAGGGGGCGTCGACGCCGTTGGCCTCGGCGAGTTGGCGGAGAGTCGCCGGTCCGTGGCGGAGCTGGAAGAGGATCTTCCCCCGGCCGCCGCCGAGACGGAATCCGAGCGCTTCGGCGAGTTCGCCATGGCGGTGGTGCGCCTCGACGAAGCGGTACATCAGGGCCCACGCCTGTTGGCCGGAATCGGCTGGGCGTCGCGAGGAGTCTCCCGCGTTCACCAGGCCACGGTCCGGCCGAGGTAGTCGACGTAGTGCAGGCCCGGGCTCTCCCGGAGGGCGTCGAGTGTCTTGACGACGTTCGGGATGCTCTCGTCGATGGTGAGGTGGGCGCCCGCGCCGCCCATGTCAGTCTGCACCCAGCCGGGCGCCATGAGGACCAGGGAACGGCGTTCGCCGTCGTGCCGGGCCGCGTAACTGCGCATGAACGTGTTGAGCGCGGCCTTGCTGCCGCGGTACACCTCGTGGCCGCCGCGCTCGTTGTTGGCCACGCTGCCCTGGCCCGAGGACATCACCGCGATGGTGCCGTCGGGTTCGACGCGGTCCTGGAGCGCCTCGACGACACGCAGTGGGCTCAGCGCGTTGGTGACCATGACCCGGACGAACTCGTCGGTCGAGGTTTCCGCCACCGTGCCCTCGGGCTGGTTCGTCACGCCGGCGTTCACGAAGAGCAGGTCGAACATCCGGTCCGCCAGCCGATCGTGCAGCGCCGCGATCTGCGCGGGCTCGGTGATGTCGACGGTTTCGATCTCGATCTGCCCGGCGCGGGAGTCGGCGAGGTCGTGCAGCGGGGTCCGGCCCGAGCCGCGCACGGTGGCCACGACCTGCCGGCCGTCCTGCGCCCACTCCCGGGCCAGTGCGAGGCCCAGACCGCGGGACGCGCCGATCAGCAGCACGCGGCCGGTTGAGGCCGGCGGTGAACCGGCGGGAAGAGAATGAGTTGTAGACATATTAAATATTGTGCGAGGTATAACTAAATCCGTCAAGCCGCGGGACGCCGTGGTCGGGCGGGGTCGGGGAGTGGTCGGGCGGGGAACGGCCGCCGATCGCGGGGGCGGGCGGCGTGCGGGGGCGGGCAGCGTGCGGGGGCGGGCAGCGTGCGGGGGCGGGCGGCGTGCAAGGGCCCCGCGGCCGTCCTACGGGCAGACCCCCGCACGGTCGCTGCGGACCAGGTGCGGGGGTCTGCCCAAGGGTCAGGCCATGGTGGCGACGTCGATGACGAAGCGATAGCGCACGTCCGAGGAGAGCACCCGCTCGTACGCGTCGTTGATGGCGTCCGCGGCTATCAGCTCGGTCTCGGGGGCGATGCCGTGCTCGGCGCAGAAGTCCAGCATCTCCTGTGTCTCCTGGATGCTGCCGATGCCGGATCCGGCGAAGGAGCGCCGGTTGCCGAAGAGCGTGAAGACCCGGACGGGCAGCGGCTGCGGCGGGGCGCCGACGTTCACGAGGGTGCCGTCCAGCGCGAGCAGCGACAGATACGCGTCGAGGTCGATGACCGCGCTGACGGTGTTGATGATCAGATCGAAGGAGTTGGCGAGGTCGTCGAAGGTGGCGGGGTCACTGGTGGCGAAGTAGTGGTCGGCGCCGAGCTTGAGCCCGTCCTCCCGCTTGCGCAGGCTCTGGGAGAGCACGGTGACTTCCGCACCCATCGCATGGGCGATCTTGACGGCCATGTGGCCGAGGCCGCCGAGTCCGATCACGGCGACCTTCTTGCCGGGGCCGGCGTTCCAGTGGGCCAGGGGCGAGTACGTGGTGATGCCGGCACACAGCAGCGGCGCGGCGGCCTCGAAGGGGATGGCGTGCGGGACCTTCAGCACGAAGTCCTCGACCACCACGACATGGGTGGAGTAACCGCCCTGGGTGATGGTCCCGTCGCGGTCGACCGAGGCGTAGGTCCCGGTGTTGCCCTTCAGACAGTACTGCTCCTGCCCGGCGCGGCAATTGGCGCACTCGCGGCAGGAGTTGACCATGCAGCCGACCCCGACCCGGTCCCCGACGCCGTGCCGCGTCACCTCGGAGCCGGTCTCGGTGACGGTTCCGACGATCTCGTGCCCGACGACCTGCGGATAGGTGATCGGGCCCCATTCGCCGCGGACGGTGTGGATGTCGGAGTGGCAGATGCCGGCGTAGCTGATCTGGATCAGGACGTCCTTGGGGCCGAGGTCGCGCCGCTGGATCGTGGTGGGGACGAGCGGTTCTGTGGCGGACGGTGCGGCATAGGCGTTGACGGTAAGCAAGGCTCTCCAGTCGGTGATGCGGTCTGAATCGGTCGGAAAAACTCAAGGGGCGGCCCAACGGGCCGGGGCGGCTGGCGGGCCGGTTTACGCGGGGGAGCCGGTGCTCCGGCTGGTCCGGATGAGCCAGGTGGAGATGGCGGTAGAACCTTCCTGAGGGTGCGGCCGGCGCCGGGGGCGAAGGCCACCGCAGTACGGGGACGGGGGATGGATCCGCGGGAGGGGAGGGTCAGCCGCGGCCCGGCTGGGAGCGGTCGGCGGCGGGCTGCTGCTCCGCCTGCGGGGTGAGCAGGTCGAGCAGCACCATCGCGTCGTGGTCGGGGAGCCGGGCTCCGCGTAGTACGCGACGAGGCGGTGGCCGGGGCTCCCGTCCAGCTGCATCGACTGGTATCCGAGGGTCATGTCGCCGACCTCGGGGTGATGGAACGACTTCGTGCCTGAACGGTGCCCCCGGACGTCGTAGCGCTCCCACATGCGGGCGAAGTCCGGGCTCTTGAGCAGCAGCTCACCGACGAGCTGGGCCAGGTCGGGGGCGTCGGGATCGGTGCCGGCGAGCGCCCGCAGCCGGGCGACGCAGCCGCGGACCTGGTTGTTCCAGTCCCCGAAGACATCTCGGGCGGCGGGGTGGAGGAAGAGGAACCGGGCGAGATTGCGCTGCCGGAGCGGCCAGCTCTCGATTCCCGCGTACAGGCGCAGTCCGCCGGGGTTGGCGGCGAGGATGTCGAAGGCGCGGCTGACGACGTACGCCGGGGTGGGCCGCAGGCTCTCCAGCAGCAGTTTGACGCCGGGCCGCAGGGCGCGGCTGGGGGCGGTGGGCGGTTCGGGGGCGTGCCGGGCGGCCCGCTGGGCGAGCTGCCGCAGGTGCTCGTGCTCTTCTGCCTCCAGCAGGAGGGCGCGGGCGAGGGAATCGACGACGGCCGGGCTGGGACGGGTCTCCCGGCCGCGTTCCAGGCGGGTGTAGTAGTCGATGCTCACACCCGCGAGGGTGGCGAGTTCCTCGCGGCGCAGCCCAGGTGTCCGGCGCAGTCCAGGGCCGGTGGTGAGACCGACCTGGTCGGGGGTGACCTCGCTGCGGCGGGCCCGCAGGAACCGCCCCAGCTCGGTGCCACCGCTGCCGCTGTGCTGCTCACTGGTCATTCTCCCAGTGTCACAAACCCCCTGATCTGGGCGGGAGACGTTTGGGGGGCCCTGTCACGCCCTGGAACGCCGCGGCCCGGCAGCACCCGCCGTGGCAGCGGAGGCTTCCGGTGAGGACGGTCGGCGGCCGAGGACAACACCGGACGCGGCCGGCCGGGCGGTGGCCGCGGGGTGCGCGTGGTGCACCGGCTGCGGGTTGCGCGGGCCTCGGGGTGCGGGCCGCCGGCCCGGTCCGGCCCCGTCCGGGGTGGGTCAGACCGCGCCCCCGGTCGCGGCCACGCTCCGGCCCGCCAGCAGGCGCAGCGCGTCCGCTTCGTGGCGGTGCGGTGGGGCGGGTCGTAGGGTGCCCGGATGATCGAGGTACCGGAGGGATTCGCCCGGAGCACGGTTGAGCGCGAAGGGGAGCCAGGAGCGGTGTGGCTCGCCGAACTGCCGGGGATTGTCGAGGAGTTGCTGGCGCGTTGGGGGTGCGTGCCGGACGGGGAGGTGATGCACGGGGGCGTCGGGGTCATCGTCCCGGTACGGCAGGAGGGTGAGCGGGCCGCGGTCCTGAAGGTGTCGTTCCCGCACCCGGGCAACGTCCACGAGCCGGACGCCTTCGCGGCGTGGGACGGGCGTGGGGCCGTGCTGCTGCACGAACGGGACGACGGGCGGTTCGCGATGCTGCTGGAACGGGCCAGGACGTCGACCCTAACGGAGGTCGAGGACGGCGACGAGGTGGTGACGGTCGCCGGCCGGATCAGCCGCAGGCTGGCCGTCCCCGCGCCGGCCGGCCTGCCCCGGCTGCGGGCACAGGCTGACGCCTGGGAGGAGCAACTGCTCAGGGATGCCGACGAGTTGACGCACACCCTGTCGCGCCGGGCGGTGGACGCCGCCGTGGCGACGGTCCGCGAGCTCGGCCGGGTCCAGCCGGACACCCTCGTCCACGGCGACCTCCACGCCGGAAACATCCTGCGTGCCGACCGCGAACCTTGGCTGGCCGTCGACCCCAAGGGCTGCGCCGGAGATCCCGCGTACGACGGCGGCACACTGCTCAAGTCCCGCGCGCTGACGCTCCTCGCAGCGGACGACCTGCGCAAGGCCGCCCGCCGCGCGCTGGACGTCTTCACCGAGGCCGCCGAACTCGACCGCGAACGGACCCGGCGCTGGGCGCAGTTCCACGCCGTGCAGGCCGCGTTCTGGGGCCGGCGCCACGGATTCCGTATCGCCCGCAGCGGACCGCGGCTTGACTGGCTCACCGAGTTCGCCGACCGGCTGGCGGACCTGCTCACCGAACGGCCGTAGCCGCCGGCCCCACCGGCTCCGCCGGCCGTATCCACCGGCCGGCGGAGCACGCGGACGCCCGGCCTCGGGAGCTTCGCGGCGGGCACGGGACGGGACATCCGGCAGCGCGTCGGCCGAAGTCCCGCCGTGGGGCGCGGCGTTGGAACCTCCCAGGGGCCGGTGGCTCAGCGGTGGGTCTGCGCCGCGGACCGTAGCGCGTCGAGCGTGGACTGGTGCGGCTGGTCGATGGCGGCCTTCGACTCGTCGACGAGGCCGGTCAGGCGGGCCACTTCGGAGTCGGTCAGGTTCTCGGCGACCTCGGCCGCACCGACGTTGGCGCGCAGGTGGTCGGGGTTCGCCGTGCCGGGGATGACGACCATGGCCGGGGAACGGCGCAGCAGCCAGGCCAGCGCGACCTGGGCAGGTGTCGCGCCGAGGCGCTCCGCGGGGCCGGTCAGCTCGTCGTAGCCGGTGAGCCGCCCGGAGGCCAGCGGGAAGTAGGGCACGAACATGATGCCCTGCGCCTCGCAGTCGGCGAGGACCTGGACGCCACTGCGGTCGAGCAGGTTGAAGCGGTTCTGCACGGCCGCGATCGGCGTCATCTTCTGTGCGCGGGCCAGCATCTCCGGCGAGGCGCCCGACAGTCCGATGCGGCGGACGAGCCCCTGGTCGCGCAGCTCGACGAGCGCGCCGAGCGAATCCTCCAGCGGCACGTCGCTCTGCGGGACCGGGGTGTCGCCCCCGAGCCGCAGGTACGTCAGCTCGCTCGCCTCCGTACCCAGGTCGGCCAGCGCCTCATGGACCTGCCGGCGGACCGTGTCCGGGTGGTCGGTGATGATCCATGACCTGTCCGGGCCACGTCCGGCGCCGACCTTGTTGCCGACGATCACTCCTTCGGGGAAGGGCCGCAGCGCCTCCCCGATCAGCCGGTTCACCGTACGCGGGCCGTACGCGTTCGCGGTGTCGAAGAACGTGACTCCCAGCTCGACCGCCAGCCGCAGCACCCGCCGCGCCGACTCGGGGTCGTCCGGCGGCCCCCACACGTTCGGTCCGGCGAGCTGCATGGCGCCGTATCCGACTCGATTCACTGGCTTCTCCCTCGGCGTATCGATGCCACGCCGATCCGCGTAGCACTGCAACGTCTCAGTGATACGCCGAATGCCGTAGCATTGCAACCGTGGACGACGCGAAGACCCGGACCCGGCAGCAGGTCCTTGAGGTGGCGGCCGGCATCCTCGAACGGGAGGGCGCCCAGGCGGTCTCCACCCGTGCGGTCGCCGCGGCGGCCGGCATCCGGGCCGCCTCCCTGTACCAGCTCTTCGGCGACAAGGACGGCCTCCTCGCGGCCCTGGCCGTCCACGCCTTCGACATCTACCTGGCCGAGAAGCACACGCTGGCGCCCACCGACGACCCGGTCGACGACATGCGGCGCGGCTGGGACATCCACGTCGAATTCGGGCTGCAGCACCCCGCCCTCTACCTGCTGATGTACGGCACCGACCGCCCCGGCCGCCGCCCGCCCGCCGCCGACGAGGCCCACGCCCTGCTGCTGAGGTTCCTCGACCGCACCGCAGCCGCCGGCCGCCTCCGGGTCCCGGCCACCCTCGCCGCCGGCCTCTGCCTGGCGGCTGTCACCGGCGTCACCCTGTCGCTGATCGGCGCTCCCGCCGAGGAGCGTGACCCGGAGATCTCCGCGAGGATGCGTGACACCCTCATCGACTCCCTCGTCACCGACCCGCCCCCCGCCGCGGACTCCGGCCTCGCCACCCGGGCCCTCGCCCTCGACGCCGCCCTCACCACCGCCGACGGTGCCGCCCTCCCGCTCCGCCCGACCGAAACCGCCCTGCTCCACGACTGGCTCCACCGGCTCGCCCGCTGACCCGACCGTCCGGCAGGGCGTCCAGTCCACGGGACCGGCGGGCGGCGTGCGGCGCGGCTGGTTCGCCCACGTTCACCTGCTGCCGGACGACCCGGACGTACGGGAGCCGCAGGGACTCCACCCGAGCGGCCGTCCCGTCGGTGGAGCCGTCTGCGGCCGGCCGTCTCGTCCACTGCGGCCGGAGCGGTGTAACGCTTTCCCGCCCTGCTGCGCCTCTCCAGTGAGCCGTGCGGTCCGTACGGCCGATACCGATGCGCGGAGGGGTCAGATGGAGCAAGGCGTGGCCAGTCAACCGGTGCCCCTGCTCGGCCCTCGCCTGGCCGCGGATGTCGTCGCGATGGCGCGGGAAGGGGCCATGATCCGGCTCGACTACACGCAGGCGAGCCTCAGTCTGGTCGACCGCGTCATCGAGACGCTCCGGCGCGAAGAGCCGCCCCTGGAGGCGGTGACGCCGGTCATCCTGCGTTTCGGCGCTTATACCGGCGAGGTGCTGGTGCGCACGGCGGGCGCGGTCTGGGTGGACTTCGACACGGATCAGCGCGGTACATTCGGGCAGCCGTTCGGGATCCGCGCGCCTGACGGGCGCGTCTGGAATCCACTCGGGAAGGCGTTGAAGCGGTACCAGAACGGGCCGGAGGACAGTCTGCGTCTGTTCTGCCTCGCGGTGACCGGGCAGTCCCGCCAGTGAACCCCCGCCGGATCGCGGGCATCTCGGGCCCTGCGATCCGGCGGGACCACGCGGCGCCCGTAAGGTTCGGCGAGCACGAAGAGGACGTAGTGGGCAAGGCGGTTCGCCGGAGCGAGCGCATCGACGACGGGGATCTGGGCGAGGCTGTCGCACGGGCCCGCCAGGGGGACGAGGCCGCTTTCGCGGTGGTCTTCCGGGCAGTCCAGCCCATGCTCGCCGGCTACCTGCGGGGCCTTGTCGGCGACGACGCGGACGACATCGCCTCGGAGACCTGGCACGACATCGTCCGGGACCTGCGCGCGTTCCGCGGTGACGGCATGTCCTTCCGCGGCTGGGCCGCGACGATCGCCCGTCACCGCGCGCTGGACCATCTGCGCCGGACCAAGGTCAGGCCGCAGACGACCGAACTTCACGAGGACACCACCAGACAGGTCCTCGTACGGGACTCGGAGAGCCTGGCGCTGGAGAACCTGTCCACCGAGCGGGCGGTGGCCCTGATCGCCTCGTTGCCACGGGACCAGGCCGAAGCCGTGCTGCTGCGCGTGGTGCTCGGGCTCAACGCGCCCACCGCGGCGAAAGTGCTGGGCAAACGGCCCGGCGCGGTGCGGACCGCCGCTCACCGCGGACTGAAACGCCTGTCGGAGCGCCTCAGCGGCGCCGGGGAGAAGTGACGGATGAACCACAGCGACGCACACGACGACTGGCTCGACGCGGACCTCGCCGAGCGCCTGCTCGACGGGCAGGACATCTCCGGAGCCGATGACCGGGCCGCCGACCTCGCCCGGGTGCTGGGGGCGGCCCGACCCGGGCCGGACGACCTGCCACCGCGGTCGTCCCTGGTCGAAGCCTTCCATGCCTTCCAGGCCGCGCGGGACGGGCGGACCGGGCGGACCGGGCGGACCGGGCGGACCGGGCGGACCGGGCGGGAAATCCGCTGGTGGACCCGGAGATCCCGGGCGGCCAAGGCAGCCCTCTGCGGCGCCGCCGCGACCGTCCTGCTCACCGGCGTGGCCGTCGCGGCGCAGGGCGGGACGCTCCCCCACCTTTTCCCGGGCGGCAGCGGTCCGGCGCCCGCGCCGTCGTCCTCCACCCCGGCGGGCACGTCGGGGCCGGCGCGGACACCGCCTGGCGGTCCGGTGACGGGACCGGCCACCGGCAGGCCCGCCCCGCCCACCGGCCTGCCTCCGGCGCACCCGGCCACCCCGTCCACGGTCCCGCGCGCGACGGATCCGAGAGGGCTGTGCGAGGCGTACCTCAAGGCGGCGGGCAACGGACACGCGCCGGACGGCGCCGGCCAGGACCGTCTGGAACAGCTGGGACAGATCGCGGGCGGCAGGGAGAAGGCCGGCGCCTACTGCGCCCGGCTGTTCAGCGCGGCGGCCGGCCGCACGAAGTCCCCGAACGCCCCGGCACCGCCCACTCGCCCGGCCGGCCCGGCAGGCCCCTCCACCCCCTCCACCCCGTCCACCGCGACCCGACGCTCCCCGCGCACTCCCCCGGCCAGGCCGGTCCGGCCCGCCGGGCCGGTCACACCCGGCCCCCGGCACCGCTGAACGTCCGCCACGGACACCGGGGCCGGAGGGGACATCCCCCCTCCGGCCCCGCCCCCGTTGCGTCAGTTACCGCGGAGCAGCCTCACCGGCACGCGGCTCAGAAGGCGCCCGTCCCGTTCGGTGTGCCGAGGCCGGTGGGTCCGTCCCATCCGGTCCGTGCGGTGCACCACTGGGTGGTGGGGCAGCTGCCATTGCTGCCCGAGGTCACGTCCCACAGCGAACCGGCGTGGGCGTACGGGTAGTTGTTGTCGATCGAGCCGGTGTTGCCGGCCAGTGCGTAGACCGAGGCGATGACCGGGGAGGACACGCTGGTGCCGCCGAACACCATCCAGCCGACGTAACCCTGGTACGCGGTGCTGTCGTACACGGCCACGCCGGTCGCGGGGTTGGCGACCGCGGAGACATCCGCCTCCGCCCGCTTGGCGCATCCGGTGCCGAAGGAGGATGCCCCGGCCAGCGCGGTGTTGTAGGAGGAGCAGCCGCTGCCCGCGCCGCTCCACGCTGTCTCCGCCCAACCCCGTGCGGTGGAGGCGGTGTTCAGCGTGGTGCCGCCGACCGCGGTGACGTAGTGCGAGGAGGCGGGGTAGCTCGCGCCGTACCCGTTGTCACCTGAACTGGCGGTGACGGCGATGCCCGGGTGGTTGTAGTACGAGCCGTAGTTGGTGTCCGAGGCGTCGGAACCGCCGTAACTGTTGCTGATCGCCACCACTCCGGCGGTCGCCGCGGCGCGGTTCACCGCGGTCCCGAGGTTGGCGAAGGAGGACGAGGTGGCCTCGACCAGCAGGATGTGGCAGTTGGGACAGACCGCGGAGACCATGTCGAGGTCGAGTGATATCTCCTGGGCCCAGCCGCCGTCTTTACGGGGGTAGTTGGTACCGCCGTTCTGGTCGGTCTTCTTGAAGCACCCATTGGCGGTGGTGCAGGCCGGGAGCCCGAACTGGCTGCGGTAGACGGCCAGATCGGCTTCCGCCGTCGGGTCGTCGTACGCGTCGACGATCGCGACGGTACGGCCCGCGCCGGCCGTGGCGGAGGGCAGGTTGTACGCCGCCTGGAGGCTGGAGGGACCGTAGCCGGACGGGGTGGCGTCCGGCGTGACCGGTTTGGCCGCGGGGGACACGACGTCCGTCCGGAGAATCGCCTTGCAGGAGGCGAAGCCGGCTTTGGGGGTGGAGCAGGAGTGTGCGGTCGCCTGGGCGGGCGCCGCGGCGTGCGAGGCTCCCGCCGGGCCGAGCACCGTGAGCGGGATCGCCGCCAGTGCCGCGACACCCGGACCGAGAAGCCGTGCGCGCAGTTGCATATGACTCTCCTTCATGAGTTGAGCGCGAATTGCCGGCCCCGGCGGCCGGACGCCACGCCCGGGGGACGCGGACGGCCCGGCCGCCGCAGCAAGGGAGCACGACGAAGGGCACGAGGCGTCAGAAATGTCAGGCTCATGACATCTCCAACTTCCGGCGCGAGCGGCCCCGGAAAGACCCGGGGTGCCCTTCGGCACTGCGTTCTCGCGCCGCGCGACAGCACGCCTCTCTCCCCTCCGTGGGTGGACGCGTGCAGTGTGGGGCTCAGGTGGCTCCTGCGCAAGCAGCGGGACGGAAGGGGTGAATCACCACGAGGCCACCCATGCGAAGGCCCTCGATGGAGGGGGAAGCCGGCCATGTCCCCGCCCTGCGCCGTCACCAGGCGATCGTCAACTGACCGACGGTGCGCACTTTCCCGCCTCGGCGAACCGGCGCGGTGGCCCTCCCCGGAAGGCGGGGCCGCGGGCCGGCGCGCTGCTCCGGGCGGCAGGTCAGGCGCGCAGCGCCAGGTAGTCCAGCTCGATGTCCGCGTACGCCGCCGGGCCGGTCCCCGTCGCGGGCGACAGCACCGTGAAGGTGACGGTGTGCGTGGCGCCCCGCCCGAAGTCGTGGCTGCCGCAGCTGAGTTCGGCGTAGCCGGTGCCGTCGGCGAGTGCGGTGGAGAAGGCCGGGCCCGGGCGGTCGGAACGGATCGCCCCGCCGACCCCGGACCCACCGACCTCGGACCCACCGACCTGATCCCGCCGCCGGTCCCTCCCGTGGTCGGGTCGCACGACCGACCCGCTGATCTGCCCCGCCCGGGGCCCCGCCCGGCCAAAGGCCGCCAACTTCGGGCTCGCCGGCCGGAACCCACACCGGGAGTCGGGCGAACCCACCCGTCGGCCTGCCCCCGCCGCACGCCACGGGCCACCCGTCCGGTCCCTTCTCGGCGGGGGCCGCACGAAGCGCGGTCCGCTTGCTGGGCGGCGAACACGGCGGTGGGCAAGGGACGTTGGGCGCGATCGTCCACGACGTGCCCCGCGCGCCTGGCGCCTGGCACCTGGCACCTGGCACCTGGCACCAAGCGATGACCGCGTCGGCGCGCCGTTCGGCCGATGTGTCCGGCGGCGCACCCGGTTCCGCCCGCTCACTTGACGTGAACGCGTCCAACCTCGACACTCCATCTGCCGACGGAGAGCGCTCTCACCCCCCCTGTCGGCCGGACCCTGCCTCCCTTTCGCCCCCCACGTACCGAAGAAGGGACCCCGCAGCCGATGCGCAGATTCCCGCGAGCGCGCCACCGCCACGCCACGCCTCCCGCCCTGCCCCTCGGCGCCCGCGGGCGCCCCGCCGAGCCCGCCGGGCAGACCCCGGCGCCCCGTGCCGGCCGGCCCGACCGGCCTCGCCACACCGACCGGCCTCACCACACCGCCCAGCCACCCCTCGGCCGCCGCCCCCGGCTCCGCCCCGAGCGGCGTCCCGCTCCGCAGCGGACCGGCCAGGACCTCCCGGTCCTCGGCCCCTTCGGCTGAACGCGGGGCCGTCAGGCCGACCGCACGACCGGCCCCTCCCCGTCCCCGGGCGGGCCGCCCCGCCCCGCTCCACCGCGCACCCCACCCGCGCCCGCCCCCGCGGCCACCTCCCCCCGCCCCCCTCACTGCGCAGACAACGTTGTCAGCTCGCCAGGAGGTCCCATGCTCCCCCACTTCGCCCGCGCACCGCGCCCCCGGCGCCGCCGGCCCCTGCTCGCCGCCGGCGGCTGCCTCGCCCTGCTGTCCGCCTTCCTCGTCACCGGCGCGGCCGGCGCCGCCGCCGCACCCACCTCCGCGTCCGCACCCACAACCGCACCCGCCGCCACACCCACCGCCGTCACCGACGGCAGCGCCCGCTTCGAGGTGCTCACCCCGACGCTGGTCCGGCTGGAGTACGCCGGGGACGGCGCCTTCCAGGACGGCGCCACCTTCACCGCCGTCAACCGCTCCTTCACACCGCCGCCGTACACCACGGACGTGACGTCCGACGGCTACCGGGAGATCAAGACCAGTGCGCTCACCCTGCGCTGGAAGGAGGGCAGCGGGCCCTTCACCTCGGACAACACGACGGTCACCCTCACCTCGACCGGTGTGCAGGGCAAGCCCGCGTTCCCCTCCTACTGCGCGCTCGGCACCGCCTGCGAGGGCGAGAACGCCCTGTTCACCGGCCGCGCCGCGGTCAATTACGACCACAGCGGCTACACCGGCTCCGGTTTCGTCGCCGGTTACGAGGCCACGGGAAGCGGCATCACCCAGGACGTCTCCCAGGTGCCGTCCAGCGGCGCCTACCGTCTCCAGGTCCGCTACTCCAACGCGGTGGGCAGCACCGGGACGCTCTCCACCCGGGTCAACGGCGCGGCCGGCCCCAAGCTGACGCTGCCCGGCACCTCCTCCTGGGACACCTGGAGCACCGCCTCCGCGACCGTCCAGCTCGCCGCGGGCACCGACACGCTCGACCTGGTGCAGAACGCCGACGACACCGGCCGTGTCAACATCGACAGCATCGCCGTGACCCCGGTGGCCACCACCGCCTATCCGGCCGCCCGCACCGACCTCACCACCACCGGCTACGGCGCCGGACCCACCGACACCCTCGGCGGGTGGTCGCGCAGCCTGGACAACCCGAGAACCGTGCCCGTACCCGAGCACCCCGGCATCCTGAACCGGCACGGCTGGTATCTGCTCGACGACACCCGCACCCCGCTGCTGAGCGCAGGACACACCGTCACCGATCGTCCGTCGCACGCCCGTCAGCCGTACCAGGACGGCTATCTCCTCGGCTACGGCCAGGACTACAAACAGGGCCTCACCGACCTCAACTCCCTTGCCGGCGGCACCGATCTGCTGCCGCAGTCCGCCTACGGCGTCTGGTACTCGCGCTATTACGCCTACTCCACCGCCGACTACGAGAACTCGCTGCTGCCGGCCTTCCGCAGCAGCGACACCCCGATCGACTGGCTGGTGGTGGACACCGACTGGAAGTCGCCCACCCAGTGGAACGGCTGGAACTGGAACTCCGCGCTCTTCCCCGACCCGCAGGCGTTCCTCAACTGGACGAAGCAGCAGGGGCTTTCGGTCTCGATGAACATCCACCCGAGCATCAACGGCGACGACCCGAAATTCCCGGCCGCCAACAGCCAGGCCGGGGGGCTCACCGTGGACAGCGGGAACACCTACCGCTTCGACTGGTCCAAGCCGTCCCAGCTCGCCGCCTATCTCGGCCTGCACCAGCCCTTCGAGCAGCAGGGTGTCCGCGAATGGTGGCTCGACTACTGCGGCGGGTGCGGCGGTTCGACCGCGAGCGACCCGCATGTGGCGCCGGACAACCTGATCAACCAGGCGTACGCGGACGAGGCGGCGGCCAGGGGCCTGCGCGGCTTCTCCTTCGCCCGGATCGGCGGCTCGGAACAGGGCGGCGACGACAGCAACTACGCCCTCGGCCCGTGGTCGGAGCGGCGCACCACCCTGCAGTTCACCGGCGACACCCCCGCCACCTGGGACATGCTCCGCTTCGAGGTGCGCTTCACCGCCGACGAGGCCGCGGCCGGCCTGTCCAATGTCAGCCATGACATCGGCAGCTTCCACGGCGGCCACCTGGCGGACGACCTGTACGTGCGCTGGCTCCAGTTCGGCGCCTTCCAGCCCGTCGACCGGCTGCACTCCGACCACGGCGACCGGCTGCCGTGGAACTACACCGGCGCCGCCACGACCGCGGCCGAGCAGGCGCTGCGGCTGCGCGAGTCCCTCGTCCCGTACACGTACACCCTGGCCCGGCAGGCGAACACCACCGGTGTGCCGATCGTCCGCCCGATGTATCTCGACTATCCCGCCCAGGAGGCGGCCTACCAGGCGCCGGGCCAGTACCTGTACGGCGACGACGTGCTCGTGGCGCCGATCACCACTCCCGACGACGCGGCGGGCAACGGCTCGGCGTCGGTGTGGGTGCCGCCCGGCAGCTGGACCGACTACTTCACCGGCCGCACCTACACCGGCCCGGCGACGGTGACGATCACCGACCCGCTCGGGCAGTTCCCGGTGCTCATCAGGGGCGGCGGCATCCTCACCACGCGCACCGACTACACCGACAACACGAGCAAGCCGCTGACCGCGCTCACCGTCAACGTGGCCGCGGGGGCGAACGGTTCGTTCTCGCTGTACTCCGACGCCGGGGAGGGAGCTGCTTACGCCTCCGGGCAGTCCGCGACCTCGCCGCTGTCCTGGAACGAGGCCGCCCGTACGCTCACCATCGGTGCGCAGAGCGGTAGTTGGCCCGGCGCGCCGGCCTCGCGCTCGTACACCCTGCGCCTGTCGAACTCCGCGGCGCCGACGGCCGTCGTGGTCGACGGCGTGCAGGTGCCCGAGACCGACTGGTCGTGGAACGCCAACCGCCGTACGGTCACCGTCACCACCGCGGCTCTGCCGGTGGCGGCTGCCCACACCATCGCCCTCACCGGCAGCGCGACCGCCAACCCGTCCTCCGGTGAGGTCATCGGCGCCGGCGGGCACTGCCTCGACGTGCGCGGCGGCGCGACCGCGGACGGGACGCCGATGCAGTTGTGGGACTGCGATCACACCGCGGCCCAGCAGTTCACCCTCCAGGACGGCAACTCCCTGCGCACGCTGGGGAAGTGCGTGACCGCCTCGGGCGGCACCGGCAACGGGACGCCGGTCGCCCTGGCCGCCTGCGCGGGTTCCGCCGCGCAGCAGTGGACCCACCGCACCGACGGCAGTCTGCTCAACACGGCCTCGGGCCGCTGCCTGGACGTGCCCGACGGCACCGTGACGCCCGGCGTGGTCCAACTCCAGCTCTACGACTGCAACGGCAGTGCCGCCCAGAGCTGGAAGCTGCCGCCCGGCCCGCTCACCGGCCCGGGCGGGCTCTGCGCCGACGTCGTCGACGGCTCGCCCGCGTCGGCGACCGCGGTCCAGTTGTGGTCGTGCAACGGCACGGACGCGCAGCGCTGGTCGGCTCCCGGCGACCGTTCGCTGCGCACCTTCGGCAAGTGCCTGGACACCGCGGGCGGCGGCACCGGCAACGGGACGCCCGTCCAGCTGTGGGACTGCAACGGCACCGGGGCACAGCTGTGGACCGGCCGCAGCGACGGGACGCTGCTCAATCCGCAGTCCGGCCGCTGCCTGGACGACAGCGGCAACCACCAGCAGCCCGGGGACGCGCTCCAGCTCTACGACTGCAACGGCACCGCCGCCCAGGTCTTCCGCCTGGGCTGAGCTCCGCCACACCCCCCTCTCCGAGGAGTCACCCTGTGAAAGTGTTCAGGACCTTCCTGGCCGCCGTCGTCGCCCTGACCGCGGCGACGGCGACCGCGGCGACCGCGCAGGCCGCTGTGGCCCCCGGCGCCGCAGCCGCCTCGATCTGCAACGCGTACTGCGACACCCGCGACCCCGCGCTCAGTCCCGGTGACCGCACGCCGGTCAGCAGCACCTTGTTCTCCCGCACGTTCACCCTGCACTTCGACGACGCCGACGCGATGGGGTGGGCCTCGGTGACCGGCGGCAGCGCCGGTGACGAGGTCTGGCTCGACCGGTCCTTCGACGGCGGCCGGACCTGGTCGTCAGGCAGCAAACTCGGCGACACCACGATCCCCGCGGGTTCCACCGGCTGGCGGACGCTGATGTACAACGTCGACGACTGGAACGCCCTCGGCGTCGGGGCGTTGCGCGCCTGCGGCAAGGCCGGCGACCGGCCCGACATCACCTGCACCGCGTGGGCGCGGACCACCTGGAACGCCGCCGACCGGCGGCGTGCCGCGGCCACCGCGCTGATGATGTCCTTCGACCGCTCCACCAAGCTCTTCGGCGGCAAGGGCTGGTGGACCGGCGCGAACGCGCTCACCGCGATCATCGACAACATCCGCGACACCGGCATGCCCAGTTACACCTACGCGGTCAGCCAGACGTACGACGCGAACCTCGGTGCCCAGGGCGGCAACTTCACCAACGACTATCTGGACGACACCGGTTGGTGGGGGCTGGCCTGGGTCGACGCCTATGACCTGACCGGCGACAGCCGCTACCTCAACACCGCCCGCGCCGACGCCGACCACATGCAGGCGTACTGGGACGGCACGTGCGGTGGCGGGGTGTGGTGGAACCAGAGCCGCGGCTACAAGAACGCCATCACCAACGAGCTGTTCCTCCAGCTCAACGCGGCGCTGCACAACCGGATCGGCGGGGACACCGTCTATCTGGGCCGCGCGCAGAGCGAGTGGAACTGGTTCCGCGGCAGCGGCATGATCAACGGCGGCAACCTGATCAACGACGGCCTGACCAGTGGGTGCGCCAACAACGGCCAGCAGACCTGGACGTACAACCAGGGCGTGGTGCTCGGCGGGCTCACCGAGCTCTACCGGGCGACCGGCGACGCGGGCCTGCTGACCACCGCCCGCACCCTCGCGGGTGCCTCCACGGTGGCGCTCTCCTCCGGCGGTGTGCTGCGCGAGCCCGGCGAGGGCGACAGTTGCACCGGCGACGGCCCCAGCTTCAAGGGCGCCTACGTCCGGGGGCTCGGCAGGCTCAACACCCAGCTCTCCGACCACCCTTACGCCGCGACCCTGACCACCTGGGCGAACTCCGCCTACGCCCACGACCGCAACGCCCTCGACCAGTACGGCCCGCACTGGGCCGGCGGCGCCGGGAGCAGCGACTACGGCTGCCAGCAGAGCGTGCTCGACCTCCTCAACGCCGCCGACTGACACCCCGCCCCGGCCGGGCGGGAGTCCCCCTGCCCCACCCCGGCCGGCCACGACCTCCCCGGGATGCCGGGACGCCATCCCCGGCGTCCCGGCATCCCTGGGCCGCTCTTCGCACCGGCCCGCCGTCCACGGGAGGGACAAGGCCCTCACGCCGCCGCGAACAGGCGAGATCGCCACCGAGGCGACCGGGTCCGCGCACGGCCTGGATGACGGCACGTGGCTCGCCCGGCTCGTGCAACGGGGCATCGCGGAGGACGAGGTCGGAGAGTGGCTGAAGTGGGTCGTCCACCACTATGACGCTCTGGTGCTGTTCTTCGAGGCCGCAGCTCGTGACGGCGACGCGATGATGGTCTGGCTGGACTGACCTGCCCGGGCGTCGCGTCCCGGGCAGCACGCCGGCGTCCGGGGCCGGTGGGCTTCTGCGCCCGACGGCCCGTTCGCCCATGATGGCGAATGTGTTGCACAGACGGTATGGTCGGCGGTATGGCAACCAAGAAATACACCGTGACCTTGCCAGAGGAACTGGCCGAGGAGATCCGCTCCGAGGTCGGTCCCGGCGGCTTCAGCCGCTACGTCACCAAGGCCGTGGAGCGCCAGCGCGAGCGGGAGCGGTTGCACGGAGCCGTGGACTGGTGGGAGTCCGAATACGGGCCGGTCACGGCGGAGGAGTTGGCCGAGGCGGAGGCCGAACGCAGGGAGATCGAGCGGGCGCACGCGGAGCGTGAGGAACGGGCGCGCAAGTCGGCCAACCCACCTGGAGCTGCCGCGTGAGCGACGGGCAGGTCTATTTGCTCGACAGTGAGGGCCTGTCCCAGTGGGTACGCGGCGACCGCCGCATGGGCCTGCGCCTCAAGGACGCCGACCGTTCGGACATCCCGGTGGTGACCACGTCGATGACACTCGTCGAGGCCTACCATGCCAAGCTGCACCGGCCTGTGTGGCGACGGGCGCTGTCGCGGCTGCGCGTCGAACCGATCACCGAGCAGATCGCCAATGCCGCAATCGACCTCCTTCAGGATGCCGGGCTTCACGGCCATAAATACGCGATCGACGCTGCTCTGGCCGCAGTGGCCCTACGGCAGCCCGGCCGGGTCACGATCTTCACCTCTGACGAGGACGACATGCGGAAGCTCTGCGGCGACCGCGTCGTCCTCGTCAAGCTCTGACGCGGACCTCCCGGGTTCGTGCTCGCGTCAGGGGTGACAAAGCAGGTCAGGCCGTTGATTCTCGGGGAGCCATAGGGGAGCCGAACGGCTCCCCTAGACCCAGCGACACCGCACCAGGCCCACCCAGGCCAACCCGCTGAAAGCGAGCCCGGTTCGACGGCATTCGCGTCGAAGCTCGCCTGGCCCCACCTCGTCCGCCGCGGTGGGGACGTGATCATCCACGTCGCCTCGGAGGCCGGCCTGACAACCAGGCGGCGCGGGACGCGATCCGGCCGGGCGTCCTGCATCACCGGCGCCAACTACCCGGTGGGACTGCGGGGCGACAGCTTGGTAACCCTCAACAGCCCCCCCGCCGGCAGGTGGTTCGCGGGTGTGACGGCACAAGAGCGCGGGCGCCCCGCTCCTACGCGGCGCCCGCCGCGGGTCACGCCTTGCTCGCGGTCCGGCGGGCCGTGCGGGCGAGGAGCGCGGCCGCGGTCATGACGACGAGGAGGGCGCCGGTGAACCAGAGCATCGCCGTGGTGGCCGGGACGGACCGGGTCGCGATACCGAGGCCGATGGCCGGGACGATCAACCCGAGGTAGGAGATCAGGAACAGCCCGGCCAGGGCGGAGCCGCGCTGCGCCGGGGCCGCGGCGCGGACGACCGTGCCGACCGCCGACTTGAAGAGCACACCCGCACCCGCGCCGGCCAGCGCGCCGCCGATCAGGAACGCGGCCAGGTCGGACTCCCGCATACCCATGGCCAGGACGACCACCCCTGCGGCTTCGCCGAGGAGCCCGGTGGCCAGGCGCGTCCCGGCGGTCATCCGGCTGGTCGCGGACTGGGCGAGCGCGGCGGCGCCGAAGACCAGGAACACGGTGACGCCGGCGAGCAGGCGGCTCGGGTGGTGCAGGGTGCCCCCCACGAAAGCCGGGGCGAGAGAGGTGAAGAGACCGAAGACCGCGAAGGCGCTGAACCCGCTGACGACGGCGGCGAGGTAGCCGGCGCGGTCGCCGGAGGGAGCAGAGACGGTCTGCGGCCGCCAGGCGGGACGCTGGGGCAGTTCGGCGACAGTCTCGGGTGCGGCGGCAACGGCGGCGATACCGAGCAGCAGCAGGATCGCGAAGACCGCGTACGGGGTGCGGAGCGGTTCGGTGACGAACTGGGCGAGGAAGCCGGCCACCAGGGGGCCGACCCCGAGACCGCCGATGTTCGCGGCCGTCGAGACCACCTCGAAGCGGCCGTGTCCGGCACCGGGCCGGCTGCCGGAGTGCAGTTCGTGCAGGTGGGCCGTCGCCGTGGCGGTGATCATGCCGACGCCCAGGCCGGTCACGAACCGCGCCACGATCAGGCCGGGCAGCGCGGGCCAGACCAGGAACAGCACGGCGGCGACGGCTTCGAGGGCCAGCGCCGGTAGCAGGACGCGCTTGCGGCCGACCCCGTCGGAGATGTGGCCCGCCAGCATCAGGCTCACGACGACGCCGACCGCGTAGACAGCGAAGACGACGGTGATCATGAAGGTGGAGAAGCCGTCACGGTGCTGGTAGAGCGGGTAGAGCGGGGTCGGGACGGTCGAGAAGGCCATCGCGGTCAGGAAGGTGGCGGCGATGAGCCAGAAGCCGATGGTGTGCCGGCGGGAGCCGCGGGCGGGGGGTGCGTTCCGCGCCGCGGCGGACCTGGGCTGCGCCGTGCCGGTCGCGGTGCCCGTCGTGGTGCCCGTCGTGGTGCCGGTCTTCGCGTCTGTCGTCGTCTCTGTCGTCATGTCGGTCCTCCGTGGTCGTCGCGTCCACGGTGCTCCGCCCGATCCATCATGTCCAACAATTGTTCGTGCTCGGATCAAGCACCATCCGTGATGGATGTGAGACGGTTGCGGGCATGGAGCTGAGGCAGCTGGAGTACTTCGTGGCCGTGGCCGAAGAACTCAACTTCACCCGGGCCGCCGAGCGCCTGCACGTGGTGCAGTCCGGGGTGTCCGCGACCTTGAAGGCGCTCGAAAGGGAACTCGGTGTCCCGCTGCTCGACCGCAGCTCACGGCGGGTGGCGCTGACCGACGCCGGGGCCGCGCTCCTGCCCAAGGCCCGGGCCGCGCTCGACGCCGTGGAGGACGCCCGCGACGCCGTCGGCGAGGTGGCCGGCGGCCTGCGGGGCACGCTGCGGATCGGCACGCTGACGTCGATCGCGGTGATCGACCTGCCGGCCCTTCTCGGGCGGTACCACCGCCTGCACCCGAGGGTGGCCCTGCGGCTGACGGCTGCCCCGTCCGGTTCGGGCGGGCTGGCCGCCGCACTGGCGGAAGGCGCGCTCGACCTCGCGTTCGTCTCCCTGCCGGGGCAGCCGCCGGCCGGAGTGCGCCTGCGGGAACTGGCCTCCGCCCCGATGGACCTGGTGGTGCCGGCCGGGCACCGGCTCGCCGAACGGACGTCGGTGGCACTGACGGAGCTGGCCGGGGAGTGGTTCGTGGATTTCCCGGCGGGCTACGGCAATCGCACCGTCACCGACCGCGCGTTCGCCGCGGCCGGGCTGGACCGGCAAGTGGCCATCGAGATCACCGACATCGCCACCGCAGCGGCCTTCGTCCGGCAGGGACTGGGCATCGCGCTGCTGCCGCGGTTCATCGTCCCCCGGCGCGACGACGTACGGCAGTTGACGGTGACCGGCGCGGATCTGCGCTGGCCCCTGTCACTGGCGGTGTCGCGGAACCGGCGGCTCGGCGCCGCGGCGCAGGCCCTGGTGGCGATGGCCACCGGCGCTGCCGCAGTGGACCCGGCACCGCCGGAGACGCCGAATCGCTGAGCCTACGGCGCGCCCGGGCGGGCCCTGTGACCTGAGACCTCGTTCACAGCTTGCGGGTGTCGCGGGGCTCGGCGTACGGCTCCTCGTCCGCCGGGTGGCCGGTCTCGATGGCGCGGCCCCGTTCGAGTTCCGCGTTGAACTCCAGGCCCAGCAGGATGGCGGTGTTGGAGAGCCACAGCCACATCAGGAAGATGATCACCGCGGCGAGGCTGCCGTAGGTCCGGTTGTAGCTGGAGAAGTGCCCGACGTAGAGGGCGAAGAGCGCGGAGATGACGATCCAGATGAGTACGGCGACGAAGCTGCCCGGGGTCACCCAGCTGAAGCCGCGTCTGACGTTGGGTGCGGCCCAGTAGAGAAGCGCGATGACCAGGGCGAACAGGATCACCAGCACCGGCCATTTGGCGTAGTTCCACACGGTCACGCCGGTGTGCCCGATGCCGAGCAGTTGCCCGGTCCGGTCGGCGAGCGTGCCGGTGAACACCACGCCGACGGCGATGGCGGCCAGCAGCAGTACCACGGCGACGGTGACACCCAGCCGGACCGGCAGGGTCTTCCAGACCGGTCGCCCCTCGCCGATGTCGTACACGGCGTTCGAGGCACGCATGAAAGCCGCGATGTAGCCGGAGGCCGACCACAGGGCGAGCAGAATTCCGAGGACCAGCGCGCTGACGGCCTGGCCCTGATTCCGCTCCAGTTGCTTGAGCGCGTTGGTGATGACGTCGCGGGCGGCGCCGGGCGCGAGTGGGGCCAGGTTGTCGATCAGCGGCTGGATGCTGGAACTCCCCAGCAGTCCCAGGATCGAGACCAGGGCGAGCAGTGCGGGAAAGATCGCCAGCACTCCGTAGTAGGTCAGGCCGGCCGCCCAGTCCGACAGGTTGTCAGCCTTGAACTCCTTGACGGTACGTCCGATGGCGGCGCGCCATGTCCGCCCGGCAAGACCGGTCGGCGCCTCGGCGGGTCGCTCCGATGCGGGTCCTTCGGCCGGAGCGGTGCGGTCGCCCGGTACCCAGCGCTGTGCCACGGCCACCGTCCCTGTCGTCAGTGCGGCCCGCGTCCGCCGGAGGCCGGCCGCCTGGCGGGTCCTGAACTCCGGCACGCACCCGGAAGCGCTTCCGTGACGCGGGCGGCCATCGTCTCCCCGAAGCCGCGCCTCTCCCCGGCGACCCGCTGAGCCGGCGGGCGCACTCCCCCGGTTGCCACGAGACGGGACAACCGCGCCGTCACACCTGCGGCCCACGCCGGCGCCGCTCAGGCACCCGCGATCCTGGGCTTTCCAGCGTGCGCATTACCGCAGCCGCTGCCGGCCGACGCCCTGGCAGCTCGGCTTCGCCCTCCTGCTCCGCCGCGCAGGGGGTCGTCGACCGGATGGTCCCGACGCAGGCCCCCACCTGGACGAACTCCGCGAGTGCGGCGGGCAGCGCCCTCTCCGCAGCCGCGGTCGGCCGGCTCGTCGAGTCGACGCCCCGGGCGGTCTCTCAGTTCCCGCCGGACTGAAGGTCGGGCGCGTCCGGGTCGGTGGACTTCTGCGGCATGATCGAGGTGTCGGACTCCTCGTCCGCGGTCCCCGCGGCGCGGCGCGCCGGGCCGGCGGACGGCTTGTCGGACCCGGTGTCCCGCGACCCCTTCGCGCCCCGCTCCTCCTGCGGTTCTTCCCTGATTTCGTCATCCTTGCGCGACGCTCTGGCCATGGGGTCCACTCCTACGGAAGATGGGTTCTTGTCGATTGCCGGGCGGGGTCCGCCTCAGGACCGGCCCAGCGCACACGGCGTCCGGGCGCACATCCGTCACACCCCGTCATGCTCCCTCCCGCAAAGAGAGTCCGCATCCGGAGATACGCTGACCGGAATTACGGAAATCCCGACTCCCGGGGTATCCGCCACGGAGCCATTCCGCGACGGATATCCGGTCCCTTCCGCAGCCGGCGGTCTTCAGCGTCTCCGCCCTGCCGTCCATTCGTCCCGAGGCCGTCCGCACCGTGAAGAAAAAAGGCGTCGCACCCGATCCGGCCACCTTTCGATGCACCCTGGCCTTCGCAGCACCCTTGCGGAGCAAGCGATTTGACAGCCGGAACCACCCGTATTTCGCTGGAAGGAGAGGCGAGAAGACGGCCGTGGCGCCTGCGAGAATCTTCAGTCGCCTGAAGCGTCTGCGCCCATCCGGATGAGCGAAGGAGAAGGGCATGAAGAACGAGCGACCCGACAGCATCGACACCGAGGGAAAAGCCGTTCCGCCCTACGAGGGCCGTCGCCAAGCCGCATCCGCAAGTGGCCGCGAGGAGATGCCGGCCCGGGGCGGAGCGAAAACCGGCGGGGCGACGGGACCCGTCGAAGACGAGGAGATGAAGGCGGCCGATCCGGAGTCGACTCCCGGTGGGGCCACGGAGTCGCCCGCGGACGAGAAGACCGCCCGCCGGAGGAAGCGGTCCCGCTCCGATGACGAAGGCACCGGCCCGGCCCACCAGCGCGGAGCCCCCCGCGCCGAGGACCAGTCCTGACCGGGTCCGGATCCTGACCCGGTCCGGCGAGGCACGAGGCACGACGCACGAGGCACAAAAGGGAAAGGCCCGCGCCTCGTCAGCCACCCGCCGGCGGCGCCGTGCTGGCCCGTAGCGTGAGCCTGGTCGGCACCAGCACCGTGCCCGGCTCCGGCGCCTGCTCGGCGATCTGCCGCAGCACGCCCTCGACGCAGCGGCGGCCGACCTCGGCGAAGTCCTGGTGGACGGTGGTCAGCGGCGGTACGAAGGAGGCCGCCTCGGGGATGTCGTCGAAGCCGACCACGCTGACGTCGTGCGGCACCCGGCGCCCGCGTTCGTGCAGGGCGCGCAGCAGTCCCAGCGCCATCTGGTCGTTGGCGGCGAATACCGCGGTGCACGCGGGGTCTTCGGCCAGCCCCAGCCCCGCCCGGTAGCCGGACTCGGCCGTCCAGTCGCCGCGGACCGGCGGCGGGGCGGTGCGGCCGGCCGCCTCCAGCGCATCACGCCAGGCCCGCTCCCGGCGCTGCGCGGCGAAGGAGTCCTCGGGTCCGGCGAGGTGCCGGACGGTGGCGTGGCCGAGGTCGAGCAGGTGACGTACCGCCAGGTGGGCACCGCCGACCTGGTCGGTGTCGACCACGCTGTAGTGGTCGCCGGCGTCGGAGTCGACGACCACGACCTGCACGTGCGGCGGCAGCGAGATCGTAGCGGCGTCCAGCAGGTGCACCTCCATGATCACGATGATCCCGTCGACGGCGAGTTCACCGAGCCGGGTGAAGGCACCACGTACCCCGGTCTGGGTCGGCACGGCCACCGGCTGGAGGGTGATCGCGTAGCCCTGCTGTGCCGCGCTGGCGGCGATCGCTTCCAGCGTGCGGACGTTGCCGGTGGTGGACAGGGTGAACAAGATGACGCCCAGCGTGCGGAACTCGCCGCGCTTGAGCGCCCGCGCGGCACTGTTCGGCCGGTAGCCGAGCTGCTTCATCGCGGCCAGCACCCGCTCGCGGGTGCCGGCGACCACCCCCGGGTGCCCGTTGGAGACGCGGGAGACGGTCTGCGACGAGACGCCGGCGAGCTGGGCGACGTCGGCCATGGAGGCGCCCCGCCGCCTGCGCCGGGCCATCGCGCCCTCGGCCGGCGCGGGCGCCGAACCGACCGCTGGGCCCTGCACTGCTTCCTCCACGCCCCGCCCCTCTCGCCCCCACGTCCGGCGGCCAGCTGGAACCTGGGCACAACCCTTGACGCCCACCGACCTGCAATGTAAGCATCACGTTAATCAATGTTTGCGTAAACGTCCATGGCGGCCACACTCCTCGGGATCGCCATGGTTGCGTAATCATCACCCTCGTCGCCCGAACCGCGGCGAAGGTCGGAACAGCGACGTCAGGGGATCGGTCATGGCTGTCATCTCGCCCCCGTCAGCGGCGGGTCGCGCCGCTCCGCCCCGAAGGCGCGGCAGCGGGCGGCGATGGATCGGCTGGGGCTTCGTGGGGCCCTTCCTGATCGTCTTCGCGCTGGTCTTCCTCGCGCCGATCGCGTACTCGGTCTATCTGAGCCTGTACCGGGACCAGTTGATCGGCGGCAACCACTTCGTCGGCTTCGACAACTACCAGCAGGCGTTCCAGGACCACGAGTTCTGGTCCGGTACCGGCCGGGTGGGCCTGTTCCTGGTGGTCCAGGTGCCGATCATGCTGGGCATCGCGCTGCTGGTGGCGCTGGCGCTGGACAGCGGGCGGCTGTACGGCCGGGACTTCTTCCGCATCTCGATCTTCCTGCCCTACGCGGTGCCCGCGGTGGTGGCCACCTTGATGTGGGGCTTCATGTACGGCAAGCAGTTCGGCCTGGTCGCCAACATCGACGACCACTTCAACGTCACCCTGCCCGACCCGCTCTCCCCGCACCTGGTGCTCGCCAGCATCGGCAACATCGTCACCTGGGAGTTCGTCGGCTACAACATGCTGATCTTCTACGCGGCGCTGCGGGTGATCCCGCAGTCGCTCTACGAGGCCGCGGAGATCGACGGCGCGGGACAGTGGCGGATCATCGCGGCGATCAAGATCCCGGCGATCCGCGGTGCGCTGGTCATCGCCACGATCTTCTCGATCATCGGCAGCTTCCAGCTCTTCAACGAGCCCAGCATCCTCAAGTCGCTGGCGCCCAACGCCATTACGACCTACTTCACCCCGAACCTCTACACCTACTCGCTCTCCTTCGCCGGCCAGCAGCACAACTACGCAGCGACGGTCGCGATCGTCATGGGGGTCGTCACGATGATCGTCGCCTACGTCGTCCAGTTGCGCGGCATGCGCAAGGAGGTCTGAGCCGTGGCCACCAATGTCACCGACGGCGCGCACACCCGGCCGCCCCGGCTCAGGACCCGCCCCGCGCCCCGCACCCGGCGCCCGGCGCGCCGCCGCCGCACCGCCGCCGGCCGGCCGCGTCGCAGCGTCCTGCTGACCGTACTGACCGGCATCGTGGTGCTCTACACCCTGGTGCCGCTGGCCTGGCTCTTCATCAACGCGTGCAAGACGCAGCCCCATCTGCTGGACTCCTTCGGCCTGTGGTTCAGCGGCCACTTCGCGCTGTGGGACAACATCAGGGAGACCTTCACCTACAACGACCACATCTTCGTGCGCTGGTTGCTGAACACACTGCTGTACGTGGTGGTGGGCGCCGGCGGGGCGACCCTCCTGGCGGTGCTGGGCGGCTACGGGCTGGCGAAGTTCGACTTCGCCGGCAAGCGCGCGGTCTTCGCGGTGGTCATCGGCGCGGTCGCCGTCCCCGGCGCGGCACTCGCGGTGCCGACGTTCCTGATGTTCAGCAAGATGGGCCTGACCGACACCCCATGGGCGGTGATCATCCCCTCGCTGATCTCGCCGTTCGGCCTGTACTTGATGTGGGTCTTCGCGACCGAGGCCATCCCCGTCGAACTGCTGGAAGCGGCCCGGGTGGACGGCTCCGGGGAGCTGCGCACCTTCTTCCGGATCAGCCTGCCCCTGCTGGCGCCCGGCATCGTCACGGTGCTGCTCTTCACGATGGTGGCGACCTGGAACAACTACTTCCTGCCACTGATCATGATCAAGAACCCGGACTGGTACCCGCTCACCCTCGGGATCAACTCCTGGAACGCCCAGGCCCGCACCGTCGGCGGTGAGCCGGTCTTCAACCTGGTGATCACCGGGTCGCTGCTGACCATCGTGCCGCTGATCGCGGCCTTCCTGCTGCTCCAGCGCTACTGGCAGTCGGGGCTCGCCGCCGGCAGCGTCAAGGAGTGATCACCGGCGCCGTCCGGCGCCGCCACGTCCCCCCGCTGGTCCTCTCCCCGGCACACGTTTGTGCCGCGGCAGGGCCGGCTCCGCAGAACATCACGTACAACGGAGTGGAATGAGATGACGAACACAGTGGTTCGCCGTTGGGCGCAGGGTGTCGCGGTGCTCGCCACCGCCGCCCTCGGGCTGACGGCATGCGGCTCTTCCGGGGGTTCCGACTCCGGCTCGGGCAGCAAGACGTCCGGTGCGAACGCGGTCCAGTCGGCGCTGGCCAAGGGCGGCGACATCACGGTGTGGGCGTGGGAGCCGACCCTCAAGCAGGTTGTCGCCGACTTCCAGACCAAGTACCCCAAGGTCCATGTGAAGTTGATCAACGCCGGTACCGGCAACGACCAGTACACCGCGCTGCAGAACGCCGTACAGGCCGGCAAGGGTGTGCCGGACGTGGCGCAGATCGAGTACTACGCGCTGGGCCAGTTCGCCCTCGGCAAGTCGGTCGCGGACCTCAGCCCGTACGGTGCCAAGAGCCTGGCCAAGACCTACTCGCCCGGTCCGTGGAACTCGGTGAACGTCAACGGCGGTGTCTACGGGCTGCCGATGGACTCCGGCCCGATGGCGCTGTTCTACAACAAGAAGGTCTTCGACAAGTACAAGATCCCGGTGCCCACCACCTGGGACCAGTATCTGGACGACGCCCGCAAGCTGCACCAGGCCGATCCGAAGGCGTACATCACCAGCGACACCGGGGACGCCGGCATGACCACCAGCCTGATATGGCAGGCCGGCGGCAAGCCCTACACGGTCGACGGCACGAAGGTCTCGGTCGACTTCGGCAGCGACCAGGGCACCGCCGCTTACACCAAGGTCTGGCAGCAACTGGTCTCCGGGCACCTGCTGTCCCCCGTGACCGGCTGGACCGACCAGTGGTACAAGGGCCTGGCCGACGGCACCATCGCCACGCTGACCACCGGCGCTTGGATGCCGGCCAACTTCACCTCGGGGGTGGCCGCCGCCTCCGGTGACTGGCGGGTCGCCCCGCTGCCGCAGTGGCAGGCCGGCGCGCAGGCCAGCGCCGAGAACGGCGGCAGTTCGCTCGCGGTGATGCAGGCGAGCAAGAACAAGGAACTCGCGTACGCCTTCCTGCAGTACGCCGACCAGGGCGCCGGTGTGCAGACCCGCATCAAGGGCGGCGCCTTCCCGGCGACGACCGCGGACCTGAACTCCCCCGCGTTCCTGAACACCGCGTTCCCGTACTTCGGCGGCCAGCAGGCCAACAAGATCTTCTCGCAGTCCGCCAAGAACGTGCTGCGCGGCTGGTCCTACCTGCCCTTCCAGGTCTACGCCAACTCGATCTTCAACGACACCGTCGGCAAGGCGTACGTCTCCGCCACAACCCTGACCAGCGGTCTCAAATCCTGGCAGGACGCCTCGGTGAAGTACGGCAAGCAGCAGGGCTTCAGCGTCAGTTGACGCCCCGCACGGGCGGGTGGTGGGGGCCCCGGAAGAACGGCCGGGCCCCCGCCGCTCCCCGGTACGTGGCCGGCGCTTCCCCCGGACCGGGTGGGTCAGCAGAGGCACTACCGGCCCACCCGGGGAATCGGGCTGGTGGCAGCGCACCACAGCCACCATGGTTACGTAAACATATGTCTCCGGCGGAGCCGCCGCAAGACGGCCGCAGAGCCTAGACTTCTGGTGACCAGTGGCCGGGCACACGGCCGACACCCGTGGCAGTGAGGTGCGCGACTCCGGTGGAGAACATTGCAGATGCCGGCCGGGACGACGACGGAGCGCGTCCTGAGGGTGCGGGCGCTCCCGGACGGCGCAGGCGCGGCGCGTCGATGGCGGATGTGGCACAACTGGCGGGGGTGTCCGCGCAGACGGTCTCCCGCGTGTCGAACGGCTTTCCCGGGGTGGTGGAGTCGACCCGGCAGCAGGTGCTCGCCGCGATGAAGGAACTGGGCTACCGCCCCAACAGCGCGGCCCGCGCGCTGAAGCGCGGTGAATTCCGCACGCTCGGCGTGATCCTCTTCAACATGTCGACCACCGGCAACATGCGCACGCTGGAGGCGGTCGCCCTGTCGGCCGCCCAGGAGGGCTACGCCACCACGCTGATGCCGGTGACCGTCCCGTCGCAGGACGAGGTGCGTGGCGCCTTCACCCGGCTCGGTGAACTCGCCGTCGACGGTGTCGTACTCCTCATGGAGGTGCACCTGCTCGACGCAGCGATGGTGTCGCTGCCGCCGAACGCCCAGGTGGTCGTGGTCGATTCCAACGCCGGAGACCGCTACTGCGTGGTCGACACCGACCAGGCCGGGGGCGCCAGGGCCGCGGTGCGGCACCTGCTCGACCTCGGCCACGAGACCGTCTGGCACGTCGCCGGGCCCGAAGGCTCGTTCTCCGCCGAGCGGCGGGTGGACACCTGGCGCTCGGTGCTCACCGAGGCCGGGTGCGAGGTGCCCGAACCGCTGCGCGGCGACTGGTCGGCGGAGTCCGGCTACCTGGCCGGCCGGCAGATCGCCGCCGACCGCTCCTGCACCGCGGTCTTCGTCGCCAACGACCAGATGGCCCTGGGGGTGCTGCGCGCCCTGCACGACGGCGGGCGCAGGGTCCCGGAGGACGTCAGCGTGGTCGGCTTCGACGACATCCCCGAGGCCGCCTCCTTCATCCCGCCGCTCACCACGGTCCACCAGGACTTCCCGGAAGTCGGGCGGCGCTGCGTGGAAGGGGTGCTGCGGCAGATCCGCAATGACACCGCGGAGAAGGGCACCACTCTCGTTCCGACCCGGCTGGTGACCCGCGCCAGCACCGCGCCCCGCGCCGGTCGCTGACCGCCCCGGCGGCTCCCGGCCGGGGTCCGCCGCCGGGGAAGCCGCCGAGGCCGGCCGGCGCCCATCGGCTCTTCCGCTCCAGCGTCTTGACACTTCAGAAACCCCTAGTCAGACTCACAGTGACAGATGGTTGCGCAAACATCGATCTTGCGTTCCGGCCTGACGTAGAGGACCACCACTCCATGCCCGCTTTGCGTATCGACCAAGCCGGCTTCCGTCTCGACGGAGAGCCGTTCCGCATCATCTCCGGCGGTCTGCACTACTTCCGTGTGCATCCCGGCCAGTGGCGGGACCGGCTGCGCAAGGCCCGGCTGCTGGGCCTGAACACGGTGGACACCTACATCCCGTGGAACCTCCACCAGCCGCGGCCGGACCGCTGGCGGTGGGACGGCGCACTCGACCTGACCGCCTTCATCGAGCTGGCGCGGGACGAGGGCCTGCACGTCCTGCTGCGGCCCGGCCCGTACATCTGCGCCGAGTGGGAGGGCGGCGGGCTGCCGTCCTGGCTGCTCGCCGAGCCCGGCATCCAGCTGCGCAGCACCGACCCGCGCTATCTGGCCGCGGCCGACGGCTACTTCGACGAGCTGGTGCCCCGCGTACTGCCGTATCTGGGTACGCGGGGCGGGCCGGTGCTTGCGGTGCAGGTGGAGAACGAGTTCGGGGCCTACAACCAGGGTGCCACCGACGACGGCGCCGCCCACCTCGCCCATCTGCACGCGGCGCTGCGCGAACGCGGCGTGGACGTACCGCTGTTCACCTGCGACCAGCCAACGGACCTCGCCCGGGGCAGCATCCCCGGCGTACTGAGCACCGTGAACTTCGGCAGCGGCGCGGCCCGGAACCTGGCCGCGCTGCGCGAGCACCAGCCCGAAGGGCCTCTGATGTGCGCCGAGTTCTGGAACGGCTGGTTCGACCGCTGGGGCGGTGTGCACGTGGTCCGTCCCGCGGCCGACGCCGCCGCCGAGCTGGACACGATGCTGGCGGCGGGCGCGAGCGTCAACCTCTACATGTTCCACGGCGGCACCAACTTCGGCTTCACCAACGGCGCCAACGACAAACACACCTACCGGCCCACCGTGACCTCCTACGACTACGACGCGCCGCTGGACGAAGCAGGCGACCCCACCGCGAAGTTCGCCGCCTTCCGCGAAGTCATAGCCCGGTACGAACCGGTGCCGGACGACCCGCTGCCCGAACCGTCGAAGAAGCTCAACCTGCTGGGCGTCGAACTGACCGAGCGGGCACCGCTGTTCGACGGCCTCGACGTCCTGGGCGCCGCCGTGGCGGACGAGCGGCCACTGACCATGGAGGAACTGGGCCAGGACTTCGGCTTCGTGCTCTACCAGGCGCGGCTCGACACCCCCGGCCCGGCGCTGCTGCACGCACCCGGTGTGCGCGACCGCGCCCAGGTCTTCCTCGGCGGCCAGCCGGTCGGCGTGCTGGAGCGGGAGAACCACGAGCACACCCTCACCTTCACCGTGCCGGCCGGCGGCGCCGACCTCACCGTGCTGGTGGAGAACCAGGGCCGGGTCAACTACGGTCAGGGCATCCACGACCGCAAGGGCCTGGTCGGACCGGTCACCGTCAACGGCTCCCCGCTGAACGGCGGCTGGCGCAGCCGCCCGCTGCCGCTCGACGACCTCGGGGGCCTGCGCTACCTCCCGGCCGCCGGCCCCGGCGTGGGCCCCGCTTTCCACCGCGGCACCTTCGAGGTGACCGAACCCGCCGACACCTACCTGGACCTGTCCGGCTGGACCAAGGGCTGCGCCTGGGTCAACGGCTTCGCGCTGGGCCGCTACTGGTCCCGCGGCCCGCAGCAACGCCTCTACGTGCCAGGACCTGTGCTCCGCCAGGGCGGCAACGACGTCGTCGTACTCGAACTGCACGCGACCGCCCGCACCACGGTCGACCTGCGCGACGCCCCTGCCCTCGGCCCCACGGAGGAGTGACCCGCGCGGACGGCCGGTGTGCCGGCTCAAGCGCGGCGGGCGACGCTTCTGGCGCGCAGCCGGTCCGCGGTGATGGCCAGGCCGAGGACGCAACCGAGCACGATGTTGGTGTAGTTGGAGTTGATCTGCAGGGTGGTCAGGCCGTTGTTGATCAGTTCGAGCAGGACGGTGCCCGCCACGATGCCGACGATGCGGCCCTGCCCGCCGACCAGGCTCACCCCGCCGATGACGGCCGCGGCGATCGCGGACAGCTCCCAGCCGACACCGACACCGCTGGCCGAGCCGACACCCATCCGGCCGAGCACCATGATCCCGGCGAACGCCGACAGCAGCGAGCTGACGACGTACATCGACACGATCCGCCGGTCACCGCGGATACCGGCCGGCCGGGCCGCCTCCGCGTTGCCGCCGACCGCGTACACCTGACGGCCCGCGTAGGTGCGTTCCAGGAAGAACCAGGCGGCGATCGCGACGATCACGAAGAGGATCAGCGGCAGCGGGATCTGCGCCACGTACGTCTGGCCGACGTCGCCGAAGAAGCCGCCGATGCCGGTGATCGCACCCTCGGGATCAGCACCGTCCACCGGCCAGGCGTATGGCCCAACGACACCTACCGCATCCAGAACATCAACGGCAGCGGAACCTCCATCTCCCTGTCCACCATCAACGCATCCGGCCGCGACCGCCTCCGCCACGTCCTGGGGACTCTGACTCACCGCGGGCACCCGACGGGCTCGGCCGTCGGGTGCCCGCGGGTGTGTCTGAGTCCTCCCGCACCACGGACCGCGGTCAGTGGCCGCGTCGGCCGCGCACGCTCAGGGCGACGGCGGAGACGAGGAACCAGAAGGCACCGAAGGCCGAGTATCCGGCGATGGTGGAGAGCCCGCTCGTCGCCGAGTCGGACGTGGCGGCGAAGGACGCACCGGCGACGACGGACAGCCCGCCGCTGATGATCATGGGCCACTGGGCGCCGACGGTGCGCCGGCGCCGGATCGCCACGACAAGCTGGATCGCTCCGGACAGCAGGGCCCAGATGCCGAACACAAGGAGGGCCTTGCCGATGGTGGAGAAGACGGCGGCGACCATCCCGATGGTGGCGGCCAGGCCGAGAACGGTGTTGACGGCGGAGACACGGTCCGCCGAACCGGTGCCGGTACCGGTGCCGACACCGGTCCCGGCCATACGGCGTTCGAGGAGCGTGGCGACGCTGTCCCACAGGGGGTAGATGACGAGCAGTACTGCCGCGATCACCGTGGGTGTGTCCGGCGAGTCGAGCGAGCCGGAGGTCGTGACGACGAGTGCCACCCAGATCAGGGAGAAGACGACGCGGATCAGGTAGAGCGATCGGAGCCCGGAGGGCGTCGTCGTGGTCGCGGTCGTGGTCGAAGTTATGGTGGTCTGAGTCATGGGGTGTCCCTGCGTGATGGTGTGAGGCGGTTGCCCCGCTGAGGAGTCTCGGGCTCCCCGGGCAGGACCGCGTACTTCGAACGAAGTAGTTCTCCGGCCTTCGCCGGTCGACGAGGGTTCGCCGTCTACACCATTCGAAGTACACGCCCGCGGCACGGGCGAACGAGAATCAGGTCATGGTCAGCGCACAGAACGATCAGGACGGGCCGGCGGCGCCCCTGTGGGTCCGCCGCCCCGAGGTGCTGCACCGCGTCGCCTACGCGGTGGCCGCGCTGGTGTTCGCCGGCCAGATCGTGGCCGTGACAGTGCGGGGATCGGACTGGCCGACGGTCCTGTCCGTACTGCTCGCCGGTGGCGGTGTCGCCCTGTCCTGGTGGAAGCCGTGGGCAGGGCTGGTCGTGACGAGCGGGGCGTCCTTCGCCGTCACCGCGGTGGGCCAGGACCCCCTGTCGGTGTGGATGATGGCGGTGCTCGTGCTGTTCTCGGTCACCTTGAGAGGAAAGCGAGCGCTTGCCGGAACCGTGGTCGTGGCGGCGGCCCTCCTGGGAGCGTTCATGACCGTAGGGGGGTTCCGTGGTGGCGCGGTCGTGGGCGCCGCCGCCCTCTTCTCGGCCATCGCGGGAGGTGCGACCGGGGGCGCGCTCCGCATCCACCGGGACCACTGGTGGATTCTGGAGGAACGGGCCGAGAGCGCCATCGCCACCCGCGAGATCGAAGCCACCCGGCGCGTGACCGAAGAACGGCTCCGCATCGCCCGGGACCTCCATGACGTCATCGGCCACCAGGTCGCGATGCTGAGCCTGCATCTCGGCGCTGCCGAGATCGGACTTCCCGAGGGCTCAGAATCGTCCCGGCAGGCCCTCGTCTCCGCCAGGTCCAGCGCCCGCACCGTCGTCGTCGAGACGCAACGGATCCTCGCGCTGCTGCGCCGCGAGGACGACATCTCCGACGACGAGGCGCTCCGGCCGGTCCCGGCGCTGAGCGGCCTGGAAGGACTCGTCGCCTCGTTCGAGAGCATCGGCCTCGACGTCCGGCCCTCCATCGACATCCCCACGGTTTTCGTGGAGCCCAGCGTCGGCGTGACGGTCTACCGGGTCGTCCAGGAAGCACTGACGAATGCCTACCGGCATGGAGAGGGGAAAGCGACGGTGGAGGTGCGCGAGCGCGACGGCAGGATCTGCGTCACCGTGGAGAATCCCGTCGGTCGTGCGCTGCGCGGCTCCGGCCCGGGCAGCGGACTCGGACTCGTGGGGATGCGCGAACGCGTCGAGTCCTCCAGCGGGCGGCTGACGATCGACCGCGACGGCGGGCGATTCCGGGTCCGTGCGGAGTTCAGCCCTCTGGGAGCCGTCCTGCGATGACGCGCATTCTGATCGTCGACGACCAGGACGACGTGCGGGCCGGCATCCGGGCGATGCTTCTGCTCGACCCGGGCCTCATCGTCGCGGGTGATCTCTCCGACGGACTCCAGGCCGTCCCCTTCCTCCGGGCCCACCCCGTCGACCTGGTCCTGATGGACATCCGGATGCCCGGCATCGACGGGGTCGAAGCCACCCGCCGGATCCGCGAGGAGCACCCGCCCGAGAAGCTGCGGGTGATCGTGCTGACCACGTTCGACCACGACGACATCGTTCTCGCCGCCCTGCGCGCGGGCGCCAACGGTTTCCTGAGCAAGACCGTGAGCCCCGCTGAACTCGTCGCCGGGATCGCCGAGGTCATGGGCGGTGGTGGTGCGCTGTCCGCCGCCGCGACGGCCGCGCTCATCGGTCACATGACCGACAGTCCGCCGCCGGTGATCGACCAGGAGCTGCTGCGGCGCTTCGACGCTCTGACGCCCCGGGAGCGGGACGTGATCGTGCTCGTTGCGAGCGGTCTCGGCAACGACGAGATCGCGGCCCAGTTGCACGTCTCGCCGTTCACCGTGAAGACCCACGCCGTGCGGGCCATGACGAAGGTCGGCGCACGTGATCGAGCGCAACTGGTCTCGTTCACCTTCCGGGCCGGCCTCTATCCCTGAGCCTGCCGGGCAGGCGCCTATTGGTGGACCAGCGGCAGAAGGCCGCGGTCCACGGCTGGAACACCAGGTCGCGCCGCAGCGCAAGTGTCGTCCACGGTCGCCGAGTTCGTGCCGCCGGCCTGCCAACTCGGGCCGGCCGCGCTCGTACGACGCGGCAGGGAGCGTCGCGGGGGCGGGCCCGCCGGGCCGTCGAAGCCGGGCGGGCGGTTCCTCACGCGAGGATCTTCAGCAACCGCTCCCCCAGGACCGCCGCCGAGTGGGGGTTCTGCCCGGTGACGAGGTTGCGGTCCTCCACCATGTAGGGCTCCCAGACCGGGCCGCGGCTGAAGTCGACGCCGACCTTCTCCTTGAGGTCCGTCTCCAGCAGCCAGGTCGCCCGGGAGGCAAGCCCGACGCCTTCCTCTTCCTCATTGGTGAAGCCGGTGACCTTGTAGCCCTTGAAGGGCGACACACCGTGGATCCTGGTGGCGAGCATCGCGGACGGGGCGTGGCACACGATCGCCAGCGGGTTGCCCGAGGCGAGCTGCTCGGTCAGCAGCCGGCCGACGTCGGCGTCGAACGCCAGGTCCGCCATCGGTCCGTGGCCACCGGGGAGATACACCCCGTCGTAGTCCTCCAGGCGGACGTCCGACAGCTGGAGCGGGCGCCGCATCACCTCCGCGTCACGGATGACGGCCTCCAGTTCGAGGGCGGCGTCCTCACCGCCCGCCATCGAGGGGCGCAGGCTCATCATGTCGACGTTGGGGACCACGCCGCCCGGCGTCGCGACCACGACCTCGTGACCAGCGTCCGTGAGCATTTTGTACGGGTTCGCAAACTCTTCGGCCCAGTAACCGGTCGCGTACCTGGTGCCGTCCTTGAGCACCCAGTACGTCGCTCCGCTCACTATGAAAAGGATCTTCGCCATCACGCGTTCGCCTCCTTGTCGCCGCCCGCCTGTTTGGTGGGCTTTGACCACTTTCAAGCGTAGACAGGCGTTCGACCGGGTGCACACGTTCGGCCTTCTCGCGCGACGGACCGTCCGTACGATGTGCCAACGCGTCGCCTCGCTTACCATGGCTGCGTGAGTCAGGACAGCGAACCCACCAATCCGGGAGCCCCCCGGGTCTGCTCCATCGCCGACGCGCTCGGTGTCGTCGGCGAGCGCTGGACCCTGCTCGTCCTGCGCGAGCTGGGCTTCGGCGTGCACCGGTTCAACGACATCCAGACCAACACCGGCGCCCCCCGCGAGACCCTCGCGCTGCGCCTGCGCAAACTTGAGGACGCCGGCCTCATCGAGCGCCGCCAGTACTCGGAGCACCCGCCCCGCGACGAGTACCTTCTCACCGCCGCGGGCAAGGAGATCGCCCCCGTCCTCACCGCGCTGCGGCAGTGGGGCGAACGCCACGCCACCCCGCAGCTGCGTATCTCCTGAACAAGCCGCTCGACCGGATCAGGCTGGAGCCCGGAATGGCAACGCTGAACGACTTCGCGGATCTCGCCCGCTCGCAGCAGGGCCTCGGTGTGGTGTCGACCTTGCGCGCCGACCTGAGCATCCAGTCGTCCGTGGTCAATCTCGCGGTCATGGGCCATCCCGTCGCGGGTGCGGACATCGTGGCGTTCGTGACCTACGGCAAGGTCAAGCTGGCCAATCTCAGGGTCCGCCCCCGGCTCGCCGTTGCCGTGCGATCCGGCTGGAAGTGGGCGACAGTTGAAGGAGCGGCCGAGCTCATCGGACCGGACGACCCGCATCGGGCATTCGACGCGGAGCGCGTTCGGCTGCTCCTCCGCGAGATCTTCGTCGCGGCGGGCGGCACGCATGACAACTGGGACGCGTACGACAGGACCATGGCCGCGGACCGCCGCGCCGCCGTGCTGGTGCGGCCGGATCGCGTCTACGGCAACGCCTGACCGCGACGCGCGGGAGCGAGGCCGGCCCGCGTGGTGAGCGCGGATGTGTCGTGGCGCCGGCCCGACGCACGCGGAGTGGCCGGTTGGGGTTCGCGCGGCATTGGCATCGGCCTGGGTGCTCTTGAGCGCCCGCCGGCGATCACGAGCGGGTCGGTGACGACGTAGCAGCGGGGCACCCCCGGGACCAGTCGATTCGCTTTTCCGACTCACCGTGCTAGCTTGAGAGCCGCTGCCAGTTCGGGAAACGAACTTATGGCCAGGCGGCGCTCGCACCCGGTGAGCCCCCTCAGTGAACAAGGAGCTGGAAACCCATGTCCTCGATCCTGATCACCGGCGCGTCCAAGGGTGTCGGCCGGGCCACCGCCGTCGAACTGGCCAAGCGCGGTCACCGCGTCGTCGCCACCGCCCGCGACCCGCGCGCCCTGGACGGCCTTGATGTGGCCGAGCGGCTGCGTCTCGACGTCACCGACCAGGCGAGTGTCGACGCCGCCGTCGCGCAGGCGGGCGAGATCGACACCCTCGTCTCCAACGCCGGCGTCATCTTCAGCGGCGCCGTCGAGGCGAGCCCCACCGCGGAGATCGAGCGCCTCTACGCGCAGAACACCGTCGGCGCGATCCGCGTCACCCAGGCCGTCCTGCCGCACATGCGCCGGCGCGGCAAAGGCCGCCTGCTCTACGTCTCCAGCGCGTCCGGCCGGGTCGTACAGCCGGGCACCGCCGCCTACACGGCCTCGAAGTGGGCCCTCGAAGCCTTCGGGGAGACCCTGGCGATCGAACTCGCCGGCTTCGGCATCGACGTCACCCTCGCCGAGCCGGGTCCGATCAGCTCCGGCGCGCTGGACGACATGACCGCCTACACCCTGCCCGACGACCCGTACGCGGCCCTGTTCGCGGGGCGGAGCATCCCTGCGGACCTGATGAGCAGCCCGGAGGAGGTCGCCGCGGCTCTGGCGGACCTCGTGGAACTGCCCGTGGTTCCGCTGCGCGTACCGATCGGGCCCGTCGCAGAACAGGTCATCGCCGCGCGGAACAGCGCCCCGTACGACAAACCCTTCATCCGGGCCTGACCGATGGGTTTGCCGGGTCGCGGCGCCGGCGTGCGAGATGGATGGTGATGTCGGCGGCGATCTCGACCGTCCCGGGCAGGACCCGCTCCGCCCGGGCCCGAGGCGCTCCTGGGTGGCCGCCCGTGGGGCTACGAGTCGGCCTCGGCCTCCTCCTGCGGGGGGCGGAAGTCATGGGGAAGGGGCTGCTCGGACCAGATGACCTTGCCCTCGGAGGTGTAGCGGGTGCCCCAGCGGTCGGCTACCTGGTCGACCAGGAACAGACCGCGGCCGCCCTCGTCCGTGCTGGTCGCGTAGCGCAGGTGCGGGGAGGTGCTGCTGCCGTCGGAGACCTCGCAGATCAGCTGCCGGTCGAGCAGCAGCCGCACCCCGATGGGCGCGGTGGCGTACCGGATGGCGTTGGTGACCAGCTCGCTGAGGATCAGCTCGGTCATGAAGCTGGTCTCCTCCAGGTTCCAGGCGGCCAGCCGGTCGGCGACCGCGGCGCGTACGGCGCCCACCGCCGCCGGATCGGGCGGCACCTCCCAGCTGCAGACCTGGTCCGACGGCAGCATCCGCGTCCGCGCGACAAGGAGGGCGATGTCGTCGCCGGGGTGTTCCGGCAGTATCGCGTCGAGTACCGCGGCGCAGGTCTGCTCGGGGTCGCCGGCCACCCCGTGCAGCGCGGCCCGCAGCAGTCCCAGCCCCTCGTCGATGTCCCGGCTGCGGTCCTCCACCAGGCCGTCGGTGTAGAGCACCAGCGTGCTGCCCTCGGGCACGTCCACCTCGGTCGTCACGTACACGGAGCCGCCGGCCCCCAGCGGCGGCCCTGCCTCCAGTTCGAGGAACTCCACCTCGCCGTCGGGGTGTACGAGCACCGGCGGCAGGTGGCCGGCCCGCGCGATGCTGCAGCGCCGGCCCACCGGATCGTAGATCGCGTACAGGCAGGTCGCGCCGATCACCGCGTCCGGGTAGCCCTCGGTGTCCTCGCTGCGGTCGATACGGTCCGCCAGCTCGTCGAGGCGGCCCAGGATCTCGTCCGGCGGCAGGTCCATGGAGGAGAAGTTGTGCACGGCGGTACGCAGCCGGCCCATGGTGGCCGCCGCGTGCAGACCGTGCCCGACGACATCGCCGACCACCAGCGCCACCCGCGCGCCCGGCAGCGGGATCACGTCGAACCAGTCCCCGCCGACGCTCTCCCGCGCGGGGAGGTAGCGGTAGGCGACCTCCAGCGCGTTCTGCTCGGGCAGGCTGCCCGGCAGCAGGCTGCGCTGCAAGGTGACGGCCATCGCGTGCTCGCGGGTGTAGCGGCGGGCGTTGTCGATGCTCAGCGCGGCCCGGCTGGCGAGTTCCTCGGCGAGCGCCAGGTCTTCCTCCTCGAACGGCTCCGCAGTCTGCGAGCGCCAGAAGGTCGCCACTCCCAGGACCACTCCCCTGGCCTGCAGCGGGGCGCTGATCAGGGAGTGAATGCCGTAGTCGACCACCCGCCCGGCCCGCTCGGGGTCCTGCTCCGACCAGCCGGCGGCGTCGCTCAAATCGCTCTCCCACACGGCGAGGCCGGCGGCCAGGCTCCTCATCTGCGGGCCCTGCGCGTGCAGGTGCACCGTGTCGCCGGTGCCGAACAGCGGCGGGTCGGGCTGGACGCCGGAGATGGCCACGCGGCGCAGCACCCGCTCGGTGCCCACCGGCTCCTCGCCGCGCAGGATGCCCTCGACCAGGTCGACGGTGGCGAACTCGGCGAAGCTCGGCACGGCCGCTTCGGCGATCTCTTCCGCGGTGCGGGTCACGTCGAGCGTGGTGCCGACGCCGAGGCTCGCGTCGTAGAGCACCTTGAGGCGCCCCTGGGCCGCCTGGGCCTTGCCGGAGATCCGCTGGAGTTCGGTGGAGTCACGCAGGGTCACCACGCAGCCGCGCGGGCCGCCGTACCGTTCGATGAGCCGCTGGTTCACCGCGAGCACCCGGTTTCCGACCGGCAGCACCTCGTCGTCGGCCTCCCGGCCGGAGGCCAGCAGCTCGGCGATGTCCGGCGGGAGGCCCAGGTCGTGGATGTCGCGGCCCTCCACCTCCGGCGGCAGGTCCAGCAGCCGCCGGGCCTCGTCGTTGGCCAGGACGAGCGAGCGGTTCCGGTCGAGGATGAGCACGCCTTCGCGTGCGGCGTGCAGTACGGCGTCGTGGTGCTCGTACATGCGGGTGATCTCGGCCGGCCCCATGCCGTGGGTCTGCCGGAGCAGCCGCCGGCTCAGCAGCGCCGTGCCGCCGGTGGAGAGCACCACCGCGGCGCCGGTCACGAGCAGCAGCAACGGCATCTGCCGGTTGGCCGACGCGGTGATGCTGCTGATCCGGACTCCTGCACCCACCGCGCCGAGGATCCTGCCGTCCGTGTCCCGGATCGGGACGTCCGCCCGCACCCGGGGGCCGAGGTCGCCGACATCCTTGCTCTGAACGGTCTCTCCGGCCAGCAGCGGTGCCATGTTCACCGGGCTGCGTTTGCCGATGAGCGCCGGAGTGGACGCGGTGTAGCGGATGCCCTCCCGGTTGACGACGCCGATGTAGTCCACGCCCGCCTCGCCGGCCGCCTGCTGGGCCAGGGGCTGCAGTGCCGCCGTGGGGTCGCGGGACTTCATCGCCGCGGCGATCCCCGGGGCGTGCGCGAACCCCTGGGCGACGGCGAGCGAGCGGTGTTCCGCGTCGCGGGTGTTCGCGTGCTCGACGGTGAGGACGAGGATGCCGAGGGCGCCGGCCGCCAGCAGCAGGACGATGACCAGCTGGAGGATGAACAGCTTCCCGACCACGCTGCGGGGGCTCAGCAGCGCCCGAAGGCCCTCACCCCGCCGCCGCGGCCGACCGCGCCGGCGCGTGACCGGGGCCGGGGCCGGGGCCTCCGGCGGAGGCGACGGTCCAGGTCGGCGGGGGAAATTCGGCATATCTCCTATTTACGCTCAGCCGCTCGGTCGCGGCGACCGGCCTGTCGCCCACCATGATCGCGTGCGTAGAGCCCGCAGGCGCATACCGACCGTCCTCAGCGCGGCGCCAACCGCCGGCCGCGCCGGGGCGCCCGCGCGGAGGACCGGTGGCGCCGTGTCCCGCGCCAGTGAGCACCCGCGCGCCATGCCGGTGGACTCTGCGTCGCGCCGTTGGACGCCGTGCTCCGTGCCGGTGGGCGCCCGCGCACCACGCCAGCGGACGCTGTGCACCGTGCAGGTGGACGCCCGCGCACCCCGCCGCGGGACGCCCGCGCACCGTGCCTGCGGACGCCGTTCACCATCTCGGTGGCACGCCCGCGCACCGTGCGCGGGCGTGCCACCGGGGAGCTGCCGGGGAGTGGGGCGGTGGCGGACGCTTCGTTCCCGCGCTCCGGGCAGCGCACCGCGGCTTCGGGGGCTTTGCTTGCTCTTTACAATTCGTTCTGCCGCTCCCTCGTCTCTCCTGTCGATCCACAACCCAGCCCGCCGGGCAAGAGCGCGGGCGGGTCGACGAGAGAGAGCGAAACATGCGCCGAACCATCCTCAGCGTCACGGCACTCGCGTGCACCGCCGTGCTCGCGGGCGCCGTGCCCGCGTTCGCCGACGGGACGACCCCGACCCCGGTGCCGAGCGCCGCCCCGACGCGGCTGGCGACCCCGACCCCGGCGCCGACGCGTGCACCGGCCCAGGCGCCGGCACCGACCGCGGTTCCCGGTGGGGTCGCCGTCGTGCCGAAGGGAGCGCCCGACACCGGTGTGGCGCCCACGGCGACGCGGTCCGGAGCCGACGGCGGACTGATCGGCGGGGGCGCCGCCGCCCTCGTGGCCGCCGGGGGCGCGGCGGTCCTGCTCGTACGTCGCCGGCGGTCGGCCGGGGCATGATCCCGTCCGTCAGGCGCGCGCCGGCCGCCGTGGCGGTGGCCTTGCTGCTCGTGAGCTGCGGCGCCCACCAGGCGGGCCGGGCCGACGGGGCGGACCCGGCGGGCCGGAGCGGCCGGACCACGACCGCCCCCGCCCGGACCGCGACGACCCCGTCCTCGCGGCCGTCCGCGAACACGGCACGTCCGCTGGCGCGTTCCGTCCCGGTCGGCCTGCGGATCCCGGCCATCGGGGTCGACACCCCGGTCATACGACTGGGGCTGGCCCCGGACGGCAGCGTGCAGGTCCCCCCGGTCACCGCACACGACCGGGCGGGCTGGTACCGGTACTCGCCGACACCCGGCCAGACCGGTCCTTCGGTGATCCTCGCCCATGTCACGGTCGGCGCCTACGGGGACGGGGTCTTCCGTCACCTGGCGGAGCTGCGCCGGGGCGACCGGATCGTGGCCCGCCTGGCGAACGGCACGGCGGCGGTGTTCACCGTCACCACGGTTCGGACGGTCGCCAAGGCCGCCTTCCCGACGGACGCGGTCTACGGGGAGGTGGACCGTCCGGAGCTGCGGCTCATCACCTGCGGCGGCCCCCGTACCGGTGACGGCTACCTCGACAACGTGATCGTCTTCGCCGCGCTGACGCCGGCGAGCCCCTGACCCGCGCCACAGGATCCCGGGCCGGCGGACGCACACCGGCGGCCCGGATCCTTCCCCACCCGCGCATCGCAACCATGGAGAGCGTTGAAACGGTCCCGTGAGAAGGCGGCCTCCGAGCTCTTCGCCGCCGTCTATCCGCGCCTCGCCGGCTGGTGCCGCCGTCTCGTCGACGACGAGACGGCCCACGAGATCGCCTCGGAGGCGTTCACCCGGCTGTGGGCCCGCTGGACAGCCGTGGCGGAGCCCCAGGGATTCCTCTACGTCACCGCGGCCAACCTCGTCCGGGACCACTGGCGCAAGCTGGAGCGCGAACGGAGAACGGTCCACCGGGTCACCGCGGAAACCGCCGTCCGCCCGCAGACCGAGCAGCCCGACCCGTCGGTCCGCATGCTCGTGCAGTCGCTGCCGGAACGGCTGCGCGTCCCGATCCTGCTGCACTACTACGCCGACATGCCGATCCGCGAGGTGTCCCTGCTGACCGGGCGCAAGGAAGGCACCGTCATGTCGGACCTGCACACCGCCCGCGAGCTGCTCCGCGCCCATCTGAGGAGAAGTCTTGATCACACACGCTGAAGACGGTCCGGACTTCACATCCGACGACCCGCTGGCCGTCATCCTGCGGCCCACCCCCGAGTACTTCGGCCCGCCCCCCGGCACGTACCGGTCGATCCGCCGCAGATCCGCCCGGCGCCGGCTGCTGCGTACCGCGGCCGGGGTCGGCCTGACGTGTGCCGTCGCCGCCCTGATCGCGCTGCCGCTCCGCCTGACGTCCCCTCAGGATCCCGCGGCCCCGGCGACTCCGGCCGCCCCGCTCGCCCCGCCGCCCGTAACGGCCCCTTCGGCACCTTCGGCCACTCCGACGTCCTCCGGGCCGCCCCAGCGTCCCCGGCCCACCCGGGCAGTCCCGTCCCAGATCCCTGGGGCCCCGGCCGGCCCGGCCGTCGCCACCCCGACCCCGACGCGCACGCCGCCGCCGACCTCCACGGTCCAGTCCCCCCTCGCACCGTCATCCCTGCGGAACGCGCCCCGCCCCACACCCGACGACAGCCACCAGCCCTAGAAGTACGAGCCGGCCCGCGTGTACGCGCCTCCCCGCGGATCACCGCTCCGCTGCCTGCCCCTGCCGGAGCCCGCCGGTGCTCCACGAGGTGCCGTCGGCCGCGATGGCGAGGGAACGCGTGCCGGGCAGGGACTCCAGCCAGGTGCGGGCCCGGTCGCCCATGGCGTAGCCGGCGGTGGCGTACGTGTCGGCGTCGGTCAGGCCGCGGCAGATCACGGTGAGGGAGGCCAGTGCGGCGGCCGGAGGCCGGCCGGTGCGGGGGTCGAGGATGTGGCAGCCGCGTTCGGCGGGACCCGAGGTGGCGACGGCCAGTTCTCCGTCGGCGTGCACCACGGTCACCAGTCCGCCCCGGCGCAGCGGATCGCTCACGCCGATGCGCCACGGCCCGCCGTGCACCTGGATGTCGCCGCCGCCGTTGACGCACACCGCCTCGGGACCGGCCGCGGAGACCATCGCGGCCGCCCGCTGCACCGCCCACCCCTTGACCAGCCCGGTGGGGTCGAAGCCGCCCGCGTACCCGGCGCTGAACCAGCCGCCGCTGCGGCGCTCGGCGGCTTCGCAGAGGCGGAGTACCTCCCCCACCTCCGGTGAGCACGCGGACAGCGCCAGGGTCCCGGCCGCCAGCCGGCTGATCTGGCTCCCGGGCCGGTAGGTCGAGAAGACCTCGTCCACGTGGTGCAGCCAGGCGGCCGCGGCGTCCAGGGCGGCGGCGGTGCGCGGGGCGGCACCGCGCACATCGAAGGAGAAGACCGTGCCCATGGTGTGCTCGACCCGGCGCAGCCGGGGGCCGGTGTCAGCCACCGGCCTTGTCCAGGGCGCTCTGCAGGGACTGGATGTAGCCCTCGCTGGTGTAGGTCGCCCCGGAGACGGTGTCGATCCGCGCGCTCTGCGCGGACAGCGCCTCCTGCGTGAGCTGGGGCACGGCGAAGCCGGTGATCTCCTGGTCGCGGGGGCTGCCGTCCGGTACCTGGACGGCGGACACGGCGGTGATCCTGCTGCCCTGCAGGGTGACGCGGAGCCGTACGGGTCCGTAGCGGGTCTGGACGGTGTCGCCCTCCACGGTGCGGGTCCCCGTCGCGCCGCCGGCGGCCGGGGAGGTCGCCGGGGAGGTCGCGGAGGCGGACGGGGCGGGCGGGGGGGCCGCCGGGCGGGCGGCGGCGCTGTCCGCGCCTCCCGTCGTGTGCGGCTTGAGGCTGAGCAGGAGCAGCACGCCGGTGACGGTCGTCAGGGTGCTGAGCAGGACTCGGCGCAGCGGGCGGCCGGAAAGACTGTTCACGGGCGTCTCACAGTTCGAACGACTCGTGGTGGATGTGGCGGCCCGGCACGCCCGCGGAGCGCAGCGCCTCGTAGGACGCCCGTGCCATGCCGGGCGGTCCGCACAGGTAGACGTCGTGCCGGGCGACGTCCGGTACGGCGGCGCGCAGGAGGTCCGCGGTGAGCCGTGGGCCGCGGCCGTCGGCCTGGTTGAGCAGGTAGTGGAGGCGGGCACCGCGGGAGCGGGCTATCGACTCCAGTTCGCCGCGCAGCGCCAGGTCGTCCGGGGTGCGGGCCCGGTAGATCATCGTGAGGTCGCCCGGCTGCGCCGGCAGGGACTCGAACAGGGCGCGCAACGGCGTCACACCGACCCCGCCCGCGAGCAGCAGCACCTTCTGGCGGGTCCGGCGGTCGGCGGTCAGGGCGCCGTACGGTCCCTCGGCCCAGATCCGGGTGCCGGGCCGCAGCCGGGCCAGCGCCGCGCTGTGGCCGCCCACCGCCTTGACGGTGATGCGCAGCAGGTCGGGCCGCGGCGCGGTGGACAGCGAGTACGGGCTCGCCGTCCACCACAGCCCGGGGGCCAGGAAGCGCCACCGCAGGAACTGGCCGGAGCGGGCCGCCAGTTCCGGCAGTCGCTCACCGCGCACGATCACCGACACCACCTCGGGCGTCTCCTGGACCACCTGCGCCACCCGGAAGCGGTGCCGCAGGTTCAGCCGCAGCGGCGCCGTGACCCGGTACCACAGCACCGCTGCCGCCGCCGCCCCGTAGAGCGCGTACCAGAAGCCGCGTGCCAGTGGGTGGGCGGCGAAGTCCGCGCCGAGGGCGAGCTGGTGCCAGAAGGCGAGGAACACCGCCAGGTAGGTGAGCAGGTGCAGGTAGTACCAGGTCTCGTAGCGGACCTTGCGGCGTACCGCCCGCGCGGAGACGGCTCCGACGGCGAGCAGCAGCAGCCCGCCGATCGTGCCCTTGAGCATCTCGGGGTAGGTCAGGACGACGGTCGAGGCTTCGCCGGCCACGCCGGTACGGGCCTGCACCGCGTAACCCCACAGGATCAGCGTGACGTGCGCGATCAGCAGGCACACCGTGTAGCGGCCGAGTGCGGCGTGCCAGCGGGCCACCCGGTCACTGCCCACCCCCCGTTCCAGGACCGGGATCCGCGCCATCAGGCCGACCAGCAGCGCGCAGCCGTAGCCGCTGAGCAGGCCGGCGATCCGGCCGGCGCCGATGAGCCAGTCCGCGGTGCCGACCACGGCGCCGGTGTCCTGCCACCACAGCGCCAGGACCACGGCCGCCCCTGCCCAGCAGACAAAGAGCACCAGTGCGGCCGGGGAGCGCGCTCCGGTGGGTACCACCGCGTGCCGTGCCTGGCGCGGGCCGTATGTGGTGGTCATCGGACATCCTTTCCTTCGTCCTGCACGGCCACTGTGCGGGTGGAACCTCTCAACCAGCTCTGAGTCGGTGGTTCCGCGGAAGGCTCACAGCCGATTCAGAGGAACCTCAGCGCCGCGCCACCCCGTGGCTGAGAGATGCTGGAGTGACCATGGACACCGCACCGCGCGCTCAGCCCGCGCCCCTGACCCGGCCGGACGGCTCCCCGGTCCGGGTCCTCGTGGTCGACGACGAGCCCGATCTGACGGAGGTGCTCGCCGGGGTGCTGCGCTACGAGGGCTGGCAGGTGCGCACCGCGGGCGATGTCTCCTCCGCGCTCGCCCAGGCGCGGGACTTCGAGCCGGACGCGGTGGTCCTCGACATCATGCTGCCCGACGGTAACGGGCTGGCGGCGCTGCGCGGCCTGCGCGCGGCCCGGCCCGATGTGTGCGTGCTCTTCCTCACCGCACGGGACTCGGTGGAGGACCGGATCGCGGGCATCACGGCCGGCGGGGACGACTACGTCACCAAGCCGTTCAGCCTGGAGGAGGTGCTCGCCCGGCTGCGCGGCCTGCTGCGCCGGGCCGGGATGACACGGGCGCGGGGCGACACGGCGCTGCTCGTGGTCGGTGATCTCACGGTCGACGAGGACGCGCGGGAGGTCAGCCGCGGCGGGGAGGCGATCGACCTGTCACCGACGGAGTTCGAACTCCTCCGGTACCTCATGCGCAACCCGCGCCGGGTGCTGAGCAAGGCGCAGATCCTGGAGCAGGTGTGGTCCTACGACTTCGGCGGCCAGGCCCATGTGGTGGAGCTCTACATCAGCTATCTGCGCCGGAAGATCGACGCCGGCCGGGAGCCGATGATCCACACCGTGCGGGGGGCCGGCTACGTACTGAAGGCCGTGCCGCGGTGAGGCGGCTGCTGCCGCACACGCTGCGGGCCCGGCTCACCTGCGGCCTGGTGGTGCTGCTCGCGCTGAGCTGCGCCGCGGTGGGCATCGCGGCCGTCATCACGCTGCGCTCCTTCCTCACCGAGCGGCTGGACCAGCAGCTCACCCAGGCCGGCGGCACCTTCCCGGCCAGCCTGGAACACCGCGGGCCCGGGGAACCCGACGCGGACAACGACCATGTGGACACCCGCCGCCAGGTACCCGGCACGTTCGGCGCCCGGCTGCTGCGGGGGGAGGTCACGGCGGCCGGCGTCGTGCGGTCGGGAGCGGACACCTCCGTGACGCTGACGGCCGCCGACAAGGCGGCCATCGCCGCGGTCCCCGTCGACGGGCACAGCCACAAACTGGAGCTGTCGGCCCTGGACGACTACCGGGTGAAGGCGGTCGCCGGGGACGACGGGGACGTGCTGGTGACCGGGCTGCCGCTCAGCGGCGTGGAGGGCGCGGTGACCCGGCTGATCGCCGTGGAGGGCGCCGTCTTCGGCGGCGCGCTGCTGGTCGCGGGGGCGGCGGGGGCGTTCTGGGTGAGGTGGTCGCTCCGGCCGCTGCGCCGGGTCGCGGCCACCGCGGCCTCGGTGACCGCGCTCCCGCTGGCCAGCGGCGAGGTGGCACTGCCCGACAGGGTCCCGGACACCGACCCGCGGACCGAGGTCGGCCAGGTCGGCATCGCCCTCAACCGGATGCTGGGCCACGTGGAGAGCGCGCTGGGCAAGCGGCACTCCAGCGAGGAACGGCTGCGCCGCTTCGCCGCCGACGCCAGCCACGAACTGCGCACCCCCGTCGCGTCCATCCGCGGCCACGCCGAACTGGCCAGGCTCCACCCGGACCCGGTGCCGTCCGGGGTGTCGCGCGCGCTGGAGCGGATCGCGGCCGAGTCGGCGCGGATGGGCGGCATGGTCGACGACCTGCTGCTGCTCGCCCGCCTCGACGCCGGCCGGCCGCTGGCCCGCGAGCCGGTCGACCTCACCCGGCTGGTCCTGGACGCGGTCGACGACGCACGCGCCGCGGGTCCCGGCCACCGCTGGGTCCTCGATCTGCCGGAAGCCCCGATCACGATGACGGGGGACCCGCTGCGACTGCAGCAGATCACCGGGAACCTGCTGGCGAACGCCCGCGTGCACACCCCGCCCGGCACCCGTGTCACCGTACGGCTCCGGCAGGACGGGGCAGTCGTCCGGCTCGTGGTCGGGGATGACGGCCCCGGCATCCCAAAGGACATCCTCCCCACCGTCTTCGAGCGCTTCGCCCGCGCCGACCACACCCGGCCGGGGCCCGGGAAACACGGCGCCGGCCTGGGCCTCGCGATCGTCACCGCGGTGGCCACCGCCCACGGCGGCACCGCCGAGGTGCGCAGCCGCCCTGGGGGCACCGTGTTCACCGTCACCCTGCCGCGCGCCACCTGACGTACCGTCATGTCCGCGCCGGCGGACGCGGTCAGCGGCGCCCGCCGCTCGCGGACTTGTCGTAGGTGCCGTGCCAGGCCGCCTTCGCGCCGGACTCACCGATGCGGTAGACATCCACCACGGCGCCGGCGGAGACGACGACGGCCACGACCACGGCCGTCGTGCGCAGCACGGTCGGCGAGCTCCACCAGCCGCGGCCGGCCGGGGATCCGTCTGCCGCCGTCGCGGACCGCACCGGACGACGGCCCAGCCACCAGACCGCGAGCGTCATCAGGAACAGACCGATCGCCCAGGGCAGCAGACCGTCGCCCAGCTCCGTGTGCTTGCGCACCAGCGGGTCGTCGCCGACCCGGGACTCCAGCCACTCCCCGGCGTGGGTGGTGACGGGGACCAGGCCCAGTGTCACCAGCCCCAGCAGTGGAAGCACCAGCCCCAGGCGCCGGGCGTACCGGGGCTGGACCGCGCAGACCACCGCGGCCAGGGCCGTCAGCGGCACCAGCACCACCACGAAGTGCACGAAGAGGATGTGCGCCGGCAGACCGTCGATGTGCGTAAGGCTCATGGGCGTTGCTCCAGGGAAGAAGGCGTGCGCAGCGTGCCCGCGGACAGTCGCCCGTAGCCGCTCGCAAGGAGATCGCAGCCTTCCACGCCAACTTCTCAGCTTCTTCTGAGACATCCGAGACAGCGGGACACCGCCGGCGTGCACCGCCGCCCTGGCACGCGCGTCTCCCGCCTCCGGCGGCCGGGCCGGGGGCGGGAGACGGGAGGGACCGTGTTACTTGGCGGTCAGGAACTCGCCCTTGGACAGCGGACGGTTCACGATGCGGATGTCACCGACGTTGCCGTGGAAGATGACATCGATGGCGCCCGCGTACTCGTGGCCGCCCACCAGCCACGGCAGCCCCAGCGAAGTGAGGCCGACCGAGAGCCGGTTCGGGTTGTCGACGACCGGTGCGCCTTCGACGTACAGCTTCGTGTAGCGGCCGTCGTTGACCACCGCCAGGTGCCACCACTTGAGCTCCACCATGCCGTGACCCCAGTTGGTCGTCGGGTAGGTGTCGTTCAGCGGGTAGTGGTTGAACTGCGCCTCGCGGCCGTTGTTCGTGACGGCGAACTGGGCCAGCGGCTCGTTCACGTCGGTGTTCTTGCCGTGCTTGCCCGCTGCCCCGGCCGAGCCCCGCCGGCTGAGAATCGACGCGTTGCCGTTGTTGCCGGCGTCCCAGTCCAGCGGCAGCATCACGAACGTCTCGATCGTGTACCCGCTCCTGAACGTCTCGGTGTTCAGCGGGGCCTTCGTCTTGGTGGTCAGATACGTGCCGTGGACCGGGTTCCTGCCGCCGGCGAACTTCAGGCTGGCGTGCCCGGGCTGGTCGGGGTGGTGGTCGTCGGACCAGGTCAGCGCGTCGGCGGCGGTGCCCGGCACGGTCACCACCGTCAGGTCGTTGCCCTTGCCGGACAGGTCGCGGATCGTCTGGCCCGCGCTGAGCGAGGTGCCGGGCGCGCCCTGACCGTCGAAGCGCCAGTACGCCAGCGTGCCCTTCACCAGTTCCTTGCCGGCCGGCCGGGCGGGCCTGACCGGAACCGGGATGAAGCCGGAGAAGCGCTGCTCGAAGTCGATCGGGATCGAGAAGTTGTCGACCGGGCCGGTGATCCGGGCGTGTTCCGCGGCCAGTTCGTTGCGGGACTCGGGCTCCTGGGCCAGGATCCACGGGTTGATGGTCTCGACGTCGATGGTGTTGCGGACCAGGTCGAAGTGGTAGAGCCGGATCATGCCGCCACCGCCGAAGTACCGGTTCTGGTAGTTCGTGATGTGCAGGTGCACGTCGTTGCCGGCCGCGTTCTTCTTGGTCGTACGCCCGGGCGGCCAGTAGTGGCCGTTGAGGGTCAGGAAGACCTGGTCGTTGTCGTTGATCAGTTTGTCCCAGACCGTCTGCCCGTAACCGGAGAGCACGGCGTTGTCCTCCGGGTCGCCGGACTCGTACGGGAAAACGTTGTCATCGTACGGCGAGGCGACGATGTCGTGCGAAGTGAGGATCACCGGCATCTTCGGGTGGGACTTGATGACCTGGTCGGCCCATGCGAAGCCCTGGTCGGTGGTCCGCCAGTCCAGGGCCAGCACCAGCCATGAGCGGCCGGCGGCCTGGAAGATGTGCGCGGTGTTGTAGCCGGTGGGGTCCGCTCCGGCGAACGTCTTCGCGTGCTTGAACCGCTGCGGGCCCATGGTCTGCAGATACGGGGTGTCGCCGCGACTGTCGTCGCCGGTCACGTCGTGGTTGCCGGCCAGCACGCTGTACGCGGCACCGTGCGAGTCCAGCAGCGCGAACGCCTTGTCGACCTGCTGGAACGACGACGCGTCGGCGTCCTGCGTCAGGTCACCGAGGTGCGCCATGAACACGATGTTGTCGGTGCCGCCCCCGCTGTTGTCGATGATGTAGCGGAACGACTCCTCCTGCGGCGTCCGGTTGACGCTGTCCTGGCTGCCCCAGTAGAGGAACTGGGTGTCCGGCATGACCGCGAGGGTGAACTGGAGGGCGGTGGGATCCGGGCTCCACCTGCCGGTTCCGCCGCTCTTGGCGGCGTCCGCGGCGCCGGTGGCGGCGGTCTCCGCGGCGAACGCGGGCGTCCCGCCGAGCGCGGATGCGCCGACTCCCGCCGCTGCCGCTCCCGCACCGGCCAGCGCCGTGTTCCGCAGGAAACCTCGCCGACTCTGCCCGGTCGGCTCTTGTGACGCGTGGTCACCGTTCATGGACATAAGGGTTCTTCCCGGGTCGACAGTTCAAACAGCAGCGACGCTACCCAGGGGCGGCGCGAGCCGGGCAGACATGAGATGACAAACGGAGATCAAGCGTCTGTCCACGACTGAAAGCGCAGGTCACATCATGTCCGGCAGCCGATGTCCTGATGAGCGGACGACAACGGCGAGGAGTCGAGGTGTGAACTCCCGCCACTCGGCCCCCGCCGGCCCCGCGGCAGGACCCGGCCCTGAACGTGCCCGGCCGGCACGTCGCCGGTCGGCCGCCGAGCAGTCGCCGAGCCTGCCGCCGGTCGGTCGCGTCAGTCGCCGCACGGCTCCCGGTAGGCGTGGATCCGGCCCACCACCTGCTCCCAGCGGGCCCGGCTGATCGGGTGCGGGCCGAGGGAGCAGAGATAGCGGTACGCGTCCGCGGCCTTGTAGTCGGTGAGCTCGATCCCGCTTCCACCGCCGGGCAGGATGGTTTTCGTCATGGCGAGCGTGCGGCCGTCGGGGCTGAACTCCCCCGCCTGCGCGTACGCGTCCGGCAGTGTGCCCGCGTCCGACGGATGCCGCGGGTTCCCGACGTCCCACAGGTGGGCCTGCCCGCCGAAGGCCGGCTGCCCGGCCAGCGTCCTGAGGTCGGGGCTGATCGAGAAACCCGCCATCTTGCCGTCGCCGGTGACCACTCCGACGCGCTGGGGGTGTGCGGCGGAGTCACCGACGTCCCACAAGGTGATGCTGGAGTCGTTGGCGGTCGCCACCGCCAGCGTGTCCTCGCCGACGAATCCCGCGCTCTGCACCTTCGCCGAGATCCCGCCGGAGGCGATGCCCTTCGGGTGCCGGGGATCCTTCAGGTTCCACATCGTCAGCGGACCTTCGGAGTCCCACATCGCCAGCAGACGCGATCCGTCGTCGTACGCCAGGCCGCCGATGTACGCCGGCTGTTGGAAGGTGTCCAGCCGCCGGGGCGTGGCGACGGCGCCGGCACTCCACAGGCTCGCCCCCGCGTCGTCCCAGACCAGCATCGTCGTGTCGTTGAGGAAGTGTGCGTGGACCTCGGAGCTCTGGTCCTCGCTCCGTACGGAGATCTCGCCGTGCGGCCGGGGCCGGCTCGGGTCGCTGATGTCGAAGACGGACACCGCCGGACGGCCGGCGGTGCCCACCGCGAGCATCCGGCCGTCGTTGGAGACGGTCACGGAGCCGGCCGCCGCGAGTTCCGACAGGTGCCGGGAGCCGCGGGGGTCGCGCATGTCCCACAGGGCGATCCTGGTCCGGCTCCCGTCCTGGGTGATCAGCGTTCTTCCGTCACCGATGAAGTTGGCGTTGCGCCACTGCCGGGGGAACGTGTGGGCGCTCGCCGGACGATGGGGGTCCGTGACGTCCCAGACCCGCACCCTCCCCTGGGGATCGGACCCCGCCGAGACGGCGAGCAGCCGCCCGTCGGCGCTGAACCCGCTGCCCGGCACGTCCGAGCCGGCGGCAGCGAGGAACCCCGGCAGGACGGGCGCGCTCGCCGAACTCCACAGGCCCACCGAGCCCTTCTCACCGCCACCGGTGAAGGTCGAGCCGTCGGGGCTGTAGGCGACCGCGTAGACGGGCAGCGCGGTGGGGAAACTGGTGAAGACGTCGATGCGCCGGATGTCCGGGGGGCCGGCGTCGCCCGCTTCCTCCCACTGCTCGACCGACCCGGTGGTGTCCGCGGCGAGGAACACCTTGCCGTCCGGTTCGAAGGAGATCGACAGGACGGAGCCCGCGCCGTCCGCCGAGAACTGCTGCACCTGCCGGACGGTGGGCCGGCCGGTCCTGGTGGTGTCCCACACCGCCATCGCCCCCTGCGCTCCGCCCGCCGCGAGCAGGGTGCCCTGCGGGTTGAACGCCAGGCTCTCGACGGAGTCGGCCGTGACGGTGGCAGCCGGGCTCCCGGCGGCCCGGCCGTGACCGTCGATGTCCCACAGAGTGACCTTGGCGGTGCCCCGGCCTGCACCGGTCGCCGCGGCGCCGACGGCGAGCGTCCTGCCCCGGGGCGCGAAGGCGACGGCGCGTACGTCCGCCGGGCCCGCCGTCAGGTCCGGGAGCGGCGCCGGCCGGCCGGCGGAGACCGTGTCCCACAGGTGGACGGCTCCGTGCGCGTCCGCCACGGCGAGTACCGAGCCGTCCGGGCTGAAGGCGATGTGCGGCGGGTTGATCGCGGGGCTTGTCCGGTGCGCCGTGGCGACGGGACCTGCGGGGTCGGTCACGTCCCACAGGGTCAGCGAGTGCTCCGTCTGCACGGCGAGCGTCCTTCCGCCGGGCCGGTAGGCGACCGCCGCGGTCCCGTCGGTGCGGATGACGCCGCGGGCGACCGGCCGACGGGGGTCGGAGACGTCCCACAGCCGTACGGTCCGGTCCCTGGCGGAGGCGGCGAGGACGCGGCCGTCGCCGCTGTAGGCCACGTTGAAGACCCGGTCGGTGGGTCCGGTGAGGGTGACCGGAGCGGCGGTCACGTACGAGTGCAGGACGCCGGCGCCGGCTTCGGCGGTGGGTGAGATGCCGTAGGCGGCCAGGCTCAGTCCGAGGGCCGTCGCGGGGTCGCCGTCCCGCAGGGAGTCGGCGAGCAGCGCGAGCTGGCGGGACGCGATGGTGTCCGCCCGGTCGGCCGCCAGCCGGCTCTGCCGCACCGCGATCAGACCGCTGAGCAGCGCGGCCACCAGTACGCCGACGCCGATCACGACCGATGCCCGGCGCAGCCGGTGACCGCGCACGCTCCGCGCCAGGAAGGACTTTTCCGCGGGGGTCAGCGCCGCGCGGTGGCCGGCGTCCGCGAACCGCTCGCGAGCCGTGGCCAGCCGCGGGCCGCCGTACAGGACCGTACGGTCGTGGGTGCGGTGCCACTCGCGTGCCGCGTCGGTGAGCTGACGGTGGATCAGCAGCCCGCGGCGGTCCTCGTCGATCCAGGCCCGCAGCCGCGGCCACGAGCGCAGCAGGGCCTCGTGTGCGATCTGGGCGGTGCGGTCGTCGACCGTGATCAGCCGGGCGCCGGCCAGCGCGTCCAGAGCCGCCGCGACGTGTGCCGCCTCGGCCTCGGGGCGGGCCGCGGTGAGTTCGGCCAGGTCGACCCGCCGCCGGGTGTCCTCGAAGTCCTCGCTGACGTGCACCATGCGCAGGAGCAGCTGCCGGGCGGCCTTGCGGGCGCCAGGGGTGAGCCCGTCGTGGACGAGGTCGGCCTGCCGGGTGACGGCGTGCCACACCCCGCCGCTCGCCTCATACCCCTGGATGAGCAGATCACGGCCGTCGCGGTGCACCCATGTCTGCTCCAGGGCGTACGAGAGCAGGGGGAGGAAACCGGACTCGGTGGGCTCGGGCCGGTCCGCACCGATCCGCAGGTCGCGCAGCACGAGGCCGCTCAGGCCCTCCTCCAGCCGGTAGCCGGCCACCGCCGCGGGCCGCTCGATGGCGTCCCGCAGTTCGCCGGGGGTCATCGGCACCACCGGGACCTGGAACTCCCGGAAGGTCGGGGCCAGTTGCGGATAGGCCAGGCAGTCGCTGTAGAAGTCGGCGCGGACGGCGATCACGACCATCGCCGCCGCGGGCCGGGATCCGTCCGGTCCGCCGACCGAGCACAGCGCCTCGACGAAGGCGCGGCGCTCGGCCTCGTCGGCGCACTGGGTGAACAGCTCCTCGAACTGGTCCACCACGACCAGGAGTCGGCCGTCCGCTGTGCCGGTTCCGGCGTCGGTCCCGTCTTTCCGGGTGTCGGTCCCGTCTTTCCGGGCGTCCGTCCCCGCGTCCTTCCGGGTGAGTGCCTGCCGGACCAGCGCGGAGAGGTGTCCCGGGTCCTCGCGCAGCCGTGCGGCGAGCACCTCCTCGGGCACCCCGGTGTCCTGGGTGAACCGCCCGGCCAGTGTGGCCAGGGGGTGTTCGCCGGGGACCAGCGACAGGTGCGGCCAGGTCTCCGAGCCGGTGACCCGGAGTTCGCCGCGCCGGATCGCCGGCAGCAGACCGGCGTGCAGCAGGGAGGACTTGCCGGCCCCCGACGGTCCCACGACCGCGACCGGGCCGCCGTTGTCGGACCACTCCGACATCTTCCGCAGCACCTCACCGACCAGTTGCTCACGGCCGAAGAAGTACGCCGCGTCGTCAGCGGTGAAAGAGCGCAAACCCCGGTAGGGGCAGGGCGGTTCGGGGCCTTCGTGGTCCGTCCCCGGCGGCCGGTCCGGTACGCGCGCCGGGCCGGCCGCGGGGTTGCCGGCCAGCACCAGCTCACCGGCGCGGTCGCTGAGATGCCGGTGCGGCTCGGGCAGGCCCCGGGCCGGCAGTACGCGCCGCAGATGCCGGTACGCGTCCTCGACCGTCAGATCGGGCAGCCCCGTGCGGTCGCCGTCGTGCAGCAGGGCGAGCAGTTCTCCGGTGAACGCCGTGTACCGCGCCCCGGCCGGCGCCAGGGCCTGCTCGTCGGCGGACGCGGAGGTCAGCACGTAGGTCCCGCCGAAAGAGGCGAGTTCGAAGGCATGGGTCGCCGCGGTGCCGAACGCGCCGCGGGCGCGCCCGGCGAAGCAGCAGTCGAGTACGACGACCACCGAGCGGGCCCGGCATTCGCTGAGGGTGTCGCGCACGGCCTGGTACGACAGCGCGTTGTACGTCAGGCCGGTCACCGGGTCGCTGGTCGCCCGCGTCGCCAGATACAGCTCGTTGCCGGGGCTGACCAGGCCGTGGCCGACGTAGTACAGGAGCAGGACGTCGGTCGCCTCGGCGGCCACCTCCGTCAGCGCGGTACCCAGGGCGCGCGGGTCCTCGGGATCGGTGAGGGTACGAAGATGCTCCGCCCGCAGACCGCACCGTTCCACCAGGGTCCGGCCCAGCTCACGTACGGTCTCCCCGGCAGCCGGGACGTCGGGCAGCAGCGAACCGGGGATGTGGCGGCCCGAACCCACGATCAGGGCGCGGGAGCCGGTGGAACTCAGCGCGGTCGGCCGGTGCGGTGGACCGGGCGGAGCCATCAGCCGTCGGTCCCTTCGTCGACGGGACCGAGTTCCCGCACCAACTCCCGGACCGTCTCCCGCAGTTCCTGCGCCGTCTGCGGCTTCACCAGATCCGCGCTGATCTCCACCGTCGAACCGTCGGCCCTGACGAACTTCACCTCGATCCGGCCCGTCCGCCGCCTCAGCCAGGTGACCGCGACCGTCGCGAAGGCCGTGGCGGCCCCGCCGTTGCCGAGGGCGATCGCCAGGGCGTCAAGCCCGGTCCCGAGCGTGCCCTCGCCGGACGGTACGGCCACCAGGCGTACCCGTCCGCGCAGTGATTCCTCCGCGACAAGCCACTCCCGCAACGACCGCAGCTCGTCCGCGACATGCTCACCCGCAACTTCCACCCGTACTTCCACACGGACATCGTGGCAGCAATTCCCTTACCCCGGCAGGCACTTGACCGGGCTTCCGCCGCACCGGCCGGGTGGGGAGCGGTCGTTGGGAGTGCGGGCGACCGCGCTGCGGCTCGCAGGTCGCCGACCCGGTCAGAGGGCGGCGAGCAGGCCGGCGAGGGGGGCGGGTACGCGGTCGGGGTCGAGTGCTTCGGCCAGGACGCGGCCGTAGCGGATCTTGCGGCCTTTCTTCGTGCCGAAGAAGCGCCGCAACTGCTGCTGTGAGGTGCGGCCCCGCTGCGCGGGCTGGCGCAGGAAGGTCCGCAGGGCGCGCAGGTCCCCCTCCGCCCGGACGAGTTCCTCCACCCTCCTCACACCCAGCGCGCGGATGAGTTCGTCCTCCAGGTCCGCGGCGCAGACGAAGAACCCCTGCCGCGCCGCACCGGCCCGCTCCAAGCCGCGGGTGCAGTAGCCGTACTCCGCCTCGTCGCACAGTCCGGTCAGGCGCAGGCCCAGGCCGGGTGGCCCGAGGAGGCGGGTGAAGCGTCCGACGCTCATCGCACCGCCCATCGGCAGGACACAGACTCCTTCTGCCGCCAGGTCCCGGCCGCGGCGCGCGGCAAGCGCGTCCACGGCCGCGACGTCGCTCGGCCCTTCGAGCAGGACGGCCGCCCGCACGGGCAGCCGCGCGGCCAACTCCCCCGCGGGTCCGCCGGGACCACCGGCCGCCCACGCGATGACCGCCTCCCGGAACGCCCCCATGTCCGCCATGGGAGGAGTCTGAGCGTCTTCCGCCCACCACGACAGCGATTTTCCCCGGGCGGCGGTCAGAGGGTGGGCAGCCGGGTCAGGCACATACGGTTCAGGCGGCCGGCGTCGCCCGCGCCTCGTTCGTTCGTCGTGGCGCCCCATCGACGGCGCGGCCGGGCAGCCGGGCGGGCGGAACTTGAGCGATCACCGGACTCCTCGCCGAACCGGGCACCGGCGGGCGCCTCGCAGACCGCGCCGAGCACTACGTACTGGCGCCGGCGGCCGGACTCCGGTCCGAGAAGTAGAAGAGCTGCCCCTTGCCGAGCGGCTGTGCCGCGGCGTGTCCCCGCCACAGAAGCAAGCCGTGCCTGCGTTCCCAGTGGACGGCGTGCGCGGCGTTGAACATCGGCGGCGGCGAAGGCGGCCAAGACGGCGAAGGCGTCCGGGACACCGGGCCGGACCCCGCCCGCACGGTCCGTTGACAGGCTTGCTATAGCGAATAGTATGTCCGGCCATGGGAACGCTTCCGCACCTCTCCTCCCCCGCGACCCTCGGCGACCAGGCCTACACCGCCATCCGCAGTGCGATCATCTCCGGTGCCCTGCAGCGGGGCGAACGCGTCACCGAACGGGGGCTGGCCGAGTCCATGGCCATCAGCCCGACCCCGGTGCGCGAGGCCCTGCGGAGGCTGGAGCAGGACCGGCTCGTGGAGCGGCTCGGTCCGCGCGAGGTGCGGATCGCCAAGTTCGACGAGAACGAACTGCGCGAGGTCACCCTCATCGAGGACGCCCTGCGCGCGCTCTCCGCGCGGCTCGCCGCGGAGAAGGCGACCGAAGAGCAACTCGGCGAGATGCGCCGGCTGCTCGACCACGCGGACACCGTGCGGGAGAAAGGGGCGGGCCTCGAACCCGGAAGCGCCGATGAGCGGGAACTGGCCGTCGCCATCCTCGATGACATGCGCCGCTTCCACGGCCTGGTGGACCGCGCGAGCGCCAACCCGACCCTGATCCAGATGCTGCACATGGTGGACGCCTTCGGCGCGGACGAACGGCGGCGCAGCGTCCTGGCCGAGGTCGGCGGCGACCGGCGCGGCGCGGCCGAGACCCGCTACGAACAGCACCGCGCCATCTTCGACGCGATCGTCGCCCGGGACGGCGACCTCGCGGAGGATCTGATGCGTTCCCACAGCCGGACGTCCAACAGGTCCCGCGTCACGGCGCGGTTCAGCGGCTGATCCAGAGCCCCCCGAGACGGATCTTCACGCGGCCGTCGATGCTATTGCAAATAGTGGAGGACAATGATGACCTCAACCACCAAGGCCCTGGTCCTGGGCGCCATATGCGCCCTCGGCCTGACCGCGTGCGGCAGTTCGTCCCCGGGACCGGCGTCCCAGGAGCCGGCCACCGCCGTCGACGTCGGTGCGGCCTCGGCCGTGACCCCTCCGGACGCCGCGACCCTCGCCGCCGCCAGGAAAGAGGGGTCGCTCCTGCTCTACACCAACGCCGACAACCAGCTCATGAAGCCGGTCACAGCGGCCTTCGAGGCGAAGTACCCGGGCATCCGGCTGCGGGTGCTGGACATGAACGACACCCAGATCTTCCAGCGGTACGCCACCGAGACGGCGACCGGCACCCGCTCGGCCGACGTGGTGATGACCACCGACGCCGTCGGAATGCTGGACTTCGTGAAGAAGGGCAACGTCGCCGACTACACCGATCCCAACGTGGCCAACCTGCCGGCGTACGCGCGACTCGCGCCCGGCGTGGTGGCGATGTCCGAGGACCCGGTGGTGGCCGCGTTCAACACCGCGCTGGTGCCGGAGGACCGGCAGCCCAAGGACATGGCCTCGCTGGCGCGGTTCGCCCGGTCGGCCAAGGGCAAGGTCGCCACCACCGACATCGGCAACCCGACCGAGTTCGGGGCGGTCGCCGGCTACCTGGGGGTGCACGGCGAAGAGGGCTGGAAGAACATCGAGGCCCTGGGCCCGGCCTCGGGCGTCGAGTCCGGCACCGGCAACCTGATGCAGAAGCTCGCCCAGGGCCAGTACGAGGCGACCTACTTCGTCGGCGGCACGGTCCGCGCCCTCATCACCGGTGACGCCGCCAAGGTCCTCAACTACAGCTACCTCACCGACGGCACCCCCCTCGTGCCGCGCGCCGTCGCGGTCACCAAGGGCGCGAAGTCACCCGCGGCGGCAAGGGTCTTCGTGAACTTCGTCCTGTCCGTGGAGGGCCAGGAAGCCGCCTGCAAAGGCGGGTTCACCCCCTACCGGGCGGGCGTGAAGTGCGCCTACGGGCTGCCCGCCATCCAGCAGGCGGTGGGGGCCGGGAATGTGATCGTCGGCGGCTACCCGGCCGATCTGTCCGAACAGCAGCCCACCATCGTCGCGCGCTGGAAGAAGGCGTTCGGCCGGTGACGCTCACCTTGTCCCGGCCGCGGCGCGGGAGCCCCGGAATCCGGCGACCGCTGGTGCCCACCACAGCCCGCCACTACCTGATCTGGGCCGCCGCCCTGCTGCTGATCGTCGGACCGGTCGTCCCCGTCGCCGTCGCGTCGCTGTGGTCGACCCCGCTCTACGAGCACGGCGGCCATCCGACCCTGCACAACTTCCGCTCGCTCTTCGCCGACGGCGACTGGTGGACCGCGGTCGCCAACAGCGTGCTGTTCGCCGTGCTCAACACGGTGGGCTCGGTCGTCCTCGGGGTGGTGTCCGCCGTCCTGTTCACCCGTACCGACCTGCCGGGCCGCAGGGTGCTGACGACGGTCCTGCTCATGCCGCTGATGCTGCCGGGAATCGTGCTGATCCTCGGCTGGGCGCAGATGTGGAGCCCGTCGGGGTTCGCCTCGTCGTGGCTGGAGGTGCACACCTTCCTGTCCATGCCGGTCGGCCTCTACAGCATCCCGGGCATGGCGCTGGTCGGTACGACCGTGGCGGCGCCGGTGGTGTTCCTGCTGTGCCGCGGCACCCTGACGGCGGTGGATCCGGCACTGGAGGACGCCGCCCGCACCTCGGGGGCCGGGCCGCTGCGTGCCCTGGTCTCGGTGAGCCTTCCCCTGCTGCGGCCCGCGGTGACCAACGCCGCGCTGCTGGTCTTCACCCTCTCCCTCGAAGTGCTGGGCCTGCCCCTGATCCTGGGCTTCTCCAGCAAGATCGACCTGATCTCCACCTACCTGTACGACAACTGGGTCAATGTCTCCCCCTCCCGGCAGGGCCTGGTGTCGGCGGGCGCGATCTGCCTGCTGGCCGCGGTGTCGGGACTGCTGTTCCTGCGCAACCGGCTGGTCGGCGACACCGCCAGGTTCACCACGACCACCGGCAAGCCCACCGCGGCACGGGCGGTCCGGATCGGCCCGGTGCGCTGGGCGCTCAGCGGCGTACTCGGCCTGGTCCTCGCGGTGTTCGTGATCGTGCCGCTGGTGGGGGTGGTGCTCACCGCGTTCACCACCATCCTGTCGCCGTTCGTGTCGCCGTGGTCGGTGCTGACCACCGCGAACTTCTCCGACGTCTTCGGCAATCCGCTCTACACCAAGTCCCTCACCGACAGCCTTCTCATCGCCGGGGTGGGAGGGGCGCTCACCACTCTCGTCATCGCGCTGCTGTCGGTGGTGGCACACCGCTCGGACTTCCGTTTCCGCGGCTCGCTGCAACAGGGGATGCTCTGGCCGCGGATGATGCCCGGGCTGATCACCGGTATGGCGTTCTTCTGGAGCTTCGCGCTCCTGGACCGGTCGGGCACGCTGCGCGCCAGCCTGTGGGGTCTGGGCCTGGCGGTGGCGGTACGGAGCCTGGCCTTCGGCTACAGCGCCTTCTATCCGGCGCTCGCCGGCATCGGCCGCGATCTGGACCACGCGGCCCGCACCTCGGGGGCGTCCTGGTGGCGGGCGATGCGGACCGTCGTCCTGCGGCTGGTGGCCCCGGCGATGGCCGCCTCGTTCGTCCTGCTCTTCGTCGCCATGCTCAACGACGCCGAGCCGGCCGTCTTCCTGGTCACCGACAAGACCCCGGTCCTCGGACTCACCATGCTGCAGCTGGCAGCGACAAGCACCGGCGGCACCGTCGCCGCGTTGGGAGTGATCCAGATGGTCATCACCCTGGTCGTCCTCGGGGCCGGCCGCGCCCTGGTGGGGGTGCGTCCTCGTGCCTAGCCTCCACCTGACGGGAGTCGGCAAGCGCTTCGCGGGCCACACCGCCCTGCACGACCTGACCCTCACCGTGCAGGACGGTGAGATCTTCACCCTGCTGGGCCCGAGCGGCTGCGGCAAGTCCACCACGCTGTGGTCCATAGCCGGCCTGCACCGGCCCGACTCCGGCACGATCTCCTTCGGCGACCGCGTCGTCTACGACCACGGCCGGGTCGACGTCGAGCCCGAGCACCGCAACTGCGGCGTGGTCTTCCAGTCGTACGCGATCTGGCCGCACATGTCGGTGCGCGACAACGTCGCCTACCCGCTCAAGATCCGCAAGGTCGACAGGCGGGAACGGGCCCGCCGGGTCGAGGAAGTGCTCGACCTGGTCGAACTCGGCAGGCACGCGTCGCGGTATCCGCACGAACTCTCCGGCGGGCAGCAGCAGCGCGTCGCGCTGGCCCGGGCGCTCGCCCACCCGCCGGACATGCTGCTGCTGGACGAGCCGTTCTCCAACCTCGACGCCAAGCTCCGCGACCGCTCCCGCCAGTGGCTGAAGACCCTTCAGGAGCAGGTCGGCGTCACCACCGTCTTCGTCACGCACGACCAGGACGAGGCGCTGTCGGTCAGTGACCGGATCCTGGTCATGGACCAGGGCCGGGTCCGGCAGATCGGCACCCCCGCCGAGGTGTACGAGGAGCCCGCGGACCTGTTCGTCGCCGGCTTCGTCGGGACCGCCAACATCCTCCCGGCCACTGTCGTCGAGGCGGACGGCACCTGCGCGGTGGTGCGGCTCGACGGCGTGGCCGGACCGGACGGCGTGCTGAAGGTGCCGCACCGATCACGCGAGTTGGGCCCGGTGAGCATCTGCGTCCGCCCGGAGAACGTCGAGATCCGCAGGGCCGAAGCGGCAGACGGTACGGAGCCGGGCGCCATCACCGTGCCGGTCGAGAGCAGCTCCTATCTCGGTGACCACTACCGCTACGGCGTCACCGTCGGCGGCTCCCCGCTGACGGTGAGCACCACCCGCCGGGTCGGCACCGGCACCCTCACCGTCCGCTTCCCACCGGAAGACGTACGGATCTACCACCCCGAACCCCGACCCGAGGAGACCACCCATGCCCTCGTCCACTGATGCTGCCGCCGAGCGCTGCGGCATCCTGGTGCCCTCTGGGATGCTGGGTGCCGGATTCGACCCGGCGACGGTCGCCCGCGGCCTGACCCTCGGGCCCGACGTGATCGCCGTCGACGGCGGTTCGACCGACTCCGGCCCGTACTACCTGGGCACCGGCACCGCGAAGACCACCGCTGCCGCGGTCGCCCGTGATCTGCGCATCCTGCTGCGGGCCGCGGCCGAGGCCGGTATCCCGCTCGTGGTGGGCTCCTGCGGCACCAGCGGCACGGACTCCGGCGTCGACTGGGTCGCCGGCATCGTGCGGGAGGTCATGGCGGAGGAGGGCCTGGATCTGCGGATCGCCACGGTCTACAGCGAGCAGGAGGCGTCCTTCCTCAAGGAGCAGCTCGACGCCGGCCGTATCCACCCGCTGCCGCCGGCCGGGCCGCTGACGGCTTCCACCCTGGAGGACTGCGCCCACATCGTCGGCATGATGGGGCACGAGCCGTTCGCCGAGGCCATCGCGGCCGGCGCCCAGGTGGTCCTGGCCGGGCGCGCCACGGACACCGCCGTCGCGGCGGCCGTGCCGTTGATGCGGGGCATGCCGGCCGGGCCGACCTGGCACGCGGCGAAGATCGTCGAGTGCGGCGGGCAGTGCACCACCAACCCCAGGACCGGCGGGGTGTTCGCCACCATCGACCACGGCGGTTTCACCATCGAGCCGCTCGACCCCGACACCGCGTGCACCCCCATCTCCGTTGCCGCGCACATGCTCTACGAGACCGTCGACCCGTACCGGATGCGCGAGCCGGCCGGCACTCTCGACGTCTCGGACGCCACCTACGAAGCCCTCGACGAGCGCCGGGTCCGGGTGGAGGGTTCGCGCTTCGAGCCGGCCGCGCAGCACACCATCAAGCTGGAAGGTGCCCGGGTCACCGGCTACGAGACGGTCTCCTTCACCGGTGTCCGTGACCCCTACATCGCGGCGAACATCGACCGCTGGGCCGAACTGCTCCGGACGGTCCTCGTCGAGCGGGTGGCGCAGACCCTCGGCCTCACCGAGGACGACTACGCCTTCGACATCCGCCTCTACGGCCACAACGCCATCCTGGAGAATCTCGACCCCGACGGGCGGCCGCCGCGTGAGGTCGGTGTGATGCTCGTCGTCAACGCCTCGGACCAGCGCACCGCGACCGCGGTGGCCAAGGTCGCCAATCCGCTGATGCTGCACCTGCCGCTGCCGGAGATGGCGTATCTGCCGAGCTTCGCCTTCCCCGCCTCGCCCGCCGAGACCGAGCGGGGCGCCGCGTACGCCTTCACGCTCAATCACGTCGTCGACGTGGATTCCCCCACCGGCCTGTTCCGCACCGCTCACGACTGGACGGCGACCCGTGCCTGACACCGCCACCGAAGCCCCCGTACTCGCCGACTACGCGATCGAGGTCCGCTCGAAGAACGCCGGCCCCTTCTGGGTGACCATGGAGCTCTTCATGCGGGACGCCGCCGGGTACGCCATCGCCGCCGACGAGGAGTTGGTCAACGAGGCGCTGATCTCAGAGCTGTACGCCGTGCCCGCAGAGACGGTGCGGATCTTCCGCCTCCCGGCGCTCAACGTCGTCAAGATCTCCTTCCCGCGCCCCGTCAGCCAGGCGGGCCTGCGCGACCGGGACGTCCACGCGGGGCAGCACCATGTGCCGCTCGCCTGCGTACGGGTGCCGGCCCGTCACCTGCCCGCCGGCGCCAAGGACGACGAAGGAGACGGTCGTGCCTGAGCCCGCCGCCGCGCCCGGGCGGACCGTGCAGGACGGGAGCGGTCCCGCGGTCGGGGCCGCGCAACTCGCCGCGCTGCGCGCGCTGGACACCCCGACCGTCTGCAACGCCCTCGACCTGGTCGACCCCGCGTTCGGCCTGCACGCCGTCACCTCCCGGCCGCTGCGCTGCGTCTACCCCCACCTGCCCCCCATGGTGGGCTTCGCCAGGACCGCGACGATCCGCGCGGCCACACCGCCCCGGGACCGGGCCGCGACCGCGGAGCTGCGCGTCGCCTACTACGAGTACGTCGCGCGCGGCCCCGGTCCGACGGTCGTGGTGATGGAGGACCTCGACGGCGAACTGGCCGGCAGCGGCTGCATGTGGGGTGAGGTGAACACCACGATCCACCAGCGGCTCGGGAGCCTGGGCGTGGTCACCAACGGTTCGGTGCGCGACGTGCCGGACAACGCCGAGGGTTTCCAGCTGCTGGCCGGCGGGGTGGTTCCCTCCCGCGCCCACACCCATGTCGTCTCCTTCGGCGAGCCGGTCACGGTGCACGGTATGGCCGTCCGGCACGGCGACCTGGTCCACGCCGACCAGCACGGTGCCGTGGTGGTCCCGGCCTCCCTCGTCGACGAGGTCGTGGCGGCGGCGGGCACGGTGACCCGCCGCGAGCAGGCGCTTCTGGCGTCCGTACGGAAGGACGGCTTCACCGTCTCCGTCCTGCGGGAGGCCATGCGCGCGTCGTCCGAGCTCCATTGACGGCGCCGGCCCGCGCGCCGCTGCGGGCCCGCCGTCAGGTCGCGCCGGACAGGTCGGTGCCCGCGTCGAGGTCGCGGGCGAGCCGGCGCAGCGGCGGACCGTATTCGGGATGGGCCAGGGCGGAGGCGAACTGGGCGATCAGGTAGGCCGCGGGGTTGCCGGTGTCGTACCAGCGGCCCTGGATGACCTGTCCGTACACCGCGCGGTCGGCCGCATAGGCGTTGATCGCGTCGGTCAGATAGATCTCACCGGTGCGGTGCTCGTACCACCGTCTGGTCTGCTCACGGAGCTCGTCGACGATGCCAGGGGTGACGACGTAGCCGCCGATCGCGGCGTAGGCCGACGGCGCGTCCTCGGGCTTGGGCTTTTCGACCAGGCCGGTGATCCGCAGCAGACCGTCGTCCAGGTCCTCCTTGACCACGGGCACGCCGTACCGGTGCGTCTCCGCCGGCTCCACCGGCATGAGGGCCAGCACCGGGCAACCGGTCGCCTCGTATGCGCTGATGAGCTGCTGGGCGCGAGGCACCTCGGCGACGAAGACGTCGTCGGGCCAGAGCACGAGCATCGGCTCGTCACCGACGTTCCGCGCCGCGTTCAGGACCGGGGTGCCGTTGCCGTACGGGCCCTGCTGGTCGAGGTAGGTGATGTGGCCCTCGCGGGCCAGGTCCGCGACCTCCTCCACCGCCTCCGCGTACCCGTTCTTCCCGTCCGCGCGCAGCCGATCGACCAGAGCGGGGTTGGGGCGGAAGTGATCCTGGATCAGGGACTTCCCGCCGGACACGACGATGGTGATGTCCGTGATGCCGGACGTCACCAGTTCACGGACGGTGTGCTCGATCACCGGCATGTCGCCGACCGGCAGCATCTCTTTCGGGATGGCCTTGGTCAGGGGCAGGAGGCGGGAGCCGAGTCCGGCGGCGGGGATCACGGCCCTGCGGATCGTCGGGGGCATCAGGTCTCTCTCGGTCGGCCGGGTGACCGTGCCGGCCGGCACGGCGGCCTTCGACGCTACCAACGCCGCCGGCGGATCACCGGCCGGGCGCGTCGGGGCGGAGAGTCCTGGCGATCACGGACACGGTCGGATGCTCGACGAAGAACGCCTCGTCCGGGCGCCCCGTCACGGAACCGGAACCAGAACCGGAAGCGGCACCGGAGCCGGCACCGGCCCCCTCTGTGCTCCGACGGACGGGACCTCGCGGTGAGGCGGCCCGAAAACCGGTGGAACCGCGGCGCCGTGCGCAACTACCGTGCTGCCGGACCGAGTCGCCCAGTCAAGGACGCACCGTTGTACACCCTGTGAGACCCCCCGAGTGCTGATTCGTAGCGCGTCGCGCATGTGCGCCGCGCTCCTTTTTGCTGCGGACTTCTCACTGAAACCGGTGTACTTCTGTGCTCGATATCTGGGTGGTCATGCCCACCTGCCTGCCGCTCGTCCGCCGCCGCTGCCACGCGTGCGCGTCCGAGCGCTTCAAGGCGAGCGGCAAATTCCGCGTCAACGCGAACCACAAACTCATCGACGCGTGGCTCCTCGTGCTCTGCACCGCCTGCGGGGAAACCGCGAAGCTCACGGTCCTGGAGCGGGAGAACGTGCGCTCCGTACGACCCGGGCTGCTGGACCGGCTGCACGCCAACGACCCCGGTCTGACAGCCGAGTTGCTCCAGGATCCGCTGGTCCTGCACCGTCATCGCATCGCCCTCGACTGGGACGGCGCCTGGCGCCTCGACACCGGCGGATGGGAGCACCTGGACCGCGAGGTGATCGATGTCCTGGTCCGCTTCACGGCACGGATCCCGGTCCGGCCGGTGCGGCTGATCGCCGAAGGCTGCCGCCTCTCGCGGGCCGAGACCGAGAGACTGATCACGGCGGGCACGCTCGTTTCAGCGGTCCGGCTGAGCGGCAAACTCCCCGGCGACTTCACCTTCACGCTCAAGCGCTGAGCCCTCCCCGGGGCCAGGGGGCCTGTCCGGCGACACCCGCAGGACAGGCCCTGCGCGGGGCTGAACACGGGGCCGGAGCACGGGGCCGGAGCACGGGGCCGATGTCAGCCGGCGGCCGCGTCCCCTTCCGCCGCTTCCTGGAAGCTGACAATGGCCTCGCCGTACGACTTCGCCCATTCCGAGAGGACGGCGATGGGTTCGACGAGTGTCCGGCCGAGGTCGGTCAGGCTGTACTCGACGCGCGGGGGCGTCTCGGCGTACGCGCGCCGGTCGACGAGGCCGTAGCCCTGGAGGCGGCGCAGCGTCTGGGTGAGGACCTTGCGCGAGATGCCGCCGACGAGGTCGACGAGTTCGCCGTGCCGGCACGGCTTACGACTGAGTGCGAACACCACGACGACGGCCCACTTGTCGGTCATGATCTCGATCGCCAGCCGAGCGGGGCAGTCGGCGAGGAAGACGTCTCCCGCCGAGTTGGTCATGGGCCAAAGGTTACCAGAAGGTACCTATTGGCTCAGTAACGTCTCTCTCATGCGGCCGACGGTCGCACGAAAACACAAAGACCCCGGCGAGGACGACTGCCAGAGACAGCGGAATGACGGAATTCCCTCTGCGGGACGCCCGGACGCGGGTGTTTCGGCGACCGCACGGACGGACCGATGCGCAGGCCCGCCCTGCCCCTTCCGCGCACCATCCATCTGAACAGCCGCGAGTTGTCATGCCACCAATGCCACCCATTTCCGTACCCGACCAGATCAGCGCGGACACCGGCACCGCGAAACGCAAAAGCGGCGCCGCCGCGTCCACAAGCGCCGCGTTCCCCGATATCCGCAACACCTGCACATCCGCAGGACACATCAATACGCGGGCCGCGTTCTCCTGATCGAGCTCGGGGTCTTTCGCCCCCGAGGTCCCACCGGTATCGCGCCAACCACCTGATGGTCAGCCATCGAAAGGAAACATGTCATGAGTACGCCCAGCACGACGACCTACGTTCTCGTCCACGGCGCCTGGCACAGCGGCCAGGTCTGGGACCGGGTGGTCCCGCTGCTGGCCCGGGCCGGTCATCGTGTGTTCGCGCCGTCGCTCACCGCCCACGGCGAGAAGGCGCATCTGCTCAGCCCTGAGGTGGGGCTCGACACGCACGTCGCCGATATCGTCGGTCTCCTCGTCGGGGAAGATCTCACCGATGTCGTCCTTGTCGGGCACAGTTACGCCGGGATGGTCACCTCATCGGTGGCCCACCGGGTTCCGGAGCGGATCGCCGAGCTGGTCCACATCGACGCGATGGTCCCGGCCGACGGTGAGAGCGCGATCGACGTCATGCCCGTGACGCAGTCCATGATCGACCTCGCGGCGGGCTCCGAAGCTCCCTGGCGTATCCCGCCCCTGCCCGAAATGCCGCCGCCGATGGGTCTGTTCGGGGTCACCGACCCGGCGGACATCGCCTGGCTGCGCACGATGGTGTCGGACGAGTCGGTGCGCTGCTTCCAGCAGCCGGCCCGGCTGGGCAACCCGGCGGCGGACGCGATCCCCCGCACGCACATCCACTGTGTCGGCAGTGAGCCGGAGGGCTTGATCCGGCGCCCTGTCCCCGCGACCCAGCCCAACGGCGCCCCGTCGCAGGTGTGGGAGTTGCGGAGCGGCCATGACTGCATGATCACCGTGCCGGCCGAACTCGCCGCTCTCCTGCTGAAGTTCGGCTGATCCCCCCGGCGTCATCCACCCACCAGTGCCGGCGCCGGCTCCCGCCAGGGCTCGGTGGGCAGTCCGAAGGGTGACTCCATCAGGACCTGGACGCAGACGTGGTCGGCCCCGGCCGCGTGGTGCTCGCGGACCCGCCGCAGGATCGCCGCTTCGTCGCCCCAGGCGATCAGCGCCTCGGCCAGCCGGTCGGAGCCGCCGCGTACCAGATCCGTCTCGTCGAAGCCGCCTCGCAGCCAGTTGTTGCGGTAGTTCGGCAGGCCCGTGTAGATGTCCAGGTGGGCGTGGGCCCGGCGCAGCGCCGTCTCCCGGTCCGTAGTGAGCACGGCGCCCATCTCCACGGCCACGATCTTGTCGGGTCCCAACGCGGCCCGCGCCAGGGCGGTCTGATCCGGTGTCACCAGGTAGGGGTGGCTGCCGTCCGCCAGTTCGCGGCTCACCTCCAGCATCCGGGGGCCGAGGGCGGCGATCACGACGGGCGGGCGCGGTTCGGCGGACTCCGCGGCGTAGAAGGTCGCTCCGGCCATCGCCGTGAGGTACTCCCGCATGGCGGACACCGGCCGGGTGTAGCTGCCCCCGCGCACCCGCTCGACCAGTGGCCGGTGGCTGACACCGAGCCCGAGTACGAACCGCCCGTCGTAGGTCGCGGACAGCGTGCGTGAGGCGGCGTTGGCGGCGACCGGGTCACGTGCCCAAATGGTGGCGATGCCGGTCGCCACCCGCATCCGCCGGGTCGCCGCGAGCAGCAGCCCGGCCTGGGTGAACGCCTCCCGGCCGTAGGCCTCGCCGAACCACAGCGTGCCCCAGCCCTGCGCCTCCAACTCGGCTGCCGCCTGCCCGGCCACCGCCGGGGTCACCGCGTTCAGGCTCTCCGTCCAGATCCCGACGGGCCCCAGCCCGGCCTCTTCAGCCGTCGTCACGCCGCGCTCTCCCGACTCGGTGCCGGTGTCCCTGGCGTTGGCTTCTCCCCGGAGGCGCCGTACGGGCGCTGTGCGTTCGGTTCCGGGGCGCCGACCGCGCCGTGCATCTGTGCTTGGGCCATGACCGGACAGTACGAGCCGATCCGGCCCGGCCGCCATGACCGTAGCGCTCAGGATCATTGACCCGGGCGGTCGCTCAGCCGCCGGGCCGGTAGGAGCGGGGCGGAGAGCCGGTCCAGCGCTTGAAGGCGCGGTGGAAGGCGCTGGGCTGGGAGAAGCCAAGACGCTGCGACAGGTCGGCGAGGGAAACGGTGCCTTCGGCGAGTGCCGCGATGGCCTCGTCACGGCGCAGTTGGTCACGGATCCGCTGGAAGGAGGTGCCCTCTGCCGCCAGCCGGCGGCGCAGGGTCTGCGCGCTCACCGCCAGCCGGGCGGCCACGTCCTGTGCGTCGGGCATCCGGTCCGGCAGCGACTGCCCGAGCAGTTGGCGGACGCGGGCGGCGGCGGTGCGGCCGTGGTTGAGCCGGGCCAGCACGTCACCGGGTGCGCGGCGCAGGAAGTCGCGGACGCCGGCTTCGTCCTGGAGCACCGGCTGCGCGAGGACCGCGCGGTCGAAGACGAGGGCGGTGGCCGGGGCCCGGAAGACGCACCGCGTGCCGTAGAGCAGGTCGTACTCCCGTACATGGCCGGGCGCCGGATGGCTGAACTCCACGCGGGTCAGGTCGATCCTCCGGCGGAGCAGCCAGCCCGCGAAGCGGTGCACAACGGCGGTGGCGGACTCGGCGAGGTAGTGATCGGGGTCGTGGAAGCCGGTGAGATCGAGGACCACGCGCGCGTCGTCGGCTGTTTCCTCCAGCCGGAACCGGGGCCCATCGGGGAAGAGCCGGTAGAAGGCGCCGGCGCGGTTCAGCGCGGACCGCAGGTCGGGCGTGTGCACCACGGTGTGGCACATCATCGCGAAGGTGCCGACCTTCAGGGGCCGCGGTCCGAGACCCTGCAGCTCGTCGTCGAGCGCGTACCAGACCTCCCGGGTGAGCCGGGCGAACTGCGCGGGCGACACCCGGGCGAGCGGCACCTCCAGCAGCGCCGGCGGGATGGCCGCGCGGGTGAGGAGTTCCGCGGTGTCCAGGCCCTGCCGCTCGGCGCCCCGCAGTGCCGCCCGGACATAGTGGACGGCGACGGAGCGGGTCGGCGTGCCGTGCGCGGAGACTCTCGCCATGCCCGCCGAGCGTACGGGACCCGGCCGGCCCCGGAGGCCGACGGCCGCACGCCACGGTCCCGGTCCCGCTGAGGGTCGCGAGGGCGGGCGCACCCACCTACCGGGCGACATACGGCCGGCCGCGGAGGTAGGTGAACCACGATGCCGCGGAGAGCACGTTGATCATGCCGCCTCCGCCGTTGCGGCCGAGGACCGGCGCGAAGGCGCGGATCATCGACAGGGTGCCGAAGAGGTTGGTCTCGATCTCGGTGCGGATCGCCCGCAGGTCACCGGTGACGAGGTCCTGCGCGAGCGCGACGCCGGCGTTGTTGACCAGCAGCGTCACATCCGGTGCCTGCGCGGCGGCCACGGCCACCGAGGTGCCGTCGGTGATGTCCAGAAGGAGGGGCTGCGTGCCGGGGACGGAGAGCCGCCCGGCGTCGCGAACGGCCGCGTACACCTTGGACGCTCCCCGTTCCAGCAGGGCGCGGGCGAACTCCTTGCCGATGCCTCTGTTCGCCCCCGTCACCAAAGCGACGGATTGCTCGATTTTCCTGCAGACCTCCGTTGTGCCACCGAACGGTGGAACCGAGGGCAACTCTTCCAAGCGCCCCCGCGGGGGGCCAGATCCGTCGTGATCAGATCATTGGCCGTCTGTGTCACGCGCCGGCCCGGGGCAGCCGCACCCCTGCGCGGGGGGTGCGGCCGGCCCCTGGCCGGCGCTTGCGGCACTGACGGCACGGACGGCACTGACGGCTCGGGTCAGGCGGCCCCGTCCGTCACGACGGAGAAGGCGACGTCGCGATGCGCGTCGTGTTCGGCGAGCCGGGCAGCGAGCGATGCCCGCACGTCGTCATAGGTGTCGGACCCGAGCGGAAGACGCAGCGGTGTCGCGCCGGAGTCGACGAGGTCGATCATCGCCTTCGCGATCTTCCGCGGGTCGTTGGGGAGGGCGAAGTCACCGCTGGCGAGCGCGCGCCGCACATCCCCCGCGGGCGTCTTGTCGTACTCCGGCATGACCGGCGCGCTGTCGAGGGCGCTGCCGAATCCGGTCGGCGTCGCGCCGGGCTCGACGATGGTCAGGCCGATGCCGAACGGGGCGATCTCACGGGCCACGGTCTCGCAGAAGCCTTCGATCCCCCACTTCGAGGCGTGGTAGAAGCTGAAGTTCGGGTAGGTCGTCTGGCCGCCCGCGGTCGAGACCTGCAGGACGCGTCCGTGCCCCTGGGCCCGCAGCCGCGGCAGCGCGGCGCGGATGACGTGGATCGAGCCGAGCAGATTGGTGTCGATCACCCGTTGGATCTGCTCGTCGGTGGCCTCCTCGACGGAGGCGAAGACGCCGTAGCCGGCGTTGTTCACGACCACGTCGATCGTGCCGAGCGCGTCGAAGGCGTCGGTCACGACGCGGTGCACCTGCGCGGGGTCGGTGACGTCCAGTCGGGCGACCCAGAGGCGGTCGCCGTGCTCGGCGCGCAGATCGTCCAGCGCCTCGGGCCGGCGCAGGGTCGCGGCGACGCGGTCGCCCCGGCCCAGCAGGTGCTCGGTGAGCATGCGGCCGAAGCCGGAAGAGGTGCCGGTGATGAACCAGGTGGTGGGCATGGTGTCCCTTTCGTCGGTGTCCGTCATCGACGCTATGAGTTCAAGTCGACTCGAAGTCAAACCCGTATACTGGCCGGTATGGCTGCCGCGGAGACCACCTTGAGTATTGGCGGTCAGCGCCCTGACCGGCCTGACCACGCACACCCTTCGCTTCTACGAGCAGGAGGGGCTGTTCTTCGCACCCGTGCGGCGCAATGCGGCCGGGCGGCGCGTGTTCACCCCGGAGGAGGTGGAGTGGCTGAAGGTGTGCACGAAGCTGCGCTCGTCGGGGATGCCGTTGCCGGAGATCCGCCGCTACGCGCAGCTGGTGCTGGCCGGCGCCGGAAACGAGGCCGAGCGCCTGGAGGTCCTGCGCCGGCATGAGGCGAAGGTGCAGCAGCAGGTCGCCGACCTGCAGGAGGCGCTCGGCATCATCCACGCGAAGGTCGAGATCTACGCCCGGCACCTCACGGCCGGGACGGCCGACCAGCTGTGGCGCAACGGACCCGAGTGCGAGGTGGTTCCCGACGGCGCCGAGGCGCCGCTGTTCTCGTCCGCCGGCGCCGCACAGGACGGGCCGGACGCCGGGTAAGCGCCTGTCCGACGCGGCAGCACGAACCCGTGCGGTGACGCTGTACGGGGGCGGCACGGGGGGCACCGGAGCACTCCGCGCTGTCGTCACGCCTCCGGGTTGCGCGCGCCTCTCAACCGAGAGCGGGCGCCGGGTCAGCCGGCCCGTTTTCTCGTGGTCTTCTTCGCCGCGGTCTTCTTGCCGGCCGTTTTCTTGGCGGAGGTCTTCTTCGCCGTCTTCTTGGCGGGTTTGCGGTCAGCCATGCGGTGCACGGCCGCTTCTTCGCCCCGGTCGGCCCTGGCCTTGTCCGTCGCCGCCTGCAGCGCGGCCATCAGATCGGTGACCTCCTCCGCGCCCTCGCCTTCCGGCCGGGCCGGCTTCGGCGGAGCCTTGTCCTCAGCCTTGGCCAGAACGAGAGCCCGGACGGCTTCGGCGTATTCGTCGTGCATCTCCTGCATGTCGACGTCGCCGACAGCCCCGATGTAGTCGAGCGCGGCCTGCAACTCCTCGTCGGACAGGTCGACCTGGCCGGTGGGCACGGCGTCACCGGCCGGCCGGAGTTCGTCGGGCCACCGCAGCCGGTGCACCACGAGGACATCGCCCTGCGGATGGATGAGGCCGAGAGCCTCACCTGACCCCCGCAGCGCGTACTTGCCCACGGCGGCCTTCCCGGCCCGGGCCAGGGCCTCCCGCATCAGGACGTACGGCTTGTCGGCGCCCGGCGCGGCGGGGGCCAGGAAGTACGGCTGGTCGAACATCTCCGCCGGTACGTCGGCCATCTCCAGGAACCCGCTGATCTCGATCGTCTTGGCCGTCGGCAGCGGCAGGTCGTCCAGTTCCTCGTCCGCGATCGGAACGAGCGTCCCGTCCGGGGCCTCGTACGCACGGCCGATGTCCTCCGGCTGCAGCCGGGCGCCGTCCTCCTCGCAGACCTTGCGGTACTTCACCCGGCCGTGGTCCTCACGGTGGATCTGCCGGAACGCCACCTTGTGGGAGTGGGTGGCCGGCTCCATCCGGATGGGGATGCTGACCAGCCCGAACGTCAGGGTTCCACTCCAGATCGGCGGCACCGGCCATCCCTTCCCGTAAGCCCCCCGATCACCGTAGGACGCCCCCTCCCCCACCGCAGGCCGGACGCGTCACCAGGGCGACTGGCCGCCGTCAGCCGAAGACCGCCTGGGCGAGTCCGGCGCCGACGTAGGCGGTGCCCAGACCGGCGACGATGCTGACGCCGGCATTGGCGAAAGCGAAGTAGCGCGAGCCGGTCTCGGCCAGGCGCAGGCTCTCGAAGGAGAACGTCGAGTACGTGCTCAGGGTCGCGCACAGGCCGGGCCCGATCAGATGCTGCAGCGCCTGGGGCACCGTGGTCGCGGTGGCGGCGCCGGTGAGAAAGCCGAGGCCGGCGCAGGCGGCGATGTTGACGGTGAACGTGCCCCAGGGGAAGACGGTGTCGTGGCGGGCCTGGACGGCCCTGTCGGTGAGATAGCGCAAGGGGGCACCGACGACGGCGCCGGTCAGAACCATCAGCCAGTTCACGCGCCGCTCCCTTCGCCGGTGCCGCGCGGCAGGGCGATCAGCCGGGTGAGGGTCGCGGTGACCCAGATCGCCAGCATGGCCGCGGCGAGGGTGGCCGCGAGATAGAGCAGGGCGGTGCCGGGGTGGTGGCCGTCGAGGAGCTTCTTGGTGTCGAGGGTGGCGGTGGAGAAGGTGGTGAAGCCGCCGAGGATGCCGGTGCCGAGGAACGGGCGGGTCAGCGGGTGGGCGGTGAAGCGTTCGGTGATGAGGACCATGAGGATGCCCATGGCCGCGCAGCCGGTGACATTGATCCAGAACGTCGTCCAGGGGAACGTGCCCGCCCCGGTGGGCCAGATGAGGGTGGCGCCGTAGCGGGCGGCGGCCCCGATGACGCCGCCGGCCGCGATGACGGCGATGATCTCGCCCTGCTCGCGGAGCCGGCTGCGGCCCGGCGCGGGCGGCCACGGATCGACCGCGGTGTCGGGGTCGGTGGGTTCTGCGTCCCATCCGGCGTGCGGGGGCTCGTCGAAGGCCATGCGTCAGGCTCCTACCTGATCGTCCGGGACCGCGCGCAGGCGCGCGGAAAGGTCAGGCAGGGACCGTTGTCGGCGACGGCGCCGCGGTTGGGTACGGCGGGCCCCACCGCCGTGCGGCCACCTGTGCGGGTGCCGCGGTCTCCAGGGTAACCAGCCGTCCCGCAGGCCCGGCGACCGGGCCCGCCCGCGAAGGGCGAGCGTCAAGCGGCGAACGGCGAGCGCCACGGCAGCTGGACCGCTCAGGACAGGCGGACGGCGTAGCCCTTCAAGCCGCCCCCGACCAGCTCCGCAGACGTGTCGATCCACTCCGCCGGCGCGGCCCTGCGCTCGGCCTCCGGGCGGCTGCCGACGGCGCGCCGGGCCTCCTGGGAGGTGAGCAGGCGCAGCAGAGAGATGAGCTGGGCCGCGACGAGCCGGGCCAAGGGGTCGGAGGGGCCGGCGCCGGTCTCGGCCGCGAGCAAGGTCGACATCCCGGAGTACTGATCCCGGCCCGGGAGGCGTCGGCGGCTGGGAAATCGGTGGAACCGTACTCCTGTGTGCCGGTACGGTGCTTCCGCCCGCCGTCACCCTGTCAAGGACGTGCCGTTGTACACCGAGTGAGACTCCCCGAGCGCTGATCCGTCGCGCGCCGCACATGTGCGCCGCGCCCCTTTTCGCTGCGGTCTTCTCACGGGAACCGGTGTGCCTCTGTGTCCACAAACCGGGTGGCCCTGCCCACCTGCCCGCCGATCGTTCTCCGCCGTTGCCAAGGCTGCGCCTTCGGGCGCTTCCCGGTGAACGGCGCGTTCCGTCTCAACGTGAACCACGAACCCCTCGACGCCCGGTCCCTCGCGCTGTGCGCCGGGTGCGGCGGCCCGGCAGCCGCACCGCTCCAGGAGCTGGCCGTACGGCGCCGCGAGGCAGGCGGCCCGGGGCGGGCCGGGCGGCCTGCCTGGCAGTCCCCGTACGGTCCGCCGCCGCACCGGGCGCACCGCGGCCGGTGGGCTCCCGTGCCCACGCCGGCCAGGTCCCGGTCCGCTCTGCGGCGCGGGCATCTGTGCGGCCGGTGCGACTGACCGGCCGAAGGTTCCGGCTTGTCCGAGCCGAGGTCAGCAGCCCGCCCCCTCCCCGAGGGGAATCCCGGGTCGCCCTTTCGCCCCCCGGGGCCTGTCCGGCAGCAACCGAGCCGCCGGACAGGCCCCGGCGGGCGTACGTCCCGCTCCGGATCCCCAGCCCGTGACGCACGGGCGCGACGGCCCTTCCGGCATCAGTGGGGGCATGAGCGTCGTGCGGCGGGGCTCGCAGTACCGGCTCCGGGCGGTCACTCCGGTCTCCGCACAGCCGGGTCGTCCGTCCGGGGCGCACCGCGCATCGACGCCGATGATCCGAGCGGATGCCCGGCCGGCCACCGCGGCGACGGCGCGAAGACGGGGGGTTGATCCGCGGCGTCGGCCGGCCCGCCGCAGCAGAGCCGAGCCGAGCCGAGCCGGGGCGGCGCCTGGTCGGCGGGCGGGATCAGCAGCGGTCACGCCGGTAGAACCGCACCCCCCGCACCACCGCGATCTCGTGATAGCCGCGGGTCAGCAGGCCCTTGAGGACCGGGTAGTCGGCCAGAGCGTAGAGGGTGCCGGCGGACTCGTCGACGACGAGGCACGGAGGGGTGGCCGCCCACGCGTGGCGGAGCGATCGCCAAGCGCCGGGGACCGCGTAAGCCGCGCCGACACGGTGCGGGTCGCCGTTGCCGCTGAAGTTGCTGAGCAGGCCCGCGGTCAGGAAGCGGCCGGCCGGCCGCCGCCCGGCCAGCCAGTAGACCTCCGGGTGCATCCCCCACAGGAAAACGCGCTGCCCCGGCGTGCTGTGCGCGTCGACCGCCGCGGCTACCGCCAGGGACGTGTCCATCTGCGGGGGCCGGCTGTGCAGGGCGCCCGCCGTCCAGCCTCCTGCCACCGCCAGCGCGCACCCGGAGGCCACCGCCGCCACCCGGGCGCGCCCGGCGCGGTGGACCGCCCACCGCGGCCCGCGGCGCCCGGTGGCCGTGCCACGGCCGGCCGCGTCCACCGCCCGGAGTGCCAACAGCACGGCGGGCGGGACGAGTTGGAGGAAGTAATGGCCGTAGAAGTGGTATCCGACGGTGACGCCGGCGGCTGACGCGAGCAGCCACAGCCCGACCGTACGGCCGGCGTCAGGTCCGGCGGGGGCAGTGCCCTGTCGCCAACCGGGTACGGGCCAGGGCCCGTTCGCCCTCCCGCGTATCCGGCGCCGCAGAGCCGGCCAGGACCGCGGCGCCGCGACGACCACGACGACCACGAACGGCGCGAACGCGGTGAGGAGGAGGAGCAGGTTGCCGGAGGCGTGCGCGAACACCGCCGCGGCGCCCGGCGGTGAACCCGCGTACGACCCGGAGGAGAGGAACACCCAGAAGACGAACGGCCGTACGCCCACCGCGAGGGCGCAGACCGCCAGCGGCGCCGTCACGCCCGCCGCCAGGGCCGCGCCCGCGCGCAGCCGGTGGCGGCCGGTGAGCACCTGCACGGCCAGCGGCAGCAACGGTGCGAAGCCGACCTGCTTGGTCAGCGCGGCGACCGCCACCGCCAGCCCGGCGGCGAGGTACCGGCGCCGGACCCCGTAGTGGATCGCCAGCGCGGTGGCCGGGAGCATGAAGATCTCGAACGTCGCCGCCATGGCGTCCGGCGCGGGCAGCGCTGTCGTCGCCGCCACGGTGAGCACCCCGGCCGGCAGCGCCGCCCAGCCGCCGATCATGCGGGCCGCGAGCCGGGCGGTCACCACCGCGGTCAGCGCGAGCGCCACCACCGCGAGCAGGCGTACCAGCCACAGCGCGTCCGGCCCGGCGATCGCCACGCACCCCTCGTACAGCCAGGGGACCAGCGGCGGTTTGCGGTCCACCGCGTCCCCGTACATCCGCGCGCCGTGCCGGAGCACGACCGCCTCCGTGGCGAGATAGCCCTCGTCCGGACTCCAGAACGGCCGCCGGAAGGAGGGCGCGCGCACCGCGAAGGAGAGCACGAGCAGCAGCACCGCCTGGACCACGGGCCGCCGGGTCGAAGCCGCCACGACGCGACGGCCGGCACGGCGGTACGGGCGGAGCAGGGCAGGGACGGCGACCCAGCGAGGCGGCGCGGAGACGGGGACCCCGACCGAGCCGGGCGGCGCGGAGACGGAAACCCCGACCAGGGCAGGCGGCACGGGCACAGGAACCCCGACCGAGCCAGGCTGCACGGGCACGGCGACACCGACCGGGCCAGGCGGCGCGGCAACCGCCGCCGCGCGCCAGGCAGTCGGGGCCTCAGCGGTACGTCCGGCCGGCAGGCCCGCACCCGCGCCCTCGCCCACCCGGTACGGACCGCGAACCGGTCCACCGGTCCGCCCGCCCGTTCGTGCTGCGCGCCGGGCCGCCTCACCCACCTCCGTCGACACTCGCTCGCTCCTTTCCGGCCCCGTGACCGCACGGCCGTGCGACCCGTCTCGTCACCTACGGTCACGGGTCCCGACCTCCCGCCAGGCAGCCCGGTCCACTAATTGACTAGGGGAGTGAGTGTCAGACGAGTCCGGCGCACTTGTCAAACACCTGGCGGAAGTCCCAGTTCACCAGGTATGGATGAGCCCTCCCGCGAGGACGACCGGCCGCCGCGGGACCGCGGCCGATGCGAAGAGCCGGCCCCAAGGGGGGCGGGAGCCGTGGCGACGGCGCGGCCTTGGTCCACCTGTTCCCTAGTGGTATGGTGCGCCGGTGGTGACCTTCCGTATCGAACGCCGCAGCGGCGTCGCCGCGTACCAGCAGATCGTCCAGCAGACCAAACAGGCGCTCCGGCTGGGCCAGTTGACGCCGGGGGACAAGCTGCCCTCGGCGGCCGAGGTGGTGGCCGCGACGGCGATCAACCCGAACACCGTGCTCAAGGCGTACCGCGAGCTGGAGAACGAGGGCCTGGTCGAGGCCCGGCAGGGCGTCGGGACCTTCGTGCGCAGGTCGCTCGCACAGCCCGGCGCCGCCGCCGACTCCCCCTTGCGCGAGAGCCTGGGCACCTGGATGACCGCGGCCCGCGGCGCCGGGCTCGACCGCGAGGATGTCGCCGCGCTGGTGTCGGCCGCGCTGGACGACGCGTTCCCACGCGGTGCCGAGGCCCGGGTGCGGTAGTGAGCGAGGCCCCATGACCGACCACCCCGCCTTCGCCGCCGTGCCCGGCGGCCCGGAGACGGCCGCGCTGGAAGCCCGCCACCTGGGCATACGCGACCGGTCCGGCTGGGCGCTGCGCCACTGCGACTTCCGGGTCCCGCTCGGCCGGATCGCCGGCCTGGTCGGGCCGAACGGTGACGGCAAGAGCTCGCTGCTCGCGATCGCCGCCGGGCTGCTCGCGCCCGCCGAGGGAGGCATGCGGGTCCTCGGCCGGCGGCCGGGCTCGCGCGAGGTTCTGCCCCGCGTCGGCGTACTGCTCCAGAACCGTCCGCTGCATCCGGCGTTCACGGTCGCCGAGACGCTGCGGCTGGGGCGCGAACTGAACCCCCGGTGGGACCGGGCGACCGCGCGAGCGCTGGTGGCCGACGCCGATGTGCCGCTGACCGCCCGGGTCGGCCGCCTCTCGGGTGGCCAGCGCACCTGTCTCGCCCTGGCCCTCGTCCTCGGCAAGCGCCCCGACCTGCTCCTGCTCGACGAGCCGACGGCCGACCTGGACCCCTTGCGGCGGCACGCCATGATGGCCGCTCTGATGACCACGGCCGCCGAGCACGGCACCACCGTGGTGATGTCCTCGCACGTCCTGGCCGAACTCGACCTGGTCTGCGACTACGTGCTGCTGCTCGCGCACGGCCGGATGCTGATGGCCGACGACGTCGAGTTCGTCCAGGCCGCCCATACCCGGGTCACCCGCACCCTCGCCGACGCACCCCGCGATCTGCCCGGCCGAGCCGCCGCCGGGCGGCCCGCGCCCATCGCCGCGCTCCCACCCGATCTGCGCGGCCACACAGTGGTCGAGGCCCGCACCACCGGCCGTCAGCTCACCGCGCTGCTCCAGCTGCCGACGTCCCTCGACGGGGCCGAGAGTGCCGAACCGCCCACGCTGGAGGACGTCCTCCTCGCCTACCTGCGCAACCCCCACGCCCCGCCCCTCCTCGCGCCCGCCGACGAACCACCCGACGAACCACCCGACGAACCACCCGGCATCCTCCCCGGCATCCTCCCCGGCGGCCTCTCCGGCGAGCGGCCCGCCGGGCGCACCGGCACCGAAGGCACCGAAGGGACAGCCGGGACAGCCGGACCTGCCGCCGGCGGTTCGGCTCCCAGATGGCGCCGGAACCACCGCCCCGGCCCGGGAAGCGGCAGCCGATGGCGCCGGCCCGGCCGCGGCGGAAGGCCCGCCGTATGAGCACCCTCGGCCGCTACGTCGCCTGGACCCCGAGCGGGCACCGCCCCGCCTGGCTGCCCTTCACGCTGCCCCTGCCGCTCCCCCGGCCGGCCGGCGCACTCTGGCTGGCCTGGCGCCGGCACCGCGCGGCCTACCGGACGGTCGCCGTCCTCGCTGTCCTCGGCGCGCTGTGGGCGGTGTGGGAGCACCATCAGCTCGTCGCCGGTATCCACGATCAGGTCAGGACCTGCCGCCGGATACCCGAGGCCTGCCCCCAGGACCCCAACGGCATCAGTTCGGCCTCGCACGAGTGGGGCACCGCCCTCCTGCTCCTCCGTCAGGCGTCATCGGTGCTGCGCCTCCTGCCGGTCGTGGTCGGCGCCCTGGTCGGCGCGCCCTTGTTCGCGCAGGACATGGAGAGCGGCACCAGCCGGCTGGCCTGGACCCAGTCGGTGGGCCGCCGCGAGTGGGCGGCGGCCAAACTCGCCACCGCCACGGCCGTGACGGCCTTCGCCGCCATTGTGTTCACCGTGCCGGTCTCCTGGTGGTGGTACACCAGTTGGCGCGGGCACCACGCCGGCGGCCTGAACGGCTACGCGTGGCGCACCACCGCCTTCTGGGACGGCTGGCCGTTCTCCTCGTACGCCGGTCCTGTCGGGGTCGCCCACCTGCTCCTCGCCCTCCTGACGGGGGCGGCCACCGGGCTGCTGCTGCGCCGCACGCTGGCCGCCGTGGCGGTCGCCGCCGCCGCGAGCGAGGGCCTGCAGCTCGCGCTCGACCTGCTGCGCCCGCACCTCCTGACCGCGCACATCCAGCGGAGCGCCGGCCTTCACTTCCGCCGTGCACCGCTGGACAGCTGGTATCTGGGCGGCGGGTACGTCCGGGCGGACGGCAGCCTCACCGACACCTACCCATCGTGCCCCTCCCGGATGGACTCGGCGACCTGTCTTCGGACGAACGGCATCGTGGGCCAGTACAGCCGCAGCTTCCACATCGGCCAACTGCCCCTGATGCAGCTCATCGAGACCGGCATCTGCCTGGCGGCCGCGGCGGCCCTGGCCGGCTTCTGCCTCTGGTACGTCCCCCGGATCGCGGTCCGCTGAGACCTCGGGGCCGCTCGCCGGCGGCCCACCGCAGCCGGTCGACGGGGGCGGACAGTGCCGTGCACCGGATTCAAGCAGCGGCAAATGTGACGTAAAGGGCCGGGCGGAGCAACCGAAGTCGACTCGTTTCCCTGGCGTATCCAGGTGTCCCGACAGGGCCCATTGAACCCATGCGATTCATGTCGGTCCAACTACTCACGGTGCAAGGCCGCGTGCCGCTACTCTCAGCCCAAAATGTTCGTCGAGCGCCGCCAACAGGGGAGACAAGACACCATGACGCACGATGTGCCGCCGCCGCCCGACCAGCCGGCTCCACTGCCCAACGCCAATGGCACGTCGAGGAGTTCCTTCGACCCGGCATCGGTCGACCGCCTCGACTGGACCATTCTCGGTATCGGGTTCATCGTGTTCATCTTCTCGTTCTTCAGCTACTACTCCTGGGATTTCGGCCGCGGATACGGCATCAGCCTGGGCAGCGTGAGCTGGAGCGCCTGGCATTTCGATCACGGGCTCTTCATCGCCTGGTTCGCGATGGCCGTCACGGTGGTCGGCGCTGTCGTGCTCGCCATCAGCCTCTTCGCTCCCACGGTCACCCTGCCCGCGCCGGCCCGGGTGCTGACCTTCCTGGCTTTCGCCGTCGGCTTCGTGCTCTACCTCATCGCGATCTTCGCCCACTCCGACTTCGGCCCGGCCGGCGGCCACGGCTTCAGCTTCTGGGTCAGTCTGATCCTCAGCGGCGTGGGCGCGGTGGTCGCGCTCATGCGGGCCCAGCAGACCGGCACCGCACTGCCCGGACGGCTCAACGACCTCCCGCGCATCGGTAAGTAGCGCACGCAGGACGGCACTCGCGTCAGGAACCGGGCCGCGGCCTCACCATCACGGTGGAGGCGGCGGCCCGGTTGTGTGTACGGCCTCTGCGTACGGCCTCTGCGTACGGCTTCTGCGTACGGCCCCGGACGCCTTACCCGGCCACGACCAGCGTCCGCGGGGCGACGGATTTCATGCGCATGCGCAGCCAGGCGAGTTGGGCACGGGTCTCGGACGCGCAGTCGTCGACGACCCGGAGCAGACCGCGGTCCCGTACGGCGTGTCCGGCCTGGCCGATGAGCTCCCAGGTGATGTCGACGAGGGTCGCCAGCTGGTAGAGGTCCTGCAGGTCACGCAGCAACCCGGCCGGGCCGGTCCGCGCCGCGGTCAGCCCCTGGGCGTGCGGGCGTTCCGGTACGGGTTCGCGTGGAGCCTCGGACCGCTCCCGCAGGGGTGCCAGCGCCCCGGCGTGCTCGGCGCACTGACCGCAGAAGCGAGCAGTGGTCCAGCGCACGTCGGCGTCGGCCGCGTGACCGTCGGAGACCAGCCGGTAGCTGCGCCCGAGGGTCTCTTCCGCGGTCCGCAGAAAGTCCAGGTAGGTGATGAGGTGCATGAAGGTCCTTGTTTCCGTGTCATGCCGTCGAGTGGACGCACCCGGTCGGCCCGCGCCTGCCACGGGCTGCCCGCGGCAGGCGGTGTGACCGACAGTCACCGCGCTCCGGCCAACCGGCCGGTGGAACGCCGCGCGGCGCACCACCGGCCCGGCTCCTGAGGGGCTGGGAAGCTGCACGCAGAAGAATCATGCACCCTATGTCGTGCTATTGCGCCGTATACGCGGCTTGGGAGCGCGTCACGTCACAACCTCACGGCGCCGGCTCCGCCTCTTTGGCCGCCTGCTCCACTCGGCTGCGGTACTCCTCCCACCAGGCCGGGTCGCCGGGCGCCACATTGTCGTGGCCGGGCCGCTGTCCCGTGGCCCCATCGATGAGTTCACGGACGATGTCGGCGTGCCCGGCGTGCCGCTGGGTCTCGGCGATCATGTGGACGAGGATCCGGTGGAGTGACAGTTCGGACCGCTGACCCCACGGCACCCGGCCGACGGCGTCGAGGGGAAGCGACGCGATCGTCACATCCGCGTGGGCACACACCCGACGGTAGTCGCCGACGATCCGCTCACGCGTCTCGCCGGCGGTCGCCCACAGGTCGGTGTTCGGTTCGGCGGCTCCCGCGATCCACAGCGGCGGCGCCTCGACCGGCCGCCCGAACGTCTCGCCGAAATACGCCGCTTCGGCGCCGGTCAGATGCTTGACCAGCCCCAGCAGGTTGGTGCCCGTCGCGGTCACCGGCCGGCGGATGTCGTACTCCGGCAGACCTTCCAGCTTCCACACCAGCGCGTCACGGGCATCTTGCAAGTAGAGACGGAGATCCGCCTTCGCATCCGATTCGGTCATCGGACCAGTGTCCCGTTGCGGCGATCACCGTCCACCGCATTTCCTGCCGGCACGACAGCCACGGCCCCACCGCCGCCAACGGCCTGTCCCACCGCCGGCGACGGCCGGCCCCGCCGCGGTGACGGCGCCCGGCCGGGAAGCCGGACGCCGTCACCGCGTACCTCAGACCGCCGAGGCGACCGTCCGGCCGAAGTGCCGGGCGAAGAACCGGACCGCGCTGTCGGCCTCGAACCGGGGCAGCTCCTTGTGCCTGCCCGCGTTGGCGTGCAGCGTCTTCTCCTTCGAGGCGAAGGCGTCGAAGAGCGCGAGACCGGCCGCGCGCGGGATGTGCTCGTCGTCCCACTGCAGGTCGAACTCGATCGGGATGGTGATCTGCTGCGCCTTCCCGGCCAGGGCATCGGGCCAGTGCTGACCGAAGACCGCGGCCGTGATCCTGGGTTCGACCGCCACCAGCGGCACTCCGATCGCGGTTCCCATGTTGATACCGAAGTAGCCGACCGGCCCGTCGGCGCCGATCTCGGGCACTTCCTGGAGGGCGTCCAGGGTCGCCCGCCATTCGGGCACGGCCAGTTCCGCCAGGTGCGCGTTGTAGCGGACCACGACCGGGCCTTCCGGCTCGCCCGCCGACCTCGCCCGGTACAGCGCGGCGATCTCCCGCTCGTCGTGCGCCGAGCGGGGCCGGTCGCCGTGACCGGGGGCGTCGATGACGGCGACGTGGAAGCCGCAGCCGGTCACGAGGCGGTGGGCCCGGCCCGCCATGGCCGGTGCCTTCTTGTGCGTGCCGCCGCCGTGGCCCATCAGCACCAGGGGCGCGTGATCGGCACCGGAGGCCGGTGACCAGAGGACGCCGGGGATCTCGCCCACGGTGAAGTCGCGTTCGGCCACGCCGTTCGACGACGACTCGGTGGTGAAGCGCAGAGAGCGCACAGGTGTTGCCTTTCGGGAGTGCCTTGTTGTCGAGGCGCTCCCGGCGACACCTACGTCAATCGCCCGGCCGTGACGGGAAGGGGGAGCACCCATGTCGTACAGCGTTCATGGGTCTCACCTCCTCGGGCGGCGTCACGATCGACCGCAAGCTACCAGCCCGGTCACCGTCGCTCCAGCCCTTTTCGGGGCGGCGCCGCAGGGTCCCCGGGCCGTGCGGCCACCGCGCCGGGTCAGTCGGCCTGCGACGAGTGCCGGGCGATGATTCCGGTGAGGACGAGGTCGATGCCGGCCAGGAACTCCGCCCGGTCGTCGTGATCGCGCAGTTGCCCTGCGACGTTCCGGGTGAACGGGTAGTCGTCGGGGTCGAGGTTCGCCCACGCGGCAGCGGCGGCGTTCAGGAACGCGGTGCGGTCCGTGTCCGGGTGGTGCCCGCGGGCGTTGGCCGCGTTCTGTCCGCCCACTCCGAGGATGTAGTTCAGCAGCGCGGACGTGGCGGTGAACTGGGCGGCGTGCGGCACTCCGAGTGCTTGGACCTGGCGTCCGAGGAGCTCGAAGACCCGCAGCATCGGTGACGTCGACGGGGCGCCGGCGAGTTGCGTGCCGATCCACGGGTGGGCGTCGATCGCGTCGAACACACCGAGTGCGAGGACGCGGATCGCTTCCTGCGGCGTCGTACCGGCGGTGGCGGCGGTCATGGTGCCGGCGAGACAGGCGTCGGTGGCGGCGCTGAGGAGTTCGTCCTTGCCCGTGACATGCCAGTAGATCGCGCCGGGGCCGGTGGCGAGGCGCTCGGCAAGCGCCCGGAAGGTGAGTCCGCCCTCGCCCGCGGTGTCGAGGAGCGCGATCGCGGCCTCGACGATGCGCTCCCGGGAGAGCGGTTCCCCGCGTCGCTCCGGACGACGCGTCCTGGTTGCCATGCGGACATCCTGGCACAGCCCTGGAACCCCGTTCCAGCTTGACAACTCTGGAACGGCGTTCCAGGCTGGGGTGTGGAACGTCGTTCCAGAGAATTCCTGCCGCGTGTCAGCCCGGCAGGCGCGCCCCGGAAGGAACCACCCATGACCACTGACGTCACGATCATCGGCGCCGGACTCGGAGGGCTGACCCTCGCCCGCGTCCTGCACGTCCACGGCATCCCGGCGACCGTCTACGAGGCGGAGCCGTCGCCGAGCGCCCGCACGCAGGGCGGCATGCTGGACATCCACGAGCACAACGGGCAGCCCGCACTCCGGGCGGCCGGCCTGACGGACGCGTTCCGCGGCCTCGTCCTGGAGGGCCACCAGGCGTCACGGATCCTCGACCCGCACGGAACCGTCCTGCTGGACGAAGCCGACGACGGCACCGGTGGGCGCCCCGAGGTGCTGCGCGGGGAGCTGCGGCAGATCCTGCTCGACTCCCTGCCCGCCGGCACCGTCCGGTGGGGCCACCGGGTCAGCGGTGTCCGTGCCCTCGGCGACAGCCGCCACGAGGTGGCCTTCGCCGACGGCACCACTGTCGTCACGAGCCTGCTGGTCGGCGCGGACGGCGCCTGGTCACGGGTCCGGCCGGCGCTCTCCGACGCCACACCCGCGTACGTCGGCACGTCGTTCGTCGAGACCTACCTGTTCGACGGTGACACCCGGCACCCGGCGTGCGCGAAGGCGGTGGGCGGCGGCGGGCTCTCCGCGCTCGCGCCGGGGAAGGGCATCATGGCCCACCGGGAGAACGGCGGGATCCTCCACACCTATGTGGCGCTCACCAAGCCGCGGGAGTGGTTCGCCGCAATCGATTTCACCGATCCGGCCGCGGCCACCGCGCGGATCGCGGCGGAGTTCGACGGCTGGGCGCCGGAGCTCACCGCGCTGATCACCGAGGGCGAGACCGCACCGGTCCTGCGCACCCTCAACACGCTGCCGGCCGAGCACAGGTGGGACCGCGTACCGGGGGTGACCCTGCTCGGTGACGCCGCCCACCTCATGCCCCCGTCCGGCGAAGGCGCCAACCTGGCCATGTTCGACGGCGCCGCACTCGGCACGGCCATCGCCGCGCACCCCGAGGACGTCGAAGCCGCGCTCACCGCGTACGAGCAGGCCCTGTTCCCGCGCAGCGCCGCGGCCGCCGCCGAAGCCGCCCAGATCCACGATCTGTGCTTCGGCGACAGCGCGCCCTACGGCCTGATCAGCATGTTCGCCGGACACGACCAGCCCCGGTGAGCGCCCGGCGGGGGTTCGGCCCGCCACGCGCCTGGACCCGGGTGTGTCTCAGGAAGCGGCCGGCGCGGGCTGTTCTGCGGGGAGCGGAAGCCCCTGGGCGGTCAGCAGTGCGCGCGCCGTCACGTACACACTGTCCGGGATGGGCCGGGCACGTACGGACGTGTACGACATCGCGCCGTCGAAGAGGATGGCCAGCTGTTCGGCGAGCAGTACGGGGTCGGTGGCACCGGCGGCTTCGGCGTGGGCGGCGAACCACTCCTGCAAGCGGTCCTTGTAGGCGACCGCGGCGGAACGCAGCGGGTGCGTCGCGTCACGGATCTCGGCGCTCGCGTTGAGCACCGGGCAGCCCCCGAACCCGGGGTCCAGCGACGCGCGCTGTGACGCGGTGAACACCCGCAGGATGCTCTCCACCGGCGAAAGACCGGCGTCCGCGGGCGGGATCAGGTCGTTCAGGAACCTGTCCGTGGCCACCGGCAGGTACGCGGCGATGAGGTCGTCCTTGCTGGCGAAGCGCTGGTACAGGCTGCGCTTCGAGACCCCCGCCACTTCCGCGATCAGGTCCACGCCTGTCGTGTTGATTCCTCTGGCCGCGAAGAGCTCGCACGCGGCGTCGAGCACCCGGTCGCGGACCTTGTCCTGAGGTGCTGCGTAGGTCGGCATGCGGACCACGGTAGCCCGAAGGCGCGCCCAGCGGAAACAGATCTGTGTACGGCCCGCCCGCGGCGCGGTGGGTCAGGCGCAGGGGGTGCTGCCGTCGGGGCGGCCGGCCTCGGGACGGGTGTCGAGCGACCACAGGTGCGTGCATCGCGGGCACTGAAGGTGGACGACCGGCCCCGCGTTGGAGAGCAGATAGCGCCAGTGCTCGCCGCAGTTGCGGCGGTCGGCGCAGGTCGCGCAGTGGCGGGCGTCGTCACAGACGGGGCAGGCCACCCAGGCGCGGCGGGAGAAGTCCGCCTGCGGGTCAATGGGCAGCCGCACGGCCCGGCTCCTCCCCCGGCAGGACACCGGCCGCGACCAGCATGTCGTAAACGCGCTGCTGCTCGGCGTCCAGGCCGGAGTAGAGGAGGGCATAAGCCTCGTCCTCGCCCCGGAGGGCGGCCACCGGGTCCCAGTCGGGCCCGAGCGCGGCTACCACCTCGGCCCGTCGCCTGCCTTCCTCGAAGGTCAGGTCGATCGTGAAGGGAGTGAGGTCGCTGGCGTTGTCCTGGTTCATGGCGAGACTTCCGACGTACGGGGGGTACTCCACCATCTGTACCAGGCATTCAGGACGGCAGGGAAGGGTCACCTAAGTCGCCCCGGAACACCCCCGGAGAAACGGTCTCCCCGGCGGCCCGGCACGGCAGTCCCGTATCGGCCGACAGGGGTGGGCCGTTGCCGGCACGACGCCCCCGACCGCGCACACCGTCCGGCTCACCGCACTGTGACGCAGTTCATGACCCGCACCCTGTTGCCCCCTGCTGGACGGACCGGGTCCTGCCCGGTGCGGCCCCCGGTCCGGCGGCCGGCTCGCGCTCCACGGCGACCAGGGCCGCGTCGTCCCCCAGGGCGCCGCCGGTATGGGCGAGCAGGTCCTCGCGCAGACGCGCCACGAGCCGATCGGGCGCGGCTCCGTCCGCGAAGGCGGCGACCCGCGCGGTGAAGGGGTAGAAGCCGCCGGCCGCGTCGCGGGCCTCGGTGGCGCCGTCGGTATGGAGCAGGAGCATGTCGCCCGGCTCGAAACGGAACGTGTCCGGGCCCATTTCTCCTTCGTGCGGCAGGCACAGGCCCATGGGCGGCGAGTAGTGGTGGGGCGAGAGCAGCGTCACGCGGCCGGCGTGCAGGCGCAGCGGCGGCGGGTGCCCGCTGTTGACGACGTGCACCACCGGTTCACCGTCGGGGATGTCGACCAGCACCGTGGTGATGAACGACTCGTCCGCGTCGGCCCCGACCCTGGCGGGCTGTTCCAGGCTCCAGCAGACCGTCGCCTCCAGGTCGTCCTGCAGCGCCGCCAGGGTCAGTTCACGGTGAGCGGCGCTGCGGAAGGCGCTCAGCAGCAGGCCCGCGTCGTCCACGGCCATCAGCCCTTTGCCGCGGACGTCCCCGATGAGCAGCCGGGTCCCGTTGCGGGTGCGGACGGCCGCGTAGAGATCGCCGCCGATCCGCGCGTGGTCCGCGGCCGCCTGGTAGGCGACGGCGACCCGCAGCGGACCCATGCGCTCCGGCAGCGGCTGGAGTACGACCTGCTGCGCCGCCTCGGCCACCGACCGCACCTGCCGCAGCTCGGCCATCTGCCGCTCGCGCAGCCAGGAGAAGACCACGATGAAGACGGAGATGATCACCAAGCCCGCGATCTGGGTCTCGTGGTTGGCGTTGAAGACGCTGTTGCGCACGACGGAGATCGTCACCAGCGCCAGGACCGCCACGCCCGAGACCACCGCGGTGAGCCGGGGCCCTCCGAAGGACGCGGTGAGTGCCGGGGCCACCACGAGCAGCGGCCCGAGGTGGATGTCCTGGGGTGAGAGCACGTCGGCGATCGTGATCATCACGATGAGCGTAAGAGGTACCAGCACCAGGACCCGGTTCGACCGCCAGGACCAGCCCGCACCGTGCCGACGCGTCGGGAGCATAGTTCTTCAATACACCGATTTGTCCCACCGGGCACGTCGGTCCGGGCACACCGGTCCGGGCACACCGGTCCGGCCGGTTCGCCACCGGGGTTCACGGGGGGCGAGGCGGGAGCCGCCGCCTCCCTGTCCTTCGGGGGTGTGCGTTCTCTGCGGCCTAGCGATCGGCGGGCGCCGCGGCCGGCGGGGCAGTGGCGAGCAGGGCCCGGGTCTCGGCGACGATCCGGCCGGCGAAGGCAGGGTCGCGCACCTGGGCGGAGCCGGCCATCGGCTTGCCGTTCTCGTCGAAGTACTCCCCCGTCACATCCGAGGAGTCGGTGAAGATCTCGGTGATCACCCGGGCAGCACGCTTCGGGGTGCTCCAGTACTTGATGAAGGGCGCCAGCGGCGAGGCAACGTACTTCCCCAGGAAACGGGCGGCGGCGTTCGCGTCGCGGCCGAGGCCGGCGCCCGGGTTGAAGCCGGGTTCGACCGCGTTGAAGCGGAGCCTCGGGATCTCACGGGCGAACTCCAGCACGGTGGCCAGGTTGCACTGCTTCGAGGTGGCGTAGGCGTCGTAGCTGCTTCGGGACGAGCCGCCGGGCTGCCATCCGCCGGGCCACGTCCGCCGCGCCACGTCCGCCGCGCCACGTCCGCCGGGCGGGCGGATACCGAGCCGCGGTCGGGTCGGGCGGCTTAGCATGCGTGCCATGCCGGACGTACCGCCCCGCCTGGAACCGTTCACCGCACGGACCGAGCCCGCCGCGCTCGATGACCTGCGGGCGCGGCTGCGCGCGACCCGCTGGCCGGACGCGCCCGAGGAGGCCGGGTGGTCGCTCGGGACCGACGTCACCTACCTTCGTGAGCTGGTCGCCTACTGGGCGGACGGGTTCGACTGGCCGGCGCAGGAGGCAGCGCTCGCCCAGCTGCCCCGCTTCCGCGTCCGGCTCGGCGGCCTGGGGATCCACTACGTGCACGCCCGGGCCGTCGCGCCCACCGGTCCGGTCCTGCCGCTGGTCCTCACGCACGGCTGGCCCGACTCGTTCTGGCGCTACTCCAAGGTGGTCCCGCTCCTCACCGATCCCGGCGCGCACGGCGCCGACCCGGCCGACGCGTTCGACGTGGTCGTGCCCGACGTGCCGGGCTACGGGTACTCCGACCGGCCCGCCGGCCCACCGCTCGACTCCGTCGCCGTCGCCGGCCTGTGGGCCGAACTCATGGGCGTCCTCGGCTACCCGCGGTTCGGCGCGGCGGGCGGGGACATCGGCAGCCACGTGAGCCGTTACCTCGCGCTCGACCACCCCGACCGGGTGGTGGCCGTCCACCGCATGGACGCGGGCCTGCCCGTCTTCACCGGTGACCCGGCCGATCTCACCCCCGAGGAACTCGCCTGGTTCGACGACGTCGCGGCCTGGGGCGCGAGCGAGGGCGCCTACGGTGCCATGCACCGTACGAAGCCCCAGACCGCCGCGGTCGGGCTCACCGATTCGCCGGCCGGGCTCGCCGCGTGGATCGTCGAGAAGCTCCGGGCATGGAGCGACTGCGACGGCGACCTCGAACGGAGCTTCACAAAGGACGAGATCCTCACGAACGTCACGATCTCCTGGCTCACCGGGACGATCGGCTCGTCGATGCGCATGTACCACGCGAACGCCGCGATCCCGCCCCACCAACTCGCCCGCCGGGTCGAAGTGCCGTCCGGGTTCTCGCTCTTCCGCGGCGATGTCGTCCGCCCGCCACGGGCCTGGCTCGAACGGTCGGCGAACGTCGTACGCCTGACCGAACCCGCGCGCGGCGGCCACTTCGCCCCGTTCGAGGAGCCCGAACTCTACGCGGAGGAACTGCGCGCCTTCTTCCGCCCCTACCGGACGGCGGCGACGGGTTGAGGGGGGCCGCCGTACGGCGGTACGAGCGCGCGTACAGGCAGCGCAACACCGTCTGACGGTGCGTCAACCAACTCAGGCAGCGGCGGTCGGCCTGCTCAGCAACCGGTTCAGGCGCGCAGGGTCTCTCCTTGCGGGTCGTAGCAGACGAGCCCGCGATCACGAGCGAGGGAAGCCGCGTACTCGGAGACCTCCTCCGCCCTGCCGTAGGACATGAGCAGATAGACGACCGGGCCCGAGGCCTCATTGATGACCGGCGGCGAGGCCCATGGGCTGCCGTGCACGTCGTCCGGATACCGCTCGACAAGTGCGTCGACGTACGCCGCGATGCCGGGGGTGAGCTCGACCACGGGTTCCTCGGAATCGACGTAACGCTCGTAAAGCTCGTCATAGACCACGCCGGCTTCGGCGTCGTCGCTCGGCCTCTTGCCGTCCCACACCATAAGGTCATACCTCACGTGCGCATGATCGCAGGTGCCGGCCCGCTCAACGGTGACGTGGTCATAGGTGGGCACCAGGGTGCCGTCCACGCAGGGCCGCGGGGCGAGCGCGGGACCGAGGCGGTCGACGATCTGGTCGACCGTTGACCTCCAAATGCCCAATGGGACAGGCAAATTGACGCACCGTCATATTCCGGGAGGCGGCGGCGCGCGGAGGGCTACGCGGGTTGGAGCGCTTCCAGCTCCTCCCGACAGTCGGAAAATGGCGCGTCCAGGTCCGCCGGACCACCTACTGGGCACTCTGCCAGGGCCGGCTGGTCGACCTCGCAGCCGAAGCCGGGTTGGTCGACCCCGGCTGGCGGATGTCGCAGGAGACAGGATTCGTCCAGCCACTGCTCGTGGCCCGCACCCGGAATACCGACCGGCGACCGTCGATGCCGGCCTTGTCAGACGTGCGGTCGCAATGTCGGATCCGCGATCATGGCGTCGATTTCCGCGGCGATCCGTTCCGAGGCAAAGGGCCCTGCGAAACGGATGGTGATCATCACCTCTGTTTGGCTCCCGATGATGACCAAGCTGCCGCCCCTCTCAGCTACTACGCTGTGCAGAGATTCCCATGGGAGGGTTCCGGTTCTGCCCCAAAGCCGGACGCGCAGGCCCTGCGGGACGGCCGTGATCCGCCAACGGAGGCTACGGACATTGGCCGCTCCCCAAGGCAGGAAGGCAAGGGCGTAGAGCGGGTCGCGCCACCACGAGGGATCGCTGACGACCGCGACGGTGAGACAGCCCACGAGGAAGAGATTCAGCAGCCCGATGCTCACAAGCATTCCCTTGCCGGCCCGCCACTGGGTCGGCAACCCACTCCCATCGCCAGCCATCGCCGCCGCAGTCCGGTCCACGGTCCCCCCTCATGATCACTCCGTCACCGATGGGTCAGGCCGCGCCACCGCGCACGCCACAACCCCGGCGGAGTCAGGGCGCCCAACCCCAGGAGAAGTGCGGGGAAACCATGTGGATCCACGCCGGTCCACCTTCGGTGACAAACAGTCAAGGTTCAGCGGCACCGGACAGCGATGTCGTTGGCTCCTGCAAAGAGGATGAGGTGTGTCGCGCCGGCGACGCAAGCACGTCACAGTCGAATCGGGCCGGAATCGATGCCCCGAAGCCGCTGTTGCGGAGGCGGTCGCCGCTGATGCCCTGATGGGCGACGGTCACGGGGCGAGTCGGTCAGCGAACCTGGCGAGGCTCAGCGGTCACGGACCGGTCGACAGCCCCCGTGCCTGTCCGCTGCGCAAGGGCGTCCTCACCGAGCTCGCTCACGCCCTGCAGGAAACACTGGCGTCCCGGAGCCGGGCGGCACTCGCCTCAAGGCCGCTACTGGCCTGCCGCCCGCCGGCCCGGCCGGTACGGCGACGCTGGCGGAACCGGTTCGGGCGAACGGACCCTCAGCCGTCCGTTCGGCGGTGAACGTCCCGCCCAGCTACTGGAGCAGGTGAACCCCGTCGGCCCGGCGTCGTACGTCAGGGAGCGGATCGACGCGTTCCGCGAGTCCGGAGTGACCAATATCCAGGTGGCCCCGGCCGGCAACGACCCAGCGGGGCTCGCGCGCAAGCTCAAGGAGTGGATGGCCTGACGTCCACCAGGCGTACGGGTGTGCCGCTGCCGGAGTCGGCATCCCGGGTGCGGGCTTACGTGACGTGGGCAGGCGGTTCAACCGGGCGCCCGTGCCGGTCCGCTGCCCGGCGGGGTGAGTGCCACAGCCGGCCGTTCGGGTCGGCCGGCTGTGGGAGCGGGTGGTGCGGTGGTGTTCAGCGGGCGATCAGGTCGAACTCGTTGCCCTCGGGGTCGGCGAGGGTGGCGTAGCGGATACCGGCGTTCACCTCGTTGAGCTTGGTGGCGCCCAGGGCGGTCAGCCGGGCCAGCTCGACGTCGAAGTCCCCCGTGGCCAGGTCGAAGTGCACGCGGTTCTTGACCGTCTTGTCCTCGGGAACCTGGCGGAAGCCGATGCGGGACCCTGGGACGGCCGGGTCGGAGGCGACAAAGGCCGCGGTCTCGTCCGCGCCCTCGTCGACGGTCCGGCCGAGGGCCTCGGCCCAGAAAGTGGCGGCCGCTTTGGCGTCACGGGCGTCGAAGGTGACGGCGAACACGAAGATGGACATGAGAGCCTGCTTTCTTCTCGGTCTCTGCGGTACGGACTGCGGGTCGGCGACCCGGTTGTCGGGAGGCCGGCGCCGGAGCCGGCCGGCTTTGCGGAGCGGACAGGAACACGATCACACCGCGGCGCTCTTCGGTCCCCGCCCCGCGCCGGGGACCGGGAGATGCCGCACCGGGAAGACGGTCCCGCGGGCGGGCCCCGGGCCGACGTCCTGGGCCGGGACCCCGCGCCTACCGGACACTCCTGCAGGCCGCCAAGTGCGGGCCGGCCGAGCCGGACGGCGAGCGGGCACTGCTCAACACCTACCTCCGGGTGTTCACCCCCGCGCAAGCGGCGTAGTCGGAGGTCTCACGCGGGAGCCGGCGTAGTCAGAGGACTTACGCCGGGGTCGGCGCGACCCCAAGAACCCGCGCCGGCAGGCGTATTCGTGCATCAGGGTCCCGTTCCGCGTCCGACGGGACGCCGCCGAAGGGAGACGCGGGCGTTCCCGCTCCGTTCCGGGCCCGCCTCCGCCAGCCGCCCACCACCGACCACCGACCGCCACCACCAACCGCCGGGCCACCGGGCCACCGGGCCGCCGACCGCCACCACCACCACCAACCACCGGGCCACCGGACCAACCGGGCCGCCCACCCACCCCCGGTGTTTCTTCACCAAATCCCCATGCCCCGCATCGCACCCCAGCTCGCAGCGCCGCCGCGCCCCCGCTCACCGCGATGATCGTGGTCCGCCGCACCCGCAACCGTTGACACTCCCGTCACACGGGCGCAATATGCGCCTGGGAGAGCGCTCTCCCAGCCCCTCCAGCCTCTCACCCTCTCCCTGTCACACCCGACCCTTCCCCCTCTCCCCCCACGCACGCTTCGCAGAAGGAGGTCCCATGGCACACAAACGGGGAAAGATCCCCGGGCTGCTCGTCGCCCTGGCGCTCGTCACCGGTGGGGGTGGCGCGCTGCTGACCGCCAACGCCTCGGCGAGCACGCCGGGTTCGGACACGGCGGCATCGACCGCCGGCCGGACAGCGGCCCACCCCGCCTCGCACGGGCAGGACACGTCGATGTCGTCGATGTCCATGGCCGCCGCGGCCCCGCACGCGTCCGGCGACGACCCCGACGGGGACGGCTATATCTACGCCAACCCGCCGGTCACCGGCGTCACCCCGTCCACCTACGACCCGCCGCACGCGTACTTCCACGAGTTCCAGGCCAAGTGCGCGCCCGACCACACCGCGCCGGACGACCCGATCGTCTTCGCGGGCCAGCCCGGCGCCTCGCACGACCACACCTTCATGGGCAATGTCAGCACCAACGCGAACTCCACCACCGCCTCCCTGGAAGCGGCGAGCGGCACCGCGTGCCTGGCCCCCGGCGACAAGTCCGCGTACTGGATGCCGAGTCTGTACAACGGTACGCAGAAGATCCTGCCCGTCGGCCCGCAGACGATCTACTACAAGTCGGGCGTCAACGACTACACCAGCGTGCGCCCCTTCCCCAAGGGCCTGCGCTTCGTGGTCGGCAACCCCATGCAGAGCGAGGACGAGTTCAAGAACCTCAAGGGCACCGTCGAGGGGTGGGAGTGCGGCACCAGTTACAAGAACTTCGACTTCCCCGCGAGTTGCCCGAACACCCCTGACACGCAGCTCAACCTCCGCCTCCAGGCTCCGAGTTGCTGGGACGGTATCCACCTCGACACGCCGGATCACAAGAGCCACATGGCCTATCCGGTGGCGAGCGGGGCGAATCAGAACGTCTGCCCGGCCGACCACCCCGTGGCCCTGCCGATGATCGAGTTCAAGATGGCGTGGCCGGTCAACGGCGACATGTCGCAGGTGCACTTGTCCAGCGGCGCCGGCTTCTCCTTCCACTACGACTTCTTCGCCGACTGGGACAACGCTACCCAGGCCGCGATGGTCACCCACTGCGTCAACGGCGGCCTCCAGTGCGACGACCACGGCTACGACCAGTCGCAGCCGGGCAAGGGCGCGGTGCTCGACAGCAACTACCAGCTGATCCACTGAACCGGGCGGCGCGCTCTCCCGGGCGGGTTCCTTCCGCCCCCTCGGGAGAGCGCTCTCCCCGCATCGCCCCTGACCCCTGCCCCCTGATCCCGCCCGGTCGCCCAGATCCCCTTTCCATCCCCCCACGGGAGAACCCCATGCACTCCTCCGTCCTGTCCGCCGCCCGCCGCGCCGCCGTCCCGGTGACCGCCGCCGCGCTGCTCGCAGCCGGACTCGTGGCCGCCCAGGCCCCCGCCGCCCACGCCGCGGGCAGCGTCGTCAAAGTGACCGGCTCGCAGGGCAACTGGCAACTCACCGTCGACGGCTCCGCCTGGCAGGTCAAGGGTCTGACCTGGGGGCCCTCTCCGAACGACGCCGCCACGGACCTGCCCGACCTGGCCCGGGCGGGTGTCAACACGGTCCGCACCTGGGGCACCGACGCCACCAGCGCGCCGCTCTTCGACGCCGCCGCGGCCAACGGCATGAAGGTCATCGCCGGCTTCTGGCTCCAGCCCGGCGGCGGCCCCGGCTCCGGCGGCTGCGTCGACTACCTCACCGACGACGCGTACAAGAACAGCATGCTCACCGAGTTCCCCAAGTGGGTGGACACCTACAAGGACAACCCCGGCGTGCTGATGTGGGACGTCGGCAACGAGTCCGTGCTCGGCCTGCAGAACTGCTACAGCGGCGACAAGCTGGAGCAGGAGCGCGACGCGTACACCTCCTTCGTCAACCAGATCGCGCAGAAGATCCACTCCGTCGACCCGAACCATCCGGTGACGTCGACCGACGCGTGGACCGGCGCCTGGCCGTACTACAAGAAGAACGCGCCCGACCTGGACCTGTACGCGGTCAACTCCTACAAGGACGTGTGCAACGTCAAGTCGGCCTGGGAGTCAGGCGGTTACACCAAGCCGTACATCATCACCGAGGGCGGCCCGGCCGGTTCCTGGGAGGTGCCGAACGACGCGAACGGCGTTCCCGACGAGCCCACCGACCAGCAGAAGGCGGACGGTTACACCAGCGCCTGGAACTGCGTCACCGGCCACCAGGGCGTCTCGCTCGGCGCCACCCTCTTCCACTACGGCAACGAGAGCGACTTCGGCGGCATCTGGTTCAACCTGGTGCCCGAGGGCCTCAAGCGGCCGTCGTACTACGCGGTCAAGCGCGCCTACGGCGGCAGCACCGCGGGTGACAACCTGCCCCCGAACGTCGGCGACATGACGGTGAGCGGCGCGACCGACGGCGTTCCCGCGGGCGGCGACGTGACGATCAGCACCAGGACGACCGACCCGGAGAACGACCCGATCACGTACCAGGTCCTCTACAGCAGCCTCTACATCGACAACAACGGCGCGCTCACCCCGGCCGCTTCCACCAGCCACGGGGACGGCACGCTGACCGTCAAGGCGCCCGACAAGATCGGGGTCTGGAAGGTGTACGTCAAGGCGACCGACGGCCACGGCAACGTCGGCTACGGCTCCAAGTCCCTGCGCGTGGTGGCCCCGAAGCCGGCCGGCACCAACGTCGCGCTCGGCAGGCCCGCGACCGCGTCCTCGTACCAGAGCGACCCGACCGGCGGCTGCCCGTGCACCGCGGCGGACGCGGTGGACGGGCAGCTCACCACCCGCTGGTCCAGCGACTGGAGCGACCCGCAGTGGCTGCAGGTGGACCTCGGCGCGTCGACCGCGATCCACCACGTCCAGCTCGTCTGGGAGACGGCCTACGCGAAGGCGTACGACATCCAGGTCTCCGACGACGGCCAGAACTGGCGGACGGCCACCTCGGTGACCGACGGCAACGGCAACGCGGACGACCTCGACGTCAATGCCACCGGCCGCTACGTGCGGGTGCTGGGCAGCCAGCGCGGCACCGGATACGGGTATTCGCTCTACGAGTTCGGCGTCTACGCCTGATCGCGCCGCCCGCCCCGCCCGCTGGGCCCCGACTGCCCCCTCGGTCCGGTGACGGAGTGCGGCACCATCGTGGCTGATCGCGCAGTTCCCCGCGCCCCTGGGGGGCACCCTCGTGCCGAATCGCACCCCCCAGCCCCCCGCAGCCGCGAGGAACTGCGCGAGCGACGCACCACGGGCCGGCGGTCCGGGCGCGACACCAACCACCCCACCCGGCCGGTGACGGAGAGGCTCGACGTCGCGCAGAGGGCGGCCGCTCATGGCGGCGGCTCGTGGATGTACGTGCCCGGGGTCTGGCCGGTCGCGCGGCGGAAGGCGTTGATGAACGCGCTGGTCTTGCGGTAGCCGACGGCACGGGCCACGGCGTCCACCGTCGCGCCGTTGGAGAGGAGTTGGACGGCGGCGCGGATGCGCACCTGGGTACGCCAGCGGGCGAAGCTGAGCCCGGTCTCGCTGAGGAAGAGCCGCGACAGGGTCCGGACTCCGGCGTGCACATGATCGGCCCAGGCGCCGAGTTCGCGCTGGTCCGCGGGGTCGGCGATGAGACGTTCCGCGATGGCCCGCACCCGCGGGTCGGCCGGCATCGACACCTGGATGTCGTGCGTGGGCAGCGGGGTGAGCAGCTCGAACATGAGCGCCTCGGCGTGCGGCCGGCTCCGGTCCTGCGGCCCGGTCCGGTGCAGGTGCGCGATGAGTTCGAGCAGCAGTGGCCCGACCGGGACACCGGTGGGCCGGGTCCAGGTGATCGGACAGCGGTCGGGGGCGAAGGTGATGACGGACCCCTCGCCCTCGCGCAGCGCGGCCACCGCGTGCTCGGCCCCGCCGGGGATCCACAGCCCGTAGCCGGGCGGGATCAGCCAGTCGCGCGCGGCGGTGCTGACCGTCAAGGTCGCCGTCGAGGTCCACAGCAGCATGGGCTCGGCGTGGGAGTGCGCCGTCTCGTACTGCTCGTACGACTCGTCCTCGCCACGGTCGATGCTCAGGATCGGCGACCTCGCCGGCGGCGTGCTCAGTGCCGGCGGGGTCGGCCGCGCGGGCGGCGCGGTGGGCAGCGCGGTGGGCAGCGCGGTGGGCAGCGCTGCCGGCACATGGTCCGGGCTGCTCATGGTGGTGGCCCCGCTCTCCGCTGTCGCTGTCGCTGTCGCGGACGGACCCTCCGCAAGGGTTGGCCGTTGCGGGGTATTCATCGGCCGCCACGCGCACACCAGCCAGCCTAGCGTTGGGCGTGCCCGACCGCGTGGTGACGGCCCGGAGGTGCCCGGCACGGCCACCCGCCCGCCACGCCGACCCGAGCCGCACAGATGAGGGAGACAACCCGTGACGGAGTTGATGATCGAGGCCGAGGGCCTCGTGAAGCGATACGGCGACGCCGAGGCGGTGTCCGGGGTGAGTCTGCGGGTGCCGGCCGGGACGGTGCTGGGGGTGCTGGGGCCGAACGGGGCAGGCAAGACCACCACGGTCCGGATGCTGACCACGCTCACCCGGCCGGATGCCGGGTGGGCGCGGGTGGCCGGGCACGACGTGGTGCGTGACCCCCGGGCGGTGCAGGCCGTGATCGGGGTCACCGCACAGGACGCGACGGTCGACACGATGCTGACGGGTCGTCAGAATCTGGTGATGATCGGCCGGTTGAGCGGGCTGCGCAGGGGCGACTCCCGGCGGCTGGCCGGGGCTCTGCTGGAGCGCTTCGAACTGACCGACGCCGGGGACCGGGTGGTGAAGGGGTACTCGGGCGGGATGCGGCGCCGCCTGGACCTGGCGGCCGGCCTGGTGACCCGGCCGCCGGTGCTGTTCCTGGACGAGCCGACCACCGGTCTTGACCCGGGCAGCCGGGTCCGGATGTGGAGCGTGATCCGCGGGCTCATCGCGGACGGCGCCACCGTACTGCTGACGACCCAGTACCTCGAAGAGGCCGACGAGCTCGCCGACCGGATCGTCGTCATCGACCACGGCCGGGTGATCGCCGCGGGCAGCGCGGCCGAACTCAAGGCCAGGACCGGCGGCGCCCAGCTGCGGGTGACTCTCACGACCGCCCATCCGGAGGCCGCCGGCGCACTGCGCCGGTTCGCGGCCGGGGCGGTGGCGGTGAGCCAGGACGGGCGGCACCTGCGGGCCCCGGTGAGCAGCGGTCCGGGACTGGCCGGCGCGGTGGTGCGGGCCCTGGACGAGGCCGGGATCAGCGTCGACGACGTCGAGGTCCGCCCGCCCTCGCTCGACGACGTGTTCTTCGCCCTGACCGGCCGTCCGGCCGACGGGCAGCCCACCACAAGCGATCCCGGTCCCGGCCCCCGACCGGGTGGGGAAGGGCAGTCCGGCACAAAGACCCAGGAGGCACGGGCATGAGCACCACCACCCTGACCAGGGCGACGCCGCCGACCCTGCCGACCGCGGTGGCGCGGACCCACGGCGGCTTGCGCAAACTCTCCGACATCGCCGTACTCTCGATGCGGAATCTGATCCACATCTCCCGGGAGCCGTTCCAGCTCTCCGACGTCACCATCCAACCGGTGCTGTTCACTTTGATGTTCATCTACGTCTTCGGTGCCGGGGTCGTACTGCCCGGCGGCGCCGGCTACAAGGACTTCGCCATCCCCGGCCTGCTCGTCTTCAACCAGGTCACCGCCACCGTCGGCACCGGCGTCGGGCTCAGCTCGGACGTCAACACCGGGATCGTCGACCGGTTCCGGACCCTGCCGATGTGGCGGCCGGGGGTGCTGGTGGCCCGCTCGGTCACCGACCTGCTGACCGCACTGCTCGGCGCCGGTATCGTCACCGCCACCGGCTTCGCCATCGGCTGGTCGCCCGACAACGGGGCCGGCAAGGCGATCGCCGCGTTCGCCCTCGTCCTGCTCTTCGGCTACGCGGTCTCCTGGGGGTGCGCGTGCCTGGGGCTGGCCAGCAGGGGCGTCGAAACCGCCCAGGCACTCGGCCTGCTGGTCCTGTTCCCCGTCCTGTTCATGTCCAACGCCCTGGTGCCCACCCAGCGCATGACGCCCTGGCTGCGCGACGTCACCACCTGGAATCCGGTCAGCGCGGTCACCGCGGCCGCCCGCGAACTGCTCGGCAACCCGAACCCCTCGGCCTCGATCCACTCCTGGCCCATGCAACACCCCATCCACGCCACGCTGTTCTGGTCCATCGGGCTCCTGCTCGTCTTCGTCCCCACGGCCACCGTCCTCTACCGGCGCCGCGCCGCGGACTGACCCCGAACACCCCCTGCCGAACCACCCGATGAGGAGACGACTCGTGAAACGCCGCTTGCTGGACCGTCTGCTGCTGCCTGCCCGCGTCCACACCGTCGAGCAGCGGGCGCCGCGGCTGCGTCACATCACCCTGACCGGGCCGGCGCTGGCCGGGCTCGCCTGGCAGCCCGGCCAGCACGTACGCCTCCAGGTCAGTGCGGCACCCGGAGCCGTCGACTGGCTGATCGGCACGCTGCGCACCTACAGCGTGTGGGACTACGACGGTGAGAACCTTGAGCTGATCGTGTACGACCACGGCGACAGCAGCGGACCGGGAGCCGAGTGGGCCCGCACCGCCCGGAGCGGCGACGAGCTGCGGCTGCTCAAGCCCGAGGGCGACTTCACCACCGCCCCTGCCGATTACCACCTGTTCGCCGGCGAGGAAACCGCCCAGGTCGCGTACGGCGCCATGCTGCGGGCGCTGCCCGCCGGCGCCCGGGTCTTCGGCCGCCTGGAGGTCGACAGCCCCGACGAACGCCTCGACCTCGGCCAGGACCGGAACCAGGACTGGGACCTGGCCTGGAGCTACCGCCGGGGCCGGCCGGCCGACTCCGCGCTGACCCTCGTCGACGCCGTCCGCGCCCTCGACCTGCCCGCCGATCCCGGCATCGCCTATCTGGCCGGCGAGGCCAGAACGATCCAGCTCGTCCGCCGCCACCTCGTCGAGGACCGCCACTGGCCGCGGCGCAGCGTCCGCACCAAACCCTTCTGGACCCCGGGCAAGAAGGGCCTCGACTGACCGTCTCCGCCGCCACACCGCCCATGTCACCAACTGCTCCCCCCGGCGCGGTTGCCGTCCCCGGGGGTGTGTGCGGAGGATCGTCGTCATGAGCGATGCGGAGCACACCGGCAGCCGACACCACGGACATGTACAGGACGTCGTCGAGCGGGTCGGCGAACTGCACGACCGCGCCGTGCGCCAGCGCGAGGAGAAGGAGCCGGCCGAGGCGGTCGGCTACGACGTCGACGCCGATCTCGGAGGGAGCAACTGCGCGCGGTCGTCGGCGCACTCTCGACGCGCTCGCGCAGGTTCTCGGCGCGGACGGCTGCCGAAGGGGCCCCGAGAAGTCAAGGGACCCCCGGAAGTCGGGGACCGCGCCCAGGACTTGAGGGGTCCGGGGTGAGTCTGACGCCTACTGCGGGAGGCCCCGGTAATCCGCCGGGCCGGCGATCTGTCCGCCGTCGCCTGCCACTTCACTGCCGGTGACGAAGCGGGAGTCGTCGCCCGCGAAGAAGAGCACGATGGCGGCGATGTCGTCCGGTTCGCCGACACGTCCCAGGGCGATGTTGCCGGTTTCAAAGGTGACACCGTTGGTCATCGGGGTGTTGATCTGGCCCGGGTGCACCGCGTTCACGCGGATCCCGTACGCGCCCAGCTCCAGGGCGGCGGTCTTGGTCAACCCGCGAACCGCCCACTTGGAGACCACGTACCCGGACATCCTCGGCACTCCTTGGAGCGCACCGACGGAGCCGATGTTGACGATGGAGCCGCCGCCGGCCCGCTTCATCGCCGGGACGACGGCCTGTATGCCGTTGAAGACACCGATCAGATTCACGTCCAGGGTGCGTTGCAGCCGTGCGAGATCCCACTGCTCCAGGGGAGCCGGATCCGCGATGCCCGCGTTGTTGACCAGGATGTCCACGGAGCCGAAGCGTTCTTCGGTGCGCCGGACGACGTCCGCCCACTCCTGCGGCGACCGTACGTCGAGCCGTTCGACGGCCGCTTTCTCCCCGAGTGCGGTGGCGAGGGACCGCGCCGCCTCGACGTTCACGTCCGCGATGACCACGTCGGCGCCCTCGGCGGCGAGCCGCCGGACCGTGGCAGCCCCCATGCCCATCGCACCGCCGGTGACCACCGCTGTCTTCTTGTCCACTCGCCCCATGGCACTTGCACCTTTCTTCCCGGACGATCACTCGGATTTGGGGTGACACATCACCCTACAAGGATGATGCGTCACCCTCAGACGGCTCGTCAAGGCCAACATGACTGGGCTACTCGGCGGCCGACGCCGCAATCATCGGGTGACGCGTCATCCTGTAGCCTTGCAGCGTGACCGAGTCCGAGCAGTTGAATGAGCGCGAGCGGCGCGCGTGGTACGGCTTTCTCACGATGCAGGAGGACCTCCGCCGCCACATGAACCGGCAGCTGCTCCGGGATTCGGGTCTCTCGCTGGCGGACTTCGCCGTACTGAGCAGCCTCTCCCTGCAGCCGGAAGGTTCCCTGCGGGTGTTCGAGCTGCGCGAACTCCTCCGCTGGGAGAAGACCCGCCTCACCCACCAGCTCTCCCGGATGATCGCGCGGGGACTGGTCGAACGGCGCCCCTGCGCGGAGGACAGCCGCGGCAATCACGTGGCGCTCACCGAGGAGGGCCGGGAGGCGATCGACAAGGCCGTCCCGCTGCACGTGAACCACGTGCGCCGCGTCTTCCTCGATGTGATCAGCCCCCGGCAGCTCGACGCGCTGGCGGCCCTGTCGGAAGCCGTACTGGAGAACCTGGCGGAGGACGAGTCCGGCGGCTGACCGGCCCCCGCGGACCCGCCCGCGGCGGTTGCCCGGCATCCGCCGCCGGCAACCCCGTTGCGTCGACCCGGCAACGGCCCGGACGGCCCCCGGGTCACCGCGTCAGCCGGCGCTGCGTTCGCCGGCCGGCCGGCGGCGGAGGCCCGGCTGCTGGAGAGCCGGCGGCACATACGCCTGGTCGAGTGTGCCGACGTCGGTGCCCGGCGGGACGATCTCGTCGATCCGGTCGAGGATGTCGTCGGTGAGCGCCAGGTCGGCGCCGGCGAGCAGGTCGTCGAGGTGGCTCATCGTACGCGGCCCGACGATCGCGCTGGTCACGCCGGGATGAGCGATGGTGAACGCCATCGCGAGGTGGGTCAGCGGCACCCCCACCTCCTCGGCGAGCGCGATGAACCGCTCGACGGTGTCCAGCCGGCGCTCGTCATTGAGGTGCTGGAAGAAGCCGGCGCGGCGCAGTTCGTTCTCCCGGCCCGCGCGGACCCGCCCGGTGAGCAGCCCCTGTCCGAGCGGGCCCCACACCAGCGTGCCCAGCCCGTAACGCTCGGCGACCGGCAGCACCTCGCGTTCGATACCGCGGCTGAGCAGCGAGTACGGCGGCTGCTCGGTGTGGAAACGCGCCAGCCCGCGCCGCTCGGCGACCCACCGGGCCTCGACGATGTCGGACGCCGGCACCCCGGAGGTCCCGATCGCGCGGACCTTTCCGCTGTGGATCAGGTCGGAGAGCACCGAGAGCGTCTCCTCGATGTCCGTGTCGGGGTTGGGCCGGTGGATCTGGTAGAGGTCGATGTGGTCGGTCCGCAGCCGGCGCAGCGAGTTCTCCACCGCGGTCGTGATCCAGCGCCGCGACGCGCCCTGTTGATTGGGGTCGTCACCGAGCGGGCGGCTCACTTTGGTCGCGAGGACGACATGGTCACGTCGGCCCTTGAGCGCCTTGCCGACCACCTCTTCGGAGTCGCCGTAGACGTCAGCGGTGTCGACGAGGTTGATGCCGGCGTCCAGCGCCTTGTGGATGATCCGGGCCGAGTCGTCGGGGTCGGGGTTGCCGACGGACGTGGCGAACATCAAGGCGCCGAGGGCGTAGGGGCTGACCTTGATACCGGTCCGGCCGAGCGTGCGGTACTGCATGGGTGATCTTCCTTTCTCTGCACACGGTGGGAACAGCGCGCGATGATGCGCCGGCGGGCGGGGGCCGCGGGCCTTACAGCTGCCGTGTGCGGCACCGGTGTGTCTCTCGCCGCTCCTGCGCGGCGCCGCCGGTCCGGTCTCCAGCCTGCGGCGATGCGGGCACCGGCGGGAGAGACGTCCTTATCCGGGGACGCGCCGTCCCTGGCTGCCGCCGGCGTCCGGGGGCATGGTGGGGGTGTGGACAGAACCGAACTGGCCGACTTCCTGCGGCACTGCCGTAGCCGGCTCGCTCCCAGCGACGTGGGCCTGTCGCAGGGCCCGCGACGCCGCACCCCGGGGCTGCGCCGTGAAGAGGTGGCGCAGCTGGCAGGCATGTCCACCGACCACTACACGCGGCTGGAGCAGGCCAGGGGCTCACGCCCGTCCCGGCAGATGCTCGCCGCGGTCGCCCGCGCGCTGCGGCTGACCGGCGACGAACGGGACCACCTCTTCCACCTGGCCGGCGAGGAGCCGCCGCGCAACCGGCCGACCTCCGAGCACGTCCGCCCCGGCCTGCTGCTCGTCCTCGACCGGCTGACGGACACTCCCGCCCGGGTGCTGAACGACCGGGGCGACATCCTCGCGCAGAACGCCATGGACAGGGCGCTCCACGGTGACGCGTCCACCCGCCCCGAGGCGGAGCGCAACGTCGTCTGGCGCTACTTCACCGACCCCGCCGCGCGGGAACTCTTTCCCGCCGAGGACCGAGACCGTGCCGCGCGCACCGCGGTGGCGGATCTGCGTGCCGCACTCGGCCGCCGCCCGGACGACGCGCGGCTTGCGGGGCTCGTACGCCGGCTGCGTGCCCGCAGCGAGGAGTTCTCCGCGCTGTGGGACACCCACGAGGTCGCGGTACGCCGCGGCGACACCAAGCGCTTCCTGCACCCGGTCGTCGGCCTGCTGGAGCTGGACTGCGAGGTACTGCTGAACCCGGAGCACGACCAGCGACTGGTCGTCTACACCGCGCGTCCGGACAGCAGGTCCTACGAGCGGCTGGAACTGCTCCGCGTGGTCGGCCTCCAGGACCTGACGAGCGGCTGACCGGCGGCTGACCGGCGTCGCGCCGGGCCGCGGACGGCGAAGGAGGCACCGGCCGGCTGCTGACGTGGGGGAACCTCTCGTGCCATGCCACGCGTCCTCGGGCGTGGTGGTTCGCGGCGACCCGGCGGGCCGTCAGATCGAGCGGGCGAACGGCACCGGGCAGATGATCGGGCTGACCCGTGACGCGGCGCGCCGCGTCGTGGAATCGCGCACGGGCGACGGCGCGGTCACCTCACTGCGGTACGACGCGGCCGGGCGGCTCGTGAGCGCCGTGAACCCGGGCAGCGAGGTCGGTTATGCCTACGACGCGGTGGGCCGGGTCGTCGCGGAGACGGTCGACGGCCGCGCGGTCACCAGCGCGTACGACCCGCTGGGCCGGCGGGTGCGGCGGGTCACACCCAGCGGCGCCACCTCGCACTGGTCGTACGACTCCGCGGGCCTGCCCACCTCGCTCGTCACCGGGGGCGGTGAGCTGACCTTCGCGCACGACGCGGCCGGCCGCGAGACGGCGCGTGGCCTCGGCGGAGCCGCCACCCTGGCACAGTCCTGGGACGCGGGCCACCGCCTGGTCGAACAGCTCATCCGGTCACGGACGGCGGGCGACACCGGCCCCGGCGACGCAACCGTACGGCAGTCCCGTTCCTACGCCTACCGCGCGGACGGCCACCTGACCGGTATCGACGAACTGCTGGGCGGCGCCCGCCGGTTCGACCTCGACCGCGCGGGCCGCGTCACGGGTCTGTCGGCCGCGGCCTGGACCGAGTCCTACGCGTACGACGACCTCGGCAACCTCACCGCTGCCACCCATCCGGCCCCCGGCGGGCAGGACGCGCAGGGCCCGGTGGAGCACACCGGGACGATGGTCACCTCGGCGGGCCGCACCGCGTACGCGTACGACGGCCAGGGGCGGGTGGTCCGCATGATCCGGCGGACGCTGTCCGGGCTGCGCAGGATCTGGACCTACGCCTGGGACGCCGAGGACCGGCTCACCGAGGTCGCCACCCCGGACAAGGGCATATGGCGGTACCGCTATGACGCGCTCGGCCGGCGCACCGCCAAGTCCCGGCTGGGCGAGGACGGGACGGTCACCGAGGAGATCCTGTTCACCTGGGACTGCGCCAACCTCGCGGAGCAGCGGGCGGTCCGCGACGGTGTGGTGGAGACCGACACCTGGGACTGGGAGCCGGGCACCCACCGGGCGGCCGCCCAGGTGCGCCGGCGGTGGCACACCGACGACCCCGACGAGATCGACCGGCGGTTCTACGCGATCGTCACCGACCTGGCCGGCACCCCCAGTGAACTCGTCGGCGAGGACGGCACCATCGCCTGGCGGGCCGCGACCAGTGTGTGGGGCAGTCCGCTGGCCGGCGGCAACGACGGCCTGTGCCCGCTGGCCTTCCCCGGCCAGTACCGCGACCCGGAGACGGGGCTGCACTACAACCTCGCCCGCTACTACACCCCGGACACCGCGAGTTTCCTCTCCCCCGACCCGCTCGGCCTGGTCCCCGCCCCCAACCACCACGCGTACGTCGACAACCCCTTCCGCTGGAGCGACCCGCTCGGCCTGGAAGGCGACGGCAGCCAACCGGTCCGCGTCTACGACGACTCGGAGTACGGCAAGCACGGTGCGAGCAGCGGTTCGTCGGCCAAGGGCGAGGTCAGCCGTGCGCCGTCCAACGGCCAGGCCGCACTGGACAGGTCCATCGACCTGGACCCGGACAACCCGAACGTCACCCGTCGGCTGGGCGTCGACCATGAGAACGGCGAGATCGTGGTGCTGGACCGGCACCGGGCGATCACCGACAAGGACGGCAATATCATCAAGGAGATCTACCACGGCCATGTGCAGGGCTCGTACCCGTCCAAGAGCGTCACGCAGGGCGACCTGACCAAGCTGAAGAAGGCGGGCATGATCGACAACATCAAGAAGCAGCGGGTGCTCCCGCCGCCGTGCGACGGCTGACAGCGAGGTACGGTATGGCGCCCGAATACGACTGGGAGAGCGGCGAGGGCCTGTCGCACATGGACGACCCCGCCGCCGTGGACGCCGCGTTCGAGCGCGGTGAGCGTCACCTCGGCACGGCGGTGATCGGCCTCACCTTCACCCGCCCGCTGTCGGAGGCGTCACCACGGATCGTCAGGGCGATGCGGCTTCCTGATCGCGACCAGCGGCAGTTCGCGTTCACCGCGGCGGGTGTCGCGGCCCGGCTCCATGGCGAGTTGACGCCGGAGCTGTACGCGGCGCTGCGTGCCGAGGGCCCCGGCGGCTTCGCCGAGAACGCGATCGACGACACGCTCACGTTCGTCCCTTTCCGGAAACTGCCCCTGTGGTTCAAGTGGCGGTGGCTGCTGACCGGGGTGCGGGACACCCTGCAGGGCTGGTGGCTCAGGTCCGCGGATGCGGCCGGGGACCTCTACCGAGCCCTGCGCCGACGCCGTTCCTGACCACGGTGGCCGGTCGGCGCCGCCGGCGGAGGGGCCGGCCGGCCGCGAGGCCGGTGGACCTCGGCGGTCCTCGCACGCACCGGCCAGGCTCGCCACCCGTGCGCGGAGGCCGGGCGGAGACACCCGGGAGCCGTGGGTGCCGCTGCGGCGGCGGGGCCGCGGGGGGCGCCTGGCCCGGTTTCGTCGCGGTGCGTCCGTGGAACGGCGCGGTTAGCCTGAGGGAAAGGGCGTGCCTCCGCGGAGTGTCTGGAGTCGTCACATGTCCCACCACCTCGATTCGCCCGCGGCCAGGGCCGACGCCCGGCTGAACATCTCCGACGTGTACGTGTTCCGGGGCGACCGCGGCACCGTTCTGGTGATGAACGTCTGCTCCGACTCCGCGGGTCCGGACGCGCCGAAGGGGTTCCACCCCGAGGCCCGGTACGAGTTCAAGATCGACAGCACCGGCGACGCCGTCGAGAACCTTTCCTACCGCCTCAGCTTCGGGGAAGTGGCTCCCGATGGGTCGCAGGCGGTCGAACTGCGCCGGCTCGTCGGACCCCAGGCGGCCGACGACGCGGCGGAGGGTACCGTCCTGCTGGCCGGCCGGACCGGGCGCACGCTCAGCACCGACGGGGGCACGCGGGTGTGGACCGGACGGGCCGGCGACCCGTTCTGGATGAACCCGGGCGTGGTCGAGGCGGTCGGCCGGGCCTTCCAGCACGCCACCGATGTCGAGCTGCCGGCGCCGGATTCCGCTGAGGTCACAAGCCTGTTCGCCGGAATGAAAGTGTGGTCGATCGTCCTGGAGGTGCCGGACGCCGATCTGCTGCTCTTCACGCGCCGCCGGGACATCGGCGTATGGGGCGTGACGGCGCTGGCCACCGATGCCGGCGGATGGCACCGCGTCAACCGGTGCGGGCTCCCGATGGTGTCACCGATCTTCGCCCAGTTCGACGACGCACTGGCAGAGCGGCTGAATCAGACCGAACCCGCTGACGACATCGACACCTTCGGCGAGGAGATCACCGACCGCGTCGCCGCGGTCGTCGGTGCCCGGGGCAGCACGTCGGATCCCCACGCGTACGGCCAGGGGGTCGCCGAGCGCATTCTCCCGGACGTCCTTCCTTACACGATCGGCACTCCCGCGGTTTTCGGCTTCGCCGAGTTCAACGGCCGCGCGCTCACCGACAACGCCGGTGAGGTCATGTTCTCCCTCGCCACCGACAGCGCTCTGAGCCTCGGGCTCGGCAAGGACGCCGTCGATGCGCCGCCGACCCCGTTCTTCCCCTACCTCGCGCCCGCCGCCTGACCGCCTGGTCCGGGGCTCACGGCGCTCACAGTCCTCTTGGTGCTCACGGCGTGAGGACAATGCGGCCGTCGACCGCGCGGCTCTCCATCCGCTCGTGCGCGGTCACCACGTCCTCCAGCGGAAGTACGTCGACCTCGGTCTCGGCCAGGCCGTCGGCGACCGCCCTCAGTGCGGCTTCAGCCGCGGGGCGGAGCTGGTCCATGTGGGCCGGAAGGTAGGAGCCCGCCGAGAATCCGGAGACCGTGACACGGCGCAGCCAGAGCTGGTTGCTGTCGATGAGGTTGCCCCAGTCGCCACCGGCGTTGCCGACCAGCAGGAGACGGCCGGACGGTGCCAGCAGATCCAGGCTCTGGGTACGTACCGCCCCGCCCACGGGGGACGCGGCCACTTGGGCGGCGGACGCAATCCTGGACGCGCCATGGAAGGGGATTCCGGGAACACCACGGCTCTACCGGATCTTCTCTGCGAAAAGCGGCGGATCGGGCAGCCATCATGGGGACGACGGGCTCCTCCATGCATCCGCCAACGACGTCAGATCCCGGCTGCGGCGCCAGGCGCGCGCAGCCGACCGCTCAGCCCGACTGAGGGCGTCCGCCGGCGGCGGGAACCTGGCCGCGGAGCGGCGGGCTCGGCATGACCGGTCCGGTGGGAAGCCGGCGGGCGCGGCGGATCAGCGGGCGATGAGCGGTCGGGGCGGCGGCGACGGGCTCGGCGGGAAGGACCCGCTGTCGTCAGGAGGCGGGCTGGTCGAGGTCGGACAGGTCCAGTACGAAGCGGTAGCGGACATCGCCGCGCGCCAGGCGGGTGAGGGCCTCCTGGACGCGGGCCGAGGCAACCACCTCGACATCCGCGCTGATGGCGTGCTCGGCGCAGAATTCCAGCATCCGCGCGGTCTGCGACCGGCCGCCGGTGCCCGATGAGGTCAGCTTCTTGCGGCCCTGGACCAGGTCCAGGAGCGCCACCGTGGTCGGGAGCGGGTAGCCGAGCACGGCCAGCGTGCCGTCCAGGGCCGCCATGCGCAGCAGCGGCGAGAGGTCGTGCGGGGCCGGGACGGTGTCCAGGATGAGGTCGAAGCGGCCACGCGCCTGCTGCGTCCGGCTCTCGTCGGTCGTCAGCAGTGTGTCCGCGGCCCCGAGCTTGCGGGCGTCGTCGGACTTGCCCGGGGTACGGCTGAGCACGGTGACTTCGGCGCCGAGCGCCGCGGCCAGTTTCACCCCCAAATGGCCCAGGCCGCCGAGGCCGGCCACCGCGACGCGGCTGCCCGGTCCGATCCCGGCCGCGCGCAACGGCTCCCACATGGTGATGCCGGCGCACATCAGCGGGGCGGCGGCGGCCGGGTCGAGCCCTTCGGGCAGCGGGTAGGCGAACTTCTCCCGCAGCACGTACTCGCGGCTGTAGCCGCCCTTCGTCGTACTGCCGTCGATCCGGTCGGTACCGCCGTAGGTGGTGGTCGGGCGTTCGTAGCAGAAGTTCTCCTGGCCCACCTCGCACATCGGGCAGACGCCGCAGGAGTCGACGACGGTGCCGACCGCGACCCGGTCCCCCGGGGTGAAGCCGTTCGCCGCGGCGCCCACGGCGGTGACCGTGCCGGTGAACTCGTGGCCGGGGACCACCGCACTTTCGCCGAGCACACCCTGGATCCGGTGCAGGTCGCTGTGGCAGACGCCGCAGAAGTCGACGCGCACCGCGATGTCGTCGTCGCGCAGGTCCCGGCGCTCGATCGTGACCCGCTCCAGTGCGGTCGAGCCGTCGGTGGTGCTCTGCCAGCCAGTGGTCGTACGCATGAACCCTCCAAGACAGACAAACTTTTCGGTCTGTTTTCGAGCCTAGACCTCTCCGGACGAAAAGAAAACCGACGGTTCTGTCTGTTAAAATCGGCCGCATGCCCGAACTGCCGACCACGCCGCGCGGTGCCGCCACCAGTCGGCGCATCCTCGACGCCGCCGCCGAGGAGTTCGCGCAGCACGGCATCGCCGGGGCCCGCATCGAGCGCATCATCGCCGCGGCGCGCACCAACAAAGCGCAGGTCTACGGCTACTTCGGCAACAAGGAGGGCCTCTTCGACGCGGTCGTCGCCGACTGCGTCGAGCGGAGCACCGACGACCTCCCCTTCGACGCCGACGACCTCCCCGGCTGGGCGGTGCGGGTGTACGACCAGAACCTGCGCCGGCCCGGGCTGGTCCGGCTCATCGCCTGGATCCGGCTGGAGCAGCGCCCGACCGGTCCGTGGTTCGACAGCTCCCGGCACGAGCCCAAGCTCACCGCCATCGCCCAGGCGCAGGAGGCGGGCCGCCTGCGCCCCGGCGACCCCTTCGACCTGCTCACCCTGGTGATCGCCATGGCGAGCGCCTGGTCACCGGCCAGCAGCGTCTACACCGCGACCGCCGACGAGCCGCCCGCCGAGCACGACCGCCGCCGGGCCCTGCTCCGCGACTGCGTCGCGCGCGCGGTGGCGCCCTGATCCGCGCCGACCGGCGTAGGCAGGGCCCAGGCGATCATCCCCGACCGGGCGTCCAGCGAACTCTTCGACGTCGGCGGCGGGTCGCTGGTACGCCGCGGTGCCCACCTCGACCGGCACTGGCGCACCATCCGCTCGATCGCGGCCCACAATCCGAAGACCCTCAAGGCGGTCGCGGTGGGCCGCTACGAACTCAACGGAACGCCGCTGCCCAACCAGGGTTTCTTCTGACCCGGCGCCAGCAGCGAAACCGGCGGCTCCCTCCGATGGCACCCGGCGCGGCAAACGGTGCGCCGGGAAGGGGCCGCGGCCGCGCCAAAGAAGCGGAGTAGCCGGGCTTCTCCGCTTGGCAGTTGGGCTATTATCCGGTCATGGCACAGAAAGTAGTCACCCTCTATACCGACGACCTCACGGGTGAAGAATCCACTGAGATCGCCACGTACACCATCCTTGTCAACGGCGCGGGCGTCGAGCTGGATCTCACCCCCGACAGCCACGACAAGTTGATGGAAGCGCTCGGCCCGTTCCTGCAGGCCGACGGCGCCCGGAGGGTCCGGTCAACAGGCACCGGGCGCCCCCGGGCAGCGCGTGGATCCGACCGCGGCGCGGCCCAGGACAGGGACACGGCCGCCATACGGGCATGGGCCAAGAGCAATGGGCTCGAAGTGAACGACCGCGGCCGTGTCCCCGCCCCGGTGATCGACGCTTATGAGAAGGCCCACTGAGGCGGTAACCGCCGGCCTCGCGACGGCTCCCCGGTAATGCCACTACTGGTCCGTGTACATAGCGGACTGTCGGGAATTTGATGATGTGCGGCTCCCCCGCCGGCGCCGCACTCATAACCGTCACCCCGATCGCGCGGCACTCCCGATTCACGGCGCGGCGTGCGTAAAGCGTGGTGCGGAAGGCTGTCAGCCGGTGAGGATCCTGGCGAGTTCGGCCGGACGGGCCACGTGCGGGAAGTGGCCGCCGCCGGCGAGGACGGTGACGGTGACGTCCGGCAGCCGCGACTCCAGCCACTCCTGGTACGCGGGCGGCACGTCCCCGCCCGCGATGTGGTGGTAGCCGGTGCCCCGCGCCCGGATGGTGTCCAGCTCGCGCGCCCGCCGCTCGCCCAGTTCCTCCGCGGGGGTGTCCAGCAGTTCGCTCCAGTAACCGAGCAGCAGGTCCTGCCGGGGTTCGGTGGCGGTGCGGACCAGTTCCCTTGCTTCCGGTGCGAGCAGGTCGATCCGCATGCCGGTGAGCAGCGAGTCCCAGACCGCTTCCCAGCCGGGGCCGCGCAGTTCGGCTTCGGCCGAGCGCAGCATCTGTGCGAAGGGGCCGGCCAGCAGCGGCTGGTCCACGTTGACGACGGCGGCGGCCGGGTACGTGCCGGCGTAGGTCGTGGCCAGGGCGCCGCCGAGAGAGTGTCCCACCAGGACTGGCGCGCCGAGGCCGGCCTCGCTCACCGCCCGGTGGATCACCGCCGCGACCTCGGCAGAGCGGTACGAGGGCAACCGCGGCGAGTTGCCGTGCCCAGGCAGGTCGAAGGAGACCACCCGGCGGCCGGGATCGAGGACCGCCAACTCCGCCAGCAACGGCTCCCACTGGCGACGGTCGTAGGACAGGCCGTGCAGCAGGACCAGCGGCGGCCGGCTGTCGTCCGTGCCGTAGCTGTCGGCGGCGAGTGCGCCGTAGTGGCGGCGCTGTGCGATCCGCATGTCGTCTCCAGGGTTCCGGGGCTTTACCCAGGAGGCGTAACTCCTCCCGGCACAAGCTGTACGTGGCGCGGGTCACACCCGCCAGCGGGTGGGGCCACCGGGTGCCGGCTGGTAGCGGAGGTACCGGCCGGTGCGCAGCGACGCGCGCAGGTGCGCCCCCGCCAGCGGGGCGGCCGCTTCGATCCGCCGGACGGCGGTCCCCAGGGCCCGGGTGGCATTGACCCGGGCCCGTTCGGCCTCGCCGGACGGCATGCGCGGGCGGCCACCGAGTCCGCTGGCCCGGCGCAGCTCGGTCACGAGGGCGTTCCGCTCCCGCTGGACGGCCGCCGCCTGCTCCACGTCACCGTCACGGTCGGCCGCGTCGAGCAGGTCGTCGAGCCGGCTGAGCCGGCGCCGGTAGGAGCTGCGGGCGGTGTCGTCGAGCAGCGGGTCGCCCCCGGAGGCCCGCAGTCCTGACCCGCCTGCCACCAGGTCGAGAGCGGCGATCTCCTGCCCGGGCGCGGCCAGGAGCGTCCGCAGGTATCCCATTCCGCGTCCGGCCGGCAGCCGGACCTTCTCCGGCCCGGCGTCGAGCTGCCAGCCGGCCTCGTCCTGGGCCAGCCGCCATTCGCCGGCCGGCAGAGCCGGCTCGTCGGGGAGCCCGGTCATGCCGAGCCGCCGCGCTGTCGAGCGGGCCCGTTCGAGGTCCTCCTCGGCGCGGGCCTTGTCCTGGCCGGTGTTCCGGGCGGTGAGCGCGCGGGCCCGTGCGGCCAGGGTGTGCGTCAGCCAGGGCAGGGCGCCGATCCGCTGGTCCAGGGCGGCGGCGCGGTCCAGGCGGGTCACCGCGTCGTCGAGGCTGCCCAGGCGGGTGGCCAGCAGGCCCAGGTAGTGGTCGACCGGTCCGGTGACGGTGTTGGCGCCGCCCCACACGACCAGTTGGCCGCTGTAGGGCAGCAGCGCGTCGTAGAGGGCCTGGGCGCTCTCCGGCTCGCCGAACCGTGACGCGACCACCGCCAGGTCTGCCGCCGCGCCCAGCCAGCGCGGCCCGGAGCCGGCCAGGACGACCGGCAGGAGGCGCTCCAGCTCAAGGCCGGCCTCGACGCCGCGGGCGCACTCCGCCAGGGCCCGGGCGGCTGTCGCCTCGAAGAAGTGACCGGGCATCCGCCGGGCGAGCGCCTGCCAGGGCGCCAGCACCGATGCCCAGTCGCCGCGCAGCGTCGCGATGCTGCCGTGGAGGCCGCCGACCAGGCGGTCGGTGTCGGCCAGACCGGCCTGCCGGCCACGGAGGGCGACCACGTCCGCCAGGGCCGCCGCCACGTCGAACCGGCCGCGGACCGCCGCCAGCATGGACTGCCGGGCCGGTACCACCGCCGCCGCCTCGGCATCACCGGACAGCTCGCCCGCGCGGGCGTAAGCCGTCAGCGCGGCTTCTGCCGCCCGCAGATCGCCCAGCTCCACCAGGGCGGTGAAGCGCCAGAACAGACCGCGCCGTTCGGTGACGGCATCGCCGGCCGGCCGCGCCAGCGCCACGATCTCGGACGCTGTGGCCAGCCGCTCGTGGGCGGCGGCCGGGTCCCACAGCGCGTGCAGCCGGGAGTCGAGGACCTCGGCGATCAGGCCGGGGCTGCCGCTCGTCCGGGCCAGGGCCAGTGCCTCGTCGGCGAGGTCGCGGCGGCGGTCGCCCGCCGACGGATCGCCCAGCAGCTCGCGGGCCAGCCGGGCCAGCACCCTGGCCCGGGTCGCCGGCGGCAGCGGGCGTTCGGCGGCGGCCTCCAGCAGCCGGACGAGGCCGGCGTCGATGTCGAGGAACGCGGCCCGCGAGCGGGCGGTGAGGGCGAGGTGGACGAAGGGGTCCTCGTCGGCGTCAAGGGCGGCCAGGTCGCGGGACAGGGCGATGGCGGCGCCGGGCAGGCCGGCCGAGGCGAGCCACACCGCGTGGACCGCGTCAGCGGACAGCCCCGGTGTCAGCTCGGCGAGTTCGGATGTCCTCAGTCCGCGCAGGCGCAGCTCGTGCGGCAGTCCGAGGGAGTCGGCGGCGGTGGCGAGCAACGCGGTCTGCCCGGTCCCGAGGTGCGGTACGAGCCGGGCCAGGAATGCCGTGGCGCTTTCGCCTTCCCTGTCGATGTCATCGAGCAGCAGCAGGCGCGGGCCACCGGCCGCTGCCGCCCGGGCGACCCGGTCGACGTCCTCTGGGTCGGGATCCCGGGTCCTGGCGGCGGGCGGCGCCTGCGGCCCTGCGGTGAAGCCGTCGTGGGCACCGGCCGGGACAGGGTTCCGGTCGGTGCCGGTACGGGGTCCGCCCGGCCCGGCGCCGGCGGTCAGGAGCCGGTCCCACAGGGGTGAACCGTCCGCGCCGGTCCCGGTGGGCCGGACCACCGCGATGCCGCGGGCCCGGGCCGACCGCGCTGCCGCCTCCGCGAGGGCCGACCTGCCGGCTCCCGGCGGCCCGGTGACGACCAGATACCCGCCTGCCCCGGCCACCGCCCGGTCGAGCAACCGCTCCACCGCGGCCAGCTCCGCACCGCGTCCGATCAGGTTCACCCGCCGATCGTAACCATCGTGCGTCACGTCGCCCGAAAGATCCTCCGTGGCCCGGACGCGGGTATCTCGTCACCGGCAGGCGCACCGGGTGCGTCCGGCCGCGGGGGGCACTACCAGCCGGACACCTTCGTGCCTGCGTCCGCGGGAACCACGGACCGCCGGCCGGACCGGTCGGACCCCGTCGGCCCCCGTCGGACCGGCCTGACCGGAAGACATCACGGCGCCTGCCACACCGCCCCCGCCTGCGCGCACAGACGCCGCACACCCCGGCGCGCCGCCCGGTCCGCCGTCCGCCGGGCGTTGAACCGCATCGGCCCGTCCAGTTCCCCGCGGGTGATCCCGCCCGGCCCGACGGAGAGCCAGTCCTCCCGCTCGACCATCGCGTCATACCCCACGGTGTATGCCTCGCTGCGGAGTTCCTCGTCCGTGCAGGGCCCCAGCGCGAGGTCGAGCACGCGCCCGTCGCGCCACCCGCGCCACCCGACGGAGCGGACCTCCCGCTCCTCCGCCAGGGCCGAGCCGACGTCCCCGGACAGGCACACACGAGCGGCCGGGCCGAGGTTTTTGACACGGCCAGGGAGCAGCGCGACGGAAAGGTGCCGTGACGCCGACGGCCCCTCCGGGTGAACCGCTGTGGTTCACCCGGAGGGGCCGGCCGGCGGCGTGCGCCGCCAGGGGATCAGACCGCCTCCTCCGGAGGCCGGGCTGACCCTGCGGTCACCTCGTGCCCTGTGCCCCGGGGATCCACTTGGGCTGCGTCCACCCCGTCACCGGCGGCCGGATTCCGGCGAAGTCGGTGGAGCCCGCTCCGTTGCCCAGGTCGCCCAGGTTGCCGACAGTGCCGCCGTGGCCCCACGTGCCGGAAGGCGGCCACAGGACGAATCCTCCGTCACCGCCGGCCGGGACCGGACGGTGGCCGCGGTCCGTGGGCTGGAACCCGACCGTGTAGGTCCGGGTGACCGAACCGTTGGACGAGGTCACCGTGATGGTGCGGGTGGTGAGGCGGGACCCGTTCGACGACAGGACCGAGCTGCCGTCGGTGACCTTCACCCGCGCGCCGGACTGGGCCGGCACGGCGGAGACAGCCGGGATCTTCGAGCCCTTCGGCCAGTCGACGACGTACGTGGCGACGTCCGGGTCGAACCCGTCGATCGCGACGCCCCCCACCGTGACCGCGCGGGCGTCGGCGACGCTCGCCCGGGTGGCGTCGGAGTAGTTCGTCACCGTCACCGACCCGTTCCCGTTGACGACCACGTGCGCCGCCATCGCCGCCGCGAGGTTGATCCGCTCCCAGCTCGCCCCACCGTCAGCGGTGAGGTCGAGCGGGTAGCCGGAGTCGGTCGCGGTCTGCTGGAGGACCTGCGTGCGCTGCTCGGTGGTGAGGTCCGGGAAGGCCGTGATCAGCAGGGCCGCCGCGTCGGACGGCGTCTTCAGGCTCTGCCCGGCCTTCCCCACCTGGGAGAACCCGTAGGTCAGGCGCTGGGTGTACAGGTCGACGTCCTGCGCCGTGCTCAACCCGCTGTAGGAGTCGCCCTCGCAGGCCGCGAGCGTGTTGCCGTAGCCCTGCTTCTCGCACTGCGCGAGCAGCACGTTCTCGGCCTCGGTGTGGGCCTGCAGCAGCAGTTTCCCGAAGTCGGGGTCCGCCCACCGGTGCGCCACGGTGGCCTGTCCGGTGATGCGGCCGCCCATGACGTCGAGCGGGTAGTGGAACCCCAGGACGATCCGGTTGTTCCCGTACTCCGAGGTGCGCGCGAGGATCGACGGCGCCAGCTCCGGCAGGAGCGTGGCCAGGATGGTCCCGGCTTCGTAGCCGCCGTAGGTGTGGCCGCTCGGGTACGAGCCGCTGGTGGCGAGGCTGCTGTACGAGCCGTCCTGCGACTCGTAGATGTCGCCGCCGTCGCCGGCGAATCCGAGCCGTACGTACGGGCGCAGGTAGCCGTAGTGGTCCTTCGCCGCGTCATGGGTGTCGAGGCCCTGCGTGACGCGGGAGAACAGTGCGCTGGTCTTCGGCAGTTGGCCGCCGTTCAGGGCGTCGAGGTAGATCTGGCCGAGCCGGGACCCGAGGCCGTCGGCCATCGTGACGGTGGCGCTGTTGGTCGCGTCGACCTCGGCCCGGTCCACCTCCTTCTGGGTCGCCGCGTTGTTGATGCGTACGGCGGTCTCGTCGTTCTCCGCGGTGAGCGAAGTGCCGTGGGGCACCGTGGAGTTGGCGCCGAGGATGTCGGAGTGGAGGTCGCCGATACCGCTGAGCAGGTCGTTGAAGTAGCCGGTGGTCGGCCAGGTGTCCGAGGAGTAAGCCGCGTTCAGCGTGTCGGCCGGGAAGGGCGACGGCTCGTACCCTGGGTCGGAGGCGTCGTCCGCCGGGGCGGTCGTGGCGGAGTCGTCCGAGGTTCCGGCCAGGGTGACCGCGGTGACGGTGGCCGTGTGCGCCGCGGCCTTCCCCGCGGTCGTGAGCAGCGCGGTGCCGGTCGTGGCGGGGACGTGCGCGGTGGTTCCGTCGTCGAGGGCCACGGTGTAGCCGATGACCGGGAAGCCGCCGTCGCCGGCCGGCCGCCAGGTCACCCGGACCTGCTTGCCGTGGGTGATCACACCCGTGAGGGCCGGCTTCTGCGGCTTGCCGCCGCCGGTCACCACGGGCGCCGTCGCGGCGCTGGGGCGCGAGGTGCCGATGGCGTTCACCGCCCGGACGCGCGCGGTGTACGACCTGCCGGCGGGCAGCCGGGTGAACGCCGTGCTCCGGCTGTCCGGGTCGTGGATCACGGCCTGGTGGCCGTCATCGAGGGTGATCTCGTAGCCGGTGACCGGCGAGCCGCCGGTGTCCTCGGGTGCGGACCAGGTGACGGTCACGCTCGTGCCGGAGGACGCCGCCGACACCGCGTCAGGTGCGGCCGGCACCGTCTTGGGCTTCGTGGTGAGCGCGGACATGGCGTGATCGAGGGCCTTGTACCGTGCGGTGAGGGTCTCGTCCGTCGCCGTGTCGTCCGCGACCGCGGTCTTCGCCGCGGTGAGTGCCGCGGTGAACGCCTTCCACGACGCGTCCGTGTAGCGGGTGTTGTCGAGCGCCGACGCGGTGGTGACCAGGTCCTCCAGCCTCAGCCTCGGAAGGGGGATCAGCTGCTCGGCGGCGAGGGTGAGGCTGCGGGTCTGGGTGTCGACTTCGGGCTGGGTCGCGTCGTCGGCGGCCACGAGGTCACGTGCGGCGGCGAGTTCGCGCTGGTACACGCCGAAGTCGATCGGGTCGTAGCGCTCCGCGTCACCGGAGAGCCCCGCGTACTGCGCGATCGCCTTGCTCAGCGCCGACTTGTCCGTGACGGCGGGTGTGTCGACGTGGCTGAAGGTGATCCGGCCCAGGTTCGCGACGTACGGGTGCGAGGAGTCCGGGGTCGTGATCAGCCGCAGGTGGACGGCGTGCGTGCCGGTGACCGCCTTGGGCAGCGTCAGGCTCGTCGTCCCTCCTGACGACCACGCGGCTCCGGTGACCGGCAGCGGCGCGGTCGCGTACGGCGTGCCGGGGTCGGCCGCGTCGAAGGAGTCCAGGTAGAGCTGGACGGCGGAACCGGTGCCGCAGCGGGCGGAGTTGTTGACGTAGGTGATCGTCATGGTGCTCTTCGGGGCGTGGCCGAAGTCGATGTCCCCGTAGTCGAGCCAGGCTCCGTTGTACGTACCGCCGAGGTCGGTGGTGGAGCCCGAGCCGGTCCAGCCGACCGGCTCGCTCTTGAGCCCGCCGCCGCTGTTCGTCCTGAACGCGGTGGCGTCGAATGCCGCGGGGGCGTCGGCGGTCTGGGTCAGGGTCAGGGAGTAGACGTTGCCCACGTAGGGCTGGGCGGCCGTCTGGGTGCTGGAGACGAAGTCCGCGTACATGTCCTGGGCGCCGGTGAAGACGCTCGGGTCGAGCTGCACGGTCGCGGTGGCGATGGTTCCCCAGCCGGATCCGGTGTAGTCGAGAGGGATGTCGGCGCTCTTCGGACCGTCCTTCGAGCCGAGGTGCAGTTCGATGTGCGAGTCCGACGCCGCCCGCGACTGGGGCTTGTCATAGCTGACGGTGACGGTGTCGGCTCCGTCGCGCAGGTCGGTGTTCTGCCATGCGGCCCACGCGCCGTCCGTCACGTTCTCGAAGATGCCGTTCGCGAGGTTGAGCGGGAGCGAACCGCCGCCGGTCGTGGTGCTGTTCGCCGCGGTCAGCGTGGCGAGCGTGGTCGAGGGGGACGAGGTGACCTCGTTCGGCGAGAACTGGTACCAGTCGAAGTTCGACACCCACTGCTGGCCGGACGGGGCGTGGAAGACGAACGTCGCACCCGAGGCGCTCAGCAGGGCGTCCGGGTCGGTGACGGCCGCCTGGACCGTGGTGTAGTACTGCCAGCCGCCGGTTCCGGGGAGCTGGACGGTGGCGACGACGGGGCCGTCGGCGGCGCCGGCGTGGATGTCGACGCTGCTCGGTGCGGCGTTCGCCGGCTGCGCGTTCGCGTAGCGGACCGAGATGCTCCGCGGGGCGACCCCGCCGAAGTCCAGCTTGGTGTACCGCTCCCACGCACCCTCGGTGACGCCGCCGAGGTCGCCGTCCGAGTAGTACGCCTCGCTCACCAGGCTGGGGCCCTCCTTCTGGTCGGGGGCCTCGGCCTGCAGGACCGCGTAGCCGCCCTCGTCGATGGTGAGCGCGTCGATGGCGGACCGCAGCGCGTCGTCCGCGGCCATGATCGTGCCGGTCCCGGAGGTGGTGTCCGCGAGGACGGTCCGCGCGCGTTCGAGCGCCGACCGGAACAGAGTCCACGAGCCGTCGGAGTAGTTGCCGCTGCGTACCAGGGACGCCTGGTCGACGAGGGCGCCGAGGGCCTTGCGGTGCACCGCGGCGGCGGAGATGACGAGCGGGTCGGTCGCGGATACCCCGGTGCCGGTTGCCGTCGAGGCCCGCACCCCGTGGGCGAAGGCGGCGTCGCGGAAGGTCATGCCGAAGCGTGCGTCGACCGTCGCGGTGCCGGTGAGCGAGAGCGTCGCCGTACGCGAACCGGTGACGCGGAGGTCAGCGGTGACACCCGCGGGCAGGCCGGTCGTGCTCGCCGCCCCGGTCTTGGTGAGGCTGGTTCCCTTGCGGGCGGCGAACGACGCCGGCCCGGACAGGGTGAGCTGCACACTGCCGTGGACGGTGCCGTCCGCTGCGGTGGCGACGGTGCCCGGGCGGGCGGAGACGACGGTGTCGCCCTTGCCCGTTCCCGTGCCGCCGTCACCCGGGTCGCCCGAGTCGGTGTCCAGCGAGTACGCGGCCTGGGTGCGGGCGCCCCACTGCGAGGGCTTGGAGCCCATGGTGAAGTCCAGGGTTCCGCCGGAGATGATCTGCGAGTAGTCGAGCCAGGTGTTGGTGAACCGCGAGCCGTTGAGGGTCGCGCTCTGCACGTAGTAGTTGCTCGGCGACACGCCGTCGGCCTTCACCGTGAAGCGGCTGCCGTTCGGGTACGTGATCGTCGTGGAGTCGAAGAACGGGCTGCCGATCTGGAACTGGCTGGAGCCTGCGGTCACCGGGAACAGGCCGAGGGCCGCGCCGACGAACATGGTCGACATGGTGCCGGCGTCGTTGTCCATGGTCGGCAGGAAGCCGTTCGGCGAGAGCTTGTAGACCTGGGTGTCGATCGGCGGGGTGAACTCGCCGCCGGAGCTGGGGGCTTCGTTGGTGGAGCCCGTCGCGATGTAGCGGTTCCAGGTCGTGCCGGTGTAGATGGCGCGCACCCACTTCTGCGTCAGGCTCGGCTCGCCGACGTAGTTGAAGAGGTACGGGGCCTGCAGGTCGATCTCGTTGGCGTTGGAGTGCAGCATGGTCGAGCCGTCGTCGGCGCTGGAGTCCACGCCGAACATGTGCTCGACCGCGGCCTTGCCTGCCTTCGCGCCGCCCATGGCATTGATCAGGCCGCCCATGTCGTAGGCGTCGTACCAGTTGTACTGCCAGAGCGTGCCCTGGTAGAGGCCGGCCGTCTCGAACTTCTCGTAGTCGGCGCTCTGCCAGTCGCCGCCGGAGGCGCGCGGGGTGAGCAGACCGACCTTGGTGCCGTCTGCCGCGGTCCAGACGCCGGACTTCACCAGGTTGTCGATCGCCATCGTGGACTGGGTGCGCAGCTTCTTCGCGTCCGCGTCCTTGCCGAGCGCGCCGGCGATGATGGACAGCGCCCACTGGTCGTAGCCGCGCTGGACGGTCGTACCGGGGTCACCCGCGACGTACCCCAGCCGCAGCTGCGTCCCGGTGTAGTAGCCGGCGTACGACATCAGCGCCGGGTAGGCCTCGTCGAGCCGGTCGAAGTTCTTGTAGCCCTTCGACAGCGCGTCGGCGATCACCACGGCCGAGCGCTCCCAGCGTACGGTCGGCACCGAGTGGGTGAGGCTGCCGAGGCTCTTGCCCGAGGTGTTCGCGTCGGCGAAGAGTTCGACGAGCGACTGCACCATGTCCCGGTAGGTGGACGGGTCGATGTAGGCCTCGACGGAGTACTTGCGGAAGTCGTCCCAGGTGGACCAGCCGTCGTAATAGGTGAAGCCGTTCGTCTTGTGCACCGCTCCGTCGGCGCCGCGGTACGTACCGCTGGTGCTGGTGGCGTTCACCGGCAGCGCGTACATGCGGTACAGGTGCGTGTAGAACTCCTTGGTGAGCGTCGACCCGGGGTCGGACTTCGCCGAGGCGCGCACGTCGACGGCGCCGAGCGCGCTGTTCCAGGCCGCGTTCGTCTGCGCGCGCGCCTGGTCGAAGGTGAGGTGGCCCACCTCGTTGCGCTGGTCGGTCGCGGCCTGTTCCGCGCTGATCGGTGAGAGCGTGATACGCAGTTCGATGTCGTGCCCGGCGGACGGGTCGAACCCGAGGACGGCGCCGGTGTCGGAACCGTCCTGCGCGGTCGCGTCGCTCAGCTTGCCGTCGTTGCCCCAGCTCTTCAGGGAGGTCACCGGGACGTTCGTGGTGGCGTCGTAGTACAGCTGGTACGAGGCGCCGTTGAACGACCCCGCGATGAGCCCGGTGATCGAGGTGGTCCCGTCGGGGAGCGTCGTCGCCTTCATGGTCGCGCGGGTGCGGCTGGTGTAGTTGTTCGCGAGGTCGAGGACGAGTTCGGGGTCAGAGCCGGCGGGGAAGCTGTACCGTTCGAGCGCCGTGCGCGTCGTCGCCGTCATCTCGGCGTCAACGGTCCCGGAGTCCTGCGTCACCGCCGAACCGGTCCCGGAGAGGGCGCCGAGCCCCACCTGGTAGTAACCGGGCGTCGCGGTCTCGTCGTCGTGGCTGTACGGGTGCGCGTACGTGCTCGGGGCGGGGCGCCCGTCGTACCGTACGGAGGTCGGGACGACCAGCAGGTCGCCGCCGCCTCCCGAGCCGCCGACGCCGTCGAGGTCCGTGGCGGTGAACCCGGCGATGTGGTCCTCGTTGTAGTCGTACCCGGAGTGGTTGCGGCCCGGCGTGGTCATCGGGTTGACCTTGGCGAGGCTGTGGGGCGCCTCGGCGCCCGGCAGGTCGTTGCCGTCGTCGCCGGCCGTCGACACGAACGGGTCAACGAGTTTGGTGTAGTTCGTGCCGCCGGGGGTTCCCGTGGAGGTGTTGGCGACGGGTGCCGCCGCGGCCGCGCCGCCGGCCGCCAGCGCGGCGAAGCCGAGGGCTCCGGCGAGCAGTGCGGCAACCGCGGCCCGCACCGGCCGGCCAGGCCGACGGGCGGTCCGAGGAAGATTCACGCGGGACAAGGGGGCATGGGATCTTATTGGCACGTAACCTCTCCAGCATCGCGATACGCACGCACGGTCCAGCCTTTGCGGGAGACAACGTTGTCAGCCCTCATGCCCGGCGCGCAACCCTCAGGCAACACGGCAGTGGACACGCGGGATCGCACCCGCCGCGTTCACGACCGTGCGTCATTAGACACGGGGAAGGCGCACAACGGGCAAACAGAATTCGTACAGTTTGCGCGCGGCCGGGCCAGCGCCTGCCGGCGGAGCTGGTCGGACGCGGTCTGCGGGGCGGGGTGCGGGCGGGGTGCGGCGCGGCGCGGCGGGGAGCGGGCGCGGATGGCGAAGTGGGCGCCGGGGCGGCGGTACGGGTGAAGGCCGTGGTCCTGGTGGACCGCGGCCTTCACCGGTGCTCTTGGCGCCGAGCGGGGCAGTTGACGGCCGCCGCCCCCTGCGCCGGTGTCAGGGCGTGCAGTTCAGGGTGCCGGCGCGCAGTGCGTGGTTGCCGTCGTCGGCGTCGTCGGACCAGATGACCGGCTTGTGGCCGGCGGTGCAGGCGGACTGGGGCGCGATGGCGAAGCCCTCGTTGTTGTAGTCGGGCATCCCCGAGGGACGGTCGTAGACCGCGGTGGGGGCGAACCGGCCCTGGGCGTTGATGTCCAGGACCGTGGTCTGACCCTGGCAGGTGTCGTCGCACACCGCCCAGAGGTGGCCGGTGGCCGGCTCGAACTCCAGGTCCATCACGGCGGGGAAGCCGCTGGTGACGGTGGCGATCCGGGTGTATCCGCCGCCGGACAGGTTGAGGGCGTAGGCGTAGACGGTGCCGTTGTCCTCAAGGCCGGCGAAGTACAGGCCGCTGCCGTGGCCGGGATAGGCGGCCGGATCGTAGACGCCGCCGGTGTGCTCGTCACGGAAGCCGTGCGCGGTCAGGAACGAGTCGGGAACCCACGAGATGCCTTCGAGCCCGGAGTTGGCGGGGACGGAGGGCAGGTCGGAGGTGAGGTTCCACGTCGCGGTGGCGTTCAGCGAGGAAGCGGTGGAGGAGGCGTCGTACCGCAGGATCTCCGGCAGGCTCTTGCCGTCGTTGTCGTTGTCGCGTTCGGTGGAGACGAACACCCCGTCAGGAGTGACGACGACGCCTTCCGCGTCCGGGTCACCGCTGCCGCCCGCGTAGTGCAGGGACTTCCCCGAGGACCAGCCGGCGGCCGGATCGGGGCGCCACGTGGAGCCGTTGGGCACCAGGCGGTAGAGCTTGCCCGGCCCGTTGTCCACCGCCCAGAGCACGCCGGGGCCTTCGAAGGACAACCCGCTGAGGTTCTCCCCGAAGACCTTCGAGCCGTCGGCGACGGTGACCGCCGAGCCCCCGGGCCAGGCCCCGTGCGACGGCTGACCGCCACCGCCGCCTCCGCCGCCGGTGGTGCCGCAGGCGTTGGCCGCGCCCTTGGTCGGAGCGAGGGTAGTGGTGAACGCACCCGTACCGTCCGGGCAACGCCCGTAGGTGGTCGAGGCGTGGTCACTCCAGGAGTACGAGTCCACCAGGTCCTTGTCCGCGTCGAACAACCGCGCCGAGTCCTCGCTCCCCAGCCCGAACGACGGATCGACATCCAGCGCCAGGAACGCTCCCGGGGCGATCGAGGTCTTCTTCGGGATCTTGTACGAGTGGTCGTCGTCATTGTCCTTGACGATCCACGCGGAGACGTCGACCGCGGCGGTCCCGGTGTTGACGAGTTCGACCCAGTCACCCGGGCTGCCGCCGTTCGACTCGACCTCGTTGATCCGCACGGTGGACTGTGCTCGCGGCTGCGCCTGTGCCTGCGCCTGTGCCTGCGCGGATGCCGGGGCACCGGACAGGCCGAGGGCGAGGAACGTCAGGGCGACGGCGGTGATGGGGACGTGTCTACGCCAGTGCGTACGCAAGGTGGCCGGTCCTCTTTTCGGGGAGTCGGGCAGACGAGGAGCGCACTCACGCTCCCGGCGAAGCTTCCGCCACACCGGGAACCACCGGCTGAACACCCCGCGAACACTGCGGGTCCGCCCCGAACGGACTCGCCGCCCGGGCATCCGACCCCCACGCGAAACAACAGCGTCGAGCTTCTCCCGTCCCGGGTGCGCCAAGTGCCTCTGCGACCACCAGCGCCGTCCGCCGGAGGCAGCGATGACGGTCCGCCCCCAAGCGTCGATGAACCGGACGGGCCCGCAGCCGGGTCCAGTACCGGCGCGACAGGAGGCGGCAGCTTCTCACCCGATAGACCGGTACTTCTGGACCACGGGAAGACGAAGCCCATCGGCGACAAGGTCGAAGCGGCCGATCCCGACCCCGGCAAGCACAACAGCCCTCACAGCGTCACGCAGGGATGTCCGTGGCGACGGCGAGCAGGTCCGCCGTGCTGGTCGATAGGACCTGGGTGAAATCGGCTTGCTCGTCGGCCATGCACCGTTCGGCGGTCAGCCGGAGCACGGCGATGCCGACGTCGGTGGCCAGGCGTGCAGTCTGCGGGTTGCAGCCGCGGTGCACCAGAGCGGCGGCGAGGGCCTCGGACAGCGACGCCAGCTTGACCAGCTCGCGTTCCTTCAGTGGCGGATTGGCCTCGATGACCGCCGACCGCTCCCGCAGGAACTCGCGCGGACGGAACACCTTCGGCGCGGTGGCGAACGCGGCCAGCAGCGTCGGGAGCGCGCCGGTGTCGGCGGGAGCGGCTTCGATCGCGGAGACGAGCTGCTCTTCGAGGTCCTCGCCGCCGCCGAACAGCACCTCACGTTTGTCGGCGAACCATCGGTAGAACGACCGCTCGGTGAGGTTCGCGCGCTGCGCGATCTGCGCGACCGTCGTGCGGTCGTAACCCTGCTCGGTGAACAGGTCCAGCGCGGCTCGTTCGAGCCGACCGCGAGCGTTGCCTTCCCACCGTGCCATCCTGCGAGCATAGCGACTGCAGATGCTGTCGTCACTCTGCTAGCGTGAATGACGACAGCATCTGCTGTCATCATCTTGAGGAGCCTTCATGCGCACCCTTCGCTTCCACGAGCACGGAGCACCGCTCGACGTTCTGCGGCTCGAGGACGCCGAACCTCCCACCCCCAGACCCGGGCAGATTCGCGTCGCTGTCCAGGCGTGCGGGCTGAACCCGGCGGACTGGGCGCTGTGCGGCGGACTCTTCACTGGCGACCTGCCACGCGGTATAGGACTTGAAGTGTCCGGCACGGTCGACGCGGCCGGTGACGGGGTGACTGGCGTCGAGATCGGTGACCCGGTGTTCGGCCCGGCGCCCTTCACAGGACCGACCGCCGGCGCGTCCGAGCAGGCTCTCCTCGACCTCTGGTTCCCGCGCCCGCCAGGGCTCGACCCGGTCGACGCCGCCGCGTTGCCGATGGCGGTCGAGACGGCCTACCGAGGTGTGGACGCCCTCGGCGTCCGCGCCGGCACCACCGTGCTGGTACACGGCGCCGGCTCCACCGTCGGGTACGCCGCAGTGCAGATCGCAGTTCAGCGCGGGGCACGGGTCATTGCCACCGCCGGCGAGACGTACGCCAAGGCCCTGCGCGCCGTCGGCGCCGCAGTCACCGGTTACGGCGACGGCATGGCCGAGCGAGTGAGGGAACTCGCGGGCGGACCGGTCGACCTCGCCCTCGACGCGGCACCGGTCAGCAATGCGTTGCCGGGCCTCGTGCGTACGGTCAAGGCGTCCGCACACGTTCTGACCCTCAGCGACTTCGCCGCAGCCGCTGAACTGGGCGTGCGTTTCAGCGGGCCCGGCGGCGAGGGCACCGTGCGCAACGACGTGCTCGGCGCATACGCGCAGCTGGCATCTGCGGGTCGCTTCTCGGTACCAGTGGCCCGCGCGTTCCCGTTGGAGGACTGGCGCACGGCCGCGGAGCTGAGCCAGTCGGGACAGGCCCGCGGCAAGCTCGTCCTACAGATCGGCTAGAACCGTGTCGACCAAGATCACTGTCTGGCGGGAGCTCCGTTGGGTGCCCAGTCTGTTATCTCTCGTCAGGTTGTCGTTGCTGCGGGGGCTTTCGCGCCCGGCCATCTGGGCGAGCTGACGCGCCTTGTCCCCTTCGAGATGGTCGACGAGGCGTTGACGCAGACGGGCAAAGTGCAGGAACGGGTACGGGATCTGCCGTCCCGGGTGATGGTGTATCTCCTGCTGGCCGGGTGCCTGTTCCCTGGACTGGGATGGCGGCAGGTGTGGCAGTGACTGACGGCGGGCCTGGAAGGGCTGACGGTCGCGGACCCGACGGGCGGTGCGTTGGCGCAGGCCCGCAGGCGGGTGGGGGCCGAGCCGCTGCGCTGGCTATTCGACCTGCTGCGCGGCCCGGCCCCCGGGATCGGCACCGCCGGCGTGTGGTGGCGCGGGCTGCTGGTCTGCGCGATCGACGGCACGACCATGGCGGTGCCCGACAGCCGGGCGAACCTGGCCGAGTTCACCAAGCACCGCTGCAACAACGGTGGTTCGGGATATCCGGCGTTGCGGCTGCTGGTACTGGTGTCCTGCGGCACTCGCACGGTCATCGACGCGGTGTTCGGACCGACCACTGACGGCGAGACGACGTACGCGCCGCGTCTGCTCCGCAGTCTGCACGAGGGCATGATCGTGTTGCTGGACCGGAACTTCGCCGCCCGGACATTGGTGAACGCCATGGCCAAGACCGGCGCGCACGTGCTGGTCCGAGTGAAGAACGGCCGCCGACTGCCCGTGCTGGCCCGCTGTGGTGACGGCTCCTACCTGTCGGCGATCGGTGACGTCCCCGTGCGTGTCATCGATTGCGAGATCACCATCACCACGGCCGCAGGCCGCCGCACCGGCCTCTACCGGCTCGTTACTACCCTGACCGACCACAAGACCCATCCCGCCGCCGAACTGATCACGCTCAGCGGGCGTGGGTGGTGGCGCGCAGGCGGTGGACGGCGATGTGTCGAGCCAGTAGGTGAGGAACTGGGCGACGGTGGTGTCGCTGATGCGGGTGGGCAGGCCGCGGTTGCTGACGGCGACAGGTTCGGTGAGTTTGTCGGCGGCTTCCTTGTGGGTGGTGTCGTAGACACGGATGCGTTTGCGGGTGCCGCCGGCGGCGAGGACGTATCCGGCGGCTTCCCAGCGGCCGTCTTTTCGTTGGTAGACGGTTCCGTCGCCGTTGGCGCGGGTCCAGCGGGAGGCGGGGGTCGGGGTGGTCATCAGGCGGCTTCCTGTTCGAGGTGGTGGTGGATGTAGGTGGTGAGGGCGTGGGTGGGGATGCGGCGGGCGCGGCCGATGGTGATGGAGGCGAGTTGCCGGGTGCGGATGAGGTCGTAGACGGTGGAGCAGATGATCTTGAAGCGGGCCATGACCTCGGGGACGGTGAGGAGTTCGTCGTCAGCCATGGGTGGCCGCCGGTGCCCGAGGTCCGGGCGGGGGTGTCAGGGCGCTGGCGAGGCGGGCGAGTTCGGGGGTGGGGCCGATGCCGGAGAAGGCCCAGTGGGCGAGGGTCAGCGTTGACTCCTGCTCCGGCACGGTGGTCGGGGCTCCGGTCTGGGTGTGTTGGTAGTCGGCGCGGGCTTGTCGGAGTTCGGCGAGGGTGGTGGAGTACTGGCGGGTCTTGGTGGAGAAGTGGCCCCGGAAGCCGAGCATGTGTGCCCAGGACCGGAGCTTGAGGTCTGCGAGGTCGCGGCGTGCGCCGAGTTCCCAGGCGGTGCGGATCATGCGTTCGGCGTGCGGGGGTATGTCGAATGCGTGGAGTTCGCCGATCAGGCGGAGCCGTCGGTCGAGGGTGCCGGTGGCGCCTTCGGCTCCCTTGGTGGCGTATTTGGCGATGGAGGCGGCCACGGCCCGCTCGGTGACCGGGGTACCACCGGTGAAGTCGCCGCTGCGGATGGGACGCACGTCGAGCTGCGTACCGAAGGCGAAGGACCAGGTGCCGCCGTCCATTTCCGGTCCGGCCACGCGGGTGCGGGTGGCGGCGGTTTGGATGGCGTCGCCGAGGAGTTCTGTGGTGGCCCAGGCGGGCGGGGGTGTCGCGCTGCCGTCGGGTCCGTCGAGGCGGATGACGGCGTGGAAGTGGACCAGGCCGCGCCGCTGGTACTCGGCGACTTTGGCGTAGGAGATTTTCGCGGCCGAGGAAAGGCTGCGCTGGGTGAGCCCGGCCGCGCGGGCGATGGCGCGGCGCAGGTGAAGCATGAAGCGGGACCACAGGGCCGGGGCGTGGGCGTTCCCCAGCACTGCGCCGCGGTAGTCGTAGCGGTCGGGGTCCAGCGGCGAGCCGAGCAGCGGATCGCCCTCGCTGTGGGTGCGTCCGCAGCGGCACCGCCGATCCCGCTTCGTCTCACCGCTGGGGCGGTTGTGGACGGGGCCGAAGGAGGGGGCGGTGAAGGTAGCGAAGACGCGGGGGTGGGTGGTGATGGTGGTGGGGACGGTTTTGCCGCCGCGTAGTCCAGCGGCGATGAGTTGGTAGGTGTCGTGGCGGTAGATCTCGGCGCAGGACGGGCAGCCGGTGGTGCGGCGGTTGCCGCAGCAGACCAGGAGGCAGCCGGCGGGCATCTCGCGGGAGTCGAGGTGGCGCAGGATCAGCCCGGTGGCGGTGTCGACCTTGGTGCGGTAGCCGTCCAGGCGTATCGGCCGGGCGCATCCGCCGAGCGTCGTCAACAGGCGCACGAGTACGGGTAGTTGTCCGCCGACGGCGAGCTTTTCCAGGTCGCCGGGCGCGAAGATGACAGGCAGTGACTGGGGCAGAGATTCGAGCTCGGGCTGGGGGTTGGTGGGCATGGGGGCATGGCCTCTCGGCGGACGGCACGCGCGGGGCCGTCAAGGGGTGGGTGAGGGTCCCCGGCAGGGGCAGGACCGGGTGGTGGTGCCCCTGCCGGGGGTGGGGCTGTTGGTGCGGGGCGCATCCCGCCGGGATCTGCTCACCGGGGGTGTACGGAGCGGGGGCATCAGCCGGTGGCCTTGCCGGGAACCGCGCTGACTGTGCCGATGGCGCTGCTGGGGAGGTTGCGGATTTGGCGGCCTGCGTGGCAGAGGGTTTCGCTGATCTGCCAGCAGGCTTCGGTGGGCAGGTGGGCCGACCGCATCCGTACCAGGGTGCGCATGGCGCCGATCGCGGCGATGGCGACACCGGCGGGGAGTTCGCGGTCGGCTGCGGTGACTTCCAGGTCGCGGCCGTCGGGGAAGAGGTGGAGGAAGTCCTCGACGGTGTCGACGCGGTGGCAGATGCGTGCGGAGAGGTTGGTGCGCATCGCGGTGGACAGCACGTCGGCGGAGGGTTTCTGGGTGATCAGCCACAGCCGCACCCCGAATTTGGCGCCCTGGCTGGCGATGGCGAGCAGTTCGGCCTCGAACCGTTCACGGGCCTTGCGGTCGGTGTGGCGGGTGTAGTTGGCGACCTCGTCGATGACGACCAGCAGCAGGGGCAGGTCATTGCTGAAGGCGGTGATCCGGTCGGTGCGCGCGGACCAGAACAGTGCCTCGCGCCTGCGCATCTCCGCCCGCACCCCGGCCAGGACCTCGGTGGCCTCGTCGGGATGGGTGGCCGAGCAGACCCGGTGGGCGGTGCGCCACCAGGGTGCGGCGGCGGCGAGGTTGGGATCGATCACCACCAGGCGGACATCGCGCGTCAGCGACGCGGACGCCAGGAGGGTGTTGACGGTGATCGACTTCCCGGAACGGGTCACGCCGGCGATGAGGCCGTGCGCCCCGGCGGCGAGGTTGACCCGAATCGGGGTGCCGTCCTCGTCCCAACCGAGCAGCACATCATCACCGGAGGTGAGCGTGCCGGGGGTGAGGGCGGGGGTGCCGTCGTGGTGGAGCAGGGGTGAGGGGATGGGGGCGTCGAGGGGTTCGCGGCGGAATCCCCGGGCGGTGATGGTTCCGGGGCGGGGCTGGGTGACCTTGACCCGTTGCATGCCCCAGCCGTTGCGGAGGTCGTCGGCTGCGTCCTGCCAGGCTTCCAGTCCGACGCGGGGCAGTGCGGTGGCGGTGACGGTGACGCCGAAGGTGTCAGCGCGGGTGGTGATGCGCGGGATACGGACCTTCGCCGGTGCCGGGGTTCCGTCCGACCGGAGTTGCTGGAGTTGGGTCGGGGTGGGGTCCTTGACGGCGAGTTCGGCCATGGGGGCGAGCCTGCGCCAGGTGCGGCGGATACGGCGGGCCTGCCGGAGGCTGACGCGGGTCTCGGTGTCGGCCCGCAGCCAGCGGACGCCCGTGAACAGCATCCGCCCGGCGATGAGAGCTACCAGGGGTATGAGGAGCCACCACATCACGGCCGCCGAGCTCAGGAAGGCGTGGAGGGTTGTCATCAGGCGGCCTTCGCGGTGAGTGCGGTGGCGCGGAACGCGATGCCGTGGCGCATCTGCCCGTTGAAGGTGTTCTCCCAGGCGGAGGCGGTCAGGGCGGTGAACGTGATGGTGGCGCCGGGCTTGATGCCCTTGGTGATGCCGGTCTCCGGGACGGTGACCTGGAGCATTTCGGCGCGGCCGTCGAGGACGACCATGACGTCGGCGACGACGAGCGGTGCGCCGGTGTCCTTGTCGGTGGCGAAGTCCTCACCTTGGGGCGCAGGGTGCCGAGCATGGCGTGCATGGCGGTGGTGTCGATCGGGAGGGAACGCATGGGTGGACTCCTGGTGGGAGGGGGTTGGTGTGCCCGCCGGGGTGGTCGGGTTCAGGAACAGCAGCACACCCAATCCGCCCCCATCCGACCCCATCCCTATCTCATCGGTTCCCACCCCATCCACGACGCCGGTACCCTGACCGGATCGGCCCCGGGACCCCGGAGCCTGGAACCCGTGAGAGCGATCGAGAGAGTGTGGAGGTGGAGCGTGTCGCAGCCCGACGGCACCCTGCTGAACTACGAGCGCATCGCCGAAGATCTCAGAGGGCAGATTCGCGCCAAGGCGCTGCCTCCGGGGGCGCCGCTGCCCTCGCAGAGCCAGCTCATGAAGCAGTACGGCGCCTCCAGCCTCACCGTGCAGAAAGCCATGTCCCTGCTCCGCGAGGAGGGCTGGGCCGTCTCCCGCCCCGGCAAGGGAGCCTTCGTCTCCCAGAAGAAGGACACCGAGGACGCCTTCCGCACGGTGGCCACCGCACTGGAACAGCAGATCCGCACCGGCACCCTCGCCCCCGGCGGCCTCCTCCCGTCCCGCGAAACCCTCGCCGAACAGTTCGGCACCTCGCTCACCGTGATCGACACGGCCCTGACGCTGCTGGCCCAGCAGCAGTGGCTCACCCCGGACGAGACCGGCCGCAGCCTGGACATCCACGTCCAGCGCGCCGACCACCCGAAGATGACCGCCCTGCTCACCCAGCCCACACCTCCCCAGGGAGATGCCGGCGGCGACGCTGCCACACGGTCACGCGTCGAGGCCCTGGAAGGCGCGCTCACCGGCGCCCTGGAACAGATCGCGGAACTCCGCGAGCGCGTCGAGACCCTCGAAGCCAGCAGCAGGACCAGGAAGGCCCCCGGCCGCAAGACCAGCTGAACACCCCGCACCGGCCGGTGAACAGCGTGTCAGGGTCCACGACCTGCAATCCGGCGGTTGTCGGCATCATCCCGGCGCGGCAGGGCCGGTGATCTTCCGCTGGGGCAGTGCCGTGTGCCTGCCCACAGTCAGCATGCTCGGCAGTCAGCGGCGTAAGACAAGGCGGTTCGAAGTTCCGTCGGGCGCAGCGGTAATGGGGTTGCGTCCAAAGTTTCTCTACGAGATCAAGGCGGCCCCCGCCCGTCTGAGCTGGCCGAACATCGCCGACCGACCCACCGTCGGGCGAGCAGCCGATGCCCGTTCCGAGCGTCGGCGAGCGACCGGACCCAGGCGCAAGCTGGGCCCAACCTGCCTCCACCAGAGGCAAGTTGAGGGCGTAGAGCCCCGGTGCTTCGCACAGCGAGTTGTCGCTTACGACCGTCCTTCGGCCGGATCGCAGGCACAGGGCCGACCAGGGGGCCGGCCCTTCACGTCCGTCGCTGGGCGCACCGAGGGCGGTGGCTGGCGTTGCCTCCGGCGGGGAGCGGAGTTCCCGGCCGGCCCGCCGTGGTCCAGCCTCTCCCGCCCCCCCCGGCCCCCGCGCCGCCAGATTGGGCGACGCACCAGCCCGGCCGCACGCTGCCTCTCCCACTCGGGCCCGATCCTGCCGAAAGAAGTCGGCCCTGCGCCGCCTCGGCCGATTGCTGCTGGTTTACGGCCGCGCCGTGGCATCAGGACGATGGGGGGATATGGGGGTGGGCGACGCTGGAGTGGCTGCGGTTGTGGCGACGGCACACGACCTGGGCTACGAAGTCGCGCTCTCGCACCCCGTGCCATATATCATCCGCGGTATGGATAGCGGGCGGTACTCGATCGAGATCGAGCCGGAGGTGCGGCTGTGGCTGGAGAACATTCCCGCCCATCACTACAAGCAGGCTGAACGCGTCGCCGACCTGCTTGTCGAGCAGCGCACCACGCTCGACGAACCGCACTCCCGCCACCTGGGCGGCAAGCTCCGCGAGCTGCGCTTCCGCCTCGGTGATGTTCACCAGCGCATCACCTACTGGCTCGCACCCGACCGTCGCGTCGTGCTGCTCACCGTGTTCCGCAAGACCAAGATGCGCGAGCAGGCCGAAGTGGAGCTCGCGCACGCCGCTCAACGGCTGTGCGAAGCCGAGCACCAGGCAGCCGCCGAACACGACCTCTACAGCCGCGACCTGAAGGAGAACCGATGAACCACAGCGAATGGAGGACCCGCCGCCATCGACAACTGATCGGCGAACACCTCGACGCCGACCCCGAGTACGACCGCGTCTACGAAGAAGCCAGACTGGCCATGACGCTGGGTAAGGCCGTCTACGACCGGCGCAAGCAACTCGGGCTGAGCGAGGCCGACCTGGCCGAGCGCCTGCATGCCACCACCGACGAGATCGAAGGCATCGAGACCGCCACCGAACTGCCACCCATCGCCGTCATCATGCGCCTGGCCCGAGCCCTGGACCTCACCGTCGACGTGCACCTCGCCCCTGGGGATGAGCCCACCGTCACCATCGTCACCCCAGCCGCCTGAACCCGGGAGGAGCCATGCATGACGCCCCCACAGCACTCGCCCGCGAGCTGGGCCGACTCGTCCACGACCGGCGCACCCGGCTCGGGCTGTCCCAGGCCGAGCTGGCTGAGCGGTGCGGGATGAAACAGCCGCAGATCTCCCGCTTCGAAGCCGGCGGAACGGTGCCCACCCTTCCGATGTTGCGCCGTCTGGCCCGTGCCCTTGGCGCCGACTTGACCATCAGTCTCACTCCGCACGACGAAGCCGCTTGACGTAGATCTCAAATCCCGAGAATCCCCCGAGTGGTCTAGACCGTTGACGGCAGTAGCGGCGGCAACACCGGCGGACTTCAGTGCACATGCACGGACGTGGAACGGCTGTCAAATCGAGGCCTGACCAGCGAAGTTGCAGCTGACGGCGACCCCGCCTGCACACGTACTATGTACTGGCGGGGGCCACGCCGATCCTGGTGCATAACACCCCGGGCGGCGGCCAGCCGGTCGTCCCGAACATCGTCCAGGAGCGGATTGCACAGATTCTGGCCGGCGGGGTGCAGCCCCGTCCGAACGGTGATGGCACTGGCCCCGACCGTTTCGAAGTGCGGGGAGGCCAGAACCCCACCAGAACCCCACCCCCGGCGCGCTCGCGCGGAAGTGGGGACCGTCCGCCCCGGGAGCCGACGACAGCGCGCTGATCTACGACCTCGGAGACGGCACGAACAGGTACCGGATCTTGGTGAATCGCTATGGTGACGTCGGTTGGGTGGACAACCACAACTACAACAACATCAGGGTATTCAAGCCGAATTGCTGACGTCGCTTGGCACGCACGGGCCGGCCGCCGACCGCGGCCGGCCCCCGGAAGGGGAGAACGAGTTGGCGCGGATCACCGAGGACCAGATCACCCGGCTCGTCACCTTCGTGCACGCCAGAATCCCCGACGAGCAGACGCTCACACGGGACGAGGCCCGCCGGGCGGCCGCGCTCCGCCTGGTCACCGACCGGCAGATCGCGGCCCTCCGGCACTACCGGCACTCAGTTCCTGACGCCCGCGCGCGGGCCGAGGTCCACGCGACCGCCTCGTGGAACCTCCTGGTCTCCCTCGCGCACCTCTGGCACGACCACCCGGACTTCCCGGCCGAAGCGGCAGTGGAAACGTTCGAATTCGATGCCACAGACCCGCTGCGCCCGGCGTGACCACCAAGCGCGCTCGCAGGTCGCGCGCCGCTGGCCGTCCGAGCTGACTGCGGCTCCCGCCGGTGCGTTCCGTCGAGGGTCGCGCCGTTTGCTGATCAGTGTACGGTCGGTCGAGCGGTGGCGCCGGGCCTGGCGCAAGAGCGGAGAAGCGGGAGTCCTGTCGAAGGAGTCGCCGGGAAGACCTCGGCTCAGTGAAGCCCAGATCGCCAAGCTGGAGTGAGAGTTGGAGCGTGGTCCACTGGCTCACGGCTGGGCGGACCGGCGGTGGACCCTGGCACGGATCAAGAAGCTGATCGGCCGGCTCCTCCACGTCTCCTGCACGGTCGAGGGCACCTGGCGGCTGCTGAAGCGGCACGGCTGGAGCTGGCAGCAGCCCGCCCGGCGGGCGATCGAGCGCGACGACGACGCGGTCGAGGTGGGGAGGAAGGAGATCTGGCCGCGGGTAGGAGCACCGCGGCGGGGCGCGGGGGTGGGTTGTCTTCGATGACGAGGCCGGGCAGTCGATGACTCCGCCGCGTGCCAGGACCTGGGGCCGGATCGGCCGGATCCCGGTCGTGAGGGTGAGGGGCCGCGGCTCGGGGCGGGTGTCGACGGCGGGCATGGCCTGCTACAAGCCAGGTGAGCGGTCCAGGCTGGTCTACGCGATCCGCGAGTATCACGGCCGCAGGGACGAGCCGAAGGGCTTCGGCCGGCGCGACTTCCGCGACCTGATCGTCCGCGCACGTATCCAGCTCGGCGGCCCGATCCTGCTCGTCTGGGACAACCTCCGCCTGCACCTCACCGCAGGCACGAAAGCCTTCATCGACGCGAACGCCGAGTGGCTCACGGTGTTCCACCTGCCCACCTGACCTCAACCCGCAGGAGGGCATCTGGTCGCTGGTCAAACGCGAGATCGGCAACCTCGCCGCTGCGGATCTTACTGAGATCACCCGAGCCCTGAAGCGTCGACTCAAGAGGATCCAGTACCGTTCGGAACTCGTCGACGGTTGCCTCGCAACCACCGGCCTGACTCTGGATGACTGACGTGACCCCTCCCTGACAGTCTCGACTGAGACACCCGGTCTGCCGGGTCAGTCTGGATGGGCGAGACAGGAGATCCCTTCAGCATGGCCAGCACCACCCCGATACCCGCCGCCGGTGACGAGCCGGCGGCGAAGCCGAAGCGGCGGACGTTTTCCGCGGAGTACAAGCTGCGGATCGTTGCCGAGTACGACGCCGCCCCGGCCGGGGAGAAGGGCGCGATTTTGGGGATCTGGACGACGCGACGCGAAGCCACATCGATGCCAAGCCGACCGAACAGGCCGCTGGTCCCAAAGACGACCAACCCGCTCTCACCGCCCCCGTCCAGCAGCGTCGCCTCGGCCAGCGGCTGGTACTCATAACCGATCATCCCTGCCGGGACGCCAACTTCCCGCAGATCGGCGGCGATCTCGTCGGGCACTCCTCGGGAACAGCCGATACGGGCCACTGCGTACTTGGGCAACGGCAACGACGGGAAGTCTCGGATCACCCGAACATCATCCTCGCGCTCCGGCCACACCGGAAAGGCGCGCGCCAGCTGGGACTCCTGTCACCCCCCGGCGGACCCGACATCACTCATTCAATTTCAGTAGTGAAGGCAACGTCAGAGGACGGTGCTGCACCAAGTGGTGGTTCGTCGCCGTCCTCGGGTGGGTCCGTGGGCTGGGCAGGGGTGCGGAGGGCGTTGCCGAGGAGGCCGATGGCGTCGCACTGGAGGCGGAGGCGTACGTGGGGGTGGACCGTCGCGGTCACGCCCATGTTGGGGCGTGGCCCAGGAGTTCCGTGATGACGACGAGTTGGACGCCCGTTACCGCGTCGGCGACCGGGTCGGCGTCGGCGGTCCGGGGGGAGGTCGCCCCGAACATCGCGCACGCGCCCGGTGCCGAGGTCACCGCGCCGGGGCGGAGCACCACCAAGGAGGACGACGCCCTGCGACTGGGCGCCGACCACTTCCGCGCCACCCGTGGCGGCACCGTCGTCACCGAGTTGGCCGACTCCTTCGACCACCGAACATCGTCACCACCGCCTGCCCCGGGCTGGAGCGCGGTGATGTCCGTTACCGTTTCGTCATCGACATGAGCACCCTCGCACGGAGTCGACGCCGGACCCGCGGCGGAGAAGTCCCCACCGGGGCATGGCCAGGAAGACCGGAAACGAGAAGGAGCACGTCCGCGATGAGAAGGACCACGCTGGGCACCCTTGAGGTGTCCGCCCAGGGCCTGGGCTGCATGGGTATGAGCGAGTACTACGGGCCGACCGACTGGGACACCTCGATCGAGACCATCCACCGCGCGGTCGAGCTCGGCGTGTCCCTGCTCGACACCGCCGACCAGTACGGTGCCGGCCACAACGAGGTGCTGGTCGGCCGGGCCGTCCACGACCGCCGCGACCAGGTCGAGATCGCCACGAAGTTCGGTATCGACCGCAGCGCCGGCGACGACGCCCGCCTCCTGCGCGGGGACGCGCCTTACGTCAAGCGCTCGTGCGAGGCGTCACTGCTCCGGCTCGGGGTCGAGGTGATCGACCTCTACTACCTGCACCGGCCTCCGCAGAACGCCGAGATCGAGGAGACCGTGGGCGCGATGGCCGAACTCGTGAAGGAGGGCAAGGTCCGGCACCTCGGCCTCTCCGAGGTGGACGGCGATCTGCTGCGCCGCGCCCATGCCGTCCACCCGATCACGGCGGTGCAGAGCGAGTACTCGCTGTGGACCCGCGACGTCGAGGCGGTGGCCCCCGTGATGGCCGAACTGGGCGTCGGTCTGGTGGCGTACTCGCCGCTCGGCCGCGGCTTCCTCACCGGCACCGTCGACCGGGCCGGCCTGGACGGCTCCGACTTCCGCAGCCGCAACGCGCGGTTCCAGGCCGACGCCAACCAGGCCATCGCCGACACCGTCCGCCAGGTCGCCGAGCGCATCGGTGCGGCACCCGCCCAGGTCGCCCTGGCCTGGGTGTACGCCCAGGCCGACCGGCTCGGCGTGCCGATCGTGCCCATCCCCGGCACGAAGCGGACCCGCTGGCTGGAGCAGAACGTCGCCTCGCTGGACGTCACGCTCGACGACGCCGCGCTCGCGCAACTTCAGCCGCTGGCCGACCAGGTGGCGGGCGAGCGGTACGGCGTCAGCCGCTGACAGCACGGGCTTCCGGCACTCGGCGAAGCGGTTCGCCTCACGGCCCGCCGGACCTCACTCCGGCGCGTCGGAGGCGAAGACCGTCGACGCCGCTTCGAGCCGCAGCCGCTCCAGCGTGTCGATCTGCGCTCGCGCCCGGTCCAGCAGACCCCTCAACCGGGTTTCGTCCAGCTCGTCCTTCCCGGTGGCCACCGCGAGCAGGGTGCGCCAGATCAGCGTCTTGCCCTCGACTCCCAGCCGCAGCGTCTCCAGCTCGATGAACGTGCTCAGTCCGGAGCGCCGGTACAGGACGCCGTTGGGTTTCAGGCGGCCGAGCCGCTCGGCCGCCCAGCCGCCGACGATCTTGTAGCGGCGGGCGGGCACGCCGAGCGCGTCCATGATGTCGAGCAGGGTCTGCCGGTCCTGGGCGATCTCCCGCCCGATGCGTTCCAGGTCGGCGGCGCGTACCGAGCCGCGGTGCTGGTGGGCGATCCGCCGGGCGATCCCCACGCCGAAGGTGGCACCGGCGAGATGGTCGTTCAGATAGATCCCGAGCTTGTCGGCACGCATCGTGAGTCCTTCCTCGACGCTCCACGGTGCCCCCCTCGCGGAGGCGGCCGGCGCGTCATGCTCCGCACCGCGCCAGCAAACCCCGGGAGAACGCGCGCGGCGGGCCGAAATGCCGCCGGGTGCCCCGAACAGCGCAAAATCCGGGCCGGCGACGGCCCTCGTCGTACGCGTGAAGCCCCCGGGCGGCGCAACCAGCCACCGCACGGGGCACCGCACCACACCGCATCGCACGGCACCACACCGCGCCCCCCACAAAACCGCACCCCCACCACACCGCACCCCACCTCGCCCGTCCCGGCCACCCGGCCACCCGGCCACCCGTTCGGCCGAACACCCGCACCCAGTGGCGGTATCCCCACGGCGCCCCCGGGCACCTCGACCTAGCGTGGAATCCGGAGCAGCCCAGACGAAGGGACGACTCGCCATGACCGACGCGCAGCGAGGCACACAGGAAGCGGGCGACACCTCGCCTCCCCGCGAGGCAAGGACGCTGGAGAAGAGCGACTCCGGGCGGAAGGCGCTCGGCGCCCCGGCCTCCCGCGGCCGCACCACCATCGCCGACGGCGTGGTGGAGAAGATCGCCGGCATGGCCGCCCGGGACGTGGTGGGCGTGCACGCCATGGGCACCGGCATGTCCCGCACCTTCGGCGCGGTCCGCGACCGGGTGCCCGGCGGCAGGACCTCGGTGTCCCGCGGCGTCAAGGCCGAGGTCGGCGAGGTACAGACCGCGCTCGACCTGGACATCGTCGTCGACTACGGCGTCTCGATCGTCGAGGTCGCCCGCGTGGTGCGGGAGAACGTCATCACCGCGGTCGAGCGGATGACCGGCCTCGAAGTGGTCGAAGTCAACATCGCCGTCGGCGACGTGAAGCTCCCCGACGAGGAGGACGATGACGACGGTGAGCAGCGTGTCCAGTAGCGGGGGGACCGGCGCCCTGCCAGCCGCCCCATGGACCGTGCCGTCCGCCGAAGGACGCGCCGAGGCCACGGGGAGCACCGGATGAGCATCGCGGTGACGGGCCTAATCTACGGAATGACGTGCGCGTTCGCCGGATACTTCGGCGGGTTCGGGGCGTTCGTGCTGGTGGCGGTGCTCGGCGCGATCGGTTACATCGTCGGCAGGTTCGCCGACGGCGACCTCGATCCGGGCGACTTCTTCCGCTCGCGGGACGGGGACCGCGGCCGTGACCGTGACCGGTTGCGCTGATGGCCGCACCCGTTCCGGCTCAACTGCCGCCCGCCGAACGGGGGTCGGTGCGGATCGCCGACCGGGTGATCGCCAAGATCGCCTCCCAGGCGGCCGGTGAGGTCCTCGCCGGCGCGCCCGGCGCCGACCTGGTACCCCGCGCGGCAACCGCGCACGCCTCGGTGTCGGTGCGCAAGAACACCGCCCGGCTGCGCCTCACCCTGGAGCTCGGCTACCCCGCCGACCTCGGTGCGGTGAGCGCGTCGGTACGCCGCCATGTCGCGGTCCGCGTCGAGGCGTTGACGGGCATGGCGGTCCCCGAGGTAGCCGTCGAGATCGAGCGGCTGCACTCCGCGACCGCCCGCCGCAAAGACGAGGGGAGGGTCCAGTGAGCCACATCGAGCCTCCTGCGGACTCCGCGCCGGACGGCGAGCCCACCCGTGAACCGCCCACCGCGGTCGGTGTCCGCGAGCCCTTCCCGGAACCCGACGGAAGCCGGCGGTACGCGGGGCCGGAAGAGGAACCCGGGGCGGCCAAACGGTTCTGGTCCGGGCGCCGGGTGCCCTCGGCGATCACCGCCGCCCTGGCCTCCGCCCTTGCCGTGCTGTTCCTCCAGGACGTGGTGTCCGTGCGCGCCGACAACACGGCGCAGCACTGGCGCCGGGCACTCGCTCATCAGCTGGCCACCCGGCATCTGGACGACACCTGGGTCATCCTCGGCGCCTCGGTGTGCGCCGCGCTCGGGCTGTGGCTCCTGGTGCTGGCCGTCACCCCCGGTGAGCGCGCGGTGCTGCCGATGGCACGCCGCGGACCGTCGGGCGTCCGCGCCGGGCTCGACCGGCACGCCGCCGAACTGGTCCTGCGCGACCGGGCGATGGAGGTGCCCGGCGTCCGCTCGGTCAAGGTGGCGGTCGGCCGCCGCCACATCAGGGCCCACGCCGCCTCGCACTTCCGCGAACTGTCCGACGTACGGCAGGACGTGAGCAGCACCCTCGGGCAGGCGGTCCGTCAGCTCGGCCTCGCCAAGCCACCGCGTCTCCGGGTGCGGGTCCGGCGTGCCGAGAAAAGTGTGTGAGGAGAGGAGAAGCCCCATGCGGCGCACCACGGTCAACCGGATCCTGCTCGCTCTCATTGGCCTGGTGCTGCTCGCGCTGGGCGTCGCGGTGCTGATCGGCAGCCTCGACCTGCAGCGGCACTGGGACTTCACGCTGCCCTCCTCGTGGCCGTTCGACGGGCCCAAGGACGTGCTGCTCAGCGACCATGACCGGACCCGCTACCGTTCGGACGACTGGTGGTGGCCGGTGGTCATCGCGGCGCTCGCGGTGATCTTCGTGATCGGCCTGTGGTGGCTGCTGGCCCAGGCCCGCACCCGGCGGCTGCGCCAGCTGCGGATCGACAGCGGCGACGGCCAGGGCGCACTGGTCCGCGGCCGGGCCCTGGAAAGCGTGCTCAGCGCGGAGTCCGAGGCCTACGAGGGCGTGGAATGGGCCGGCGCGGCACTCGTCGCCCGGCACGGCACACCCCAGGCCCGCCTCGTACTGGGCCTGGCCCCCCACGCCACCCCGGTCGACGTCGTGGCCGGCCTGGACGCGGCAGTACTCGCCCACGCCCGCTCCTCGGCCCGCCTCGACGAACTCCCCACCGAAGCAAGGCTGCGGGCCGTCCGCCACCGCGCCCGCCGAGTCAGCTGACCGAGCCCTCTCCGCACCCGGGCGGACCGCTTCCGGGGCGCGGCCGAGACCGGATCCGGCTGGGCCTGCCCGGCGGCCGTGGCGCACCTGCCGACCCTGAGGACTCCCTACGTGGCCGGCGGGTGGCCAGGTGTCCGCCGGCGCCGGAAAGCGCGAGAGACGCTAGTTGACGGCCCCGGCGTCTTCCGGAGTGGCGACGGTCTGCCGGCTGCCGAGCGCGACGAGGTCGAGCAGTCCGGGGAACCGTGCGTCGACATCCGCCCGGCGCAGCATCACCTCGGCGCGATTCCCGTAGTCGAACTGCGTGATCAGCCCGGCCTCGCGGAGGACCTTGAAGTGATGTGTCATGGACGACCTCGGCACACCGACGCCGAAGCTCGAACACTTGCGGCGGGCACCGACCGGCTCGCGGAGCAGCTCCTCGACGATCGAGCGCCGGAGCGGGTCGGCGAGAGCGGCGAACAGTGCCCCCAGCGCGAGCTGCTCCACAGCCGGCTGCTCCTTGGCTTCGGTCACCGCGATGCCTTCCCCTCCGCACCCTGAGCGAGATCCCGGCGGTCCGACCCTCCCGGCATCCGGCACGCACCGGACCCGAGGCGGTCGTAAACCGCCAGGTTACACCGTGCCGCTGTCCGTTCTCCGGGCGACTGCCCTGGTGAGACCGGAGGAGACCGGCCTCCGGTTCGTACCCCGGCCCGGCCGGCCCGCCGGCCCGACGACCCGGTTGGCCGTCTTCAGCCGAACAGCTCGTCGGGCATCTCCTCGATGCCCTTCGGCGGGCGGCCGAGCAGCTGCCCGAGCAGGGGGTCGACCACTTCGCCCTCACCGTTCGCCAGCCCTTCGTAGAAGGGGTGCCGGCCGGCGAACCGGAGGTTCACGGTACGGCCGGTCCTCGCCTCCACCACGCGGGCGATCTCGCTGATCCTGGTGGCCTTCGGCCCGGTCAGCCGGAGTGTCTGCCCGAGGTGGTTCCGGTAGTCGGCCAGGACAGCAGCGTTGCCCTCGCCGAGTTCGTCCAGTGCGGTCCAGGCGATGGCGATGTCCTGGGGAACAACCCATTCGGCCGGTCGCGGGTCCCCCTGCCTGACCGTCCGGGGGTCGAAGCCGACGTAGTGCCCCCAGGCTTCGGCGTAGATCCCCTGCCGCACGATGACGTGGTCGATCCCGCTCTGCGCCAGGTAGCGCATGGTGTGGATGTGGCCCTGCTGGATACCGATCACACTGTCCAGCCCGGTCTCGCCACCCAGCATCATGCTCGAGTAGATCACCGTGTCGACCCCCACGGCCCGGGCCGTCTCGATCGCGTTCTTGTGGAACTGGACGCGCTGAACACCGGGGTCGGGGTGGGACATGAGAAACAGGACGTCGGCGCCGCTGAAGGCCGACTTCATCGATGCGGGGTCCGTGTAACTCCCCCGTCGGATCTCGACTCCGTGCCGGCGCGCGACGGGCGGGACGCGAGCGGGGTTCGAGGACGAGATGACGAGATCGGTGGGCGGGATCAGTCCTTTCTCCAGAACGCTGCGCAGTATCCGGGACCCCAGGCGGCCTGTTGTGCCGGTCAGCACGTAGCGAGTCATTTTTCGTGATCCTCCGACCGAGGTAGGGATGACGGCGACGGAGCCCAGGGCTCCGCGAACGCGATCGACCGCTCCGTGGACCGCCTGCCCGGCGGGCCGCAGCCGCGCGGAGCGGCGGGAAGGTTCGATGCGATTCGTAAGTAAAGCTACTCGGGCGGCAGGTTCGAATCAAGTCGTAAGTGCGCAGTCCTGCGGATCGGCCACGGCGGCAGGGTCCGCTGCCACCCCAGCGATGACGGCGACCGCGACGACGAGCGGCGCCAACCGGGTTGCCGTCCGCACGCCGAGATGGTTCACACCGGTCGGCGCCGACCTGCCCGCACGTCCGGGCCGCAGGCAGGAGCCGACGGTCGCCACAAGGCCGTGGCAGCCGCCCGCGCCGGTACCGGCAGGGTGCCGACCGTCGTCCTGACGAGCTACACCGGCGAGGACTCAGGAAAGGGGCCGGGCGGTCACGGCCGCAGCACGGCCACCATGTCGATCTCGACGAGTTTGTGGTCGAGCGTCGAGCCCACGGTGGTCCGTACCGGATAGGGACGGGGCAGCGTCCGTTCGTAGACGGCGTTGTATGCCGCGTAGTCGCGGTGCAGGTCGGCGAGGTGTGCCGTCACCTTGACGACGTCGGCGAACGTCAGACCGCGGACCGCGAGCAGCGCGCTGAGGTTGCGCAGCACCTGCTGCGTCTGCTCGGCGATGGTGTCACCGACGACCTCCCCGGTGCCGGGGTCGTGCGGTCCGGTGCCCGCGGTGTAGAGAAACCCGTTGGCGACGACGGCTTGCGCGTACGCTCCCCCCGGCGCGGGGGCGTCGCTGCTGCGGATCTCTTCCCTGGTCATGGCTTCCTTTCGAGGACGGGGCGATCCTCGGGGAGCTGGGGTGACGGTCCCGCCGTCGGGCGGCGGTCCCGTTGTAGCAGGTGGAAGGGGTGTTACGGGCGCCGACATGCTGCCCATGGGCCCGCCCGGGTGAACCGGCCCGCCCGCGATCCGCACAGGGCCCCGGCCTGATGCGGCGCCTCAGGGCCGGCCCGATTCAGCACCTCAGGATGGGAACGCACCGCCGTACCACCCATCCCGCCGCTCAGCCGGGCAGGGAGCTGCGCTCGCCACCGGTGGCCGAGATGACCGTGCCGTTGATGTAGCTGCTGGCCGGGCCGGCCAGGAACAGTACGATCTCGGCGATCTCCTCGGGCTCGCCGACCCGGCCGCGTACGTTGGCCTGCCCGAGCATCTCGACGTTCTCCCCCAGCATCGCGGTGGTGCCCGCGGTGCGGACCGGTCCGGGTGAGACGCCGTTGATCCGCACACCCTGGGTCCCGAACTCGGTCGCCCAGGAGCGGGTCAGCGCCTCGATACCCGCCTTGGACGCGCCGTAGGCACCCCCGACCGGCGCCGGGGACGTCGCCGCGCTGGAGGTGATGTTGATGATGGAGCCGTGTCCGCGCGCGGCCATCGCCGGGGCCAGCGCGCCGACGAGGAGGAACGGGGCGCGGGTGTTGACGGCGAACTGCCGGTCGAAGCTGTCCGTGTCGGTGTCCGGGGTGCTGGTGAACTCGTAGATACCCGCGTTGTTCACCAGGATCTCGACCTCGCCGGCCTCTGCTGCGAGCCGGGCGACTTCCTTGGCATCGGTGAGGTCTGCTGCGACGAACCGGGCGCGGCCACCGTGTGCGGTGATCTCCTCCACCAGCCGGGCGCCCCGGTCGAGATCCCGTCCGTGCGCGACGACCTCGGCGCCGCGGGCGGCGAGACCCAAGGCCACGGCGCGGCCGATGCCCGCTGTCGCACCTGTCACAAGTGCGGTGCCGGTCAGTGTGGTGGCGGAGTTCATCGCTCGTACTCACTTCCTGGGGACGCTCATGGGACGCCGTGGGCCGAGTGCCCATGCGTGGTTCTGGCATCGGTTCCGCCGCATGTCCTCCGCGGCGGGGTCCGGCTCGCTCCCCATCCACTCTGCGCGCTAGATGTTCTGTCGTCAAGACGATCTGTAGGACAGTCCATCTGCGTTGCCATTCATAGAGCCGGCCGCTTACATTGGGTGGATGAGCCCCACACCACCTGGACCAGGTCAGACGGGGGCGTCGGCCGAGGCCGCCGCCGGCACGGGTCTGGAATCGGATCTGGGGTGGGCCATCAGGCTGGTCTCCGGCGCCTTCCGCAAGGTCGCCACCAGCTCGGTCACCGATCTGCCCGGCGGCCCGCGCGGCTACCTCGTGCTGGTGGCGGTCGCCGCCGGACAGCCCCGCTCACAGCTGGCACTCGCCCAGCAACTCGCCCTGGACCGTACCGTCATGACGTATCTGATCGACGACCTGGAATCCAACGGTCTGGTCACCCGCCGGCCCGACCCGGCCGACCGCCGCGCCCGCCAGGTCCTCATCACCGCGGCAGGCACCACCGCCCTCGCGCAAGCCCGCCGACGCCTCGGTGAGGCGGAAGCGCGACTGCTGACAGACCTCGACCCGGCAGAGGCGCGCCAACTGCGCGCCCTGCTCGAACGAGTCGCCCAGACGGCCCGGCGCGAGGCGATCACCCCGGACGACGACTGCTGACGTCACCGCCTGCGTGAACCGGAGCGACGCCCGCCGCCGCACGCGTGCTCGCGCTCCGGTATCCGGCGCTACGTGGCTGGGTCGTCGAGCACCTTCACCCCCGGCACATCCGGGTCGGCCCCGCTCCCCCGGCCGTCCCGTCAGTTCCCGCGATCGGCCGCAGCGTACGCCGCCGACGCGGACCGGGGGCCGGTCACACCGCGGGCGGATGGGAAAGGGCGGCCTTGGCCCGCGGGGTGGCCTCGTCGGTGAGCACCTCGGGTGCGTCGCTCTCCACGGCCGCGAGGGCCCGCTCGACGACGTCGGAGGCGTCGGACTTGGGTGCGCCGGTGAACGCGGCGAGGGCGGTCCGACCGTGCGTCAACGCGCCGCGGAGGACACGCATCGGGGAGACCCTCCCCGGCGGCGTCGTCTCCGTCCCCGGACGCCACTCATTCGAGCACAGACCCGCATTCACCATCATTCTTCGCATAACGGTTCGAGGCCCTTCCCGAAGCGCGGCCGGCACCGGCGCCGAAGAACCATAAGGCAGGTTGATAAGGTAGCCTTAGCATATGGACGATCATCTGGATCCCGGCACGATCGCCGCTTCCCTGCTCGTAGGTGTCGGTGCGCTGCTGCGCCGCGTACGGCAGGTGCCCACCGACGGCGGACTCACGATGCCCGAGCGGACCGCCCTGTCGCACCTGGCCCGCTCGGGTCCCACCACCTCCTCGGCGCTGGCCCGGGAGGTGCAGATCACCGCGCAGGCCATGGGAGCGACGCTCAGCACGCTGCGGGACCGCGGCCTGGTCGAACGCCGCCCGGACCCGGACGACGGCAGGCGCGTGGTGCTGACGGTGTCCGACGCCGGTCAGCAGGCGCTGAAGGACAAGCGCAACGCGCGGACCGAACTCATCGCCCAGGCCCTGACCGGTGGCGCGTTCACCCCGGCGGAGCTGGAGCAGCTCGCGGCGGCCGGCCCGCTGCTGGAGCGACTGGCCCAGAACATCTGACGCCGACAAAAGCACGAGGAAGCACACCGATGACAGATCCTCCCGCAACGCGCGCCCCGCGCCGCTCGCCCGCCGACCGGTACAAGTGGACGGCGCTGACGAATACGACCGCCGCGGTCTTCATGTCCGCGCTGGACGGCTCCATCGTGCTGATCGCCCTGCCGGCGATCTTCCGTGGGGTGCACCTGGACCCGCTGGCCCCGGGCAACATCGCCTATCTGCTGTGGATGATCATGGGGTACCGGCTGGTCCAGGCCGTCCTGGTGGTCACCGTGGGCCGGCTGGGCGACATGTACGGCCGGGTCCGTATCTACAACTCCGGGTTCGCGGTCTTCACCTTCGCCTCGGTCCTGCTCTCCTTCGATCCCTTCGACGGCGGCCACGGAGCGATGTGGCTGATCGCCTGGCGCGTGGTGCAGGCCATCGGCGGCTCGATGCTGACCGCCAACTCGGCCGCGATCCTGACCGACGCCTTCCCCAAGGAGCAGCGTGGCTTCGCCCTGGGGATCAATCAGGTCGCCGGGCTGGCGGGGATGTTCATCGGCCTGGTCGCCGGCGGCCTGCTCGCCGCCTGGGACTGGCGGGCGGTGTTCTGGGTCAACGTGCCGGTCGGCGTCTTCTTCACGCTGTGGGCCTACCGCACCCTGCGTGAGACCGGTAAACGCGGCGGCGGCCGGATCGACTGGTGGGGCAACATCACCTTCGCGATGGGGCTGAGCGCGGTCCTGATCGCGGTCACCTTCGGCCTGCAGCCCTACGGTGGCCACACCATGGGCTGGACCAACCCGCTGGTCGACGCGCTGATCACCGGCGGCCTCGTTCTGCTGGCAGCGTTCGTCGCCATCGAGAACCGCGTCAGCTCGCCGATGATCCAGCTGAGTCTCTTCCGTCTGCGGGCCTTCACCTTCGGCAACCTGGCGGGCCTGGCCATCTCGATCGGCCGCGGCGGCATGCAGTTCGTGCTGATCATCTGGCTGCAGGGCATCTGGCTGCCGCTGCACGGCTACGACTACAGCGACACACCGCTGTGGGCGGGCATCTTCATGCTGCCGCTGACCGCCGGATTCCTCGCCGCGGGGCCCGTGTCGGGGTATCTGTCCGACCGGATCGGCTCGCGGGGGCTGGCCACCGGCGGCGCGGTGCTCTTCGGCGCCAGCTTCCTGGGCCTGATGATCCTGCCGATCAATTTCAGTTACTGGATATTCGCGCTGCTGATCGCGCTCAACGGGATCGCCAGCGGCATGTTCGCCTCCCCCAACTCCTCCTCCATCATGGGCAGCGTGCCGGGCCACCTGCGTGGGGTCGCCTCCGGCATGCGGGCCACCTTCCAGAATTCGGGCACCGCGGTCTCCATCGGCGTGTTCTTCTCCCTGATGATCGCCGGACTGGCCCGCAGCCTCCCGCACACCCTCGCCGGCGGCCTGCAACAGCAGGGCGTGCCGGCGCACGTCGCCACCCAGGTCGGCAGCCTGCCCCCGGTCTCGTCCCTGTTCGCCGCACAACTCGGCGTCAACCCGATCCAGCACCTGCTCCAGCCCACCGGCACCCTGACGCACCTCACCGCGGCACAGCGACAGACCCTGACCGGACACGAGTTCTTCCCGTCCCTGATCGCCGGCCCCTTCCACTCCGGTCTGGTCATCGTGTTCGCCTTCGGCGCCACCCTCGCCTTCCTCGCCGCGATCGCCTCCCTGCTGCGCGGCGCCAACCCCACCGTCAAACCCGCGCCAGGCCCGCAGGAGGCGGCCACCGCTGCCCATCTCGCGCGACCGGACAGGTGAACCGGCGGCTACAACGGCCCCCCGACCCGGGCAGCCAGCCCTCACCCACAGGAGAACACATGACCGTACTCGGACGACTGCTGAAGAACCGCAGGGCGGGAGAAACCCACATGGCGTGGAACCTGCCCAACCTGCGAGGCCCCGAACTGCTCACCCTCACCAGCCGGAACTTCCGCGACGGCGACACCCTGCCGCTGGAGCACGGCGCGAAGAACATCGGCGGTGACGACCTCTCCCCCCACCTTGCCTGGACCCCGCCGCCGCCCGGCACGGCCCAACTCCTCCTGGTCGTCGAGGACATCGACGTCCCCCTGACCAAGCCCGCCGTCCACTGCCTCGCCCTGATCGATCCGGCCGCCGACCACCTCGGCCCCGGCGCCCTCAACGGGCGGCAGCCCGCCACGGGCGTACGGATACTGCGGTCCACCATCGGTCGCGGCTATCACGGTCCCGCCCCGGTCAAGGGCCATGGGCCGCACCGCTACACCTTCCAGCTGTTCGCTCTGGCGACCCCCGTGGACACCGCCCCCGGCTCAACGCCCCTGGACCGGGCACGGCCCCGCGCCCTGCTGCCCGCCATCACCGCCCCGGTCCTCGACCGCGGCCGGCTGACCGGCGTCTACGAACGCTGACGTACGGCGCCGCGACCGGTCGAAGGCAGGCGCCGCGTCGTCGGTCGTGGTCGGAAAGGGCTACTCCATGCCGGTCTTTCCGGGTGTCCAGAACGGTTTGGTGATGATGTCGCTCCGCTGCCAGCCGCGCGTGCGGACGAGATGGTCACGGACGAGCTGGATGGTGCGCGCCTCACCGGCGAGGTAGGCGGTGCCGGGGGTGTCCGGGAGGTCGAGTGCCGCGAGGGCGTCGACCAGCCGGGTCGAGTTCGCGGCGGGCCGTCCGTACCGGTGGATCCAGGTCACCTCACGCGGGATGCCGAGCTGCTCTGCCGGGGCGTCGACCTCGATGAGGGCGTACGCCGGTGCACCGTCGTCGAGTCCGCGGATCATCGCGCCGAAGGCCACGGAGGCGGTCTCGTCGCCGACGAAGAGGTGGTAGCCGCTGGGGCGGCAGACGAAGGTGCCCTGCGGTTTCGTCAGGCGCACCTGGTCGCCGGGCCGGACGGTACGGACCCACCGGGCGCCGGGTCCCTCGCCGTGGTCGACGACGCGCAGGTCGAGCCGGCTCCCGTGGTGGGCCCACACGGAGTACGTGCGCAGCGCTCCGACGAGCCGGTCGACGACGCGGTTGTCCGCGCCGACCTGTATCCGGACCTGCTGACCGGGTATCACCTCCCATCGGGCGATGTCCTCGCCGCTCAGGGTGAGGGCGCGGATCCGGCCGGCGTCGGGGCCGGTGCCGGCGACCGTCGCCGTGCTGAGCAGGGGGTCGAGCAGTCGTCTCATCGCGCGTTCGCTTTCTCGGGAGCGGTGGGGACTGCAACGGGGCCGGTCGCGCGGCGGGCCGCCCAGGTCATCTCGGCGATGATGAGCACGCCGACGACGAGGACGAGCACCGCGACGATCCTCAGGGCGCTCGCCGCGCCGGAGGTGTACGCCGCGATCACGGCGTCGTGCCGGCCGGGCGCCGCGGCGAGCGCTTCGGCGACGGTGCGCGGAGTCCGCCCGGCGCTCACCACGCCGGGCGCGTCCTGGCTGAGGTGGTGCACGAAGCGCGAGGTCAGCAGTGTGCCGATGACCGCGACGCCGAGGGCGCTGCCGAACTCGCGCGTGGTGGACTGGAGGCCGCCGGCGACACCGGCCCGCTCACGAGGGAGCGCGGCCGAGATCGCCGCGGTCAGCGTCGGAAGCGACAAGGTGGCGCCCACGCCGACGACGACCAGCCAGCAGGCGTAGACGGGATAACCCTGATGCAGGGCCGTGGCCAGCCCGTAGATTCCGACGCCGATTGTCAGGAACGCCAGACCGATGACGAACCGTTCTCCGGCCCGCCGCACGAGACTCGGCACGTAGCGCGCGCCGGCGACGAGCGGCACGGTCATCGGCAGGACACCGAGGCCGGCTTGGAGGACGGTGAACCCACGGCCGTACTGCATCAGCGAGGCGTTGAGGTAGAAGAAGCCGAACATGCCGAAGAACACGATGAGCATGCCGAGGCTCGCAGCGCGCAGGGCAGGGATCTTGAAGAGCCTGGGGTCCAGCAGCGGGTGCCGCACCCGCAGTTCTGTGATGACCCAGGTGGCGAAGAGAACGACCGCGGCGCCGAAGGCACCGATCACGGTGGCGCTGGTCCAGCCGTGCTCGGGTCCCTGTGTGATGCCGAGGAGCAGCGCCAGTGTGGCAAGGGTGAGGAGCGCCGCCGCGGGGAGATCCAGGCTGCGGTCGTGCCGTGAACTGCGGGGTGTGCCCACAGCCACCCAGATCGCGCAGCCGGCCGCTATCGGGGCGACGGCGGCGAACAGCCACCGCCAGGAGCCCGCGGTCAGGATCGCCCCGCCACCGACATTGCCGATCACCCCGCCGATGCCCGACATCGCCGCCCAGATCGCGATGGCGTGCTGACGGCGGGCCGGTTCTGTGGCGTGGATCAGCACGGCGAGCGCGTTGGGCAGGACACAGGCGGCCCCGATGCCGGTGACGGCGCGCCCGACCAGCATCACCGGCACGTCGTTGGCGACCGCCGAGACGACCGCGCCGAGGGCGAAGATCACCAGACCGGAGAGCAGAACGCCTTTGCGGCCGATCCGGTCCCCCAGCGCCCCGGCGGGGATCACCAGGCAGGCGAAGAGGATGACGTACGCGTCGACGATCCACAGCAGTTGCGAGGCGGTCGGGTGCATGGAGCTGGCGGCGAGCTTCGGGACCGCGAGGTTGATCGAGGCGACGAATCCGACGACGAGCACCGTGCAGAGGGAGACGCAGGCCAGTACCCGCCCCGGGTGGCCGGTCACTCGTCCGCGCCGGAGGTGTAAGCACCGCCGAGGATGTCCTCGGCCAGCGTCGGGCCGGTGGGCTCCCAGCCGAGGGTGGAGCGGGTGAGTTCGCTGGAGCCGGTCATGGTGAGCCCGAAGAAGTGGCCGACGAAGCCGAAGTGTTCGTCGGCCCGCTCCGGGGCGATCGAGGTGACCGGGATGCCCAGGACCTGGCCGATGGCCTCGGCGATGACGTGCGTGGGGACGAACTCCTCCGCCACGGCGTGCAGTCGCGTCCCCGGTGACGCCTTCTCAAGGCCGAGGACGATCAGCCGGGCGGTGTCGGAGCGGTGCACGGCCGACCAGGCATGGCTGCCGTCGCCGACGTAGCCCGAGACACCCTGCTTGCGAGCGGCGGCGACGAGGAAGTTCACGAACCCCCAGTCGCCGTGCCCGTGGACCGACGGCGCGAAGCGGGTCACGATCGTGCGCACCCCGCGGTCGACGTAGTCAAGCGCCAGGTTCTCGCTGCCGCCGCGGTCCGCGCCGGGGCCCACCGCGGGGGAGGCGTCGGTCTCGACGACCGAGCGGCCCTCGACCAGGCCGGAGAGGCCGTTGGCGATCGAGAACGGCTTGCCGGTGCCTTCCAGTACCTCAAGCATCGCCTCGACCGCGGCCCGCTCGGCCCGGTCGGACTCCTCGGGGTTGCCCCAGTCGTGCTTGTTGGCCAGATGCACCACCGCATCCGCCTGCGAGGCGCCACGGCGCAGCGAGTCGAGGTCGTCCAGATCACCCCGCAGCGCCGTGGCCCCCTTGGTCCGCAGAGCGTCCGCGGACTTCTCCGCACGGGCGAGGCCGATGACCTCGTGTCCCCCGGACAGCAGTTCGTCGACGGTGGCGGCACCGATCCATCCCGTCGCACCAGTAACGAAGACGCGCATGTGTGTTTCTCCTTGGTGCCCGTCAGGGCAAGCCGGGTTGTTTCACGGCGCCGTCGGGCCGGCATGAGCCGATCACCCCATTACGAGACACCGTGCTCCGCAACCGTAACAAAAGCGGTGCACGGTGTCCAGTAAGTGTCGGCGCGCGACACCCGGGCGGCGCACCGGCGGAAAGGGGAACGACAAACATACGAGACGCGGTGTCCAGATATGTGTACAATCGGCCCGATGGACGCACAGCACGGTCGGGTCGGCAGACCGCGGAGCGAAGCCGCCCGGGCGGCCGTTCTCTACGCGGTCGATGATCTCCTCGTCGAGGAGGGCTACGCGGCGATGACCCTCAAGGGCATCGCGGAACGGGCCGGAGTCTCCCGGCAGACGATCTACCGCTGGTGGTCGACGAAGGCCGAGATCCTCTTCGAGGCCTCCTGGACCGATGCCGCGGAGGAACTCGCCGTTCCTCCGGGCGGCACGCCGCTGGCCGAGATCACCTCGTACCTGGACGCGCTCGTCCGCTTCCTGGTCCACTCCCCGGCGGGCGCCGCCTACCGCGCCCTGCTGGGTGAGGCCCAGCACGATACCGACGTGGCCCGGCTGCTCGCCTCGAAAGACGTCCTCGGCGACAGCGCGAAGGCGGTCGTGGAGCGCGCGATCGGCACGGACACGCTGCCGGTCCCCCTCGACCAGGCCACCGCACTGCTGGTCGCTCCGACCTTCTTCTGGATCCTCAGCGGACGGGACCCCGGCCTGCTCGACGTATCGCAACTGGCCCGCCGGTTCCTCACCGACATGAGCGATCGCTGACCGCGGCGAAGACCGGACACCAAAGCCGGCCCAGCGGCCTCGTCGGAGACCGCTGGGCCGGCTTTCGTGTCCGGCCGGTCCGCGCGCGGATGCGGCTGGACGCACCGCGCGGGTGAACGCTCAGCGCCAGCCGAGCTCCGGTGCCACGTGGGTGAGGATGCTCTCCAGCACATGGACGTTGTAGTCCACCCCGAGCTGGTTGGGGATGGTCAGCAGCAGGGTGTCGGCGGCCTGGATGGCCTCGTCCTCCTGGAGCTGCTTCACCAGCGCGTCGGGCTCGGCGGCGTACGAGCGTCCGAAGATCGCCCTGGTCGTGTCGTCGATCATGCCGACCTGGTCCCGCGAATCGCGCTCCCGGCCGAAGTAGGCCCGGTCCAGGTCGTCGGTGAGGGCGAAGATGCTCCGGCTGACCGACACCCGCGGCTGGCGCGTGTGGCCTGCCGCCCGGTACGCCTCGCGGTACGCCTCGATCTGCTTGCGCTGCTGGACGTGCAGCGGCTCGCCCGTCTCGTCGTCCTTCAGCGTGGAACTCTGCAGGTTCATCCCCAGCTCCGCCGCCCAGACAGCGGTCGCGTTCGAGCCCGAGCCCCACCAGATCCGGTCGCGCAACCCCTCGGAGTGCGGCTCGACACGCAGCAGCCCCGGCGGGTTGGCGAACATCGGCCGCGGGCTCGGCTGCGCGAACCCCTCCCCGTCGAGCACCTTCAGGAACGCTTCGGTGTGCCGGCGCGCCATGTCCGCGTCACTCTCGCCCTCCGCCGGGGCGTAGCCGAAGTAGCGCCAGCCGTCGATCACCTGCTCCGGTGACCCGCGGCTGATGCCGAGCTGCAGCCTGCCGCCGGAGATGAGGTCGGCGGCGCCTGCGGTCTCGGCCATGTACAGCGGGTTCTCGTAGCGCATGTCGATCACGCCGGTGCCGATCTCGATCCTCGACGTCCGCGCGCCGATGGCCGAGAGCAGCGGGAACGGGCTGCCCGCCTGCCGCGCGAAGTGGTGCACGCGGAAGTACGCGCCGTCCACGCCGATCTCCTCGGCGGCGACCGCAAGGTCGATGGACTGGTGCAGGAAGTCGGCGGCGGTCCGGGTCGCGGAGTGCTCACTCGGCGACCAGTGACCGAACGAGAGGAATCCAATCTTCTTCACTTTGTGCAGAGCGCACGGCGGCTCCGTTTGATTCCCCACGTCAACAGCCCTGTGGCACCCTCACCGCCCCGGCCGTCATCGGCGCCCTGGCGGGGGCGGGGGCGGGGGCGAGGCGGGCGTCCTGCCGGCGTGGCGCCCCGGCGACGACGCCCGCCGCTGAGAGAGCCTTCCGGTGGGGTGACACCGTCGTCATGGCTGCGTCCCGCGGCCGGATCCGGAGACGTCGTTCCAGCTCGACAGGGCCACCTTCACGGCCTGGACGAGACGGTCGAAGCTGCGGTCGATGCCGGCGGGGAGGGCGAAGGCGCCGCTGGTCTCCAGGGAGAGGAATCCGTGCAGGGCGGCCCGGAAGGCCCGGATGGCGTCGATGGCGTCGTCACCGTCGAGGCCGTAGCCGTCCATCACCGCCACCAGCACCTGGATGGCCCGGGCGCTGACCGCTTCGTCGTCGGCGTCGCCGGGGACCGGGGGCCGCTGGGCGGCCTGGTAGCGGCCCGGATGGTCCATCGCCCAGGCGCGGTAGGCGTGCGCCACCGCGACCAGCGCGTCGTCACGGGCCCGGCCGATGGCGGCCCGGCCCAGCACGTCGGCGAGTTCACCCTTCGCCAGCACGGTGACGCGCTGCTGGAGTGCGCCGAGACTGTCGATGTGCTTGTACAGCGACGGCTGGCGCACCCCCAGACGGCCCGCGAGTGCCGCCAGGGTGAGCTGGTTCAGCCCCACCTCGTCGGCCATCTCCGCCGCCTCGGCGACCACCCGGTCCGTGTTGAGCCCGGCCCTAGGCACGGGCGGTGCCGGAGGGAAGGAAGGCGAGCATGAGCGAAACCACCTCGTCGGGGAATTGGTCGTGCGGGTAGTGCCCGGCACCCTCGATCATCTCAAGGCGACCGAGGCCGGACGGCAGGGCCTCGACGATCCCCGAACCCTCGGCGTGCGGGTCGGCCCAGTCGGGGTCGAGCGTGCCCATCACGATCAGGACCGGGCAGCGGACCTGGCCGAGCCGCGTACCGGCGTCGGCCGGGGAGCTGCGGACCATGCCCCGCATGGCCTTCATCCGGCCCGGCTCGCGCAGCAGGGAGTCGATGCGGCCGAGCCGATTGTCCCAGTCGGCGGGCCGCACACCGGGGTAGGCCACGTCGAGGTACGAGCGCCACAGCCGTACGCTGCCGAACACCCCCGCGCCGGCCAGCCGCAGCATGCCCTGCCGGACGCGCCTGACCCGCAGGACGCCGAGGCCGACCGACTGCTTGCGGGTGAAGGGTGCCAGCTCGACAACCCCGCTGATCAGCGAGGGCTCCTGTGCCGCGGCGATGGTCGCGGCCCCGCCGGAGATCGAGTTGCCGACCAGCACCGCCGGGCCGCCCAGGTGCCGGATCACCGCGAGCAGGTCACCTGCCACGGCCCGCTGGCTCCAGTCCGCCCAGCCCACGCTCGACTCGCCACAGCCGCGCAGATCCACCGCGGCGACCCGGTAACCCGCCGCCACCAGCGGCGGAATCACGGCGCGGTAAGCGGCACGGCTGTCGCCCAGACCGTGCGCGAGAACGATCAGCGGGCCGGACCCGGCCACCTCGTAAGCGATGGTGCCGCCGTCGACGGCGAGCGACTCGGTCATGACATCCTCCAGGTCTGGTTAATTCCTCTAGCCAAAAAGCTATGGGCAATAGCCAAACCTGTCAAGGGCCGCCCTCTTCCGCGGCGCGGACCGGAAAGGGACGACTGCGCGATGGGAGGGGCGGACCGTTCGACCGGCTCGGAAAGGCCGGTCCTCCGGCCGGAGGACCCGGCTCAGCGCCGGGGCGCCTATAGGGCTCGCCCGCGCACGCAGGAAGGCAGGCAGGCAGCAGGCAGGGCAGGTGGGCAGGCGCAGGGGGCGAACTCGGGCGGGGCCGTACGCAACCCCCGGCCGACCCGGGCGTACGAGGCGACCGCATCCCCGCCTCCGGCCGCACGGTGTCGGTTCGGGACCACCGGGCGGTCCGGCCGCCGGCCCGGTGTCACAGATCGGGCCGCCGTTTTGTCATGCGGGAGAGCCGTCTGCCGCCACGGAGGCGCCCAGCACACACCATCCCCGTACGGAAACGGAGAAATCGTGTTCGCCGCCTACGTCACGGTCACCATCATCGGCGCGGTCCTCAACGGCGCCGCCGCTGTCACCTACCTGATCGGCCACGAATACCCCAAGACCCAGGCGGACATGAAGGGCGTGCCCCGGAAGTGGGTGCCGGTGCTGGGCATGCTGCTCGCGGCGGGCACCGTGGGGCTTGCGGCCGGGCTCGCCGTGCCGCTCCTGGGCACCCTCGCCGCTTCCGGCCTCGTCCTGTACTTCATCGGCGCGATCGCCGCCCACCTGCGGGTGGGCTCCCGGGACATCGTGGGCGGGCTCGTGTTCCTCTCCACCGCGGTGGCCGTCCTGGCCCTGGGCCTGGCCCACCACGGGCCCTCGTGACCCGGCCGGGCCCGGCACGGTCGTCGTCACCGCCCGCCGGCCGTCACCCCCGGCGGGCGGAACCGGGCCCCCGCGCGAGTCGGGCGTACGGCAGCCGGAGGAGCAAGGGAGCCGGGGCGGACGTCAGTGGCGGGCCGAGGTGCGACGGCGCACCGCGATCAGCGTGCCGCAACCCCCGGCGATGACCACGGCGGCCGCACCCGCGATGAGCCCGGTGTCGCTGCCGCCGCCGGTCTCGGCGAGGCCGGACCCGCCGGACGCCGCCACGGGTGAGACAGCGGCGGCCGGGCCGGTGGACGGCGCGTCCAGCGGGACGGAGGGGGTGGCGGACGAGGAGGAGGAACCGCCGGCCCCCGCGCTCGTGGAGGCGCTCGCCGACGGACCGGCCGACGTGGGCACCACGCACGGGGTGTCGTCGGAGATCGGCAGCGTGCTCGTCAGTGCGTCGCTGAGGTCGCCGGCCGTGACCCGGACGTTCCACTGGTAGCCCGGCTTCCAGTCCACCAGGAGCCTGACGGTCGTGCCCGCGGCGGTGGGGTGGGTGACGTGCGCGGTGGCCAGATCCCCGCCGCTGTCGTAACCGCTGGCCAGCCGGATCCGTACGCTGATGTCCGCGGGGGTCCCGGAAGCGTCCTTGTCCGTGACGGTGATGGCCGCCTTCGCGGCGCCGGTGCCGGTGTCGCAGACCGCCCTTGGGGCGACGACGAAGTCCCCGATGGCCGGGCCGGCCGCCGCGCGGGCGTCCGCGCCGGCCGCGAAGGCGGTACCGCCGACCATCATGACCGTGGCAGCCGCGCCCGCCGCTGCCACGCCGTACCTGGCGAACATGAGTCTCCCCCACCGGAATGCTGAACGGCCGGACCCCCCGGACGAAGCGGCCCATCATCGAGGCCCCGGTGAAACCCTGTCAACTCGGCGCCCCGGAGCCTGACCCGTGCCGCGGCCCGGGAGTTTTCGGCCGCGGCACGCCGATTCGGAATTGCTTCTGCGGTCGTCATCATTCGGTAAGATCAAATTCCTGGAACGTGCCCTCCGCGCTGAATACGCTCGGGGAGCGCATCCACGTCAGCGGCCGGCCACCGGTCTTCGGCGAACAACCGCGGCGTCGCGGTTTCTCAGACGTGGGGGCGAAGGAGGCACCGTGCTCACCGCGTTCGCCCGGGCGTTCAGGACGCCCGACTTGCGGAAGAAGCTGCTCTTCACGCTCGGCATCATCGTCCTGTACCGCATCGGGGCGCACGTCCCGATTCCCGGCGTGGATTACCAGAACGTCCAGACGTGCGTCGACCTGGCACGGTCCGGGAACAGCAGCCTGTTCGGCCTGCTGAACCTTTTCAGTGGCGGCGCACTGCTGCAGATCACGATCTTCGCGCTGGGCATTCTGCCGTACATCACGGCCAGCATCATCCTTCAGCTGCTGACCGTGGTCATCCCGCGGCTGGAGGCGCTGAAGAAGGAGGGTCAGGCCGGCACCTCGAAGATCACCCAGTACACCCGTTATCTGACCGTCGCCCTCGCGATCCTGCAGGGCACCGGCCTGGTGGCGACCGTCCGCAGCGGCACCTTGTTCAGCACCTGCCCGGTGGGCTCCCAGATCGTGCCGGACCACGCGGTCTTCATCACGGCCACGATGGTGATCACGCTGGCCGCGGGCACCACCTGCGTGATGTGGCTGGGCGAGCTGATCACCGACCGCGGCATCGGGAACGGCATGTCGATGCTGGTGTTCATCTCCGTCGCCGCCAGTTTTCCGGGGGCGCTCTGGTCGATCAAGCAGAGCGGCACCCTGGCCGACGGCTGGGTGAACCTCGGCAGTGTCGTCCTGATCGGGTTCGTCATGGTGGGGCTTGTCGTCTTCGTGGAACAGGCCCAGCGCCGCATTCCGGTGCAGTACGCGAAGCGGGTGATCGGGCGGAAGTCGTACGGCGGCGCCTCCACGTACATTCCGCTGAAAGTCAACCAGGCGGGTGTCATCCCGGTCATCTTCGCCTCGTCGCTGCTGTACATCCCGGCGCTCATCGCCCAGTTCTCCAGTTCCACCTCCGGCTGGAAGACCTGGATCGAACGCAATTTCGTCAAGGGCGACCATCCTTACTATGTGGCGGCCTATTTCCTGCTGATCGTGTTCTTCGCCTTCTTCTACGTATCGATCTCGTTCAACGCCGAGGACGTCGCGGACAACATGAAGAAGTACGGCGGGTTCATCCCCGGCATCCGGGCCGGCCGGCCCACCGCGGAGTACCTGAGCCATGTGCTCAACCGGATCACCTGGCCGGGCTCGCTGTACCTGGGCCTGATCGCGCTCGCGCCGACTGTCGCGCTGGCGAGTTACAGCGGTTCCAACCAGCTGAGCGGGACCAGCATCCTGATCATCGTCGGCGTCGGGCTGGAAACGGTGAAGCAGCTGGAGAGCCAGCTCCAGCAGCACAACTACGAGGGCTTCCTGCGCTGAGCCCCCCGCTGGTGCCCCGGCTTGACCCGGTGACGCGGGCGGCGGACGACGCGTCCGAAGCCAGAGGGGGCAGCCAGCGCAATCCGCTCACCGGCGCCGGCCAGCCGTCGACCGACGGGGCCGCACTCTGCGCGGTGCGCACCGGGCACATCTCGGCGACCCTGGGCGCCCACCGTGTGGCCTCGCCGATCCGTACGACGTCGCGGCGCTCGCCCCGATCACCGACCAGGTCGCCGGGGACGTCGAGGCCCGCGCGGCGGGCTGCGCCGACCAGCAGGGACCCCTCATGGTCGGCGAAGCAGAGCACGGCCGTACCGCTGCACGTCGCCGACACATCCCTCCGCCGTGCATCCGGCGTTCCTGACTCCTTCCGTGATTCACTGTCCGAATCATGTGCGATGGTCCCTTTCGGTATGGGCGGGTCGCCCGCGTTTCCCCCGGTCTCACATCCCTTGACGCCGTCTCCGCCTGGCGATCGGCCCGTCACCGGCGAAAGGAAATCCAGGATGTCGAACCACTTCACCGGTCTCAGCCTTGGCGCACCGCTCGGGGACCAAAGGCTCGACCTCTGTGACCTCTACGCGTTTCAGGCCCCGGCCGACCCCGCGCGGACCGTGCTCATCCTCAACGCGAACCCGAACGCCGACGCTCTGCACCCGGACGCCATCTACCGTCTCAACATCGACAACGACGGTGACGGTCTCACCGAGATCGCGATCAGTTACGTCTTCTCGCCACCGCAGGACGGCCGTCAGACCTTCAGTGTCTTCATCGCGCGTGGCGATGAGGCCCGCTCGCCCGAAGCCGTCGGCGAGAAGGTCGTCACGGACGCCGAGGTCTCGTTCGGCACCATGGCGAAACGCGTCGACTCCGGCCCCTACACCTTCTTCGCCGGCAGTCGCAGCGACGCCTTCTTCTTCGACTTCGACGGGGTCCAGAAGCTCTTCGACACCAGCGGCGGCCGGAACTTCACCGCGCCTCACCTCGGTGGCAGGTCACCGTGGACCGGCGTGGACTCGAACACGGAGGCCAACGTCTTCTCGACGGTCGTGGAACTGCCGACGAGTGAACTCGGGGCCGACCCCGGGATTCGCGTCTGGGGCCGGTGCAGTCTCCGGGAGGACGGCCGGCTCCTCCATGTCGACCGCGCGGGCCACCCTTCCGTCAGCAGCTTCTTCAATACCGACGAGACGAAGGAGGAGTACAACGCCGGCGAGCCGGTGAACGATCGTGAGCGGTGGACCGATCAGTTCGTCCACCTCATGGGGCACACCGGAAACTACACACGGGAAGAGGCGCTCGCGGCGATCGACGCCGACGCCGTCCTGCCCGACATGCTGGTCTTCGACCCCGCGAAGCCGGCCCGGTATCCGAACGGCCGCGTCTTCACCGACGACGTCATCAACCACCGCCTCGCGTTTCTCTCGAAAGGCGACATCCCTCCCACCGGGCTCACGCCCCACACCGACTTTCTGGACGCGTTTCCGTACCTCGGCAACCCGCACCCCAAGACCGCGTAGGGCGCTGCGCACAGGTATGCGGCACCCTGTCGTTCGCGTCAGGCGCTTCCGCGCCCGGCACGGTCCGCGGGCGGCGCGTTGTCGTGCCGGCCCGCGCCGGCGAGTTTGTAGGTCAGCGGCCGGTGGGTGTTGAAGCGCCGGATGAGCAGATGATGGACCGAGGCGCCCAGGACCGCGCCCAGGATCGGCGCCACGAGATAGATCCACAGGTAGCGGGTCCTGCCGGAGAGTACGGCGGGGCCGAACTGCCGGGCCGGGTTGGCCGATCCGCCGCTGAGCGGGCCGAGGAAGGCGATGATCAGGCCCACGGCGATGCCGAGGGCCCAGGGGAGCACCGCGGCGTGCTTCGGGTTGGCCAGGAAGAAGCCGACGAGCAGCACCACGCCGATCAGGCAGCCCGTTTCGCTGAGGAAGACGGCGGCCTGTCGCCAGGAGGGGGCCGGACGCACCGCCGAGTAGTCCACCACGGCGACCTGATGGCCCCACACCCAGCGCGCGAGGGCCGTTCCGGCAACGGATCCGGCGAGTTGGGCCATGACGTACGGCAGGACGCTCCGGCCGGGGAAGACGTCCATCAGCCACAGCGCGACGGTCACGGCGGGGTTCATGTGCGCACCACTCCTGCGGCCCGGCGGGGAGAAGATCAGCGCGGTCAGAGTGGCGCCGGCGACAATCCCGACGACGCCGAGGGCTGTGTCCAGGTCGGAGATGGCGAGCGGGGAGGACGGTGCGAGCAACCCGCGGACGGCCGTGACCACCACGAAGAGCAGCACCGTGGTCAGCGCGAACTCGTCGACCGCACGCGTCAGGGGCAGCGGCTCCAGGGGATAGCCCTCCCCCGCACCTGCCACGGTCACCGCCATGACTCCACCGTCCGCCGGCCTCCCGGGCACGCGCTTACGCCGCCGGCGGCCCGGCCATCGCCACTCATCGCCCCACTCCTTGCGCCACAACCGCCGTCGCCCGGCCCACACCGCGATGAGCCCGCGCGCGTAGCCGCCCCATCGTCGCCCAGGGACGCATGCGCCTACGCCATTGACCACAGCTCCAATCGGGTACTCCCGCACGCCACCAGGCGTTCCGGCCGGCCCGTTCCGGTCCCCCGCGGCGCCGGTGGGGTTGTCAGGAGGTGCGCGGGGACGGTGCCGTCCAGGTCTCGTCGGAGGCCAGCTCGTCCCACACGGCCATGAACGCGCCGAGGGGTGAGGGCAGCGGCCGGTCCTGCCAGACCATGATCTTCTCGTAGACGATCGGCGGGTCCAGCCGCAGGGGGACGACCCCGGCGGCGCTGATGACGGCCGGGTCGGAGCCGGCGGAGAGCGCCACCCCGATACCGGCTTCGGCGAGCGCCACCTGGAGCGGAACGTCGTTGGTGGAGAAGGCCGGACGCAGTTCCCTGCCGGAGCGTCCGAAGGCGCGGCGGATGATCGCCTGCAGCCCGCTGCTCTCGTCGTAGGTGATCAGGCGCTCGTCGACGACCTGCGCGAGGTCGAGGAGTCCTTCGCCGGCCGCCTGCGTGTCCCGGCCGACCAGGGCCATGATCTCGTCGGCGAGGATCACCTTGCTGAGCAGACCGTGCGGGAGGTCGTCCAGGGGCCGGGCGGTGATGGCCGCGTCCAGCTGGCCCTGGGCGACCTGGGCGAGCAGCGGGGCGGTGGTGCCGGACTGCAGCCGCACGCGGACGGCCGGGTGCCGGTCGTGGAACTGCCGCAGCACTCCGGGGAGCGGGCTCCATTCGACGCCCTCCACCGTACCGAGGTTGAGCGCTCCGGCAATCGCCCGCGAGCGGTTGGCGAAGGCTTCGCCCGCGTCCCTGGCGGATGCCAGGCACGCGCGGGCGTACGGGAGCAGGGTGTGTCCGCCGTCGGAGAGGGACACGGTGCGGCGGTCGCGGTCGAAGAGCGGTTCCCCGACCTCCTTCTCCAGGCCGGAGATGTGGTGCGAAACGGTGGGCTGCGAAACTCGGCAGCGTTCGGCGGCTCTCGTGAACGAGTTCTCCTCCGCGACGGCAACGAAGATTTCGAGCGAGCGTAGTTCCACAGGAAGGTACCGTATTTCTGCTATCGGCTTCGTCTATGTCTGCCAGTGGGATTCTCTATCCACTCGCCGACGTACGGATCACGCAATCGCCGCTGAAGGGATCGGCGGGGCGATCGGTATGCCACCGGTGATTGTAGTGCGCGGGCGGGCACCCGCCGGCCCGGCACTCGCGGGCGGCCGGCATTCCGAACTCTCATCAAGGAAATCAATCAGAGTCATGGGAATTGCGCATGGAATCGGCCGCGCTCCCGAACCCCCGGAAATCCGGCGGCCGGAAATCACATCACGGACCCCCGTCGAGCGGATCCATCTCTGCGGACCGCGATGATCCGTAGTATCGTGAACGAAGAATACGGAGGCCCCCGCAGGGGAGTATTTCGTACGGGGGCGACGGGCGGGCACGCCTCCCACCACACACGGTTCCATTTCGTTCACAATCGCTCAGCCCGCATTGACCGCCCGCAGGTGCTCGGATTACCGGTGCCGTGTCGGCCGGCACGTGAGCGTATCTCCTTGAATGAGGGAAGAGACTATGACACAGACCGTTGAGAACACCGTTCTGACCGACAAGGTCCTCTCCGACTCGGTCGTGACCGCGACGATCCACGCACCGCTCGACGCCGTCGACATCGGCGACTGGCTGCTCAACCTGCCCGACAAGGAGTACCAGCGCTGTGCGCCGCCCGACCACAAGGCGGCCGGCTACACGACGACCGACGACGGCAAGCCGATGTCGATCAACGTCGAGATGATCGGCACCGGCCTGGTCGTCCAGCACTACGTCGGCGAGATCATCAGCAAGCAGCACTGCCACATGGTGTCGATCTCGGACGTCTACACCCCGCATGGGTGGACCACCGTCCAGGTCACCTGGGACCTGAGCGTCAAGGACAACGGCGATGGCACGCTGACCTACACCAATCACGTCACCAGCAAGCCGACCGCCGAGAACATGGCGTTCAACGAGAAGTACGGCATCTCCTTCGAAGAGGCGGCGAAGGCACGGCAGGAAGCTTCGGGCGACCACTGCCGGCGCGAGACGCCACTGTTCGCCGCCAGCATCGAGCGGCACGCCCTCGCCAGGGCGAAGAAGTAACCCGGAACCGTCTCGGGCGGGAGAGCCCCAGGAGCGGCCGGCGGTCAGCCGACCGGGGCGGGGCCCGGCGCCGCGGGCGACCCCTTCGAGGGGCCTCCCGCGGCGATCGGTGGCGCGAGGAGGAGCGTCAGACGACGCTCTTGCCGTTGCTGTACGCCTTCATGTTGTACGTCCCGAAGCCGTTCTGGACCGGGTCGCCCGCGTTGTTGATGCAGTGCAGGATGCCGCCGCCGCCCGCGCCGTTGAGGCAGACGGTCATCAGGTCGGTGAAGACGACACCGGGGGTGTCGGGGACCTCGTAGGCGCGCTCGGTGTAGATGTCCGCGGTGAGGTTGAAGAAGCAGTAACTGCCAAGACCCCAGGCGTGGTGCTCCCTGACCCGGTCGGCGACCTTGTAGGCCGCGTAGCCCTTGGTGGAGCCGTGCACCCAGGCGCTCTGGGTGGGCACGTCGTACGGGTGCTCGTTCTGGAAGAAGTACGTGCGGCCGTGGTCGCCGTTCCACAGCACTTCGTACTTCTGGTAGTGCTCCACGAACAGTCCGTACGTGGTGACGTGGTCGCCGTTCACCACGATGCCGGTGTCGGCGGGGTTGACCGCCCAGCCGACCGTGTCGTCCAGGCCGTGGTCGGCGCGCCACAGCCACAGGTGGTCGCAGAAGACGTCGTTGCTGTCGATCTGCACGCTGATGCCCGCGCCGCCGGCGATGGCGCCGCCGATCCGGGCGAAGACGTCGAAGAGCGCGGTGGGGTCGGCGTCGTGGCGGCGCCTGCTGCGGCCCGAACCGACCCGCAGCAGCACCGGAGTATGCGCCGAGGCCGCCTCGACGAGTACGCCGGCGACGGTGACGCCGCTGACGTCGGCGACCTCGATCAGCGTGTTGCCGTGCGTCGAGCGCAGCGTCGTGTAGCCCAGGCCCAGCACGACGGTGCCGGGGCGGCTGACCCGGATCGTCGAGGACAGGTTGTAGATGCCGGGCGTGAACAGCAGGTGCTGGCCGCGGTCCAGCGCGCGGTTGATCTCGGCGGCGGAGTCGCCGGGCCTGGCCACGAAGAAGCGCGACAGCGCGATGGTGTGGCCCGCGGCCCGCCCGTGCTCCCAGGTGGTGCCGGTGGAGTTACGGCGCAGCGCGGGTACGAAGACCTGGTAGGCGCCGTGCCGGTCCACGGTGAGGAACGGCTTCTCGCGGACGACCGGGGTGCGGTCGACGGTCGTGTACGGCGGCGTCGGGAAGGACTGGGCGGGGGCGCCCTTGACGCCGACGAAGACCATGTTCCAGTTGGAGCCGGTCCAGCTGCCGAAGGTGTCGTTGCGGGACAGCCACTGCTGCTGTGAGCCGGATTCGACGTAGCCGTCGACCACGCTGTCGGCCAGGAAGCCGCCGCTGGACCACTGGTTGCCGGGCGGGCTCGGCCACAGCGTGATGTTGCCCTTGATGTGGACCCGGCGCATCGGGCCTGCCTGGGCGACGGCCCAGCGGTTGAGGCCGTCCGGCGGCACGATGGTCAGGTTCTCCGCGGCGCGCCAGAAGTCCTGCGTGCCGTTGCCGTCGAGCCACTGGGCGTCGACCGTGACATGACCGTTGATCACCACGTCGCCGGGGGCGGCGCCCAGGCCGAGGACGTGGGTGTAGAAGCCGACGTTGATGTCGACGTTGTAGGTGCCCGGGCGGAACGCCAGGGCGAAGCGCTCGCTGCCGAACTGGTTGGACTCCTGGACGGCGAACACGGCGTCGACCTTGGCCTGGATCGCGGCGTCGCCCATGGAGGGGTCGAAGACCAGGACGTTCGGGCCGAGATCCGCGGCGCCATGGTGGCCGTAATCGTTTCCGTGCCCGTGCGACGACGAGGCGGACGCGGACGACGACGCGAAGGCAGAGCCGGCGGAGATGCCGCCGGCCAGCGGCACCGCAGCGGCGACGGCAGCGCCGCGCAGCACGGTACGGCGAGTGGGAATGACAGACACAGCTCTCCCTGACGTGGTGGACGAGACGGCCGCGGCTGGTCCCTCAGCCGCTAGAGAGCGCTCTCAGGCAGGCAGTGAATCACCGCGGGTATGCAGCGTCAATAAGCGTGCAGGGATGGGAGTTCCGGGAGCCGGTGGACGGGGGCGCGATCGGTGGGGGCGGCCCGGCCGGCGGGCGGGCGGGCGGCCCGGCCGACGGGCACGGGGGCGCCGGTCCGGGCGGCGGGCGCGGGGGCGGTCCGGCGGGCGGGCACGGCAGCGGTCCGGCGGGAGGGCACGGCAGCGGTCCGGCCGGCGTGATCGCCGGCGCCGGTCCGGGCGGCGGGAACGGTGGCGGCGGCAGTCCGGCCGGCCGGGCGGCCGGAACTGAGTACGATCCGCGGGTGGTCCAGTACCCGGTTCGTAGCCCGTGGCGACTCGTCGTCCTCAGCATCTGCGCCGTCGTGGCCGCCGCGACGCTCGGCCGGTATGCCACCGAGTCCGTGCGCCCGCACTGCGGCGTCGTCGTCCTCAGCGGCAGGTACACCGCTCTTGGCGCGCTCAACTCGCCGGACGGCAACCGGAATCGGGCGGACAGTGAGCTTACGGACCGTGCCTATCGGCAGGCAGTCGCCTCAGGGCGGTGCGATCCCCCGCATGCCCGCTGGCACGCATGGCTCAGCTGACCCTCCGGAAGGGCCGTCCTGTGCCCGGTCCAAGGCGGTCAGGCTTCACTGGCGAACGGTCGAGGTCCGCTCCCCCCAAGCCACGTGTCGGGGCCGGGGCGATCGAGCGGTGGGCGGCGCAGCGCTACGTGCCCGGCGCCGCGTCGGTGCCGGCCGTGGTGCGGTCGGCGGTCGAGGGGTGCTCCAGGGTGGCGAGGAAGTCGTGGAAGGCCCGGTCTGTGCGGGTGGTGTCGCCCGTGGCGTCGAGGTCCATGAGGAGGCCACAGATGACGGCGAGGACGAGCGTCGCCAACTCCGGGCGGCCGATGCTGGTGCTCTCGACGTACCTCGTCTGCGCCCAGGACCGCGCCAGCCCGGCGCGGCTGCAGCGGGAGTTCGCCCGCCGGGCCGGCAGTGTCGTCGAACTCGACGCCGGCCACCACCCGTTCCTGTCCCGGCCCGGCGCGGTCCGTGACCTGCTGCTGGACCTGTGACGGCAGCCGCAGGCGGGACGCGCCGCCACGTCGGGCCGGGCCGATCGGCGATCGGACGACCAGGTGTCGTCCTGACCGCCCGTACCGACACCGCCGAGGGAGCGGTACGGCCATCCGCCGACGACCGATCGGTGGTCTCCGGGATCCGCGCTGTGGAGCAGGAGCTCAACCGGACGGCGTGGCCGAGGACCGCACGCCGAACCACTGCTCGGCGTCGTACGCCTCGAACCGCTCCAGCTCGGTGAACCCGAGCTTCGCCGCGAGCCGCATCGAGCGGGCGTTGGCGGTCTGGGTGTAGAGCACCACCGGCTCACCGGGCAGCGCGCCGGCGAACCAGTCGAGCGCCGCCGCGCATGCCTCGGTGGCGTACCCGTATCCCCACGCCTCCGGCAGGAACAGGTAACCGAGTTCGGTCTCCCCGGCCTCCCGGCGGTGGTTGCTGCCTGGCTGCTCAGGGGCGTGCGGGTCGAGCTGGACCGTGCCGATCATCTCGCCGTCGAGCTCGACCACGAAGAAGCCGGGGCGGGCCCCGGGCACCTCGGGCACCGTACGTTCGAGTTCAGCACGCGGTCGCGGACCACCGAGGTAAGTGCCCACCTCCGGCGAGGCGTTCAGCTCGATGACCACCGCACGGTCCCGTGCCTCGGCTTCCCGGAGCAGGAGCCGCTCGGTCCTGATCGGGGCAGGTGGCCAGGCGAGGGGTCGTACGTCGGTCATGCCGGGCAACCTATCGCACGCCCACCGCGCAGGACCCGCGGACGGCGCGTTCGAACTGCTCGCCGGCGGGGGCGCGTTCAGCGCCGGCCGGCTCATCCTGGAGCCCGGAGCCGGCGGGGGCCCGCACCACCACCGCAAGCTCTCCCACGAGCTCTTCCGCCTCGGCGGCACTCCGACCTCAGGGGGGAAAGGGCAGGCTGGTCGTCACACCGTCCGGCCTGGCGCATGCCTTCGGGGCGGCGGAGGGTGAGGTGGCTGGCCGACGTGGTCGTCGTCCTCAGCCCGGGTGTCGAACGATTCGGCTGCTTCGAGCAGTTGGCCGCCATCGGCCGCGGCGAGGCGGAATGCGCGACGCTTCTCCCCGAGCAGGACCGCTACGACGTACACGTCGTGGACCTCCCCGACCGGCGGTCCACAGCTTCTCAGAGGGTGTGCCCGCCGGTGCGCGCCGAGCGGGTCGCGTGCAAGGACGCCAGGAGCTGCAGCCGGTCCGCGTCGGCGCTGCCCGGCTCGGCGGTGAAGACCAGCATCACCGGGCCGGGGTTGCCGGGCAGCGGATAGGTGTCCCAGTCCAGCGTGATGTCCCCGGCCTCGGGGGCCCGGAAGGTCTTTGTGCCGCTCACCGACGCCCGCACGTCGTGCCGGGCCCACAGCCGCCGGAACTCGGCGCTGCGGATGCTCAGCTCACCGACGATCGCGGTGGCGCGCGGGTGCGTGGGGTCGGTGGCGACCGCGGCCCGCATCATGCCGATGTAGCCCAGGGCCTGCCGCTCCCAGTCCGGACAGCTCCGCTCACCGGTCAGCGTGTCGTCGAACATCAGCAGGAGCATGTTGAGCCGGTCGGGCGAGTAGGTCCCCGGGCCGCCGAGCAGCGCTTCCGCCATCGGGTTCCAGGCGAGCAGGTCGAGGTGGCGGCCGAGCACGACCGCCGGGGTGTCCAGCACCCGCAGCAGCCGCCGTGTGCTCTCCGGCACCCTTTCCGGACCGTCATCCACCCGGGCGGGCACGGGCCGGCGGGCGGCGCGGGCCAGGGTGAACAGGTGCCGGCGTTCCTCGTCGTCGAGGCAGAGCGCACCGGCGAGCGCGTCCAGGACGTCGTCGGACGGGTGGACCTCCCGGCCCTGCTCCATCCGCTGGTAGTAGTCGGTGCTCAGCCCGGCCAGCAGGGCCAGTTCCTCGCGCCGCAGCCCGGTGACCTTGCGCCGGCCGCCCGGCTCCAGGCCGACGTCGTGCGGACGCAGCCTGCCACGCCGGGCGCGCAGGAAGTCTCCGAGCTCACGGGCGTACGGATGGGGCATGCCGTAAGTGTGCCGCGCCGCTCGGCACCCACGGTAGGTCCCGCAGACCTAGGGAACCGAGAACGACCGAACCGGCTCGCACTGCCTCTAGCGTCGTCGTCCACCGCGCCGACACCCCCAGGAGCAGCAGATGACCGGATGGACCGCCGACCGCATCCCCGACCAGCACGGCCGGATCGCCGTGGTGACCGGCGCGAACTCGGGCCTCGGCCTGGTCACCGCGACGGAGCTGGCCCGCCACGGCGCCCATGTCGTGCTCGCCGTCCGCGACACCGCTGCCGGCGAGGAGGCCGCCCGCAGTATCCGCGGCGCCGTCGAGGAGGCCGCCCACCGTATCGGGGGCGTCGTCGAGGTGCGCGAGCTGGACCTGGCCTCGCTCGATTCGGTACGCGCGTTCGCCGCGCGGCTCGCCGCCGAGCACCCGGCGATCGACCTGCTGGTCAACAACGCCGGGCTGGTGCTGCTCGGCCCGCGCCGCACCTCCGCCGACGGCTTCGAGCTGCATCTCGGCACCAATATGCTGGGCCACTTCGCGCTGACCGGCCTGCTGCTCGGCAATCTGGCCGCGGCTCCGGAATCCCGGGTGGTCGGTCTCAGCTCGATCACCCACAAGAACGCGCACCTCGACTTCGACGACCTGATGTTCGAGCGTGACTACCGGGCCGCTCCCGCCTATGGCCGGTCCAAGCTCGCCACCACGGTCTTCGGCGTCGAACTGGACCGCCGCCTGCGCGCCGCCGGATCGCCGGTCGTCAGCGTGCTGGCCCACCCCGGTCTCACCCGCACCAACCTGACGCCGCGTGCCTGGGAGCACCGGGGCCGGCTCGGACGGTTGATCGCGTCGCTCGGCCTGCTGGTGACCCAGTCGGTGCGGCAGGGCGCGCTGCCGCAGTTGCGCGCCGCGACCGAGCCCGGTGTACGGGGTGGCCAGTTCTTCGGGCCGTCCGGGCTGTGGGAGACGCGCGGTCAGGTCACCGAGGCCCGGCTCAGCCGGGAGGCGGCCGACCCTGCGGTCGGCAAGCGGCTCTGGGCGGCGGCCGAGGAACTGACCGGCGTCAGCTACCTCTGACGGCTGCCCTGACGGCTCCCTCCGACGGCTCTCTCTGCCGGCTCCTTCCGACGGTTACGTCCGACGCCGTCGGACCTATCGGTCACCGGCCGAGCTGCGGCGGTCCGTCCGGGTGGGTGCCGCCTGGGCCATGGAGGCGAGGAGGCGTAGTTTCTCGTCGCTCTCGCTGCCCTGATCGGCGTAGTAGAGGACCAGGAGCACGTCGTCCACCGGGAGCTTGTCCCGGTGCAGGCGCAGCTCGCCGACGACGGGATGGTTCACGGTGGTGGTGCCGCCTTCGAGGCCGCGCACATCGTGGCGCGCCCAGAGGGTCCGGAACCGCTCGCTCGACAGGGCGAGCTCACCCACGAGCTCCACGAACCGCGCGTTGTCGACGTCGTCACCGATGGACTGTCGGAAAGCGGCGATGAATCCCTCCGTGGAGCGCGCCCAGTCCTGCTGGAAGACCTGCTCCTCAGGGTCGAGGAGCAGTGAGCGGAGACGGTTGTACCCGGGCTGGAGGCGCGGCGAGAGCGCGACCGCGAGCGGGTTCGACGCGAGTACGTCGAACGCGCGCCCTTCCACGAACGCGGGAACCTGCACGCTCGCCAGGAGCTGATGCAACCGTGCGGGCACGCGTTCGGGCTTCCGGCGTCGCGGTCGCCTCGGGCGTGAGGCGGTCAGGCCGAGAAGATATTCCTGTTCGAGCTCGTCGAGGTGCAGGACCCGCGCGAGCGATTCGAGGACCTGCGGTGAGGGGTTCTTGTCACGACCGCGCTCCAGCCGCAGGTAGTAGTCGGCGCTGATGCCCGCGAGCATGGCGACTTCTTCGCGGCGAAGCCCGGGAACGCGGCGATTCGTACCCGCCGGAAGCCCCGCCTGCTCCGGAGAGACCAGTGCCCGCCGGGCACGGAGGTAACCGCCGAGCTGGTTGGCGCGGTCGTCGTCGCTCATGTTCCGCATCGTAGTTCAGGGTCCCCCCGGCAAAGGGGGCCCTGACAGGACCACGGAAGACGGGGGTACTGCCTGCCGCCCGGGAACAGATCGACACTGAAGGTGTGTCGCCCCGGCGAAGCCGGACACACCGCGCGGCGAAGCCCCGGCCGGTCAACCGCACCGTCATCGCATGCGCCCGCCAGTTTGCCGCTGGCGGCGCCCTGAGCAGGAGCAGTCAATGGACATCACCAACCGCACCGTCTTCATCGCCGGCGCCACCTCGGGAATCGGTCTCGAACTCGCCCGGCGCTTCGCCGCGGCCGGCAGCGCCGTGATCGTCGGCGGACGCCGAACCGACCTGCTGGACCGGCTCGCGGCTGAGGGGTTCGCCACCGTTCCGATCGACGTGACCGACCAGGAGAGCGTCGGCCGTGCCCGGGACACGATCCTGCGCGGCCACCCGGGCCTTGACACGATCGTGACGATGTCGGGGGTCGGGATCCCCGAGGATCTGCGCGATCCCGCGCACTTCAGCGCCGCGCAGGAGACGGTCGACACCAACCTCCTGGGCACCATCCGGGTCATCGACGCCTTCACCCCGCACCTGATCGAGCGCGGCGCCGGCACCGTCGTCACGGTCACCTCGGGCATCGGGTTCCTGCCGTTCCCGCTCATGCCGACCTACGCCGCGTCGAAGGCCGCCGTGCACGCGTACTCCGAGGCGTTGCGCGCGCAGCTGGAGGGCACCGGTGTCGAGGTGTCCGAACTCGTCCCGCCGGCCGTCGCCACCACGCCGGAACAGGCACGGCTCAACCCGCGCGCGCTCAAACTGGACGAGTTCGTCACCGAGGCGATGGACCTGCTCCAGGCCGACCCCACTCCGCGCGAAATCCTCGTCAAGGGCGTACTGATGCACCGGTGGGCCGAACGCGACGGCACCTACGACGAGTTGGTCGCCCAGCGGTCGCAGGCACTCGCGATGCTCCCGAGCCGTCAGTAGCACGGCGTCCGCGGGGTGGGGGGCGGACGCCGGGAGCGGCGGCCTCACCGGCCGGTAGATTGGCCCGCGTGGATCTGGACGACATCGCCGCCCGGCTCGGCGTACCGGTCGAGGACGTCAACCGCGTGCACCGGCTCGCCGGCGACAGCCCGTCGGCTCCGCTGCCCGCCAAGGCCGACGCGCCCGCGATCCTCGCCCGGCTCGCGGTGCCGCCGGACGACGTCGCCGAGATCATGGCGGGCTGGCCGGACCCCGGCTCGGCGTTGTGGACTCCGGAACTGCGCTGGTTGCTCGACCGTTCGATCGCCCTGGTCCGCGCCGATCTCGGGGGCCACGGCTGGCTGTCCCCCGGTCCGGAGCTGCCGCGCGAGCGGGGCCCCGCCTGGCGCCACCTCTACGTGTACGGCTACCTGGCCCTGGTCGGTGTCGTCATCGACTACCACCGCGACCACGGCATCGCCGACGCCGTATCTTGGGCGACTCTCGCGGACCTGGGCCGCAACCTCGCGGTCGACCGGCGCATGCACGGCCAGGGCCGGCCGGTCATGCAGAGCTGGCTGACGCTGCATACCCGAGGCAGTGTCTACGAGTTGGGCCGGCTGCAGTACCAGCGCGGCGACAGCACCATCGACCTGCACGTCCCCGAGGCGGGACCTATCACCCCGCAGTTGGTCGCGGCGTCGCTCGAGGAGGCCCGCGCCTTCTTCCCGCGCCACTTTCCGGACGAGCGCTACACGGCGTTCTCCTGCGGCTCGTGGCTGCTCGACCCGCAACTGCTGGAGTACCTGCCCGAGAACTCCAACATCGCCCGGTTCCAGCGGAGGTTCGCACTGGACCCCTACGAGGAGCCGGAAGGACTGGACGCCGATGTCGAGGTCCTGCGCTTCGTCTTCCGCACCCTCACCACACCACTCGACCAACTGCCGCGCCGCACCGTCCTCCAGCGCGCGGTCGTCGACCACCTGAAGGCGGACCGCCACTGGCACTGGCGCCGCGGCCGCTTCCCCCTTCAGCGGACCGCTGACCGCTGACGGCTGACGTTCGGTTTGTCAGGTGCGGTCGTGGAGGGTGACCTGGTAGCCGTCGGGGTCGGCGAAGGTGAATGTCCGGCCGAAGGGGCCGTCGATCGGTGCGGAGACGATGGTGTGACCGTCGGCGACGAGGGCGTCGTGGATGGCCTGGACGTCGGTGGCGTGGAGCCAGATCGCGGCGCCGATGCCGGGTTGGGCAGCGGATGCGAGATCGGTGCCGGGAACGACGTCGCGCAGTGCGAACGCGATCGGCTTCGTCTCGAAGACGACGGCGTGCGGAGGTCCGGCCTGCGAGCGGACGAGGCCGAGGTACTGCTCGTAGAACGCCTGCGAAGCGTCGAGGTCGCGCGCCTGGAGCGAGATGAAGTCGGGGCCGGTGACGGGCATGATGATGCTCCTTCTCTCCGTGTCAGATTCCTGACACAGACCACTGTATGTCAGACTTCTGACATGAGTCAAAAAGGTGCCGGCGTCGACCTGGACAAATCACTGGGCTACCTGCTGAAAGAGGCTTCGAGCGCCTTGCGCGCAGCCATGGAGGAGGTGCTGCGGCCACTCGGGATGAGCGTGACGCACTACTCCTGCCTCGAACTGCTGGCCCAGCGGCCGGGCCTGTCGAACTCCGAGCTCGCGCGTGGCGCGTTCGTGACACGGCAGTCGATGAACGTGCTGCTCCAGGCCCTGGAACGGGACGGCTACGTGACCAGGCCCGCGGAGGCGCCCGTCGGGAAGGTCCTTCCCGCGCGGCTCACGCCCCGCGGCCGGCAGAGCCTGGAGAAGGCGACCGTGGCGGTCCGGTCCGTCGAGGTCAGAATGCTGGCCGGCCTGAACGAGACCGAGCAGTCACACGCGTTCCGGATCCTGCAGAGCATGATCCGTTCCCTGCGCGACGGCAACGACGCTGCCTAGCTCGTTCCCCGGCGCCCGTCCCACCGCGCCCGGCCAGGAGCGCAGCCGAACCCGGCCCGGCGGCCGGCCGGCCGGTGGAGCTCGCGCGACGAGCGGCGGGTCACAGGCATGAGCCCCGGTCTTCGCTGTCACCGATGATGTCGAAGAATCGTCCGGCGCGGGACGCGGCCACTGTGCGGTCAGAGAGCACGAGCCTTGTCGGTCGCCCACCACCGCACTCCGGCCTGACGACCCGACGTCTCGCACCCGGCCCACCCGGCGCCCCGGACGAGCGCATGCGCGGGCCTGGAACGCGGCCCCGGCCGGGGCCCGGGTGATGACCCGCCCGCGGGCCGGGCCGTTCTCCCGTCAGTGACCGGAGCCGAAGGCGATGTGCTTGTACTCCAGGAACTCCTCCAGGGCGGCGACGCCGTTGAGGCGGCCGGTACCGCTCTGCTTGTAGCCGCCCTCCTCGAACTCGTCGTGGACCAGCGCCCAGTTGTTGACCCAGACGGTGCCGGACTCAAGCCGTTTGGCGACCCGCAGCGAACGGTCGACATCGCGTGTCCATATGCTCGCCGACAACCCGTACTCGCTGTCGTTGGCCAGTTCGACCGCTTCGTCCTCGTTCTCGAACACCTGCAGCGTCAGCACCGGACCGAAGGTCTCCTGCTGGATGACGGCCGCGGACTGATCGGTGACCTCCAGCAGCACCGGCCGGTAGAACGCGCCGCCGGCCAGCTCCGTGTCGTCCGGGCTGCCGCCGCGCACGAGGACCTTCGCCCCGTCGGCGATGGCCTTCTCGACCACCGCGTCCACCCGCGCCACGTTCGCCTTGTCGATCAACGGACCCATCTCGCTCCTCGGATCGGACGCGGGCCCGACACGGACACCGGCAAGGCGCGATGTCATGGCCGTGCGCACCTCGTCGGCGATCGAGCGGTGGACCAGCAGCCGTGAGCCGGCCATGCAGAACTGGCCGGCGAAGGTCGTGATCGCCTTGCTGAGTACGGGGGTCGCCGCGTCCAGGTCGGCGTCCTCGAAGAGGATCATCGGGGTCTTGCCGCCGAGTTCCAGGCCGAACCGCTTCAGGTGCGCGGCACCGGCAGCCGAGATGGCGCGTCCGGTCGCGGTACTGCCGGTGAAGCTGATGACCGGCACGTGGGGCGATTCGACCAGGACCGCGCCGCCGACGCGGTCGGTGTTGACCGCGTTGATCACGCCGTCCGGCAGCCCGTCCGAGGCCGCCATCACCTCGAAGAAGAGCGAGTTGACCATCGCGGTCTCGTCCGGGAACTTCAGCACCGCGGTGGTCCCGGCGGCCAGCGCCGGGCCGAGGGACCGTACGGCCAGGATGACCGGTGAGTTGAAGGGGACGATGATCCCGGCGACCCCGACCGGCTCGCGCAGGACCAGCGACGTACGGCCGTGCCCCATGTCGGCCGCGCGGCCCTGCGAGGTGAGCGCCATCGCCGCCCACCAGCGGAGTTTGGAGGGCACCATGCTGATCTCGAACGTCGCCTCCGGGACGATCTTGCCGTTGTTCAGGGCGAGGAGTTCGATCAGCTCGTCGCTGCGCCGCTCGACCTGGTCGGCCATCGCGTTGAGGACCCGGGCGCGCAGCCTCGCGTCGTGTCTCCAGTCCGACTCGGCGAACGCGCGCAGCGCCGCGTCGATCGCGGCCTGGGTGTGGCCGCGGTCGGCGAAGGCGAACGTGCCGATCTGCTCGCCGGTCGCCGGGTCGAAGCTGGGCCGCCGGTCGTCGGTGTCGACCCATTTCCCGCCGATGTAGTTGAGTGCGTGTGCCACGGTGTGCTCCTTCATCGCGCGGGTGCAGGGTCGCTTGCGGGGTCGCTTGCGGGGTCGCTTGCGGTGCCGATGCGCAGCACCGGCTTGACGGCAATGCCTTCGGACATGTCCTTGACCGCGATGTTGATGTCCGCGAAGTCGTAAGGGGTGACGATGCGCTCCAGCGGCAGCCGGCCGGCCCGGTGAAGTCCGATGAGGCGCGGGATGAACTCGTGGGGCACGGCGTCGCCCTGGATCACGCCGCGCAAACGGCGGCCGTTGAGCAGGGTGTTGGTGTCGAGCGTGACCCTGGTCCCCGCCGCTGCGGCGCCGACGACGGCGACCGTGCCGGTCATGTCGACGGCGCGCAGCGCGTCCGCCAGGACGGCGGGCAGCCCGGTGGTCTCGACGATGTGCCGCAGCCGGCCGCCGGTGCGGGCCGACAGCTCGCCGGCCAGGTCGATGCCGGCCGGATCGACGGCCTCGGTGGCGCCGAGTTCGAGGGCCAGTGCGCGCCGGGCCGGGTTGACGTCGACCGCGATGATCCGGGCGGCACCGACGGCGGCCGCGGCCATCACCGAGGAGAGCCCCACACCACCGGCCCCGAGTACGGCCACGCGGTCGCCGGCGGTCACGGCGAGCGTGTTCAGCACCGCGCCGGCACCGGTCTGCACCCCGCAGGCCAGCGGTGCCAGCAGTTCCAGCGGGAGGTCGGCCGGTACTCTGACCGCGCTGCGGGCGGGGACGACGGCGTGGGTGGCGAACGCGGACTGCTGGAAGATGTGCCCGTTCACGCGCTCGCCGCCGGCGCGGGTGAGGGCCGAGGTGCCGTCCAGCCGCTGCCCGCCGAACGACAGCTCGAACCCGTGCACGCAGTAAGGGAGTTCGGCGCGCAGGCAGTGCCGGCACGCGCCGCAGGACGGATAGGACACCACGACGTGGTCACCGGGGGCCAGTGCGGTCACGGCGGTTCCGACCGCCTCGATGACGCCGGCGCCCTCGTGCCCGGCCACCACCGGCAGCCGGATCGGGTACTCCTGGTCGCGGATGTGCAGATCGGTGCGGCAGACGCCGGCGGCGACGACGCGCAGCAGCACCTCGTCGGGGCGCGGCGGCGCGAGTTGGAGCTGCTCGATGACGAACGGCCCGCCGCGTTCGCTGATCACTGCCGCGCTGACCGGCAGTCCTCCGGTGCCGCTCACCGGGTCCGCGCCAGCACGAGGTCGAAACTCGCCTCGTGCCAGGGGCCGTCGAGGACGCGTCCGTCGGGGGCCGTGCCGGGCGGGTGCTCCACGAAGTCGACGACCAGGCTCGGTTTGACCGCGAACACCGCGTCGTCGGTCAGGTGCGGGCTGCCGGCGACGAAGATGTGCGTGATGAGTGTCCGGCAGCCGGGTGCCTTCACCATGAAGTGGATGTGCGCCGGCCGCATCGGCGAGCGGTTGGCGGCGTCCAGCAGTTGCCCGACCGGCCCGTCGTACGGGATCGGGTAGGGCGCCGGCAGCACCGACCAGAACCGGTAGGCGCCGCCGTCCCCGGAGAAGAGATGGCCGCGGGCCTGCATCCGGTCCCCGCCGTACTGAACGTCGTAGAAGCCCTCGTCGTCGGCTTCCCAGAGCTCGACGCGGGCCCCGCTGATCGGCGCGCCGGTGTCGTCGAGCACACGGCCGGAGACGTAGCAGGGGCGGCCGGAGACGCCTTCCGCGATGTCGCCGCCGAGTTCGATGCGCGGGCTGCCCTCGACGAAGAAGGGCCCGAAGACCGTGGACTCGGTCGCGGCTTGCGAGGACGCGGCATTGATGCCCACGGTCTGCATCGACAGGCCCAGTACGTCCGAGAGCAGGATGAACTCCTGCCGCTTGTCCGTGCACGTCTGCCCGGTGGCGGTGAGGAACGCGATGGCCGCCTCCCACTCCGGCTGGGTGAGCCGGACATCGCGCGCGAACGCGTGCAGGTGCCGCACCAGGCTCGACATCAGCTCGGTGAAGCGTTCGGTCCTGGCGTGGGCGAAGCTGGCGACGACCTCGTCGGTGACGGCCTGCTCCAGCGCTGCCCGGCGCGCCGGGCCGGCGGTCCGCTCCGCGCCGGACTCGGGCCCGGTCACCGGGCACCCACCTCGCCGTGGAACGCCGCGGTCAGCAGCGCGGCGATGTCGTCCGCCCCGACGGGGCGGGGGTTGTCGACCGGCAGCCTGGCGGTGACGAGTTCGATGGCCCGGGGCAGGTCGGCGCGGGCCAGTCCGATCTCGGCGAGCGACCGCGGGGCGTGGCAGCGCCGGTACAGATCCCGCAGGCCGGTGACCGGGTCGTCGGCGCCGAGCGCTGGCGCGAGCCTGGCCATGGCGGCAGGGACCGCGGGGGCGTTGAACGCGAGGACGTGCGGCAGCACCACGGCGTGCGTCTGGGCGTGGGGCAGGTCGAATCCGCCGCCGAGCGCGTGGCAGATCCTGTGGTGCAGGCCGGATCCGGCCGATGCGAAGGCGGCGCCTGCCAGGTAGGCGCCGTACAGCAGTGCGTCGGCCGCCGGGCGCCCGGCCGCCGCCGCGGACAGCCCGGCCGCCAGTGACCGGGCACCGTCCAGCGCCATCGACTCCACCAGTGGTGCCGCGGACGTCCACAGCGACTCCAGGCAGTGCGCCATGGCGTTCAGCGCCGAGGCCACCGCCAGGGCGGCGGGCAGCGTCTCGACGAGTTCCGGGTCGTACACGACGACACGCGGCAGCACGGCCAGGTCGCGTCCGGTGTTCTTGACCGTGCCGGTGGTCATGCCCCAGACCGGTGTCATCTCGGAGCCGGCATAGGTGGTCGGCACCGCGACGACGGGCAGGTGCTGGGTCAGCGCGACGATTTTCGCCGTGCCGGTGGTCGAGCCGCCGCCCACGCTGAGCAGGGCGTCGGCCTTCACCCGCCGCGCGGCCTCACGGGCGTGCTCGGCGACCTCCCGCGGTACGTGCGGCCGCACCTGGTCGTAGTGGACGACGACCCGTCCGGCGAACGGGACGACGAGTTCGGCTGCCAGTTCCCTCTGGCCAGGGCCGACGATCAGCATCACCCGCTCGACGCCCAGCCTCTCGATCTCCGCTGCCAGTCGCTCCCGCGCCGCGCGCCGCGCGAAGACCACGCGTCCGGGCAGTGCGTCGTAGGCGAAATCACGCACGGTCGACTCCACGCTCGGCGAACTCACCTTCGTCACCTCCTGCTCCTCCTCGCTACTGCGGCCGGCCCGGTGACGCGGCGCCCGCCAGCCAGGCGGCTCCTTCGGCGTAGAGCCGTTGGACGGCCTCACCGGTCAGCCCGGGCAGCCCGTCCTTGACCTCGAAGCCGGCCTCACGCTGCAGGTAGGCGAGATGACGGTAGCCCTCGGGGTAGCGGGCGAGCCGCGCGGCGTCCAGTTCGACGCGGGCGGCCGGGTCCACCGGGTCGAGCCGGTCCTTCTCGTAGATCGGCTGGCGCCGCACCAGCTTCCACTGGCCGGCGTCGCGCGCGAAGAAGTCGTAGAAGCGCCCGGTGCAGACGGCGTCGACGAGTACGCCGTGCACGGTGTCGCGCTGGCTGATCGTCATCTTGGTCTGTCCGATCGCCCGGTCGCCGGCCACGTCGACGGACGTCCCGCCGAGGAAGTGCAGGATGCGGGTGCCCGCCTCGAAGCCCGTCTGGGTCACCGCGATGAAGTCGGCGGCGCTGCCCTGGAACCAAGTCGCGGCCATGTAGCCGTCCGGGTGCCACACCGTCGCGAACCGGTCCCAGTCCCCCGCGTCGCGCCACACCGCCCAATTCTCGATCACGGCGCGGACGGCGGCGGCGTCATCGGTGAGAACCGTGCCGGGCTGAGTGGACACCATGTTTTCCTCTTTCAACGTCAGGGATGGACCCCGCCGACGGCGGGGCCGGGTCCTACCGGGAGCCTATGCACACGCTCGCTCAGGCAAAAGGCTTCTCTGCCACTGAGTGGCAAACTGTGATTGGCGCTGATGCCGTTGACGGCTATGACCATGCGGCGGATGGAGATACGGTTGCCGGTGAGCGGCAAACCTGATGGTTCGACGGGACGGGAGGCCCCGATGGCGGGCAACAGCAATACGCCTGGCGCGACCGTGGTCCAGCGGGTGCTGCAGGTGCTGGACTGCTTCGATCCCACGCACACCGAACTCACCTTGAGCGAGATCGCCACCGCGTCGGGGCTGCCCATCTCCACCGCGCGCAGGATCATCGCCCAGCTCGCGGAGTGGGGCGCCCTGGAGCGCCTGGTCGACAACCGGTACCGCGTCGGTATGCGGTTGTGGAACATCGGCATTCTCGCGCCGCAGCAGCGCAACATCCGCGAGGCGGCGCTGCCTTCGCTCTACGACCTGTACACGGCCACCAATGAGACGGTGCAGCTCGTGGTGCCGCAGGGCCTGCAGGCGCTGTGCATCGACAAGGTGTTCGGCCCCAAGTCGGCGCCGACGGCGACCGAGGTCGGCGGGAAGCTGCCGTTGTACGCGACGGCCGTCGGCAAGTGCATCCTGGCGCACTCCCAGCAGCAGTTGCTGCAGGACGTCGTCGCGGCCGGTCTGGAACGGCGCACCCCGTACACCGTCACCCAGCCCGCCCGGCTCGTCGCCGAGCTGAAGCAGGCACGCCGGGACGGCGTCGCCTATTCGCGGGAGGAGATGACCCTCGGAGCGGTGTCGGTGGCGGCGCCGATCCTGGGCATGGGCGGCATCCTGCGCGGAGCGGTCGGCATCGTGGCGCGCTCCACGACCCGCGTGGGCAGCCTCGCGCCGGCGGTGAAGACGGCCGCGCTGACGATCGCCCGGCTCAGCGGCTGACGTCCCCTGCGGGTGGTCGCGGACAACCGTCATCGCGTGCCCCTAACTCCCGCTCGGGTGGACAACCAGGCGCCCGACGCTTTCGCCCGCGGCCAGTTCCTCGAAGAAGCGGGGGACGTCGTCCATACCGCCGGCCTTGGCGATCAGCGGGCGGACCTCGCCGCGCTCCACGGCCGCGACCGCCTCTGCGGCATCCGCACGGGCACCCCCTCGTGAGCCCAGTACGGTGAGTTCGGCCAGGGCCAGCTTCATCGAGTCGGCGGCCACGTCGGAGCCGGGCTTGTAGCCGCAGCACACCACCGCCCCGCCGGGCCGTACCACCCGCACCGCGGTGGTGAAGCCGGCCGGCGCGCCCGATGCCTCCAGCGCCGCGTCGACGCCGCCGGCGGACCAGTCGAGGATCTCCTCCGCGCTGTCCGGACCGACGGCCAGTTCCGCGCCGAGTTCCAGCGCCGACGCGCGCCGGGCCTGGCTGAGGTCGACCACCGCGACGTGGGCGCCGAGCGCGACCGCGATCTGTACCGCGTGCAGCCCCAGCCCGCCCGCCCCGACGACGGCCAGCCGTTCGCCCGGCTTGAGGCCGGCCCGCACCCGCACCGCCCGCCACGGCGTCAGCACCGCGTCCATCGTCACGGCCGCGGCGTCGAAGCCCAGGTCCGGCCCGAAGCGTACGACGTCGACGGGGCGCGCGGTGACGTACTCGGCCAGTCCCCCGTCCCGTTCGAAGCCGATCCGCCGCGCGGTCGGGCACAGGTTGGTCTGCCCGCGCAGGCACCAGGCGCACTGGTTGCACGGCTGGAAGGTGTAGAGCGCCACCCGCTCGCCCCCGGCCCAGCCCGCCGGGCCGCTGACGACCTCACCGGACACCTCGTGGCCCTGGATCAGCGGCGTCCGCAGTCCGGGTATGGCACCGCTGTTCACCTTGAGGTCCGAGCCGCACAGGCCGACCGAGCGCACCTTGATCAGCAGCTCGTCCGGCGCCGCGGTGGGCACCGGCACCTCCCGCGGTTCGGGCGGTTGTCCGAAGACCGCCGTCACCGCCGCACGCATCGTGCCGCTCATGCCTGACTCCGTTCTGTCGCGCCATCGTTGTCCCCGCTCGGTGCGCGCACCGTGCCCGGCAGCCAGTCGCCGCCGAGCTGGGCGTCGGGGATCCGGTCACCCGCCTGGGCACTGCGCAGGAGGTGGTCACGGGTCTCCTCGGCGAGCTTCCCCACACGCTCCGCGTCCACCGTCGTCAGCACGCCGCCGCGCTTCACGACCCGGCCCGCCACCAGCACGGTGTCCACCAGACCGGCGTGGGCCGAGTACACGACCGCACCGGCCGGGTGGTTCAGCGGCCGCATCCCGAGGGCGTCGGTACGGATGAGGATGATGTCGGCGTCCTTGCCCACGGTGATGCTGCCGACACGGTCACCAAGACCGACCGCGCGGGCGCCCTGGAGGGTCGCGAACTCGATGACGTCGCGGCAGCCGAGCTTGAGCGACTGCTGCTCTCCCGGGTTGGGTTCGGCCGCGTTGTCCAGCGCCCGCTGGATGCTGATGGTGGTCTTCATCGCCCCGAACATGCTGCCGCCGTTGGAGGTGCAGACGTCGATCGACAGGCTCGGCCGGATGCCGACGGCGAGCAGCCGTCCGGTCGCCGGCCAGCCGTGCCCCATCTGGGTCTCGATGTCGGCCGAGACGCTCGCGCTGCCGCCGGTGTCGGCGATCATCCGGAGTTCGTCGTCGGCGAGGGTGTTGCAGTGGACGTACGTGACGTCCTCGGCGAGCAGTCCGTGCTCGTTCATCCAGGCGACCGGGCGGGTCTTGCCCCATTCGCCGTCGCCGACGTGGACGGTGACCGGCGCTCCGACCTCGCGGACCAGCTCCCAGTCCCGCAGGGTCACCTCGTGGCTGGCGAACTGCGGTCCGCGGGCGGCGAAGGCCAGGGTGACGAGTTGGCCGGCGCTGCTGAAGTACTGATCGCGGATCCGCAGGATGTCGCGGTCGTGGTCCACCGCGCTCGGCATCTGCCACCGCGACGCGCCGCACGCGTGCGCGAAGACCGCCCGGCCGCCCGTTTCGAACAGGGCGCTGATGGCGGCGTCGCTGTGCTCGGGGGTCTCGACGCTGTGCGACCAGTCCAGCAGCGTGGTGATCCCGGAGTCCAGTGCCTCGGCCGCGCCGAGCAGGTTGCCCGCGTAGGTGTCCTCCGGCCGGAAGTAGGTGCTGAAGCCGCGGTGCATGCCGGCGGAGTACTGACCGAGTGTCCAGTCCGAGCCGATGTTGCGCAGCGGCGCCTGCCAGGTGTGCCGGTGGGTGTCGACGAAGCCGGGCATGACGATCATGCCGTGGGCGTCGATCACTTCGGCGTCGAGCGGCCCCAGGTCGGGGGCGACCGCGGCGATCCGGCCGTCTTCGACGAGGATGTCGCCGACGGTGAGGTCGCCGAGTTCCGGGTCGACGGTGATGATCGTCCCGCCCTTGAGCAGGATCCGGTGGGAGTCAGGCACTAGCGGGGTGTCCCTTCCATGACGGGTGTCGGCGGCTCGACGCGCTGCGTCCGGGTCCGGTGCCACGCGAGGCGCAGCATCGGAGCGAGCATGGCGACGGCGATGATCGCGCCCTCGACGAGGTATTGGACCGACGGCGTCGTGCTCGTCCCGAGCACGACCTGTTCCAACTGCGTGAGGAACAGCGCCCCGGCCGCGGTGGAGAGAATGACGTTGCCCCGGCGTCCGACGGACATGCCGCCCAGCACGACCGCGGCCACCGTCGACAGCAGGTAGTCCGACCCTACGCTCAGGCCGGGGGTCTGGAGGAAGCCGGCGAGGAAGATGCCGGTGGTCGCGTAACAGACACTGGCGGCGACAAAGGTCCAGCTGAGGTAGCTGCGGACGCGGATTCCGGCGACGCGGGCGGCCGCCGGGCTCTGAGCGGTGAGCAGGAAGCGCCGGCCGAGGACCGTACGCCCGCTGACGAACGCGCCGATCACCACCAGGACGACGGCGACGATCGCGATGTGGGACACCCCGGCGACCGTGCCCAGCGAGAAGCGGCTGAGCCCGGGCGGAGCCTGTTCCGTCGCTACGCCATGGGTGAGGTAGAGGGCGGCACCGAGGTAGACCGAGTTCATCCCGAGGCTGGCCACCAGCGCCGTCAGCCGCAGCACCGTCACGGCCAGCGCCAGCACGATGCCGCCGGCCACGCACGCGAGACAGGCCAGCGCGATGGCGACGGGCAGGCGGGCGTCCTCGCCCCTGGCGTAGTGGGTGACGACCATCGCGGCGAGCGTCACGGCCCCCGGCACGGACAGGTCCAGGCCGCGCTGCTGCATGACCATGCTCTGGCCGGCCGAGGAGATCGCCAGCAGTGCGGCGAAGGGGATCATCGAACGCAGCGCTCCCGAGCTGAGGCTGCCGCCGGCGATCAGCGGACTGACGGCGAACATCAGCACGGTCACCGGCCAGATCGGGCTGATCCGGCCGGCGAGCCGGCCGAGTTCACGCGGTGTCGGGGCGCTCATGACCACTCCCCCGCGTCGGCGCCGGTGCCGCGGACCTTGGTGTACAGCCCGGCGCCCGCGACGATCATCAGTCCGGGCAGGATCTGCTGCCAGGCCGGCTGGACACCGAGGAACGGAATGGACGCCACGAACAGTTCCAGCAGGAGCGCGCCGAGAACGGTCCCCACCAGCGAGGCGCGGCCGCCGTAGATGCTCGCGCCGCCCAGGACCACCGCGCTGATGCTGAGCAGCAGGTAGTTCTGTCCGATGGTGGCGTCGCCGATGCCGACGACCGCGTACAGGAAGACGCCGGCGACGGCGGCCAGCACGCCGGAGGCCACGTACGCGCCGACCAGGGTGCCCCGCACGTTGATCCCGAGGCGGTGCGCCCGGACCGGATCGGAGCCGACCGCGCGGAGCTTCATGCCGCCGACCGTGCGGCGCAGCACCAGTTCGCCGAGCACCACGACCACGACGCACACGATCGTGACAAGCGGGACCGGGCCCTGCAGCCAGGACAGGTGGGCGCTGATCCGGCCGTCGACGTTGCCGGCCGGAGTCGACCGGATCAGGTACGCGACGCCCTGCCCGAGGATGAAGGTGATCAGTGTGGCCAGCACCGGGGCGAACCGCGCGTAGACGATCAGCCCGGCGTTCACCAGTCCGACGGCGGCTCCCAGCAGCAGGCACACCGCGACGCCGGCGCTGAAGGAACCCCAGGACTGGCCGGTGTGGGCGTAGTACGACAGCGCGGTCGCCGACACGGACATGACCGAGCCGACCGAGAGGTCGATCCCGCCCACGGTGATCGCGATCAGCTGCGCCAGCGCACCGATGATCAGCGGGTTCAGCAGCAGCAGGGACGCCGAGACGCTGCGGCTGGAGAGGAACAGCGCGTTGTGCTGGTAGACGTAACCGCTGAAGGCGACGCACAGCAGCGCCAGCAGCACGCCGGGAAGATAGTCGCCGCCGAGGAACCGGGCACGTGCGCCCCTGCCGCGGGCGCGGGTGGCGGCCGCGGTGCCCTCGACGGTCGCGCGCAGCGCGGTGCCGGTGATCGCCTCCTCGGTGACCTCGTCGCCGGTCAGCGTGCGCACCGCGCGCCCGCGGGAGAACACCACGACGCGGTCGCACAGCCCTTGCAGTTCCAGCGCGTCGGACGACATCACGACGACCGTCTTGCCCTGGGCGACCAGTTCGCGCATCGTGCGGTAGATCTCCAGCCGGGCGCCGACGTCCACGCCACGTGTCGGCTCGGCGGCCAGCAGCACGTCGCCGCCCATGCTCAGGGCCCGGCCGAGCAGGATCTTCTGCTGGTTGCCGCCCGACAAGGTGGCCGCGGCCTGCTCGGTGGAGGACGCCTTCGCGCCGACCGCGCGGAGCTGCTCGGCGGCGTACGCGCGTTCCGACCCGCCGCGCAGCACACCGAGCCGGGACATGCTCGGCAGCACCAGCGGTGTGAGGTTCTCCCGCAACGACAGCGACAGGAACAGCCCGTCGGCGTGCCGGTCGGCCGGCAGGTGCGCGATGCCGGAGCGGGCGGCGCGCAGCGGCGAGGAGAGGTCAAGCGCCTTTCCCCGCAGGCGCACCGCGCCCCTGGCCGACTGGAGGCCGGCCAGCGCACGGACCACGTCCTGCTGGCCGTTGCCGTCGATCCCGGCCAGGCCGACGATCTCGCCACGGAAGGCGGTCAGGCTGATGTTCTCCGCCCGTCCGCTGGACAGGCCGTCGATCTCCAGGACCGGGCTGCCGGTGTCGATGTCGTCGGCCTTGGGCGGGAAGGCGCTGCCGATGTCGCGTCCGACCACGAGTTGCAGGATCTCGTGCTCGCTGATGTCCGCGGCCTCGAAGGTTCCGCGTGTCCGGCCGTCGCGCAGGACGGTCAGCCGGTCGGAGATCCGTTTGACGTCCGCGAGCCGGTGCGAGATGTACACCACGGCGGTGCCCTGCGCGGTGGCCGAGCGGATGTAGGCGAAGAGTGTCTCGGTCTCCTGCGCGGTCAGCGATTCGGTCGGCTCGTCCAGGACGAGCACGGTCGCCCGCGACGCGGCGGCCTTGCTGATCTCGACCAGCTGCCGTTCCGCCGGCGAGAGGCCGTCCACCCGGGTACGCGGATGGACGTCGCACGCGGTGGCACGCAGTTGCTCGCGGACCCACTCGCCCCTGCCCCGCAGCGAGGGGCGCCGCGCGGTGGACACCCCGATGAGCAGGTTCTCCTCGACGGTGAGATCGGCCGTCACGCTGGCGTGCTGGTAGACGATGGACAGGCCGAGGGCAAGGGCTTCGCGCGGGGAGCCGCCCTTGAGCGGTGTGCCGCCGACCGCGATCGTGCCCTCGTCCGCGCTCTCCGCGCCGCAGGCGATCGCCATCAGCGTCGACTTGCCGGCGCCGTTCTCGCCCACGATGGCGTGCACCTCGCCCGGCCGTACACGGAACGAGACGTTCTTCAGCGCGACCACACCGGGATAGCGCTTGACCACGCCGGACATCTCCAGCGCGAGCGGCGACGGCTCGGCCGCGTCTTCCGGGCGGCGGCCGGGCGCTGTCCGTGCGCCGTTGTCGGCGGTCACGACGCCTGCCCGTACGTGGCCAGGTCGGACGGGCTGAGACGGCTGTCGAGGAAGGTGTCCTGCGACGAGCCGGAGTCGCAGGCGGGCGCCTTGCCGGCCGTCGAGTCCTCCAGAAGGGGCAGCGCGTAGATCGACGGCTCACCGGAAGCGGTGCCCTCGGCAGCGGCGATCGCCTTGCGGGCGGCGACCCGTCCGAGCCAGTTCCGCGATGAGATGGTCGCCATCTCGAACTTGGGGTTGGCGGGCTTGAGTTGCCGGTAGGCGCAGCCGAGCTGGTTCACCTCGAGGCCGGTGAAGGGCACGAGCGGGCGTCCGGCGGCGGTGAACGCCCGCAGTGCGCCGGCGGTGCCCTGTCCGTCGTCGGTGATGACACCGTCGATGGTCGGGTACTTCGACAGCAGCGAGGCCATCGCCTTCTGCGCCTGGGCGGGATCCCAGTTGCCGACGGCCCAGTCCTTGCTCCCGGTGAGGAGCTTGATGCCCGGGTAGCCCGACAGCACCGAGTTGATGCCGTTCAGTTCCCTGGTGGAGACCGGGTTGCCGGCCGGCCCGGCGAGGTAGACGACATTGCCCTTGCCCTTCAGGGTCTTGGCCATCCACTGCGCCCAGAGCTTGCCGTTGTTCGTCGGGTCCCAGTCGACATAGGTGACGAAGTCGGTGCCCGGCGTGCCGCCCGCGTCCGCGGCCCATGGGACGACCTTGGTCCCGGCGCGTGTGGCCGCCTGGATGGCCGGCAACTCGGACTGGCCGAAGTCGGGAATGACGACCAGGGCGTCGACGCCCTTGGCGGTCATGGCGTTGATCTGGGAGAGCGAGGACTGCAGGTCGCCCTGGCCGATCGACACGTCCTGCTTGACGTTGGGGCACTTGGCCGCCTCCGAACGCACCGCGGCCATCGAGGACTGCGACCAGCCGTTGGTACCGAAACCGTCCTGGATGCCCAGGGTGATCGGCTTGGTGCCGCAGAACGCCGTGTCGGAGGTGACCCCGGAGCCGGCGATCACCGACCGCGCGGCCACGGTCGCCGGCTGCTGCGAGGACCCGGCGGCCGGATTCCCCGGTTCGGTCGCCCCGGGGCCGGCCGAACCGCAGGCACTGAGCAGCAGGGCGCCGCCGGCGACCGACAGCGCCGAGACACAGCGCCGGTGGCGGCTCCATGAGAGTGTGCCGAGCACGCTAACTCCGATCGTTGAAAGGATCCGATGGACTGTCGCCCACGGCAGGACGCCTGTGCGGCAAGAACGCCGCCGGCGCGTCGAGCGCGCATCCCCCTGCGCCATCGGCCGCAGTGTCCGGACGATGACGTCCGCCTTACGACTCGATGGCGATAGTTACGTTCTCGAAATCCGCTGTCAACGAGATGTTGCCGCTCAGTGAACGTCTGCGGGCCCTGGCGTGGAGAAGTACTCAAATCCCCGGAGCAGTGGTCTGCGGCAGTGCCGCTGAGCGGCAAGATCCGCTTGACTTGGACACACGCCGGTAACAGCCTGGGGAAACCCGGCGCGACGCCGGGGACACCATGGCCGGAAGGGACCACGCATGAGTGCGAGCGCCGACGAACAGATCATTCGCGCGCTGGAGGACGAGCGCTATCAGGCGATGCTGGACGGCGACCTTCCCGCGCTGGAGCGGCTGTGCGCCGGCGAACTCGTCTACACCCACTCCAACGCCGAGCGCGACACCAAGGAGTCGTACCTCGACAAGGTGAAGGAGGGCGTGTTCGTCTACCACTGGATCGAGCACCCGATCGAGCAGTTGACGGTCATCGGCGACTGCGCCGTCGTGGCCGGCCAGATGCGCGCGCACGTCACCAACCGCGGTGAGGAGAGGCAGCTCGACAATGCCTGTCTGGCGGTGTGGGCGCGCACGGACGCCGGCTGGCGGTTCGTCGCCTACCAGCCGACCGTCAATCCGAAGGCGGCGTAACCGTTCTCACGGCGCTCGGTGCGGCGGCCGGGACGTGTCGCCAAGCTGTCGCCCGGCCCGGGCGCGGGGCTTCCGCCCTCATCGCGGAGAGGTCGTCCGCCGGCCGCGCCAGCGTGCCCATCTCCCCGGGGGACCGGAGTCCGGGGCGCCCCCGCTTCGACCGGGGCGCAGGCGGCCCACCGTCCTTCGACCGCGGGGCCCCGCGAGCAGCGCGACGCCGGCGAGGGGTGCGGGGCCCGGCTCAGGCGATGGCGCGGTACCGCCTGCGGCAGACCGCGGCCGTCCACCCGGCGCCGGGCTCCGCCTCGCCGGCGTCTTCTTCCGGTCCGCCTAGGCGGTGGCGCGGGCTTCCCGCAGGATCGAGGACCACCAGACGAGGTCGTCGAACATGGCGTCGGCCGACGGCTTGATGGCCGCCTCGATCTCGCTGATCGGCGCGTTTCCACCGAAGGGGTGGACCTTGAACAGGTCACTGCCGCCGATGTGCACCCCGAACTTCGAGGGCACCATCTGAAGCTCGACCCCGATACCGCGCAGGTGCTCGACGGCGCGGGCGCCGCCGGTGCTCCCGTAACCGAACGCCGAGAACGGCTTGCGGACCCACTCGACGTAAGCCTGGTCGAGCGCGTTCTTCAGCGCTCCGGTGATGGAATGGTTGTACTCGGCGACGACGAAGATGTAGCCGTCGTAAGGACGGATCGCTTCCTGCCAGGCGAGGGCCTTCGGGTCGACCGTGGGCGCGTGCAGGTTGGACGACGCCTCGGCGAAGAACGGCAGATCGAAGTCGCGCAGGTCGATGCGGTCGAGGGTGAAGTCGTCACGCGTGGCAGCCTGCTCGATCAGCCAGTCGGCGGGCTTGTCCGCGAAGCGCTGCGGACGGGTCGAGCCGATGATGAGGGCCAGGCGGGGCGGAGTGCTCACTAGTCTTCCTTAAGTATCGGTAAGCCAGTAGGTTTACTGAGGTAAGCACTCTTTCCTGGCGGGCCGCCGTCTGGCAAGAGGGCACCCGGCAGCCACTAGGTCACCCGTACGTAACCACCCGATCGGAGAACGCGATGGTCGACAGCCGGAGCTGCGCGCGTAACCAGGAGGGCCCGGAGGCCTGCAGCACGATCTCCGACATGCTGGCCCGGATCGGCGACAAGTGGTCGCTGCTGATCGTCTCGACCCTGGGCGACGGGCCGCTGCGGTTCAACGAGCTGCGGCGGCGTATCGCCGATATCAGCCAGAAGATGCTCTCCTCGACGCTGAAGGTGCTGGAGCGCGACGGAATGGTCGAGCGGACCGTGCTCCCGAGCGTCCCGCCGCAGGTGGAGTACGCGCTCACCGACCTCGGCCGCGAACTCCTCCAGCCGGCGAGCGCGCTGGCCGCGTGGACCGCCGCGAACACGCCGCGGATCCTGGCCGCGCGCGCCCGGTACGACTCCCGGACCCAGCCCCCGGCCACCGGCTGAGCCGCCGGGCGGGAACGGCCGGGGGCAGCCTCACCGGACTGCCGCCGACCCGGACTGCCCGCGACCGAACCGTCCCCGGCCGGTCCGGAAGTGCCCCGGTCACCAGGGCAGTTCCCCGTTCTCGTCCTGGAAGGTTCCGGTCGGACCGTCCGCGGCGAGCGTGGCGAAACGCACCACGACTTCGGCGCTCTCCTGCGGCGGCCTTCCGATTCCGAATGCGGCCGTCAGGTCGGTCGCGGTGGTGCCGGGCTCGACGGCGTTGAACTTGATACCCGGCTGGGACTTGGCGTACTGGACCGTGAGCATGGTCGCCGCGGCCTTGGACGCGGAGTAGAGCGCCAGCGGCAGGCCGAACTCCGGGCGGTCCGGATTGGTCACCGCCCAGAACGACCCGGCGCTGCTCGACACGGTGACCACGGTCGGGTTCGAGGACTTCCGCAGCAGGGGAAGCGCCGCCTCCGTGACGCGCACGACTCCCACCGCATTGGTGTCGAAGACCCGCAGGGCCGTGGGACCGTCGGCGGCTGTGTCTCCCGGGATGCCCGCGTTGTTCACCAGGACGTCGAGCCGGCCCTCGGCGGCGTCGATCGTCGCCAGCGCGCCGCTCACCGATGCGTCGTCGGTCACGTCGAGCGGCACGCATCGTGCGCCGAGCGCCGCCGCGGCCTTCTCGCCTCGTTCGACGTCACGAGCGCCGACGTAGACAACGTGGCCCAACGCCAGCAGCTGTCTGGCCGTCTCGAAGCCGATGCCCTTGTTGGCCCCGGTGATCAGTGTGATGGTCATGCGGTTCCTCGCGAGGTATGCGGCCCGGGCGGGCCGGGGGTGGCGTTCGGGCTGTTCTTCGCGTCGCCGGCGCCGGTCCCGGCGGTCAGCGGGTCAGCGGGTCAGCCGGTCAACTGCCGGCGAAGTTCACCGGCGTCAGCCGCGCGGCCAGACGGTCACTGTCGAAGAGCAGTTCCTTGAGCTCCCAGTGGAGGTCCGGAACCGCGTCCACGTCCTGCTGCTGCACCGCGATGAGGTCGTCCCGGGTGGCCGGCTCACCGTTCAGGGTGGTCCGGTCGCTGATGAACTCGTCCATGCCGTCGAACGCATGGGCGTCGAGCGCCTCGATGTAGCGCAGGTAGAACGCGCGCAGATCACTGTCGGACATGAGGTGACCCTTCTGTGGGGCCCGCCCAGGGTGAAAGCCCGCCAACAACCCATGCACCTCAACGATGTTCTTGCGGACGAGGCAAGGTTTGAGTCGGCCGAGGCGGTCAAGACGCTTGAAGACAGAACTTCATGACAGGTACAGGAGGAGTCGCGCCATGGGTGTCGTCGCTTGGATCATCATCGGGCTGCTGGCCGGGCTCATCGCCAAGGCCCTCATGCCGGGCAAGGACCCGGGCGGCATCATCATCACCGCCCTGATCGGCATCGCCGGCGGCCTGCTGGGCGGCTGGCTCGGCAAGGTCATCTTCGGCGTCGACTCGATCGACGGGTTCTTCGACCTGTCCACCTGGATCGCCGCCATAGTCGGCTCCATGATCCTGCTGGCCCTCTACCGGGTCTTCACCGGCCGCACCCGAGCCCACGCCTGACCCCGGCCCCTTCCCACCTGCTGACGGCCACCGCCCGACAAGGGGCGGTGGCCGTCAGCACGCTGAGGCAGGGGTCAGACGGTCGGGGTGAAGCGGTCCCAGACGCGGTGCCGGGCCAGCAGCGTGGTGACGGTCTCCAGCGCCGCTTCCGCCGTGTCCGCGATCACCACACCCGGGGCGTCAGGGGCGATACCGGCTGCCTCCAGAGCCTCGGCCCCGTCGGCCCAGGTTCCCAGGGCCTTGCCGTGGCGGTACGCCTCGCCGAGCATGAGCAGCACCCGCGGATCGACGCCGGTGCCGACTGCGACATCGTCGTCGGCCTTGGCGTCGCGGGCCCCGTAGGCGTCGGCTCCGGGGGCGGGCGTTCCGGCGATCAGGAGTGCGTCGAACTCGGTGGACCGCGCGGTGGCGAAGGTGCGCTGGACGGTGACGGGTTCGCCGTCGGCGTCGAGGGTGCCGCCGGCTGGTGCGATCACCAAGGGGACCATCCCCGCGTCCAGGACCGCCTGCCGCACCGCTCGTACGCCGGTCAGGTCCTGGTCGCCCGCGGTGATGACACCGATGACCCGGCCGTCCAGCGGCCAGGTGCCGCCGAGCTGCGACAGGGCGGGGCTGGGCGCCGGCTCGGCCAGGGCCACGGTCGGCGCGGGCGCGGGCAGGCCCAGGCCCGCGGCGACCTGAGCGCACAGGTCCGGATCGATGTTGGCCAGTACGAGCAGGGCCCGCTCCTTGATCACCTTCTCCCAGCACTTGCTCAGCTCGAAGGTGTACGCGGCCACGATGTGTTCGCGCTCGGTCGGCGTCATGCTCACCCAGAACAGCCTCGCCTGGCTGAAGTGGTCGTCGAAGGACGCCGCCACGTCGCGGACCTTGCGGGCCGCGGGCACCTCCACCGGGACCTCGATGTACGCACCCGTGTCCGCGCCGGCCAGGAACGGGCAGCCGCCGTCGAGGGAGTTGGGGTGGTACGGCGCCACTCCGGCGTGCACGGCGCTCTGGTGCATGCCGTCGCGCAGCATGTCGTTGACGGGCGCGTGGGTGCGGTTGATGGGCAGCTGGCCGAAGTTGGGGCCGCCGAGGCGGCTGATCTGGGTGTCCAGGTACGAGAACAGCCGGCCCTGCAGCAGCGGGTCGTTGGTGACGTCGATACCGGGCACGAGATGGCCGACGTGGAAGGCGACCTGCTCGGTCTCGGCGAAGTAGTTCGACGGGTTCGCGTTCAGCGTCATCAGGCCGACCGGCTGGACCGGCGCGAGCTCCTCCGGCACGATCTTCGTCGGGTCCAGCAGGTCGATGCCCTCGAACATCTGGTCGTCGGTGTCCGGGAAGGTCTGCACACCCAGTTCCCACTGCGGGTACGCGCCCGCCTCGATCGCGTCGGCGAGATCGCGACGGTGGAAGTCGGGGTCCATGCCCGCGGTGATCTGCGCCTCCTCCCAGACCAGGGAGTGCACGCCGAGCCGCGGCTTCCAGTGGAACTTCACCAGCGTGGTGTCCCCGTCGGCGTTGACCAGCCGGAAGGTGTGGATGCCGAAGCCCTCCATCGTCCGGTAGGAACGCGGGATGCCGCGGTCGGACATGTTCCACAGCGTGTGGTGTGTCGCCTCGGTGTGCAGGGTGACGAAGTCCCAGAACGTGTCGTGCGCGCTCTGCGCCTGCGGGATCTCCCGGTCCGGATGCGGCTTCCCGGCGTGGATGACGTCCGGGAACTTGATCGCGTCCTGGATGAAGAAGACCGGGATGTTGTTGCCGACCAGGTCGAAGACGCCTTCCGAGGTGTAGAACTTCGTGGCGAAGCCCCGGGTGTCGCGGACGGTGTCGGCGGAGCCGCGCGAGCCCAGGACGGTGGAGAACCGTACGAACACCGGCGTCTCGACGTCCTTGGCCAGGAACGCGGCCTTGCTGATGCCGGCGGCGGCGCCGTAGCCCCGGAAGACACCGTGGGCCGCCGCACCGCGGGCGTGCACCACCCGCTCCGGAATGCGCTCGTGGTCGAAGTGGGTGATCTTCTCGCGCAGGTGGTGGTCCTGGAGCAGGACCGGTCCCCGCGGCCCGGCCTTCAGGGAGTGGTCGGTGTCGTACAGCCTCGCGCCCTGCGCGGTGGTGAGCCGGTCCCCGCCCTGCGCGACCTCCTTCTGCGGCACCCCGGTGGGCTGCCCGGTCGGGCTGTACGTGTCCGGCCCGCGCTGATCGTGCTTGGGCGGCAGCGGGCCGGCCGGCTCGGCCGGCTCCTCCAGCGCCGGGGGGACCGCGCCCGGCGCACCGGGGATCTCATTGCCCGGCTCGACGACCTCACGGACCTTCTCGGCCACCTTGTCGGCGGCAGACGTCACGGGGTTCTTCTTCTTGGCGCTCACAGGGTTCCGATCATTGAGAGAGGTGCGGCTCATCGCGGGAGAGGGCAAGGGACGCTGTCCGTCACGGGAACAGGCCACGAGCGGTCCGCGGGAGGCGGGTACCCGCTTCGCGGATCACAACGCCCCGCCGCACCTGAGCGGAGGCGGAAGTCACCCGGACGGTCGGTCCCCACTCGCCCGTCCGGCGGCCGGGACCGCACGCTGCCGGGGCCCTGCGCGGTCGCCGCCGGCGTCATCCCCCCGTGGGGAGGTTTCCGGGTACGACAGCGGGCGCCGCCCACCCCGCGAGGGTGGGCGGCGCCCGCCGTACAGCCTGTGTGCCGGTGCTACCAGCGGTACCAGCGGCGCCGGCCGCCGGAGTGTGTGCCGCGCAGGACAAAACCCAGCAGCCACAGAACGATTACCACGACCGCGATCCACCACAGAAGGTGGAGCGCGAAACCCGCACCGAAAAGAATCAGCGCGAGCAGAAGAACAATGAGCAGCGGTCCCATGATGTATCAGCCTCCGAGAATCCGTCTGCCCCCGAGGCAAACACTCATGCGGAATTCCGCCGGCGAGTGTCCGGGCGGTTCGGAAAGCCTTCCGATCCTCCGACGGGCCCCGGCTCAGAAAGGCGCCGGGGTGACCGCCGGAATCGCCCTGCGGAAGATTGCGATGCGAGCGGCACGGAGTTGTCAGGGCCGGTCGCCGGTGCCTCCGCCGGCCGGGGCCGAGGTCTGCTGGTGACCGCCGGGGCGCGGCGCCCGGGTGGTGTCATGGATGCTGTCGCGGGCGGCTGCGGCGACCGCTTCCGGCGTGATGCCGAATTCGGTGTACAGGCGCTGGTAGTCGGCGGAGGCCCCGTAGTGCTCCAGGCTGACGATGCGTCCGGCGTCGCCGACCACCTCGCGCCAGCCCTGTCCCACCGCGGCCTCGACGCTGACCCTGGCCCGTACGGCCGGCGGCAGGACCTGGTCCTGGTAGGCCGGGGGCTGGGCGGCGAACCACTCCCGGCAGGGCATCGACACCACACGGACCGCGAGGCCGTCGGCCGCCAGCAGGTCACGGGCGTCCAGGGCGATCTGGACCTCGGAGCCGGTCGCGATGAGGATGACGTCGGGTGCGGCGCCGCCGGCCGCGTCGGCGAGGACGTATCCGCCGCGGGACGCTTCTCGCGCGGGGGCGTACTGTCCGCCGTCGCGGTCCAGGACCGGCAGGTTCTGCCGGCTCAGGATCAGTCCTGCGGGCCGGTCGTTGTGTTCGAGGATGGTCCGCCAGCACGCGGTGGTCTCGTTCGCGTCGGCAGGGCGCACCACGTCGAGGCCGGGGATGGCGCGCAGTGCGGCGAGGTGCTCGACGGGCTGGTGGGTGGGGCCGTCCTCGCCCAGACCGATGGAGTCGTGGGTCCATACGTAGGTGGCGGGGAGCTTCATCAGCGCGGCCAGGCGTACGGCGGGACGCATGTAGTCGGAGAAGGTCAGGAAGGTGCCACCGTAGGGACGGGTCAGGCTCTGCAGGGCGATGCCGTTGAGGACCGCCCCCATGGCGTGCTCGCGGATCCCGAAGTGCAGGGTGCGCCCGTAGGGGCCGCCCTTCCAGTCCTTGGTCTGACGGTCGGACGGCAGGAAAGACGGTTCCCCGTCCATGGTCGTGTTGTTGCTGCCGGCCAGGTCGGCCGATCCGCCCCACAGCTCCGGCAGGACCGGAGCGAGCGCGCCGAGGATCTCGCCGGACGCGGCGCGGGTGGCCATGCCCTTGGGATCGGCGGGAAAGACCGGCAGGGCCCGCGTCCAGCCGTCGGGCAGTCGTTGCGCCTGAAGGCGGTCCAGCAGCTCAGCCCGCTCCGGGTGTGCCGCGCGCCAGGTCCGGAACTTCTCGTCCCACTGCGCATGGGCCGCCCGGCCGCGGTCGGCGGCCTCCCGGGTACGGGCCAGGACCTCGTCCTCGACGGTGAAGTCCTGAGCCGGATCGAAGCCCAGCAGCTCTTTCGTGGCGGCGATCTCGTCGGCGCCCAGGGCCGAGCCGTGCGCCTTGCCGGTGTTCTGCTTGGTGGGAGCGGGCCAGCCGATCAGCGTGCGCAGCATGATCAGCGAGGGACGGCCGGTCTCCTCCCTGGCGGCGCGGGTCGCGGCCAGCAGGGCGTCGACGTCTTCGACGTAGCTGCCGGTGCTCGTCCAGTCGACGGTCTGCACGTGCCAGCCGTACGCGGCGAAGCGGGCGGGGACGTCCTCGCTGAAGGAGACGTCGGTGTCGTCCTCGATCGAGATGTGGTTGGAGTCGTAGAAGACGATGAGATCGCCGAGTTCCTGATGCCCGGCCAGGGAGGCCGCCTCGGCGGTGACGCCTTCCATCAGGTCGCCGTCGGAAGCGACGACGTAGACGTGGTGGTCGAAGGGGCTGGTGCCCGGATCGGCGTCGGGGTCGAGCAGCCCGCGTTCGCGCCGGGCCGCCATCGCCATGCCGACCGCGGCGGCCAGGCCCTGGCCCAGCGGCCCCGTCGTGATCTCCACACCGCGGGTGTGCCGGTGCTCGGGGTGTCCGGGGGTGGCGGAACCCCACGTCCGCAGCGCCTGCAGATCCGTCAGTTCCAGTCCGTAGCCGGTCAGATAGAGCTGGATGTACAGCGTCAGGCTTGAGTGTCCGCAGGAGAGGACGAAGCGGTCCCGTCCCAGCCACTGGTCGTCGTTGGGGTCGTGCCGCATGACGTTCTGGAACAGCAGGTGGGCCAGCGGGGCCAGGCTCATCGCGGTACCGGGGTGACCGTTGCCGACCTTCTGTACCGCGTCGGCCGCGAGCAGCCGTACGGTGTCCACGGCCCGCACGTCGACCGCGTCCCAGCCGGCCCGTTCCGCTGTCGGCGGCGCCACGGACCTGACCGGCCGGCCCGACTGACCCGACTGACCCGATTGCTCACTTGCCACGTCACTGCTCCTTCGGAAACGGTGGGATGAAGCCGTCATGTGCGGGCGCTGGGGACCTTCAGCGGGTCACGGGGCGCATCGGGCCTGGCAGCGGTGTCGGCGGCCTTCTCGAACTCCTTGAGGAGCTGCTCGACCGTCTTGTGGTCGTCCCTGAGCAGCACGATCGCGTCCATGAGGCTCACCTCCGCGGGGTCCGGCACGTCCGCAGGTACCCGGGGCGCCTGCGCTGTGGAACGCCGACGGGTGATCGGCTTCCGCGTGCCGCCTACCCTCCGCAGGCCGGCCGACCCGCCTGAACCGCACCCTTTCATCACTTCCAGCCGCGCCCGGTCAGCGGCTCGCGGGAGGGCCGGAGCGGCCGGCCGGTGGCCGCGGCCCCCGGGCGTCCGAGGCGCGCGTCCGAGGACCGCGTGCGTCCGCAGACCGCGTGCGCAAGGGGCCGCGTGCGCAAGGGGCCGCGTGCGCGCGGCATCAGCCGTTCAGGATCGCCTTGGCGACGTCATCGGGGTGGGTGAGCATGCCCTCATGGGTGCCAGCCCCACAGGGCAACGCACCTACCTGGGCCGGCGGCGCCTGCTCGCGTGCCATCACGGCGATTACGCGGGTGCGTAGCCGGCGGTCCATCTGGTCGTTCGCGTTGCGCGGATGCCACGCCATTCCGGTGCCGGCGGCAGGCAGGGTGAGCGGGATCGGAAATGTGGTCAGCGTCAGCGCTTCGGCGGCCCGGCTGCCCGGCTGCCCGGCGGCCCGGCGGCCCGGCGGCCCGGCGGCCCGGCAGCCCAGCGCGGCCGGCCGCAGCCGCGGCGCCTGACTGGCTCCGCGGTCCGTTCTCCGGCCGCCGCGGCACTACGGTCTCGGCCACCTTCCCGAGCCGCCGCGCCCTGCCGCGCTGCCCGCTCTCAACGGCCCGTATGACCTGCCCGCACTCGTCACCGCGGGCGGGCTGGGTGCTGCGCACGCCCATCTCCGCGACGGCTTCGAGCAGTTCATGCCCAGGGCGTTCGGGACGGACAAGGACGCCCGGCCGGAACGCGAGCCCGGCCCACTTCGACCCGGCGTCCATCGCCGGGCGTATCCGCGCGGGCAGAGCGCCCGCTCTGGTCGTGCTGGACCAGAGCGCCGAGGACCACCTCGTACCGATGCGCCGGCACGAGCGGCTGACCGCCACCCTGGCCGGGGTGGCCGGGCTGCGGATCGTCCGGGGACGGCGGCTCACCGGCAACCACGCGGCCCCGTGGGAGGACGGCATCACGATCCACCGGAACCTCCTCCGCACCCTTCGGCTCCTGCGGGAAGGCCGGTGAGCGCGGGCCCGGCCGTTCCGTGTGGGCGCCGGCCCGGCCGTTCCGTGCTCAACCGGTCCCCGGCGGGCCGAGGAGTCCGGCGCCGTGGTCGCCGTGTTGCCCAGCGGGCCGGGTACGGTCAGTCGGCGGCGGTGAGTTCGTGGCGGATGCCGTTGAGGAAGAGCCGCAGACCGTAGGCGAACCGCTCCTGCGGGTCGGCGTCGAAGGCCGAGCGGGCGACGTCGTCGGCGAGTTCCGCGAAGGCTTCCATCTTCTCCGGCCATGAGCCGCCCTCGACCAGCTCGGCGCGCGCCTGTTCTTCGATGGTGTGGCCGATCACGTACTGGCTGACCGCCGCGACGGCCCACGCCGCCTGCCGGGGCGGCAGCCCCGCTTCGCGGAGCAGGGCGGCGGAGGTGTTGCCGAACAGGATGGTGTGGGGCTCGGCCGTGTACGCGCCGGCCACGACCCGGGCGCCGTCGCGGTGGAGCAGCAGCGCGTCCCGCAGCCGGCCGGCCAGGATCATGCCCCGCTCGTCCCAGGGCCCGGGTTCCAGGTGGAGGTCGGCCGACTCCAGGATGCGGTCGGCCATGGCGTCCAACAGGGCCTGCTTGCTGGGGAAATGCCGGTAGAGGGCGCCGGCACGCACCCCCAGCGCCTCCCCGAGCCTGCGCATGGTCAGCCCGTCAAGGCCCGTGTCGTCCAGGAGCGCGAGCGCGCCGTCGACCACGTTCACCTTCCGTAGCAGCATTCCGCTCGCTTCCCGCCTTCGTATGCGGCCCGGCCGGTGCCGCGCCTCGTCCGTGACTGATGCTCCGGGGGTCGGTTGACACCCGGCTGTGCCCATCCTAACGTGAACAACGTTCACGGTGAACAACGTTCACACAGGGCGCGGCGCATCCCCGTGCCGGCAGCAGACGTCCCGGCACCGCACGCCCGCGGACTGCCGTACGCGAGCCCGGTGGACGCACTGTCAGAAGGGACACACTGTGCGAGTTCTCATCACGGGAGGCGGGCCCACCGGCCTGACCCTGGCGATCGACCTCGTCCGGCGCGGCGTGGACGTACGCGTCATCGACAAGGCCGACACCTTCTTCCAGGGCTCACGCGGGGACACGATCCAGCCCCGCACCATGGAAGTCCTGGACGACCTGGGGGTGGTGGACGCCGTGCTCGACGCGGGCTCCCTGCCCCCCGCCTTCCGCGTCCACCTCGATGGCCGCGCGGTCGGCGAACGCCGGATGACCGAACTGCGGGAGCCGCGGCCCGACCGCCCGTACCCCAACCCCTGGACGCTCGGCCAGTCGCAGCTCGAAGGCATACTCCGCACCCGGCTCGCCGAGCTCGGGGCACGGGTGGAACGGGGGACGGAACTGGTCGGCCTGGAGCAGGACGAGCACGCGGTGACCGCGTACTTCGGTACGGGCGGGACCGAGCGGTTCGACTACCTGGTCGGGGCCGACGGCGGCGCCAGCACCGTGCGCAAGGCGATCAGGGTCGCCTTCCCCGGCACCACCGACGAGGACTTCCGGGTCGTGATCGGCGACGTGTACGCCCCGGGCCTCGACCCGGCTGTCGGCCACTGGTTCGCCGGCGCCGCCGTCCCCATGACCGGGGTGGCGATGACCCCGCTGCCCGGCACCGGCATGTTCCAGCTCAACACCGTGGTCGGCAGGGACGACGACGCCTCCCTGGCCACCATGCAGGCCGCCCTGGACGGCTTCTCCGCCGGGGTGCGCCTGACCGGTTGCCACTGGTCCACGGTGTGGCGCCCGAACGTCAGGCTCGCCGAACAGTTCCGGGACCGGCGCGTCTTCCTGGCCGGTGACGCCGCGCACGTCCATCCGCCGACCGGCGGCCAGGGGATGAACACCGGCATCCAGGACGCCTACAACCTCGGCTGGAAGCTGGCGGCACAGACCTCGCTGGACAGTTACGAGACCGAGCGCAGGGCGGTGGCGGCCGCCGTCCTCAAGACGAGTGACGATCTGCTGCGGCGGTACGCGGCCGGCCACGCCGAGGCCCACCAGCGCGGCGAGGAGCACTTCGGCTTCCACATCACCTACCGCACCCAGGCCGCCTCTGGGACCCTGACCACCGGCGACCGCGCCCCTGACGCGCCGGTCCAGGACCCCAGCGGCAAACCGATCCGCCTGTTCGACCTCTTCCGCGGCCCGCACGCGACCCGGCTCGTCTTCGGCGCGCCCGCACCGGACACCGACCACTCCTACGCCGTCCTGCGCCCCGGCGACGACCCGGCCGACTGCCCGCGGTACGTGGTCGACACCGAAGGACACGCTTTCGCGGCGTACGCGGCGTCGGCCGACGACCACGTCCTCGTCCGCCCCGACGGCTACCTCGCCTGAAAGTCGCCACCGCCCGACCCGGCGGCCGGCTTACTGGGAAACGGCGCCGGGCCGGACCGGCGCGGAATGGGTGCCCCACTGGGGGTAGTCGGCGTTCTCGCCCTTGATCTTGGCCTCGATCACCTCGACCCCGGCGGCAGCGTCGGTGCGGTCGTAGGTGACGATGTCGGGCCGCTCGCCGCCGGGCAGGGACATCTCCCACTGCACATCGGGACTGATCAGCCGCTGACTCGGGCTCTCCAGGTGGTCGCTGAGGTACTTGACGGCCCGGGCCTGGCCGATCGCCTCGACGTCGGCCTCGCAGGTCCTGCGGGTGTACGTCTGCGCGGGCGCGGGGCCTGCAGGTAACCCGGGACCGTCTGCGGGTAGCGGCGGGTCTTGTACAGGACGCCGTTGATGCACCGCGGCGGTTCCTGGCGGGCCCCCGCGGCCCAGCTCGTATCGTTCGTGCCTGTCGCGGCATACGGTTCCCGACGGCAACGCGAAGGGCAGGCGCGCGGTGGGGGGTTCGGGGCCGATGGATCAGCCGTGGGAGCTGTCGGCGGACCGGTTGCGGACGCGGCGCGTCGAACGGGCCGGGCTGCTGCTGCTCGCGGCCCCGGCGCGGACGGCGAGGACGTGTACGCCGCCTTCTCCCCGGACGGCCGGGCGCTTGCCGTCCTGTCGGCCGCCGAAGTCCGGGCGCCCGACGACGAGATCGTGGCGGACCGGCTGATCGTCGGCGTCATCGACCTCGCCACCGGCGACCGGCGGCGCCTGTGGTCGGGTCCGGGCCTGGCGCCCGCGGAACGAACGATCAGCTGGTCCCCGGACGGCCGCTTCCTGGTCGCCGCCCACGCCGACCTGGACGAGCAGCCCGCCGTCACCGTCCTCGACGCGGCCGACGGGCACGTGGTCAACGAGTTCGCGGAGCGGGACATCCTCGCCTGCCCCCAGGGGGCCTGGTTCAGCGACCGGGAGCTGGTCATGTTCCCCGAGTACGTCGACTACGACGCGACCCCGCTGCTGCCGACCCTGGTGGTCGACGTCGTCACCGGGGAGGTCCGCCGCCTCGACGGGGCCGGGGACCTCCCCTACGGCTGCTGGGGCGTGGCCGACGGGCGGATGATCGGGTCCTTCTCCCCCCACACCGTAGGCACGGCGGCATTCGACGGGAGCTATGCGCGCGTTCTGCTTACTTTTCCGCAGTCGGCCCAGGTCCGGGTCATCGACATCGCCCCGGGGGCGGCGCCCCCGCGGTGACCGCGTGCCGTCGGTGAGGGGGCCCATGGCTCGGTGGCCCGACGCCGGAGCTGTCGCCGGACGCCGACGAGAACTGCACCCTCGCAGCGGCCCGACTCCGCGCAGGAGGGACACCGAGAGCGACCCGGATCCGACCGGCCGTCCGGACGCGACCGCCGAACCGTAGAAGTGAGCCGCATCCAGTTCGTCCACGGCCGGCACGACCCCGCCGTCGGCGGCCTTCGGCAGCGGCAGACAGGCCGGCGTGCGGCGCAGCCTGACCGGCTCCAACCAGCCCCGGTCCAGCGCGGCACACAAGGCACCGTGCCCGCGCCGGTGCTCGACGACCAGCGACAGCTCGCGGCCGTTCTCTCGTGCTTCGTTACTCGACATCTCGAAGCGCGGAGAACCGCCGTGTCAGCTGTACCCTGAAGAACCGCAGATCAGCAGGTCGGGCAACCCCCGACGCCAAACGCCGAGCTGAGGTCTCGCCGCGAATGCCATTGAGCGCCGGCCGATCGTCGCCAATCTGTTGCAAGCTCAGGCGGGATCGCCCTCGGACACAAGCTGTTTCACAGCACGCTGTCAAATCACCACCGTACCGGCCAGGGTGTCGAACGAACTCTGGTGGTAGGGCCGCTCCTTGAGCAAGTCTCCGAGACGGACCAGGACGACGCAAACGTTCACCACAGTACGTGCCCCGCCTCCACGCTTGTTCACGCCGAAGGGATGGACCGGGCATTCATGGTTCCAGGTCAATAGCCCCTTGCTTGGCCGCCAGAACGGCAGTGAAATAGCGCCCGTCTTCGTCGTCCTCATTTTCGGGAACAACCGATCGCGAAAGCACAATTCCAAGCCGCGGAGCTACCACCCTAAAACAAAATTCGTCCATACGAAGAACGTCGAGCCCGGAAAGGAATCGAATTACCTCCTCAGCTGGAGTCCCAAGAAGGTCAACCTCTTGAAGGCGAAGGACGAAGCCATCCGGCGTACCGGATCCTGACACTTGAACTGCCTGCACAATCGAATCGCGATCAAACCGAACCTTAACGCTCATGCGAAAGGAGTAGTGTGCGGTTCCACGAGGGCGACTCTGGTAGGCCGCCGGCTCCCTTAGTCCATCAATGGATCTAAACACTTGCTCCAGATCTGGTTCTGCGATCCCTAGCACAAACGGCCCCACCCGCTCACCGGGGATAATTTCAAGATCAATCAAGAGAACGCGCCCTTTGCCAATAGTTCCAGGTTCATGAATCGGATGACTCGACGGTCGATGCCACATTGCCGCAGTGCGTGAGCCGAACGCGACCGTGTGGCCGGCGGCCACCGACTGCTTTCGGAGCCGAGAAACCCCAGAGCTTCCCTCCATCGGGGCACTGACCTCGCTGGTCGATTGCGCAGGCGGGCCGCACCACCGTGTCGACTGGCGCACTCGCAGGGCCGCCCATAATCTGAAGCGAGGACGCCTCGACGCAGCGGATTGGTGGACCACCATGAAGTGCCTGGACTGTACCCTCGCGAATCCCATCGGGACGACCACTCTTGTTCCTCCGGACGCCGTTGCGGCATGCGCGCACTGCGGCGCCGGCGTTTGCGGACACCACGCTCACATCACCCCGGACGCCGTCGCCGGAGCATCGGCAAGTGCGCCCAAAGCCCGTCGGGTCACGTGCGACGTGTGCAACCCGGCTGAGACCGCGGCGGCCACAAGTACGTAGCTTTTCGTGCAACCGCGCCCGGTCGGCCGACCGCTTGCAGGCGGGTGGACGCGGGCCTGCCCGTCATCCGTGCGTAGCCGTCCGCGGCGCCGGTGGCCACCCCCTCGGACGAACCCAGCACCGGCCGGATGCCGGATGCCTGGTCCAGTGCGCTGACGAAATGCACTCTCGACGTGCCCGGATTGGCGTAGCACACCCCGACGCCCGAGGCCGTCAGGGTCCAGGCGGTGCTCTCGGCGCCGTTATGACAGGAACGTCGTCAGCGCTCTGAGCAAGGGAAGTGGTCTGCTAAGCGATTGCGGCGGCGTCCGTAGGCCGATCCGCAGAGTCGACGGGGAGCCCTGCCCTGCGTCAGCCGCGTCCGCGCCTGGCGCCGAGGCAGGCCCCCGCTTCATCAGCTCGAACTCGTCCGGCCGTTCCGTCCCCTCCTCAAGGCGGCCCACGCCCAGGCCGGGACACGCCCCAACGCGCAGTCTCCCTCCGCCGGTCACCGGCTCACAACTCGCCCCCCGGCGGTGTGCGGAGCAGGTGCGCCAGGTCAGCCACGAGGTGGGACAAGGTGCGCTCATCGTCCAGCCAGGGAACCGAGAGCAGGTTGGCTCGCAGGCCGGCGTATCCGTGCAGGGCCGACCAGACCACGAGAGCGTCGGCGAACGGATCGGTGCTGTCGGACAGGCCGGCTTCGACGCACGCCTTGATGCCGTCGACCAGATTGTGAATCCCCTGCTCAAAGGGTTTCGGCGTGCGCAGCCCTGGCTCGGGGTTGGGTCCGAGGGCAGTGGTGAACAAGAGAGCGTGTACAGCTGCGGTGATTCGGTCGCGTAGGCGAGGTAGGCGCGGCAGCCCGCGATGAGCGCTTCGACCGGGTCCGGCTCCTTGGCCATGGCCTGGTTGGTGCTGTCCGCCATCTCGGTGAAGGCCCGGTCGGCGAGGGCGTCGAGGATCTCGTCGCGGTCCGCGAAGTGGCTGTGGATCGACGTGGTGGCGATGCCTACGTCACGGGCGACGGCGCGCAGTGTGATCGCTTCAGGCCCGCCGGCCACCAGCAGATGTGCGACCGGTTCGGACTGCGTGAGGAGGACAACACGGATGTCCCGTCACCGGTCACGGTCTAGGGTGTTCCGCTCGGATCATCGGGCGGACCGGACGAAGATGCCCGCGAAGTGGAGTCCGGCGAGGTGGACGGTCGCGGTCCTGTCGTAGCGGGTGGCGATGCCGCGCCACTTCTCCAGCTTTTTGATACGGCGTCCGACGGTGTTGCTCTGTTCGTACGCCTCGTCGGGCCAGGACCACACCGGGCCGGGTACGTAGCCGTCCCGGGAGTGAACACGCAGGCGGGCCGTCACCGCTGGGAAGGCCGGGCGTCACCGGCCTTCCCAGCGTTCAGGACGAGGCGGTGGTTCCCGCCGGCCGCGAGGTGGATCTCCGCCGCGGCCCAGGCGGTCGGCAGTCCCGCACCCTCCGTAGCCAATCCCAGCATCCGGATCACCAACGCTCCGTACAGCCTGGTCCACCCCGGGCCCAAGGTTGGAAAGGGCTCAAGTGCGCAGAGGGCCCAATGAAAACGGTCCGTTCGCGCCTGGCGGTTCAGTCGCCTGTGTGGTCCGGAAGGAGTTGAGCCGCGAGTGATCGTGCAGTCGCGGTGAGTGTGGCCGCGTCCAACCCGGTCCGGCTCATGAACACGAGCCCTTGTTGCGCGGCCAGGAGGGCCCGCGCCAGTGCGATCGGATCCGTTCCGGCCGGCAGGTCGCCCTCACGTTGGGCGCGGGCGACGCAGTCGCCGATCAGCGCGGTGGACGTCTCGTAGGTGCGGTGCGCGTGCGCGAGGACTTCCGGATCGGCGTTGCCGAGTTCGCAGGTGCTGTTGGCCATCAGGCAGCCACGCCGCGCGCCGGCGCCGGTCGCGTCGTCGATCGGTGCCTCAAGGAGCATGCGCAGTGCGTCCAGGGCCCGCGGGGCCTCGGCCAGGGCTTCCCGGAGATAGCCATGGCTGTCGTCGGTGTAGCTGTGCAGCGCCCGGAGGAAAAGCTGACGTTTGTCGCCGAACGCCGCGTACAGGCTGCCTTTGCCCAGCCCGGTGACCCTCATCAGGTCTTCCAGCGAGGTCGCGGCGTAACCGGCGTCCCAGAACTGATCCCGGACGGCGTTCAGCACCTGCTTCTCGTCGAACGATCGCGGACGTGCCATGCCGACAGAATACGGATTCTTGACCGCGCGGTCCACCATCCCTATGGTGGACCGCGCGGTCAAGAACTCCGTGGCACGTTGCACCCAGAGAAGTGGAAAGCACATGGGAAAGCTCGACAACAAGGTGGCGATCGTGACCGGGGGGTCGCGTGGGATCGGAGCAGCGTCGGCGCTGGCGCTGGCTGACGAAGGAGCCGACGTCGCGATCAGCTACTCGTCCTCGGCCGATCAGGCCAAGGCCGTGGTCGCCGCCCTGGAGGCAAAGGGCGTGCGCGCGGCGGCCTTCCAGGCAGACCAGTCGGACGCGGCACAGGCAGCCGGCCTGATCCACCGCGTGGTCCAGCAGCTGGGAAAGCTGGACATCCTGGTCAACAACGCGGGCGTCACCGTCGCCGGCCCGATCGACAGCCCGCTCGCCGACGAGTCCGCCTTCGACCGCCAGCTCGCCATCAACTACACCAGCGTGGTGGCGGCGATCCGGGCGGCGTTCCCGCTGCTGCCCGATGGCGGGCGAATCATCAGTATCAGTTCGGGCGTGGGAACCCGGGTGGGCTTCCCCGGGATGACCGACTACGCCGGCGCCAAGTCGGCCCTTGAGGGCTACAGCCGGGGCGCGGCCCGCGATCTGGCCCACCGGGGCATCACGGTCAACATCATCCAGTCCGGATTCGTCGACACCGAGATGAACCCCGCCGACGGCCCGGCCGCACCCGCGTTCCTTCCGACAACGGCGATGGGGCGGTACGGCAGGCCGGAGGAGATCGCCGCAGGCGTCGCCTTCCTCGCCAGTCCGCAGGCCTCCTACGTCACCGGCGCGGTACTGAGGATCGACGGCGGATACGGCGCATAGCCCAACCACCCAAGCGGCCCCGTGGAACAATCGCCGTTGTGGGACGAGTTGGGGCTGCACGAGACCTCGTGCTCGCTTACGTCCACGCTCTGAACGCGATTGACGAGGCCGTGCGGGCGGCGATCCCCTCGCTGGAGCGACTGGCAGATGTCCTCGGCCTGGTCCGTTCGCGCCGGATCAGCCGGAGTGGTCACATCGGCCCCTACACCTGCACGGTTCATGGGGCAGGGTGCCGCTTCGTGAGCGACGACGGCACTGAGGTCGATGTGGACTTCGCAGCCGACGAGAGCGAAGTTTTCGACCTCTGGCGCCTGCGCCGGTACGGGCTGAGCCTGCCGGAGCCCCTTGACGTCACGGATCAGGACCTGCGGTCCGCAGTGCGGTCCCTTCACCCGCTTTTGGACGAGGTGCGGCCGGGGTGGTTCAGCGTAAACAACTGACGCGAGTGTGTCCTTGCCCCGCGGTCGGTTCACTTCCTCGGCCACCCATCCACCGGCGGAGGTACGGGGACGGTGGCGGCGATCGTGATCGCGAGCACCCACAGGAACGTGGTCCCGAATCCGCCCGCCTGCCCGGCGGGCGTGGGGTGGTGGCGGAGCTGGTCGTCGAGGATGACGGTCAGCACGGCGGCGCCGATCGCGCCGCCAACGCGTTGGAGGACGTTGAGTTGCGGGGTGGCGTCGGGGATCTTGTCCGGCGGCAGGGCACGGTACGCGGCGGTCATCACCGGGATGATCGACAGCCCGAACCCGACGCCCCGGATGACCATGACGACGCACAGCACGGTATAGGGAGTGGTGGCGGTCAGGAACACGAAGGGGACGGTCGAGACCGCCAGGACGGCGGCGCCCGTGAAGGCGGTGATCCCGGCGCCGTAGCGGTCGGTGAACGGCGCCGCGAGCAGTGCGCCGAGCCCGGTCGGTGCGAGCAGCAGCCCGGCGAGGATCACGTCCTCGCCGCGGACGGTCTGGAAGTACAGCGGCATGAGGATCATCCCGCCGAAATTCGCGGCGCCGAGAGCGAACGTGGCGACCGACGCGGCGGTGAACGTCCGGCCGGCGTACAGCCTGAGGTCGAGCAGCGGCCGCTTCGCCCGCAGGGCGTGGACGACGAAGCCGACCAGGGCGGCCAGTCCGACCGGGAGGGCGACGGCGGCAGCCGTGTCCAGCCCAGCAGCGGCGCTGAGCTCCGCCAGGCCGTACGTGATGCCCACGATCCCGGCGGAGGCCAGGATCAGGCCGGCCACGTCCAGCCGTCCCGCATCGCCTCCCTTCGGAAGGGGCAGGAGCCGCAGAGCGAGCACGACACCGGCGACGCCGAACGGGACATTGAGCCAGAAGACTACCCGCCAGTCGATGCCTTGGATGAGCAGACCGCCGATGGCGGGTCCGAGCGTCGGGGCGAGCACGATCGGCACCGCGATCAGGCTCATCACCCGCCCCATCTGCGCCTTGGTGGACTGCGCGGTCCAGATCATCGTGCCGACCGGCATGATCGCCCCGCCGCCGACGCCTTGCAGCGCCCGGGAGGCGATCAGCATCCCCACGCTCTGCGAGCACGCGCACAGCACCGACCCGACGGTGAACAGCACCAGCGCGGCGACATACAGCCGGGCGGCGCCGAACCGGCGGGCCGCCCAGCCGGTCACGGGGATGACCGCCGCGAGCGCGAGGAGGTAGGCGGTCACCACCCACTGCACCGCGTCCAGTCCGGCGTGCAGGTCGACCGAGAGGGTGTGCAGGGCCACGTTGACGATGGTCGAGTCCAGAAACGACAGAGACGCGCCGATCATCACCACCCCCACCGATCGGCGCAGGGCGGGCGAGAACGGCTCGGTGGAGACGGTCATGCCCGCACCGTCCTCGCCGCGCACACCACATCGTGCCCGGCCACCGCTTCTGCCGGTCCGTACCGCTTCACCAGGCCCTCGGCCTGGCTCATCACGTCGTGCATCAGCCACCCACTCCTCAACTCGGTGATGCCCAAGTTAGGCTGGCTGCTGTGCACGCAGAGGCCAATCGATACCCCAAACCGGCCAACCTGGCGGGGTGGACCGCGAGCGATTCGCCGGAGCAGTCCCGGACAGCGGACAGCACGGACTCGGCACGCGTGGAAGCGACTTCGGCGACGGCGGGCCCGGCCGCCTCGCCCATCCTGTGCATTGACCGCGACACCGCCCAGGACCACGAACTGCTGCATCTGCACGCGCACCCCGAACCGATGCTCACGTGGAGTTCGACCGCGACGCTGATGGGTACCGTCGCCCGTCGTGACTGGCTGATCCCGCCCGGCTACGGGCTCTGGGTGCCCGGCGGCATCGAGCACGCCGGCGCCGTGCTGCACGCGGGCGAAATGCTGACCATCACCTTCGCCGCCGACCGCTGCCCCATCACCTGGACCGGGCCCACCTGCTTCACCGTCGGGTCACTGCTGGGCGAGATCATCACCCACTTGCATCGCATCGCTCCCGACGACCACAGCCGTCCGGCCGCCGAAGCGCTCATGTTCGAGTTGCTCACCCCGCTGCCCGCGCACCACATCCACGTCGCGATGCCCGCCGACTCCCGAGCCCGCGCGATCGCAGAACAGCTCATCGCCCACCCGGACGACCAGCGCGATCTCGCGGCCTGGGCCGATCACGTCCATGCCGGTGTGCGCACCCTGTCTCGGCTGTTCCGCGCCGAGACCGGGCTCAACTTCGCCACCTGGCGCGCCCACGTCCGTATCCGCGCCGCCATCCCGATGCTGGCCGGCGGCGTATCGGTCAACGCCACCGCCCGAGCGGTCGGCTACCGCAAACCCAGCGCGTTCATCGCCGCGTTCCGCCGGGTCACCGGCCAGACTCCGGGCACCTACCTGCCCCACCTGCGGTAGACCGGTCGCGGTGGGAACGCCGGGCCGTCACGTCGGGCGGCGTGCGAATGGCGCTGGTGTCGCCCGGTGTTGCTTCTTGAAAGCGCCGATGAAGTGGCTGCTGTCGGTGAAATGCCAGACTGGTGGGCCTGACCGCGTGGCAGGCACTGTTCGAGCACGCCGAGCCGACCGTGGGCCAGCGCGTGCTGATCAACGGCGCGGGCGGCGCGGGCGGCGGCTGCGCCGTGCAGCCGGCCAAGCAGGCCGGCGCCTTCGTGATCGCCACGGCCGGTCCGCGCGGCGGCCGGCGCGTCACGGCCGCGGGTGCGGACGAGGTCATCGACCACACGACCGCCGATGCCGTCGCGGCGGTGAGCCGGCCGGTCGACGTGGTGCTCAACCTCGCGCCGGTCGAACCGGCAGCTCGGGGCACTGTCGCCCATGGCTGCCCTTTCGTCGGCGCGTAGGACCGGAAACTGCCAGCTAGGAGCGGAGGGAGCCGGGGTCCTTGGTCTGGTGCGGCGCCGGGGCGGCCCAGCTGGCGAGGAGCTTGAATTTCTGTTCCTCGGCGGAGCCGGGCGCGGCGGTGCACACGCAGACGTGCACCACCGTCTGGACGGAGACGGACAGCTCCATCGCGTGGTAAGCCAGGCAGAGCCGGCCGACGTCGGGGTGCCGGAAGATCTTCTCGCCGCGTTTGTGGATGAGGATGTTGTACGTGGCCCATCGGGTACGGAACTCGGGGCTGAGGGTGGTCAGTTCACCGACAAGATCCTGCATCGCCCTCTCGTGCGGGTTGCGGCCGGCTTCGGCGCGCAACAACGCCACCAGGACGTCCGCGGTGACGTTCCAGTCACCGTAGAAGTCCCGCGCTCCGGGGTCGAGGAAGTGGTACCGCGCCAGATTCGCGTGCCCCCGCTCACGGGTGGTGCTGCTCTCGAAGACCGGTGCGTGCAGGGCCCGTCCCAGCGGGTTGACCGCCAGAATGTCGTGGCGCTTGTTGGCCACCATCGCGGCGGACAGCGTCATGCTCTCCAGCATCCACTGGATGTTCGGCGGCAGTTGCGGCGTCGGCTCCTCGGCGCGGGTGCGGTCGGCGGGCCGGGACGCGCGGGCCAGGTCGAACAGGTAGATCCGCTCCTCGTCGTCGAGTTGCAGTGTCCGGGCGACGGCTTCGAGGACATCCTCGGACACCCCGGTGATGTGGCCCTTCTCCAGACGCACGTACCACTCGGTGCTGACCCCCGCGAGGACGGCGACCTCCTCACGTCGCAGACCGGGGACGCGTCGCACGCCGGACACCGGCAGCCCAGCCTGTTCCGGGGTGATACGGGCACGGCGGCTGACCAGGAAGTCACGGACATCGGCACGATTCCCGGACCGGTCGGCGGGGCTGTTCTGAGGGTTGCTGGTCACGCCCACCACGGTACGCGGGCCGTCCCGGCGAAGAGAGGTTGTGTTTCTCCCCCCTATAAGCCGGACCTGTCACGCCGGTGAGAAGGGTTCTTGTATGGATCGCGGCCCGTGCAGCGGACCGGGCCGCGGACCCCGGGTACCGATCCACCCGGAATCGCCCTTCCAAGGAGCAACCCATCATGCGTGCAACCCTGCTGTACGGCGCCGGCGACGTGCGGGTCGAGGACGTCCCCGATTCCGTCCTGGCGGAGCCCACCGACGCCCTGGTCCGGATCACGGCCTCCTGCATCTGCGGCAGCGACCTGTGGCCCTACGGCACCAGGTCCGCGGACGACGGCCCGGCCCGGATGGGGCACGAGTTCATCGGCATCGTGGAGGACACCGGCTCCGAGGTCACCACGGTGAAGAAGGGTGACCTGGTCGTCGCCCCGTGGTGCATCAGCGACGGCACGTGCACCTTCTGCCGGGAGGGGCTCCACACCTCCTGTGTCCGCGGTGGCATGTGGGGCTACGGTCCTTTCGAGGGCGGCCAGGCCGAGGCGGTCCGGGTGCCCCTCGCCGACGGCACGCTGGTGAAGCTGCCCGTCGCGGCCGATTCGGCGCTGATGCCGTCCCTGCTCACGCTCTCCGACGTGTTCGGCACCGGCTACCACGCCGCGGTGGCCGGTGGCGTCACCGCCGGCTCCAGCGTCACGGTCGTCGGGGACGGGGCGGTCGGCCTGCTGGCGGTGCTGTCCGCCAAGCGGCTCGGCGCGGACCGGATCGTCCTTATGGGCCGGCACAAGGCACGTACCGACCTCGGCCGCGAATTCGGCGCCACCGACGTGATCTCCGAGCGCGGCCAGGAAGGCGTCGAACTGCTGCGCCGGCTCACCGGCGGACAGGGGACGCATGTCGTGGTGGAGGCTGTCGGCAGCCGCGCCGCCTACGACCAGGCCATCGGCGCCGTACGCCGGGGCGGCACCATCAGCCGGGTCGGTGTCCCGCAGTACGAGGAGGCCCCGATCGGCATGGGCAGTCTGTTCGTGGGCAACATCCGCCTCGCCGGCGGAGCCGCCCCCACCCGCGCCTACATCAGCGAACTCATGCCCGACATCCTCGACGGAAGGATCCAGCCCGGGAAGGTCTTCGACGTCAGCACAGACCTCCCCGGCGTCCCCGCCGGCTACCAGCAGATGGCCGACCGCAAGAGCCTCAAGGTCCTCGTCCGGCCCTGACCGCCGTCGAAGCGCCCGGCACCCGGGAACCGGCCATCGGCTCCCCGGCGAGTACACCGCGTTCACGCCGCCAGGTGATGCCGGCGCGGATCCGCGACGTGCGGTGGCATCCGGAACTCCGGGGTGACGGTGGTCAGATGGCGCAGTGGACGGGGCGGGGCAGGCTGCCGTCGGTGAGGCGGGCGGTGAAGAACCGTTCGGTGATCAGTTCCTTTCCGGCCTCCAAGGAGGTCGCGGCGGGGGCGAGGTGGAGGTCGGGGCTGGTGGCCTTGTCGGCGCCGGCGGGGTGCCAGTGCAGGCCGTCGGCGGTGACCGTCAGTTCGGGGATGCTGGAGTCGGCGCCGATGTCGACGCCGGTGCGGGAGAAGCCGCGGCGCAGCAGGGGGCGTACGGCGAAGTGGCCGGCGGGCAGCCCGAGTCCGGTCAGGAGGCGGGCGACGGCGGGGATCTCGGCGGTGTTCTCGGGGGTTTCGGTGAGGGCGACGCGTGGTGGCAGGCCGAGGTCGGTCAGGTGGCGGATGCCGTCCAGGGTGCGCTGCCAGGAGCCGGGGCCCCGGTGCAGGTCATGGGTGGCGGCGGTGGCGCCGTCCAGGGACGTCTGGACGGTGAGTTCGCGCCCCGCCAGTCCGGCGAGGCCGTCGGCTCGGTGACCGCGCAGCAGCATGGCGTTGGTCATGACGACGGTGGGCAGGCGGGCGACGGCGTGGTCGAGCAGGTCGATGATGTCCGGGTGGAGGAAGGGTTCACCGCCGGTGACGTACAGCTCGGTGAAACCGGCGTCCACCGCCTCGTCGACCAGAGCGCGCAGGGTGGCAGCGGGCAGGGTGCGCGCGGCGGCCCTGGGCGAGGAGGCGACGGCGCAGTAGTCGCAGGCCAGATTGCAGTGGAAGTTGGTGTAGAGCCACAGTCGGGACGGGAAGTAGGGCGTGCCGAACAGGGGCACGACCGGCCGTTCCCCTGCCAGGGTCCCGGCCGGGGCGGGTCCCCAGCCGTCGCCGGCGGGCGTGAAGGCCGTGGGGAGGGTGGAGCGGTAGAGGTGGTAGCGGCCCCGGGCGCGCTCGCGGGGCGGCAGGATCTCCAGGCAGGTGGTCCACCAGCCGGTCTCGATGGTCTCGGCGAAGATCTCGGGCAGTCCGGCGGCGCGCATCGAGGCGGCTTGGGCCCGCCAGTCGTAGGCCAGCGGGATGAGTTCGGCGCTCGCCCGGCCGTCGACCAGGTCGAGGAGCGCGTACCAGACCTCGCGGCGGCCGTCGTTGGCGGGCTTGCCGAGGACACCGACGTTGACGGTGAGGGTTCGGCCGGTGCGGCGCTGCCAGGGCAGTCCGCTGTGGGTGCACAGTACGACGTCGGCGCCGGAGGCTTCGGCGCGCAGGCGGTGCTCTTCCTCGGGCAGGGATGCCCACCAGAAGTCGTTGAGGGCCAGGGGTGAGCCGTGCACCATGTGCACGTCGCAGCCCGCGATGGTCTCGCGGCGCTGGGTGGGCAGTTCGCCCATCCAGGCGGCGAAGTCGCGGTTGGCGGCGGCCAGGGTGTGGTCGTAGATGATCTGGGCGTACTCGTTGTCGGCCGGGTCGCGGTAGCCGCACCCGCAGTCGGTGTCGCCACGGGCGATGGCCACGTCGTAGTTGCCCGCGACGCATTCGACGCCGTTCGCGGTCAGGATGGGCCACAGGGCGTTGATGTCTGCGCCGAAGCCGCCGAGGTCGCCGAGGCAGAACAGCCGGCGGGCGCCGCGGGCGCGGGCGTCGTCGGCGAATGCCTGGAGGGCGTAGGGGTTGGCGTAGGGGCCTCCGCATACCGCGATGCGCATGTGCTGGGGTCTCCGTGTGCTCCGGGGCAGGGGGTGGTTCAGGCGGGGTTGGGGACGGTGGCCGCCTCCAGGGGCCGGGTCGCGGCGTCGATGCCGCCGCGCAGCCTGAATATGACGATGGCGGCGACCCCTGCCAGCCAGCAGGCGACGACCAGCGAGTAGGAGGCGGTGGCGCCGATGCGGGTGGCCAGATCGGGCAGGGACAGCGTGCCCACAATGGCGCCGATCCGTCCGGCAGCCACGCAGAAACCCACTCCGGCGGCACGCAGATGGGTGGGGAACAGTTCGGTGAAGGTCGGGTACGCCGAGGTCCAGGCGGCCGTGGCGAAGCCGCTGGCGACGATGAAGGCGAGCGTCACCCACCAGGCGCTGCCGGTCGTGGTGGCCCAGGCCAGCAGCCCGACGCCGGCGGCGGCGAGGGTGTAGGAGACGGCCACCGTCCGGTGGCGTCCGAGCCGGTCGAGGACGAGCGACATCGCCAGACCTCCGGCGAGTGCCCCGATGTTGCCGACGATGAAGAAGAACGGCACCTGGGCGTGCCCGATCGCCACCTGCTTCAGGACGACCACCGACAGCAGGGCGAAGATGCCGTAGTAGCCGAACGCCTCGGACAGGTCCAGCACCGCGCCGAGCGCGAGCCGACCGCGGTGGTGGCGGGTGAGTTCACCGAGTGCCTGCCGCGGGCTCAGGGCCGTGCCGGGTGCGGTGCCCGCCGTGGGAGCCTGCGCCGCGTTCGCCGTGCCGGGTGCGGCGCCTGCCGTGGGAACCTGCGCCGCGTTCGCTGTCCCGGGTGCCCGTCCTGAGTGGGCCTCCATGCGGGCGACGATCGCCTCTGCTTCCGCGTAGCGTGCCTGAGAGGCGAGCCAGCGCGGCGATTCGGGGATGCGGCGGCGGAAGAACAGTACGACCAGGGCGAGCAGGCCGCCGCCGGCGAACAGGTAGCGCCAGGAGACGTCGTCGTTCAGGGCCAAGGTGTTCAGCAGAAGGTAGGCGAGCAGCCCGGCCAGCACGGCCCCGGCCGCCCAGAAGTTCATCACGACGGCGCCGGCCTTGCCGCGGACGCGGGCGGGCATCAGCTCGGCGATGGCCGCGTTGACGATGGCGTACTCGGCGCCGACGCCGAGGGCGGCCAGGAAACGCAGGACGTAGACGACGCCGAGCGCGGGACTGCCCGCGGTCAGGACGGTGAAAGCCGCGTACCAGAGCAGTGTGAGCACGAACAGGCGGCGCCGCCCGTACCGGTCGGCGAGGTAGCCGCCGGCCAGGGCGCCGATGAGGATGCCGGTGAGCCAGACCGCGAGGACGGCGTCCTGGGCGAAGACCGAGGCGCCGAAGTGCGCGCCCATGGGTCCGACGGCGCTGCCGAACAGTTGAACTTCGAAGGAGTCGAAGAGCCAGCCGGCGCCGAGGGCCAGCAGGATCGTGGTGTGAAGGCCGTTCCAGCGGAGTGTGTCCAGCCGGGCGGCGAGGTCGGCGCCTCTGCGGCCCGGGGAGCGGGGGTCGTCGGTCGTCACCTGTGCGCATCCCGCTGGGCGCCGGGATGCTTGCCCGGCCGCTGCCACAGCCGGGGTCCTGCGGCGTAGCGGGCGCGGATGCGTTCGGGGTCGACGCCTGCGAAGTAGAGCAGTTTCAAGTACTGCATGAAGACAATCATGCGCCAGGTTCCGTGCGCGACCAGGCGGCGCGCGGAGGCCGTGGAGGTCGCGGGCAGCAGGCGCAGGTCGCCGCGGCGGTGGAGTCTGCGGGACATCTCCAGGTCCTCCATCAGCGCGATGTCGGGGAAGCCGCCGAGTTCGTCGAAGACGCCGCGGCGGATGAACATGGCCTGGTCCCCGAAGATGTGGTGCAGGCGCCGGGCGCGGGCGTTGGAGGTCCATGCCAGATAGGTCAGGGCCGGGGTGCGCCGGTCGAAACGGATCGTCAGGCCGCCGCCCACGACGCGGGGATCGGCGAGGCAGTCCCTGATCTGGGCCAGGGCCGCCGGGGCGACGACGGTGTCGGCGTGGACGAACCACAGGACATCGCCGGTGGCACGCCGGGCGCCTTCGTTCATCTGCCGGGCCCGGCCGGGGAGTGTGCGCAGCACGGTCGCGTACCGCCGGGCCAGCGTGACGGTGGCGTCGGCGGAACCCCCGTCGACGACGATCACCTCGCAGTCCGGGAAGTCGTCGCGCAGCCGCCGCAGCGTGTCTTCGACGGTCGACTCCTCGTTCAGTACGGGAACGACGATCGACACCCGGCTCATACGTACCCCCGCTGCCCGTTCGCCCGCGGCGCGGCGGCGGTCGCCGGCGGTGGTCCTGGTTCTCCTGGTTCGGCAAGGAACGCGGCTGCGTCCATCGCTGTGTCCAAGTCCCCTGGTTTCCGCAGGGGTTCGACGGACAGTCCCCTTTCGCGGGCCTGCACCACGTCGTGCGGCTCCGGTACGGTGCGGGCGGCGGTCAGGGTGGGCGCGCCGGTTGCGATGACCCGCACAGGTCCCGCGCCGGCGGCGAGCACCGTACGGGTGGCGGCCACCGTCCGCTGCCCGAGGTGCGTGCCGCGCTGACCCAGCGGGACGGAAGGGACTCCTGCGGTCATGAAGCGAACCGGTGGACGAAGCCTGCGGCCGTCACCTCGTCCAGGCCCGGCAGGGCGTGCGTGACGAGGTCGGCGAAGATCTCCTTGCTCGCCGCCATCCGGGCCAGCAGCGCCTCGACCGGCTCGGGCTCGGGCGCGACACCGTTCGCGTGGTCCGTGACGTAGCCGACCAGGGCCAGCGGCAGTTCCGCCTCCCCTGCCAGCACCACCTCCGGGCCCGCGGTCTGGCTGACGGCGGTGACGCCCGCCGCGGCCAGGGCCGCGATCTCGGCCCTGGAGTTGAAGCGCGGTCCGTCCACGTGTCCGTACACCCCGCCGGACACGACCGGGACGCCGGTACGGGTGGCGGCGTCGAGCAGGGCCTGGCGCAGCGGCTCGCTGAAGGGGCGGTCGAAGATCCAGTGGCCGCGGCCGGCCGCGCCGGGGGTGTCGTACCAGGTGCACGGTGCGCCGTCGGGCAGCCGGTTGGCGGGGAAGTACAGGTCGTCGAAGACCACCAGCGAGCCGGGCCGCACAGAGGCGGTGACGGCGCCGCAGACGGTCAGCGACACCACGGCCCGGACTTCGCAGGCCAGCAGCGCCGCGAGGTTGGCCTTGTGGTCGACCTGGTGCGACAGTCGGTGATGGCCCGCGCCGTGCCGCGGCAACTGCACCACCTGTACGTCCTTCAGGCGGCCTTCGGTGACGGTGACCTCGCCGTGATCGGTGACCACCTGACGGGCCGCGGCTTCCTGGAGGTGGGGCCAGTCGTAGTTTCCCGAGCCGGTGATGACGCCGATGCGCATGGACTACTGCTCCTTGGTGGCGGGGCGGTTGACCGGGGTGCGTACCTCGATGACCGGCAGCAGGGTACGCAGCGCCGCGTTCTCGGCGGGGTCGAGGACGGAGTGCTGGACGCATGCCGGGACCAGGGTGCCGTTTTCCGGGTGCGCCATGGTGTAGTGACAGGCCGCGAGCCGTTCCTGGGTCTCGCGCAGCCTCGGGTCGTCGCTCGTCTCGCCGCGCTGCGTCAACTGCCACGCGGGGGCGACGTCCTTGGCGTCCATGAACTGGTGCATCACAAACGTCACCGACCGCACCCGGAAGCGGTTGCGGACCAGCCGGGTGACGCCCACCCGGCGTACCGTACGGGCCAGCCAGCCCAACGCGGCCGGCACGATGCCGGGGTGGCGGACGATCACCCGCAGCAGTCGGCCTGCCAGCAGGGCGGGCGGGGTACCGGTGAAGATGACTTTCCCGAAGTGGCGGAAGAACCCGTCGCGTACGGCCAGGTCGTGCGGGTCGTCGCCGTCGAGGAACGGGAACCACCGGTCGCCCGCGTAGAAGCCGTAAGCCGTGCGGTTGCAGCGCACATCGCCGTTGTGGAACACGTTGTAGTCCAGTCGCGTGCCGGCGCCGCGTTCGATCTCCGCCCATACCGCGTCCGGGGTCGCCTCCCGGTAGTCCTCCTTCCAGCGGCGCTCGTCACCGAGGAACGCCGCGGGCTGGAAGGAGAACAGGCCGTAGCCCAGGGCGCGGCTGTCCCGGACGACCTGCGCGATCTCGTCGAGATTGCCGGGGGTGACGGTCATGTTGTGCGCGAGGAAGGAGCGTACGCCGTGCTCGGCGCGCAGCCGGGCGAACATCTCGGCGAACCGCCGGCGGTACGGGGTCAACTCCGCTTCGCTGGCGGGGCGTTCGATGCCGCGCCGGCCGTACATGAACTTGTCGAAGTGCGCGGCGAACGACAGCCGTCCGAAGCGGGGTGTGCCGTCGTCGCCCAGTGCGAGGCGTTCGAGGTAGTCGTAGTCGAAGTCGCCGTGGGTGAAACTCATGGGTTCGCGGCCGTGCGCGCGCATGATCTCCAGGGCGGCGGCGTGGTCGTCGGGCGGCAGCAGACTCACCTCGCCGCCGATGAGCTGCGCGTGCCCGCGCGGGCCGCGCAGCCGGCGCAGAAGTCCCATCTGGGCGGCGACGTGCTCGCGGGTGTGCGCGCCGTCGACGCGCACCTGGTTGGCGTCGCGGGAGTGGTAGCAGGGGGTGCACTTCAGGTTGCACCGGGGGAAGACGCCGTGGGTGCCCTCGCAGCTGAGGCCGTGACGGCCGATGATCTGGGCCGGTGTTCTGACCGCCTCGGGCAGTTCGGCCCAGCGGGTTTCCATGGCCGCGGCGAACTCGGGGTCGTAGGGACGGGTGGCGTGTTCCAGGGCGCGCAGTGCCGCCGCGATTCCCATCAGTGCCTCTCCTGCTCTTCACGTAGGGCGGTTGTGGATCGAACGAGACGGGCTGGTCCTGCGCCATCGCGGTGAAGAGCGCGCCCGGGACGGGCCGCAGGATCATCGCCGTACCGCTCTGCGAAGCCGCAGCAGGGCTCCGGTGGCCCGGTCGGCGCGGGTCAGCCGGTCGTACACCTCACCGAGCGCGGCGTGCCAGGGGCCGTCGGTGTAGGCCGGATACGGGTGCACGGTCTCCGCGTACTGCGACGCCGTCCAGCCCAGCCGTACCGCCGCCGCCAGATGCGCGATGGTCTCTCCGGCCCGCGGCGAGACCACCGTCGCGCCGACGATCCTGCCGCGCGGGCCGAGCACGAGGGAGGTGAACCCTTCGGTGCGGCCGTCGGCGACGGCCCGGTCCACCCGGTCGTCGCCCAGGTGGCGGACCCGCGCCCGCCCGCCATGGCGTTCACGGGCCTGCTCGGCGCTCAGCCCCACCCGGGCGACCTCGGGATCGGTGAACGTCACCCACGGGACCGCCCCGTAGTCGATGGGCTGCCGCACCCCCAGCAGGGCGTCCACGGCAGCGGCCCCGCCCTGCACCCCGCCCAGATGGGTGAACGCGGAACGGCCGGTGACGTCCCCGGCGGCGTAGATCCGCGGGTTGGTGCTGCGCAGCCGGTCATCGACCCGGACCTCGCCACGCCCGGTCAGCTCCACCCCGGCCGCCTCCACACCCAGCCCGGCGGTGCGGGCGCGCCGGCCGGTCACGGCGAGCAGCACGTCGTAGGGCAGGGGATCGCCCGGTCCGTGCACCGTGCGATCGGCGACCTTCTCCGCACGGAAGCTGGTCAGCACCCGGACGCCCTCGGCCTCCAGCCGCTCCTGGACGAGTTGTGAAGCGGCGGGTTCCTCGCGCGGCAGCAGCCGGTCCAGGGCCTCCACCAGCGTCACCTTCGAGCCGAGGCGGGCGAAGGCCTGGCCCAGTTCGCAGCCGATCGCCCCGCCGCCCAGCACCACCAACCGCCCCGGCAAGGCGTCCAGGCCCCACACGGTGTCGCTGGTCAGCGGCTGCGCCTCGGCCAGCCCCGGCACGGGCACCAACACCGGGGCCGACCCGGTGGCGATCACCGCGTACCGGAAGGAGACCTCCCTTGCCGCGCCGGCCGACCCGATCGTGAGTGCGCGCGCTCCGGTGAACACGGCCTGACCGCGGGCGACCTCGACGCCGAGCGGGGCAAGCGATGCGGCGGAGTCGTGCGGCTCGATGACCGCGATCGCCTGCCGGACGTGCCGCATGGCCGCCGCGAGGTCGGCGGGACCTGATGCGGCAGCGAGCCCGTAAGCCCCCACGCGGCGGGCGGAGTGCACCTCGGCCGCCACGTGCAGCAGTGCCTTGCTGGGCACACATCCGGTCCACAGGCAGTCCCCGCCGAGCCGGTCCCGCTCGACGAGCAGCGTGCGTGCGCCCAGGCGGGCCGCAGTGCGGGCGGCCGTCAGTCCCGCGCTGCCGCCGCCGATGACCACCAGGTCGTATGCGCTCATCGTGCGAGTTCTCCGGTTCTCGGACACTGGCCGACACATTCGTAACGGGACGGCGGACGCTGTGGGGCCGCCACAGCGGTTCTGCCTTTCCCTCTCGCGCCCATCTTCTGCAGATCGTCGCCGCGCCGCCTTCTCAGCGGGTCCGGCGTGTCGCCGCACGGAAGGTCCCGGGACCCAGAAGGGTTCCCGACGGGCCCGCGGACCGCGGGTACGCGGGGCTGCGGGGCTGCGGGGCTGCGGGCTGGTCGCCCGTCAGAACGCCGCACGGCGCACGGGCGCACGGAGACACGGAGGCACGGCGCACCGGTAGGGAACGGCCCAACGGCGCATCGGTAAGGAGCAGCTCAATGGACGAACGGGACTGGCGCCGCTACCTCAGCGCTTATCACGACACGCGCTCCGGCATCACCGAGCGCCTCTTCCAGCAGGCCGACTCCTCCCCGTACACCTGGCTGGCCGAAGCACTGCGCACCGAAGCCGGCACCGTGCTCGACCTGGCCTGCGGCTCGGCGCCGACCCGCGCGGTGCTCCCGCACGAGGGCTGGATCGGCGTCGATTCCTCGGCCGGGGAGCTCGCCGAGGCCGCACGCCTCGGCCGCGGCCCTTGATCCGGGCGAGTGCGGACGCCCTACCGGTCGCTTCGGAGTCTGTCGGGGCCGTTTGCGCCGCGATGTGTCTGCCGGTCCTGACCCCACTGCCCCAGGTACTGGACGAGATCCGGCGCGTCCTGCGGCCCGGCGGAACGCTGGCGGCACTCGTGCCCTGTCAGTCGGGGCTCTCCGCGGCGGGTCTGCTCGGTTGGGCCCGGGTGATGACCAGTCTGCGTACCGTCCGCCAACCGTGGCCCAACCCGCGGGCCCGCGACGGGCTCGCGCCCCTGCTGCGCCGGTCCGGCTTCCTTGTACGGTCCGACGAGCGGCGCGTCTTCATCCTCGCGGTGGACTCGGCCGACGCCGCATCCCTACTGGTCGACGCTCTCTATCTGCCGAACCTCACCGAACGACGCGCGGAAACCGCCAAGAGGGCCCTCACCCGCTGGGCGCGCCCCGGCCGCCGGCTGGAGTTGCCGCTGCGCCGCGTCGTGGCCGCGATCCGAGCGGTCTGACAAGGACGCGGGAGCGACACTCATCCGCCACCCGCGGCGTACGGTCCTGCGGCGGCCCCATCTCCCGGCGGGCCCTCCGGCCGCGTACGCCGCTGGGCAGAGCGGTGCTCTACGGGGTCCGCGACATCGCCGCGAACACCGGCTGGGTCAACGGGGCACCGACCAGGCCACCGTCCCGCTCGCGGCCGAGCCGATCCGCCGCTGGTGGAACAGCGCGGCACAGGCCGCCTGCCCGACAGCCGCCCGGCTGCCGGCAGATCGGGAGTTCGGCCACCCCGGGCACCCGCACCCGCACCGCCTTCGCCGACCGGACCCTGGACCGTGACGGCTCGGTGGCCCTGGGCACCGGCACCATCTCCCGCCCCCGGTGGGTTCAAGCGGCGCGGGGTCCGGGTCCGCGCTGATCCTGGGGCGCGTCGTGCCGTCAGGGGTACGCCGGATGCGCCGCCGTGTCGAGCGCTCCACCGTTCGGGTGAACCCGAGTCAAGGCTATTGTCGATCGTTTCACTCTCATGGGTTAGTAGTCACATCTCTTCAGGCGAGCCGCTCATTCTCGCCGGTGGATTGCCGGTCGGCTTGCCCGCTCACCGGCCTGGACGTCAGGCCAGGCGGCGGTGGCGCTCACGGCGCCGCAACGGACTCTCTCCCACCAGATGACTTCGCAATCGCCAGTGGCGGTCCAGGCCCGCGTCTGCCGAGTTCCTGGCAACCCGCCCTCATGACCGCCCGGCAGGGCGGCGAACAACCCCGCTGAGCCCGCCTGCGGGATGACACCCCGACGCCCCCGCCGGCCCTTGCACAAGCCGGTTCCGGCCCGGGAAAAGGCATTCTCCGCCCTGCCGGCGAACCGTAATCCGTCCGTTCCGGTTCCGCTCCATACGTTCGGCCCACCGTTTCAACGCGTTCGGCTCATCGTTCTCGCTCACCTCACCCGCTCAAGGAGACAGTCATGCCCACGAAGTCCAAGCAGGAATCCGGTGGCACCCCCAAAAGCGCCCCCGCCCCCGCCGGCACCGCCACCGCACCCGCGGAAAAAGTCGCGCTTCCGGCTCCGTCCATCCACGCCCTCTCGGCAAGTCTCGTCGCCCCGGCCCCGCAGGTGATCGCCACACTCCCGGCGGGGACCAGACCGCTGGGACTGGCGACCAGCCCCCTCGGTCCACCGCTCGCCTTCGCGGCCAGCCAAGCCTCGGGCACCGTCAGCATCCTCGACACCGGAACGCTCACCATCTCCACCCCCGCGGCTCCGCTGACCGCCCCCGCTGGGGTCTCGCTCACCCCGGACAACGTGTACCTCTACGTGGCCAACAGCGGTGGCAACAGCGTCAGTGTGGTGCAGCGGAACCTCTTCGCGGTCACCAACACCATCGGGGTGGGCAAGAGCCCCTTCGGTATCCAGGTCGGCCCCGACGGCCTGTTCGCCTACGTCGCCAACCAGGACTCGAACACCGTCAGCGTCATCAGCACCGTCACCCGCGCCGTCGTCGCGACCATCCCGGTCGGGCTCAAGCCCACCTGGGTCGTGACTGCCCCCAACGACCTGGAGGTCTATGTCACCAACCAGGGCGGCAGCTCCGTCAGCGTGATCAGCACGGTCACCAACACGGTCGTGGCGACCGTCCCCGGCTTGTCGGCCCCCTACGGCGCGGCGATCACCACCGACAGCAAGTACCTGTACGTGGCCAACAGCACCGCCAACACCGTCAGCGTGATCAGCACCGCCACCCGGACGATCACCGCCACCATCCCGGTGGGCACCGCACCGTGGGGCGTGACGGTCACCCCGGACAACAGCCACGTCTACGTCGCGAACAACGGCTCCGACAACGTCAGCTACATCGACACCACCACGAACACGGTGAGCAACACCATCAGCGTCGGCCATCAGCCGACCGGGGTAGGGGTCGCCGCCAGTGGACTGACCGCCTACGTGTCCAACAGCGGCGCCAACACCGTCACCGTCCTCGCACTCATCAACATGATCAGCCCAGCAGCCGGGCCGGAAGCCGGCGGCAACATCGTGACCATCACCGGCACCAATCTGAACGGCACCACGGCGGTGAGGTTCGGCCAGGTACCCGGCACCATCATGGCGAACACACCCGCTCAGATCCTCGTGGTCGCCCCGCCCGGCGTCGGCGTCGCCCAGCTCACCGTCACCACCCCGGGAGGCACGAGCAACCCCAAACCGTACGTCTACTCGCCCGGCGGCACACTGGAAAGCCTCAGCCCCGACGCCGGCCCGACCCCCGGCCGGAACATCATCAACATCCACGGCAACAAGCTCGGCACCGCCACCCAGGTACGGTTCGGCCCAACACCCGCCGTGCCCACCGTCGTCAGCGACCAGCTCATCACCGTCACCGTCCCGCCCGCGGCCGCCCCCGGCCTGGTCCCCGTCACCGTCACGACAGCCGGCGGCGCCACCCCCGGAACCATCACCTACGCGTACATCGATCCGCCCTTCCTCAGCACCCTGAGCCCCAGCACCGGACCGGTCGCCGGCGGAAACGTCATCAACCTCTACGGTCTGAACCTGTCGACCACGGACTCGGTGACGTTCAACGGCGTACTCGTCCAGTACAGCGTCCAGTCCGACACCGTCCTGACCGTCGTCGTCCCCCCCAACCCGGCCGCCGGAACAGCCGCCGTCACCGTCAGGACCGCCTCCGGCACCACCACACTCCCCGCCGTCTACACCTACGCCTGACCCTTGCCGGACGCGTCTTGGCCGACGGTGTGAAGGACCACCGCCGAACGCGCCGCGGCTGCGACAGGACCAGTCCGTCATAGCGTCGTGCCCTCAACGGCTCCGGAGCCGTTGAGGGCACGACGCTATGACGGACTGGTTTGTGAAGAAGCCCGGGAATCCGTGAACGGAATCCCCGCCGCCTTCCAAACCCTCCGGGCCGAAGTCGACGACCTCAGAACGGCCAACAAACGGCTACGCCAGCACAACGACGAACTGTCCGAACGAAACGAGATCTACGCCCAAGTCATCCACGCTCCCGAAGACCTGGCCCTCTCATCGAGCGTCCGACTACTTCCCGACGGCGGCGCGGGAGGCTTCCGGGCCGCCTGCTCGCCCGGTGACCGCTACGGTCCCCCGGCGATCACCCATGAACTGGCTTACGGACCAACTCATAAGCGAAGCTCACCGTTTCGGTGAGCCGGCCGTCAACCGTGTGACCGCTCAGTTCGGTGGTGAGGTCGGCATCGAACTCGGCGGCGTGGCTTGCGAGCACCGAGGGCGGCAGGAAGGACGTCGACCGAATGTGCCCGGCGAGCTCACCAATCGCCCACTGGTACTCGACAGCGAACTCGTGACGTCCGGCAGGCTCGAACCCGGCCCGGGACAAAACCGCGTGGTCGGGGTCCCGCTTCCTTGCCTGGTCCCAGCCGGGCGGAACGCGGCCGGACGCCCCGAGATCGTTCTGCCATCTGCGCAGCAGGCGGTCGAGCGCCCGCTGCCAGTCGTGGGTGCCCGCCCACGGGCTGGTGGACCAGCACAGCGCGAGACAGCCACCGGGCTTCAGCCAGGTGTGAGCGCGCTCGGCAACCAGGGGGCGGCGGAGCCGGTGGAAGGCATTGCCGATGACGATCAGTTCGAAGCTCTCCGGCTCGGCACGCAATTCCTCCGCGCCGGCAGTGACCGTCCGGATCTGGGCCGCACCGGCGTCGGTCGCCTTGGCACGGACCACCTCGGTCATGCCGGGTTCGGCGTCCACAGCCCATACGTCGGCGAACCAACCGCGCAGCGGAAAGGCGAGCTGGCCGGTGCCGCATGCCAGGTCGAGCAAGCGTCCGCGCCCCGAGGGGGCTGTCCGGCGCGCGAGGTCGGCGATCATCACGTCGGGATAGGGCAGCCGGAACCTGTCGTAGTAACCGGCGGTGCCCCGATACAGATCGGGCTCGAACCTCACCTCGCCGGCCATACGACCACCATCGCACAGGGCGGCCTCACCTCGCAGGGCAGATCGATGTCCCACCGCACGCCCGCAAGGGCTGCCAGCACGCACAGTCCCACCTGCACGAGCCGGATGCAACAACCCCGAACAGCTGACAGAGGCGCCGGAGTGCGGTCCACCACGACGCGACTGCGGCAAGTCCAGCCCGGCCGGCCTTCACCGCTTCCTCAACGCCCGCCTCCTCCACGGCTCGTGGCCAGGCCGGCCACCAACAGCGTGGTCCCGCGCCGGGTCCGCGGGATGGCCAGGCGGAATCTGCTTGCTTCCTGTGGCTGGCTCGTGAGGCGTACGCCGGTCCGGCTGCGTCACGTGCGGCATAGAGGAGAACACCGTGGTCACGGCGAACCCCGGTAGGCCCGGCAGCCGGCGTGCTCAGGCGGGGAACTGGCTGCTGCGCCGCAGGCCGTCGAAGGCGATCTGGAGCATCCTGTCGCGCTGCTCGGCGCCGGCGAAGTTGACGGTGGCGTAGGCCATGACGAAGCGCATGACGTCGTCGATGTCGACGTCGGTGCGCATGAGCCCTGCTGTCTGGGCGCGTTCCAGCAGCGGCCCGCCGGCCTCGAACAGGGCCTGGATGCAGCTGCGGTAGACCGGGGAGTCGTGGTCGAGGCTGGTGGCGACGGCGCGCTTGGTCGCGACGTAGTCGACAAAGCGGTGCAGCCATTCGGTGATGGCCTTCCAGGGTTCTTGGCCGTCCAGGCTCTGGGCCGCACGGCACACCGCCTCGACCTCGGTGAGGTAGACGTTCTCCAGCAAGGACTCCCGGGTGGGGAAGTTGCGGTAAAGCGTGGCGATCCCGACCCCCACCCGGCGCGCGATCTCGTCGAGGGGGGCATCGGCCCCGTACTCGGTGAAGACCACACGGGCCGCCGCGAGCAGGCGGTCGTAATTGCGGGCCGCGTCGGCGCGGTGCGGCCGCGGTGCACGCAGGGCGCTGAGGTCGACGGGCATGGCCGGTCTCCCCTCCAGTTGAAACGGAGTGACGTTATCGGTAAAGTAATAATCGAGCTCCGGATATTCGGAGTCGTCTTCTCAGTATAGGCGTGCAGCGGCGGCCTGGTCCGGCCCTGGCGCCGCAAGGGATGGTTTCCGTTGTCTGCCTCGCATCCGGCGTCCTCGACGCCTTCCGCTGCTACCCCCGCCACCTCTGCCTCCTCTGCCTCCTCTGCCTCCTCTGCCTCCGGTGTTGCCGCCACTGCCGCCGCCGGGAGGCCCGCTCCCGGGCTGCCCGGGAGAGAACACCCGCGGACGTCCGCCCGGGCGGTCTTCGTACTGCTGGCGGCCGGCGCCGGGGCCTTCGCGATGCTGCAGTCGCTGATCAGCCCGGTGCTGCCGACGATCCAGCAGGATCTGCACACCACACAGACCGGAGTGTCGTGGGTGCTGATCGCCTGGCTGCTGTCGGCCTCGGTGGCCACGCCGATCCTCGGACGGCTCGCCGACATGATGGGCAAGGACAAGGCGCTGCTGGTGGTGCTGGCCGCGATCGCCGCGGGCAGCCTCGTCTCGGCGCTGGCCCCGAACATCGGCGTGATGGTCGCCGGGCGGGTGATCCAGGGGCTCGGCGGCGCGATCTATCCGATCGCGTTCGGCATCCTGCGCGACGAGTACCCGCCCGAGCGCGTCCCGTCCGCGGTGGGAGCGATGTCCAGCGTCATCGCGGTCGGCGGCGGAATCGGCACCGTGCTCGCCGGGCCGATCACCCACGCCCTCGGGTGGCGGTGGCTGTTCTGGATCCCGATGGTCGCGGTACTCGTCATCGGCGTGCTGTGCCGGCGGTCCGTGCCGGCGTCCCCGGTCCGGACCGGCGGACGCGTCAACTGGACGTCCGCCACCTTGCTGTCGGTATGGCTGCTGGCCCTGCTGCTGCCGGTCAGCGAGGGGCAGGAGTGGGGCTGGGGCTCACCTGTCACGGTCGCGCTCCTCGCCGTTGCCGCAGCCTCCTTCGCCGCCTGGGTACGGCGGGAGTCCCGCTCGGCGAACCCGGTGGTCGACATGGCGATGATGCGGCGGCCCGCCGTGTGGACCACCAACGCCGTGGCCCTCCTCTTCGGCGCCGGCATGTTCGCCACCCTCACGTTCCTGCCCCAGTTCATCGAAACCCCCTCGTCCGCCGGGTACGGATTCGGGGTGTCGGTGACGGTCGCCGGGCTGGTGATCCTCCCGATGCTGGTCGCCATGGGGATCGGCGGGATGATCAGTGGCCGGGCCCGCCACGTGGTCTCCTTCAAGGCGCAACTGGCCTGGGGTTCGGCCCTGTTGAGTGTCGGTTGCCTGGGCTTCGCCTTCGTCCATGACGCGGTGTGGCAGATCGCGCTCGCCGGCACGGTCTTCGGCCTGGGACTCGGGCTGGCCTACTCGGCGATGACGAGTGTCGTGGTCCATGCCGTCCCGGCCGACCAGACGAGTGTCGCGACCGGCATGAACGCCAACATCCGCAACATCGGTGGGGCGGTGGGTACCGCGGTGGTCACCGCTGTCGTGACCGGCAGCGTGCGCGCCGACGGCCTGCCCTCCGCCGCCGGCTACACGACGGGGTTCGCCGTACTCGCCGCCGCCGCCGCGGTCGCCGTCCTGCTGTCCCTCCTCGTCCCCGGCACCCGCCGCACCCAAAGCTGATAAAGCTGACCGGTCACCCGGAAGACGCGCCCCACCGCACCTGCGGTAAAGAAACTCACCCAACCTGAGACGACGTCCGCGTGGTTGCGCCGACGGAACCGGGGGCAACGCGTCTGCCGGCCGACCCGGCGCCGCATGGTCGGCCCCGGGCCGAATCGCTCCGCAGGACGTGCCCCTCAGATCAGCAGGTCGAAGAGTTCGAATGCCTCGTCCCACTGGTCCGTGGAGGGGCGGCGGGTGTCGCGGGCGATGGTTTTGAGGGCGCGCGCGAGGGCGACGCTGAGGCCGCCGGCCAGGTCGGGCAGCCGCTGCTGGGTGTCCTCTGCGGCGTCCATGCCGAGGGCGGGACGGGCGGCGAGCTGGTCGAGCAGCGGGCGCAGTTCGATGCCCTCCTCCAGCTTCTTGAAAGCGTGGACGCTCTCTTGCAGACCTTTGGTGACCGGGAGGTCCTGCGGCTCGATGATGTCCCGGTCGTTGGCCTTGGCATCGGCCGCGCCGATGAGGAAGAGGTCGTAGAGCTTGGCGTCCACGAAGTCGTTGTAGCGCTTGAGGTCGTTCTTGTTGACATCGAGGCCGGCGGCTGCGCGGAAGAAGCGCTCGAACTTGGGAACTCCCATGACGGGCATGTCATTTCTCCTTTTCACGGCGGTGGATGGGCTGAAGCGGGCTGGCTGGGGTCAGCCGAGGTCATCGGATGCCGGACGGTCCCACGTCCCCGAGGTGCTCGTGCGCCAGGCGGACGGCCATGGCACCCTCGCCGACCGCGGAGGCCACCCGCTTGACCGAACCACTGCGGACGTCGCCGATGGCGAAGACCCCCGGCAGTCCGGTCTCAAGGGCAAGCGGGGCGCGGGCGAGTGGCTTCCAGAGTTCCGCCGGCGCCGCCACGTCCTGCCCGGTCGGAAGGAAGCCGCGCGGGTCCAGGGGGACGGCGTCGGCGAGCCAGGATGTGCCGGGGCGCGCACCGATGAAGACGAACAGGGCACGGACGGTCAGCACCTCCTGCCCGCGGGTGCGGTTGTCCTCGACGACGACCGACTCGACCCTGTCCTCGCCGGTGACCTCCCGGACCTCGGTGTGCAGCCGGACGCGGATCCGGGGATGCCGCTCGATCCGGTCGATCAGGTAGCGGGACATGCTGTGGCCGAGGTCGCCGCCGCGGACCAGCAGATGGACGGCGGGCGACTCACGCGCCATGAACAGAGCCGCCTGGCCGGCGGAGTTGCCACCGCCGACGACGGCCACCGGGTCAAAGCGGCAGGTCTGTGCCTCCCAGAGAGTGGCGGCGTAGTGGACACCGAGTCCCTCGAACCGCTCGACGCCGGGGGCGGTCAGCCGCCGGTAGCGGGCGCCGGTGGCCACCACCACGCTGTTGGCTCCGACCGTGCCGCCGTCGGCAACCTCCACCACGTTGACCCCGTCACGCTGTTCGAGGCCGGCGGCCTCGGCGGGGACGACGATCCGGGCGCCGAATCGGTTGGCCTGCACCACGGCGCGTTCGGCGAGTTCCATGCCGGAGATCCCGGCGGGGAAGCCGAGGTAGTTCTCGATCCGGGGGGACGTGCCGGCCTGGCCGCCGGTCGCCACCGCGTCCATGACCACGGTGGAGAGTCCCTCGGAGGCGCCGTACACCGCGGCGGCCAGGCCCCCGGGTCCCGCGCCGATCACCACAAGGTCGCAGACGACCCTCGCGACGGTCCCGGTCCGCAGCCCGATCAGCTCGGCGAGTTCGACGTTGGAGGGATTGCGCAGCACCCGGTAGTCGTGCCAGACGACGACCGGGGTCTCCTCCGGAGCGACACCAAGACGCATCAGCAACGCCTCGGCCTCGGTGTCCTTCTCCAGATCGGCCCAGCGGTGCGGGAGGCGGTTGCGGGCGGCGAACTCCAGCAGCCGCCGGGTGTCGGGAGAGAAGGCGGAGCCGATGATACGGAAGCCCGTGCCCGCGCCGGCCAGCATCGTACGGCGCAGCAGGTAGGCCCGCAGGATCACGTCGCCGAGCGCGGGTTCGCGGCTGAGCAGGTCGCGCAGGGCGGCCGGCCCCACCGCCAGCACCTCGCCGGGTGTTCTCACCACCGCGCTGAGGAAGGCGCGCTGGCCCTCCAGTACGCCGAGTTCGCCGAGGAAGCTGTGCGGACCATGCAGCTGGACGACGTGCTCCTTGTCGCCGTGGTCCTCGACCACGGCCACCGTGCCGCTGAGGACGACAAAGAACTCCCCGCTGGGTTCGCCCGCTCGGAAGAGCTGCTCCCCCTCGCGGACGGGCCGTACCTGTCCGCACGATCTCAGAATCGCGATCTGGTCGTCCGTCAGCCGCGGATAGGCGCCGTAGACATCGGCTGTCGTCGGCACCGTGGGCACGGGCTCCCCGGCGGAGTTCGGCACGTCGGCGATGTGCGGGGACTTCGCGGCGGTCATGGTTCACTCCCTTCGGCGAGAAACAGCGGCGGAAGCACCCGCGGATGCGGGGCACTGGACGATGCACCGGGCGGGCCGCCGGGTTCAGACCATCGCCTCGTGCACGAAACACCACCGCCAGTCCTCGCCCGGCTCGAACGAGCGCACGATCGGGTGCCCGTCGGCCGCCGCGTGACCACGGGCGTGCCGCATCGGCGAGGAGTCGCAGCAGCCGACGTGGCCGCAGGTCAGGCAGAGGCGCAGGTGGACCCACGCGGTCCCCTCGCGCAGGCAGTCCTCGCAGCCCTGCGGTGTCCTGGGCACCACGGGCCGGACCATGGACAGGTGCGGGTCGGGAAGATCAGGAAGAACGGTCATCGCGGCCTCCCGGAGGCGGGATCGGCTGGTCCGTGGGACGCCGACAGCGACTCGTCCACCCACTGGCGCAGCGCGTTCGCGGGCGCGGCGCCGGTCTGGCGGGCGATGGGCCTGCCGTGGTCGAGAACCAGCAGAGTGGGTACGGCTTGGACCTCGAACCGCCGTGCCAGGGACGGGGACTTGTCGATGTCGACCTTCACGAGCTTGATCCGGCCTGCCAGGTCCCTGGCGACCTGTTCGAGGGCGGGGCTCACCATGCGGCAGGGGCCGCACCAGGTGGCCCAGAGGTCGACCAGCACGGGCAGGCTCGCCTCCTCGGCGACCTGGCCGAAGTCGGCGTCGCCCGCTTCGGCGATCCACGGCAGCGGGGCCCGGCAGTTTCCGCAGCGCGGGCTGCCCTCCGCCGCGGCGGGTACGCGGTTCGTCCGGCCGCAGTTGGTGCAGGCGACCGTCCGCACCGAGTTCCCGGCGCGGTCGGTAGTGCCGCCACTGCCGGCGCTGCCGGCGCGGCCTTCTGGAGAAGTACTCATCACGGCTCCTGCGGCTCGTCCTGGAGGGTGACGGTCAGTTCGCCGCCCACGGCGTCGACCAGGATGGTCACGCCTTCGCGTGCCTCGCCGCTGAGCAGCGCGCGGCCGATCCTGGTCTCGACCTCGTGCGAGATGAAGCGGCGCAGCGGCCTGGCTCCGTAGACCGGGTCGTATCCCTCGGCGGCGATCAGATGCCGGGCCGGCTCGGTGAGGACGAGCGTGATGCGCTGCTCGGCGAGGCGGTCGCGCAGCTCGGCGAGGAGCAGATCGACGATGCGCTCGATCTGCGCGATGCCGAGCGGGTGGAAGAGGACGATGTCGTCGACACGGTTGAGGAACTCGGGGCGGAAATGGCCGTTGAGCTCGGTCATCACCAGCGCCCGCGCCTCGGGCTTGATCTCGCCGGCCTGGGTGGCGTCCTGGAGCAGGTACTGCGACCCGAGGTTGGAGGTCATGATGATCACGGTGTTGCGGAAGTCGACGGTACGTCCCTGGGCGTCGGTGATCCTGCCGTCGTCCAGCACCTGGAGCAGCGTGTTGAAGACGTCGGCGTGCGCCTTCTCGATCTCGTCGAACAGGACGACGGAGTACGGCTTGCGGCGCACCGCCTCGGTGAGCTGGCCGCCTTCCTCGTAGCCTACGTATCCGGGCGGCGCGCCGACGAGGCGGCTGACGGTGTGGCGTTCCTGGTACTCGCTCATGTCGAGGCGGATCATGTTGCTCTCGCTGTCGAACAGCGCTGCGGCCAGCGTCTTGGCCAGCTCGGTCTTTCCGACGCCGGTCGGGCCGAGGAAGATGAACGAGCCGATCGGCCGGCGCGGGTCGCGTACTCCGGAGCGGGCCCGTATGACCGCGTCGGCGACGAGCTGGACGGCCTCGTCCTGGCCCACGACCCGCTCGCGCAGGATCTCGTCCAGCTTGAGCAGCTTCTGCCGTTCGCCCTCCTGAAGGCGGGTGACGGGGATGCCGGTCCACGCGGAGACGATCTCGGCGATCTCCTCGGCGGTCACCACCTCGCGCAGCAGCCGGCTCTCGCCCTGCTTACTGGCGAGCTGTTCTTCCTCGGCGGCCAGCCGGCGTTCCAGTTCGCTGACGGTTCCGTAGCGCAGCTGGGCGGCCCGGTTGAGGTCGTAGGCGCGTTCGGCCTGCTCGGCCTCCTGCCGGGCGCGTTCCAGTTCCTGGCGCAGTTCCTGGACCCTGCGGATGGCCTGGCGTTCGGCCTCCCACTGGGCATGTTTGGCGTCCACCTCACCGCGCAGGTCGGCCAGTTCACGCCGCAGGTCCTCCAGGCGGGCGCGGCTGGCCGGGTCGGTCTCCTGGTCCAGCGCGGCCTCCTCGATCTCCAGGCGGGTTGCCCGGCGGGTGAGTTCGTCGAGTTCGGCGGGCATGGAGTCGATCTCGGTCCGCAGCCGCGCACAGGCCTCGTCGACCAGGTCGATGGCCTTGTCCGGGAGGAAGCGGTCGCTGATGTAGCGGTGGCTGAGGGTGGCGGCGGCGACCAGGGCGTTGTCCTGGATCTTCACGCCGTGGAAGATCTCCAGTCGCTCGCGGATGCCGCGCAGGATGGAGATGGCGTCCTCGACGGTCGGCTCGTCCACCTGGACGGTCTGGAAGCGGCGCTCCAGGGCGGCGTCGGACTCGATGTGTTTGCGGTACTCGTCCAGCGTGGTGGCGCCGATCATGTGCAGCTCGCCGCGAGCCAGCATCGGCTTGAGCATGTTGCCCGCGTCCATCGCACCCTCGGCGGCGCCGGCCCCGACGACGGTGTGCAGCTCGTCCACGAACAGCAGGATGCGGCCCTCGGCGCCCTTGACCTCCGACAGAACGGCCTTGAGGCGCTCCTCGAACTCGCCGCGGTACTTCGCCCCGGCCACCAGCGACCCCATGTCGAGCGAGAACACCGTCTTGTCCCGCAGCCCCTCGGGCACGTCGCCGCGTACGATCCGCTGGGCCAGGCCCTCGACGATGGCGGTCTTGCCGACGCCCGGTTCGCCGATCAGGACCGGGTTGTTCTTGCTCTTGCGGCTGAGGATCTGGATCACCCGGCGGATCTCGGCGTCCCGGCCGATCACCGGGTCGAGGCGGCCGGTGCGGGCCTCGACGACGAGGTCGCGACCGTACTTCTCCAGGGCCTCGTACGCCTCCTCCGGATTGGCGGAGGTGACCCGCTGATTCCCGCGCACCGTGGTGAGGGCGGCAAGGAAGGAGTCCTTGGTGACGCCCTGTTCGCCGAGCCGCCGGCCGGCCGCGGTGGCCGAACCCTCGTCCACCAGTGCCAGTACCAGGTGCTCGGTGGAGACGTACTCGTCCTTGAGCCGCTTGGCCTCCTGCTCGGCGGTGTCGAGCAGCCGGGCCAGCCGCTGGGTCACCATCACCTGGCCGGGGGCCGCGCCCGGACCGGTCGTGCGGGGGCGTTTGGCGAGATCGGCCTCGACTGCGGCCCGCAGGGCGGCCGGGTCGGCGCCGGCGTCGGCCAGCAGACGGGTGGTCAGGCCATCCTGCTGATCGAGCAGGGAAAGCAGCAGGTGCTCCCCGTCGACCTCGGTCTGGCCCATCCGCACCGCGACGCTCTGCGCCTCCTGCAGCGCTTCCTGGGACTTCTGGGTGAGGCGGTTCATGTCCATGGTGTGGGCTCCTTGGCGGCTCGTTCGCTGTGCCGCAGTACGGTTTCCAGGCGTTCGATACGGTCGAGCAGGTCCAGGACGACGCCGATGGCCGCGTAGTTGAGGCACAGTCCGTCCCGCAGCCGCTGCACCCGGGCGATGGCCGACGGCGCGCTCGGCCGGAACCACAGCCGGCCCCGGGCGTCACGCTCGGCGTCCACCAGCCCGAGGGCCACGAAGCGGCTGACGAGTTCGGGCGGCAGTCCGCTCCGGCTGGCCACTTTGGCCATGGGGAGCTGATAGGGGCTGGGACCGGTCCGGTGGACGCGCACCAGCGGATAGGCAGCCCTCGTGGGCTGTCCGGCGCCTTGGGCGGGAGAACGGTGTTGGGCTCTCATGTCTGCTTCCTCGGGTCGAAGGAGGAGACGGCGGCCAGTTCCTCGAACAGCTCACGCTCGCGCGGGCTGGGCGAGGGTGGCACCATCACCTGGATTTCGGCGTAGAGGTGACCGGGGGAACCTTTGGGGTGTGGCATCCCCTCGCCGCGCAGCCGCAGCCGGCGGCCGGTGGAGGTGCCGGGCGGCACATGCACCTTGACCGTCCCGCCCGGACCGGAGAGCGGCACGGTCGCCCCCAGCGCGGCCTCCCAGGCGGTGACCGGCAGATCGACGTGGATGTCGCGCCCAATGAGCCGGTAGCGGGGGTGGGGGGCGATACGGACCACCAGATAGAGGTCCCCGGCGGCGCCGGGGCCGCGGCCCCGGCCGCCCTCCCCCGCGAGCCGGATGCGCTGCCCGTCGACGACGCCGGCCGGAATGGTGACGTCGTAGCTGCGTTCCCCGCCGGGCCCGCCGAGGGTGATCTTCCGCCGGCCGCCGCGGTACGCCTCCTCCACGCTGAGCGTGAGTTCGGCCTCTTGGTCCGCGCCGGGGATCGGGCCGCCCCGCCCTGCGCCTCCGGCCCGGCCGCCGAACATGCCTCCGAAGAGATCCTCGAAATCCACCCCGGAGGTGTCGAAGCCGGTGTCCGTCCAGGTCCGGGCGCCTGCCCGGTCGGCGCCCCGGGCGCCTCCGAAGGGACTGCCGCGGTACGCGCCCGCTCCGCCGCCGAAGCCCTGGCCGGCCGCGACCCGCTCGTCGTAGTCCTCCGGAATCTGCCGGAAGTCGGGGCCGAAGCGGTCGTAGCGGGACCGGGTGTCGGGGTCGGACAGCACGCTGTATGCCTCATTGATCTGCTTGAAGCGCTCCTCGGCGGACGGGTCGCGGTTGACGTCCGGGTGGTAGCGGCGGGCCAGGGTACGGAACGCCTGCTGGATCTCGGCGGCGTCTGCGGTGCGGGGAACGCCCAGCACCTCGTAGTAGTCGTCTGCCATGGCGGCCTCACTCCTGCTTGCGGCTGACCGCTACCGCGGCCGGCCGCAGCTGGTGACCGGGTTCGCCGTAGCCGGGCCGCAGCACCTGGACGACGGTGCCCGAAGGTGTGTCAGGTTCGTCCACCACGGACACCACCTCGTGCCGCTCGGGGTGGAAGGGGACGCCGGTCTCCTCGTAGCGGGGATAGCCGAGGTTTCGCAGCACCTCGACGGCCTGGTCGCGTACCGCCCGGACTCCGCTGACGATCGCACCGGGGTCGTCGGCGCCCGCGTGGGCGAGGGCCAGTTCGAGGTTGTCGACGACCGGGAGGAACGCCGCGGCCACCCTGGCCCGCTCGGCCTCCCGTTCCCGGGGAAGTTCACGGGCGTAGCGCTTACGGAGATTGTCCAGGTCGGCGAGGGCCCGCCGCCACCGGTCCTCCAGTTCCTCCACCTCGGGGCTGCGGCGGGCGGGTGCCTCGTCCTGCGCCCCGGCTCCGGGTGCCTGCGGGGTCGTCTGCGCTGCGGGTGTCCGCTCGGGCGGCGTCTGCTCGGGCTCGGGCGGGGAGCGGTCCTCGGCGGGACGCGTCTGTTCCTGATCCGACATGGCGCCGCCTCAGCTCTTGTCGAAATCGGCGTCGATGACGTCGTCGCCGCCGTTCGGGGAGCCGCCCTCGGGCCCCTGGCCGGGCGCCGCGCCGGGCTGGGCTTCACCCCCGGCCCCGCCCGGTCCTGCGGCGTGGGTGGCCAGCGCCGCGTAGATCTGCTGGAGTTCGGAGGTCAGGCTCCGGGAACGATCCGCCGGCGCCTCCTCCTTGACGGCGGTACGCGCCTCGTCGATGAGCAGTTGGGCGCGGGCGCGCTCATGCTCCGGTGCGGCGTCGCCGAGGTCATCCAGCCGGCGCTCCACCTGGTAAGCGGCGGCGTCGAGCTCGTTGCGGGCGTCGATGGCCTCGCGCAGGGCCAGGTCGCTGGTGCGGTTGCTCTCGGCCTCGTTGATCATCCGCTCGACCTCGGACGGGTCGAGGTTGGAGCCCTCGCTGATGGTGATCGACTGCTCGGCGCCGGTGTCGCGGTCCTTGGCGCTGACCTTGAGGATGCCGTTGGCGTCGATGTCGAAAGTGACGTCGATCTGGGTCTCCCCGCGCCGGGCCGGCCGCAGGTTCTCCAGCCGGAAGCGGCCCAGCACCCTGTTGTCGGCTGCCAGTTCGCGTTCGCCCTGGAGCACGACGATGTCCACGGCCGGCTGGTTGTCCTCGGCTGTGGAGAAGGTCTCGGACCGGCGGGCGGGGATGGTGGTGTTCCGCTCGATGATCTTGGTCATCACGCCGCCGGCCGTCTCGACGCCCAGCGACAGCGGGGTGACGTCCAGCAGCAGGACGTCCTTGACCTCGCCCTTGAGCACGCCGGCCTGGATCGCGGCGCCCAGCGCCACCACCTCGTCCGGGTTGACGCTCATGTTCGGGTCCTTGCCGCCGGTCATCCGGCGGACCAGGTTCTGCACGGCCGGGATGCGGGTCGAGCCACCGACGAGGATGACCTCGTCGATGTCGTTGTCGGTGACCTTGGCGTCGCTCATCGCCGTCCTGACCGGTTCGAGACAGCGCTCCACCAGGTCCGAGGTGATCTGCTCGAAGGTGGAGCGGCGGACCGTCTCGGTGAGATGCTTCGGCCCGGAGGCGTCCGCCGTGATGAACGGCAGGCTCACCTGGGTCTGGCTGACCGAACTCAGCTCGGTCTTCGCCTTCTCGGCCGCCTCGAACAGGCGCTGCAACGCCTGCGGGTCCTTGCGCAGGTCGATGCCCTCGGCCTTCTGGAAACCGTCCGCCAAGTGGTCCACCAGCCGGCGGTCGAAGTCGTCGCCGCCCAGGTGGGAGTCGCCCGCCGTGGCGCGCACCTCCACCACGCCGTCGCCGACGTCCAGCAGGCTGACGTCGAAGGTGCCGCCGCCGAGGTCGAAGACCATGACCGTCTCGTGGCCCTTCTTGTCCAGCCCGTAGGCCAGCGCCGCGGCGGTCGGCTCGTTGATGATCCGCAGGACTTCCAGGCCGGCGATCTTCCCGGCGTCCTTGGTGGCCTGGCGCTGAGCGTCGTTGAAGTACGCCGGTACGGTGATGACCGCCTCGGTCACCTTCTCGCCGAGCGACTTCCCGGCGTCGTCGGCCAGCTTGCGCAGCACCTGCGCGCTGATCTCCTCCGGCGCGTACTGCTTGCCGTTCACCTCGAAGCGGGCCACCCCGCCGGGTCCCTCGACCACGTCGAACGAGACCGCCTTGGCCTCGTCGGAGATCTCGTCGTAGCGACGTCCGATGAACCGCTTGGCGGAGGTGATGGTGCCTTTGGGGTTGAGGATCGACTGCCGGCGCGCGAGCTGCCCGACCAGCCGCTCGCCGTCATCGGAAAAAGCGACCACCGACGGGGTGGTCCTGGCGCCCTCGCTGTTCGGGACCACGGAGGGCTCACCACCTTCCCAGACCGCGATGACCGAGTTGGTGGTACCGAGGTCGATGCCTACTGCCTTCGCCATGTGAATCTCCTCCGTCGCGACGCGGAACCGGTCTGCGGGCTGCCGGGCATACCGAACCGGCGCGCACCACACCCGTGTACGAGCCTGGCGCGGGGAGCCGGGCGCTTCTTCGCCCCGGCAGGACCAATCCGCGACGCCGTTCCGGCCCGCGAGGACGGGGACGCGGCACGGCTCGCAGGTGAGACCCCGTGCCGAGCGGCGTAGCGTGAAAAAGGGGGAAGCCGCTGTCGAGCCGCGAATGGACCTGCGATGGACGCTGTTCCCTTTCCGACCGCCGGGCCCCGCCACCCCATCCCGCAGCCGGGGGCCGCACGGCACGCACTGCTACGGCTGGTGACGGTCATGCTCGACGGCGAGGACGAGCGCGAGGTGCTGTGGGGAGGCATGGCGGCGATCGCCGCCACCGGCCCTTTCACCGCAGAAGCGGCCTACACCGTGCACGACGGTCTGGCGCGGCGCTGCCCACCGCGCCGGGTGGCCGCCTCCGCCGGCGCCCGGCCGAGGAGCGCGGCGGCCGGGAAACCGGCGGCGGACCCCACCGGCGAGGCCCCGGCTGAAGCGGCCGTCGCCGACGCGGTGGCCGCCGACCGGCTCGACCGGCGGATCGACGCCCTGGACGGCCGCAGCCGGCACCTGCACGAGCCGGGCACGCCGTGGGCACGAGCCATCGCGCTGCGCTACCGGGACCAGTGCCTCGGCTATCTCGTCGTCCGGTCCCTGACCACGCCCTCGGCCGAGGAGACCGCCCTGACCGATCTGCTCGCACAGCAGACCGGGAACGCCCTCGCGCGCCTCACCGGGCATCGGGGCTCGCCGGCCCGCGTCGAGCCGGCGAGCACGCCGGGGACCGGGGACCTGCCAGGGACGGGGAACCTACGGGGGACCGGGGGCGCCTCACCCACCGCAGGACCCGGCGCGACCGTCTCCGCCCTGGCCTCGCGGCTCGCCGCCCAGGACGCGCTCTCCCGTGCCGCCGCCTCCGGCCGGGGCGAGCAGGGAATCCTGCAGGCCCTGCACGACCACACGGGACTCGCGGCCCTCACCGAGGACCGCTTCGGCAACACGCGGGCCTGGGCCGGTCCCCGCCGGGACGAACCCCGGACAGGACCCGGCAGTGGACCGCGCCCGGGACCGGAAAGCCGGCGCCGGGACACCCTGATGCACCGCGCGCGGTGCCGCCCCGGCGCCGTCCGGGACCGGGACCGGCTGGTCGTCCCCATCGAGATGGCCGGCGATCCGCTCGGCGCCGTGGCGCTGTTCGATCCGGACCGCCGGGCGGCGGACACGGACACCTCGGCGCTCGAACAGGCCGCACTGGTGCTGGCCCCCCTGCTCTCCCACGAGCGCAGACTGGCCGAGCTGGAGCCGCAACTGCGCCGCGAGCTGGTCGACCGGCTCATCTCCGGTGAGGTCGCCGATGACGTCTTCACCCAGGCAGCGGTCCTCGGCCACGACCTGCACCGGCAGCACAGGGTCGCCGTCATGGAATGGCCCGGGACGGCCCATGGGGCAGCCCTCGGCGACGCGGTGGCACGGGCGGCCGGGCGGCTGCGCCGGGACGTGCTCGTCGGCTCCCGCGGCGCGGCCACGGTCGTCCTGGTGGCCGGTGAGGACCGGCGTGATCCGGGAGACGAGCTGTACCGGGCCGTCTCGGACGAACTCGGCACCCGGGCCGGCGCGATCGGGGTCGGCGGCCACTGCGACGACCTCACCGATCTGCCGCACTCCTACGACGAGGCCGTCCGTGCCCTCACCGTCCGCCGCCACTCCCAGGACCAGTACGGCAGCACCAGCTTCGAGGAGCTGGGCCTGTACCGCATGATGGGCACCGGCGACGGCGAACGGGAGGCCGACCGCTTCGTCCGTGAGTGGCTGGGCCGACTGCTGGACTACGACGCCCGCCACCACACCGAGCTGGTGATGACCCTCTCGCGCTACCTGGAGAGCGGCGGCAGCTACGACACAACCTCCGAGACGCTGCTCATCCACCGCAGCACCGTCCGCTACCGCCTCCAGCGCATCCGCGAGATCACCGGCCATGACCTCAGCGACGTCGAGACCCGCCTCAACCTGCACATCGCCACCCGCATCCGCAACGTGCTCGACCCACCCCGCTGAGTCGCGGCCGATCCAGGGCCGGAACGCCTGGCTGTCCCGTTCGCCGCGGGCCGTCAGGGCTGCGGAAAGATGGCGGCCAGTGAACCGGGGAAAACGGCCTTCAGGTCATCCCACTCTCCGCTGCTGACGTACTGCTGCAGTGCCTTGAGGACCGTGCGTGCCAGTTGCTCGGTGTCGCCTTCGATCGCATAGGGGAAGTTCTCCCGGACGCGGGCGAAGAATTCGTCCCTGCTCAACTTCAGCGGTGTTTCGGAGGGCTTCCACCCGTCGTAGTAGATGCCCCGCAGCAGCGTCGGAAGCTGGGCGCCGAATTGGGCGTTCTCCTCGACCGTCAAGCGGTCCCGAAACGGGTGCAGCACCGCTCGCAGGGCGGCGTAAGACTGCTTCCGGCGATCCTTGGGCCACCCGTAGGCGTGCTCGATCTCCTTGAGGACGTGATTCGCCTTGTCCACCATCACGTCGAACGAGGAGAAACCTGTGTCAACCATCGTGAGTTCCTTTCCCTGTCTTGGGGTGAGCCGGGCCTGTAGTCCCGGTCCGGGGGAATGTCGCCGCCCGTTCCACAGGCCGCTTGACGATGCGATCAGGAATCGCTCCCGCGCTCCGGTGGGGAGTACGCATCGGCGGAGGTCCGCTGCGCCCGGGACTCGAAGACCGCTTCGCCGAGGGCTCTGCGGAAACGGCCGGGGCCCCAGCTCTTGCCTTTCACCAGCTTTTCGAGTGCGGCTCGGCCCATCGTCCCGTTCGCGCGGAGCGCGTCCGACAGCTCTTCGATCTCCCGGTCCTCGGCCTCGTCCGCCATCGCGGCCGTACGGCTGTTCTGCCCTCCGGTGCCGACCAGCCCCGGGGAGTAGAAGGAACTGCCGACACCGGGGGCGTAGCGGCGGCCACCGGCGCGTTCCCGTCGGCTCTGCCGGACCTTGCGTTCCGCGATCCGGGTGCCGCGCGCGCTGAGATCCGGCTGCGGGGCGGGTGCGCGTCCTTCGGACTCGGCCTCGGCCTCTTCGGCGGTGAGCGGGCGGGCGATGTTCTCCAGCGACTGCTGCTCCGCGCGCACGCCGAAGAACATCTCCGCCAGACCGCCCAGCAGCATGGCGCCCGCGCCGATCAGGAAGCCGACGGCGACGAGGTTCCTGCTTCCGCTGTCGATGAACTGGCCGAAGAGCAGCGGACCTGTGATACCGCCGACGGCCGTCCCCACCGCGAAGAACAGAGCGATGCACAGCGCCCGGCTCTCCATCGGGAAGACCTCGCTGACCGTCAGGTACGCGGAGCTGGCTCCCGCCGAGGCGATGAAGAAGGTCACCAGGACGAGGGCGAAGAAGGACCAGTCGGTCAGGTTGTTGTTCATCAGCAGCGCCGCGAGGACGGCGGTGACGATCGCCGACCCGAAGTAGGTCGCCATGATCATGGGCTTCCGCCCGACCGTGTCGAAGAGCCGGCCGAGCAGCAGCGGTCCGAGGAAGTTGCTGACCGCGAAGATCACCATGAAATAGGGCACCTGGCCCGAGTCCACGCCGAAGAAGCCGCTGAGGATGGTGCCGAGATTGAAGGTCACCGCGTTGTACAGGAAGGCCTGGCCCACGAAGAGGGCCAGGCCAAGCAGCGCCCGCCGGGGGTAGCGCTGGGCGGCTCCCCGGGCGATCTCCCGGAACGGGATCACGCGCCGCTGCCGCACCGTGATGGTCTGCTGCGGCGGCGGCAGCTCCTGCTGCGTCTCGGCCCGCACCTCGTTCTCGATCCGGTCCACGATCCGCTCGGCTTCCTGTTCCCGGCCGTGGATGAAGAGCCATCGGGGGCTCTCGGGGACATGGCGGCGCACGATCATGATGCCCACTCCCAGGATCCCGCCGATCCCGAAAGCGATCCGCCAGCCGATGTGCAGACTGACCCAGGAGGTGTTGAGCAGGATGAGTGACCCCAGGCTCCCGAGCGCGGCTCCCACCCAGTAGCTGCCGTTGATCGTCAGGTCGATCTGACCCCGGTTCCGCGCGGGGATGAGTTCGTCGATGGCCGAGTTGATCGCCGCGTATTCGCCGCCGATACCGGCGCCGGTGAAGAACCGGACCAGGAAGAAATACCAGGGTGCGAAAGCGACGGCGGTGGCGAGCGTGGCCACGATGTAGAGCCCCAGTGTGACGATGAACAGTTTCTTGCGGCCGAACCGGTCGGTGAGCTGCCCGAAGAACAAAGCACCCACGCACGCACCGGCAACGTAGATACCGGCCGCGGTACCGATGTCGGCGGAGGACATATGGATCCCACTGCCCTCTTGGGTCATCCGGGAGGCCACCGATCCGACGATGGTCACCTCAAGGCCGTCGAGAATCCAGACGGTGCCCAGGCCGATGACGATCCGCCAGTGGAAGCGCGACCATGGCAGCCGGTCGAGGCGGGCTGGGATGTCCGTGCGAATGGTGCGCAGCGTTGCGGTCTCGCTCACAGGTGTCGCCTCAGCTCTCTTTTCGGAATAGTCCATTCGGGCGATCCGGCGGCGCCCAAGAGCCGGGAACGGTTCATTCCGCGTATGGTCTGCGGAATGCTGCGCTGCCGCCTGCTCGACCACCGTTACCGCTTCTCCCACGAGGGCCGCACCCTGCTCTGGAGCTGCCTGCGGGAGTGCGGTGCGTCCGGGGACAAGCGGTATCCGACCGCCGAGGCGGCGGAGCGGTATGCCCGGGCTTTCGACCGCCGGGACATCGATTCCCTCGGTCGACACGCTCCGCTGTTCGGACTTTACCCGCTGCGACTGTGGCGGGCCTGGCGTGACCGGCGGCGCACCCGCTCGGTGCGGCTCACCGGCGGGGCGGCTGCGACTCGATCACCGGAATCGTCGCGTCGCTGAGCGCCCCGGCCCGCTTCCGACCCGCGCCGGTGGATCCTTTGCGGCACTATGTGGCAAATGCTCTCTCATGCAGGGACAGAGCTGCGGGGATCCGTGAGAGGAAGCCACCGTTCATGGGCGACGTAATCCACGATCCTGGCGACTCGGCCGGGCCCGTCCATGAGGCGGCGGCTGTCTCCACCGGCAGCCTGCCCGGTGCGGAAGCGGTGGATGCCGCGCTGGCCGCGGCCTACGCACGGTTCCGGGACGACACCTCGGGACGCGTGGCGGACTACATTCCCGCTCTGGCCGAAACCGATCCGAGCCTGTTCGGACTCAGTGTCGCCGACGGGCACGGAAGCGTTCGCGAGGCCGGCGACGCCGGGCATCCGTTCTCCATCCAGTCCATCTCCAAGGCATTCGTGTTCGCCCTGGTGGACCAGGCCCTCGGGCGCGAGTCGGTCCGGCAGCGGGTGGGGGTCAACAACACCGGCCTGCCGTTCAACTCCATCCTGGCCATCGAGCTCAATCACGGCAGCCCGATGAATCCGATGGTCAACGCCGGCGCACTCGCCACCACGAGCCTGGTCCCGGGAGCGGACGCCGCCGAGCGCTGGGACTTCGTCCACCGCGGACTGTCCCGGTTCGCCGGCCGTGAACTCGACCTGGACATGCGGGTGTACGCGTCGGAGGCGGCCTCCAACCAGCGCAACGAGTCGATCGCCCGGCTGCTCGACAGTTACGGGCGCCTCGGCTGGGATCCGATCGAGACCACGGATGTCTACACCAAGCAGTGCTCCCTCTCGGTGACCACCCGCGACCTGGCCGTCATGGGGGCCACCCTCGCCGCCGGCGGGGTCAATCCCCTCACCGGCGACCAGGTCGTCGACGCCGCGGTGTGCCGCGACACGCTGGCCGCGCTGGCCTCCTCCGGCCTGTACGAGCGCAGCGGCGACTGGCTCTACGAGATCGGCATGCCGGGCAAGAGCGGGGTGTCCGGCGGCATCCTGACCGTCGCTCCCGGCAAGGGCGGGCTGGCCGTGTTCTCCCCCGGTCTGGACCCGGCCGGCAACAGCGTCCGCGGACAACGGGCGACCCACTACCTGTCCGGCGCGCTGGGCCTCAACCTCTTCGCTTCCGCCCCGCAGCTGAGCTCCGAGGCACCCACCTACCAGCTCGACCTTTGATCCGGCGCCGTGGCCGGGGTGGCGACTGCCGGCCTTTCATCGGCGGCCGCGTCACTGACGGATCCCGCGGACTCCCTGTCCACGCACCCAGCCGGTCCGGAACACTCCCGCTCGTCGCGGCGGACGCCCGCGGCCCCAGTTCCGCGAGCGCGTCCGCGAGCGATTCGGGACCGCGTGAGTTGCTGAGCACGATCTGGTGCCGGGCCTCGATGGCGAGCCGCGCGACGGTACTGCCGATGTGTCCGCTTCCGATGAATCCCACCGTCTTCCCGGCGTCCCTCCGGAAGCGCCGGACCCTGGCCATGTGCCGGACTCGTTGCGGTCCGGGTCCCTGCCGTCAGCCGGCGGGGAAGTACTGGCCGTTGTCCAGATCGGCGAGCAGGCCGGGCTGAGCGGGTTCCCAGCCGAGGTCCCGGCGGGTGATGAGGTTGGACGCCGGATAGCTCTGCGTGACGATGTTCGCGAGGAACCCGAAGTATCCCGGCACCATCAGTTCGTCTACGGGAACGCTCACGGCGGGCAGGCCCAGGCGGCCGGCGATGGCCTCGGCGATCTCGCGGAGCGGGATGCCCCCGTCCCCAACCGCGTGCCAGTATCTGCCGGCCGGGCCCTTCTCCAGCGCCAGGCGGAACAAAGTGGCGGCATCGCGGGCGTGCACGGCGTTCCACAGGTTCGAGCCGTCTCCGGGGTAGCCGGCGAAGCCCTTCTCCCTCGCGAGCGCGATCAGCGTGGGGAGGAAGCCGGCACGATCGGTCGTGCTGTGCGCGATGTTGGCGATCCGCACGACCGACGACCGCACTCCCCGCTCAGCGAGGCCGACGATGGCGGTTTCCACGACATTGCGGACCCGCAGGGTGCCCTTGTGCTCGTCGCCGACGGGAAGGGCCGGGTCCTCCTCGGTGGCCGGCCGGCCCAGCTGCCCGGACGAGCCTATGCTCCCCGCCGCGACCAGCGGCTTTCCGGTGCCCGCGAGCGCTTCGCCGTACGCGAGCATGACCGGGAGTTCCGCGGCGGACACGGCGTCCATCCCGCCGAACGGAAGCAGGTCCTGCCGGTGCGCGACGTGGATGACGCCGTCGGAATCCGCGGCCGCCTCCATGAGCCCTTCGAGGTCCTGGAGGTCGCCGCGGCGCACCTTGGCGCCGAGCGCGGACACCGCCGCCGCGGCTGTGTCCGACCGGGCCAGGCCGGTGACCTCGTGCCCGGCGGCGATGAGTTCAGGGATGATGTACGAACCGAAATGGCCGGTCCCGCCAGTGACGAACACGCGCATGCCACTGCTCCTGTGAGTGATGGGGCCGAAGAAATGGTGGTGGTGGGACCTCCGCCCGTGGGAGGGGCGAGGCGGGCGGGCGCGGGTGCGCTCAGCTGAGAAGGTCGACGCCGAGGGCGATGTTGAAGCCCGCGCCGTGGCCGGCGAGGCCCATCATCAGCAGACCCGCCCCTTCCAGCCAGTGCGCCATCTCCAGGCTGCCGACATCCAGCGGGCGCAGCCCGAGGCTCTCGATGAACGCTGACACGCTCGCCTTGGCCCGCGCGTCGTCGCCGGCGAAGAACACGTCCAGCGGGGGGCCCAGGACCAGAACGTGGGCGAAGACGGTGTTGAACGCCTTCACGACGTGCGCGCTCGCCGGGACGGCCTTGGCGATCTCCTGCGCGCCGGAAGAACCCTCAGGGGTGACCAGCTCGGTGGAGTCGGCGGCGGTGAAGGTGTTGGAGATGTCGATGACGACCTTGCCGGCCAGCGCGTCCCCGTACTGAGCGACGACGGGCACGGCACTGGCGTAGGGGACAGCGAGGATCACGATGTCGCCGGCCGGGGCGGCACCGAATGTTCCGGCCGTGGCGCCGCCGCCGAGCTCGCGAGCCAGATCGGCGGCCTTCGCGGGATCACGGCCGATGACCTCGACGGTGTTGCCGGCTTTGACCCCGAGGGTGCCGAGGGCGCGGGCGTAGGTCCCGAGGCCGAGGATGCTGATACTGCTCATGATGTGTACCTGGCTTCTGTGGGTTTGGGGAACGGGCCTCGACGGCGCGCGATACGACGCGGCCACAAGGACAATCCTGGGAGTGTCGACGGTGAGGTCTCAGCCCACGGTGCTGACGGTTGGGGCTCGCGCTCGAAAATGAAGGACAGGCCTCAGCTCAGAGGCCTCCGAAGTGTTCGAAAAGTCAACCTGTCCACAGGAGGACCAGGCCGCGCATGCGACCTACGCTCTCGACTGGGCACGCAATCCCGAACGGACTCTCGCGACACCGGGGTCCTGGGTGACGTTCTCCACCCTACGCGCCATCAACCGCTGTGCCCAGGGCACCGGAAACTCCAGGGCTCGTCCGTCTGATCTGAAGGCCGAACTCCTCAACGCTGCCCACCGATGGCAACTGCTCGCCGAGGCCGGTCACCTGCCGGCCGAACCGTCCTGCGCCGAACCGCTTCAGCACGCCGCCGGTGCACAGCGCCTCTCCCGCGACGTCAGGAGCGAACCTGCCATCACCCTCGGCACGCTGCGCCGCATCGTCGGTGCGCACGGCGTCAGCCGGGTGGCCTTCCTCCTGACGCCTTCCGGCCGCCGGCCGGCACTGGAGATCAACACGGTGCCGGGCCTGTCCGGGCACGGCAACCTCGCCACCATGACCGCCGCAGCGACCGCACTCGCCGCGGGCGTGCCGTTCACCACCGTCCTGGCCGGGCTGGAAGCGGCCGAAATCGTCTCCGGCGACCGGATGCAGGTCATCACCCGCGGCGACGGCGTGACCGTCATCAACGACACCTTCAACGCCTCCCCCGAGGCGATGCTCGCCGCGATCGAAGCGCTGGAGGACATCAGCGGCGGTGTCCGCCGACGGGTCGCTGTCATCGGCGAGATGGCCGAACTCGGCGACCAGGCCGGCACCTGGCACACCACAGTGGCCGGCCGCCTCACCGCCGGCGGCATCGACCACCTGATCACCGTCGGCGGGAAACACGCCCTCACGCTGGCCGAGACGGCCCGCGAAGCCGGCATCACCGCGGAGCACACCGAGACCGGGGAGTCCGTGGCCGAGCAGACCAACAAGGTGCTGCAGCCGGACGACGTACTCCTGATCAAAGGCTCCAACGCCCTGGGCCTCGGTGCGGTCGCGCGACAACTGACCACGATGACAACCGCCTGACCACTCCCACACCCGAGTCTGACACCTGACCCCGTGCCGGGACGCGGGCCGGCACCGGGCCCAGCCTGGTGAACAGCCCGCGCCCCAGCCGCCGGTGGCCTCCCCCAGCAACCCGCCGGAGCCGACGAGCACCGAGAGCACGCCCTCGGGAAGCCCGGCGTCCACGAAGCACTCGGCGAGCGCCAGCGCGGTCAGCGGTGTCGAGGTGGCCGGCTTGAGGACGACCGCGTTGCCCGCCGCGAGCGCGGGCGCCAGTTTGTGCAGCACGAGCAGCGCGGGGTAGTTGAACGGCGTGATGGCCACCACGACACCACACGGCTGGCGCAGCGTGAAGCCCAGCTTGTCCTGCCCGGTGCCGCGGTTGGCGTCCAGCGGCAGGGTCTCACCGTAGAGCCGGGTACCCTCGAAGGCCGCGAGCCGGATCAGGTCCCCGGATCGTGACGCCTCACCCGTGGCCTCGGTGATGGTCTGTCCCGGCCCCGCCGATGCCTGCCATCGGCTTCCGATGAGTAGTTCCGCCGGCGGCATCGCCTTCTCCCTCCAGAAACCGTCAAGGCTGGTCCGAAGGGCTGATCGGCCAGGACCAGGCCGTCGCGGGCTTCGTCTCCACCTCCACGATCCGGTGGGGCGGGCGTGGACGGCTGGGGTCATCCGGGCCTGGCTCCGGGCCGATTGGCCCCACGACGCGGCGCGGCGCTCACCGCAGCATGAAGGAGGGGGCTGTCCAGGCTCCCGGGCAGCCCCCTCAACAGCGAAAGGCGGTGGGGACGTTGAAGCTTCCCCTGGTGGTCGGTGTCGACGGATCGGAGTCCGGTCTGGAGGCCGTGGACTGGGCGGTGGCCGAAGCGGCGCGGCACGAGGTGCCGTTGCACCTGCTCCACGCGTACCTCTGGGAGAGGTACGAAGGCACCCTCCCGGGACGTGCCGCCGACCATGGATCCGCACGGCTCCGGGCCGAGCACATCGTGGCCGGCGCGGCGGAACGGGCCCGGCGGGGCAACCCGGGTATCGAGGTCACCACCGAGGTAGTGGCCCAGGAGCCCGCGGCAGCGCTGCTCATGGCGGGTCGCAACGCCTTCGCCCTGGTGACCGGTCACCGCGGCCGGGGCGAGCTGGCCGGTGCGCTTCTCGGCTCGGTCGGGCTGACGGTGGCGGCACGGGCGCACTGCCCGGTCGTCGTCGTCCGCGGAGCGCGGCCCGCCGCTCCGGACGCCTTCCGCCGGGTGGCGTTCGGTGTCGGCGACGCGAAGGACGGCTCGGCCGCCGCCGAATTCGCCTTCCGCGAGGCCGAGGTACGGCACAGCGCCCTGCACGCCGTGCGTGCCTGGCGCTGCCCCGCGTTCGACCTGCCCGACATGCCCGTGCTCCAGGGCCGGGTACCCGAGCCCCATCTGCGCGCCGCCGAGGAGAAGCTGTACGAGGCCCTGCGCGCGTCGTCCGACAGCCATCCCCGTGTCGCCGTGCGCCGCGACCCGTTCGAGGGTTCGGCCCGCGAGGCTCTGCTGACCGCGGCGGCCGACGCGGACCTGCTCGTGGTCGGCGCCCGGCACCGCAACGGCCCCTTCGGCATGCAACTCGGCCCCGCCAACCAGGCGGTCCTCCACCACGCACCGTGCCCGGTGGTGGTCGTACCCGAACCCGCCTGAGTCCTGGGGCCCGGCGTTCGGACAGGGCACAGCTCAAGGACTGGAGAAGCGAAATGACGGTACGTCAGCATGTGGTCGTGGGCGTGGACGGCTCGATCACCGCCTTCCGCGCACTGGACCGTGCCGTCCAGGAGGCAGCGCTGCGCGGCGCCGCGCTGGAAATCGTGTACGCCGTGCCCGACATCGACGACGCCGGGCCCGTGCCGGCCTCCGCCGTGGCACGGGCACGTCGGCGCTGCCCTGGCCTTGAGGTCGGCGCCGTACCGGTCGCCGGTGACGCGGTCGACGCCCTGACCGCCCGCGGCCGCGACGCCGTACTCACCGTCGTGGGCAGCCGTGACCCGGGCGGCCTGACGAGACTGCCGGCCGGATCGGTGGGTCTGCGGCTGGCCGCACATTCCCGTGGTCCCCTGCTCGTGGTCCGGGGGCAGCGGGCACCGGGGCCCCGCGGAGTGCTCCTCGGCGTCGGGAGCGACGCGGACGCCGAGGCGGCGGCCTACGCCTTCGAGGAGGCGGCCCGCCGCTCCGCCCCGCTGCGGATCCTGCACACCTGGACCTACCGGCATCCCCTGACCACCGAACGCGTACGGGACGACTACGCGCGGCACGCGGAGGCCGAACAGGCCCTCCCCGGCCGGGTGGTGGCCCTGCTGCGCGAGCGGTATCCGCGTATCGCCGTGGAGACCCGTACTCTGCGCACCGGCCCGGCCCACGCACTCCTGCAGGCGACTGCTTCCGCCGATGTCGTGGTGGTCGCCGCGCATCGCCATCGGGGCCTGCCCACCCCCCGGTTGGGCCCGGTCACTCATGCGCTGCTGCACCATTCGCACTGTCCGGTGGTCGTCGTCCCCTGCCCCGGACCCAGCACCCGCACGAGCCGGTGACGATGTGCCGGCGGTCCCGGCCGGGCGGATCCGCCCGGCCGGGACCGCTGTTCAGTCACGGAGCGGACCGGTTCACCTTGATCGTGTGCGCCCCGGTCTTCGACTCGGCGACGGGGACGCGGACGGTCAGGATCCCGTCCCCGTATTCGGCCGTGGCTCGTAGCTTTCGGGAGACTTGTCGTGGCGGGTGGCCAGGCCGCGCCAGGTCTTGATTTTCTGGAGGCTGCGTTCGACGGTGTTGCGCTGTTTGTAGCGCTCAATGTCATAGGTGACAGGCCGTCCGCCGGTTGAGCCCTTCTTCTTGCGGTTGGCCTGCTGGTCGGTCTTTTCCGGGATGACCGCGGTGATGCGGCGCCGGCGTAAGCAGGCCCGGTTGCCCTTGGAGGAGTAGGCCTTGTCCGCTGCGACGCCGTCGCGCTGCGGCCCGGTCCGGGTCCGGCGTGTCTGTGCCACCCGTGTCCGCACCGGTCGTCGGCGGATCACCCGCAGCACCGGCGGTTGCTGCGGGAGCGGAACCCCTTTTTCCTCGGTCAGGGCCTGTTCCAGGGCGTCCAGGGTTTCCCCGGCCACTGCCAGGCCTGCCGATTCGTGATGCGCCCGCACGATCGTGGAGTCCACGCTGACCAGTTCCAGGCCGACCTGCCCCCGCGCGGCCGCCTCGGCGATCAACGCGTCCATCAGGTCCTGGAACACCCCGGCCCTGGCCCAGCCGCTGAACCGGGAGTAGATGGTGGACCAGGGCCCGTACCGGTCCGGGACATCACGCCACCCACTGCCGGTACGGAACCGCCACAGCACCCCGTTGAACTGGTCCCGCACCCGCCGCGGCAACGGCCCGGTAGCCGCCACCGGCAAAAACGGCTCGATCAGAGCCCATTCGGCATCCGTCACATCAAAACGCGCCACCACCGAGTTCTACCAGCCACCGGCAACAGACCACCGGGCCTCTCGAAGATCCAAACCTCGAACAGGCTCTACAGGACCGCTACGACAACTACTCGACGACAGGCGCGCTCTTGATCGCGGAGTCCTCCGACCCGGTGACCAGCGTGCCGAGGTTCAGCACGTCCTGGACTGCCAGCCGACGCTCCTCCCCGAAAGACGTGCTGAGGATGTCTTCGAGGAGGGAGTGCAGCAGGCCGTGTGCGTGCTCCAGTCGCCTACCGGCGATGTCCGCGGCCTCCGGCGTCTCCCCTCGCGCCACGAGTACGAGGTTGATCCGGTGCCCTCCCGCGCCGTGGTGCGATCGCAGCCTGACGGCGAGCGACTCCGCGTAGGAGCAGAGCTCCCGGTGGGCTTGCTCACTCAGCTTGGCCTCGCCAGGACCGAAGGTCAGCACGAAGGGATCGAGCCGGTAATCTTCCTCCTCCGCGCCTTGGCCGGCCACGATCGCGACGGTGTCAGCCACCGCGGTATGCGGCGCGGGAGCAGGCGTGAGCGGGACTTCGCGCTCGGCCGGGACGACCGGACCCGGGGTCCCCTGCGGGGCGGTGCTCACCGTGGCGGTTCCCGCGCTCCTCGGCGCGGCGTCGAGACTGGCAGCAGGCAGACCGGAACCGGCCCTTGGGCGTGTCACGGACGGCCGCTCCGGCAAGGACGGCGCGACGGTTGTGGCGTTCGCGGGTGCCTCGACGACCGGGTGCGGGAGTGGGGGCGGGAGCGGGGGCGACACCACGATCCAGGCGTCGGCCGGGATGGTGGCGGCGCCTGCGTCGTCGAGGATCTCCGCGGTCGAGCCGTCGCGCGCCAGGACGGCGACGTTGGGCAGACGCAGTACGTCTCCGGGGAGCATCTCGACCGTTTCGTCGCCCTCGGAGGCACGGGCCGGAATGTACACCGGCTGTCCCAACTCGGCGGCCAGGTCGCAGGCCCACGCGACCAATCCGCTGGGCGTGTCCTCGACCGGACGGGCGACAACCAGCCGTGTCCCGGGAATCCACTCCAGATAGGGCAGGACGGCGGCGAACTCCGTGGTACCCAGATGACGGCTGCCGCCGAATCCGAAGGCGTGCGGCTGATACTGCCCCGCGCGCCGGCCGAGTTCGACCATCACGATGAACGTGTCGCCGTCGCCGAACGCCTCCCGCATCCGCGACGCCATCGCGTCCTCGGCCGGCTCGCCCCGCGCGGCGAGCGCGTCGCTCCTGCGGAACACCGCCCCGCCGGGCGTCCGCCGCACGAACACACTGCCCAGATCGTGCAGCGCGTCGAGCCCGTCGACCTGGGTCGGGTCCAGCAGTCCCGCGGCTTCGTCGTGTGCCGACCGTGCGCCGCGTCCGCCGTACCACGGGGTGATGGAGAGCAGGGCCAGGGCCTGGTTCCGGTTCTCGGGCCGGGAGAAGATCCGGTCGAGCAGCCCGCGCGCGCCCGCCGTGTCCTCCGGGGTCTCGGGGCCGAACACCGTAACCGCTCCCGGGCCGCTCCCACCGTGCAGGACCGGCTGTTCCGCGGACGCGTGAGCGCCGACCGCCTGGTAGGCCGGGGGCTCCCACGACGTGTCGTGGCTGCTGCGCCACGCGTCGTGCACCAGTCCCAGCGCGAGGTTGACCCTCGCCTGGATCTCCGCCTCGTCCAGACTCCCGTCCCACAGCCGGAACTCCGCGTAGTCGTCCGGCGTACCCGACACGTGCTCGAAGCTCAGCGCCTCATCACGGACTCCACTGGGCGTGTCCCACACCCCCTTGTACGCACTGGGCTGCCCTCCGAACGGCCTGCCGAACTTCAGGCCCCGGTGGACTCCCGCGGTCGGATTCGTGCCCCACCGGAACAGCTCGTCCTGGTGAGCGCTGAACAGGGCCCGCAACACCTCGTACGGCCGCACGTCGTCACGGAACTCACCGGTGCTGACGCTGACATGTCCGCCGGTGCGCGGCGTGACCATCGCCCCGTGCTTACGGAGGATGCCCACGGCTGTGCGCAGGTCCGACCAGGTCTTCGCCGTGTCCCGCATCACGGGGGACACCAACTCCGCCCCGCCGTCCCGCACCGACGGGTCCCTCTCCAGGAACCAACTGGTGTAGCCCCTCTCCCGCGCGCTGTGATAGCCGCCGATCTCCCGCTGCTCGGTCAGGCCGGCCTCATGCATCGCGGTGACGATCTTCTGGAACACCTCGGCCCGCTGCGTGCCGGTGAGTCGGGACGGCAGCTCGAACTCGATCTCGACGCCGAACCTCAGGCCGCCCCGCTGCGGATCGGCCAGGCCCCCTGTCGCGTCCTGCGTCAGGTACGGCACCGCGGGCTCGCCACGCGACACCCGGTCCGCCGTCTGCCGGGCCACGCTCTCCAGGACCTCGGGCCCGGTCGTCGCGACGCTCGCCGCCACCGGCGGATCGACGTCATCGGCCGGCCCCTGCGTCTCGTCAACGGCCGTGCCCCGCGCGGGAGCCGGTGCGGAGTTCGTGGCCGCGGCCGAACCGTGCGGGACCGTGGCCGAGCCGTCGGCCGGCCTGGGCAGCACGTCCACAGGGAAGGTGCCTTGCCAGCCCAGGCCCGCCGGTGGCACCGGCCGGCCGGGCGGTACGGTGTCCAGCGTGCTGATCGCGGTGGTCCCGTCGGCCATCCACTCGGAGCGTGCGCGTCCGTCGTAGGTCCAAACCGACCGGCCTGTCTCCCGGGCCATCGCGACCCGAAGCTCCGCTGCCGGCCGGTCCAGGCCGGTGAGCACGACCGGTTGCTCCAGGTCCGTGCGGAGGAACAGAGGATCGTGTGATGCCAGTACGGCGATCTCTTCACCGGACACCGTCCGCCGGACGCCGTCTCCGAAGTCCCCGGTGACAAACCCGGGACGCGGTGAGCCGTTCAGGTTCAGGAAGAGCTGTCCTTCGGCGCTCCGCATCCACGGTGCCCGGTACAGGCCGGTGACCTCGGAGTCGCCGTCGACCGCTGCCTGGGCGCGGCCCTCGACAAAGCTGGTGTTCAACGAGAGGGATTGCCGAAGGCTCTCGTAGTCCCGGCCGATCGGGCGGTGATCATCCTCGTCGAGGATGAGTGTCCTGTTCTCGTCGTAGGCGCCCAGCGTCTGCAGGTGGAAGGCCGCCAGTTGCAGTTCGGGGCGGTCACGGAGGTCGCGCCCCGCAGCGGCGGCCTGGAACGCCACCTTCATCAGATCGCGGCGGAGCCCCTCGGTGGACGGGTGGCTGTCCGGCAGGTGCAGGACCCGCTTGGCGACGGACGCCGGGTCGAGGCCGCTCGCAAGCCACTCGGCGGCCTTGACGGTCGCCCAGAACATGTCGGAGCGCTGGTCCGCATCCACTTCGGGGGTGGAGTCGGTCGCGGGCAGGCGCAGGACCTCGGCTGTGTACGAGCCGAATCCGTCCTGTCCCGCTGTGTTGTGCAGCCGTTGCGCCGTGTCCCGCAGGATGCCGAGCCCGGGGTGATCGGTGAGCCGGGTCAGGCCGTGTGGCCGAGTCGCCTCCTCGGCCGCCCAGACCAGTACGCGCCGGTAATCCGCCGGGCCCGGAGCGTCCTCGGCATCCGGCCGTTCCCGCTCCGCGCGCGCCGCGCGCTCCAGCAGGTTCAAGTGGAAGGGGCCGAAGGGGGCCAGCAGCGGGTCGGCCCGCCGCATCCGTTCCAGCGCGCCGATGCCTGCCAGCAGCTCGTGGTAGTCGTCCTCGTGGTCGATGGCGTGCCCGAGGACCAGTCGCAGCGCATACACCAGCCGCCGGCTGGTCTCGCGCACTTCCTCCGTGGCCGGTCCGTTCCCGTCGTGCAGGCCCGCCGCACGAGCCCGCTCATCGAGTTCCTCGGGCAACGGCTCCGGCTCGAAGACGACCACTGTCGCAGGTCCGCCGCCGTGGACGTCGGTAACGACGAAATAGAAAGGTGTCAGCGCCCCGCTGCTGTCGGGCAGCACAGAGGTCCCCACCCGTCGCGTGAACGCGCGGACCTTCACCCGGTGCACGTTGGCGTCCGTCTGACCGTACGGACGGTTTCCCGGCCGCAGCACATCGGCGATGAAGGGTGACGGGGCTCCCCTGTGCTGGTCCAGATCCGTGGCAGGTCCTGCGAACGAGGCGCTCCAGCAGACGACATCATCGAGCCAGGCGTCCTCGTGACTCTCGCGCAGGTCCTGCCAGCTCTGCCGGCGTGCGAGCCATTCCGCGTGCTTCTCACTCGGCATCTCTTCGGTTCGGCCGGATTCCAGCGGGACGATCAGGCGCCCTGGGAGGCCGTGGCCCGCGTAGTGGTACGCCGCGTCGGCAGGACCGACGGGCGGAAGGTCCAGCTCCGGACCGTATTCCTGTGTGGCGGGGTTGAGCGACCTGTATGTGGTCATCTCGCCGAAGCGGGCGTAATGATCATTTCGGGCGCCGGACATATCGCCGACGGACATCGCCGCGCGACCGGCCGGACTCCCCTGGCCGTCCGCGAGGGGGTGGCTGACGATCCGCCGGTCCTGTTCCGACGGGCTCTCGACGGGCCGACCCGCCGGGCGCGGGCCGCTGCCGAGCCACATGCCGCGCATCTGTCCCGGGGTGTCGATCAGGGCGATGCTGTGCCGGCCGGAGTCGGGTTCCGCGGCCACCTCCAGGAAACCGCTGGTGGAGTAGACGACCCGGCCGAAGCGGTGGGCAACGTAGCGCGGCAGTTCCATGTAGCCGCTGCCCGAAAGGCTCGTGAGCAGCAGAATCGGCAGGTCCTGCGGTATCTCGGCCAGGGCCGGGTCCAGCGTCAACAATTCGACGAAGACCTCGGTCCGCACGGCGAGGGAGGTGTCGGCATTGCCCCGAACCATGACATGGTCCGGGCGGCCGGCGCCGATGACCGCGTAGGGCCGGTGACTCCCGAACTGGGACGGCCAGGGGGCGGGACCCATGAGTCGCTCACCCTTACTGCCGTCCGCGTTCATGTGCTGGACGCCGGCCTCGGCCAGATTCAGCTCGGAGATCTCTTCCGGGAGCCAGTTCCATCCGTACGCCGTGCCGTCATCCGTGGTGAGAGCGAACTCGTCGGCGAAGACACCCACGTTCTTCACCAGGTGGATCGCCTGCAGCCTCGCCGGGGTGACCGGTCCTGCCGTATTTCCGGCGGCCGGATCCATCGCCAGTGCGAACAACGCCGCGTACTCGCCCCCGGAAACCGGAGCGGCCGGATCCCGGCCGAGTATCACCGCACGGACCAACGGCTCCAGGTCCATCGGGTCAGTGCCCAGCGCCGGGTCTGCCGCCCGCACCGCGTCCAACCGCGCCGCCGCGGTGGACAGAGCGTGATAGTCCGGGCTCCACACCACGGCAGGGCCGAACGCCCGCACCAACAGCGCACGCACATCCTCAGGCGACGGAGCCGCCGCGTCGGGGCCGGCCTGCGCCGGGGCCGCGGACTGCACGCCGGTACCACCGGTCGGCCATGACGGGGTGCCGTAGTACGGAATCCGGTACGCCTCCACCTGCGGGCCGGCCAACGTCGCGTACAAACCGTCCGGGCCCGCCGACAGCGTGAACCGCGGGGCGGAACCCAGCAACGCGGTCACCCTGTCAAGGTTGGCCACCCGGCCGACCCAGCCGCTGTCCCCCCGCAAGAAGGCACCCGTCTCCAACTGGACGAAATCACCGCCGAACCTCGTCCAGCCACCCGGCCCGTAGGTCTCCGTCCCACCCCGACCTCCGGAAATCCGGATCGCACCTGCCTCGCTGGCCTCGTAACGGAACGGCACCGAACGGGAATCAGCCGCCCGTACCACCGGGAACCACGACCCGGCGTTGCCACCCGCGGGCACCTCATCCAACGGCACCTCGACAAGATCATCGTCGTTACGAGGCTCCGCCGACAGCGTCACCGCGCGACCCAACGCCCACTGCTCCGCTGCGGGGTCGAGTCCGTGGTCCGGTGAGCCTCCGGGCAGGCCCACACGACCATCGAGCACCAGACGGGACGCGGGGAGTTCCACACCCATGGCGGTCAGCGCGGACTCGTTGGCGTAGAACCACACGTGGCCGTCCGGCTCACTCGGCAGCGGCTGGTGCCGGCTGGCCGCCGGCACGCCGGCCCGGTAGCTGGGAGTGGCGGCGGTGGGCACGGTGGCCCGGGCCAGGTAGAACCCGGTCGGCGGGGTCGTGCTGCCGTCCGCGGGTGCCGGCTGTTCGGTGGCCTCACCGGGGCGGTGGCTGCTGCGGGTGCCGTCAACCGTGAGGTGCGACAGCGCCTGCGTCACCGAGTCCGGGAGCAGACCGGCCGAGTTGGGCGCCCCCGAGAACGTCTTCAGGCCCCCGGCGAGGTCGGTCGTGTTGGCGCCCCTGGTGGAGCGGTTGGTCCGGGTGCTCGTGCCGGAGATCGTGGTGGTGCCGTCGAGGGCAAACACCTTCAGGTCGCTCAGGTCCATCATGACGGTGGCCCCGCTCAGCGTCCTGCCGTGCAGGGTGATGTGGTGCCCGTCCTCCCCGAGGGCGAGGGTGAAGGTGTGCGCCAGATGGATGGCGTCGGCATGGTGCAGCAGCGGCTCCGCGCGGTGCGCGCTGACCATCGGCCGGCCGGAGCGCTCGGGATCGGCGTCCAGGAGGAGACCGTCGAAGTAGCCGTGCAGGCGCGGCGCCCGGAAGGGCCGCACCAGTACCTGTGCGTCCGGCGGGAATCCGGATGTGGTGCTCCGGCTCCACTGGGTGCGTACGGACAGCGGCTGTTCGGCGATCGGCCCGGTCGTACCGTTGGCGGCCTTGTACTCGTCCATCGGGACCGTCAGCCGCACCGCGTCGGTGAGAGTGCGGGGTTCGGAGGTCCAGGTGGTGCCTTCCGCCGCGCTCTGGCCGAGTGCCTGGGAGATCTTCCCCCGCACCCCGCGGTGGGGCCACGAGTGCACCTGCAACTGGGCGGTGACCTTGTGGACGAAGCGCTGCGCGCCGCCGGACTGGTCGACGACGGTCGTCTCCCGGCCGGCGAGGTCGTGCTGCCGCCCCCTGGTGTGCGTGGCTGTCACGGCCGCCGACGGGTCCAGGGGCACCTGCTGGCTGACCTGACCGACGATGAAGTCGCCGACCGTGCCGAGGCCGGACAGGGCCGGCGCCGCGTCGGCCGACGCCCCGGCGGTCAGCGTGTCGGCCGTCGCGGTACGCGCCCCCGAACCTGTCGTGTACGTCGTACGGGTGGCGTGGTCGTGCAGCGTGTAGTCGTGCCGGCCCGCCTCGAGGGTGAGTTTCAGTACGACCAGTTGTTCCCACGTCACCCCGTGGCGGTCCTCGCGCGCCCGGGTGAACAGCGGCAGCCCGCCGTTGAGGGCCTGGCTGAGCATCTGCGGCACCCCGCCCGAGGCCGCCCGGCTGAACATCTCGCGTTCCAGCCGCTGGTGCATGTCGACGAAGGGCTCGTTCCGCGCAGCGTCCGTGTGCTCCCCGCGCCACTCCGTCAGCGCCCCGTGCAGGGCGTTGACCAGCGTGGTCAACGCTCCCGGCCCGTTCAGGTCGGGCGTACCGATCCCGTGCCCGGCGTCGGCCGGCGGCTGCCACAGCGGTAGGGGTGCGGCCCTCCTGATGCCGGGTACGGCGGGGCGCACGGTCCGGTGGACGCGGTGGTAGCGGGTCTGGTCGTCGGGGTGGAGCTTGGCGATCTGCTCGGCGGACAGGACACCCAGGGACGGCAGTTCACCGGCCGGTATCCAGACCTGGACCGCGTCGGGGACGTCCTTGGCCCTTCCGTGCGGTGCGCCGGTCGCCCCGTGCTGCCCGGTGAACGGGCCGGACCACACGTCGTGGGCCTGGGCCTGCAGGACGTGGGTGGTGTCGAACGTGACCAGATAGCCGCGGTCGGTGAACCGGGTCTCGGTCTGCGTCTGCACCGAGTCGTCGGTGGAGTTCTGGTGCGTGTGCTGGAAAGCGGCCTGGGCCTTGCCGGTGAAGGCGGTCGAGAACTGCCCGGCCGCCAGCTTGTACGAGGTCTTTCCGGTCGCCTCGACACCCTTGGAGCGCTGGTCCGAGGAGAGCGCCGTGGTGGTGACCAGCTCCGTGGTGCTGAAGCCCCGTGCCTCGTCCCGGGCGAGGATGCGCGGGTTCTGCAGGAGCTCGCCCAGGCCCACCTGCCCGTAGACATCCCGGCCACCGGTCAGGCCGCCGTCGTTGTGGCTCTCCAGCGACAACCGGTCCGTCCCGGCGCGCGGGTTCGTCGTCGCGATGAAACTGGCCAGCCGGGCGTCCCGGCTGGTCCACAGGCCCAGGATCATTGGTCCGGGCAGGCCCTGCCGGTCCTCGCCCAGTCCTGCCGGGCGCGCGCCCAGCAGGCCCCGCGCGGCCGGCCGCATCAGCCGGTTCCGCCAGCCGGCGGACTCGGGTGCCGCGTCCAGCATCCGCGCCGCTGCCAGCCGCAGTGCCCCGATCGGTTTCATGACCTCGAGGTCCGCCAACGCCGGCAGGGCGATGCCCTTACGTGTCAGGTCGTCCGGCCGCAGCGGGCGCCAGCCCGTCTCCGCCATGGTCGAGGCGATGTGGTCGGTGAAGTACTCGGCGGTGTCGGACGGTCCGGGCGCGACGATCCGTGCCAGGTACGGACGGGTGGAGTTCTCCCGCAGCTCCGTCCACTCGCCGCCCTCGGGCTGGGCCTGGGCCTGGGCCTGGGACGACTCTGCGACCCGCACCTGGACCGTGACGGGGTAGACCACCGTCTCGGGGTCCGTGGTCCCCTGCCACTGCCGCTCCTGCCCCGCTTCGAGGGCGACCCCGTCGGTGTGGTCGGCGGTCGCCGACAATGTCAGGCCCGCGGAGGTGTCCAGCGGCCCCGGCAGACCGGAGAAGGTCACGCCCAGGCTCGCGGAGTGGCCATGACCGCGGGTCTCCCGGTGCCCGGCCATGGTGGCCGTCCCCTCGCCCAGGCGGCGTCCCTTGATCGGCCCGGCGTAGCGGCCCCTGCTGCGGTCGATGGTTCCGCGCAGGTAGAGATGGGGTCCACCGCTGGACGGGGTGAACGCGACGGCCTCGTCGCCGCTCAGCAGCCCGGAGACGTTCCGGCGCAGGAACGCCTTCAGTTCGTTGGCGGCGCGCGCCTCGTCGCGTGTTCCGGCCACGGGCATCAGGTTCAGCGCCTGTACGGCGATGTCCTGCAGCGCGGCCTCCTCCACCTCGTAGCGCGCACGGGAGTTGTCCGGGAACGTGGAGATGTCGAGACCCGCGGGCTCCTGCCCGGGGCTGCTCGGCGTCGTCGAAGAGGTCGTCGAGGAAGAGCTGAACCACAGTGTGGCGCCCCCGGAGACGTGCCGCGTCCCGCCCGGGGCCGACACCACGTACGCCAGCGGCGCCTCGTAGTGGTCGAAGTCCCCGTTGTACAGGTCGGACAACTGCTTGCGCTGCTGGAGGATGTCCTGGTCGACCTCCTCGCGGTAGAGCGTGCCCTTCAGCTCCACCGAGATGGTCGGCAGCGCCAGATCGGTCAACGGGTCGGCGGTCTCCGCGGCGACCGAGCCGCCCCGGTTGTGCCGGTGACCGCTGCGCACCGACTCCGACCGCTCGTCGGTCCGGGTGTACTCCACGCTGCGCCTGCCGCGGTCGACGAAGTCGCCGCGCAGTCCCGCTCCACCGGGCGCCGCGCCCTGGGGCGGAGCCAGCGCCACCACGACCTCGCCCGGACTGTGCCGGAACGCGAACGTGGCCCGCGCCGGCTCACTGAGCATCCCCCGAGCCTCGTGCAGCTGAGGCTGCCGCAACCCCGCCACCCAGGCGTCGAACCGCTGCCCCTCAGCGTCCGAGGCGAACGGCCCGGCCTGCTCGGTCACCATGTCGCGTATGCCGGTCAGACCGTGGAAGAAGGCGTACCGGAGGTTCTCCACGACCCGCTGTGTGGCCCGGTACGCCGCAGCCCGTTCCCGGTCCCGCGTGCCCGCCGACAGCTGCGGGAAGCCGAGCGCGAGACCGGCGTGGTCACGGGCACCGGCGTCAGGCCGCGCCCACGACAGGTCCATCGGTACGGTCACCGGGACCGCCCGCCCGCCCGCGGCCAACTCGAACGTCACCGCGTGCGGGCCGACGTCCGACGTCACTCCCGACTCGGTGGCCGTCACCTTCCCCTTGCCACTGCTGCGGCCGACCGCCGAGTTCTCCCTGGTGTCCCCCGCCACACCGCCTGACAGGGTCACCCCGGGCTGCACCGGCACCTTCAGCAGCGACAGCGGATTGGCCGCCGTACGTTTCGCCGTGTCCGCCGACTCCACCGGTGCGGTGGACACCTCGCCGCCCCGCGCCCGCGCGCCGTCCGACACGGTGCCCGCCGTCAACGGGTCGATGCCGGTCACCTTGATGGCCACCCGCCGGCCGGCCACCTGCCGGACGTCGCCGTCCAGGAGCGCGCCGAAAGTGTCCTTCAGGCTCTCGTCGGAGATCGCGTCGTTCACTCCGTCCGACCGTCCGAGCAGGCTCGACAGCGCCGTCCGGAGGGCGGCACCGTCCGGCGTCGCGGCCACGACGGGGTGCTCCCGCCGGGCGCGACCCAGCCAGCCCTCCAGCTCCGGCGCGACCTGACCCCCCACACCCGCGGCAGTCGCCCCCACCCGCACCAGAGCCTGCCCCAGGAAGCTGCCGAAGCCCTCCTGCGGCGACGCGGAGTCCCGCGAGCGTACGGACCTGGACCTGGACCTCGACCAGGCAGCGCGCGCGCCCGGTACGGACAGCAGCTCGTCGGCCGGTCCCGGGGTGGGATCGGCCGCGGAGCGGTCGATCGGGGCCCGCGGATCCCTGCGCGATCCGCCGGCCTCACCGGCGCCGCGGTGAGCCGGCTTCCCGCTCCGTCCGGACCTGCTCCTCGGCCCGGCACCGAGCAGCCGCGGCCCGGGCGACGGGGGCTCCGGGAACTGTTCCCACTCACTGACGCCGACGGCACGCAAGCCCTCGTCAGCCACCTGAAGGCGGTCGGCCGCAGCGTCCATACGCTCCTGCAGGTGCCCCAGCCGGTCGGGAACACCGGAGCCACCGGCAACAGCGCCCCCGGCCTGCTCCACCTCCAGGGCATCGTTGTATTCGATGCGTGCCTGCTCCAGTGCGGCGGCAGCCGCCGCGCTCTCCTCGAGCGCCTGCTGCAACAGGTTCTGGCCTTGGTCGTAGCCCCACGCGGGCCAGTCGGCCGACTGCTCGGCCGACTCGGCCCCATCCGCATTCGCAGCCGCGGGCTCCGAGTCGATATCCATGGCATCCATGGCGTCCCCACCGCCATGGATCGCCAGGAACGTGTCAAAATCGAAATCATTCATCACATCGGCAGCGTCAACAGCCGCCGGTGACGCGGGCGCCGAGGGGAAGCCACCAGGCATGCTCCCCACCTGCGGACGGATCGGCCGCCACCCCGCCCTCACACCGTAGATGTCCTCGACCATCCCCACAGGCTGAGCACCCGAAGGCCGAACGGCTCCCTGGTGCGAGTCCCCGCGCACCTTCACCGGACCGTCCGTGATCCAGACCGTCACGCCCAGAGCGTCAGCGATCAACTGGACCCGCGGCTCCGCCTCTTCGCCCAGATCCGACACCAGCAACACCACATCCGCGCCCGCAGGCCGATCCGGATCCAGCCTCAACAACTCCGCCCCAGCAGACCAGGGAAGCGGGAAGGGCTTCGCCGTTCCCGCCCACCCGTTCCACCACTGCACCTGATCGCCGTCGGTCTCGAACAGCACCGGATACGCATCCGCCGCCCACGGCGCGGGCCTCTCCGAACCCGGCACGGCCCGCGCCGCTTCGTTCACGGACTGGAGACGGGTCATGTCCAGCTCCCACCGCCGCAAACGGGTCGCGTTGCGCCCCACCCTCTTGTTGTGAATCCACGTCAAACGGCTTCCGGTACCCAGGAACTCCTGCTGCCGGTAATACGCCTTCAGATCCGGCACGCTCCCCGCCCGGCCGTCCCTGATCGCCCCGGCCACCAACTTGAGCAGCGCCTTCAGCAAGACCGGGGAGCCCTCACCCGCATGCATCACGTCACGGGCAGCCGCTTGCAGCTCCTCACCATCGCCACTCCCGACCAGCCGCTCCCAATGAAGACCCGCAGCCGCCACGGACTCGTACGACTCACCCTCCGGCAGATTCTTCCGCTGAGCGAAGACCTCACGCACAGACCTGTCCCACCGCGCCTCGGCGCTGCCGACAGCCGGCGTCACCGCACGAGCCTGCGGCACCACCACCGCACCCGCCGACGGCGGCACCACCACACCCGGCGACGGTGGCAACACCACCGCACTGGCAACCGGACGCATCACCACCGGGCCCGCACCCTCGCCCGGACGGATCGGCCGCCACCCCGCCACCCGCCGGTTGGCATCCACGACCATGCCCACAGGCTGGGGACCCGCTACGTCGTACTCCCCGCGCACCTTCACCGGGCCGTCCGTGATCCAGACCGTCACGCCCAGAGCGTCAGCGATCAACTGGACCCGCGGCTCCGCCTCTTGGCCCAGACCCGACACCAGCAGCACCACCTCCGCACGCGCCGGCCGATCCGGATCCTGTTCCAACAGCGCCGCCACAGCGGGCCAGGCAAGCGTGGAGGGCTTCGCCCTGTCCTTGAACCCGTTCCACCACTTCACCTGATCGCCGTCGGTCTCGAACAGCACCGGATACGCACCCTCCGCCCACGGCGCGGGCGTCTCCGAACCCGGCACGGCCCGCCCTATCTCGTGCACGGACTGGAGACGGGTCATGTCCAGCTCCCACCGCCGCGAACGGGTCGCATTGCGCCCCGCCGTCGCGTTGTGCCCCCACGCCAAACGGCTCCCGGCTCCCAGGAAGTCCGGCTGCCGCTCGCGAGGGGGCACCGGCCGCTTGCGGGGCACCGGCCGCAGGACGGGCTTCGGCACGTACTCCTCGATCTGCAACTCAGCAGGTCCTGGGCGCTCTGCCGGGTTCGGGGCCTGCGCCTGGGCGGGCTCCGGCACAGGCTCCCCGGACTGCGATCCAGCAGGTCCTGGGCGCTCTGCCGTGCGACGGGGCACCAGGTTCGTGTACTGCCGTACCAGCTCGTCTCCGTCCGGCGGCGACTGCACCACGCCTGACTGCGGATCGACTGCCCGGAACCCTGCCATCACCCCTTCGTGTCCCACAACCAGGCCCACAGGCTGAGGACCCGAAGGCCAAGCTTGTTCCTGGTGCAACTCCCCGCGTATCTTCACCGGGCCGTCCGTGATCCAGACCCTCACCCCCAGCGTGTTGGCGATCAACTGGGCCCGGGAATCGAACCCTTCGCCCAGGCCCGGCACCAGCAGCACCACCTCCGCACCCGCCGGCCGATCGGGGTCCTGCTTCAACAACTGCGCCAGAGCAGGCCAGGAAAGCTGGAAGGGCTTCGCCTTGTCCTTCGACCCGTTCCACCACTGCACCTGATCGCCGTCGACGTCGAACAGCACCGGATACGCACGCACAGCCCACGGCGCGTCCACCACCGAACCCGGCGCGGTCTGCCCGCCTCCGTCCACGGGACGGATACGGGTCATGTCCAGCTCCCACCGCGGGAACCGGGTCGCATTGCGGCCCACCCTCGTGTTTTGCGTCCACGTCAGGCGGCTTCCGGCGCCCAGGAGCTGGTGCTGCAGGTGATACACCTTCAGGTCCAGCAGGCTCCCCGCCCGGCCGTCCCTGATCGCCCCGGCCACTGACCTGAGCAGCACCCGCATCGGAACCCGGACATCCTTGCCCAGATGCAGCAGCTCGCGGGCAGCCGCCTGCAACTCCTCACGATCATCACTCCCGACCAGCCCCTCCCAATGGAGGCCGGCAGCCGCCAGAGGCCCGTGCGACTCCCCCTCCTTCAGATCCTTGCGGGGGAGAAGCGCCCGCACAGTCTTGTCCCACCGGGCCTCGGGGCTATCAGCAGCCGGCGCCACCGGCTGTACCGCGCCCACCTGCGCCTGCGGGAGGATCGGACCAGCCTGCGCCCGCGGGGGCACCGTCACCGGCCCGAAGCTCGCGTACTGCGGCACCAGCGCGTCGGCGAACCGGTCCAGGCCCAGCTGGACCCCGAGTCCGTCGGCCGCTTTCTGGAGCAGCAACGGCAACGCTTCAGCCAACGGCAGAGCTTCCCCGATCCGCCGCATCTGATCCGTCAGCACATCCCACGTCAGCAGCGACCGGTCACCGTCAGCGATCCGACGCCGGTCCAACGCCGCGAAACCATGCAGCAACGCCTCGAACGCCGCATAGTCGTCCTCCAGATACGGCCCGAACACCAGCCGCACCGCCCGCACCCACCGCGCCACCCGCTCAGGCTCGGCAGGACGACCGTCATCACCGGCCACCATCCCGCCCAGCCACTGCAGCTCGTCGGCATCCGGCTCAGGCCGGAACCCCACGAACCCCACATCCGGCTGATCCACGTCAGCGACCCAGAGCATCAACCGCGCCGGCTTCCACCGCGAGGCGGGCACCGACTTCAGCCGGTCGGCGTCACCGGCCGACCACACCCACCGCCCCCAACCGTCCGCCAACCGCTGCCCCGGAAGCCCCAGCTCCAACGGATCCGCCACACCCCGAACCGCGACATCAGCCCCGGCCACCATCACCGGCACATCTGCCGGATGAGCATCCAGCAACGGACCACCGAAATACCCGGCAACCGCGTCGTAATCGAACCGCAGCGCACTGCCGTCAACCAGCGTCAGCTCCGCCGACTCCCCATCACCACCAAAACCAGCAAAGACCACCCCGCCCTCACCGAACGGCAGATCACGCAGCACCCCCTCACTGGAACCACGCCCGGCAGCCCCGTACTTCTCATAGCTGAACTGCCGTACCCCGTCCGCCAGGAACCCGTAGTCCGCCTCAGGCTCCGACTCCTCCGCCGGCGGCAACGAGAACCGGCCCACAAACCTCTTCCCGTCACGGCTCGGATACGTCGCCGTACGGATCCGCCCCACGCCCACGGACCTACCGTCCAGCGCCCTCAGCACCCGCTCCTCAGCACCGGCATCCGCACCCGCACCGACCGGTTCAGGCAGCGTCAACGCCCACAACGCCAAGGGATACGCCCCCAACAACGCCGGTCCGACCTTTCCGGCCTCGATAGACGGGGTGAGTACCTGGCCGCTGGTGGAGAACACCCCCTTGCGCAGGATGTTCGCCACCGTCTTCGGCCCCTGGGCGCCCGACAGCCCCGCACCGCTCACCAGCAGCAGCACGTCGTCGTCAGGACCCAGCAACCCGTCGTACGCGAGGACGCCCGCGAACTCCTCCCAGGACACCCACACCTCCCCCGGATCGCTGTCCCGGGTGATCGGCGCCGCAGTCAGCTTGACGAGCCCGTCGGACCGCAGCTCCGCCGCCACCGGGAAGACCGACTCCGGACGCCACGGCGCCCGCCCGCCGTACACCTTGGGCCCCACCACGTGACCGCGCGCATTCACGGTGCGCTGCGCGGTCAGGTCGAGTTCGAACCGACTGCGGTGGAGACCGGTCCAGTTACGGCCCCTGCCAGGGCGCTTGGGAGGACCCATCGCAGTGTGGTTGCCCAGCACGCCAAGAACGTCGACCAGGTGATGCACCTTCAGATCCAGCAGGCTCCCCGCCCGGCCCTTCTCCATTGCACCCGCCACGAACCTCAACAGCACCCGCGCCGAGACCGGGGAATCCTCACCCAGATGCAGCACCTCACGGGCAGCCGCCTGCAAATCCTCACGATCATCACTCCCGACCAGCCCCTCCCAACGCACACCCGCAGCCGTCAAAGACTCGACCGGCTCCCCCGCCTGCAGATGCCCGCCCCTGAAAGCCCCCCGCAGAGCCTCGGCCCTCCACCGCGCCCGAGCGTCATCAGCATCAGCGGCCGACGGTCCGGCAGACCCGGCCTGTCCCGCCCCGGACGCACCAGCACCGGAGGAACCGCGCGCCGGTGCACCACCGGGCAACCGCGGCACGGACGACTCGGACTCCGGGAACCGGTCCTGCTCGCGGACCCCGAGGTCACGCAAGGTCTGCTCAGCCCCCTGAAGGCGGCTGAGCGCAGCGTTCTCGCGGTCCTGCAGATACCCCAGCCGGTCGGGAACATTGGAGCCACCGGCGACAGCACCACCGGCCTGCTCCACCTCCACGGCATTGCGGTACTCGATACTCGCCTGGTTCAGTGCGGCGGCAGCCGCCGCACTCTCCTCAAGCGCCCGCTGCAACAGGACCGGATCCGCGCCGTGGCCCCGCGCAGGGCGGTCGGCCACCTGCCCCGCCGACTCCGCCGCACCCGTGCCCGTACCCGTCGGCTCGAAGTCCAGGTCCATGGCGTACTCATCGGGATCATTCGCCAAGAACCTATCAAAATCGAAATCATCCAGCACATCAGCATCGACAGCCGCCGAGCTCACCCGCGGATGGATCGGCCGCCACCGCGTCGCCAGTGCATCACCACGAGCGACCATGCCCACAGGCTGAGCACCCGGTCCCGGTACGTGTGTGGTCCCGAGCACCTTCACTGTGCCGCCCGTGATCCAGACCGTCACACCCAGGGCATCAGCGATCAACTGGACCCGCGGCTCCGCCTCTTCGCCCAGATCCGACACCAGCAACACCACATCCGCACCCGCCGGCCGAACCGGATCCAGCACCAACAACTCCGCCACAGCAGGCCAGGAAAGCGTGGAGGACTTCGCCCTGTTCGTAAACCCGTTCCACCACTTCACCTGCTCGCCGTCGACGTCGAACAGCACCGGATACGCACCCTCCGCCCACGGCGCGGGCCTCTCCGAAAGCGGCACGGCCCGCGCCGCTCCGTCCACGAGCCGGGTACGGGTCATGTCCAGCTCCCACCGCCGGAACCGGGTCGCGTTGCGCCCCACCCTCGTGTTCTGGTTCCCCGTCAGATCGCTCCCGGCACCCAGGTATTTCTGCTGCAGGTGATACGCCTTCAGATCCGGGACGCTCCCCGCCCGGCCGTCCCTGATCGCCCCGGCCACCAACCTGAGGAACACCCGCAGCGGGACCGGGGAAACATCACCATCTTCCGCGTGCATCACCTCACGGGCAGCCGCCTGCAACTCCCCGGGGTCATCAGTCCCAACCAGCCCCTCCCAGTGAACACCCAGAGCCACCATGGACTCGAACGACTCCCCCGCCTTCAGATCCCTGCGCCTGAAGGTCTCACGCACAGACCCGTTCCACCGCGCCTCAGCGCTACCGGCAGCCGGCGCCATCACACGCGCCAACGGCCGGATCACACCACCGCCCGCACCCGCGCCCGGACGGATCGCCCGCCACCCCGCCATCACCCCATCGCGACTCACAGTCATGCCCACGGGCTGAGGACCGGAAACTCGCCCGCTCGTGTACGACCCCCCGCGTACCCTCACCGGGCCGTCGGTGATCCACACCGTCACGCCCAGTGCGTCAGCGATCAATTGGACGCGAGAATCCATCTCCTCACCCAGACCCGGCACCAGCAGCACCACATCCGCACCTCCCCGCCGATCCGGATCCTGCCTCAACACCTCCGCCAAGGCAGGCCAGGAAATCGGGGAGAGCGTCACCGTCAACTTGTCGATCCCGCTCCCGCTCCACCACCGCACCTGATCGCCGTCGGTGTCGAACACCACCGGATACGCACCCGCCGCCCACGGCGCGTCCACCGAATCCGCCACGGGTCGGAGCAGGCCGTCCATGGCCTGAATGCGGGTCATGTCCAGCTCCCGCCGCTGCAAACGGGTCGCGTTGCGCCCCACTGTCGCGTTCGGCAGCCACGCCATACGGCTCCCGGCACCCAGGAGTTCGTGCTGCAGGTGATACGCCTTCAGTTCCGGCAGGCTCCCCGCCTGGCCCTCCCTGATCGCCCCGGCCACCAACCTGAGCAACACCCTCACCGAAACCGGGAAATCCGCGCCCGCGTGCAGCACCTCACGGGTAGCCGCACGCAAGTCCGCCGGATCATTGCTCCCGACCAACTCCTCCCAGTGAACACCCGCAGCCGCCAAAGACTCGAACGACTCCCCCGCCCTCAGGTCCTCGCCCGCGAAAGCCCCACGCACAAGGTCATCCCACCGCGCCTGAGCGTCATCGACTTCATCGGCCTCATCGGCCTCATCGGCGTCGTCAGCAGCGTCCCCGTCCTGCTCCACCTCCATGGCGCCGTCGTACGCGAAGCCCATCGGGTTCAGTGCGGCGGCAGCCGCCGCATCCTCCTCGAGCGCGTGCTGCAGCAGGACCTGGTTCTCGTCGTAGTCCCACCCGCCCCAGTCGCCCGCTTGCTCAGCCTGCGCGGCCTCCTCGGCCTCCTCGGTCTCCTCGGCCTGCTCAGCCTCCTCGGCCTCCTCCTCGGCCTCCTCCTCGGCCTCCTCCTCGGCCTCCTCGGCTTGCCCGGCCTGGTCAGCCTCCTCAGCCGCGCCCATATCCGCAGCACCTGTGCCCGCAGCCACCGGCTCCACGTCCACGTCCACGTCCACGTCCATGGCGTGCTCATCGGGATATTGCGCGAAGAAGGCATCAAAATCGAAATCATCCTCCGCGGCAGCGTCAGCTTCGTCAGCCACCGGCTCCAGGTCCACGTCCATGGCGAACCCAGCGTCGTCATCCGCGGCGGGCTGCTCGAAATCGAGGTCACCCGCCGCAGCAACGGCAGCGTCTTCGTCAACCGCCGGGGACACGACCGCCGGGGACACGACCGCCGGGGAGGCGGCCACCGGGGAGGCGGCCACCGGTGGCACGAGCACCGGGAGGAAGTCATCAAGCGTGGTCCCCGCCCGCACGGCGTCGAACGCACCCGACAGCAACTCGAGCACCTGATCAGGACGAGCCTGCGGACGGACCCGGTCCGCCCCCGCGTAGAACGCGTCCACCAGATCGGTCAAACGCGCCCAGGTCAGCAGCTCCGCCTCACCGTTCTCCCAGCGCATCCGGTCCAACGCCTCAAAACCACTCAGCGACCGCAGAAGATCATCACGGTCGTTCTCGAGGTCGGGCCCGAACACCAGCCGCACCGCACGTACCCACCGCAGCACCCGCTCGGCAGGCAGGTTCATGTGCGGACCGAACGCCTGATGCATCAGCATCGTCAATTCCGCAGGCGTCGGCTCCGGCCGGAACGACACCACGTGTTCATCCGGGCTGCGGACATCGGTCACACCAAGCTGAACGCGCGCCGGGCGACCGCCCTCGGCCGCCGTGGCGCCCGCGAAGGCCATCACACCCGACCCCGACACCACCTCCCGCCGCCACACATTCGCCAGCACCTGCCCCGGACGCACCCCTTCCAGCAGATCCCTGGCCGGAGACCCCGCCACCCCATTACCGACCACCAGCACCGGCACGTCGAGGCCAAGAGACCGCACCCGCCCGTCCCGCTGGTAATAAGCGGCAACCTCCGCCCAGTCCGCCGCCAGCACCGACCCGTCGGACAATGCCAGCTCACCGTGCTCGACCGCACCGCCCAGTTCGACCACGAACACCTCGGGAGACCTCAGCCCCACTTCCCGGGTCTCGCTCTCCTCCGCCGCGACCACACCGTCCACCGGCCCCGGCTGATCGACAAACCGCGCATACGTGAAGTGCCGCACCCCTGACAGACCCCGGTAGTGATTCACGCCCTCCGGCCAATAGCCCACCGGACGCGACGACAATCCCACTACACGCCCATCCCGGTCCCTGTGCGCCACCTGCCACACGTCGGCGTCCGACACCCGCCCGCCCGCCAACGACCGCACCGCACCCGCCGGTGGACGCACCGCACCCCGACGTACCGCACCCCGACGTACCGCACCCGCCTGCGGACGGATCGCCCGGAACCCCGCCACCAGACCGTTGGCATCCTCGACCATTCCCACAGGCTGCGGACCCACTCCGCCGCTCTCCCCGCGCAGCCTCACCGGGCCGTCCGTGATCCAGACCGTCACCCCCAGGGCGTCAGCGATCAACTGGACCCGCGGCTCCGCCTCTTGATCCAGACCCGGCACCAGCAACACCACATCCGCACCCGCCGGCCGATCCGGATCCAGCCTCAACAACTGCGCAACAGCAGGCCAGGAAAGCGGGAAGAGCGTCGCCGCTCCACCCCACCCGTACAACCACTGCACCTGATCGCCGTCAACGTCGAAGAACACCGGATACGAACCCGCCGGCCACGGCGCGGGCCTCTCCGAACCCGGCACGGCGTGCCCCGACTCGTTCACGCCCCGAATGACGGCCATGTCCAGCTCCCACCGCCGCGTACGGGTCGCGTTGCGCCCCAGCGTCGTGCTGCCGACCGTCCACGCCAGACGACTCCCGATACCCAGAGCCTGGGGCCGCAGGTAATGCACCTCCAGATCCAGCAGGCTCCCCGCCCGGCCCTCCTCGATCGCCCCGGCCACCAACCTGAGCAAAGCCTGCATCGGGACCGGGGCATCCTCGCCCAGATGCATCACCTCACGGGCAGCCGTTTCCAACTCCTCACGATCGTCACTCCCGACCAGCGCCTCCCAGCGAACCCCCGCGGCCACCAAGGACTCGAACTTCCCGTCGCCCAGATCCACTTGCCCGAAGGCATCCCGCAGAGCCTCGGTCCACCGCGCCTCGGCACCCTCGCCCGCACGCGGCTGCGGACGGATCGGCCGCCACCCCGCCGGCACCCCGTTGGCATCCACGACCATGCCCACGGGCTGAGCACCCTGTGCGGGAAACGCCCCACGTACCTTCAGCGGGCCGTCCGTGATCCAGACCGTCACGCCCAGAGCGTCAGCGAGCAACTGGACCCGCGGCTCTGCCTTTTCGCCCAGACCTGGCACCAGCAGCACCACATCCGCACCCGCCGGCCGATCGGGGTCCTGCCTCAACAGATCCGCCAGAGCGGGCCAGGAAAGCGGGAAGAGCTTCGCCGCTCCCCCCCACCCGTTCCACCACTGCACCTGATCGCCGTCGGCCTCGAACAGCACCGGATACGCATCCGCCGCCCACGGCGCGGGCCTCTCCGAACCCGGCACGGCCCGCGCCGCTTCGTTCACGGACTGGAGACGGGTCATGTCCAGCTCCCACCGCCGCAAACGGGTCGCGTTGCGCCCCACCCTCGTGTTGTGAATCCACGTCAAACGGCTCCCGATACCCAGAAGCTGTTGCTGCTCGCGAGGGGGCGCCGGCCGCTGGGCGGACCCCGGCACGTGCTCCTCGACCTGCAACTCAGCAGGTCCTGGGCGCTCTGCCGGGCGGCGGACCACCGGGTTCGCGTACTGCCGTACCAGCTCGTCGCCATTCGGCGGCGACTGCACCACGCCCGGCTGCGGATCGACTGCCCGGAACCCTGCCATCACCTCATCGTGTTCCACTTCCATGCCCACGGGCTGAGGACCCGAAAGCCGAGCGTGTTCCCGGTACGATGTCCCGCGTACATTCACCGGGCCGTCCGTGATCCAGATCCTCACGCCCAGCGTGTTGGCGATCAACTGGGCCCGGGAATCCGCCTCTTCGCCCAGGCCCGGCACCAGCAGCACCACATCCGCACCCGCCGGCCGATCGGGGTCCTGCTTCAACAACTGCGCCAGAGCAGACCAGGAAAGCGGGAAGAGCGTCGCCACTCCCCCCCACCCGAGCGACCACTTCACTTGATCGCCGTCGACGTCGAACAGCACCGGATACGCACCCGCCGCCCACGGCGCGTCCACCGCGGGGCCCGACCGGGGACGCCCCGCTCCGTCCACGGGACGGATACGGGTCATGTCCAGCTCCCACCGCAGCAACCAGGTCGCGTTGCGCCCCACCCTCGTGTTTTGCGTCCACGTCAGGCGGCTTCCGGCGCCCAGGAGCTGGTGCTGCAGGTGATACACCTTCAGGTCCAGCAGGCTCCCCGCCCGGCCGTCCCTGATCCCCCCGGCCACCGACCTGAGCAGCGCCCGCATCGGAACCCGGGCATCCTTGCCCAGATGCAGCAGCTCGCGGGCAGCCGCTTGCAAAGTCTCAGGATCATCGCTCCCGACCAGCCCCTCCCAGTGAGCACCCGCAGCCGCCAAAGACTCGTACGACTCCCCGACCTGCAGTTCCTTGCGGGGGAGAAGCGCCCGCACAGCCTTGTCCCACCGGGCCTTGACGCTGTCAGCTGCCGGCGCCACCGCACCCGCCACCGGCCGCACCGCGGCCACCCGCGCCCGCGGACGGATCGGCCGGGGCGCGGCCACCGCTCCGTTGCTCGCGTACTGCGGCGCCAGTGCGTCGGCGAACCGGTCCAGGCCCAGCTGGACCCCGAGTCCGTCGGCCGCTTTCTGGAGCAGCAACGGCAACGCCTCGGCGAACGGCAGAGCTTCCCCGATCCGCCGCATCTGATCCGTCAGCACATCCCACGTCAGCAGCGACCGGTCACCGTCAGCGATCCGACGCCGGTCCAACGCCGCGAAACCACGCAGCAACGCCTCGAACGCAAGGTCGTCGTCCTCCAGATACGGCCCGAACACCAGCCGCGCCGCCCGCACCCACCGCAGCACCCGCTCAGGCTCGGCAGGACCCTCACCACCGGCCACCAACCCGCCCCACCACTCCAACCCCACCTCGTCGGGCTCAGGCCGGAACCCCACAAACCCCACATCCGGCTGATCCACATCAGCGACCCCCAGCAACAACCGCGCCGGCTTCCCCCCCGCCGCGGGCACCACCTTCAGCCGGCCGGCATCACCGGCCGACCACACCCACCGCCCCCAACCGTCCGCCAACCGCTGCCCCGGAAGCCCCAGCTCCAACGGATCCGCCACACCCCGAACCGCGACATCCGCACCCACCACCACCACCGGCACATCCGCCGCATGAACATCCAGCAACGGACCACCGAAATACCCGGCAACCCCGTCGTAATCGAACCGCAGCGCACTGCCGTCAACCAGCGTCAGCTCCGCCGACTCCCCATCACCACCAAAACCAGCGAAGACCACCCCGTCCTCACCGAACGGCAGATCACGCAACACCCCCTCGCCGGCAGTACGCCCGCCACGCCCGGTAGCCCCGTACTTCTCATAGCTGAACTGCCGTACCCCGTCCGCCAGGAAACGGAAGTCCGACTCGGACTGCGACTCCTCCGCCGGCGGCAGCGAGAAACGGCCCACCAACTTCTCACCGTCACGGCTCGGATACGTCGCCGTACGGATCCGCCCCTCACCCACGGACGTGCCGTTCAGCGCCCTCAGCACCCGCTCCTCCGAGCCGGCACCGACCGGTTCGGGCGACGTCAACGCCCACAACGCCAACGGATACCCCTCCACCAACGCCGGTCCGACCTTCCCGGCCGCGGTAGACGGGGTGAGTACCTGGCCGTTGGTGGACCACACCCCCCTGCCCAGGATGTTCGCCACCGTCTTCGGCCCCTGGGCCCCCGACAGCCCCGCACCGCTCACCATCAGCAACACGTCGTCACCATCACGCAGCGACCGGTCACGCTGGAGAACCCCCGCGAACTCCTCCCAGGAAACCCACACCTCACCCGGATCATCGGTCCTGGTGATCGGCGCCATGGTCAGCTTGACGAGCCCGTCAGACCGCACCTCCGCCGCCACCGGGAAGACCGACTCCGGACGCCACGGCGCCCGCCCGCCGTACACCTTGGGCCCCACCACGTGACCGCTCGCATTCACGGTGCGCTGCGCGGTCAGGTCGAGATCGAACCGCCTGCGCGGGAGACCGGTCCAGTTACGGCCCCCGCCAGGGCGCGCGAGAGGACCCATCGCAGTGTGGTCGCCGTGCACACCCAGAACATCGACCAGGTGATGCACCTTCAGATCCAGCAGGCTCCCTGCCCGGAGCTCCCTGATCGCACCCGCCACGAACCTGAGCAGCACCCGCATCAGGACCGGGGAATCCTCACCCAGATGCAGCACCTCACGGGCAGCCGCCTGCAAATCCTCACGATCATCACTCCCGACCAACCCCTCCCAACGCACACCCGCAGCCGTCAGAGATTCGAACGACTCCCCAGCCCTCAGATCCCCGCGCTTGAAAGCCCCCCGCACAGCGCTTTCCCACCGCGCCTGAACACCCTCAGCCACAGCCGAAGACGCCCCTTCACCGGGCGCCCCGCCGCCCAGTCGCGGCAGGTTGTCCAGCGACACCCCGGCCAGCCGAAGCGTGACGTACTCGACCTGGTTCGTCATCAGGCGCGGCATCGAGCCTTGCAGATGCGTCGACAACTCCTGGAGCAGCCGCGCCACTTCTGCCGCGCTCACCGGGTGGCCGTTCCACCTCGGGTGCCGCTGCCAAGCACGGTTCACCGCGGGCGCCAGATCCGGATCCCAGCCCGGTCCCTCGCCCTCCCGCACCTGCTCTTCGGCAGAAGCCGGACCGGCCGACTGGATGACGTCCGTCACGGTGGAAGCGGTCCCCTGGCGGCTGAGGACGTTGGCCGGCGTCGCGGCAGGGCCGTAGAACGGGATCCGGTACGCCTCCGCGGCCTGGTGCCCGTCCTGCGGCACGGCGTACAGACCCCTCTCCGGATCCGCCGACAGCGTGTACACCGGCGCGGACCCCAGAACCCGCGCGACCTGATCCAGATTGTCGACCGACCCGACCCAGCCGTCGACGCCCCGCAACAACCCGCCCGTACCCAACTGGACGAAGTCCGTGCCCCAGCGCACCCAGCCCGTCGACGGATGCTCCGTGCCGTCCGGAAGCCTGACCGAACCCCCGTTGCTCACCTCGTACAACGGCCGGGAACCCGACGCACCCGGGCCCCACACGCCAAACCACCGCTGCTCCGCGGCGCGCTTGCCCTCGACCGCCGGCACCTCACCCACGGGCACCGTCGCGAGAACACCCGCACCAGGCCCCGACAGCGTCACCGCACTGCCCAGCACCCCCGGCGACAACGGCGCACCACCGGGCAGACCACCGGGCACCGCCCGGGCCCCACCGGGCACAGCCCGGGCCGGACGACTCGGGACGGCGAACTCACGCGGATCGGTGACCCCTATGGTCACCTGCCCCGGTGAGCGGGACTCGTTGGGGTCCGGCGTGCGCGTGTCGTAGCCGACCTGGATCATGAACGACGCCGGAGTGACCGCGCCCTCCGTCACGCCCGGCTGGCGCTCGGCCAGAATCCGCCCCAGCTCGTCCACCAGTTGGGCATGCAGGTCCTCCGTGAATGCCCTGATCTCGGCCTCGGCGGCGGCCCGCGCCTGCCGCGTCGCCGACGACGCATGGGACATGATCGCCCGGACCGACCTGTTCCGCCGATGAGTACTGCCTTCGACGTTGACCAGACCGGTCACGGTGATCCCCGGCAGCGGAACACCCTCCCGCGCGTTCCACATACCGACCTTGGCCACGGACTCGGCCAGCTGCTTGACCAACCTCGTGTTGAGCTGCTCGTTGTCCGCCCCGAAAGAGAAGATCCCCGGCTTCTTGGGAAGGCTGTGGCCCACCTTCACCGGAACCGTCAACGGGTTGTACTGCGCCGCCATCTCGGGCGAGAGGAGCTTGGCATGGACGTCGTGCACCGTCTCACCGGGGCGTTGCGCGTACATCGAGAAGTGCCAGGCGTTCTTCCCCAGAAGCCCGACGTTGAGCTTCCGGATCTTCGTCGTGACGGCACGCATGGCGGCCTTCTCCGACCTCACAGCCGCCGCGTGCTCCTCGGTGCCGGGCTCCAGCCCGGGCCGTGAAAGCGCCGACTTGGCCTGGCGCGCCACCTGCAGTGCCTTCCCCAGTTCGGCGACCTGCTGGGCCTGGGGAGCGCCGAGCCGCTTCTTCGCCTCCTTTTCCAGCGCCTCCTGCTCCTGCCGGGAAAGTGCCGGATTGGCCTGGCGCGCCCTCTGCACCTCCGCCGACGCCTCGGCCGTGATCTCCGCGAGCCGGGCCTGAACATGCGACTCCAGTGCCGTCAGACGCGGCTCCGACAGCAGGAGCAGATTCAACTCCGCGGCATCCGAGACCAGTTGGTCCTGCTCCGCCTTCCGCGAATGGTTCTCCAGCGTCATCTGGCTCCGGCCGTCCTCACTCTCGAGGACCACCGTTGCGTAGTGGAGGGCGCGCCGGCCGGGGCGTTGCTGCTCCTGAGGCTTGGCGTAGTTGACGGGATCCCCGTTGACGGTGCTGATCGTCTGGACGAGATACGCGTCACCGATCTCGGCCTTGGCGTACTCGTTCACCCCGGCCAGGAACGCCGCCTCCGACAGCAGGTCACGACGCGGATTGTCCGGCACATCGAGCGCCAGGGCGCTGCCGTACTCCTTTCCTGGCTTCGACAGACCGAGCATGCCGCCATGGATATCGGCCTTGGCCACCTGCGCCGCGGCCCATGTCGGACCCACCTCCGACAGCGGAATCGTGCCGTCCGCGACCTGCGCCAGCGCCCCGGCGAGCTGATGCATGCCGGTGACCTCAAACTGGTCCCCTCCGAACACCGGGGTGACGGCAGGCCGCCTGCCGCCCTCGTCGGGGAACACCACGTGTGTAGCGGGGGACCGGCCGGCCAGCCAACTGGCCAGCTCGCGGCTGTCGTCGGACTCGGGCCTGTTGCCGACGTCGGTGATGGTGAAGTGCGGGACCACCTGGAACAGGGGCGCGCTGGAGCCCGTGCCATGGCCGAGGACGAGCGACACATTCTCGTCGGCTGTCAGACGGACGGTGTTGCCGCCCGCCAGGAGCTTGGCGTTCGCCTTCTCGATGGCCCGCTTCGTCGCGTAGACCTGCTGGGTTCCACCGTTCGCCTGGATCGCGATCGTACGGTCGTCGGAGACCCGCAGTTCGGGCCGCTCCTCGCCGAAGGTGGAGCGCAGCTCCAGCTTCGGCAGGAACAGTCCCTCCCCACGGTCGCCCCCCTCACGATGGATCACCATGTCGTACTCCGGGCTTACCGACGTGAACAGCGGCGCCCGCTGCGCACGGAGGTCCAGAACGACGTAGTCCCTGGTCAGCTCCGGGCGCGCCCGCCGGTCGGCGAACGGATCGTCGTACTCCGGGGGGTACTCCGCAAGCTCCGGCTCCGCTACGGGTTCCTGGGGTGAAGGCTGCTCAGAATAGAGCGGCAGACCTTCGTCCCCGAAGATGAGCCGATCCACCAGCCGACGGATGACGGCCTCATTGACCGCAATCGGGTCCGCGTCCGGCCCGTACCGGTGTGCGAACCAATCTCGTATTTCGTCCGCCTGGGCCCCGTCGGCTTCGTTCCCGGCGCCGCCCGAAGCCACCGGGCGGGCCTCCGCAGCAGCCGCAGCACTCGCGGCCGACGGGCCGGCCGACGACGGACCCGCCGCGGACGGCTCCGGCTGCGAACCTTCCGATCCACTGTCGCCGTACCGCTCCATCGTCAGGTACTGGTCGAGCACCGATCCATTGCTGCCGTCCGCTGCCTCGCTGTCCGAGACAGGCGCCTCCTCCGGCAGCGCCTCGCTGCCCGCACTGCCTGCCTCGCTGTACTCGCTGTACTCGCTGTACTCGCTGTCGGAGTACTCGGGCAGGTGCACGTCCTGAACGGTGCGGATCCGACCCGAAGGCCGCGCTTGCTGTGCCTGGGCCCCGCTGCGTACGACGGCATTCGTTTCGCCGTCCGACGACTCACCGTCCGACGACTCGGCATCCAATGCCGCCAGGTCGGCGAGGCTGGGCGCCCCGCCGCGCATCCTGACCGGGCTCGGCGACTCACCGTCCGACGACTCACCACTTGACGACTCGGCGTCCGACGACTCGGCGTCCGACGACTCGGCGTCGGCGTCCGACGACCCCGCGGCATACTTCTCGAGCAGCTCGTCGTATGCCGTCTGGACCGTTTCCCTGTCCGCCTCGGTCGGATCGTCAAGGCGAACCGCTTCCGGGTACAAGGCGGCTACGCGTGACACCAGAGTCTCGTGGTACTCCTTCGCCTCCTCTGCCGTGACATGCCGCTTACCGTAGGAGCGCACTTCCAGCGGAATCACCGGGATGATCCGGTGATCATTCGTATCGAATCCTCGGAACGCGTTCATGCCGAACAGTTCGTCCATGCGGACCTGTCGGGGATATCCGGAGAGGAGCCCTGCGCCAAGGAAGTCTTCGAGAGTCCTGTTCCTGTCACCTGGCTTTTTGGCCAGCTTCACATCCCCCAAGGTAAATTCATCCGGGTCGGCACCTTCATGACGCGCAGCAAAATTCTCTGCAAAATCAGGAATCTGAGCGAGGAACATCTCGATGATGATTTCGTTGATCATTCGCCCGTCAGCGCGCAGATATTCTTTCGCCTTGTCCGGGAGGCTCGAGAGAAGCAGCCCGGGATCAAGCCGCGACAAGACAGCAGCATGGGATTTCTCCAGGTGCCCAAAAGCTTCGGCAGTTATTTTCGCAGCAATGTGCTGGTAGAGCAGAGTCGCGTGGCCGCGCAACTGCTGCACGGCCAGGTCCGGGAACCCTTCGACCAGATTCTCCGCGCTCCTGAGGTCATCGGCGACAACCCCGGCAACATTCCAACTGATGAAGCGGGCCGCGATTTTGTCGCCAAAGGTCAAGGCATCAAGCAGATGGGAGCGCGTGGCGGTTCCAGAAGTGTCATAGTCACGCCACGTGTTGGCGGCGACGTGCTTCAAGAACGGATGCATGACGGCCAGCGGCACGCCGATATTGTGATGGACGTGAGATCCAGGGTTGTCCCCGATCGGTCGAGGCCCGATCAGAGCACCCTTGCCCAATTCTGTGATCGTCCATCCATCCTCTTCCCTCAGTACTTCCTCGAGCGGAATGTGCGGACTGCTTCCGGCAGCACCCTTAATCTTTTCGAGCGCGCTCTCGAATTTGGCGTGCAAAAGATACGTGGCGGAACCAGTGGTATCACGGTGCTCGCCCGGAAGGTTTGCCATCAGGCCCGGTATGAACTCCGGAATCACCATCTCCACCGAGGCTTCCGGCTCCCCGCCCGCAGCTATCGCATCTTCTTCGTTCCGGTAGTACTCGCCATTGGGACCGAGATAGAATTCCTTTACTTCGATGACCACCTCGGCACCGTCCGGGCCCTTGGCCAGCGGTCGCCCATGCGGAATCTCGGTGCCTGCGAGCTTCATGGGGAAGGTGTATTCCGATTCGAAGCTGCTTCCCCTGCCGTCCAGCTTGAGCGGCTTCGCCTCCTCACCGAGCACGTCGTTGATGTGGGCCTGGGCGATGACCGCACCGATGCGCTTGGTCGGATCCCGCCACGGCATGATGTGGCCGCTCTTGAGCAGGTCGTCGTACAGCTTCTGCTGCCGCTTCGGCGACACGCGTTCGCCCTTCCACCCCTGTGTCTTCAGCTCCCCGGCCACGAAAGCAGCGAGGTCGGCCTCCTCCTGCTGCGAGAGCTTCGGGGGCTTCGGGCGCTTCGGGGAGGGCGCGGGGCGAGGTGTCGCGGGGGCCGGGGTCGGGGCCGCGGCCGGGCCGCCTTCGTACCCCGCGATCCCAGGGGCGGCCTCAGGGCCGAAGCTCCACACGATGGGGGTGTCAGGAGGCGTCGGTGGGGGGGTCAGCTCCGCTCCGTGCATGGCGAGCGAGCCCTCAAGGCTGGGACTCAGCAGGAAGTCCCTCTTACCCGGCTGGGCCTGTATCCAGCCCGTACCGGGCTCGGTGTGCAGGGTCAACATGCCCTGCCCGGTGGCTTGCGGCACACCGGCGATGACGTCGCTGTCGGAGACCTGCACCGCGTCGGCGTACGGGCCGATCACCTTCGCGTCGGGCGAGCCCAGTGCTTCCGCGACCTGCCCGGCGAACGATCCCAGCCCGGCCCACAGGCCGCTGCGGCCCGCCTGCCCGGCCATCAGCACCACAGGCACGGGAGACTGCGGGCTCCATTCCGTGAACCGACGGATCCAGTTCGCGACGGAGTCCGCCCTGCGCCACTGACCGTCCAGGTAGAAGCGGTTGTCGCTGACGCGGTACATGCCGGGGACCAGGACGGCGCCCTCAGCCCCGGGCACCTGACCCGAGGCGACGTTCCCGGACGGGAACTCGTCGAGCCGCGGGAACCGCGGGCCGGGCGGGAGCCCGACGGGGGTGTCGTCGCCGGTGGAGGTCCCTGTGGTCCCGGGAGCGCCGGTGGCCGCCATACCGGCGACCGCCGGAGTACCGATGACCGCGGGGATGCCGGTGGCCGCAGGGGTACCGGCGGTCGCGGGGATGCCGGTTGCCGCGGGTGTACCGGCCGGCTCGACGTCGTCCGGTCGCCCGGAGCCGGGTCGGCCCGGCCCGTTGACAGCCGTGGAGCCGCTCGTACCGTCGTCGCCCGGGGAGGGCGGAGTGCCATCGGCCGCTACCGGCGAGGTCGTCGTCTCGGTCGTCGATCCGGTCGTCGACCCCTCGTTGTTCTGCTGGAGCCGCGCCCCCTCGGGCCGGCCCCCGCCGGAGGAACCGTCGCCCGTCCGGGCCGGTGTCCCGGTCGGATCGGCCGTGACCGTCTCCGTGGCCGAGCCTTCGGACTGCGCGCGCTGCGCCAGCCCTCCGACCGACCCCAGCGGGACGGAGCCGTTGCCCGAACGGCCCGGTCCGGACGAAGTCCCGGTGTCCGCCGCCGCATCGGCCGCGTCGGTCACATCGGCCAGCGTCACGACGCGGCCAACCCCGGTGGGGGGTACCGCCACCGAGGGCTTCGTCCGCGTGCTCTGGTCGGCGGCCGTACCCTCCCGCGGCTCCTCCACGACCCCGGCGTCCGAGACGTTCCCTGCCGCCGCCGCGTCCCACTTCCTGGCCCAGACATCGGCCACGTTCTTCTGAACGTCGGACCTCGCGGGCGGCACCGTACCGTCGACCACGACAGCGGCATCCGTGGGCCGCGCGGTCGCCTGGGGCGCGGTCTCGGCCCGCTCGGCGGCGGCCAGTTTCGTCTCCGCCCGGTTCAGCGCCGCATGCGCCTGCGCCGCCGCACCCGTGGTGCGTTCGACAGCCTGTTCCGCCGCCCGCGCCGCGGCCGAGGCGGTCCGCGCCGCCTGCCCTGCCGCCCTCGTCCGGGCGGCCGACTGCTTCGCCACGTCCTGCAGAGCCGCGGCCTTCTCCTGCGCGGCCTGGGCCGCCTCGACCGCCCGCGGGTCACCGGCCCGGTCGGCTTCCCTGTGCTGCGCGTCGGCCGCCGCCTGGGCGTCCCGGGCCGCCGTTGTCTTCGCGTTCGCGTCGATCGCCGCCTGATCCGCCGTGGACCGCGCGCTGTCGGACGCGATGCGGGTGCTCGCCGCGTCGGCGACCGCCTGATGCTGGGCCCGCCCCGCCTCCACCGCGGCCTGCTCCGCGGACTTCAGGTCGACGCGCGCCTGACGGAGCGCCTCACTTTCGGTGGCCGCCTGCGCCGATCGTGTATCGGCGTTCGCCTCGTACCGGTCCGCGACTGCGGAGAGCTGATGATCCGACAGATTCGGCCGACCCGTGGCGGTCCTCGGCCCCCAGCCCTCGCCGCCCACGGTGCGAGAGGCAGCAGCGGCGTCGGCTTCCGCCATCTCGGCCGCTCTCACGGCGTTCGCGGCCTTGGCCTCGTTCTCGGCCTTGTTCTGAATCGTCTGCGCCTTCGCCGTGGTCGCGGTCGAGGTCTGGAACGCCCGCTGATCGGCGGCGGCCTTCGCCGCCACGTCCTTCTCGGCGGTGGCCACGGCGGACTCGGCGTTCTTGACGCGTTGGATCGCGGCGGCGACCTTCGGCGATTTCGCCGCTGCCGCAGCCTCGGTCTCCGCCCGGCTCTTGGCCGCGTCGGTGATCGCCTTGTCCATGGCCTCGGCGACCACCTGCCGGTCGACGGTCTCCGCCGCCTTGCCGCCGACCCGTTGACCCGTACTGGACCGGCCCGTAAGGACATTGGCGTTGACGTCCGACGCCTTCACCTCCACGCCGTCCAGCCGGTGGCCCGCGCTCGGCGCGGCCTGCTCGGTCTTGGCACCGCTGTCCGGGGCCGCGGCCTTTGCGCCGTCGATCCGCCGGCCGCCCTCGCCGAAGTTGGTCTTGTCCCCGGGCTTCGCGCCCCCGGCGGCCGGCTCCGTCTTGCCGCCCCCGGTGCTCACGCCGTCGATCCGGTGGCCCTCGCCCTGGAAATTCTCCGCGGCACCCGTAGTGCTCTTGTCCGGCTGCTCGGTACGGGTCACGGTCGAGGAACCCTGTGCGGTACGTGCCTGCGTGCTTCCCCGACCGTCGGCGGAACCCGACCCCGAACCGCCCGAGTGATCGGTACCAGGTGTCTCCGGGTCCTTCGTGAGATCGGCCAGAGTCACGACGGGCTTCGCGCGGTTGCCCGTGTTCAGCGTCGCCTGCGGCCCGGTGTCCGCGGCGGCTTGCGGGTTCCTGGCCTCCGTCTCGGCCCGGACGGCCCCGGCCAGCTTCGCGTCCGCCGCCGCCAGGACGGTCTTGGCCTCCCTGACCTTGTCCAGCGCGTCCTTCGCGGCCTCTGCACTGGTCTTTGCCAGCGCGTCGGCCGACTTCGCCTCATCCGCGGCGAGCTGCACCTTCTGGTGCGCGTCCTTCGCGGCCTCGGCCGCGGCGGTCGCCCTGCTGTCGGCTTCCCGCGCCGCCGCCTTCGCGGCGTCGTCCTGCGCCCTGCCCGCGAAGTGGACCTGGGACTTCGCGGTGGCGTCCGCCCGGGCGGCGTCGGCGGCGCGGCCCAGCGCCGCGGCTTCGGTGACCGCGTTCTCATGGGCCAGGCGCGCGCTGTCCGCCTTCGCCTGCGCGGCCGTCGCCTCCCGGAACGCCCCCCGCTCGACCGCCTGCCGCACTGTCACGTCGTCCAGAGCGTCCGACTTCGCCTTCTCCGCGCCACTCACCGCGTCGGCGGCGGACGCCACCTCGGGCGACCGCGCGGCCTGCTCGGCGTGGGCCTTGCTGATCTCGTTGTAGTCCTTCTGCAGCTGGTTCAGCTTTTTCTCCGGGAGCGGGCGACTGGCGCTCGTGGCCGGCTTGTCCTCTGCCACGAGCCCGGCGCTCTTGGCCCTGGCGGCGTCCTCGGCCCGCCCGGCCGCCGCGAGCGTCGTGTCCGCCCGCGCCGACGCGACCTTCGCATTCCGGAGATCCCGCAGCGCGTCGCCGAACGAACTCTCCGCGGCCTTGGCCGTCTTCCCGGCGTCCGTGGCGGCCTTCTCCGCCGCGGTCGCCGCCTTCCCGGCCTCCGCCGCCACGGCCTTCGAGGCATCCGCCTTCACCTGGGCGGCCTGCGCCGCCTCCTGGGCCTTCGCGGCCTCCTCGGTCCTCGGACCCACCTGCGGACCGGGCCGCTGGGTGTCGGCCCTCCTCGCGTCGGCCTCCGCCTGATCCCGCTCGGCGGTCTTCGCCGCGGCCCCATGCTGCTCGGCCGCCTGTTCCTGCTTGACCCGCGCGGTCTCCGCCTGCGCGCGGGCCGCGGTCGCCGCCGTCTGCGTCTGCCGTACGACCGATTCCTGCCGCCCGACCTCCGTCTCGGCCTTCACCGCGGCGTCGGTCGCCCCGCGCGTGACCTTCGCCGCCTCCGCCACCTCGGGCGACGCGGCCTCTTGGGCCGCCCGTTCGTCGGCTACCGCCTTGAGCGCGTCGGCGTGCTGCCTCCCCATGTACGCATGGGTCTCCGGCGACATCGTCCTCGGGTGCGCGACGGGCTTGGCACCGGTCGAGGTCAGAGCATCGGCTTCTGCCTGAGCCGCCGTCAGTTTCTGGTCCGCCGCGGCCAGGGCGTCCTTGGCCTCGGAGACCGCGCGCGGCGCGTCCTTGGCGACCGCTTGTGCGGCCTTGGCGGCCTCGTCGGCCTGTTTCGCCGTCGCGGCGGCCGACGCCGTCTTCTCCTGGGCCGCCTTCACCGCGGCGTCCGAAGCCGCCGCCTTCGTCTCCGCCGCCTGCTGTGCGTTGCGTGCGGCGGTCTCCGCCGGGTCGCCCAGCGCGTGCACGTCGCCTTTCGCTACGGCGTCCGCCCGGTCGGCCTTGGCGGTCGCCACCGCGTCGCTCCCGGCCTTCGCCGCCTGCTCGTGTGCGAGGCGCGCGACGTCCGCCTTCGCCTGCGCGGCCTTCGCGTCCCAGAACGCCTGCCGCTCGATCGCCTGCTTCTCCGACAGGTTCCGCACCCCGTCGGCCCGGGCACTGGCGGCGTCGCTCACCGCCTTCGCGGCGGCCGTTGTCCCGGGGGACTTCTCCGCGTGGTTCGCGGTGTCACGGGTGTCGGTGTACTGCTTCTGAACGGCCTCGCGCTGCGCGTCCGACAGCGGCCCGCTGCGGCCGGGCTCGGCCGGGGCGGCCGTGTCGGCCGTGTCGGCCGCCGCGAGCTTCGCCTCCGCCTGCGCCAGCGTGTCCCTCGCGTCCCGGACATCGGCCAGCGCGGCCCGCTGGTCCGCCTCAGCGGCTTTCGCCACGCCGTCGGCCGCCTTCGCCACCTCACCCGACGCCTGGGCCTTCTCGTGGGCCGCCTTCGCCGCGGCCTGCGACGCCTCCGCCTTCGCTCCGGCCGCGTTCGCCGCGTCCTTGGCGGCGGCGTCCTCCGCCGCACCCAGCGCATGCGTGCCGGCCGCCTTCGCGGCCGTGGCACGGTCCGCCGCGGCGGTCATCTCGGCCTTCTGCGCCGCCGCCAGATCCGCGTTGTGCGCTGCCTCCGCGTTACCGGCCTTCGCCCGCGCGACCGCCGCGTCCGTCATCGCCTGGCGCGCGGTGTTCCGGCTGTCAGCCAGCTCATCGGCCGCCCGGACCACCTGCGCCGCAGGCGTGTCCTGTGCGGTGTTGCGTGTCTGGCGGGCATGGTCGGCCCGCTGCTGGAGCGTGACCCGCTGCTGCTCGGACAGCACCGCGTGGTCGCCGTCGCCGCCCCTGCCCGCCGTCCCGGGGCCGCCGTCGGCGTCCGACCGCGCCACCACCTGCTCCGCGTGTTCGGCCCGCATCAGCTTCGCCTCCGCCTGGGCCAACGTGTGCCTGGCCTGGGTCACGTCGCCCCTGGCCTTCGCCGCGACCAGCGCGGCGGCCTTCGCGTCCGACTCGGCCTTCCGTGCCGTCTCGCCCGCCGATCGGGCCTGCTGCTGAGCCGCCTTCTCGGCCTCCGCCGAAGCGTCCGCCTTCGCCCGCGTGTCCTGCGCCGCCTTGTTGGCGGCTGCGTTCTCCGCTGTGCCCGCCCGGTGTTCGGCCGACTTCGCTGCGGCGTCGGCCCGAGCGTCATCGGCCGCCTTCACGGCGGCGCCCACGGCCGTCGCGGCGCCGTCGTGCGCCGCCCGTGCGTTGTCCGCCGCTGTCTGTGCGCGTGCCGCCTCCGAGGCGGTGGTGCGCTCGACGGCGGCCTTCGCCACCACCTGGTCCGCGGCCGTCTTCACCTCGGCCTTGGCGGCCTGTACGGCTTGCGCCGCGGACGCGGCCTCGGAGGACTTTCCGTTCGTCGCCACAGAATGGGCGGCGTCGTCCCGGGCGATCTTCACCCGATGCTCCGCGGCGGATGCCGCCGAGTCTCTGTTGTGGGTGTCGTCGGGCACGTTCCTGTGGGCGCCGTCGGGCACGTTCGCGTCGCGACCCCCGGGCCTGTCCCCGGCCGCGACACGGGCGCTCTCGTCCGTCAGATTCCGCTGGGCCGCGGACAGTTCGACGTGCTTCTGCGCCAGGTCGGCCCTGGCCTGGCCGAGGTCGGCCCTGGTCTGCTGGGCGGCCGCCTCCGCCGCCTTCGGGTCCGGCGCCTGGGGCTGTCCGGTCTTGTCCCCGGGCCTCGCCTGCGGCTGGTCCGGGTCCTTCGACCCGGGGTTCGCGGCGTCCGTCCTCGACGTCACCGAGTGGGAGACGGGCACCGGCCGGGTAGCGGCGTCGTGCGGCGCGCTGTCGGAGCCGGGCGTGAGCGGCCGGGACGGATCCACCGGGCTCGTTCCGGCGTCCGGCCGGGCCGTGGGATCGGTATTGCGGGCGCCGCCGGAGGAATGTACGTCGGAGCCCGGGTGACCGGACAGGTCCGCGCCATGCGCGGTACCGGCCGTATCGGCAGCCGTACCAGCGGACGTGGACGTCGGCCCACGCCCGTCCGTCGGCCTCACGACCGCGTCCGGCGCCACCTCGGAGCCGACCGGGTGGTCACCACGCGAAGCGGACGCCACGTCGGGACCGGTGACACGGGACGTCGTCGCACCGTGCGCGGAACCGGACACATCCGCGGGCGCGGACTCGTGCTGCTCCGCGGGCCTCGCCCCCGTCACACCATCCGGCACAGCGTGTACGTCTGCCGGCCTCGCCCCGCCCGTGCCACCCGGCACGGCGTGCTGCTCCGCGGGCCTCGAACCGCCGACGCCCTCCGGCACGACGTGTACGTCTGCCGGCCTCGAACCGGCGGTCACGTCCGGCACGGCGTGCTGCTCCGCGGGCCTCGAACCGCCGACGCCCTCCGGCACGGCGCGTACGTCCGCGGGCCTCGAACCGGCGGTCACGTCCGGCACGGCGTGCTGCTCCGCGGGCCTCGACCCGGCGGTCCCGTCAAGGACGGGGCGTTGCGAGGCGGGCGACGAGGTGGTCGGCGACGACGAGTGCATGACCGACGCGTTCGGATCCGCGATGGGCGCGGTTGTCGCCGGACGCGTGCTCGCACCCGTGGGGTCGGCGACGACCGGATGGTCCCCCGCCGTACTGCTGCCCGCACGCGCACCGGAGTCGCCGAGCGACGGCCTCGTGTCCGCGCCGGACAGGACCGTATGCGCGCCACCGACGTCACTCGGCGTCACAGGCGCCGCCGAAGAGACCTCCCTCGGCGCTGCGTTCCCCGGGTCGACAGTCGTCGGCGGCGTGCCGGAGTGAACCTCCGGCGCACCTTGACCGACCGTCACGTCGTGCGGTGCGGCGCTGGACGGCGACGGGTCCACGGAGCCGGGGGTCACGGTGTGCGGCGCCGCCGCCGGAGCAGAGGTCACCGGCGCGGCGGTGCCGTTGTCGGCGGGCCTGACATTGAGGTTGGCTCCGGGGCCGTTGATGACGCTGCCGCCGTCGCCGTGCGCCGGAGACGACAGGTCCGCCCTCGGAGCATCCCCAGCGGTGAACGCCCGGCCGCCGGCCGGCTGGCTCCCGCCATCCGTCGTGCCGGGCGGAGCCGCCTGCACGGGCCTCGCCGTTGTGCCGACTCCCGGCGCCCCCGTCTCAGCGGCGTGTCCGGTGACGGGAGCGGACCGGACCGGCTGTGCGGGTCCGTGTGCCGGATCGACGGGCGCACCCAACGGTGCCGACGTCTGAGGTGTGCTCTCAACGGGCCGCGCGTCAAGGTTGGCGCCGCCGTGAGCCCGACCCGACGACGTGCCTGCCGACTGCGGGTCCGCAGCCTCCGGCCGCACACCGCCGACCTCGGTCACCGGGGCACTGGACCTGCCCGTCACCTGCGGATCAACAGGAACCGCCCGCGCGTTACCCGGCTCCACCACCGGAGGATTCGACCGCGTCGTCACCTGCGGGTCCGTGGGCGTCCGCCGTGCGGTGCCGACCTCGCCCACGGGGGCGCTGGACCTGGTCGTCACCTGCGGGTTGGTGGTCTCCGGCCGCGGGGTGCCGACCTCGGTGACCGGGGTACCGGGCCTGCCCGTCACCTGGGGTTCGACCGTCGGTCCGCCGCGGCCGGTGTTCGTCGACAGACTCGACACGGAAGACGCCGAACTCATGTCGCCGGACCGGCTCGTGACGGGGGAGACGGGGCCCGAGTCCGTGACGTTGAGGTTGTTGTGGGTGACGTTCGCGGTGGTGAGGTTGTTCTTGCCCAGCGGGGCGACCTGCGCGGTCTCGGGCGTGATCGCGCCCGGGATCCTGCCACCGGGACGAGCGGCGCTGGAAACGCTTGAGTTGGTCGGGATATCGACCTTCGGAGCACCGACCGTCGGGACGTTGAGGCCGTTCACATCAGGGCCGCCACGGCCGGCCCCGCTCACGATGTCGGCCCCGGTCTTGATGCCCTTGACAGCGAGCAAGGTGAGCGGCGCGAGCACGGCGCCCATGGCGAGGAATTCCCCCCAGCCCTCCTTTGTCGTCGGCACAGGACTGAAGTGCTTCCAGTCGGTCGGCAGGCCCGCCCCGGCATTGCCGGCCGCCAGGCTGGCGGCACTGATCCAGGTGATGTCGGCTCCAGCCCGGACGATACCCCCCGCGATGCCCGCCATCGTCACGGCCCAGTCGGGAAGCGTTTCCGCCACGGCGGAAACCCCGCTGCCGATAAGGGTGGCCGCCTCGGTGACGAAATTGGCCACCTCGGAAACCGCGGCACCGACCGCGCCTCCGATCTCGATGAGCAGGGCGGCAATTCTCGCGATCGCAGCGACGATGGCACCGATCAGCGGACCGATGAAAGCGGCGAGAACACTGAGAACGAATCCGACGATCGTCGCGATGAAACTGGCGAGTTGCTGCTTGGCCTGGGTCGCCTCCTGCGCGTTGCGCAGCAGGGCGAAGTAATTGATGGCCTCCCCGGTGTCCCAGAACTGCACAACGACCTTGATGACCTGTCCACCGACCCCGTAGTCACCCAGGGGATCCGACCCGTTCGACTGATTCTCGAACGCAGCCGACATCGCCTGCGCGGCCGAGCCCGACCATGCTCCGTTGATCAGGCTGAACTGTGCGCGAGTCATCCCGAGCAACTGCTCGTCGAGCAGGTCGCCAAAGGCGATCAGGGAATTACCCAGTTCGATGACGGCGTTCGGATCCCAGTGGACGTCATCGTGACTGGAGGGCGCATTGGGGTCATTGGACGTGTGGTCGTTGGACATGTCTCAGCGCAGCCTCAGAATATCTCGTTGACCGTGGTCGTGTGATAGTTCGGGATGGGTGTTCCCCTGGCCTCGTCGATCTGGTTGCCGCCGCCGCTCGACGAATTCAGCAGACCCTTTTCGAACGAGTTGAACATGTCGGCGATACCGGCCTCGACGTGACTGTAGTTCGAGGCGGCTTGAGCGACTCCGCCGGCCAGGATGTTCAAGGCTCCGGTGCTCGGGTCGGCCTGAGTGCCGTAAAGCTTGGTCTGAACAGCATCCCAGCGCTGCTGGTAGTCGGTCGCCGTGCCGGCCGAGTCACCGGTCCACGCGAGTTTGAGGGCGTTCAGTGAATTGATGATGTCGGTCAGCGCATTGAGGATGTCGTGGCTCGCCGTGTCGAGGGTGTGCCTGCAGGTGTCCAAGGCATACGGATCCACCCTGATCACAGCCGAATCCCAGTTGGCGGGAAGTGCCATGGCGTATCAACTCCCGGTGGAGTTCTTGGTATTGGCGTGTTCTGCCTGTACGTAGTTGTCGTAGCTCATTTTCATACGGTTGATCACGTCCCTGAGGAGACCTCGGGTGGACGCCATCGCGTCATTGGCTTTTTTGGACGCGTCCGCGAAAGAGTCTCCTGCGGGTGACGACCACGACGCCTCGATCGCTGCGTACTGTCCGGTGATCGCTTGGCAGTAACCATTGACGTCTTCGGCCCTCCGCGAGACCAGCCCCATGGCGTCGGAGAGAGCCTGTAGGTCGATGCGCCACGAGTCGGCGGTCATGATGGTCTGCCCGTTGGGCAGCAGATACGAACCGTCGGGCTGCTTGGTGACGGGGGTGATGCCGTTGTCATCGATGGAGTAGGTTCCGCCGCTGTTCGCGGTGAAGATGCCGGTCGCGGGGTCCGTGCTGCCGTTCAGCACCGTGCCGTTCGCCAGGACGACGGTGGAACCGTCGGCGGTGACGAAGTCACCGCCGTCCTGGTGTCCGTAGAGCACCGTGCCGTCGGGGAGCGTGTGGGTCGAACCACCGGGGATGAATTGGCCGCTCGGGCTGGTGATCCCCTTCTCCGTCTTACCGGACGAATCGATGTACGTCTTCCCGTCGGACGACAGCCACCCGTCCTTGGTGTCACTCCCCCACACCTGCTGACCGTCGACGTCCCGCTGATACTCAAACGCACCATCAGGAGTCGTCCGCCCGTACTCCACCACACCCGACGGCAGAACCAACATCGTCCCGTCCTCCGACAGGAACGACCCGTCCTTCCCCACACTCCCGTACACCTGCCGGCCATCGACCGTCCGTACCGCGCCATTGGGCAGGAACAAACCATCCGGCGCCGTCAGGCCATGCTGAACCTCACCCGTGGACCCGTCGACATACGTCTTCCCGTCGGACGACAGCCACCCGTCCTTGGTGTCACTCCCCCACACCTGCTGACCATCAACAGTCCGCTGATACTCGAACGCACCATCAGGAGTCGTCCGCCCATGCTCCACCACACCCGACGGCAGAACCGTGAGCGTCCCGTCCTCCGAACGGAACGACCCGTCCTTCCCCACACTCCCGTACACCTGCCGGCCATCGACCGTCCGCACTTCACCATTGGGCAGGAACAAACCATCCGGCGCCGTCAGGCCATGCTGAACCTCACCCGTGGACCCGTCGACATACGTCTTCCCGTCGGACGACAGCCACCCGTCCTTGGTGTCACTCCCCCACACCTGCTGACCATCAACAGTCCGCTGATACTCGAACGCACCATCAGGAGTCGTCCGCCCATGCTCCACCACACCCGACGGCAGAACCGTGAGCGTCCCGTCCTCGGAACGGAACGACCCGTCCGACAGCACACTCCCGTACACCTGCTGACCATCGACCGTCCGCACCACACCATTCGGCAGGAACGAACCATCCGGCGCCGTCAAACCGTGCTCCACCACACCCGCCGGCGACACATACGTCCTGCCGTCGTCCGAGACGAACCCACCGTCCGTCGTCGCATGCCCCGACAGCGGCCGGCCGTCGACCACCCGCTGCTCCGAACCATTACCCTGCGACCCCTGTTGGGCCCCGGCGTTCTCCGGCGTCGTCACTGGCTCACCCCAATCGTCGCCCAGCTCACCACGGTAGGGAGCGACGAACCCCGTCGGCAGATCCCAGTTCCGGGCGCCAGTCCCAGTCCAGGAAGATGGACATCGACGGACGGCCGGCGGGCACGACAGGATCTGAGCTGAGAAACTCTGTCGGCTCTGAGACGTCCACCGAGAGCGAGGGATCCGATGGTCGATCCGATCAAGTCGAAACACCAGGCCGAGCCGTGGCAGCCCAACGTCGACCCGTCCTCCAAGGGCAAGAAGGACCAGCAGACCGCCGCCAACGATTACGACGCGATCTACGGGGGCTCGCCGACCAAGATCAAGGACGACGGGTCCAAGACCGACAACGGCACGGTCGTCGCCATGCCTGACCTGACCGACGCCTACAGCACGGCGCCCGACTTCGTGCCGAGCCAGTCCCCCAACTCGTCGGGCACCCCCTCGGACGGACTGCCCGGTGGCTCGTTCTCCATCGACCTCGGGGCGTTGAGGACGGCGGAGCAGGCGTGCATGACCGCGACGCAGACGTCCACCCATGGCTACGAGGCCGTGCTGAAGACCGTCCGGAGCGCGATCAACAATCCCAACCTCTTCGGGCAGAACGTCGGGCACTGGGAAACGAAGCACGGAAAGGCCGCCGCTGAGACCGGCACCGACCACCCCATATGGCACCTCAACGAGCTCGACTCCGAGGCCAAAGCCTTCGGTGACGCCATCAACCCCCAGCTGTCCAAGCTGATGGTGGCCGGTGCGGGCGCGATCGAGGTCATGGGTGCGTTCACCGCGCTGCTCAACAACGCCGGGCAGATGTACACCTACACCGACTCCAACTCGGTGTTCCCCGGGTCGTAGCGTGGCCCGCGCGGTGCCGCCTGCCCCGGATTCCCGGCGCAGGCGGCGTTGTTGTCTCTCCCGGTTGTCTCTCCCGCTGTCCCCTCACTTCACCGGCGGCAGGTCCTCCGGGAGCAGGGTCACCAGGTCCTCGGTCGTCGGCGCGATGAGGTCGACCACCCGCTGGGCGTGCCTCTCGGTCATCCGCTGGAAGGTCTGCCGGGCGGTACGGCCGTTGCCGAACCGGTCGTCGCGCACCAGCGAGGCGAAGTAGTCGAGCAGCGCGACCAGGGTGTCCTCGGGCAGCTCGTACTCGTGCTGCCGCGCGTTCCACTCGACGATCTGGGACAGCTCCTCGCCGTCGTAGTCGTCGAAGACCAGGGTCCGGGTGAACCGTGACGCCAGGCCCGGGTTGGCGTCGACGAAACCCTCCATCTCGTCGGGGTACCCGGCGACGATGACCACCACGTCGTCGCGGTAGTCCTCCATCAGTTTGACCAGGGTGGAGATGGCCTCCTTCCCGTAGTCGGCGCTCTGGCCGCCGGGGGTGAGCGCGTACGCCTCGTCGATGAACAGCACCCCGCCCAGCGCGCGCCGGAAAATGGCGGTGGTCTTGGGCGCGGTGTGCCCGACGTACTCACCGACCAGGGAGCCGCGGTCCGCCTCCACCAGGTGCCCCCGGGAGAGCAGCCCCACCGCGGCGAGGATACGGCCGTAGAGCCGGGCGACGGTGGTCTTGCCGGTGCCGCTGTTGCCCGCGAAGACCAGGTGCCGACTGAGCGGCGGCGCGGCGAGCCCGGCCTCGGTCCGCTGCCGGACCATCTGCATCACCTTGACCATGGTGCTGACGTCGGTCTTGACGCCCTCCAGACCGACCAGGCCATGCAACTCGTCCAGCACCTCGGTGAGGCTCTCGGCCGAGTCCGACGCGGTCTGCCCGGCACCCGCTGCCGTCGCCGGCACACCGGGAGCGGGACCTCCCGGCCCCGGAGCTCCCGCCACGGCTCCCCACGGTACGGACACGGCGGTGGCGTCCTCGGGCAGGGTGGGCACCTTCACGTCCTGGCTCCGACAGGATTCGACGGTCGCCGCCGCGTCCTCCTCCATCTTCAGGTCCTCGTCCATGTCGTGGAAGAAGCAGCCGCGCAGCAAGGGCGCGGCCTCGCTGCCCACGTATACGGCGGGGTAGCCGGTCGCGCCGATGTCGCAGTTCTCGAAGCGCCCGGCGCCGCTCGCGGCGACGTACAGGCCGTTCTTCGCGGTACGGGCGATGGCGACACCGCGGACCCGTGGGGCGGCGTCGGCCTGCACCACCAGGCCGGTGCCCTTGGTGTCGGTGATGGAGCAGTCGGTGAGCCACGCCGCGGCACTCTCCCGGATGAAGACGCCGGTCGCGCCCGTATCGCTGATCCGGGTGTCCGTGACGATTCCGGCGGCGGCGATGTCCAGGCCCACTCCGGTGCAGGAGGTGATGTCGCAGTCGTCGATCAGCGGGCGGTGGTCCGTGCTCAGCCTGACGCCGGTCGCCACTTTGGAGATGATGCAGTTCCGTGCCGCCAGGTCGCCTCCGTCGACCGAGATGCCACAGAGCGCGGCGTCGCCGATCTCGACACCCGTCAGGGTCATCAACGCGTCCCCGGTGATGTGCAGTCCGTGTTCGGGGGTGCCCCGGACCTGGCTGTCGCGGAGCGTCACCCGGCTGGTGCCGCCGGCGTGGACGGCCGTGTAGGTGGCGTCGGTGACCGCGCAGCCGACAAGGGTCAGCTCCGCGGCGTCCGACACGTAGACGCCGTTGGCTCCCGAGCGCGCGAACCCGCCCGCGCGGACGTCGACCCGCGCCTCGCCGCGCGCCGCGAGTCCGGAGCCGGCCGTGTCGGTGGTGGTGGTGTCCTCCAGCCGCATCCGGCTCGACTCACCGGCGACGATCCCGGCGGCCTTGATGTCGCTGACCCGGCAGCCGACGAAGGAGGTGACGGCCCGTCCGGTGACGTGCACCCCGTCCTGTGCCGTGCGGGCGATCTCGCAGCCGCGCAGCGAGACCCCGAACTCCCCTCCGGCCGACGGGCCTTCGTCCGCGGTCTGCTCGGCGACGGTCCCGTTGACCACCTCGGATCCGGCGGTTCCGGTGACGAGCACCCCGCCGGCCGCGCTGTCGCTGATGTGGCAGCCGCGCAGCAGGGGACGGGCGCTGCCGTCCACCGCGACGGCCGTCACACCTGTGTGGGTGACGGCGCAGTTGTCGAAGGTGCCGCGGGCCGAGCCGGTGACGCGGATGCCGTGGCCCCCGGTCCGCGTGACCGTCACCCGGTTCAGCGACGGCGCGGCGCCGTGGTCCACCAGGATTCCCACGGCGTCCACGTCGGCGATGGTCGTGCTCTCGACGACCGACCGGCTGTCGCCAGCGAGGTAGAGGCCGATCTGGCCGGTGTGGTGGAGTTCGCAGTCCCGGATGACGGGCGTCGCGGTCCCGCTGACCTGTACGCCGCCACCGGTGATCTCACAGTCGACGATCAGTACCGAACCGGCGGTGACCGAGACGGCCGGTTCGCCGCCGCTGCCCTCGAGTACCAGACCCCGCACCGTGCCGCCCGCGCCGTGCACGGCGAGCGCGGGTCCGCGTACGCCGACGACGCGCACCGAGGAGGCACCCTTCTCAGCGACCAGCGTCACATCCCGGTCCAGGACGACGCACTCCGTGTAGGTGCCCGCCTGGATGGACACCACAGCGCCCGGTTCCGCCTCACGCACGGCCGCGGTGATCGTCCGGTACGTCCCCCAGCCGCGGGCGGCCACCCGCATCCCGGCCGTCATGTGGACAGACAGGTGAGCCGGATCTGGGCGGCGGCGACGTGGGCGTCCGCGTTCTTGGAACCGTGCTTGGAGCCCGCGTCGACCATCTTCACCGTGACCTTGCCGGTCGCGACGGTGAAGGGGGTTCCCTCGTTCCACCGGCCCTGTTTGGACACCTGGTTGACCAGATATCCGCCCAACGAGTCCATCTTCGCGCCGTACGAGTAGTCGGTCCCGTAGTAGTAGAAGTAGGCGGGGTCGCCTCCGACGGACGAGCGCGCCGAGTTTTCAGGCACATAAGTGGACAGCCGGCAAGAGGCGTGGCTGAACGTGGCACTGAAGTCGAACTTCCACAGCGCCAGGCGGCTGTCGTTGTAGCCGGTCCCCTGACCCGAGACCGGGATGGAGATGTACCCGCCGGAACATCCGTCGCCCAGGTAACCGCCCTGGGACGAGGTGGTCCAGCCCGTCGTACCGTCGCCGTTGGTTCCCGTGTAGTACCCGTACACCGCGAAGCTGCTGGTGCCGTCGGCAGCGTTGGTACAGCTCGGGCCCGCGATGGTGGACCACTTCTGCCCCGACGGCGGGACCAGGGGGCCGGTCGTCGGCGTAGGGCTGGGTGTGATGGGCGCGAGGGCGCTCGGTTGCGCCGCCGCGCCACCGCCGAGGGCGCCGTTCGCGAACGCGCCGAGGGCCGTGGCCAGGAATACGGCGATGCCGATGACCAGCATGCGTCGTCCCGCCCGGCCCTGCGGGTCGTCGGGCCGCACGGCGTCGGCGAATGCGGAGTGGAATCCGCGCCAGTCCTCGTCGATCATGCGGGGGTAACGCTCCTTGTCGGTATCGGGTGGGAATCGCGCGGACCGCCGGCCGGCCGCCGCCGGCGAGAGCGCTCAAGGGCGATCGGGCCGCCAGGGCCTGTCGTGGCCGGAGGCCGGTGAGGTCTGAGTGAACCAGCGGGCGTCCGGCACCGTAAGCGGATTGAGGCCATCAGGAACACCTGGGCCCGTCCCCACGACCGATTTTCGGCAGGAGCGCGATGCACCGCATGACGGAGATTGCCATCGTTGAACATCACAGTCTGGTCCGCCGGGGTCTGCAGAGCCTGATCGTGGCGAATCGACAGGTCAACCTCGCCACGGTCACACAGGAGCCCACGCAACTGGACCCCGGCGGCGAGCACTTCGACGCGATCCTCTACGGGCCGTCCCCGCAGGCCGAGGACACCCTCGCCGAGTCGATCGGCCTTCTCGCGAAAAGCGGCCGGGTGCTGATCATCGCGGACTTCTGGGACCGGCAGACGGTGACCGAGGCCGTACGCGCCGGTGCCTTCGGCTGTGTGACCCGGCAGTCCGACGACGAGGAGATGCTGCGAGCGGTCGATACGGTGACCCGCGGCGGCCTCTACCTCTCGCCCGGTCTGGCCACACGCCTCCACGTCGAGCTGCGCGAACCCACGGACGCGCCGCCCGCCCTCGCCCGCCGCGAGATAGAGACGCTGCGCCGGCTCGCGGAGGGCTTGACGCACGGTCAGATCGCCCGCCGGATGGGCCTGACCGAGGCCACGGTCAATACCTACGTCAAGCGGATCCGCAACAAGTTGAACGTCGGGAACAAGGCGGACCTCACCCGGAAGGCCATTGAGCTGGGCCTGCTCAGGGAAGGACTTCGGCTGGAGAGCGCCCGGGACCACTCGCATGTCCCGCCCGCCACGTAGGAGTCCGGTCACTTTTCGCGCCTTATACGTGGTGGCCGAGTTGGACGAAGTGGCCGAAGGCACCGAAGAGGGCCACGACCAGAGTGACGCCGGCCCCGCCCAGTACCGAACCCGCCGGGGTCAGCCACCGCGGGCGCGCCATGGAGGGCAGCCCCGGGCGGCGCATCAGGCGCCGGAACCCGTAGATCAGCAGGGCAGCGGCGATCACAAAGGCACTGGTCGGCGCGACCCACCCGCCCCAGCCGAGACGGTCAGGTCCAAGGATCACCAGGGTGAACAGACCGGCCGCACTCGCGAACGCGACCGGCACGACTTCGGCCGCCAGTTGGCCCGCCCCCGCGCGCAGCAGCAGCCCGAGCCCGAGGCAGCCGACCGCCGCGCCGGCGTACCAGGACGGCGCAGCCGCCAGCGCCACCAGCGCGAGCGCGAGCACCGCGCAGAGTGCGCCGTTCCACACGATCAGCAGACGGGTGGCGTGCCGTACCGCCGCCTCCACCAGGCCATCCGGCTCGACCGGTGCCCGCATCTCAGCACGCCGGTGGGCGAAGGCCACCAACCCGCTCACGGTCCTCGGCACGATCGTCAGCAGCCAGAAGGCCACCACCGCGACAACACCGGCCGACTCGGTCAGGTCCGCCCGCAGCAGTCCCAGTCCGATGCCGAGCACCGCGGCGACCAGCGCCGCCAGCGACACGCCGCTCGTGGCCACCCCGGGAGCGGCGACCATCGCGAGCAGCGCGCCGACCAGCGAACCGGTGGTGAGAGCCGCCGCCGTCAGTCCCGCCTCGGTCACAGACCCGTGCCCGCCGCCCGATTGACCGCCGTCGTAGCCGGTCGCCGGCATCCACGCGGCGATCGCCAGAACCGGCACCGCACACAGTGCGATCGCGGTACGCAACCGAGCCGGGATGGGCCATCCCCGCTCCCCCGCCACCCAGGCCAGGGCGGGCAGCACCAGGCCGACCGCCAGTCCGGCGTCGGCGAGGACGCCGGCGCTGAGCTGGAGCAGTACCGCGAGCACCAGCAGGGTGGCGACAAGCCAGGCCAGCCCGGAGAGCAGCACGGTGACCGTCCGGGTACGGTCGTTCCAGGGGGTGTCGAGAGCCTCTGCGGTGACCTCGGCGACCCGCTCTCCGACGTCGTGCACGACCGGATCGGCGTACTCGTCCGCGATGACGTCACGCAGGTAGAAGACCTGGCCGTCGACAATTCCCAGCTCGGCCAGCGACCACTCGGGGGCGATCGGCCCACCGACGAGGGTGGCCAGGGTCCACGCCGACGGCATGACGTCCGAATCGTTCTGCTCGCACATGCGGGCCAGAGTGTGGACGTAGGTCATGATCGGAGCGCCGGCGGGTACGGTCAGGTCAACCTGCCGACGCTCGCCCACCACCGTGATGCGGCATTTCTCGTCCACTGTGACGGGTTCCTCAGATCCGGGTCAGGAGCCTGTACGCCAGGTCTTGACGTTCGACCACTCGGCCTCGGAGTAGTTGTTCCAGTTGACGTTCATCGCACGGGCGATCTCGCCCAGTACGCCGTAGGGGCCGAACAGCCCCTCGGCGGCGTAGTTCCACTCTTCCTGCAGGCCCCCGTAGTAGCCGGCGGCCGGACCGGTCCAGGTCGCCTGGAGTGGTTCGAGCAGGCCGATGAGTTTGTTCAGTTCGTCGGCGATGCCCTGGGAGGCGTTGTTGATCCATTGGCCGGCACCCTCAAGGTCTGCCTGCACCATAAGGCTCGCGCCATCGATGTTCGTCATGAGTGCTCCTTGTCGCTGGGGGGTTGCCAGGGGTGGCGGGTCAGGTCAGGGACGCCGGCCCCACCCGCGCGCGCTCGCCCAGCGAGTTCTGGATGCTGGTGATCGAGTTGACGTTGGCCTGCTCGGACTCGGTGTAGTTCACGTAGTTACCGTTCAGCCCGCTGGCGATGTCGGTCAGCGCGTCGTGCAGCATCTTGGAGAGGATGTCGTACTCCGCCATCATCTGCTGGAAGGTGTTGGCGGCGACCCCCTGCCACATGGCCTCCATGTTGACGACGTAGGACTTGAGCGCCGCCAGCCTTTGCTGCACGTCTGCCGCGGTCGATGTGCACGACGCGGCGGCGGTCGACACCTGCTCCGGTGTTACCTGGTAACCCGTCGATGGCCCTGCCACCATAGCGATCAACCCTTCCTGTGAGGCGACCTGATCTACGCTCCTTCATCATTTCCGCGATCCACCACGTGCGCCCAGTCCCCCGTTCAGATGTCCCCTGGGTCAGCCTGATTCCGGTATCCGCCTCATTCCGGGTGTCCGCCCCTGGACGCCGCCAACCGGTTCGCGTCCTGGGAGAACCACATCGGTGTGACGCCCGTAGACCTGGCTGTGGGGCCGGGGTCGATCGACCGCCTCCGCCGGCTCACTGAGGTCTTGACCGTGGGGCCGGGCTCCATCGGCACGTACATCTCAGTGACCTCACGGATGTCTCGGCGCCCCCGATGTCGCAGGATCGGTAGGGGATCCAGCGAAGGACAAAAAGGGGACCGGACCATGACGGCAACAGCGATCGACACACCTGCCCCCATACCGTCCATGCCGTCCCGCTCGCCGCGCACCGAACAGCGGATGCGCGAGCTCTACGAGGTCAACGCGGCCCCGGTGTTCCGTACTCTGCTCCGCTGGACCCGCGGCGACCGGCAGGCCGCGGAGGATCTCGTGCAGGAGACCATGCTGCGCGCCTGGAAGAACCTCGATGTGCTGCACGACGACGGCCCGGAGGCGGCCCGCCCGTGGCTGCTGACCGTCTCGCGGCGGCTGGCCATCGACTCGCACCGTGCCACCTCCGCCCGCCCCACCGAGGTCGAGGACGATGCGCTGGAGGACATGGCCTTGACTGCGGATCCGTTCGAGAAGGTCCTCGACCGCCAGGTCCTGCGTGACGCGTTGGCGTGCCTGTCCGCCATGCACCGGGAAGTCCTGACGCACGTCTACATCCTGCACCAGTCGGTGCGGCAGGCGGCCGAGGCACTCGGCATACCGGAAGGCACCGTGAAGTCACGCACACACAAGGCCGTGCGTGCGCTGCGCGACGCGTTGGGCGATTTTCATTCCGACGGTGTGCCGACCACGGGCGGTGGTCCCGGGAGGGATCGTTCCGGCGCGGTCCACGTGACCCCGGCGTAAGCAACGGCACGCTCATACGGCGGCGCGGCACGCACCTCCCTGTCTGTTGCCTGTTTGGGGGCTACACGTGCCATTTGGTTACCTTGTGGTCGGTAGGATCTGGCCATGGTTGACGTGCCGGTTGTGGTTGGGCGTGCCGCGGAGTTGAAGGTGTTGCGTCGGCTGGTGGCGGATGTCGCCGGTGGGCGCGGCGGGGTGGTGCTGGTCGAGGGCGAGCCCGGGATCGGGAAGTCGGCGCTGCTGGCGGCGGGACTGGTGGGCGCGGAGGCTGCAGGGTGCCAGGTGGTGAGCGGTGCCTGTGACGAACTGGGACAGCGCTTCCCGCTGTCGGTGATGATGCGCACCCTTGGGGTGCATGAGGAGTCGGCCGATCCGCGGCGGGCGGCGGTCGCCGCGGCACTTTCCCGTCCGGCGGTGGTGCCCGAGTGGAGCGTACGGATGGTCGCCGGCAACCCGGTGACGGCCGCCGTCGAGCAACTCCTGGGTCTGGTGGACCGGCTGACCACGGACGGCCCGCTGGTGCTGGTGGTCGAGGACCTCCACTGGGCCGACGACGCGACATTACTGCTGTGGCGGCGGCTGTGCCGGACCGCACTGCAGGCACCACTGCTCCTGGTCGGGTCCCTGCGCCCGGTGCCGCGCCGTGCCGAGGTCGACGCACTGCGTGGCGACGCGCAGGCCGCCAACGCCGTGCTGCTCCCGCTCGGCGGACTGCCCGGCGCGGACGTCTCGGCCATGACGGCGGAACTCACCGGAGGCGCTCCCGGACCGCGGCTGACCGAGCGGCTCACCTCGGCGGCAGGCAACCCCTTGTACGTACGGGAACTGGTGGACGCGCTGGCGCGGGCCGAGGCCGTGCGGGTGACCAGGGGCACGGCAGAGCTGGCGGACGACCGCGACACCCCTGGGACGGCGGTGTCCCTGGCGGCCGTGATCGCCGACCGGTTGGACTTCCTGCCGGTGCGGGTCCGCGAGGTATTACGTACGGCCGCGCTGCTGGGCCACGACTTCTCGGTGACCAACCTCGCATCGATTGTCGGCCGCCCGGTGATCGAGCTGGTCAGTTTGCTGGAGGAGGCCGTCACCGCGGGCGTACTGGAGTCGAAGGGAGCGCGGCTGCGGTTCCGGCATGAGCTGTTGCGGCGTTCGCTGTACGAGACGACACCCGCGGCCCTGCGGGTGGCGCTCCAGCAGCAGGCCGCCCAGGTACTGATGGCCGCGGGAGTCTCGGTGGAGCGGGTCGCCACGCTGGTGCTGGCGGCGCTGGACGGCGCCGACGGCTGGGAACTGGACTGGATCGCCGCCAACACCGCCGACCTCACCTACCGGGCCCCCGCGATTGTGGCCGAACTCCTCGAACACGCCCTGAGCCGCATCGGCGAGGACGACCCGCGGCACGCGGGCCTCGAAGACCAACTCGCGACGGTGGCACTCGCGTTGGGTAGGTGGGAGCAGGCCGAACAGATCTCCCGGGCCATCCTGGCCCGCAGCAGCGACCCCGCCCGCACCGGCCAGGCCCTCTGGGTCCTCGGCCGCAGCCTCCAACGCGTCGGCCGGCCCGACGACGCCCTCGAAGAACTCACATCCGCCGCCGGTACTCCACGCACCACGGCGTTGTGGCAGGCACGGCACGACGCGCTGAGATCAAGCTTCCTGATCTCGCTGTCACGGCTCAGCGAGGCCGAAAGGGTCGCTGAGCAGGCTTTCGACACGGGGGAGAAGAACGCCGATCCCATGGCGATGGCCTACGCCCTGCAGATACAGACGGTGACGCGGGTCTACGAGAACGGTCACGCGGGTGGTCTCCCCTATCTCGACCGTGCGCTCGCCATCGTGGGCGGTGCCCCGGAGCTGGCTGATCTGCGGCTGCAACTGCTCGGCAACCGCTTCGTCATGCTTGAGGAGTTGGACCGCTTCGCCGAGGCGGCGGTCGGGGCTCGGGAGTCGATTGCCCAGGCCGAACGGCTCGGCACTCCGCGGCTGGGCACCCTCCGGGTGCAGGCCGGAGCACTGGCGTACGTGATGGGCCGCTGGGACGACGCCCTGACGGAATTCGAACTGGCCGCCGACGTGCCCGCAGGTGTCGGGATGGGCATCAACCGGCTGGCCCATCTGGTCCTGATCGCCGGTCACCGCGCCGAGTGGGGCGCAGCCGCCCAGCACCTGGACGAGCTCGCCCACTGGGACACCGGGCATGACCTGTCGGGCGTCTCCACCATCGTCTTGTGGGCCCGCTCCCTGGAGGCCGAGCGATCCGGACCAGTGCACCGCGGTGTGGAGACTCTCGCACCGAGCCTGGCCGAGGCACCGGACGAGCGGCTGCTCAACCGGTACTACGTTCTCCCCGTCCTCACCAGATTGGCCCTGGCGGCCGATGACCGGCCGACCGCCCGGGCCGCCGCTGATGCCGCCAGGCGGGACGCCGAGTACAAACCGGCACCACGGCGTCAGGCCGCCGCCGGTGCCGCCAGGCGGGACGCCGAGTACAAACCCGCGCCACAGCTTCAGGCGGCCGCCGACTGGTGCCGCGGTCTGCTGGACAACGACCCGGCGGCGCTGCTCACCGCCGCGGCGTACTACCGCGACGTCGGCCGCCAACCGCAGCTGGGCAATGCGCTGGAGGACGCCGCCGTGGTGCAGGCCGTCGTCGGCGACCCCGCGGACGCCCGAACCACCCTGAACGAGGCACTCGAGGTCTACGCCGCCCTCGGCGCGACCTGGACCGCGCGGCGCGCCACCGCCCGGCTACGGCAGCTCGGCATACGCCCCGGCGTCCGCGGCACCCGACGCCGCCCCAAAACCGGCTGGCCGGCACTCACCGACACCGAACTGCGCGTCGCCGAACTCCTCGCACAGGGCCACTCCAACCCCGACATCGCCGCACAGCTCATCCTGTCCCGCCGCACCGTCGAGACCCACGTCTCCCACATCCTCACCAAACTACGCGTCCGCTCCCGCCACGACATCACGCCACCCACGCTCCCTGTGCCTGAGCCCCTGGACAGGCGCGCGCTTCATTGACGGCGGCCACGGCTGACGACGTCCACCACGGCACCCCCGCTCACTCGTCGAGCGCGACCTGGATCAGTGCGGACGGCGCTTGCCGGCTGACCAGGACACCCCGGCCCGGTGGGCGCTGGGACGCCCGCTCGTCACCGAGGATCGCCCCCTCGCGGTGGTCCCCGGAGAGGACGAGGCCGGCCGCGCCCAGCTCACGAATACGGTTCAGCAGCTGTTCCGACATCTGGCTGCGCATGGAGCCGGCGACCCGCCGGGCCACCACGAAGTGGAGCCCGATCTCCCGGGCCTGCGGCACGAAGTCCACCAGCGCCGCCAGCGGTGACTGGCGGCCGTTGCCCACCAGGTCGTAGTCGTCCACCACGACGTAGAACTCCGGGCCGGTCCACCAACTGCGCTCGCGCAACTGTTCCGTCGTCACGTCGGGCGGCGGAAGCCGCTCCGTGAGCTTGGCGGCCACCTGGCCCATGTAGACCTCCGCCGCCTGGGAGTCGCCCGCGTAGAGACCGAGGTGGTCCTCGGGCACCACGCCGAGCAGCGACCGCCGGTAGTCGACGACGATCATCCGTGCCTCCCACGCCGAGTGGCGTGCCACGAGACCCTTCATCCAGGTGCGCAGGAACGAGGACTTGCCCGAGCCGGAGTCACCGAAGACCAGGAAGTGCGGATCCACGCCGGTCAGGTCCAGGTGAACGGGTGCGAGGTCCTTCTCGCCGATGCCGATCGGTACGCCGGGCGGCGCCACGTCGCCCGCCGGCATCTCCAGTTCGGTGACGGACAGCCGCGCGGGCAGCATCCGTATCGGTGGCGCGGTCGGCCCGGACCAGGACGCGGTGAGCTTGCCGAGCGCCTCGTCCTGGGCGTCGGCGAGGCCGTCGGCGCTGTCCTTGCCGTCCAGCCGGGGCAGCGCCAGCTGGAACTGGATTCCCGGCGGCGCCATGCCGCGCCCCGACACGACGGAGACGAAGGCCTTGGCCATTCTGCGGTTGATCTCGGAATCCGCCGGGTCGTTGAGCCGCAGCTCCAGCCGGGCCGAGATGGTGTCACGCAGCGCCGTACGGATGTCGCCCCACCGGTTGGCGGTGAGCACCAGGTGCACGCCGACACCCAGACCGCGGTTGGCGATGTCCAGCACGGAGACGTCGATGCCCTCCATCTCCGTCCGGACCGCGCCCCAGTTGTCGATCAACAAGAACACGTCCGCGGACCGTACGCCGGGGGGCAGCTTGTCGCGGGAACGCAGCCTGCGGAACTCGGCGACCGAGTCGACGCCCAACTGGCGGAAAAGCCGCTCGCGTTCGGTGATGAGTTGCAGCATCTCGGCCAGGGCGCGCCGCGCCCGGTTCGTATCGTGCCGGCCCGCCACACCGCTGACGTGCGGGGCGCGCTCGAACGGCTGCAACGAGCCGCCGCCGAAGTCGACGCAGAGGAACTGCGCCTCGGCGGGAGTGTGGGTGAGCATCGTGGAGAGCATGAGCGTCCGCAGGAAGGTGCTCTTGCCCGACTGCGGGGCGCCGACCAGGGCCAGGTGGCCGGCTTTGGCGAAGTCCGGTACCAGCGGTTGCTGAAGCTGCTGGAGGGGAATGTCCAGGACGCCCACAGGAGCGCACAGTTCTCCCTTGCGCGGCCACCACGCGGCCATCATGCCGCGGTCCGGCCCGACACTGATCGGTCCGGTCAGATCGTCCAGCGGCAACGCGGTCGGCAGCGGCGGCAGCCACACCTGGTGGGCCGCCTGGCCGGAGGAGCCCAGCCGCGCCACGATGAGCTGCATCTCGGTCGGCCCGCTGATCATCGGACGCGTGCGCTCCTGCCGATCCTCGGGGACGGCGTCCGGGTCCGGCGCCACCCGCAGGCCGAAGAGGGCGGGCTCGGTGAGCACCGGTCCGGCGGCAGCGGCCCGCTCCGCCTCCGACGCGTACACTCCGGAGACATGGGCGACCCGGAACCGTTCCAGCACGGTGTCGGTCACCTTGAGATAGGCCGAACCGGGGATCGGGGGCAACTGGTAGGCGTCGGGGGTGCCGATCACGACCCGGGACTCGGCGGCGGAGAAGGTGCGCAGACAGATGCGGTAGGACAGGTTCGACTCCAGGCCGCGCAGCCGTCCCTCCTCCAGCCGCTGCGTGGCGAGCAGCAGATGCATGCCCAGGCTTCGGCCGACCCGGCCGATCTGGACGAAGAGTTCGATGAAGTCGGGTCGGGTGGACAGCAGTTCACCGAACTCGTCCACGATGATCAGCAGGTACGGCAACGGTTCCAGCGGGCGCCCGTCGGTGCCCTTCGCACCAGCCGCGCGGCGCAGTTGGTACTCCCGTACGTTGTCGACGTTGCCTGCGTCGCGCAGCATCTTCTGCCGCCGCTGCTGCTCGCCGGCCAAGGCGTCCTTGACCCGGTCGACCAGTGCGAGGTCGTCCACAAGGTTGGTGATCAGGCCCGCCACGTGCGGCAGTTCGGTCACTCCGGCGAAGGTGGCGCCGCCCTTGAAGTCGACCAGGACCAGACTGAGCAGGTCGGGTGAATGGGTCATCGTCAGGCCGGTGACCAGGGTGCGCAGCAGCTCGCTCTTACCGGAGCCGGTGGCGCCGACGATCAGGCCGTGCGGTCCCATGCCGCCCTGCGCGGACTCCTTGAGGTCCAGCACCAGCGGCTGCCCGCTGCCGTCGAAGCCGATCGGCATGCGGAGGACCTCTTCGTCCTCCTCCGCGACCCACAGGCGCTCCGGGTCGAAGGTCTCCAGTTCGGTGACGCCGAGCATGCTGGGCAGTGACATGGTCTGGGCGAGGATCTCCTCGCCCTCGACCGAGAGCCGCAACGGCGCGAGCGCTCGCGCGATGGCCTCGCACAACTGCGGTTCCGGCCATTCCGCGACCGCGTCGGTGACCGGTGAGCGCGGTTCCGCCCGGCGCCCCTCAAGGGTGACCGCACCGTTCGACGTGACGCGGATCCGCACGTCGGCCCGGGACGGCTCGTCGTTCTCCTTGTCCACCAGGCAGATCACGGTGATCGCGCTGCTCGGGCCGGCTGTCGCGAGCAGTTGGGCGGCCAGCGGTGAGCGTGCCCAGGCGGCACGCGGGACGTAGTGGTCGAGCACGACAACCAGCCGGCGTCGGGTGTCCGGCGTTTCACGGTCCAGCAGGCTCCGGCGGGGCGCCTGGGCGGATTCCTCCAGTGTCTTCTCCAGGTGGTCGGCGATTCCGTCGAAGTCCTCGGCGACCAGGGCCACCACGTCCGCCGCGTCCGGTTCGTGGGTGTGCGGCAGCCACTTGGCCCAGTTCCAGTCCTCGCCGCCGGTGGCGACGGCCACGCCGACGTCGTCCGGGGCGTGCAGCACCGCGACCTGGCAGATCATCGCCCGGACGACGCCACGCGCCACGTCCGACGGGCCCAGCACGCTGACTACGCCGACCTTCGCCAGGTCCACCACCGCGGGCTGGCTGCCGACAGTGGACATGGTCTTGATCAACCGGTCCGCGGCCTCCTTGGCCCGCGGGTCGTACTCCATCGTCGGGTCGTTGCGGGTGGCCAGCCGGATGGGGGTCGACAACTGCGCGGTCCCGACTCCCACGCACACCCGCAGGAAGTCCGGGTCGGTGATACGGCGCTCCCACACCCGCCGGCGCTGGGTCGCGATCCCCCACAGCCGGTACGGCGAGGGGAACGCCCAGGCTGCGACCGTGCGCTGGTTCTCCGCCACCTGGCGGGCGACCTTCCGCACCTCGACGAGGTGGTCCAGGTAGAGGTCCCTCGCGCGCACCTTCTGCTTGCGCACCTGGCCGCGCATCTGCATCCGGATACCGACCGTGAGGCCGATCGACATCACCACGAAGGCGATGCCGACCAGGATCAGCATCTTCTTGCCGCCCGACATCAGGTACGCGGCCATGCTGATGCTCGACATCAGCGGCATGAGCAGGATCAGCCAGCTTGAGCCGCCGTCCCTGCCGACGGGCTGTGGCGGTGCCGAGAGCACCACCGGCTCAGTGGGCAGCGGCGGCGGGACGACCCTGGCGGGTCGATGGAAGACGATCCGGGACATGAAAATCTCTTCGTCTGTCGCATGGGTGACGCCGGGCGCCGGGCCTTTGTCACGATAGGAATTCCTGCACGGCGTCCGACAGACCCTGGTTCCTGCCGCCGGTTCGTCCCCTTTCGAAGACGCGGTGGGTCAGTGTTCCTGCCCCGGCGCCCTGCGGCGGGCGGGGAACCTGGGCGCGACGGTACCTCCGGGACGCCTGCTCCCTTCCAGCCCCGCGAGCACCCCGTTCAGGTTGTCCACCACGGACGCCATGCGTTCGTTCCGCTGCACGCTGAGCTCTTGGAACGCGCCGTCGACCGCCGTCATGATCAGGTCGACGAGAGTCTCCGGGTCGTCGGGGTCGATCACCGAAGGGTCGATGGTGAGTCCGACAAGCCGTCCCTCGGCCGAGAGCGTGGCCGCGACCAGACCTTCCCGGCCGTAGCCAGTGGCCTCCATGTACTGCAGATCGTCCTGCACGGCGGCCATCCCGCTCTCCGCCTGCTGGGCGTGTCGGGCGAGCGCGCCGAAGTCGAAGTCGTCATTGTCCGGCATAACGTCCAGTCACCTGCCATTTGCCATTCTGAACTGCCCGGGTGCCCGGACTTTCCGAGTGCCCGAGGCTACGAGCGGGCGCGTCGCCCTCGACAGCCCCCAGTTCCGGTTACCGGGGGCCCTCATTCGGGGACGATGACGGGTTCCGCCCGCCGTGCGAACCGATCCGCGACACCGCCCGTAAGGATGAAGGGGGTGCTCTACGCGCTCCCGGCCCCTCGAATCTCGGACAGCCCCGCAGCCCTGGGCTCGGAAGTCCTACAACTCTGGGAAAGGAGCGCCATGGTGGAGAACTCCAGCGACCGGTCCGTCCACCAGCGCGACGGCTCCGGGAAGAGGCAGCCCTTGGCGCGGTGGGGTACGGCCTTGTCCCGCTGGGCCGAGCGGGACGGAAAGGACCAGACCGGTGCGGCGGCCGACCCGGGCAGGCCTGTCCTGGTGGACGAATACGGCGGACTGGTGCTGCTGCGTTCGACGCCGACCGCGTCCCCCTCGCCCTCCGACGCCGCCGCGCTCGCCCGCGTCCTGGCGGTGGCCGAACCCGGCGACGAGGTCGCCACCGTGGTGGTCGGCGTGGACGGCTCCGTGACGCCCACGCTGTGGACCCGGCTGGCTGAACTGCTCGACACGCTGCAGCGGAAGGGCGCGGCGACCGTTCGTCTCGTGCTGTCCGGCGCGGGTGCGGGCACCCCTGAGCACCCCGCGCTCGCCCAGCGGATAGCGGACGCCTGGGACATCCGGGTGCTCGCCCCCGAGGGAGCCGCACTGGTCGTGCCGGGCGGGACGCTGTTCGTCGTGGACGGCACCGAATCGTCCACCGGCTGGCAACTGTTCCAGCGCGGAGCCGAACCGCTGCCGCTGGGGCAACGCAGCCCGGCGCCCTTCTGGCAGACGGCGGTCGCCGGGCTGCCCTCCCACACCGCATCGGGGTCCGTGATCGAGCAGATACCGGCCGGCCTGCTGGTCCGCCCGCCCCGGTCGGCCGCACCGCGACCCGAAGACCTCTGCTACCTGGTGCCCGTCGACCCGGACCAGCTGACCGTGCTCGTCGGTGCCCCCGGCCCCGGCGGTGACGCCGATGTCCCCGCCGACGACCTCGCCGACCTGCTGACCGCGTTGCCGACGGCGGTGCGTACGCAACTGCGCTTCGCCCCCGGCAACCACCGGGACCTGCTGCCCGCCGTGCAGAAGGTCGCCGACAGCCTCGGCATCGAGGTGGAACTGCTGACCGGACCGCCCCGGGCCCCCGGCAGCGCCGGGATCCCCGAGGGAGTCCGGGGTGCGCGGCCGGTACTCGTCGACACAGAGGGCTCACCGACCTGGCGGCCCTTCGTGGAGGCCGTCGTCTGCCATCCCGCGGCCCCCGGCCGGACGTCGCCGCGCCTGTTGCGCCGGCGTGCCCCCCTGGTCGGTCCCGATACCGGCGGCGCGGAGGAACAGGGAGTCATCCCCCTTTCGGACACCTGGCAGGTCACCCTGACGCGGGCCGGGCTCGCCATCGGACCGGCGGGACAGGCACGACCGCTCGCCGGCCGCCTGGTGGCCGCCGACCAGATGGCCATCGAGATCAACGTGCCGGGCAAGCCGTTGGACGAGTCGTTCTACCTTGCCCTGTCCCAACTGCTGATGGATGTCGACCCTGACGTACAACCCTTCGTCACCCTGCACGTCCTGTCGCGGAGTGCCGCTGAGGACCGCCGGCTTCGGCGCCTGGCGATACGCCACGAGGTCCGGATGATGTGGCCGCCCGGACCGGAGACACCTCCGGGCAAGGCCGCGGGGCCGGAGAGCACCGGTACGCGCGCCTCCGGAACACGGGCCGCCGGCAGCGCCGAATTCCGTGAGCCCATCAACCGCATCGTGGCGGCCTCGAACGACGGACGTTACGACGACGCGTCATCCCTGGCCCTCACCCTGGAGCAGCAGGTCTTCAGCCGGCACGGCGAGGCGTCGGCGGCGTTCCTGGAGGTGCGCCAGATCCGCGCGCATATCGCGCGGCTTGCCAGTCAGGAATCGCTCGCCACCGTGCTCTACCTGGATGTGGCGCTCAAGATGCTGGCGGCCCGAGGCCCGGAAGATCCCGAGACCGAACAAGCGGCCTCGAACGCCGACGCCTGCTGGCGGGCGGTGCGCGACGACGCGGAGGCCCTGCGCATCGGGCCGTCCATCATCAGCCTGCGCGGCAATGTCCCGGGCGCCGGCGGTCACCACCTGCGCGCCGCGGAGAACTACCTCGCCCGGCTCAAGGCTCGCCTGCCCGCACCGGCGTCCGAGCTGCCCTCGGAGCCCAAGGGCCCCAAGGGGCAGGCACCGCGTTCCGCTCCAGCCGCGGAACGTTCCCGGCCGCCGGCGGCCCCCGTGCCACCGGCCGCCGTGCCACCGGCTTCGAAGGCCACGCGGATCCCCATCACGCCGGCCACGCCCACCCGTGCCCCTGCACCGCGTCCGGGGTTCGTGAACGAACAGCCGTGGTGAAGAACCAACGGACATGGCCACAGGATGCCGACAACGCCGAACAACGAAAAGTCCGCTCCCGCGTCGAGCACCCTTCTGCAGCACCCTTTCAGAGCGCGCGGACCTGGGAGTCGGTAAGGGCGCGGTTGAAGACCTCGACATCATTGACGGCACCCGGGAACCAGTCCATGGGACCACCGTTCCACTGGCCGCGGCCGATGACCAGGTCGCCCGTCGTGGAGGTCAGCTTGGGTAGCGCCGTGATCCCCTCGACCTCTCCGTTGACGACGAGCCGCAGTTGCTTGGCGTATGTGCTGACCACTCCGACCAGGTGGACCCAGGTATTCAGCGGCGGCGGACCGGACGACAGCGCCCGGCCCCCGGGCACCGCGAACGCCCAGCGCTGATCCTGTGACGAATACTGCAGGTAGAAACCGCTGTCGGTGGTGCCATCCTGGCTGACAGCCGTGGCGAAGCCCGTGTTCTTGGTGAGATAGACCCAGGCCGACACAGTGAAGTCGCCCGCGGTGTTGAGCACCGATCCCGCGGTGGTGGCCTCGCTGTTCGTGCCGTTGAAGACGGCGCAACCGCCGTGGCCCGTCCCCTTCGTGACATGGGAACTGGTAAGGGCGTGAGCACCGTCCGTGGTGTCTGCCGTGAGCGAGCTTCCGCCCGCGCCGAGCCGCCAGGATCCGACCGGAGACGGTCCTTGGGGCTTGGGCTTCGGCTTCGGCTTCGCGATGGCCGGCGACGGTGCACCCTTGCCGGGCGCGGGTTTGGGCTTGTGAGTCGCCGTCGGCGGGTGTGTGGAGGCTATGCCCGTCACCGGGGTCAGCGGTCGGGCGACAGTCGCCTTGGGGGCGGGCGCGGGTGCGATCGTCGACGGCTCGTGGCTCGGGGTGGGACCGGCCGCCGTCGACTTCCCTCCCGAGTTGACGGTCGAGATCAATACCGCGAGGAGCACCACAACCACCACGAGCACACCCGCGATCACCGCCGCCGACCGCGTACGTATCGGCCACCTGCCCGGCTCATGATCCGGACGAGGCTCACCTGTCGTGTCCGGGGGGCCGGCAGACAGCACAATCGTCTGGTCCACTTCGGGCGGGGACCACCGTGGGCTCCGCCGCAGGGACCCGCGCTCCGTACGGGCGCCGCCTTGCTCCGTGCGGGTGCCGCCCTCCACCCTCGACTCATCCGAATGTTCGCTTTCCACCCGCAGTGCCTCCTCGCTCTGTCTTCCTCGTCACGTGTGTTTACTCGTGTTCACGGATATCTACGGCCCGTTCCCGATGGGACCCGCACAACGTTCCAGCCAACCGCCCTTGCCTGTCTGGGACGAACGGCCCTTGAGTGCCTCGTCCAGCGCGGCGAGCGCGGTGCGATCCGTGTCGTCGAGTTCATCGGGCTCCTCCAGCCGAACGCCGGTGGCATGCGCCGGGGAGGCCGGAAGTTCTCTCAGCAGGACGACCGGCGCGGCCCCGCCGAGGCGAACGCCCAGCACCCGAAAGGGCGTCCCCAGGGGGAACACCAGCTCCTCGCCGCCCCCACCGTCGATCTCACCCTCGCCGTCGGCAGGGAGCACCTGCCGTACGCGCCGCCCGGTCACCGACCAGACCGCGTAACGCGGTCCGAGCGGCACGGCGGTTTCTCTCGCCGCCAGCACACCGCTCACGGGAGCCCTGTCGCAGAGCACGGAACCGGGCAGGAGGCCCACGTCGTCCATAACGGCGCCCGCGCCCCGGAGAACTGCCCCGCGGTACGTCGGCATCCTCCGCAGTCCTGACAAGAGGCAAGCCGCGTACGGCTGCAGACGGGCGTCCCCCGTCCGCAGCGCGTGGGTGAGGGCGCGGTGGCCCAACGGGCCCTCGGCTTCGGCCAGATACATCCGGAGGGCGGTCACGTCCGCCCGGGCGGCGTCGTGTTCCTCATCGGGCAGTCCGGTCAGACGGGTGAGCGCTTGCGCGACAGCGGGAGCGTGCCGCTCCCACACCGGCCCGGCCAGCATGCGCAGAGCGCTCCGCTCACCGTCGCTGCTGCGGTGGCCGGCGCGGAGCGGGCGGGAGGACGCCGGAGGGCGGCCCGGGGCCGTCTCCAGGCCGCCGGGCGCGGAATGGGGACGCGGTCGATCATGGGGGGAGGCGGCGGCCCACTCATCCTGCTCAGCGGCGGCGGCCGTACGGCCACGGCTCATATACTCCCAGGCCGCGTCGAGGTCGGGACCCGGCTCCTGTCCGCCCTCGGAGAGGCCGGACGGGAGTTCCTTACTCCTGGCCCCTCCTCGGCGTCCCCGGCTGAGGTGCTCCCAGGCCGCGTCGAGGTCCGCTACGGGCAGGAAGCCCGGCGGCGGATCCGATGGGCCCTCGGCATCTGCGTCCGGACGTTGGGCCGTCCGCTCTGCCGGCAACCGGGTGACCGGCGGCGCCGGCACCGGGCGAGGTCCGTGCGCGACCGCGGGTGTTCGCGCGGGGGTGCCGTCCGAGGCGGTCGACCGCCGGGGCACAGGCGACCGGCCGGGCACCGGGGGCTTCACGGCACGCCCGGTGGCGGGCACCCCGGCAGGGGGCCGGGGCACGGGACCGGGCTGAGGAGTCTGCCCAGGCCGGTCTGTCAGTACGGGCCGGGGCGTCGGCCGAGGCCCGGGAGCCGGTCCGGGCCCGGGGGGCGGCACCGTGCGCGGTCCGCTCGGGGTTGCTGCGTAACGGATGGTGCGCAGGCCGTGCCGGGCGGCCAGCCCACGGAGCCCACTGCCGCCGTCCGAGCAGGTGCCGTGCACATACAGGGTGGCGCACGCGCGCAATCCCGGGTCGAGCGCGACAAGGAGCTGGGAGAGCACGGGCCACAGCGAATCATCCAACTGCACGCCGGGGACACCGACCTCGATGGCAGGGCCCTCGGCACTCACCTCCCGCGCCCTGTGCGGAAGCGGAACGGCATCGCGCGCGCTCACCCACAGCCCCGCCCGGGTCACGGCGACCTGCCACCGCTCGTCGAGCCGGACCACGCCGTCCTCCAGGCGGCCCGGTCCCGGCACCGGCGGTGACCACCGCAGCAAACGCGGGGAGGGGGCATGCTCGGCGCCCAGCGACGGACGGCACACCACGGCGTCCACGAAGGGCAGCCAACTGGGCGTGCCGTCCCGCCCGATCAGCGCGGACCGGGTGATGTGGGCGTTCTGGCGACCGGCGGCGACGAGCGGCAGTCCCGTACTCACCTCCACTTCGGCGCCCAACTGGTCAGCAACGCCCTGTCCCAGCCGCAGCAGATCCTGCAGACCACCAGGGGCCAGCTGGACACCTGACCGCACCGACTCGGGCATGGCCGCCAGCACACTGACGACCTCCGCCACGGACACGTCCTCGCCACCGGCCACACCGACCACGATGGTCGGCCGCCGGGGATCCATCGGTACCGAGTAATACAGATCGCCGGGCCTCGGCGCCCTGGCTTCCGCCGGCCGCACGATCAGCCCCGCGGGAAGCTGCTCCACTACGCAACCGCCGGCGGTGCTCGTCGGCACATCGCTGAGGGCCCCCTGCCAGGGCGGCACCGGCGAACGCGGCCCCAGCACCGCCGGTTTCGCCCTCGGAAAAAAACGCCGCCAGCCGTCCCGGCTTCCTGACGCGATGGGGATGAAGAGCGAGCCGCCCGGCACCATCATGACAGTGCCGACCGGTGCGTCCACGGTGACACCCCAGCTGTCGGCGATACGGCGCGCCAACGCCGGGCGCTCCGGGTACTCCCGGCCGGCCTCCGCCATAACCAGCCGCACCGCAGTGGTGCCTGACGCGCAGAGCCGGTCCAGCACTTCGCTCAACCGCGGCCAGAAGGCGGTCACCGCCATCGTCGGCGCGGCGGCGACCAACGTCACGACACCCTCGCCCGACGGCATGTCCCGGCCCAGGCTGCCGATGTCAGCGGGTGTGAACGTGTCGTCCAGCGACGACCACAGCAGCCACAGGCCATGGTGTTCCTCCGCCAGCACCGGCACATCGACGGAACCCGTGCGCGTCGAACGGGCAGGCCCGCCGTCCGCCGAGGAAGGCAGCCCGCCCCGCCAGGTCCACAGCGCCATCCGCTACCCCCTCGCCGGCCGGCCGCCGACTCCACCCACCGACACAGTACTTTTGACCCCTTCCAGGCACGGTCATGAGAGCCCGTCCACTCAACAAGTGCTACGTGGGCCGGCGGTGCCTGGTTCACTCCAGTGCCGTTTCACTCGCCGTACGCCGCCGGCCGCTGAAGCTCGCGGATCCGGAGCGTGAGAAGTCCCCCGAGTCACACCGCAGGCTGTGACGCCAACGCGCCGAAGCCAAGGCGGGCAGCGTCCGGGAAGAGGCCGGCCCTTTCCGGCCCTTTCCTGCCCTTTCCGGCCGATCGCGGCGGCGGTGCCCGTTCTCCCTACCCGTCCCTGACCGTGGCTTACAGCCGCAAACCCCACCGGGGTCTCCGACGACCGGTCGGACGAGGGCGAGTTCGTCAGGTTGGGAACGGGCGAAGCCGCTCAGCCGAGGGTGAGGCGTTCGATCTCGACGAGTGCGTCGTATGCGGCGTACACCTGCGCGAGCCGCTCGACGTTCTCGCGTATCTCGGTGGCCTTGAGGAGCCTCTCGGTGTCGGCGGCCACGGCTTCGGGAGTGGGAGTGGCGGTGTGCATGTCGATGCCGAGGCCGTGGTGGGCGACCCGTGCGGCGTTCGCCGGCTTGTCCTCGGTGAGGCCGGCGGCCAGCACCGGCACACCTGCGGCGAGCGCCTGGTGAATGCCGCCGGCGCCGCCGTTGGTGATGTACACATCGGCCTTCGGCAGCAGTACGTCGAAGGGGATGTACTCGGCGAGACGGGCGTTGGCCGGCAGAGGGATGGACAGCGCGTCGACCTCGCGGCCCAGGGTGGCCACGACGGTGACGTCGAGGTCGGCCAGACCGGTCAGGGCCGGCTCGATGAGCTGGGTGAGGTCCCGGTTGGCCAGGGTTCCCTGGGTCACCACGACGACGGGGCGTGAGCCGTCCAGATCGGACCACCAGGCCGGCGGCTGCCACTCCGCAGGGCGCTGCGGAGTCAGGCTGCCGACCAGGTGCAACGAGTCGGGGGCGTCGCTTCGTTCGTATTCGAACCCGGGCACGGTCAGAGCGGCGGTCACGTCGGGGACGGTGATGATTCCGTCGACGAACGCCGGGAACGTCCCCCTCGCGCCCATGGAACGCAGGAGTTCGTTCAGCCGGTCCTGGACCGGTTGCATCTCGCTCGCGAATCCGGCGATGGCGGCGCGGTTGGCCGCCTTCTGATCCTCGCCCGGGCCGACCGGCACGGGCCCGAAGAAGGTTGTGTCCTCGCTGCTGACGGCCAGCGGTACCACCGACACCGCGACCCAGCGGCGCGGCCGGTGGCCGGATGCGCCCATCGCGGTCGGCACGGCTCCGAGGAACAGGGCGTTGGAGATCAGGTACTGGTCGGGGTCCGCTTCAAGGAGTTCCTGCAGGGCCGCATGCTGGTGCGGCATGGGGTTGACGAAGAGGTTGACCCAGTCGAAGTTGAGCTGTTCGGGGCCAGGGGTGAGGCGCGCGCGTTCGGGGATGTCCCCGATCAGCCGGTCGTCGAAGTCCGCGATACCGGTCAGCGGGGTGAAGGCGAGCCCTACGCTCTCGACGGCGTCGCGGAAGCGGCTACCGGTGAGCACGGTGATCTGATGACCGCGCTGGGCGAGTCCCCGGGCGAGCTCCAGCAAGGGGGCCAGCTCGCCGGTATTAGGGGGTGACGCCACGATGATCTTTGACATGGAACCTTCCGTGGATCGGCAGTTTCATACGACCTCACAGGGGAATACGCGGTGCCCGTTCCGCTGGTTCACCGATCGGGCAGACACGTGCTCTTCGTGTCCGGTCCAGGGAGTAGGAGGGCTCTGGGCGTTGCCCCCGGATGCTCAGTGACCGGATCGTCCCATTCGTCGTCGCGGTCACCAGCCACAACGGGGGCTCGGCGTACGAGGCCGTCACGCCGTCAGCGCGGTGTTCACGACCGTAGGGCTCCCGCACAGACCGCTCACGCCGCGGTGACACCGCGGGTGAGTGAGCGCGCCCGGGGCATATAACGCCGCCAAACCAGCGCAGCGGGCCGTACCCTGCCGTCCTGGCCCCCCAGCGCCTGAACGATCGACTCAGTGGTCGCGGCAAGCAGCCGGACATTCAGCCGGTCGGCGAGGACCTGGGCCAGGCAGTGGCTTTCCCCCACGTCGGCCGAGCGCATCACCACCCTGACCCCCCGGAGCAGTTGATGGCCGAACCCGTCCAGCGTGGTGAACACCCGGTCACGATCACCGCTGTGCAGGGCGTCGCCATCGGCCAACAGCGTGACACCTCCGCGTTCGGGCGGGAGGGCGCCTGCCAGCGCTTCCAGGCCGGAGCTCCACGAGCCGCGCAGGTGGACACCGGAGGGGGCCTGTGCGGCCTGAACTCCCTGGGGCAGGGCGGCGATCCGCTGACGGAGCTGCGGTCCCCAGCCCGGTGACGGGGACAACGGACCGTGCGGCAACGGGTCCCGATCGGATGTGAACCGGACCCAGTGCCCCAGCGCGCCCCCCTCGTGGGCGGCCATGAGATCGTGGCCGTTCGGATGCAGGGTGATTCCCGCCGCTGGCGCCACCACCGGTGCGTCCAGCAAGGCCGCGAGTTCCCGCAGTGGCACCGAGGACTCCCGGGCACCGGCATAGGGCCAGACGAGCTGCACGTGACGGGTGGCCGCCAAGGGCAGCGCGTCCAGCAGTTCACGGCACGCGGCCATCAGCAGCGGGTCGAACCCGTTGCCCTGAACCACCACCCGCAGCCGCTCGCTGTCGGCGGGGACCTCCGCGGCGAACCGTGCGAAGCCGGAGTCGATCGGGCCCAGCGGCCGGAGCGCGAAACCCGCCGGAATCCTGCCTGCCACCGCCGCACTGCGCATCCCGAACGCGCTGTGCCCGACCAGTCCGGCCTCCCAGCCCGGCTGAGGGTAAATGGCGCCGCAAGGCTGCGGCAGGTCCCCTGAACGTGTCCGGTACCACTGCCAGAAGCCCTCTGGGCCTGCGGCACCCGCCGCGCAGACGCCGGCGATGCCACCGCGGAAGCGCAGCCCCGCCGGGGCTGCCACCAGGTCGAGCCGGTGGTCGCGGGCCAGGCTGCGGCCGGCCTCGGGTGTGACGAAAGGGAGGAAGATCCGCACCGCGCGCGGACCGTCTCCCGGCAGCCCAGCCAGTACATGTGAGATCGCGTCGAAGATCCCCGGGTTCGGCTCGGCCGCGCCGACCACCAGGCCGAGGCGGGCGGGGTCGGCGGGGATCCGCACCACCACCTCGGCCTCGCGCACCGAGGGACGTCCACGGAACAGCCAGAGGCCGGCTGGGATCGGCCGTATCTGCCACGGGGCTGCCGGGGCGGGCAGACCGGCCCGGACGGACCCGTCCCACCATGCCGAGGGTATGAGCGCGCCGCCGGGAACCCCCGAGATCCAATCGCCCTCGGGAACATGTACTCCGGCCGCACCGTCGTCGCGGAGCGAATTCCCAACATCGGGCAGCCATTTGAAGCGTGTGGTCATCGTCTGCTCTTTCCCGACGCCGGAACCGTCCGGACTCCTCGCCGTCACAGTGCGGCGGGTTCAGTACCAGTTGTGGTCCTGCCAGAAGCTCCAGGCATCGCACGGACTGCCGTAGCGTTGATCCATATAGCGCAAGGCCCACCTGACCTGGATGGTCGCGCTGTCGCGCCAGGCGGAGCCGGCCGAGGCCATTTTCTTTCCCGGCAGCGCCTGGGCCAGTCCGTAGGCCCCGGACTGGGGGTTGACCGCATGGACGTTCCAACCGCTCTCATGGGAGATGATCTCCGAGAAGCAGCCGAACTGGCCGCTGGGGACGATGGAGCGGGCGATCACGCGAGCGCTCTTACCGGTCGTGGTGGTCTTCCGGGCTGGTGAGACCTGGTGCTTGGCTCGGGTGTGCGGCTTTTTGCCCTCCGTCTTGGCCCTGCTCTTGGCTTTGCTCTTGGCCCTGCCGCCGGCCTTCGTGGTTTCGGCCTTGCTCTCACGACTGGTCAGGCCCGAGTGCGTGACGCGGACGGGCTTGTGTCTCGCGGGCATCCGGAGCAGCCAGCCCACGCTGATGTCGTGAGGACGGGTCAGCTTCCCGCCGTCCGTCTGCAGCACCCCCTTGTTCAGCTGGAAGATCTCCGGGTATCTGCTGCTGTCACCGAGCTGGGACTGTGCGATCCCCGACAGGGTGTCATGTGGACGCACCCGGTACAGCTTCAGCGGTTCGTCAGCCCCCTGCTCCCGCGCCGCGGGTTTGTTGCTCCGGATACGCTCCGCCGTGGCCCGCAGTGCGGCCTGCGTGGCCTCGTGAACCTTGGTCGGGCCGTCCGAGGGCGCTCCAGCGGCTGGGTCACCGGATTCGTCCGTGTCGGCGTGGGCCACGACCGGAGCGGACAGGCCCACGGCGGTCGTGCCGACGACCAGCAAGCCGAGCGTCGCGGTTCTGAACCATCCAGCGGCTCGCAGTTCGGTGTCCGATGCCATACGAGGATTCCTCTCTTCTCTTCCCCCATACGGTCCCGACGATCGTGTGCCGGTGCGGGCAGATCGCTGACCTACCGTCAATGTGTGACCGGAGGAGTGGGTCATAACTGACTACGGAACACGCTGCGGCTCGGTTCACGTGTTCGGCATCCCTGCCATCCGACGGGGGCCCATCGTGACGTGCGGTAGGGCGCGGCACCGTTGTCCGGCTGCCCCCGAGTGGGCCTCCGGGCGTTCCCCCTTGATGCCCTACTCCTCTTCTTCGACAGGTGCCCCGCCGCTCTCCGCACGGGACGCTGGTCGATGACCGGGACGGCACCGCTGCACCCTTCAGCCGCACCCCACGGCCGTGAACCGAACACCGTTGCTCAGCGTATAGAAGGTGAGGCCCCCGGCCGTCGTCCCCCCCGCCGGCCGGGGGCCTCCCCGCCGTTCGCACCGACGCTTCCCGTTCTCGTAGAGGGGACACGCCGCTGAGACAGTCACGGCGGTCAGGACTGCCGAACGGGACCAGCGCCGATCATCAGAAGCCGGTGCGGGCAAGGGGCCCGCCCTCGCGGTGCCCGATCTGCACCCGGCCGATGCGGCGCTGAACCTGCCGCCCCGGCTGCGCGGCCTGCGGGGAGTGCTCCCACCGCCCGCCGGTGCAGCGCTGACGAAGGGTGAGCGCGTCACCGCAAGGGGAACGTGACACCCCGCGTAACACCGGCCCAAACCACCCGATGAGGGGAAAATCGCAGATCAAGACCGTAGACGGCGGAGACCGGCAGGCCGTCGAGGGCCTGGTGCAGGAGACCATGCTGCGCGCCTGGAGGAACCTCCACGTGTTGCACGACGACCCGAAGGCAGCACACCCGTGGCCGCTGACCGTCGCCCGAGAGAGAACCGGATGGCTACTGCCGCCGTAACCAATGGTGTGCGGGGGTTGTCCCCTGCCGGGTTCAGACGAGGGTATGGGTGGGGTTGGTGATGTCGCGGCGGGAGTGGACGCGGAGTTTGGTGAGGATGTGGGAGACGTGGGTTTCGACGGTGCGGCGGGACAGGGTCAGCCGCGCGGCGATGTCGGGGTTGGAGTGGCCCTGTGCGACGAGTTCGGCGACGCGCAGTTCGGTGTCGGTGAGTGCCGACCAGCCGGTTTCGGGGCGGCGGCTGCCGCGGCCACCGGGGCGTATGCCGAACTGCCGCAGCCGGGCGGTGGCGCGCCGCGCGGTCCAGGTCGCGCCGAGCCCGGCGTAGGTGTCCAGGGCCTTGGCCAAGGTGGTGCGGGCAGCGGCTGCGTCGCCGACGGCGGCCTGTACGACGGCGGCATCCTCCAGTGCGGTGCCGAGTTGTGGCCGGCGGCCGGCGGTGCGGTAGCGGGCGGCGGCGGCGAGTACAGCCGCCGGGTCGTTGTGCAGCAGGCCGCGGCACCAGTCGGCAGCCGCCACTTGCTGGAGTGCCGGCAGATGCTCGGCGTCGTGCCGGGCCGCCTCGACAGCGGCTCGGGCGGTCGACGTATCGTCGGCGGCCAGCGCCAGCCGGACCAGGACAGGCAGAACGGCACAGCGATTGCGCAGACGTTGGTTCTCCGGCCCAGGGTCCAGGCTCGGCGCGAGCGTCTCGACGCCGCTCTGTGGCGTCCCGGACCGCTCGGCGTGGAGAACCTGGGCCAACAAGACATAGACGGAGACGCCCAACGGGTCACCCAGGATGTCCCACTCCGGCAGCGCGGCCAGGTGTTGGGCGGCTTCGCGCCAGTTGTCGCGATGACCGGTGATCAACACCAGGTGCGCACGTCGGGCAACACCCAACGGGGAGCCGGCCGGAATATCGGCGGCCAGTTCGAGTTCCGCCAGAGCGTCGTCCCAGCGGCCCATGACATAAGCCAATACACCGGCCTGCACCCGGAGGTCGTCGAGTCGGTGACTGCCGAGCCGCTCAGCCTGGGCGATCGACTCCCGGGCTCCGGCCGACGCCTCTGTGAAGCGGCCCAACTCCTCCAATAGGGTGAAGCGATTGCCGAGCATCAGCAGGCGCAGATCCGCCAACTCCGGGGCGCTGCCCGTGGCTGCGAGCGCCCGGTCGAGGTAGTCGCCGCCAGCGGCGTACTCTGAGGCGACATTGCGCTCTATCGACAGCGTATGCAGGGCATGAGCCATCGCCGTGGCATCCGGCAGGCTCTCCCCGGCGGCGAGCGCCTGTTCGGCGGTCCGCCGCGCCTCGTCCAGCCGCGACAGCGCCAGCAGGGAAGTCGATCGCAGCGCGTCGTGACGCGCCCACCACAGAGGGGTGACCCGCGGTCCGTCGGCGACAGCCTCCAGCTCCTCAAGCACGTCCTGGTGCCGACCGAGGCGTTGCAGGGTGCGGCCCAGGAGCCAGAGGGCCTCGCCGGTCCGGTCGGGGTCGGTGGTGCGGGCGAGGATGGTCCGGGAGATGTGCTCGGCTTGTTCCCAGCGGCCCAGCAGGAAGGCGACTCTGGCGAGATGGTCTTCCAGGCCGGCATGCCTGGGCTCGTCCTCGCCGACTTGACTGAGGGCGTGTTCGAGGAGTTCGGCGACGACCGCGGGGGCTCGGTAGATCAGGTGTGCGGTGTTGGCGGCGATCCAGTCCAGCTCCCAGCCGTCAGATCCGTCCAGCGCCGCCAGTACCAGAATCGCGACCCGCTCCACCGAAGACCCGGCTGCGATCAGCGTCTGAGCCACATGCGGAAGCAGCGCCGCCCGCAAAGCCCTGGGTATCGCTTCGTACAGGGCCTGTTGCAGCAGGCCGTGCCGGAACCGCAGACGCGCTCCCTCCGATTCCAGTACGCCCGCGGCGACTGCCTCCTCCAGCACACCCACCAGGGCCATCACTGGGCGGTCCACGATCGCGGCCACGTCGGCCACCGAGAAATCAGGACCCAGCAGCGCCGCCGTCCGCAGCAGCTCCTGGGCCCCCGCCGACAGGAAATCCAACCTGTCCGCGATCACCTCTGCCAGTGACACCGCCACGCCAGAGGCATCATGGTCGTCGGCCGGCTCCGCCACTCCGTCCGTCACCCGCACGGCCCCGGCCCGCACCAGTGCGTCCACCAGTTCCCGCACGTACAACGGATTGCCCCCCGCCGATGTGAGCCGTCGGGTCAGCTCCGGTCCGGGAATGCCCCCGGTCAGTTCCGCTGCCATTGCCGAGACGCCTGCGCCGGACAGTCCGCCGAGAGAGATCAAGATCCCATGGGCTGCTTGTACGTCGCGTCGCGCTGCGTCGACTTCGGTCCGGCGGGGCACCGGGCGGCTGGATCCGACCAGGAGCAGTGGTGACTGCAGTGCGGTCCGGCACAGCCGCCGCCACAGCAGTAGTGTCGCGTCGTCGGCCCAGTGGAGGTCCTCCACCACCAGCACCAGCGGGCCCTCCGCGGTCAGCCGGTCCACCAGACCAAGGAGTTGCTCGACCGCGGCCATCACCGGATCACCCGCGACCATCTGCACACTCCACCCGGGCACTTCCGCCGGACGTGACAGCGCCGCGGCGACCGCCGCCCGCCGCGGATCGGCCGACTCCTCCTGAACACCGAGCGTGCGCATCATCACCGACAGCGGGAAGCGCTGCCCCCACTCGTCGCAGGCCCCAAGCAGCACCTGGCACCCCGCCGCCTCCGCGCCCGCCAGTCCCGCCGTCACCAGTGCCGACTTCCCGATCCCCGGCTCCCCCTCGACCAGCACCATCCCGCCCCGCCCACCCGCGGCGTCGGCCACGGCCCGACGCAGCACCACCAACTCCGCGGCACGCTCGACAAAACCACCCGCAACCGGTACCTGAACCATGCCCGAACCCTACGGCTACCCATCCGCCGGCCCACGCCAACTGCCTCCGGAACCGCACGATGAATTCCGAGGTGACCCTTCCCTGTCGCAGCAGGCATCGCTGGTCGAGTCGGTCACCGTCTCGGTCTCGCCGGCCCCGAGGTTTGGTCCTGGTCCTGTGTCGTAGATCCAGTTCACCGTCCACGTAGGCGGCCTGGTCCGGGCCGGGCGGCACGAGGGGCCCGCGGACGCATGATCGCGGCGATCATCTCCTCGGCGAGGCGATGCGAAGCGGATCGGCCCGATCGACGGTGTCCTGGTTGATACGCCCTGCGCGGATCCGCGAAACGCAAGAGGCGCCGGATGCGGGGGCTTACGGGTGGTACTTCTCCTCGACCGTCTCGGCGCTGCCGGACTTGGAGTTCATGGTGACACGGACGGTCACGCTGCCGGTCCTCGCAGCCGTCTCCAGCTCGGCCAGGGTGCACTTCGAGGTGCCATAGCCGTCGCCGCCCATAGACACGCTGCCGGGGTCGTCGGAGCAGATCGCGGCCGCGCCAAGGACCTGCGTGGCGTTGGTGATCGAGAATTCCTGGCCGGTGCCGCCGTCCTGGGGCTTGACGATCAGCTTGCCGGGCACGAGGTAGTCCAGCCTGCCGACGACCGTGCGCTGGTCACCCGCGTTGGCGACGCCGTTCCCCGCGGAGGCGGACACCGGCGGGCAGTAACCGGTCTGATCGCCGATGGTGTTGATTTCGGCGTTGGACCTCGAATCTCCCGCATAGTCGATCTGGTCGGTGCAGCTCACCCCGGCCTTCTTGGGAGTGCCCGACGGCGTGGTGTGGGCGGAGCCTTGGCTGCTCTTGGCCGTGGGTTGGGTGCCGGTCTGCGCGGAACTCGCGGGGACGGACGAACCGGTGGAGGTTCCGGTGGCGGAGGTCGCGTCGTCGGGTCCACACGCTGTCAGCGCCAGCCCCGCGGCGACGAGCACGGCAGTCGACAAACTCCAACGGGCAGTCCTGGTACGCATGGTGTCCCTCTTTCGTTTCCGAGCGGTGTCGCCCCGGTGGCAACGAATTCCGGCCCGGCCCGCGGACGGTAGTAACCACCGGCGCCAGCAGCGACTTTGGCATGGACAACAGTCCAAGTCAGCGCCCGTTACGACGCCGTGGCATAACGCCGTACACATCACGACAATCGACACCGGAGCATTGCCAACACCTGCGAATACCCTTCTGAAGGGTGTCGCAGAACACCGTGTACGGGCGTGGTGACCGGACGACTCAGTCGAAACACGCTTCCGCCAGTTCCCGGACGCGGTCGGTGTCCCGCCCTTGGTGGCAGGGGTGAAGACTGCTGCGATCAAGCCGCGGGCGCCTGTCTCGCACAGGGTCATCAGCATCAAGCGGGGGTAGCCGCCCGGACCGTACCGGTGGGCGACGCGACCGAGCCAGGACCCCGGTTCCGCCCGTGGTCGGGGACCGACAGGCTCCCGCGTCCGTCGAAGGCGACCGCCCGCCAGCGGCGATGGCGCACCCCGGGAGTGGAGGGCCGGGCCAGCGGGCCGGACAGCACCTCGAAGAGCCGTTGCCATGAGGTACCCGCGCAGAAGACGACCCTGCCGTCTCCCGCGCACGTCCTGCGCAGACCGGCAGGGGCCAAGGACAGCGATCGTCGGTGGCTCGCGCTAGCCTCTCGTCACATCGTCACAGGGAGACCGGGACGCGCCCGCTCGACTCTGCAGATTCTTCAATGGTGTGAGGAATGGGGACCGGTGGGTTGGCTGTCGGCGGGTGACGGGTACGAAGTCGCCCTGGTGGAAGGCCGGGTGGCCGCGAGGGCCACTTCGGGGCGAGCGGCCGGGCGGCAGTTGACGTCGATGCCGAAGGCGGTGCGGGAGCATCCCGAGGCGGTACGGCTGCGCCGGTTCGCGCAGTGGCTGGACCGGCACGCCGCCGCATGCGTGGCGAGGGTGGACACCTGGATGGTGTCCTCGCTGCCGGTGCCGACCGGGCTGCTGGCCCGGGTGTGGCCGGACGAGGCATGGCGAACGGCGCTGCGTGACCTGGTAGTGGTCGGGGACGACCCCGACGAGGTGGGCTTTCTGCGGGATGCGACGGACGCCGGTGCGTTACGGGTGGTGCGTCCGGACGGCGAGACGGTCCGGCTGTCACCGCGTACGGTCACGCTGCCCCATCCGGTGCTCCTGCCCGGTCTGGCGGATCTGCGGGAGTTCGCGGTGGAGCTGGGGGTGACGCAGCGGGTGGAGCAGATCTACCGGGAGACCTGGTCGAAGCCGGACAGCGCGTCGCAGTGGGCCACCTCGGTGGGGCAGTTCGCGGGCGGGACGTACGATTCGCGCCCCGGGCTGGCCGCGCGGGCGGCCTCGCTGGGCTACCGGGTGTCGGGGGCGTACGCGACCTGTCGGATACGGGACTGCGGGCTGAGCGTCGAGGCGGTGGTGTGGATCGGCGAGCCGCACCGGGACGGGGAAGCCGAGACCGGCGGTCTCGGCTGGAGAGACGGGGACGGCCGTGCGCTGCCGCCGGCCGAGGTCGGTCCGGTGGCCTGGTCCGAGGGGATGCGCATGGCCGCGGCACTGTACGCCGGCCGCAAGGCCGGGGAAGGCATGGGCGCATGAGCGGCACGCGGCAGACCGGGCGGACGGAGGCAGCCGAACTGCTGGCAGCCGGGGCGGTACTGCCGCCGGACCCGGACGGCGCCGGTGAGCAGGCGGTTCCGCTCACCGCACGTGCCTACCGGCATCAAGGACTTGACGGCCGGGTGGTGGTGCGGCTGGTCGCGGCCGAACTGGGCGCGGCGGAGGATGTGGCGGCCGGATTCCTCGGCCTGGAGCCGGACGGCGAGGCGGCCGAAGTCGGTCTCGGCCTTCGCCAGTCGCTCGGCTTCCCGGAATGGGTGCTGGCGCACCACCCGGCGGACGGCCACCACGCGCTGGACGTCCTGCCGGAACTGGACCGCGTGGCGCGGCAGGCGGAGTCCAAGCCGAAGGCCGCGCTCGACGCCTATGTCCGGCTCGCCGGGCAACTGGCCGCCTCCGTACCGCACTTCCTGCCGACCTTCTACGAACAGGCCGGCCGGGTCTTCCTCGGCGCGGGCAACGCGGCATACGCGGCTCAGATGTTCGCCCGAGCGCGTAAGTCCGAAGCGGAGAACGGCCTGACGGTCGACGAGGACCGGCTCGACGCGGTGTTCCTCGAATTCGCACTGGCCGGAGCACTGCCGGTGAAGGTGCTGTCCTCGTACGCGAAGGAGCTGGCCGCGCGGGTGCCGGCGGCGGAGGCGTTCCGCAGGTTCCGGCGGCTGAGCCTGCGTCGTACGGCGGGCGGGTTGCCGCCGTCCGCGCGGATGACCGGCGATCTGCGGAAGCTGGCGAAGGCGACGGGCGCGGACCCGGCGGCACAGGAGCAGGCGTATCTGGCCGAACTCCTGGCGCTGCCCGCCACGTTGCGGGCGGGCGCGAGCTGGTGGAAGGCCCACCTTCCGGCGCTGGTCGCATTGGCCCGGCGGGAGCCCGCGCTGCGCCCGAGGCTGCTGGAGCTGATGCCTTCGGGTGAGGAACAGGAACTGCCGGCGCAGTGGCTGGAGCTGCTGGAGAAGTCCGGTGCCGCCGCCGGGCTTTGGGACACCGCGCTGCCGGAGCGGGAGCGCCCCGCCGACGGTGCCGTGGGCTGGCTCGGGCGATTCCTGGCATTCCGTGACCCCGGCCGGTTGCGAGATGGCCGGCTGCCGCAGCTGTATCCGCTGGTGGAGCGGATGGCGGCGGCGCTGCGCGCCGAACTCGCCACGACCGGCGGCAGGATGCCGGTCCCGGCCGGTGACGTGGACCTGCTGGATCTGCTGCTGTCGCTGGACATACCGGTGGCCGATCCCCCGGGGGGCCTCCTCCTCCACCTTGCGCACTGGGGCGAGGGCGAGAGCGAGGGCCGGCGCGATCTGGTCGCGCTGGCGGCGGATGCCCGCTTCCCTCCCGTCGTCCGATACGGCGCCGACGGCTACAGCCAGGACACCCTGCGCCAACTGGCGGCGGCGCCCGGCGGACGGCCGATGCTGGCGGACTGGGTGCGCGAGGTCGCCGGCCGGACGGCCGCCGCGGACCTGCCGCAACTGCCGCACAGCCTGCGGGTGTTGTCCCGGCTGCCGGGCGAAGCGCTGGCGGTGGCCGAGGCCGGGGTGCGCGCTGCCGTGGGCACCGACCTCGCCGCGGTCCTGGTGCGTACCCTTCGTGCCGGGCTCCTCGACGAGCTGGGCTGGCCCGCGTGGGAGGACGCGGCCGCGGCTCTCGTACCGGCGCGGGACATCAGAAACCTGGTGGTCGCCGACGCCTGGCCGTATCTGATCGCCTCGGGCCCCTCGCAGGTCCGGGTGCTCGGCGCCGAGGGCACCGTGCTCACTCACGACCTGCGGATACCGGAGGACGACTGCCAGGGCGACCCGGGCTGCCACTACGTGAACGGCGAACTGCTCGTCTACTGGCGCTCCCGGGCGGCGAACGGCGCGCTGCGCGGCTACTGGCACCGTTCCGCCGACCGCCTGCGGCCCATGGAAGGTGGCGCCCCCCGGGGCACTCGGGTCAACCGGCTCGGCGATCTCGGCGGCCCCACCCTCCCGCTGCCCGGCGGCGGCCGGACCACCGGCAGCGGTGCGGTGCGCCGGGGCGATTCCACCGTGCCCGGGGAAAGGCCGCTGAGCAGCGACGGGACCTCCTTCTGGGTGGGGGACAGCGACAGCCGGGACGGTGCGATCGCCACGTGGTACGCGTACGACACCGCCAAGGCCTGGAGCGGTCGCCAGGACTTGCCCGGCTTCCTCGCCGACGCGACCCGCGACGCCCCGGCGGGAAGCTCCTTCACGTCCGGCTGGGTCCTGCCGGCGCCCGTGGACGGCGCCGGCGGCGAGGGACTGCTCGGCTGGCGGGTCGTGGAGCTGCCCGACGGCTCGCTGCGCGGCGAGGACCCGGCCGGGAACACGGTCACCGTACCGGCCGGGTCCGAGCCGCCGAGGCACGCGCTGGTTTTCCCCGGCGCCGCCGGTCGGCCGCTCGCGGTCGTCCGGGCAGCGGGCTCCGGCGTGGTCTGCCTGGTCGACCAGGACGGGGTCGGCACGGCCGTGGCCAGGACGGACAACTCCCCCGGGACGTTCGCGGCGGGCACCCTGGTGCTGCCGCCGCTACGCTATTGGCACTTCCTGCGGCCCCGCGACCCGCAAGGCTCCGAGGCGCTGCGCCGGATCGACCGGGAAACGGCGGCGGCGCTGCTGGCGGCCGCCGCCGGAGAAGAGAACGCCGCGGCGGACGGGGACGAGCTGCCCGCCCGGATCCGTGCGCTGCTGCCGGAGGTCGGCAATGACGCGCTGGTGACCGGTATTGCCGCCGTGGTGCGCTTCGCCGCGGCGCAACGGGCCGCGCTGGACTCGGTGGCCGAGCGACTCGACCGGCAACCGGCCCCAGCGCAGCCGGACATGGGGCCGGTCGAGTCGGCCGGGCCGCTCGGGCCCGAGGACGACGCACTTCGTGACGCGCTCAACGGCCTGGGCACGGACTTGGTGCTCTCCAACTACAGCCGTGACGCGCGCAGTGGCTTCCGCCAGTTGCGGTCGGTGGGTCACGCGCTGCGGGACACCTCCCAGCCGGACCCCGCCATCCGCACCCACCTCGACGGAACGGACCTGCCGCCCAGCAACCTCGACTGGGCGCGCCTGGCCGACACCTGCGCGGCCGTAGCGCTCCGGGCGGCGGCGGCCTGCACCGAAGCGGAGCACCGCGACACCCTGAGCGAACTCCTCGGCGAATTCGACGCGTTGGGCGTAGCGGCCATCGGCGACCCCGCCCGCTGGCGCCGATTCCAGCTCGCCCTGGACGCCGAGCTGCCCCGGCGGCCCGACGGCACACCGCGGTGGGCCGGGCTTCTCCGCCTTACCGGCGGGGGCTTCCTCGCCATCACGCGCCTGTACGGTGCGCAGGGGTTCACGGCGCTGTTCCACGACCCGGCCGGGCGTTTCGAGGTCCCGGCGCCTTATGTCGTGGAGTCCTCGTCGCCGGTCGGCGAGGCGCGGGAGGCCGGCTGGCTCGCGGCCTTCCGCACCGAGCTGGCCGCACGCGGCCCGGCACCCTGGTTCCCTGCGGCGGCCGAGGAGTTCGCCCGGCTCAGCGGTGTCACGCCCACCCTGGCCCGACTGGTCGTCGCCGGTCTGCCGCAAGTGGACACGTACGAGCGGAACTTCCTCTCCCCCGGGGCCCGTAAGACGCTCGGCGTGAAAGCGGCCGACGCCGCCGTGGCCAAGGAGGAGCTGAGCGACCTGGACCCGGAGGTCCGGCGGGCCGTCGTGGCGGCGCTGCTGCCCGCCGAACCGGCAAGGCTGTGGACCGACGGTCCCGACGTGGCCCGGGCGGCGGAGGTGTGGAACAGCACGGTGGGCCGATGAGCCGCCGTCCCCGAAGAACTGCTCACGGAGACCGTGCGCAGCGTGCAGACGACCCGGGAGCCCGGCCAGGCCCTGCCCGCACTGCTCGACCCGGCCGCCGAACCGCAGTTGACCCGCGACCTGGCCTGAGAGGTCCGCCACCGTGTCATCCAGGTCGACGAACTCGCCGTGGGTTTCACCGTCCACACCCTGGTCGCCGCCGTCACCCTGTCCGCCTGGCTCGCCCACCGGCTTCCGGGACACACCGGCGGCACATGGTGGCCGCGGCACCCGGCGCGGTCGGTGGCTCTTCCTGCCGGGCGGTTGGGTGGACCCGCGGTACTCGGAGCGATCGTGCCCGCCGAACCCGCCACCGACCTCTACCGCAGTACCTGGCAGCGCGTCCGGGAAGGCGGCGCCCCGCGCTTCGAGGACCTCAAAGTCCGCTGACGCCACTGGACACGGCGGCTTTCGCGGGTACGGCACCGGGCTCCCCGGCGCCGTACCCGAAGCACGCGGCCGACCGCCCCGTTTCCCGTAGTGCCGGGATATACAGGGGAGTTCGAGCTCGCTGGCGACGGAACAGGACGTGGTCGCCCTGTGGCAGACTGATCGTGGTCATGATGGGCGCGGCGATCTTCACGGATCTGCTGGGACGCCCATGGTGTGCCAGGTAGCGGACCGGCCAAGAGGACCGTGACCGCGAAGACCGCGCCGGCCGGAATTCCGCGTGCCGAGAGTGCTCGGGGCAACCGCCGGAGCGGACGGCATGGGGAGGGGTTTGTGGGAGCGCTGGAGCCGGAGGACCCGCGTTCCGTGGGGGCGTACCAGATCCTGGAGCGCCTGGGCTCAGGTGGTATGGGCCGGGTGTTTCTCGGACGTTCGCCGGGTGGTCGGCAGGTGGCGGTCAAGGTGGTGCACGCCGAGCTGGTCCGCGAGCAGGAGTTCCGTTCCCGGTTCCGCCGGGAGGTCCAGGCGGCGCGTCTGGTCAGCGGCGCGTTCACCGCCCCGGTGATCGACGCCGATCCTGACGCGACCCAGCCGTGGCTGGTGACCAGCTACATCGCCGGGCCGTCACTTCAGCAGGCGGTCGACGGCGGGGGCCCGCTGCCTCCTGCGACGGTGCTGGTCCTGGCGGCCGGGCTGGCCGAGGCCCTGCTGTCGATCCACAACGCGGGCCTGGTCCACCGCGACCTCAAACCCTCCAACGTGCTCCTTGCCGAGGACGGTCCGAGGGTCATCGATTTCGGGATCGCCCGCACCCTTGAGGCCGGCTCACTCACCAGGACCGGGCTGTTGGTCGGCTCCCCGGGTTTCATGGCGCCCGAACAGGTCGACGACGGGGAGATCACGGCGGCCACCGACGTCTTCGCCCTGGGCGCGGTCCTGGCCTACGCGGCGACCGGCAGCAATCCCTTCGGCCGGGGAACCCCGCCTGCCCTGCTCTACCGGGTGGTCCACGCCGAGCCGGACATCCAAGCCGTCACCGATCCCGGCGTGCGCGCCCTTGTCGCCGACTGCCTGGCCAAGGCTCCCGGCGCACGACCCACCCCGCGCGAGATCCTCTCCTGGGTGGGTATGGGCACGGGCGGAGCCCCGATGGCCCCGACCGCATCCCCCGGCCGGCTGCCGACCACTCACCGCGCCCGGCCCTCCGCCGCCCGCGGCCACGAACCCGGCGCACCTACCGCCCTCGCCGCAACCGTCTCCCGGGAGACTCCCGCCCATCCGGACACACAGCTGGACACACCGCGCCCGCAGACACCGGACAAGGCTCCCCGCACCGGTCACACCCGCCGCACCCTGCTGATGTCGGGACTCGCCACGGTCGCCGCGGCAGGCGCCGCCACGGGTCTCCTCCTCACCCGGTCCTCGGACTCGGCGCCGAGACCGGTCGGCGCATGGCCGCTCGACGAGAGCTCCGGCTCACTGGCGGCGGATACCACCGGCAAGCACAACGGCACCGCCACCGGTGTGCGGTGGCGGGCGGGCAACGGCGGCGCCGCCGTGTTCGACGGAGTGATCAGCCGGATCGCCACCCGGACCCAGGTACTCCGCACGGGCCCCGGCCACAGCTTCACCGTCGCGGCATGGGTCTGGCTGCCCGCCGTACCCGGCCACTTCTGCACCGCCGTCAGCCAGTACGCCACCAGATACAGCAGCTTCTACCTGCAGTACTCCGGCGACGACAACCGCTGGGCCTTCTCCATCCCCGGCGTCCGCGCACTGTCGCACGCCATTCCCACCACAAAAACCTGGACCCACCTGGCTGGCGTATGCGACGCGACCAGCAGCCAGATACGCCTCTACGTCAACGGAATCCAGCAGGGCGCCCCGCACCACACCCCCCTGATCACCTCCACCGGACCCCTCTTCATCGGTTGCGGCACCTCCAACGGCCAACCCGCCGACTTCTTCCCCGGTGCCATCAAAAACGTCCAAGCCTTCGACCGCGTCCTCTCCCCGGCCCAGATCAAAGCCCTGCCCTGATCCACCAGTACGGCACGCCACCCCTCGGGGGGCTCCCCTGCACGGCAGCTCGGCTTCCTGGTGGGGACTTGTAAGACGTTCTCGGCGCGGCCCCGGTTGAGGTAGCGGACGGGCAGGTTGGCACTGCCGGTGCAGCCCAGTCGCCCTGGACGTCTTTGACAGACTGACCGGCTCCGTCGTGCTGTGCACCGGTGCCACGATCGGCGAGAAGGACGGCTGGCGCGAGCGCGCCGCACCGGTACGGGCCTCAGGCGAGCGGTTGTCCGAGTCGGCGAGGCACTGGCCGCCTTCGCTGTCCGTGAAAGGCGCCCTGCGGTCCGGATTCCGGTGCTCGCGGCCGGCGGCAGCCACAACGTGCCGACGCCGGCCGCGCTGCCGCAGGCTGACGCCGCCCCGATCCCGGGGCGGGCGGTTCGCCGAGCTCGACAGCGTACCTAGTGCGACGGGCCGTTGTTCGACGCAGCGGTGACGGTGTGGCTGCCAGGCCGGCTGACGGTGAGGTAGACGTAGCCGGATGCGGCATGCGCAGCGGTGATCCCGGAGCCCGCGGTGAAGGCTCCGTGCCGCCACACCACCTTGCCATCGACAGTGACGACCGTGTCGCCCGCGCCGTAGGTCGGGACCGCGATCGTGCCACGGGTGCCGTGCGGGGCGGTGACGGTGACGGTGAACCGTCCGGCCACGCTCTGCTGGGTCCACCGGACGTCGATGTCACCGTGCGGGGTGGGCACGCGTCCTTGCGACCAGGTGAGGTCTCCGGGGTGGGGCTGGATGCTCCATGTCGCGTAGCCGGCGGTCGTCGGTCGGACTCCCAGAACGTAGGCGGACAGCGCGGAGGTGGGTGCGGTGGACCATCCGTGGGCCAGGCTTGCGCCCGAGCCGAGGCCGGGTGTGCCGTCGCTGCTTGCGATGTTCTCCCACATGGTCCCGGTCTGGTCGGGCCCCGGAGCGATCATATGGCCCCACTCGGTGTGCAGCAGCGCCTGTGCGTTCGCGGTGTCGTCGTTGGCCAGTCGCGCCTGCAGTTCGAATCCGCTGATGAAGGGGCTGATCAGGTCGCGGTATCCGGTGTCTTTGGAGTACGGCAGCGGGCCGTAGGGGGTGGTCCACAGGTCCGTCTTGAGTTTGGCCAGAATCGTCCGGGACTGCGACGGTGAGGCCACCCCGTACAGGACGGCGGTGGCGTTGGCGTCCTGGGCCGTGCCTGTGGTCCGGGTGTCGCTGATCTTGTACAGGCCGGTGCCGGCGTCGTAGAGGCGGGCGTTGATGCGGTCCTTGAGCGCCGCAGCGTCCGTGGTGTACTGCGCGGCCGCCGACGGCTGGCCCGCGGCCGTGGCCAGGGCTGCGGCGTCCAGGAGTGTCTTGTAGTACAGGACGTTGTAGGCGGAAACCTCGCCTCCCTTGTCGCCGTCGTAGAAGTCCCAGTCGGCGCCGTCGACACCGGCCTGCGTGGTGAACAGGCCGTTGGAGTCGACTTGGGTCGCGTTCCAGGCCAGCTCGCGCTGGACGACCGGCCACTCCTGGTCGACGAAGGCCCTGTCACCGGTGTAGAGGTAGTAACTCGCCAGTGCCGTGACGAAGTACATGGAGTACGAGGCCGAATAGACCGTGGTGGTACCGGGGATGGGCGAGCCGATGTGCACCACGGCCGCTGGTGCAAGGGCTCCGGGCACGAAGCCGCTGGAGAGCTGGCGACTGCCCAGGACGTTGAGGGACTGCTTGATGTACTCGGGTTTGTCCACCGAGTAGAAGTCGGTCAGGCCTTCTGTGTTGATGTCCCCGGACCAGATCGCGCGGTCGCGCCGGGCGCCGTCGAGCACGGACGGCAGCACGTTGGAGCCGGGCGGGGTGAAGCGTGCGATGGCCGAGTCCACGCTCAGGTCGTCCTTGAAGAGCGTCGTGCCCGAACTGCTGACGACCTTCAGGTCTTTGAACGCGGCTTCCTCGCCGTCGAACTCGCGGAAGCCGACCGTCCCGGTCGGGTGGGCGACAGCGTCCGAGGGCAGTGCCGTGGTGTCGACGGTTGTGATCTTCGTGCCGTCCAGCGAGACCGTGATGCCGGCGCCGAACACTGTGGTGGCCACGGTGTGCCACGTGCCGGCGTCCATGGGGGTCGGCAGGGGCACGGAGCCGAGGCTGGTGTAAGCGCCGGCGTGCACGTCGAACTCCTGCAAGGTGTTCGGGGTGCCGGTCGCGTCGGCGCTGTCGTTGAGGATGAACAGGTAGCTGTCCTGGGCGCTCTGCCCACGGACGAACCACCCTGCCTGGTTGCGCAGGATCTTCGTGCGGAAGGTGCTCGTGTAGTCGCTCCAGGCGGACCCCTGGTTCAGGATCCCGGCACCGTCGTTGATCTTCGATCCCACGGCGTCGAGCGCCCCGTCCTTCACCTCCCAGCTCCCGGGCAGAGAGTGGGCCGGCGTCAGGTTGGTCTGGAGGGTGTACGCGCCGTCGTACCAGATCTTGTTCAGCTCCTCGGAGCTGGAGGTGAAGTACCCCTGGTAGCCGTCGGCCTGAGTGCGGTCGGCGATGTAGTGGATGCCCGCCGCCCGCAACGTCAGGCTGCCGGGTGCGGACAGCGTGATCTGCTCGTACCGCTCGCCTCCCTGCACGAACCGGTTGGTGATCGTGCCGGTGGCCGAGACCTGATAGGAGTCGGTTCGGGAGCCGTCACCGTCGCCCCAGGGAGCTGAGCCGTCACCGGAGGGGTCCATGTACTGCAACCCTTCGCTGTAGGCCGCTTTGAGGGTCGGCGATCCGGCCTTGGCGGAGACTGTGAAGTACGGGATGCCGCCGACTTCCTGGCCGTAGTCGAGCAGGATCGTGGGGGTGGCGCCGCCGTCGGCGAACGTCAGTGTCGCGGCGCCGGAGCCGCCGCACAGCAGGTTGCGGGCGCCCGTGACGTTGCCCGACGTGCTCACCACAGCGACCGGGCAGACGTCGGACCGTGACGGGGTTTCCACATAGCGGCGCCAGTCGGCCGCGGAGAGCGGGGAGGCACCTGCAGGGGCTGCTTGCGCGGCGATGGCGGTCGCGGCCGACAGTGCCGTGGGCTGCGCCAGCAACGCAACGACGAACGCAAGACCCAGCGTGACTGCCGCACCTGGCGCCCTGCGCCCGCGGAGCCTCCGGCTCGGGGGATGACTGCTCATGTGTTGCTCCGAGGGTGTGAATTGCCCCAGATCAGTGCCCCTGCGCGCCGGAACGACGCGTGGCGCAGTGACAGCGGACCAAAGCCCAGCAGATGACCATCCGCCGAGATTTAAACGTTTCAATGCGCTCTTACAGCAGGCAAGCTATGCGGCGGGGTGCGGAGAGGTCAACCCCCGTACCCGGCCACTCTCATCTGGCCCCCGGGGCGACCGCGCGCACCGAGGGCGGACGCGACGGTGCGCCTCGCGTGGTGCGTTACCGCACACCCGTCGGCCCAACTGCGGGTGCTGACGGCCTTTGACGGGACAGCCTGCCTGCGGGCACACCCAGGTCCCAGCAGGCCCTTCTCTATGGGGTGTCGGTCTGGGGGTCGTCGTCGCGGTCAGTGGTCGCCGGTGCGGCCGACAGCGGCAGCCCGTACTTCTCACACAGGAACCGGGTCTGGCAGTACCGCTGGGCGTCGGCGGCCACTCTGCCGAGGACCACGGAGTTCATGCTGGCACCGATGATGATGCTCACGAACGGGACGGCCTTGGCGACGTCTTCAACTGGCACTCTGGAGCCGGCCGGCCCCAACTGCTGCATCAACTTCTCGAGGTTGGCCAGGAGGCGGTGATCCTGGCGAAGCTTGTTCGACCACTTCACGCGTCCTTTGACCGCGTCCGCAGCGCGGGCGGTCTCCCTCAGCGGCTTGACCTTAGCCGCCTGTTCCACGAAGGACCGCTGCACCAGGCGCTGAATGAAGATCTGCTCATAGGGGTCTTTGGCGTCGTAGCCGTAGGAGTACGCGATGCGCGCGGCGATCGACGTGCTCAGTACCTGGATGACGAGGATGTCCGCTGTCATCGCGACCAAGGTTCCGGCGACGGGGATCCCAGCCAGCATGCCTACGGCGCCGCCTTCGACCGCGCCGAAGGTCCGCCACTTGAGCGTGTTGCGGGACAGCAGCCGGTCACAGACTTTGAGGTCCTGCTGCCGCAAATCGGTAAAACTGGTCAGCTCGAAACCTTGCTTGCGGGCGAGCTTCTCGACGCTTCTCGGGTCGTTGAGCTCCATGGCCGCGTCGTTGGCCAGTTCGAGCAGCGCTGTCGCACCCCCGAGCGCCGCGGGCATGGCCGTGCCGGCTACCGCTTCGCCCGCACGACGTATCGGATCCTTGACCGCGTCGGGCACCTCGTGGGCAACCCGGCTCGCGGTAGTTCCCGCGGCCTCACCGGCACGAGCGAGCGCGGTGCTCGCCCAGTTCGGCAGGCCGCGGCGGTTGTTGCGGCGCCGCCAGTGCTCGTTGAGCGTGTGCCACACCTGCTCCTCGTAGGCGCTCATCGAAACTGCACCAGGGACGAGTGGGCCGGTGTAAGTGCTCATTAGAGGACCATCCCTTCTGCAGTCCTCATCGGTAGGATTGTGACCTCTCGGTCCCGGTGGGTGCACGGCCATGGGTGCGAGCCGTTCGACGGCCGCGATGAGTTCCGCCGGCCCCACCGGACCGAGGCCGTCTGATCGGCTTCAGGGACACGCCCCGCAGAGGGCCGATTAATGAGCTCCCGGCAGACGACCTCACCCCCGAGCAGGTGCTCTGCGCAGGACACAGGAGTACTGCTTTCGTGTTCATCGGATGGGACTGGGCTACCGAAACCCATGACGTGACGGTCATGGACGACACCGGAAAACGCGTCGACCGATGGGAGTTCGCCCACACCGAGGAGGGGTTCGCCAAGACCCTGGCCAGGCTGGCCAAACACGGTGCCCCCGCCGATCCGCCAGTGGCGATCGAGACCACACGAGGCCTCGCGGTCGACCGGCTGCTGGCCGCCGGCCACCCGATCGTGCCGGTGCACCCGAACGCCTTCCACGCCATGCGAGCCCGCTGGGGCGCCTCCAAGGCCAAGACCGACGCCGGCGACAGCATGAAGCTCGCCGACTACCTGCGCACCGATGGCCACCTGCTGCCCCGGCTGGAGCCCACCGAGCGGGCAACCCTGGATCTCCAGGCACTCACCCGGACCCGCGCTGATCACGTCGAGGCCAAGGTCGCTGCCGTCAACCAGCTCGCTGCGCTGCTCGATGAGCACTGGCCCGGTGGCAAGGCCGTCTTCGCGAACCTCGACAGCGACGTCGCCATGGCCTTCCTGGAGCGATACCCGACCCCGGCCTGCGCCGCCAAGCTCACCGCCGGACGCCTCGAAGCCTGGTGCAAGCGCCGCGGCTACTCCGGCAAGAAGCCCGGCAGCGTCCTCATCGAGCGCCTGCGCTCCGCCCCGAAGACGGCCTCCCGCCTCGGGGAGGCGGTCGTCGAAGAACTCGTCCGCGTCCAAGTCCAGCTGGTGCAGGGCACCCGTGCGACCATCCGCACCCTGGACAAGGCCATCGCTGAGGCCGTCGAAACCCACCCCTACGCGCCGCTGTTGGCGACGATGCCACGCATCGGGAAGATCAACCTCGGCCAGATCATCGCAGAGGTCGGCCCGCTCCTGGAGCGGGCCCAGTCCTGCGAACAGCTCATCGTGGAAACCGGAGTTGTCCCCATCACCCGCGCCTCCGGCAAGTCCCGCGCCGTCGCCTTCCGCTTCGCAACCAACCGAAGGGCCCGCCTGGCTCTGACCCAGTTCGCCGACAACAGTCGCCACGGGCGCGATTGGGCGGCGAAGATCTACAACGATGCCCGAGGCCGTCAGAAGCGGCACCCCCACGCGACCTGGATCCTTGCCCGCGCCTGGCTGCGAGTGATGTGGGCCTGCTGGCGCGATGGCTCCTGCTACGACCCAGCCATCCACGAGGCGAACAACAAGATCAAACCTGCCGCCAACACGCTCTCGGCGGCATAGAGGTTGACTCAGGAAACTCATTGAGGTTCTCCACTCAGCCAGTGATCGCTGGGTCCACGATGCCTCACCAGCCGACCGACGCGTGGGTGAAGCCGCAGAGCGGGGGCGAAGTCCGAAGCCAACCGCGCAGGCGGCCCTCGGGCGGCAGCAGCCGGACGACGACCCGCCGTGTTCGGCCGCGTCCGCGGGGAGCCACCAGTCAGCCAGCCCCGCGCCACGAAAGCGTCGCGGGGCGGAGGGCACCTGCTACTGCGGCTTGTCGAGGTAGTCCCGGGCTGAATTCAGCGTCCCGGCGACGTAGCCGTCGTGCGGCAAGTCCAGCCCCACGTACTGGCCCTCCTCGTCCAGGCTGCCGTCCGGCTGGTAGAGGCGCACGATCGGCGTGGGAAGCTCATTGGGATCCAGCGGCGGATCCCACCCGACGACCCGGCCCAGGTAGGACCGGTCATCGTCCCGGGCCGCGTAGTACAGCAGGTAGTGCGCCGGGTCCACGTGGAAGGGTGCGGCGCGGTGCTGTCCCGGCCCGCCGGTCTGCGGATGCGGCCACTCCCCGGTAGTGGATGCCGCCCGCCACGCCTGTTCGACGTCATCGGCGGTCCGGCCGATCCACCACCGCTCGGTCACCTCACCCAGCGACACGTACTCGGGCTCGCCCTCCGCCCCGCCGGCGCCGACGAAACGCACGACTGGCTCGACGGCAGAGGTACTGATGGGATGTAGGTACCGGTAGAAGGCCACGACGCGCCCCACCCGCAGGTGGCCGCCCCTGTCCTCGCCGTAGAAGAAGCGGCCGTGCCGGTAGTAGGTGTCGGTGATGTCCTCGTAGACCGGCCAGTGCTCGAAACGGGGATTCCGGTAGTGCATCGTGATCTCCCTGTGGTCGCCGCAAAACACCACAGGGTACTGCCCGGAGGCACAACTACCCTCATTGCGCCGGGAGTTCGCCGCTACCCCCGGCCGCGCGGGCTCACGGACGCGGGTTGCACCCGTCGCACGCGGTGGTGTCGTCGCAGGAGAGCAGGACGCGCGCCACCCTCGGATCCGGCAGGGCGTGGGTAGCCGCAGCGCCTTCGCGCCGACCGCCCGGCAGTTGGCCACGTGCAGCACCATTCGGAGCTGTTCGCCGGCCCCCGAGGGCACGGGCTCAAGGACGTACTCGGGCTCAGCCGGCGGCCGGCGCCCACGGCACCGCGCCGGAGTTCTCCCCGTCCACTCGGGTGACCGCTTCCGCAGGGATCCGGACGGTGGCCTGCCCCCACCACCGGCCGTGGACTCCCTGCCGCATGCCGTGCAGCCGGCCGGGTACTGGATCCCGCCAGGGAGGGCGGACCCGCTATCCGCACGAAAGCCGACCCGCGGGCTACTGCGGTCAGGGGTTGCGGAAGCCTCGCCCGGCGCGCGGGCAGAGTCGGTATCGAACGCGGTGAACCAGTCCGCAGGAGCGAGATTGACCATGCCCAGCGCCTGATTGGCCTCGTTGCCGCTGTCCTCGATGCCGTCCAGGCTCTGGTCGAACAGCATGAGCACGTCACCGTCCTGGAACAGCTCCTCGGAGGCGGCTTCCCAGTCGAAATCGCGCCGGTCCTCGGGCAGACCGGCCACGGTTTCGGCGACCAGCCGGGGCCGGTTGCGGGTCAGCGCCTGGACACGGGCGATGTCCAAGTGCAGCGCCATCTCTTCCCCGGTACAACGCGGCACGACCTCGGACCCGCCGGTGAGGTCGGCCGCCAGGTCGTCGAAGGCACGGGCCATCTGCCGCCGCCAGGGTCCGTCCTGGTTCAGGGTCACCCGCGGCAGGGAGCCGAACACCCCGGCCGCACCAGGGTCCAGCGGCTGTCCGCCCAGCGCCGCCACCTCCCGCCACGCCTCGTTCGACAGGTCCTCCAGCGCGCGGCGCAGCACCGCTGCTGTCCGGGCCGTGAGCACCGGGTAGTCCTCATCGTCTTCCGGATCGCGGCCGGGGCCCTCGTCGTTCTCGTCCCAGAAGTCGGCGCCTGCATCGGAGATGCGCGCGCAGGCGCTCGCGTACCTGCTCCGCTGCCTCTTCCGGGGCGGCCATGGAGGTGTCGATGATCTGCAGCTCGTCGGAGAAGTATGCGGCGCTGAGCAGTTCGGCCGCCTGCGCCAGCACCTCCTGGCAGCGTGTCACGTCCGGTTCGTCGGCGCGGGGGAAGACCACGGCGTAGTAGTTGTCCGCCAGCCGGTCGATGATGCTGGCGACCACGCCGGCCACCAGCATCGGATCATCCCAGGGTTCGGCCGGCTCAACCAGCTCCACCACCAGAATGCTGCTGGCCATCTCCACGAAATTCTCGAACGCGGCGCTGAACGACCCGTCGGGGTTCAGTAGCTGCCCGGCCGCCACTTCCGGGAACGCCTGCTCATCGGACAGCCGCTCGCGCAGGTTGCCGCTCTTCCAGTACAGGCCGCGGGTCGCCCGAAGAGTCCCCACAGGCCGGCCGCCGGCCGAGAGCCGGACCTGCCAGGTCTGCACGCCCCGCTCGGCCGGATCCAGGAACTGGTGGACGTGGGTGAACTCCGGCATCAACTGCGTCGGGTCGGCCTGCGCGGCGGCGGCTTGCTGGTCGTTCATCGGCGCCTACAACTTCCTGCACACGGGGACCGGAGACCGATCAGCCTAGGTGTAGTGCCCTGTGAGGTTGGGGACGCGGGTGGCGGGTGGTTGGCCATCCCCGCCCGGCCGTGCCGGCGGTAGCGGCTCGCCCACCGGTGGGCGGTGGTGGGCGAGACCTGGAAACGCTCGGCAGCACGCCGCAGCGGCCAGCCGTCGTCCACGACGCAGCGCGCCAGACGCAGACGGCCGGTCTCGGTCAGAGGTGCATTACGGTGTGGCATGAGGGCCTTTCGAGCCGGTCGGACGTCGCAATCCACACCGAACCCGGAAGGCCCTCACCCATTCAAGATCCCCAGACAGTGATCATCACCACTGTCCACAACCTCCCAAGACAGAACAACTACCTCACCTACTGGCTCGGCAGCGTCGCCGTCCACCGGCTCCGCGAGAACACCCACACCCGCTACGCCGCCTGCGTCCGCCTCCACCTCATCCCCGGCCTCGGCCTCGGCCTCGGCACCAAGAAGATCGCCCGCCTCACGGCCAAGGACGTCCGCACCTTCCTCGACCGGCTCCGCACAGCCTGCCAGTGCTGCACCCAGGGCCTGGACACCAAACGGAAGAGCTGCTGCGCCATCGGCGAGTGCTGCCAGAAGCAGCTGTCCGCTCTGACCGTGGCCTACGTGCACTCAGTGCTCAAATCGGCACTGGAACACGCCGTCCGCGAAGACGAACTGCGCCGAAACGTCGCCCGAAACGTCAAGACCACCACGCACCGGCCCAGGCGCTTCCGTCCGCTCACTGCGGCGGAGACCCGCCAGTTCCTCGACACGGCCCGCGCCGACCGGCTCCACGCGCTGTACGAGCTCGCCCTGCGCACCGGCCTCCGCAAAGGCGAACTCCTCGGCCTCCGCTGGGAAGATCTCGACCTCACCACCGGAACAGCCAGCATCCGGCGCTCACTCCAGCGCACCCGCACCGGCGGACTCACCCATCTCCCCACCAAAACCCGGGCGTCTGAGCGCCGTGTCGCGCTCCCGGCTGAATGCACCCACTCCCTCGGGAAGCACCAGGAACGATAGGACAAGGAGCGAGAGACAGCAGGACCGGACTGGAGCGACAGCGGCCTCGCCTTCACCACGCCCACCGGACGGCCTCTCGACCCTGCCAACCTCACCCGCCGCTTCCGCACTTTCCTCAACCGGGCCGGACTCCGACGCATCCACTCCCACGACCTCCGCCACTCGACCGCGACCCTGCTCCTGGAACAAGGCGTCGACCTCGTCGTGATCAAGGAACTCCTCGGCCACGCCCACATCGGCGTCACCGCCGGCGTCTATGCCCACGTACGACTCCGACTCCAACGCCAAGCCATCAACAACCTCGCCGACGCCCTCACCAAGGACACCACCCCGGACAGCACTGACCCCACGCAATAGCAGAGCTCGCTCGCCGGGACGCCGACGGCCCCGCGAGGTACCTCGCGGGGCCGTCGGCGTCCGGCTGCGTTGCCGTCAGCATTGCCGTCAAACGCTCCTGAAGCCCCACCCGAACACCTCGCGTGGGATCTCAGGAAGGCCACCGGGGTGGTTCTACTCAACGAACTCCGGGGAGAGCCAGAACGAGATCAATTCCGTACCGTTCAGGCCAAGACGAACGTCATCGGCGATCTCTACCAGCTTCTCAGGAATCCGCTGATCCCGTACGACTCGAACCAATCCCGAACTCTCATCAAACAGAACATGCCAGTTTGATCGAGCGATCGCTACGGAGATACCCGCCTCAAGCGGAGGGTCGTCCAGTTCCACTGTCACGCTGCCACTCGCGGAGATTGGCAGTTTCAGTTCCGCCCGCTGCCACGATTCCTTCGGCAAGTAACCCCACACATAGAGGGCACGACCGCTATCCACCGCAACCTCCAATTGAAGAGTGTCAGCGACGAGACTCGTTCGGCCCCCGCCACCTTCTAGCCGAGCCAGGTCATCAAGGCTCCGCGGCTGGAAGGTGAACCCTCGATCCGACTCAGAGTAGCGAAGCGTGCCCGCCAGTGGGTTCGCTGTTTCAGTGCTAAATTGGTGCGCCATTTCTACCTGACGAAGTTGAAGTGGAGGATTGTGTTGGTGTTGGTGTCGACAACCAATTCCCAGGTGCCGGATTTTCCATTCATGGCACCTGGAGTGTCCCACCTAACTGCCCCGGCAGCCTCTCGCGGGTCCAGCTTCGGCGCGCTTCCTTCCATGATTTCGCGGACGACCTGTGTGGAACGCATGTACGGCCGCGTCACTCTGCTGCCCTTGGTGACGTCATCGAAGTGATTCGCCACCGTCCGAGTCATCTTCAGATCATCTGCATTGATCTTAGATGCCAGCGCAGCTGGGTCACACGGCCCAGAATTGTGGACCAGTACCGGCGTGGCCCCCGCCAGTACATAGTACGTGTGCTACGCGGTGCCCCTCGACCTGCTTTTTCGCAGGTCAAGCGAGGTTTGTTGGTCCGGTGAGGTGCGTGGGTGTCCGTGGTTGTGCGGGGTTGTTGCCGTCGCTACTGCCGTCAGACGGTTCAGCCCAGGTACGGCTTCTCGCGCTGTTCCAGGAAGTGCTGGAGCCTGAGTCGTTGGGTGTGGTGCATCGGCAAGTGCTCGATCTCGTCCGGCGGCACGAACCGGAGTTCGGTGGACTCGTCGGAGATTGCCAGTTGGCCGCCGGTGATGCGGGCGGTGAAGCAGACGTTGAACTGGCGGCGGACCTCGCCGTCGGTGTAGGCGATGATGTGTTTCGGGTCGGTGTAGGTGCCGACCAGGCCGGTGATCTCGACGTCGAGGCCGGTCTCTTCTTTGACTTCGCGGACGGCCGTGCCTGGCAGGGAGTCGGTGAGGTCCATTCCGCCTCCGGGCAGGGCCCACAGGTCGTTGTCGCGGCGGCGCTGGAGGAGGATGCGCCCGTGGTCGTCGGTGACGACGGCGGACGCGGCGACGACCATGCTGTTCGGCTTGGGCGCGTTCGGCTCGTCGTAGTACTCGGTGCGGGCCACGGTCAGCCTTCCTCTCGTACGGGGGTTGCCGTCGTCCACACCGCGTCGAAGCTCTCGGCGTAGGTGTCGAACATGCCGCTCTCCTCGTTTCGGCGAAGATGCCATACGGGGGCGGCGTACGCGTTGACGCCCCAGACATGGGCGTTGACGAGTTGCTGGTCGTCGGCGCGGTAGAGGGAGTTGTAGAGCGTGGTTGCGTGGGTGCGGACTTCGATGCCGGGGGTGCCGGCGAGCGGCCTGTAGTGCATGAGCGCGAGGCGGCAGCGGGATTCGATGCCGTGGCCGAACCGCTCCTCCTGGCCGCGGGCTTGGACGTTGTCGCTGTCGGGGTTCCCGATTGCGATGCGGACGGTGCAGCCTTCGGCGGCGCGTTCGGTGAGGAGTTCGTTCAGCCGCGGGTACGCCTCGTGGAGGAAGACGGCCGCGTAGACGAGGATGTCGATCCGTTCCCGGGCCTGGGCCATCAGGTCGGTGAACGTCGAGACGGGGATGTCGGCCCGCTGCTCGTAGAGCGCCACCAGTTCGGGGCTGATGGCGCGGGCGGGGCGGGCCTGGCGGAGCGCCGGCCAGAGTGCGTGCACGTCTTCTCCCAGGGCCTTGGCCGCCTGGAGGGCGGTGGCACGACGTGGGACGCGCCCGAGGTTCACCCAGCGCTCGACCGACTTGGGGTCGACCTCGACCTGCTGGGCGAGGGTCGCGTACGTCCAGCCTTCCGCTGCCATGACGGCTCGTAGTCTCTCGTTCGGCACGAATCTCCCCCTTCGTCGCAGGACGGCACCAGGGACGTTCTACACGGTGCGGGACGTCCCGAAGTGGGGTTTGGTGGAGGTTCCTTCGTCCCGGTGACCGGCGTGAGGATCGGTGTCGACCCTGCGGCGCCAACAGGCCCAGGGGCACGCATCAACTCCGCTGAGGAGCGTCACCGTGCGAAAGAGCGCCACCCCATGGGTTCCCGCCCTGCGACTGGACGCCCGGTCGCGGACCGTCTCGCCGGGGTGGTCACGATGACGGCCCGCAACCCTGAGGCTGACGGGCACACCGTCTCGCCCGATGCCGGCGCCCTGGTGGTCGACCGGCGGAGCGGCAAGGTGGGCGTGGTGATGGGGCATGTGGGGCCGTACGTGCAGCTTCGGCCGCCGCGCGGTGGCCGGGAGTGGGACGTGCCGCCCGAGGACGTACGTACGCCGACTCCGACGGAGGAGCTGAGCGCGAAGGTGGCCGTGGCCAACCGGAGGTGGGGCCGGTGACCCCTCGCTCGGTCCTGCGCTACGAGACCTGGACGCTCCAGCCCGACCGCGAGCCGGACGCGGAGCCGGTCCTGTACGCGATGCAGTGCGCCGTGGACGGAGAGACCTCACCGACGAGCGAGGACTTCGCCGAACCGCAGGACTGGGTGCTGCGGCACTGCGGTCAGAACCCGTCCCACCACACCTACCGGGAGATCATCACCCGCCCCTGGCGGACCTGGCGCCAGACGTGACCTACCTCGCTCGCCCAGGCGCCGCAACCGCACCGCGCTGACCCACCCGACTCCCGTCCCTGCCGGGCGCAGCCGATCAAGACTCCCCCGCACTCGTCAGCCCCGGCAGGGACGGGCCCTCACGTGCGTGCCATGGCTGTGGGGGTTCTGGCCTCTGCCACAGAAAGTCGGCCACGACGGCGGGCGCGCCGACCGACCACCCACCACGTGTGTCTCGCTCAACCCCGCACCGGCATCAGCCCAGTTATCTCCATCGTCACGGCCCCCAGCCAGGCAGCAAGCATGGGCGTCCGGGACGGCGCGAGCCCACCGGGCCCTTCTCAGGTGCCCGCCCGGCCTGCTGAGCGATCGGACGAGGGGGCTTCCGGCTGGGATCCGGCCTACGCCCCTGGGCTCTGCGCGCCGAGTGGTCGGCGGCCGTCGCCAGCGGGGCGGCAGACAGGAGCGGGCGGCGGTCACCGACCGCCGGCGCGCGGCGGCCCGCGTCAGCGGGACGCCCTTGAACCAGTAAAGAAACTCTGAACAACTCGCTTCGCTGCCCCAAACCATGGGAGCCTTGGCCACGCCATCCGCCAGGGGCAGACGACACGACAACCCCCACGACCCGTAGCGTCGAGGTCCTGTCCGCTGACGTTGCCGTCAGTTACTGCCGTCACGGGCGGCAGACGCTCCGCTGCAAATCATTTCAGAGCACCTGCCGCCAAGTCACGTTTATCGGCTATTCGCCACGTACGGAATATGGATTATTTCAATTTCCCCCACTTGAGTCAATTACAGCCATGGCTTCGTAATTGAATCGCTCCAGATTCGCGTAGGATTCCGGAAATCCTCCGCGTCTGGTCGCGAACTTCACAGTGGCGCCGTGCGTGAGATAGTCGTCATCCACCCCGACGGATACGATCGCTACGAGCAATTCGGACGCCTGCAATCCCCAGGCAACCTTCAGTGCAGCACCTGCGAATGCACGCGCGCGCGCGACCGCAGCACGAAGAAAAAGATCGCGTCCCTTCGGGAGGTCGTCACAGGAGATGCTTACGTCATTCACTTCAAGCTCGTGCTGGGCAATCTCTTCCGCTCGCCAGTCGCTACGCCATCCTGCCCCGTCACCGTAGCAGCCCACGAGCAGCAGGGATCCGGCCGGGCCGGTTCGCCATCCACTTTCTACCAGATCCTGCAATTCACCAGGCAGAATTTCCGGGTCGCCCATCTCGGAGATTGGCCGCCACAGCGGTAGCATCAAGGAATTCTTGCTCATGGGGCATCCATTCCGAAAAACTTGTATGCCTTGTCGATCGCACTCTGTGGAACCTTTTTGGCCACCCGCGATGGAAGGAAGTCACCGGACTCCGTCTGCCATTTTCCACTCGCGGGGTCAAAGTAATACTTCGCCGGATCTGCGCCGCGACCCATAAATTGCAGATGGATACCTGCGCCCGGCTTTCCGCGGTTCTGATTTTCGATGTCGACCCGGAATGAGCGGTCGTTGGCGGTGTAAACAGTTTTACTGTTGATCACTGGCGCATCCGCAGCGGTGGTTATGGAACAGGTTCCAGGCGGCGTGTTGTGAACCAAAACCGGCGTGTCACCTGCGAGTACATAGTACGTGTGGCACGTGCGCCCGCTCTACCTGCGTTTTCGCAGGTCAAGCGATATTCAGCGGTTCGCCGAAGTGCGGGTTCGGCCGTGGTTGTCCGTGGTTGTTGCCGTCACTACTGCCGTCAAGGGTCTAGACCAATCGGGCAGGCCGGTCGCCTCTCGGCGGCTCGGCGGTCGATTGCCGGGGCGGCCCTCGGTCGGCGTGCGGCGAGGCTCGTACGTCGGCCAGCCCTGTAGCGCGGAGGCAGGGCGGGGGGGGGTGGTCGACGGCAGGCGGTCGGGAACTTCGCTCCCCGCCGGAGGCGTCGCCGGCCACCGCCCTCGGTGCGCCCAGCGACGGACATGAAGGGCCGGCCCCCTGGCTGGCCCTGTGCCTGCGATCCGGCCGAAGGACGGTCGTAGGCGACAACTTGCTCCGCCAGGAGCAAGGAGTCCTTACGCCACCACTTGCTGCCCGAGGGCATCGGTCGGGCCCACCCCCTCGGCGCGGGCCCGGTCTCCGCCGACACCCGCCGCAGGCATCCGCGGCCTGCCTGACGACGGGTCGGTCGGCGACGCTCGGCCACCTCCGGCGGCGGGGCCCGCCTTGAACCTCGTAGAGAAAATCTGAACGCACACCCCGGACCGCCCAGGTCGGCGGGTCAGCGGCCCTGCTTGCCGCCACCCGCTTCCAGGGCCGCAACACGGGTGCGAAGGCCGGCAAGCTCCTCGACGGCGTCGGCCAGCGCCTGCTCCAGCGCCTCGACGCGAGCAGCAGTCGCCCCAACGGGTGCGGACTCCCCGTCCGGGCTGCCGGGGGCTTCGCCGTCGTCGGCGTCGTCGTGGTGGGCGACAAACGCGCCCTTGCCGGGCCGGGAGACCGCCCAGCCTTCCTGCTTCAGCATGACCATGGCCTTCTGCACGGTCAGGCTCGACGCCCCGAACTCCCGCATCAACGCAGCCTGCGTCGGCAGTGCCTCCCCCGGCTTCAGCCCGCCGGAGCGGATCTGCTCCCGCAGGGTCTCGGCGATGACCTCGAACGTCAACGGCACTCCGCCGCCCGCCGGCCTACGCCCCCGACGCGTCGTCATCACGCCTGCCACCCCTGCTTTCCGCGCCCACTACCAGCACATTCCGGTCCGACCAAACCGCACAACCGCCGCCACACTACCCGCGTCCCGCCACCCACAGAAAGGAATGAGGAGGGATGCACTTGAATGCGTCCGTGAACCGATGTTAACTTCACGCACCCGCCGGTGATCACCACCGCGCCCCCGCCGACCAGGTACCGCCTGCCCCGGCCACCGCGCCCAACTACGAGGCGCCCCCGTCCCTTGTGAGCCGACCACTTCGGCCTACCTGCGCACCCCGCTGCGGCCCCGCCCCACGCTCCGCCTCCAGCCGAAAGGCCATTCCCGCATGCCCGCACAGCTCCAACTCCCGGACTCCGCAACCACTCCCACTCCCACGTGCCCGTCGTCGGCGTTCACCACAACGACCGGCCCGGCGGATGTCGCTGCCTCGGCGTCGGCCGGCCGATCGGCCCTGGAACGCCGCGCCAGGCTCACCGCCAAGCTGGCCAAACTCGCCGCCACCGGCCACCTCGCACCCCTGGCACGACAGATCACCACCCTCGGCGGCTGCGCCCGCCCGATCCGCCTCACGGGGCACCGCGCCAGCGTCGACAGCGCGACGGGCGAGGTCCTCGACCACCTCGACTCCCGTCAACTCCCAGCCGGTGAGCTGCTGGTCCGCTGCGGCAACCGCCGCGTCACCCGCTGCCCCGCCTGCTCCACCGTCTACCGCTACGACACCTACCAGCTCATAGCCGCCGGACTCCGCGGCGGCAAGACCGTCCCCACCAGCGTGGCAGCGCACCCGCGCGTGTTCGCCACCCTGACCGCACCCGGCTTCGGACCCGTCCACAACCGGCCTGACACCGGCCGCTGCAACTGCGGCCGCATCCACCTGGATGACGACCCGTTCCTCGGGACGCCACTCGACCCTGAGCGCTATGACTACGCGGGCGCGGTGCTCTGGAACGCGCACGCCCCCGCCCTGTGGGCCCGCTTCACCACCCACCTGCGACGCGAGATCGCCAAGGCGGCAGGGCTGACGCAGCGGGCATTGCGCGAGCACGCGACGCTGTCCTACGCGAAGGTCGCCGAGTACCAGAAGCGCGGCCAAGTCCACTTCCACGCCGTCATCCGCCTCGACGGACCAACCGGACCCGCAAGCGAACCGCCGGCCTGGGCGACCACCGGGCTCCTCGACCACGCCGTCCGCGCCGCCGCCACACGCACTCGCGTCCGGCACGCAGGGCAGCCGCCCCAGCCCGTCGAGAACGCGCCCGGCTCTCGGGAAATCGGTCGGGCCGGGCGGTCAGTGTTCCGGTTTGGTCGGCAGATCGACGTCCGCGCGATCCGCGGCACGGACTTCACCGGCGACGGCCCGGTCACCGAGCGGCACGTGGCCGCCTACATCGCCAAGTACGCCACCAAGGGTGCCGAGACCACCACCGGAACCCTCGACCGCCGCCTGCGGCTCCTGGCCGAACTCGCCACCCACGACATCACCGACCACGCCCGCCGCATGATCCACACCGCCTGGCGCCTCGGCGCCCAGGACCAGCATGTTCACCTCCGCCTGCGGCAGTGGGCCCACATGCTCGGCTTTCGAGGCCACTTTTCCACCCGCACCCGCCGATACTCCACCACCCTGGCGCACCTCCGCGCCGAACGGGCCGCCTGGCAAACTGACCGGCTTGGCCACGCGGGCGACGACCGGGCCGGTCACTCCACTGGCCTGACCTCCGGTCACCGCCAGGTCGCCGGTCAGCACGGCAGCTCGGACACCACGCTGGTCATCTCGCACTGGCACTACGCCGGCACCGGCCTGCTACCCGAACTCGCCCACCTCTCCGAACTCCTCGCGGCGAGGCAACAGACCCGAACCGAGTCCTTGCACCGGCTTCGGCAGCCGGAGTACCCCGGTGACCGCGCCGGTCACTCAGCCGGTCAGCTGACCGGTCCTGTCCGGGCGGGAGCTGTCGCGTGACCACAAGCATCGAACTCCTCACCGTGCCCGAGGTCATGGCCCGGCTCAAGATCGGCCGCTCCGCCGTCTACGACCTCCTGCGCACCCGGGAGCTTCCCTCCCTCACCCTCGGCCGAGCTCGCCGCATCCCCGCCCGCGCCCTGGACCACCTCATCATCACCCGCCTCGAACAGGAAGCCGCCTGATGACCACGCCTCGCGACACCCCCGCCTCACGCCGTGTGCGCGCCAACGGAGACGGCACCGTCTACCAGCGCAAAGACGGACGCTGGGAAGCCGCCGGATACGTCCTCGCCCCCGGCAACACCCGCAAACGCGTCCACGTCTACGGCACCACCCGCAAGGACGCGCTCGCCAAGCTCACCGAGAAGATCGCCACCAGCAACAGGGGCATCCCCGCCCCCTCGGCGCAGGGCAGCGTCGGCGCGTTCCTCACCTACTGGCTGGAGACCGTCGCCGTCCACCGGCTCCGCGAGAACACCCACACCCGCTACACCGCTGTCGTCCGCCTCTACGTCATCCCGGGCCTGGGCAATAAGAAGCTCGCCAAGCTCACCGCAAAGGACGTCCGCACCTGGCTCGACCACCTCCGCACCACCTGCCAGTGCTGCACACGCGGCCTCGACACCGCCCGCGACCAGCCCCAGTGCTGCGCCGTCGGCAAGTGCTGCTCCAAGCGGCTCTCGCCGCTGACCCTGACCTACGTCCACTCCGTCCTCAAGTCCGCCCTGGAACACGCCGTGCGCGAAGAGGAGATCCCCCGAAACGTCGCCCGCAACGTCCGCATGGGTGCCCCACGCCCCCGCCGGTTCGAACCCCTCACCGCCGAGGAGGCCCGCGCGTTCCTCACCGCCACGAACGGCCACCGGCTGAGCGCGCTATTCGAGCTCGCCCTGCGCACCGGACTACGCAAGGGCGAACTCCTCGGCCTGCGCTGGGAAGACCTCGACCTGGCCGGCGCAACAGCCAGCATCCGACGCACCCTCCAGCGCACCAACTCCGGCGGCCTGACCGCCCTCCCGACCAAGACCGAGAGCTCGGAGCGGCGGATCGCACTGCCGACCGAGTGCCTGCGCTCCCTCGAACAGCACCGCGAACGGCAGCGTCAGGAACGTGCGGCGGCGGGGACGGGCTGGAAGGCGAGCGGCTACGTCTTCACCCGGCCCGACGGCTCCCCGATCGAGGGAGCCACCCTCACCCGGCACTTCAACACCCTGCTCCGCCGAGCCGCCCTGCGACGCATCAGGTTCCACGATCTCCGACACTCAGCGGCCACCTTCCTGCTCGAACAAGGCGTCGAACTTGTCGTCATCAAGGAGCTGTTGGGCCATGCCCACATCGGAGTGACCGCGACGGTGTACGCCCACGTCCGACTCCGCCTCCAACGCAATGCCATCGACCTCCTCGGCAACGCCCTCCGCAACCCCACCCAGCCCAGCACCCGGCCCGAAGACAGCGACGAACCACCCGTTTGTGCAGCACCCGTCCGCTGACGTTGCCGTCAACTACTGCCGTCAGACAGCCCAGAGGCCCCACCGGATACGAATCCGGTGAGGCCTCTGGGCTGTCTCTCAAGAATCGATAAATATTCTAAAGAGCTACGTTCGCTACCCAATCAAAAACGGCAGTCAAAGCCGATTCCAATTCGGAGGCGGTCTGAATATCTCGATGCTCCGGGCGAACTTCACCAGTCCCAATTGAAGCGAAACTGATTTCCGCCTCACCCGTCTCCCAGAGAATTATCTCCCCAATCCGTTCCGGCCCTTCCAAAACCCATTGGATGGACTGCTTGACTCGGTCTTCTGGAGATGAATTCACCTCCAGAAGTAGGCCATTCTGGCGAATTACATCAGACTGTGCATCGATCCACTCGCGCGCGTCCTGCAGCATGGATGGACCTACGAGCATCCTGGACTACCTCCAAGTTGAATATTCTTTGCAGCGGGCAACTCCGGCGCAGGAAGGCCCTTACGCGCAGCCAGTCGAGCGTCGAGGGAACCCGGCCCGGAGAGCTTGTAGTCCCCCGGGCGCCCGCCAGGTGAAAGCTGCGATTGCGGCACATCGAACTCCACGTAGACGGACCCTGGCCTCGCGGAAATATAGGCATCCTTGCTCGCAGGATACACAACAAAGGTCCTGTCGCCAGCGCCCGGTTGTACCATTCCCGTGGCCATCATCTTTTGATATTCATCAGTCGACATCCAGCGCCCAACCGTGACCAAGCCGTCGTCTCCGCCAGAATTGTGCACCAATACTGGCGTGCTGCCCGCGAGTACATAGTACGTGTGAAGGCCGTCGACGGTGAGGTTGTACATGTCCTCTGAGGGGCTGAGGACGCGGTGGATCGAGAAGATGAATACGTGCTGGTCGGTCGCCGTGTTGAGGGTGTGGCCCGGAGTCAGGGTGCCGGCCGAGGTCCAGGTGCGGGTGGTGTCATCCCAGAAGGGGTGGTTGGCGGTGGTGTGGACGGTGTAGGTGGAGCCGTCGGCGGCACGGATGGTCACGTCGACCAGATCGGCGTCGCGGTTGATGTGAGTGGCCGCGACTCTGCGGCCCCCGCGGTGCTTGCCGTCACCGGGATCAGCGGCCTCCACCTTGTCGCCGTTTTCGATGGCGTCGATGGGTTTGGTCGTGCCGTCCTCCAGCAGGACCGGTGTTTCACCGGTGAAGCTGCACGGCCCGCCCTTTTTGAGGCCCTCGCGGGCGAGGATGATGTCTTGGACCGACCCCCACAGCTCGAGGCTGAGCTGGTAGCCCGCGGCGTCGTGCTGGCAATCAGGCAAGTGGTCGACGCAGTACGTCGCAGCGATCTTCTTCGCCTTTGCGACGTTTGCCTTTGATCCGTCGTGACTCTGGAGGAAGTCATAGGCCTTTTTGCAGCCCAGGAGCCCGAAGCAGAGATTGCCGACACCGTTGATGGTGGGTTCCCAGTAGGGGCCGGTGGTGTTGAGGCCGGTGTATCCGGACCACCAGCTCATGAGCTGACCGTCCGCATTCGAGCTCGGCGTCATCTGTTTGATCCACGCCTGGATCTGCTGCTCCGGCGTCGGCTGTGGCGGAGGCGGCGGGGTCGCGGTGCCGGTATTCGGGTTGTAGCCGACCTGTTGCTGCACCTCCGGCGTGCAGTACTTCAGGTCGTATTGGCAGGAGTTGGGCTTGGAACCGACCTCGGTGCCGGCCGGATCGGAGAACCTCGACGGGTTGTTGTCGGCGTAGACGTAGCCGTTGAGGGACTGCGGGTCGCCGGCATTGAGCAGGGGGTCGACGCTGATGAACCGGCCGGTGTCCGGGTCGTATTCACGTGCGCCGAGATGCGTCAGCCCGGTGGCGTCCTCGGTCCCGCCGACGAAGCCCTTGTCGCCCGGCCAGGCGGTCGGCGCCGTCCCGCGTACTTGCCCGAACGGCGTTGTGCGCCGCTGCCGCATGCTCAACGTTGCCGCGTCGATGGCCAGTTGGCCTGTCCCCTGGTGGTCGGGGACGACGAACGACACCTTGCCGTCGTCGGCATGGACCGCCGCTGAGCCGCCGCCGAGGTCGATGTAGCGGGTGACGGTCGACTTGACGGCGCCCTTGGCAAGGGTGATCTCGGCACCGCCGAGGTACAGCGTGGTATGGGTCGGGGTGCGCTGAATCAGCCGACTGCCGTCCGGGTCGTACAGATACGATGTGGTGCCGCTGGCGTCCTTGATGGACGCCAGGTGCCCCTCGACGTCCCACTGCATCGTCTGACTGTCGCCGCCAACATCACGGATGGTGGTGTTGCCCGCGTCATCGTACGTGTAGACGTCCTGGCCGGTGCCGCCGTTGGGGCCGGTGGTGTCGACCTGGGTGAGGCTGTGCGGCCGCGACTGCGAGGCGCCGGGATAGGTGTACGCCTTGGCGACATCCAGGTTGGTGTTGCCGGTCGCGTCGTGATCCTTCTCGGTGGCCCGGCTTCCGTCGGGGTTGTAGGTGTACGACTGCCAGTACGGTGCCGGGCCACCGAGCAGGGAGGCAGAGGGAGCCGTTGCGCACCCGGCGGCGCCCTGCGCCCAGGCCTCGGTCAGCCGCTGCAACGTGTCATAGCGGAAGCACTGGTTGTCGGTACCGTCCCGTGAGGTGTCCGCCATCGACAGGACGTTGCCGACCTGGTCGTAGCCGTAGGTCGTGAACCGGTCGACACCGGGCACGTTCTCCCGGTCCACCCGCGAGGTGGACAGCCGCTGGGTGCCCCACTCATAGGTGTCGGTCAGCCATGTCTTGTCGCCGCCGACGCCGAGTTCGTACTGCAGGGGCCTGCCGGTGTTGCTGTAGATGACGTTCTTCAGGTAGGAGGTGTCACCGGTGACGGAAACGGGACGGTGCAGAGTGTCGTAGCTGATGACGACTCCCTCGGCCGGCAGCGAGCCTTCGGCCGGGAAACCGGTGCTCTGCACGGTGCCATCGGAGTTGTACCGGGTGTTCTGCTGGTAACTGCCCTGCAGCGCGCCCTCGTCGGCCGGGATGACGGTCGTCGACCGGGTGACCCGGTAGAGCGCGTCGTACGCGTTGACCGTCGTCGTGTACTGCTTGGTCCCGTCGTAGCGCGTGGACGAGCTCGGCTCGCCCTTCGCGCCGGCGACCCCGTCGTACGTCCAACTCGCCAGTTTCGGACCGGTGAGGGAGCCGGAATGCTCCTCGGTCCGGCGGCCCAGGTCGTCGTAGGCGTACGCCAGCGTCTGTGTGAGCGCATCCGTCGTCCTGACCAGTTGGTCTCGATCGTCGTACAGGGAGCTGCTGGTGCCCGTGTCGGGATCCACCGCCTTGACCTTCCGGCCGAGTTGGTCGTAGCTGTACGACCAAACGGCGCCGTCCGGACCGGTCAGCGTCGCGGGATCGCCGGTGGGCGTGTAGGTGTACTTCGTCTTGTACGGGGTGCCGATCGGCTGGGTGGTGGGGTACTGCCACAACTCTGTTGTCTGGCCCCGGGCGTCGGTGAGCGTCGTTGTGGTGGTACCGCCGGTCGGTGGGACGACGGTGGTGCGGTCGCCGCTGTACGTCGTGGTCGTTGTGTCCAGTACCGGCCCGCCGTCGCCATTGCCCGCCACGTGCTTGAGCTGGGTCTCCCGGCCGAGCCCGTCGTAGGTGTGCCACGCCTGGGTCTCTACCGACAGCGCGTCATCGAGCCCCACCAGGGTCCCGGACACTGCCCGTGTCACGTAGTACGGGGCGAACTCCTTGGTGACCAGCCCACGTCCGTCGTAGAAGGTGTCAGCGATCACGCTGCCGCCGCTGGGACCTGGCCCCTGAACCTGCCGCGGCCGCAGGAACCCGTCGTAGATCGTGTACGCGGTGTCCTGGCTGCCGTCGTTGTTCACCGTCTTCGTGGCGACCGCGACCGGTACTCCGTCGGTGACCGTGTACACGTACTGGTAGTTCGGGGTCAGGCTGTGATTGGTGGCCCGGTCCGGCAACCAGGTCCTCAGCACCCGGCCCAGTGCGTCGTACACGTAGTCCGTGTGGCGACCATTGGTGTCCGTGACGACGGTCGGTGCCCCTCGCAGAGGGTCGACCGTCGTGGTGGTGGTCTCCGCACTGCTCGGCGTGGCCTTCACCGCCGGCGGGCTGGTGACCGTCATCGATGTCGGAGAACCAGTGGCGGGAGTGTAGACAGTGGTCGAGGTGAGGCCGTCGGTACGGGACGTTCGCGCCGGAGTACCGGTGTTGGTTGCCCTTACATCAGCCGTCAGGTCGGTGACGGTGAGCTTCCGGGCGTAACCATCGAAGGTGGCACCCGACTCCAAGTACGTGCCTGTGGTGCCGTCGTGCGACTTCAGCGTCGCAGTGAAGCTGGCATCGCCCTTGGTCGGAGCGGCAGTGTAGTCAGAGCCGTCGTACGCGGTGCGGGTGTCGGAGATCACCTGCGTCTTCCGGTCCGGCTCAGCATCGCAGTTGACTGCGACGGTCTCCACCCGCGACGGCAGGGTCAGCAGATTCTCTTCGGTGTTGTCCGCATATGTGGTCCGTACGCAGTGGTCGTCACCGGCGATGTCGCTCTGACCCAGGTCATTGGTCTGTGTAATCCGGCCGGCCACCGTGTCCAGGGAGTTCTTGGTCGTGGTCTGCCGCCACTTGGTGCCCGCGCCGTCGTCCAGCGAGGTGTACGAGTCACTGCGGTCGGTGCCCGCGAGATTGGCAGTGACCGTACCCCAGCTGTGCGTCTCGCTGGCGCTCTGGTGAAACCAGCCGTGACTGACAGTCTTGACGAGGATGTGGCCGCCCGGTCCTGAGTACGACTCGGTGCGGTACTCGAACCCAGGCAGGGCTTCCCAGTCGGTGAGTTGAGCACCCTCGCCGTTGTCGAGGGTGACGGTCCTGCTCCCACCCGAGGAATTGAGCCGGTCGCCGTTCATGCCGCGCAGAAAATAGTGATCCGCCTGCGACTTCATGGACGCAGTGTCACCGGTCTCGACCCGGACGTGCCGGTAACCGCGCCACTGGGACCAGGTCTTGTACTTCTCCTTGGTCAGACCGTCGTCGTCCGCGTAGTGCCACGCTGCCCCGTCCAGGTAGTCGTACCTGGTGATCATGTCGGGTGAGGCGTTGGTGCGGTCGGTCTGGGTGACTGAGTCGACCACGTACTTGTTGAACCACTGCAGCGACGGATCGGTGTCACCCGAGGCCACGGTGTACTGCGGGAAGCAGCGAGTGGTGTTCGTCTCCGGCGTAGGCAGGTTGTTCCAGTCGCATTCCGCCGGTTTGTAGTTGACGTCGATCTGCCCGCCGGACTCGTCGATGATCGTGTGCAGGCGGTCCTTGATGAACGGCGCGGTGCCGTCACCCTCCTTGTCCAGCCGGTTGGCGTCCTGCTCGTACAGCAACTGCACCTTGGGGAGCGTGATGTTGGGGGTGGCGGACTTGCCCGTGTGCTGAATCGAGTCCAGCAGCAGCTGATAATCGATGTCCGCCATGCCCCACTTCTGGGCAAGCGCCCAGGAATCGACATCAGTGTAGGCACCGGAGGAGTTCAGCAGCTGTGTGGTGACGGAGGTCAGCCGCTTGCGGGTCCAGAAGGTCGGCGAGTACGTCGCGTTGCAGTCCTTGCCGGCGTCGCAGTTCTGGTCCCAGGGCGTGTCGTACCAGTAGAAGGAGTTGGTCCCGATGGTGTCCGCGGCACACGTCACCCCTGTGACCGGCAGGCACCGCTCCGAGGAGGTGAAGTCCACCTTCGCCAGCGGCTTGGCGGAGTAGACGCTGCTGCTGCGCAGCCCGTACTCGATCCGGTCCAGGGTGCCGCCCCGCGTGTACGGGGTGTCGTCCGTAGCCTTCAGGTCACGGCCGTAGGAGTTGGTCTCCTTGTCGTAGTAGTAGGCGATCGCGTCGCCGTGGGTGTCGACCACGTAGTCGAGGTTCCAGCGGTACGCCTGCTGGCACCACGACGCCGCAAACGTGGACGCATGGCAGGGCTCGTCCGCGTTGTTGCCGAAGACCGGCACCGTCCACGTCGAGTCCGTGACCTCGTTACCCGCGGTCCAGCCCGGCAGCTTGTTGTAGCCGAAGTAGTACTGCGTACCGTCGGTCGTGGTGACCCTCCAGTACTCCTGGTCGTTGTCGCCGTTGTCCCGCACGTCGGTGGAGGAGCCGGTGAGCTTCTCGACCCGGGTCCCGTCGTCCTGCTTCAACTTCCACGTGTTGGACCCGGCCGGGACCAACTGACCGCCGTGACCGCTCATGCTGAGCGTCGCGTTGTCATACGCCCAGCACTGGTCGCCCGGCTTGACGCCGTTCGCATCCGCGACGGCACCATCGTCTCCACACGGTTTGTAACTGCGCTCGATATAACCCGGCCACAGGTCGAAACCGTCACCGACCCACGACGCCTGGTTGTTGCTGTTCGACGTACGGCCGTCGATCTGCCCCGAATCGTAGGCAAGCCCCACCTGGGGCTCCAGCCCGCCCGGCACCGACGGCACCGGAATGTTGTACGTCCAGGCAAACGAGCCGGAGTTGAGTTTTGTCTGCCAGGTCGCGGACGGAGAGAGCGAGGTGGCCTTGAAGTCCCCGCCGTCACCGGAAGTCCCCGCAGTTACGGCGAGAACGGTCGCCTGGGGCGAAGCGCGGCTGGCGAGAGAGGAGCCAGTTGCCGTGGAATTGGTTGCCGCAGGGGTGGCGGCGGGCACCGGCACGGCGTCCGCTGTCAGTGTCTGGTGCGCCGCATCATTCACTGCCGCAACCGGCGTCTGGGTACGACACGAGGCGACATCCGGCGTCGTCAGCGCACACGCCGGGAGCCGCACGAGGTGCAGGCGGGCACCGTAATTACCGCCGAATCCCTGCGCGTACTTCCCGTAGTCCACCTCAATGCCGACAGTGCCCGCCTCCGCCTTGGCGTCAGCACGCCGGGCGGTGAACAGCATGCCGTCCACACCCGCCTTCTGCGCGGCCGCACGGCTCTCGACGGTCACCTGCGCGGAAGACGGCGCGGGAGCCTGGGACGACGTGGCCGATGCGGAGTGGGGTGCGCGCAGGGCCACCGGGAGGCCGGCCAGCGCGGTATGGCCCACGGCTTTGCCCGCGGCGGCCTTCGGCATCACACCCGACGCCGAACCCGCCACCGGCCACGCCGCCGCAGGGTCGTGTGCGGGCCCCTTGGCGAGGGTGTCCGACCGCCGCGGCGTCCCCTTCACCGGGTGGACTGCGAGCGGCTTGTCGGGCTCCACCACCTGGGGCCGGCCGGTGGACGGATCCACCGCCACTGCCGCGGATGTCTGCAGGAGCGAGCCGACGAGCACCGCCGACACCGCGAGCGCCAGCCGGCGCACCAGCTGTTTCCGCAGCCGACGCCGCGGCGGACTTGCCATCACCAGGTTCATCGACTCCGGGCTCCTCAGCGCAGAGAGGGCATCAGCGCGCTGACACGCGGCCGACGCAGGGATGTCACAGCGGATAGTGGTCAGTTCCGATCGGGGCACTTCGACAGGCGGGGCGGGAGCCGGGCTCTTTCCGGGCCGGATTCGGTCATGAGCCGCTGGGGACCGTGGTGGGTTTGCCAGAGAGTCCCAATGCCAGCTGCTGCACCTGTGCTTGGGTAAGGACGCCTTGGAAGGCCCAGACGTCGTCGATGGAGCCGGACCAGTACTCACCCCAGGTGCCGCCGGTCTTGGCCCGGCCGATCTGGAGCGACTTGGTCGCGTTGAAACCGATCGCGTTCGACGCCCACGAGACGGTGTCGGTACAGGACGGGTCGTCCGAGGTGCCGTCGCCGTCGCTGTCGGGGCATACGGACTGCTGAAGTTCCCCGTTGACATAGAGCCGCATCTGCCCGGCAAATGCGTCGTAGGTCAGCGCCACCGGGGTCCAGCTGCCGGCACCGGTGTCGGAAAGTGCGTTGTCTGCCGTGAGGTTGGTCAGGAGTTGTGGGTCAGTGCTGTCGACGTTGGGCATCTTGATCTGCCAGTGTCCTGGGGCCGTCGGGCCCGCGGCAGGGACGTACTGGATGGTGAAGGCGCTGTTCACATTGCCCTCTTGGCTGATGAGCGCCAGCGGTTGTGGCGGGTCGCCGCTCGTGCCGTCGTCGTAGGGCATCTGTGCCCAGGCGGTGACGGTGAAGCTGTGGCTGGTGTCGATCGGCACGCTGCCGGTGGCCGCGTAGTCGTCCACGCCGTCGAGGTTGAGGGCGTTGCTGTCGACCCAGCCGGTGTCGATCTTGGCACCGTTGTACAGGGTCGCGGGCCGGTTGCCGGGGGACGCGTCGGGCGACGTGGCCGGGGTGCCGCTTGCCGACTCGAACTGCCAACGGCCCTTGACCACTGGATTCTGCTTGAACAGGTTAGTGATCTCGTCCGTGGACAGCGCCCGGTCGTAGAGCTGGAAGTCGTCCAGGTCGCCCTTGAAGCGGTTGGACATGCCCGAGGGGTAGTTGGAGGCGCCCAGGGTGAGCACGCCGGTGGCCAGCCAGGGGGTGGTGAAGGGTGCTGTCGCCACCTGGACACCGTCGACGTAGAGGTGCATGTCGGCGGTGTCGATGTCGTAGACGGAGACCACATGGGTCCACTGGCCCAGATGTGCGGCCGCGCAGGTGGGCTGTCCGGCCGGGCAAGCCTGCTGCTGGGCGCGGGCCAGCGGGGAGTCGGCGGTGTCCGACGTGGCCCGCTGGAACACCCAGCCGGTCGGGTTGTGATAGATCTCGAAGCCGCGGTTGGCCACGCCGGCCTGGTGGACCGCGACGGCGGTGCGGTCCTCGTTCGCCGCCCGGGCCCAGAAGGACACCGAGAAGCTCTGGAAGGTGTCGAGGATCGGCTGACTGTTCTGGGCGTAGTCGTCCGCACCGTCGAAGTTCAGCGCGGTCTTGTCGACTCCGTCACCGCCGAGGACCGGCCCGCCGTGCAGGGCAGCGGTGACCGGCTGAGCCCGTCCCACCACCGTGGTGGCGTTGTCGGCGTCGTCGAACGACCAGATCAGCTTGGCCGGCCGTCCCACCGTCGTAATCGCCTGATGACCGGCCAGCAGCGTCACCTCGGCGTCCGTCAACTGGTAGTCGTAGAGTTCGGCGTCGTTCAGGTCTCCGGAGAAAAAGCCGCTCAGGACGCCGTTCTGCGCCGATGCCCCGATCAGGGTCCGGCCACGCGCATCCCAGGGACTGGTGTAGGGCGTGGTCGCGGCAAGCGTCCCGTTGATGTAGAGCCTGAGTGCACCGGCGGTGTTGTCGAACACACCCGCCACATGAGTCCAGGTTCCCAGCCGGCCCGTCCTGCAAGAGGTGTCCCCTGCCGGGCAGGCCGGCTGGGCCGCGGTGACGAAGCCCTGGCCCGCGGAGTTGTCGGAGGTGAACCGGGCGAACACCCAGCCGTGGTTGGCCGGCGAGTAGTAGAGCTGGTAGCCGCTGGTGTACTGACCCGACTCCGACAGTGCCGTCACCGGCAGCGCCGGCTCGGTGGCCGGCAGCTTCGCCCACACCGACACCGAGAAGCTCTTGCCGGTATTGGTCACCGGGGAATCGGTGGCGGCGTAACCGTCCGTCCCGTTGAGATGCAGCCGGCGGTCGGAGCCGCCGCTTTCGTCTGCGACGGTCGCCGCGCCGCCGTGCAGGTCGGCGTTCCACGCACCGCCGCTGCCGCTGACCGCCGTCGACCCGGCCGGCTCGTTCAGGTCCAGTGACAGCCGGTCGGGCTGGCCGGCTCGCACCCGGAACTGGTAGGTGCTGATCTGGCTGCCGTTGCCCGCCGCGTCGAAGGCCTGCGCAGTGACGAAGTTGACGCCCGACTTCGTCGGCATCATCTTGATGTTCACCGCGCCGCCCGCGGTGGTGGTCACGGTGTGGGCGCTGGTCGGGTCGCCGTTGATGCCGTACCAGTACTTCACAACGTCCGTGGCGGCCGAGTCGACCGTGAACGTCCCGTAGCGTCCGACACCGTCCGTCCACGGGTCGTTCGGGTTCTCGGGATCCGACCGCGGGTACTGCCCGGACACCACGCCGGGGCCGTCCGGCACCGACGTGTCGTAGATGGTGGCGCAGGTCACCGCGGAACCGTCGTAGGACCACGGCGAGTACTGGGCACCGTCGTAGGAACGGGCGTACCAGCCGATCATCTTGTTCTTCGGAGTGCTGGACGGCATGGTGACGCTGAAATCCGAACCTGACGCCTTGGCCGGCTGGAACGCCGTACTCCACCGCATGACGTTGCCTTTGCCGTCACCGGTGTCCCACGATGCGCCGAACTGCACACGCACCGTGTCGCCGTCGGGATCCGTGACGTTGTTCGCGATCAGCTTCGGCAGGATCCGGACCCGCTTGGGATTGCTCGCGCTGACACAGGAACCGCCCGGGTCCATGGTCAGCTGCGACATCGCGATCTGCCTCGGCGGCCGGTTGTACTCCACCCGCAGAAAAGCATCGTCGGAGAACCTCTTCCAGCTGTATGCGTCGCTCTCGTTCGTCGCCTTCAGACCGAAGGTCGTCGACGACCAGCTGTTCGCCGAAGCCTGCTGCACCGCCCGCAGCACCGAGAACTCGATATCCCCCGCCGCGCAACCGGTGTAGCCATGGGCGGTGTTCACCGTCTGCAGCTTGTCGATCCAGAAACCCGAGGCCAGTTGCGAGTTCCAGGTGGTGGACGAGGAGATGCCCTTCGTCCGCCACACCTCCACATTGCGCGCGTCGCAGCTGTATGAGTGCGTCTCGTGCGCCACGAACTCCGCCGACAAGATGGACTTGCCCGCGAACGCGGACGTCGGCACCTGGTAGAGCAGCCGCTTGAGGTCTTCGGGCGCGCAGCGGCTGTCACCAGCGCAGTAGCCGACCCCCGCGTCGGAATCACCGTTGAACTTCCACTGCGGCGATGAGGCCCAGTACCGGGACACCATCGTCCAGCTGCTCGCCTTCGGCGAGGAGAACTGCGGATCGATGTAGACCGGATACTGTGCAGTCCCCAGCAACTCCTGATCCGGCGTCAGCATCAGCTCACCGCCCCCGGGCGCCACCGACAGGTCAACCGGAGCCACCCGGCCGGAATCACCCGGCCCGTCAGCCGGGGCGGCTGCCGGAGCCACCGCAGTACGCGCCCCCGTTGCCGGGGAAGGTTCACCCGCCGCTGTACTGGAGTCCCACATCAACGGCTGAGGCGCCTCGAAGACCGTGCCGCCCGCGCCCCGGTCGACCGCCCGCAGCCCGCCGTCGGGGGTCTCACCGACCGACAGACCGTCAGAGCCCACGGCGAGGTGTACCTCCGCGAGCTGCGGATTCGCCGCCGCCTGCGCGCTCTTCACGACCAGTACTTCCGACACGCCATCCACGTCGGCGCGGACCTGGAGGTCCACATCCGGCAGCACATCCGGATACGTCGCGGTGTCACCGTCGAGCACCGGCACCGGCAGCGCACCCGGCCACTTCAGGCTCAGCGTCCGCCCCGCCTGCCGCAGCGTGATCAGCGGCTGCGTACCACCACCACCGGAGAAACCCATCGCCACCGACGTGACCTTCGGACCGACCGACCCGTCCGAACGTGCCTCCAAGTCGGTGTCCACCGGCTTCCACTGCCCATCCACCCGGGCCCGCACCGGCCGCAGATGCTCCACCACCTGCAAATGCCCCGCCGGCGTCGCGTACGTCTCGCTCGACTCACCGCGCAGCGACATCACCTCGACGTTCGAGCCATCCCGAGCAGCCTCGGCAATCGCCTCGTCCTCCGTCACCGCACCGGAAGAATCCACCGAAGACACCGACTGCGGATGCGGAGCGCCGGCCACCGTCCCGGACGGAGCCGCTATCGCGGCCGGCGCCGATACACCCAGCCCCACGAGCACCACAAGTCCCGCCAATGACCCCACAATCCGCATGACGGCAGTCCGCCGCCCCGATCCCCACCCCTGCACAGTCCCCCCTCAGGACGTACACAGAAAAATCCGCGGCTCGCAGTCAACGCCTCAGGTAGGTGCAGGATCCAGAGGCTCGCATGCGGCCTTATGGAGCGCAAACCATAGAAAGCGGATGGCTTCATCAGGTGATGTGCGTCACAAGGATGTTCAAACATGAAGTCAAGGCGAACCACGGCCCACGTCAAGCCATTGCAAACCGGCGGACGGCATTCCGCAAGACATCGAGCGGACCCAGAAATGCATTCAATTTATATCAATGAGATCAAAGGCCAAAATAAACTCCATGTTCTGCTCATCTGACGAAACGGGATGTTTCCACGTTCAGCTGTCCTCGCACAGCCGAACTGCCGTTGCCCGCCCGGCAATCTCCTGGACCCGCCATTCCCCACCCCGGTCACAACAGCCTTCAGGTTGTGCGACCTTTGTCTCCGTTCACAGCCGCGGGCAGCTCGGCAGCCTGGCAGCCGCGTGGTCGGATACGTCGAAAGAGGGTGGGGACCATGGGTGGCAAGGCATCGCGGACATTCGCGGCGGTTGGTGTACCGGGGCGTGTTGCGAAAGTGGATCAAGGGGCCCATTCGGTGTCTGGTACGGGTCGTGTGATGCTGGCGCAATGACTGATCAACGCGAGGTTGTCGTCGTCCGCTGGCCAGGTCAGGGCCCTTCCGTGGATCGGTTGGCCGGGTTGCTGGCGGCTTACCATCTGCGGACGGAGGCAGAGAAGGGCGAGGCGGTCGTCGATGTGGACGGGTTGCCGGACCGCTACCGGGCGGAAATCTTGGACCCGTGGGCCGCGTTTGCTGACGATGTCGTGCTGATCGCTCTGAGTGGCGTCACAGCCGTGGGCTGCCTGGTGGTGACCGCCCCAGTAGGCGGCCGGTCAGAGCTCAAGAGGCTCTGGACAGACCCGGCATTCCGGAGCCGGGGCATCGCGTCCGGCCTGGTCAGCGCCGCGCTTGCGCATTCCGCGGAAAGCGGCGTCAGCACGGTACGGCTGTCGGTATGGAAGTGGCGGGCAGGTGCCATGGCCCTGTACGAGCGGTTCGGTTTCACCGTCGCTGAATCGTGGGAGGAACGGGATCAACTGGTGTGCATGGAGCGTGCCGTGTGAGGGGTCACAGCCACTCGTTGATGGCTGCGACCAGCACGGTTGCCTCGTATCGGACGGCGGGCTTGTCGTATCTCGTAGCCACAGCCCGGTGACGCTTGAGGCGATTGATCCCGCACTCCACCGCGTGGCGCTCCTTGTAGTCGGCCTTGTCGAACTTCGGCGGCCGACCGCCGCGCGAGCCACGCTTCTTACGGTTGCGGACCTGGTCGGCCTTCTCCGGGATCGTGCAGCGGATGCCACGCCGGCGCAGGCCACGCTGGCGTCCCAGGTGATCAGGCCCTTCGCGTCGGCCTCGGCCTGCAGCTGTACAAAGATCTGCTTCCAGGTGCCGTCCCGCTGCCAGCGCCGGAACAGGTCGTAGGCCCGGTCCCACGGCCCGTACCGCTCCGGCACGTCGCCCACGGCGCACCGGCCCTGGTCCGCCACCGTATGCCGTCGATCAGCTGCCGCCGCGTCCACGTCTGCGGACGGCCCGGCTTCTCGCCCGTCGGCAACAACGGCTCCAGCCGGGCCCACTGGCCGCTCGTCAGATCTCCACGCCCCACGAAACGTGATCACCCACGGCCTTGATCCACTTTCGCAACACGCCCTGGTGGTGGTGGGGACGGTCGGCGCATGCGGAGCGGAGGGCCCCCGCGACGGCAAGGAGCAGGTGGCTCCTACAACGAAGGTCCCGGCGAGGGTGCTCGGACAGCGGGAACTGGAGCAGGCGGGGATAGGGGCGGCGGACCTGAAAGGGTTCACCTTCAACTTCCTGGCCGGGAAGGGCCTCCCGTCCGGGGTGAAGGACGTCAGCCAACGGCCCCGGCCCGTCCCGGCGCCGTGCCGGCCGCTCTATGACATGACCCAGTACATCAGCGGCTACCAGCCGGTCGCACGGGTCATCGAGGAAGCCCGCTCCCCCACAGACGGACAACCCGCCACCACAATTGCCCTGGCCTCGTACAAGGAAACCGAAGCCCCCAAAACCATCGCCGACCTGCAGAACGCGGTGCGCTCGTGCACCACGTTCACCACGTCCGACTACGGCACCAGATACATCTACACAGACATCAAGACACAGCCGGCCCCGCACCTCGGCGACCAGGCGATCTCCTACGTCATGACACAGAACCTTCCTGAGGTTCCCCCGAGATGCGGGGAAGGGTGACAGCAGGTCAGATGGGTCTCATGAGAGGAGCCCTGACGATGCCTGCCCCGAGGAAGTACCCGCTGGAGTTGCGTGAGCGTGCGGTGCGGATGTACCGGGCGGCCGAGCCGAAGCCGGTGATCCGCCGCATGGCCGAGGATCTCGGTGTCCACCACGAGGCCCTGCGCAACTGGATCCGCCAGGCCGAGGCCGACGCCGGCGAACGGGAGGACGTGTTGACCACTGCCGAGCGCGAGGAGTTGGCCGCCCTGCGCAGGGAGAATGCCCAGCTCAAGCGGGCGAACGAGGTCCTGCGGACAGCCTCGGCTTTTTTCGCGGCCCAGCTCGACCCGACCCGGCCCAGGTGACCGCGCTCCTCGATGAGCACGCGCACCTGGGGGTCGAGCCCGTACTCCGGGAACTGCACATCCCCTCGTCCACCTATTACCGCTGGCGCCAGGCAGAAAAGGAGCCGTGTGAACGGCGCCGTCAGGACACGGAGCTGACCGGCCGGATCCGGCAGGTCCATGAGGAATCCGGCGGGGTCTACGGCTCGCCCCGTGTCCATGCCGTCTTGAAGCGCGGTGGAGTGCACGTCGGCCGCAAACGGGTCGAGCGCCTCATGCGCGAGGCCGGTCTCGTCGGCATCAGCCCCCGCCGCGGCAAGGGGTTCACCCGCCGCGATCCGGACGCCGATCTCGCCCCTGACCTCGTGCAACGCGACTTCACCGCGCCCGCGCCGAACCGGTTGTGGGTCACCGACCTCACCATGATCTCCACCGGGGAGGGGCCTTTGTGGCTGTCGGCGATCCGCGACGTGTTCTCCCGCCGCGTCGTGGCATGGGAGACCTCCGCCCGCGCGGACGCGGACCTGGTCCTGTCCTCGTTGGAGTATGCCCTGGCCAGCCGTGAGGTCGCCCCGGGCGAACTGGTCCACCATGCCGATCACGGCTGTCAATATACGAGTATCAAGCTGACGACGCGGCTGGTCAGAGCGGGTATCCGGGCGTCCATGGGCTCCGTCGGGGACTCCTTCGACAACGCCCTGGCGGAGAACCTGTGGATGATCATTAAGACCGAGTGCATCCGCGGCCGCGTCTTCGCGACCAGGGCCGAAGCCAATCTGGCGCTCTTCGAGTACATCGACGGCTTCTACAACCCCCGACGCATCCAAAAACGCCTCGGCTACCTCAGCCCGATCGAGTTCGAGGAGAAGCGCTACGCCGACCAGGCAGCGGCCGAACCGGTGAACCTGAAACCACGTCAACCCGCCCTGACCAGCTAGTCAGCCACTCCCGCACAGCGGGGGAACCTCATCCCGCAGACGACGAAGGACCAGCCGCGGCAACCCAGTTCGCCTACACCGTCATCCGATACGGAACGACCGTGGCCACCTTCTTCTCCATGCCGCCCCAACCCGACGCCCCTGCGCGCCTACCCCAGCAGGGCATCACAGCGCAGATCAACAAACTGGCCCGAGCTTGTTGTTTAACCTCGCTGCTGTTTCAGGCGGACGTGTTCGGTGAGGGTTTCGACGCGCTTCACCGTTTTCCCGAGCTCGTGGCGTGGTGCTGGCCTGCGGTTTTGTGAGCCTGGTGGACGTCCTGGGCCGGGCCTGGAGGGTTGGGGCACGCCAGCGGGACGGGTGGTCTTCGCGCGGATGTGCCGGAACCCTCGGCGGACGCGTGCGGGGGTGAGCCGGCGTGGTTCGGCCGGTCGTTCCCACCGGTGCGTGAGGACCACAGCCAGACCGGCTTCGCATCGCGGTCCCCGGGCAGGTGCTCGACCTTCAGGCGGATCAACGTGCCATGAATCAGGGGGAGTTAACCGCAGTGGTCGAGCCATGGGCCGCGTGCCTGCAGGCGGGGGTGCATCCGGTCCCAGGAGATGGCTTCGGCCGTGCCGTAGCGGGTGGTGTCCCGAGCGGTGGTCTGGTCGGGGGTGTGCCAGGAGTCGGGTTTGGAGAAGGTGAGGACACCGCCATGCTTGCGGGGCTGCCCGCCGCGCGGAGTGGAGCGGCGGGGGCCGGCATCGCGGAGCATGACTCGGTCCGAGCGCAGTCGGCCGACGAGCTCGACGGGCAGATCGGTCAGGACGTAGGCGAGCCGGGCAACGTCGTAGCCGGCGTCCATCACGATGAGGATGTCCGGGTGACCGGGCTTCCACCGGCCGGCTCGCAGCAGGCGGGTGACGACGTCGCGGAGCTGGGCGGCGGTCACCGCGGTGGCGTCGTCGGCCGGCCCCAGGCGAACCGCGTCCAGCAGGGCAGTCCACGAGGTGCGTCCTGTTTCCAGGGCGGCGACGAAGGAGTACGGCCAGCCGGGAACGAACTGGTCGGCGCTGCGGCCGCGGCCGTAGACGTGGCAGAACAGCAGGTCCGGGCTGGTCGGCGCGTCGTGCCGCAGCCAGTTGCTCACATCGACGGCGAGGACGATCCGACCGTCAGCGCCCTGCGGCAGCGGCGTGGAAGCCAGGAGCCTGCGCAGGCGGCGCGGCTCCAGCCAGCCGTGATTGACCGCGTCGTACATCGCGCCGTGCCCGCGCCGGTGCTCGGCCGTGAGCGTGATCTCGGCCAGCGACGTCACCGGACCGTCGGCGCACAACACCGCGTCGGCCAGCTCGAACAGCGCATCCGCACGCTTGTAGAGGCAGTCGTAGAACTGGACACGAAAGTGGGACAGCACGTCCAGCGCAGCATCAGCGGGACCTGCAGGAGCCAGACTCTTCACAGCGGCCGTCCTTCACGCGACGTTGCTCAACACCTCGAAGCGTGAAGAACGGCCGTCCTGCTGTCTCCGGAAGCTCCGGAAGAAGCCAAGATCAGCGGGTCAGGTGACCCGGCGAGGTCAAACAACAAGCTCAGGCCCCTGGATTCGCCAGGGTCATCCGGGGCTGACGACGTGACGGGACGGTTATCGTTGTGCCGTGCACCCTGCCCGTGGCATCGACCGTGATTCCGCCGTCCCCTTCTACCACCAGCTCAAGCAGCTGATCGTCAAGGACATCGCGGCGCGTGGACTCGAACCGGGCGACCGCCTGCCCGGTGACTTCCAACTGTGTGAGCGCTACGGCGTGTCCCGGACCGTGGTGCGCCAGGCACTGCAAGGTCTCGAACGCGAGGGCGCGGTCGTCCGGGAGAAGGGCCGGGGCACGTTCGTCGCCGACCGTAAGTCGTCCGAGGGTTTCGGTCACGCGATGATCGGGCTGTTCGAGGAAGACGTCCGCGGCCGTAACGGTGAACAGACGATCGCGGTACGGCGGCTGGAGACGGTGCCGGCCAACGCGGCGGTCGCCGCCGACCTGCGGGTGCCTTTGGGGGCGGACATCGTCGAGGTCGAGCGGCTGCGCATGGTGAACGGTGAGCCGTGGGCACTGACCGTCACCCAACTGCCGCTGTTCGTCGGGAAGTTCTTGCTCGGCGAGGATCTGTCGGACGTCTCGCTCTATGGCCTGCTGGAACGCAAGTACGGCGTGCGGTTCGCCACCGGGCGGCGGTCGATCGAGGCGAGTCCGGCGACCGAGGCGATGGCGGAGGCGCTCGGTATCCGTCCGGGCGCTGCGCTGCTCGTCCTGCGGACCCTGGCGTTCGATGAGGACGGCGTACCGCTGGAACGATTCGCGGGGTTCCATCGGGGCGATCTGAGTCGATTCATGGTTGATGTCCACCGTCAGGACTCGACAGACTAGTCGCGCCGGCCACCTGCCTCACGAGCCGACCGGCCGGTCACGTCGTTGTTGCCCGCAGGTTTCCCACGGTTGACATCCTGTACGTACAGGATGACACTTCTCGAACTGGCGGGCGCCCCATTTCCCCAGCCCTCGGTCCTTGAGCAACGGAGCAGAGGATGTCCCTTCGTCCACGCACAGCCACCCTGATGGGGGTGGTGGTCGCGATCGTGCTTGCGTTCGCGGCAGTCGTCGTCCAGAGCGTGTCCAGCGGCTCGAAGAGTTCGGCCGACGCGGTGACATGGTGGGTGCCCGACTGGGACTGGGACGGTGCCACGGCCCTGGTGAAGACATTCGAGAGCGAGAATCCGTCGCTGCACGTCGACATGGTCAGAACCACCGGCGACACGGTCGCCAACCGGGTGTCGGTGGCGCTGGACGCAGGCAATCCACCCGACGTGATCACCGAGTCGGTCGCACGCACGAAGACATACATGGACAAGGGCCAACTGTCCGACCTGACTGATCTGTACGGCCCCGACATGCCGAAGTCGGACTTTTCGCCCGGACTGGTCGACACGCTCTCCGCCGGCGGCAGGACCTATGCCGTGCCCTACCGCTGGGCGACGAACGCGCTGATCTACAACCGAGACCTCTTCGCCAAGGCCGGCATCGCACACCCGCCCACCACCTGGGCCGAGTTCGCCGCCGACGCGAAGAAGCTGACCACATCGACGGTCGCCGGGACGGCATGGCCGATGCAGGGTGACCCGAGCGATCTCACCCTGCGCTTCCTCGACTTCGCTCTCCAGAACGGGACGACCATCGACAAGGGCACGCCCAAGTTCACTGAGGCGTCCGTCCAGCAGGCGCTGGAGCAGATCGGCACGTCCATCACCGACGGCTACGCCACGAAAAGCTCCTTCGAGCTGGACAACACCGGCATCCGTGACCTCTTCCTCCAGGGGCGGATTGCGATGTATCTGGGCGGTGTCTTCGACGCTGATACCGCGGTGGACCAGAAGTTCCCCGTCGGCACCGCCCTGGCTCCCGGGCCGAACGGTCCGGGCGTGCAGGAGGGCACCGGCTGGACGTATCTGGTGCCCAAGGAGGCCAGTAACGCTGACGGCGCGAAGAAGCTCGTCTCGTTCCTCGGACGCCCGGCGAACATGGCCGCCCTCACGCTGACGTTCCCGGCCCGGCTGAGCGCGATGCGCGACGCCAAATTCCAGACACCTATCCGCAAGGCGTACGGCGAGCAACTCACCAAGCACTCGCTGGCGGCACCGAATGACCCGCGGTGGACCACGATGATTCCCTTTGTGCACGACATGGTCCAGGCGGTCGCGCTCGGCTCCAAGCCCCCCCAGGCGGGGGCGGATTCGATCCTTTCGCAGGCCCGCAAAAGCCTCGGGGGTGGCCAGTGACCAGCGCCGGAGCAGTTCGCGGACGCGGTGGCCCGAGGGTGGGCGTCACCAGGTCCGGCGCGGGGGCGAGGCGCGGGATGGGCCTGATGTTCCCGGCCGCCGCGATCATGGTGCTGCTGACGGTCGTCCCGGTCGTCGCCGTCTTCGACCGGGCGCTGAGCCACCCCGGGTCGTTCAGCCGCCTCTTCGACACACCCGCCTTCGGCCGGACCATGCTCAACACGCTGCTGTGGACGCTGGTCTCGGTCGTCGGTGCGCTGATCGTCGGCTACGCGGCCGCGCTGCTTCTGCGCTCGCCGTTTCTGCGCCTGACCGGTACCTGGCGCGGCCTGTTCATGATCCCGTGGATCATCCCGGGCGTCGTCGGAGCGACGGTCTGGCGGTGGAGCCTCTCCAGCGACTACGGCCTGGTCAACCACTGGCTGCTCCAGGCAGGCATTATCGACACACCGATCGCCTGGCTGTCCAACCCGGACATCGTCCTCTACGCCGTCGCGCTGATCCAGATCTGGACGACCGCGCCCTTCGTCATGATCATGGTCTCGGCGGCGCTGACCGGAATCCCTGCTGTGCAGTACGAGGCCGCCCGGCTCGACGGCGCTTCGGCCTGGCAGACGCTTCGCTATGTCGTCCTGCCGGCGATCAGTTCCACCACCTGGATCGCCGTGCTCACGCTCGCCACCTGGGCCCTGAACTCGTTCACCATCATCTGGGTGACCACCAGCGGCGGCCCGGCCGGTGCCTCCCGGATTCTGCCGATCCTGCTGTACGAAGCCTTCCAGCGCGGTGACCAGTCGCTGGTCTCCGCGATCGCGGTCCTGCAACTGGCGATCTGCGCCGTCTTCGTCTCGGTCTACGCCCGGGCCATGCGGTCCGACCTCAAGGAGATGTCATGAGAGGGAATGTCATGAGCCGTCCCCTTGCCGCCCGGCGTCCCCCTGCCCCGCGACGCCTGGTGCTCGCGGTTCTCACCTGGGCCGGACTGGCGGTCCTGCTGGTCTGGACACTCTGGCCGGTCGTTCTGATGGCCTTCACCTCGTTCAAACCCGGCAACGAGATCTTCGCGATTCCTCCCAGACTCACGCCGAAACACTGGACGTTCGGCAATTACAGGAACGTCTTCACCTCGTCGTCGATGCCGCACGCACTGGTGAATTCGATCGTGGTCGGCTTCTTCGTCGCGGTGGCGACCCTCATTTTCTCCTTCAGCGCGGGATACGCGCTCGCCCGGTTCAAATTCCGCGGCGCGCGATCCGTTGCCCTGTTCATCCTCGTCGGGCAGCTCGTGCCACTGACCGTGCTGCTCCTGCCGCTGTACAAGATCGTCAATGGCATGGGTCTGCTGGACACGACGATCGGGCTGGCATTCGTCCACCTGACCATCACCGTGCCCCTGGTCACCTGGATGATCCGCAATCAGATCGCCGCGATTCCAGTGGAGGTGGAGGAGGCCGCACTGGTCGACGGCTGTACCCGGCTCGACGTGATCAGTTACGTGACGCTTCCGATCGCCGCGCCGGGCCTCACCGCCGCCGGCATGTTCGCCTTTCTGCAGTCCTGGCACGAGTTCCTGTTCGCGTCTGTGTTCACCACCTCGGATTCCGCCCGGACCGCGCCGGTGGCACTGACGGATTTCGCTACTGAATACCACGTCGACTGGGGCTCCACGATGGCCGCCTCGGTGGTGCTGACCATTCCCGTGGTCATTGTCTTCATCGCGCTGCAGCGGTATTTCGTCGGCGGGCTCACCAGCGGCGCGGTCAAGGGCTGACGGCGGCTCCGCCGCCAGTACGAACCAGTCCGCCTTATTCGCCGCCCTATACGAGGAACACGGAAAACATGAAGATCCTGGACGTTCGATGCGCCGTGATCGGGGAGAGCCCGATCGTCCGCGTCGTCACCGACGAGGGCATCGACGGCTTCGGCGAGATCGAGCACTCCAAGCCCGAGATCCACACGTTGATCGGCATCTACTCGGACCTGCTCGTCGGGCAGGACCCGACCAACGTCGAGCGGTGCATGCTCCGGATCCGCCGGTTCGGCGGGTTCAAGCCCTGGGGCACCCTGGTCTCCGCCATCGAGATCGCTCTGTGGGACGTGGCCGGAAAAGCGGCCGGACTGCCTGTGCACAAGCTGCTGGGCGGCAGGGTGCGCGACCGCGTCCGGGTCTACAACGGCGGCGTGCGCCCCCGCCTTCGCGGCCACGAACCCGAGGACTACGCGGCGTCGATGGCGGTCATGGCGAGCGCGCCCGAGGGTTTCACCCTCTTCAAGGAGGGAGTCGGCTTCCACGGCTTCATGGCGCCCAACGTGCCGGGCTTCTTCTACGGCGACCTGCGCGAAGGCCCCAAGCACCCGAACCGCGGCGTGCTGACCGAGAAGGGGATCGCGCACATCATCGCGTGCGTCCAGGCGATGAAGGATGTGCTCGGCCAGGACCAGGGCCTGGCACTGGACATGGGGCCGGGGTTCACCGTCCCGGACGCCATCACCGTGCTGCGGGCGCTGGAGCCGCTGCACATCGTATGGGCGGAGGACCTGCTCAGCGGGGACGGCCTGCCCTGGACCGACGCCGGGCAGTACCGCGAGGTCACCAGCGCCACCACCGTACGGACGCACACGGGCGAGCAGATATACCTGCGCAACAACTACAAGGAGCTGATCTCGTCCCAGGCGGTGCGGGTCATCGGCCCCGACCCCGGCGACATCGGCGGCATCGCCGAATTGAAGTGGGTCGCGGAATACGCCGACCTGCACGGCATCCAGATCGCCCCGCACGGTGTCAGCAGCGGACTGTTCGGGCTGGCTGCCCTCGTGCAGGTGTGCGCGACGCTGCCGGACAACTTCATCGCCTTCGAATATCCAGTGCCGACGCACAACTGGTGGTACTCGATCGTGCACGGGCTCCCCGACCCGATCGTGGCGGACGGATTCATCACCGTCGGTACGGCCCCGGGGCTCGGCATCGAATTCGACCGTGAGGCCGCGCTGGCACACATGAGCCCCGCCGACCAAGGATTCTTCGACTGGTTCCCGAGGAGCTGACCCATGACGAATATCCCTCAGCACAGCATTCCCGACGCCGGCATCTCGACCCGTCCACTGGGCACAACGGGCCTGCGCATCACGCCCTTGACCATCGGCGGAGCGCCGCTCGCCCCCATGCCGGGCACCTTCCGCGACGTACCGGAGGAGACGGGTGTCGCCACCGCGTTGGCGGCATTGAGCGGACCGGTACGGGCTCTCGACACCTCGGCCGCCTACGGCGCGGGGGAGTCCGAGCGACGCATCGGCACGGCGATCCGACGCCTCGGTGGACTGCCCGACGACTTCGTTCTGTCCACCAAGATCGTCCGTGATCTCAACTCCGGTGTCTTCGACGGAGCACAGGCCCGGCGTTCGATCACGGAAAGCCTGGAGCGCTTGGGGCTCGACAAGGTCCCGCTCCTCTACCTGCACGACCCGGAGAAGAACGACTTCGACCAGATCATGGCGCCGGGCGGACCCGTAGAGGTGCTGCGAGAACTCCGCGAGCGCGGCGTCGCCCGGTCGATCGGGGTCGCGGGCGGCGACCTCGCGACGATCGAACGGTTCGTACGGACCGGCTACTTCGACGTGCTGCTCACCCACAACCGGTGGACCCTGGTCAATCGCTCCGCCGGGCCGCTCATCGATCTGGCCGTATCGATGAACCTCGGCGTCGTCAACGCCGCGGTCTTCGGCGGCCAGATCCTGGCGACCGGCGTCGGCGGCTCGCGGCGCTACGCCTACCGCGAGGCGTCGCCCGAACTGCTCGCCGCCATCGGCGCCATCGAAGAAGCATGCCGGGACCACGGTGTGCCGCTCGCCGCGGCCGCGGTGCGGTTCTCCACCCGCGACCCGAGGATCGCCAGCACCGTCATCGGTACCTCGCGCCCCGAACGCATCGAGGAGACGCTCGCGCTCGACGCGACCGCCGTGCCCGACGCGCTCTGGACCGATGTGGACGCCATCGCCGCGCGCGTCGATCCCACCCACCTGCCGGCCTGAGACCGGCTCGCTTCGCCCCTCAACCGTGACCTCAACCTTGATGAGGAGCCCCCATGTCCGATCCGATCCGCGTCCTGCTCTTCGGCTACGGTCTGGCAGGTCAGGTGTTCCACGGCCCGCTGCTCGCCACCAGCCCGGCCTACACCGTCCAGGCGATCGTGACCTCCGATCCGGCACGAGCCGCCGCCGCTCGCGCGGATCATCCGGACGCCCGGGTGGTGGCCGATGCCGACACCGCTTTCGCAGCGGCCGAGGACTACGACCTCGCGGTGGTCGCCACGCCCAACGAAACGCATGCCGAGCTGGCCAGGCGTGCTCTGAAGGCCGGTCTGCACGTGGTCGTGGACAAACCGCTCGCGCTCACCGCGCACGACGCGGAAGAACTGACCGATGCCGCCGACGCCGCGGGCCGGACCCTGTCGGTCTTCCAGAACCGGCGCTGGGACGGCGACTTCCTCACCCTCCGCGACGTCATCGCCTCCGGCGACCTCGGCGACGTCTTCGTCTTCGAGTCGGCCTTCGAGTGGTGGAAGCCCGAGGTCACCGACGGCCGCAAGGACCGTACGCCGGTGTCGGACGGCGGTGGAATCCTCTTCGACCTGGCGCCGCACCTCGTGGACCAGGCACTCCTGCTCTTCGGGCCGGTCGAGTCCGTGCACGCAGAAGTGGACGCCCGGCGCCCGGGCGCCGTGAACGACGACGACGTGCTTGTGTCCCTGCGGCACACCAACGGCGTACGCAGCCGGCTGTGGATGAGTTCGCTGGCGGCCCAGGAGCACCCGCGCTTCCAGGCGCGCGGCACCCACGGCTCGTACCGGAGCTTCGGTCTCGACCCGCAGGAAGCACAGCTCCAAGCCGGGCTGCGTCCCGGTGATGCCGACTTCGGCATCAAGCCCTCCGAGCTCTGGGGCGAGATCAGCGACGGCAACGCCCGCCGCCCTGTGCCCACCGAAGCCGGCTCGTACGAGACGTACTACGCCGAGCTGGCCACGGCCTTGCACGCGGGCACCCGGCCGCCCGTCGACCCGCGCGACAGCATCGCGGTGCTGAAGATCATCGAAGCGGCGTGGCAGGGAGACAGATGACCTTTCGCTCCGGCGCCGTGCGTTTTGGCACGGGCGCGCGGGCGGTTGTCCTGGTCGTCGGTGACCGGTTCGGCCCAGGCGCCATATCGCTGATGAGCTTGGTGACGCGGTCGGCCGCCCCCTACCGGTTCACCATCGCCGGCCCGGACGGCAAGCCGGTCACCGCGTTCGCGGCCGACCAGACCAAACGGTTGCACTTCTACGCGATCCGCTCGGATCTGAACGGCTTCCAGCACATCCACCCGGTCATGGCCAAGGAGGGCGTCTGGGCCGCTCACCCGGCCGGACTCGCGCCGGGCTCCTGGCGGATGTTCGCCACCTTCACCCCCGCCACCGGGCCGGGCAAGGGCACGGCGTTCGTCCTCTCCCGCACCGTCACCGTCACCGTCCCCGGCAGCGCCGCGACGATCCCGCTGCCTGCCGCATCGTCCGCCACGACCGTCGGCGGCTACACCGTCACCGTCAAGGGCGCCTGATGGCCGGGGACCACGGCGGCCCGGACCTGTCCTTCCACGCCGAGCTGCCGAAGCCGGGGAACTGGCGGCTGTTCCTGCAGTTCCAGACCGCCGGGACCCTGCACGCCGCCGTACTGACCGTGAACGTGGGCTGACACGCGCGACGACTGTGCCGGCTGCCGTGCCGCGACCGCACCCGCCACGGCGCCCAGATCGTGCACATCAACCCGCTCGTCGAGGCGGCCGCCACCCACACCATCATCTGGACCTGTTCAAGTCGACGCGGACCAGCACCCTGAGTCTGCAGCCCCGCATTGGCGGTGACATGGCGCTGCTGCGCGGCATCGCCAAGGCGATCCTGGAGCAGTCCGCGTCCGATCCCAAGGCCTTGGACCGGGAGTTCATCGACCGCCGGACCGCGGGCTTCGACGACTACCGGGCGGCCTGCGAGGCGACGGCCTCGCACGCGCTCAGCCCCCTTGAGGGGCATAGGCGTGCGGGCTGAGAGCAGCAATGGGGGGATCCGCAGAGCCACCGCGGTCGGAGTTGGCAGTAAGCCGCTGTTGTCGTTCCGAACTTGAAGGCTGTGTTTTCGCTGGTCAGGCATAGTGTCGGTGGTTCGGTGGGAGGTGTGGCCTGTCGGGTTGCCGCTCGCTGGGGAGGCCGGGATGCCGTCGGATGTCGGACTGCTGGGACAGCACGAGCTCGCTGCTCGCCGTCGCGTTGACGGGCTGCGGGAGGAGGCCGACCGGATCCAGGCCAAGCCGGCCGCGGCCGAGCTGGAATGGCAGGAGTGGACGATCGCCCGCAGGCGCGTCGATACGGTGCCGGCACCAGACAGCGCCGGCATCATCGGCACGGAGACCACCCCGGAGACGCTGAGCGAGCACGTGCCGTCGGTGCCGGCAGCTGCGGTGAAGCGGAGATCGCAGGTCCCGGTGTGGCGTGAGGGCTGTGGCTGGTCGGTGCTGTCGGTGGACTACCAGCGCATCGTGCGGCTCCTCGCGGACCGGTCCCGGCTCCATCAGGGGCCGCTGACCTGCCAGGAGATGGCCGCAATGTTCGGGATGGACGTGGTGCCGGCGCGGGTGGAGGCGTTGCGGTCGAAGGCGAAACACCTGGTCGCGCGGGGCTGGCTGGCCGAGCCCGGTTCCGGACGGTTCACGCTTGCCGCGAGTGTGGCTGGGCCGGGCGGCGGGTCATGAGCAGAATCATCGACCAGGAGACCATCGCCTCGGCGCTGGTGATGCGGCGTTCGTAGTCGCGGGCCAGCCGGCGGGTGCGCATCAGCCACGCGTTCGCGCGCTCCACGATCCACCGCCTGGACAGCACCACGAACCCCTTCTGACCGTTGCTGCGCTGGACGACCTGCAGGACGAGTGCGAGCGCGGCCAGGCAGTGCTCGACGAGGCTGCCGGTGTAGCCGCCGTCGGCCCAGACCAACTCCTGCCGGTGATGCGCTTCAGCCACCCGCTGGAGCAGAACCTGGGCGGCGGTGCGGTCGCCGACGTCCGCGGCGGTGACCATCACGCCCATGAGCCGCGCGGTGGACCGGCTGTTGTCGGCGCGGATCCGGCAGAATGCGTTCAAGGCTCGCCCGGCGACCCGGGCCGGGGTGATCGTGTCCGGCGGCGGATACCGGGGCAGGACCGAGACCGTGTGCGAGATCGCCGCCGCCTTTGAGGACTCCTGGCGCGAGCTGCACCGGACGAACCCCGAGACGATTCCCGGCACCCGGGATGCCTGGGTGCCGGTCGCCTACGTCCAGACACCGGTCACCGCGAAACCCAAGAGCGCCTGCAAGGCGATCCTCGACTTCCACGGTGCCCCGACGAAACGGATGGATCTTCCTGAGCTGGTCGCCCAAGTCGCTGCCTCGCTGACCGATGACGGCACGAAGGTGCTGATCCTCGACGACATCACCCGGCTGAGATGCACCGCGCCGACGACCAGGACACCCTGGACTTGATCCGCGCGTTCATGAGCATGCACGTCACCCTCGTCCTGGTCGGCGTCGACATCCCCAGCTCCGGCCTCATGGACGAAGGCCACCCTGCCGCCCAAAGGCGAGGTCGTCGGCCGGTCAACGGATGGGAGCCGACCCGGACCGAACGCCGCTTTGACCTTGTTGAACTCGACCGGTTCCGCTAGGACACCGCCGAGCAGACCACAGCCTGGACCTCCCACTTCGCCGGCGTCGAGAACCACCTGCGGCTGCTCAAAGCCCGACCGGGCATGCTCACCGACGGCACGATGCCCGAGTACCTCTACGCCCGGACCAACGGTGTCGTCGGCCTGCTGGAGCGGCTAATAGAAGACGGCTGCACCGAGGCGATCACCAGCGGCACCGAGCGGCTGACCGGGCCTCTCCTCGACAGCCTCTCGCTCACCCTTGCCGACGCCGCCGGCCGCGATGCCCACGCTGGCGAGATCCCCGCCGTCCCCGCTCGGACGCGCCGCCGACGCAACGGCGCGTCCGACGATCACGGCCCCACCCCGGCCACCGCATGACCACTGCACTGCCCCGGAGCATCGACCCGGCGGCGGGCGAACCGCTGCCCGGCTACCTCTTGCGCCTTGCCCACCGGCTCGCCGTCCCGCCACTGGATCTCGGTCACCTCTGCGGCCTCACCACGGGCCCGGTCTTCCCTGCCCGCCACATGGTCCGCCTCGATGGCTGCCCGGCCCAACAGATTGCCGCCGTCTGCCGCCTGGACCCCGCCGAAGTCAACGCTCTCACCCTCGCTGGGCAAGCGCCCGGCTGTACGCCACTGCGCGTCGACCACCTGGGCGGCATCAGAGCCCCGTCACCATGGCCAACGACCGCTGGGTGCTCACTGCCTTCAGCCGCTACTGCCCCGACTGCCTGAGCGACACCACCCACGTGCCTGGCGGCCCTGTCTGGCAGGGCTCCTGGCGGCTCCCGCACACCTTTCTCTGCGAGCGGCACAACCGACTTCTGGTTTGGCAGTGCCCCGCCTGCCGCGCGCCGGCGTTCTCCAACGGCTACCGCTCCGACGGACGATGGCGACCCACGCAGCTCATCCCCGCCCCAGGCCAGCGTTTGCGCCCCGCCCTCTACCTCAACATTCCCCTGGGCTCGCTGCGGTCCTCGACCGTCACCATCCGCGCCTGGCAGAAGGAAGGGGGCAACGCCGAGGCGTACCAGAGTGCCCTGCGGCTCGTCGCCGATCGAGTCATCGCCACAGCCCAAGGCAGTCGGAGTGGCGTTCCGGCCAGGTGACACCACCCGCTGAGCTTTGCCACCCAGATCCCGCTGCCTTCCCGGGAAGACTGTTGCCCGGTGCCTTGAGGGCGGGCGATGGGCGTTCCGCCGGATGCGGTGTGCCTGACGGCTGACCGCGTGGGGCGTTCAGCCGTTATTGCGGATGAGCTCCGCCATCCGCTCGCCGATCATGACGCTGGGGGCGATGGTGTGACCGCTGATGAGGGAGGGGATGACGGAGGCGTCTGCCACACGGAGGCCCGTGACGCCGCGGACGCGAAGCTGGGGGTCTACCACGGTGAGTGGGTCCGAGAGGTCACCCATGCGTGCGGTCCCGACCAGGTGATATGTGGTGTACATGCTCTTCAGGATGGCCTCGTGGAACTCCGAGTCGGGTGCACCGATGGCGGGGTAAACCTTCTCGGTGTACGGCGCGAGGGACTTCGACTGGGTGATTTTCTGGGCACGGCGCATCGCGTCGATCATGTCCGGGAGGTCGTCGGGGTGGCTGAGGTAGCGAGGGTCGATGATCGGCTTGTCGTGGGGGTTCGTGGATGCGAGGCGCAGTGTGCCGCGGCTCTTGGGGTGCAGCAGTACTGCCCAGATCTTGTAGCCGCTGCGCTGGTCGACCTCGGCGGACCCGGCGGTCGGGCCCGCGACGGGGCTGTCGGATGAGATGTCGGGGTTGTAGTCGAGGAGCAGCTCGTAGTCGGGGAACGCGGCGTCCGCTGTCCGGGAGACGAATCCGACGCCGTTCTGCGAGAAGAATGCCGCCGGCCCACTGCGGTCCAACCGCCACTGGGTGAAAGCTTCGTCGGAGGTAGGCTCCCCCTGGTACGAGCCACCGATGCCCTGCGGGGCGGCTGCCACGACAGGCGTGGTCGGGTGGTCGTGCAGGTTCTCACCCACGCCGGGCAGGTCGGCGACGACGTTGATGCCGTGCTCGCGCAGGTGCGTGGCCGGGCCCACGCCGGACAACATCAACAGCTGCGGGGTGTTGATGACACCGGCGCAGAGAATCACCTCGCGCTCCGCCTCGACGGTGTGCTCCGAGTTGCCCTGCTCGTAGACGACCCCGGAGGCCCGGTTTCCCTCGAACACCACCCTGGTGACCGCAGCCTCGGTGATGACGCGCAGGTTCGGCCGTGCACGCACCTCCTCCGTGAGATAGGCATCGGCGGGGGTACGGCGCACGCGCGCCTTGAAAATGCTCTGGTACCGGTCGGCGACATAGGGCGAGGCTCCGTCGGCATCTCCGCGCGGCCCGTAGCCGGCCTCGGTGAACGCGAACAGCAAAGAGTCCGCCAGAGAGGTCGGGGAGGGAAGATCGGAAAGCGTCATGGGGCCGCCTGAGCCGCGCCACTGGGAAGGACCGCGGTCAGTGTCCTCGATGCGCAAGTACGTACGCAGGGCCTCGGCCCCGTCCCAGCCCTCAGCGCCCTCCTGAGCCCAGCGGTCGTAGTCGCCGATGGCTCCGCGGAGCCACGCGCCGATGTTGAGGATGCACGAGCCGCCGACGGCTTTCCCTCGCGGGTGGACGATCGAGCGGCCACCGATGCCTGGCTGGGCCGTGGTCTCATACTGCCAGTCGGCGTCGCTGCCCATCAGTTTGGTGAAGGCGCCCTGGGTGCGACTGGCCTCGTAGGTGTTCTCCTTGCCCGCCTCAAGCAGGACAACCTCCACCGCGGGATCCTCGCTCAGCCGCGCAGCAACGACGGGGCCGGCGGTTCCCGCGCCGACGATGACGTAATGGGGTCGAGACATCAAGGCCACTCCTTGCTGAGGGGGACAACTTTTTTCGCACCGTCGCGTGACGTGGCCTGGGCGTGGACGGCCGGGGCCGCAGCCTGGTCGGACAGCTCGTTGGGCACGGACCGGCCTGCGGAAGTCCGGCCGGTCGGGTCAGATCAGCCCCTCAGAGGATGCGTGCGTCTCGCAGCGCGTCTCTCCTCGTCAGTGCCACGCCTACCCGAGATTGGGGCCGGAGGCACAGATCCACTGTGGGTCCGCATCATGTTGATCGCATCCGAGCGGAGCCACCTGCGCTTGCCAGTGAATGATGCGCAACGCAACCAACCGTGCGGCGCCGGGCGCAGCTGCGCCGCTCGTACCCCAGTTGCCGCAGGGCGACACCACGGTGATCCTGGTTTCACGGGGCTGCTCCTCATCCACCCGACAGCGATGCCGGCCCCTCCCAGCCCAACAAGTGGGACTCAGGGCCGAACCCGCACATTCTCAGGAAAACTGGGAAAACCGCTCAGGGACACACCCACAGGCGGAAGGGTCGACGGCATGGGCTAATGGCTGTCGCCGGACGAGGTCAACGCGGTGACCGGCTGGCTCGATCTGGCCGGTGTCGTCATCTGCGGTGTACTCGGCGGTGTCGTGGCCCGGCGTGAAGGGCTGGACCTCTTCGGCTATCTCGTCGTGGGCACAGTCTCCGGACTGGGTGGCGGACTGATCCGCGACACACTCCTCCTCCAGCACGGCACCCCCGTGGCCCTCACGGACGCTGCCTATCTGCCCACCGCTTTCGCGGGCGCCCTGCTCGCCTTCGTCATCTCGGTGACCCAGGACCAGTGGGCCAGCTTTCACCGTCCTGGACGCCGGTGTGATCGGCTTCTGGTCCGTGGCCGGCGCCCAGAAGACGCTGGCTGCCGGACTCGGCTGGCTACCCGCCGTCCTGCTGGGAACCATCACCGCGGTACGCGATCTGCTGCTACGGCGTGTGCCGGAAGTCTTCGGAGGCAACGGCCTGTACGCCACCGTGGCCGTCGCCGTCTCCAGCGTCTACGTGCAGGGTGCGAATCTCGGCCGCTCCACGCTCGGCATCATCTGCGGCATCCTCCTGGCCCTGGCCTTCCGGCTCCTCGCCCACCGACGGGGCCGGCAGCTGCCGCAAGGGCTCTCGGTGGAACAACAAACCATCCTGACAGCCACACACACCAGGCCCTCCTGGGCAATTCTCCCCGGCCGTCAGCGCCCGCAGGAAAGGAAGAAAATCATGTCAGTTCCGACCGACCGAGTCCTCGCCGGACTCCCCGGTATCCGTCAGGCCGCCGAAGACTTATACAAGGACCTGCACGCTCACCCCGAACTCGGCAACCACGGGCAGCGCACCGCCTCACGGGTCGCGGACCTCCTGCGCACGTGGGGCTACGACGTCACCGACAGCATCGGCACCACCGGCGTCGCGGGCATCCTGACCAACGCGACGGCCCGACCGTACTCCTGCGCGCGGACATGGACGCGCTGCCCGTCCGCGAGGCAACGGGATTGCCCTACGCGTCGACCGCCACCGTGACCGGGGACGACGGACAGGAACAGCCCGTCATGCACGCCTCCGGCCACGATGTCCACGTCACCTGCGTGCTGGGCTTCGCACAGCTCATGGCCACGGCCAAGAACGCCTGGCAAGGCACCCTCATCGCACTGTTCCAGCCCTCGGAGGAAAAGGGCGACGGCGCGCAGGCCACGGTGGACGGCGGACTCAGCGACATCGTCCCCAAGCCGGACGTCGTCCTCGCCCAGCACGTCCTAGTCCACCCGGCAGGCTACGTCGGAGTGAAACAGGGATCCTTCCTGTCGGCCGCCGACAGCCTCCGCATCACCTCGTACGGGCGCGGAGCCCACGGTTCCATGCCGCAGGCCGCCGTGGACCCCGTCGTCATGGCGGCAATGTGCGTGGTACGGCTCCAGACCATCGGCTCGCGCGAAATCGCCGCCACCACGCCCGCCGTGCTCACCGTCGGCGGCATCAAGGCCGGCACGGACCCCAACATCATTCCCGACAGTGCCGTCGCCGCCCTGGCCTGGCTCGGCAACGAGAGCGACTGAAACTGGCGCACCGGCTGGCGACCGTGAGATGGGCCCGCCGCCCTGCGCCATCAGGGCCTGGCTTTCCAACGGTAGCGGCGAGGCTGCCGACCAGGGAGGTCTGCGTCAGGGATCGGCGTGCTGAGCGCGCGGTCCTTCCGTCGGCCCAGTTCATGCTGCATTCGGACAGTGCTGCTCTTTCGGCTGCCGCGAGGCGGGCTTGACCGGCTAGTTCTTCGCGGACAGCTCGTAGCGCACCGTCTGGGCGTGGATGAGTCCGTCGCGGATGACGAAGGTGTCGACTCCGTGCGCTGCTTGGTTGATCGCGGAGTCGGCCTTCCATTCGAGGAAGAGGATGTCGCCGCCGAACAGGGTGGTGTCCATCGTCCAGTCGGCCTTCGGGAGGTCTGTGAACAGTTGGGTGAAGTTGGCACGGGCGCCCTCCTTGCCGTGTTTCACGCCGGACGGGGTGATGATCACCGCGTCGTCGGCGAAGTTGGCGACGAGCCCGTCCAGGTCCTCGGCCATGAGAGCCGCACCGTGGCTGGCGTAGACCTCTTCGGAGGTACGGACGCGTGCTGTCTCGTCTGTCATGTGGATCACTTCGCTTTCTGTTCTTGTTGTGCCGGTGGCAGAAGGTCCGGATGAAGGACGCTGCTGGTGTCAGAGTTGGGCGGGGTGCCACGGCCAACCGGATGGGCCGCCTGTGCGTCGAGCCAGTCCGCGAGGGCGATAAGGGCGTCGGGGGCAATGCCGTGGCCGACGGCATCGCGCCGTGCGGTGGTCGTTGCCCCGGACTGGGCGGTCAGGTAGTGCCAGGTGCGGTCGAGGAGTTCGCGGGGGATGACGCGGTCGTGTTCGCCTTGCGCGACGAAGACCGGCAGACCGGCCAGGTGTGCGGCGTCCGTCGGCACTCCCGCGTCGAAGGGCAGGGTGCCGTAGAGGATGGCGGCACCGGCGTACCTGGCGGGGTCGTCCAGCAGGAGGCCGCCGGCGAACGCGGCGCCTCCGCTGAACCCGATCAGCACCACCGGCCGTCCGGGCGGAGCAACGGTGTCGAGCCACTGCCGGAACCAGTCCATGGTGGCGCGCAGCGACTGTGGCACCGGGCGCCCGATGCCACGGTTGGCGAACCAGGCGTAGCCGCCGCTCTCGGCGATCGGAGCCCGTACGGCCGCGTACGAGAGCGAATCGGGCAGGGCACCCGCCAGACCAATGATGTCGCCTTCGTGCGAACCGCGACCATGCAGCAGCACGACCAGAGGTCCGTCGGACCCGCCCCGGGTCACCACCACGGGGGCGGCGAACGCGGTCATGCGCTGCTTCCCGCGTTGAAGAGGAGGCCGGGTATCGGGGTGGTGCTGTTCATGGTCCGCTTCCTTCAGGAGGTCGGGCCGAGCAGCGCCCAGCCGGTCTGCCAGGCCCAGCCGTTGCCGGCGTTGAGCGAGATGTTGAGGAAGGCCATCTCCTCGAGTGCGCGGGCCATCCGCAACCCGCCGGCGTCGACGGGCCGGAAGCCCAGCGAGGTGAGGAGCCCGGCTACGGCGTTCTTGCCCCCGGTGTCGTCACCGGCGTAGAAGCCGGTGAGACGCAGGTCCCCTTCGACGGGAGTTCCGAGACGGCCGGCCAAGATCGTGTTGAAGGCTTTGACCACCGGCACGCCCGGGAGGAAGCGCTGCAGGCTCTGGGCCGCGGCGGTCTCTTCGATGTTGAGATCGGTGTAGGTGTCGTTCAGCGGGTTGCTGGCGTCGACGACGATTTTCCCTGCGAGTGCGGGAGCGAGCTCGCGGGCGACGCCGACGACGGCGTTTCCGGGCACGGCGAAAACGACGAGTTCGGCGTCGGCGACGGCGGCGGCGTTGTCTGCTGCTGCGTTCGCGCCGGTCGCGCCCGCGACCTGCGATGCCTTCTCCGCGGTGGTCGCGCTGATCGAGACGGTGTGCCCGGCCCGGACGGCGGCGGTGCTGAGGGCGGAGCCGACGTTCCCGGCTCCGATGATCGCGATGCGCATGACTTCCCACCTCGATAGTTGACGTGTCAGATATTGCAACCGTAGCAAATTTATCTGACTGGTCAGGCTTTCGCCGTACGATGAGACCATGTCCTCCTCCTCTTCGATTGACGACCCGCTGATCACCACGTTCGGCCGCCTGCTGGAAGCATCCAGCAAGCTCGAGCGCCGGCTGGGCGGGGTCCTGCAGGCAGAGACCGGGCTGCCTCACGTGTGGTTCGAGGTGCTCGTCCGCCTGGCCCGCTCCGAGGGAGGCCGGTTGACGATGGGCGCCCTGGCCGAGGACATCGCCCTCACGAGCGGGGGCATCACCCGGCTGATCAACCGAATAGGTGCGGCCGGCTACGTCGAGCGCCGCCCGTGCCCCGCCGACCGGCGTGTGACCCACGCCGTCATCACCGGCCAGGGCCGCGACGTCCTGGCACGGGCCGCGTCGGTCCACGCGGGCAACCTGCGGGCGGTGTTCGCCGGTTTCGACGGACCGGAGCTGACAGCCCTGGACGCGCTCCTGGACCGGCTGCGCGAGGCCGCGTCACTGCCCGACTGAAACGGGAGCCGACCGCCCGCGGTGTCAGGCGTTGGCGATGAAATCGTCGGCGAAGGCGTGGGCCGGCTCGCGGGACAGGTCAAGGGATTCGAGGAACATCGCGCGCGCGGCGCCGCCGTGCCGGCCCGCCGGCAGCAGTTCGGAGGGCATGTCGGGGTCCGCGAAGACGATCGGGCGGAAGTCGTGGATCAGGGAGACGCGCTCAGTGAGCGCCGCCTGCCTCACGGTGTCACCGGCGCGCAGGGCGTCGAGGGCCCGGGCGTGCGCGGCAAGGAGGGCTTCGTAGTCACGGTCGAGGGCGGCCAGGTCCCAGGCGCGGGCGGCGATGCTCCGGTCGGCCGCCGACCCGCCGGCGTCGGAAGGGAAGACGTCCAGCGCCATCGGCCGTCCCATGGAGAAGGGGCGCGGCCGTAGATCCGGTCGCGGCGCTCGTTGAGCAGCTCCCAACCGGCGTTGGTGAGGGAGTAGACGGTCTCCCTGGCCTCTTCCCCGCCGTCGGCATGGTCCTGTTCATCGTGCTGTCCATTCCCACCAGCGGCGGCCCCGCGCCCACGCCCTGCTGCCGGTCGTCTTCCAGTACGTGCACGCCGTCATGCCGCTCGGGGACGACCCGGCCCTGCACTTCCCCGACCCCGCCGCGCTCCCTGCACACGGTCACCACTTCGGGGAACGGGAACCGGACCTCGTCGGCACCGTGTACTTCGCCGGCCGCGGTTCGGTCCCTCACGCGGCGGTCATCGTCATCGACGGCCACGGGCGCCGGCTCGTGAGGACCGCGACCGACGAACACGGCCACTACGCGATAGCCGGCCTGCCCGAAGGACACCTCAGCGTCCTCGCGACGGCAGCCGGGCACGCCCCCGCGGTCAAGCGGAGACACCTGCGTCCCGGAACGGTGGTCCGGGCCGACTTCACTCTGCTCGCGCACCCGGTGCCCTCGGCACCCGTCATCCCCCGTACGGAGCACCAGTCCTCCCCGGGCCCCGGCCGCAGCGGGGGCCCGGTCTGCTGCGGACGGTCAGTCGGGGAGGTGGACCAGTACTCGTCCCCGGCTTCCGGCGTCAACCCGGTCGTGGGCGTCGGCGATCGCGCGCAATGGGTAGCGGTCGCCGACGTCGACGGTGAGCGCACCCACCGATGCAGCCGAGGTCAGGTCTCGGGCGGCCTGCCGCTTCGCCCCGGCCGGGAAGTCGTCACTCCCCAGGAGCCGCAGGGTGACGTTGTTGAACAGCATCGGCCAGAACGGGATCTCGGTGCGGTCGGCACGGGTGGCGTAGGCGGCCACGACGGCACCGACCGCGGTCACCGCGTTGTCGAGGTCGGCGTTGTCGGACAGGGAGACCTCGATGACGCGGTCGACTCCTTGCGGCGCGTGCGCGCGGATCGCCCCGGCCGGATCGGCGGTGTCCAGGGCGACGGCGTGGGCGACGACGGCCGGGTCGATCAGGGCAAGGTCGGCGGTGCGGCGGACCGTGGCCAGGACGGTGGCACCGGCCCAGCGGGCGAGCTGCGCGGCCATGGAACCGACGCCGCCCAGCACCCCGTGCACCAGCACCAGACTGCCGTCGACCGGCCCATCGGCGAACAACGCGCGGTGCGCGGTGATCCCCGGGATGCCCAGGCTCGCGCCGGACTCGTCGCCGACATGGTCCGGAAGCCGGACGGCCAGGTCCGCCGGGACCACGGTGTACTGCGCGGCCGTTCCGAACGGGCGGTAGGACTGGGCCCCGTAGACCCACACCCGCTCCCCGACACGGCGCGCGTCGACCCCGGCGCCAACCATGTCGATCACACCGGCCGCATCACTGTGCGGCACTACCCTCGGATACGGCATCGACGAGCCGAGCCAGCCGAGCCGCTTCTTGGTGTCCCCCGGGTTAACGCCCGACACCCGCACACGCACGCGCACCTCCCCGGGGCCGGGACGCGGATCGGGCAGCTCACCGACCCGCAGCACATTCCCTGCCGCACCCTGCTCGTCGTACCACGACGCGATCACTTCGGCCTCCGTGCTGTCGAGTGTTCTTCGAGTGTGGAGCCGGCCGCACCGCTCGGCGCGTCGTCGCCGAGGACATCCCGCAGCCAGGCCCTCTCTGCGCGGCTGGTGGCTCGGGCCGTGAGCATCATGCCCCGACGGTAGGGATCCTCGACTTCCGCCACCCGCAACGGGCGGTCGCCCTCGTAGAAGAAGCTCGCCGGCTGCTCCAGGACCTCCAGACGCCGGCGCAGGACCGCGTGCTGGTCGGCGACGGGCGGCAGCCGGGAGAGGAACGCCAGGATCGCCAGGAAGCGCGTGAAATCGGTGATCTCGTGATCGGCGGGCTCCCGCAGCCGGCCCAGCATCTGCGCGCGCCCGGCCTCGGTCAGGCTCAGTACGTAGCGGGCCGAGCCGGCGTCCGGTGCGGGGTGCCGCTCCAGCAGTCCGGCCTTGGAGAGCCGGTTGATCGCCCGACAGACCCGTAGGCGTGGCGCCGCTGCCGCGGTCGTCGATGGCCGTTGCGGCCTTCTCGACCGTGGTCGAGCGGTACGACTTTACGCTCTACCTGTTCATGACTGCCGTGATGTCCCGGGTCTTCTTCGGCACAGGCCCCTCCTCCGTCCTCACCACGCTCGCCGTGTTCGCACTGGCCTACGTGATGCGTCCGCTCGGTGCACTGGCCTTCGCGCACCTGGGCGACCGCTTCGGACGGCGCAGGGTCATGCTCGCCTCGATGGCCTGGATGACCGCGGCGATGCCGGCCACCGCCCTTCTGCCCACCCGCGACCAGATAGGCCCGACAGCCGGAGCACTGCTGCTGCTCCTGCGATGCGTCATGGGCTTCTCCGTGGGCGGCGAATACACAGGCGTCATGACCTACCTGGTGGAAGGAGCACCGCCCGCCCGCCGCGGCCTGGTGGCCTCCCTCGCCTCCGCCGCGAGCGAGATCGGCGCACTGCTCGCCGTCGGCGCGGCCGCCGTGACCACAACGTCGATGAGCCGGCCCGCACTCGACACCTGGGGCTGGCGATCCCGTTCCTCTTCGGCGCCCTGCTCGCCGCCGACACCCTGGCCGCACGCGCGAGGATGCGCGAGTCCCCCGCCTTCGAACAGATCCGACGGGTCGGCGCCCCGCTCTCCAGCCCGCTGCGCCGGACACTGCGGCTCCACCGCCCGGACCTCTACCGGACGTTCGCCATCTCCGCCCTGGGCTCCATCACGTACTGCGTCGGCATCACCTACGTACCGACCTACCTCACCACGACCGGTGGCGTCAGCGAAGGAGACGCCCTGTGGATGTCCACCATCGCCTCGGCCGCGGTCATCACCATCACACCCCTGGCCGGAATGCCGGCCGACCGCGTCGGACGACGCCCCGTCCTTTGGCACCTCCCCGAGACAGCACCCAACCGGCAAGCGGACCGCGTACTGCACCGCCCCTGACGCCGGGCGCGTTCCGGATCGCACACGCACCCACCGACGCCATCCGCCCAGAACCCCCAACCGGGCCACCCGAACCAGCGCTCGGCTCAGCACCCAGCGGACCGCACCAAGCCGGATCGCCCTCGGGCGCCGATTCCACCGAAGCCCAGAACTGAGCACAGGAGCTGGCGAACGGCGCCAACCTCGGTGCTCAGTCACACGTGGTGCGGCGATACGGCCGCCCGCGACCACCCCAACGTCTCGGCCGCTGTCCGAGGCCCCATGCGCATCGCCTGGCCTACCGGGCCGGGCGCGGCACGGGACCGGCATCTCCAGCCGATGGTGCGATGGAGCCCGGCGGACGCGATGACCACCCGCCGACTGCCCTGCGTCCAAGCCCAGGCGCGTAATAACACGGAAAATACCGTCAGGAAAAACGCCTTTCGTGGTGAAGATGGACGGTGAACCGCAGTTCGGCTGTTGGCTGACCGGCTCGCCGGCCTCCTCGTCAACGCCAGTGATGCCTTCGAACGCTTCGTGATCGTCCTGGTCTGCGTCCACGCCCTGAACGGCACCGACATCCGCCGCCTGCTCCCGTCCGACCTCGATTTGTCCCGTGAGCGGCTCTTCGTGCGTCGATCAGGTCGACGACACATCGTCTACTTCGACGGGGTTACCTACCGGGTCATCTCTGAGTGGACCCAGGAGCGGCATCGCCACTGGCCGATGTCCTCCAATCCCCACCTGCTGATCAACCGCTGGACGGCAGTCGATCCGACGGCCGCCATCACCTCCTCCGCCCTGCACAAGACGTTCAAGGGCACGGGGGTGAGCATGCAGACCGCGCGACAGGACCGCATCCTGCACGAGGCTTTCGAGTCCAAAGACCCCCTGCACCTCATCCGTCTGTTCGGAATCAGCGACACCACCGCCCTGCGTTACATCAGCGCCGCTCATCCGGAGCGGACAGCAAAGCTTCCGCGTTGACTCTCGATCTTGGACGGCCCAGCCGAAGGCTTCTGGAGCGCCGAGCGGGCGGCGGGGCTTGGCTCGGGCTGCGGGCCTGCGTGTTGTCCCGGCTGGTGTTTTGTCACGGGGTGAGCTAGCGGAGGTGAGTACTGCACCGCCTTGGCGATCCCGGAGGTGCGCCCGTGCCGGTCACAGGTTCCACGCCGTCTCCTGCCTGGCGAGGGGGATGCTGAGGGTGGCCTGGAGTCCCCCCTCGGGGGCCTGGCCGAGGTGGAGGGTCCCGTGGTGGAGACGGGCCTGCTGGTCCACGAGAGCCAGGCCGAGGCCGGAGCCGGGTGAGCGGGTGTTCAGTCCTCTTGTGAAGCGTTCCTTCATGGCTTGGCGCTGCTCGGGTGGGATGCCGGGGCCGTCGTCGGTGACGGTGACGGTGGCGAGGCCGCGGTCGAGGGTGAGGTGTGTGTGGACGGTGCCGCAGGGACGGCCGTGGAGGGCGGCGTTGTCGAGGAGGTTGTCCAGGGCCAGGCGCAGGCCGGTGGACCAGCCTTGGACGAGGGCGTGCGGGGGCGCGTCGAGGCGGTAGTCGGTGCCGGGGTGGCGGTGCCGGGCGTGGGAGGCAGCTTGGGCGAGGAGTTCGGCGAGGTCGATGGGCGTGGGGTCGGGTAGGGCGTGGGCGTCTCCGCGGGCGAGGGCCTGCAGGCCGGTCAGGAGGCTGGTGATGCGGTGGTGCTCGTTGGCCATGGCCTCCAGTGCCTGGGCGCGGCGCTCGGCGGGCAGGCTGGGGTTGCGTTGCAGGATCTCGATGGTCATTCCGAGGGCGGTCAGCGGTGTGCGCAGTTCGTGGCCGGCGTCGGCGGTGAAGCGGCGGGTGGACTCCGTGCTGGTGTGGAGCTGGTCGAGCATGTCGGCCAGGGCCTGGGAGAGGTCGGCGACTTCCCGGGGGCGGTCGATCACCGGAAGGTACTGGTCGAAGCCGGTGGAGCGGATGGTCGTGGCGCCGGCGCGCAGGCGCTGGAGGGGTTGGAGGATCAGGTGGGTGATCCACCAGACGCCCCCGGCGGTGAGCAGGGCGGCCGTGAGGGAGACGACGGCGACCAGGGAGGTGTTGTCGGCCAGGCGCTGCTGGACCGCCTCAATGTTCTGGAGGACTTCGAGACGGTCCCCGCTGGTGTTCAGCGGCTGGGTCAGCGAGCGCCAGGTCTGGCCGCCGGTGGTGAGGGTGGCGTAACCGTCATGGGAGGGAAGGGGCAGGGGCGGGGCGGGAGTCTCACCCCGCTGGGCGATCACGTGTTCGCCGAAGATGATGCGGACCAGGGACTGGCTGCCGGCCAGCAGGCCCCCGTAGTCGTCGCCTCCGGGGTGGTCGCCCTGGTCGAGGAGCTTGTCGGCGTCCTGGTGGACCTTCAGGGCGCGTGAGGCGAGCTGCCGATCGATGTCGGCGTGGTCGCGGTGGTCGATACGGGTGACAATGACCAGTCCGGCCAGTGCGACAACGGCAGTCACCAGCACGGTCACGGCCACGGTGATCTGAGCGCGCAGACTGCGCGGGACGAGTTTCACGGGCCGGGCCGCAGGACGAAGCCGATGCCGCGGACGGTCTGCACGACGCGGGGGCCGCCGTCGGCTTCGAGTTTCTTGCGCAGGTAGCCGATGAAGACATCTACGACATTGGTGTCGACGTCCCAGGTGTAACCCCAGACACGCTCCAGGAGCTGGGCGCGGGACAGGACCAGTCCGGGGTGCTCGGCCAGGGCGAGCAGCAGGTCAAACTCCCGCGTGGTCAGTCCCAACTCGCGGCCGGCACGGAAGGCCAGGCGCCGGGCGGGCTCGATCGACAGATCCGCAAGGACCAGGGGCCGCTGCGCGGCTGAGGCGTGCAGGCGCACCATGGCGTGCAGGCGGGCGGCGAGTTCGGCAACGGAGAACGGCTTGACGACGTAGTCGTCCGCACCAGCGGCCAGACCGGCGACACGGTCGTCGATCTCGTCACGCGCGGAGAGCATGCACACCGGCACGGTCCTGCCCTGGGCGCGAAGGGTGCGGACGACATCCACGCCGGACATCCCGGGCATCACCACGTCCAGGACGATCACCGACGGCAACCGGTCGGCGACCTCCTCCAAGGCGGTGGACCCGTCGCCGGCCAGCCGCACGGTGAACCCTTCAAGACCGAGCCCCAGCTCAAGTGCCTGCCGCACTCCACGGTCGTCGTCGACCACGAGCGCTTCCGGCGCGCGCCCCGCTGCCATGCACTCACCTGCTCCACCGGTCCTGGGCGCCCCGCAGCTCGGGGGCGCCATGGATCACCAGCATGGGCAGACAACGACAAAACTTCCTAAGAAACACGCCCGCGCCCCAGCCGCCCATGGCACCTGCGGGCAGCCGTCAGTGCAGGCCAACCCGAATTCTCCCCTCTCCCGGACCGCAGCAGTTCAGGGTGGGTGGCCGTTTTCTTACTCCCCCCACAAAGACCGCGGCCACGGTGAACACCGCTGGCCTCCTCCAAGGGGGCGCACCGTCCGGTACCGCCGTGAGGAAGCCCCCTGCGATGACCCAGTCCACCCCGCTCGCCCCAGGGCACCGCAAACCGCCGCCGCCGCGCCCACCGCTGGTCACCTCGGCCGACGTCCTCGGCGCGCTCGCGATCCTGTCCGCTGTCGCCGTCATCGCCTTGTGGGTGATGAACCAGGGCGGCCCCGCCAGTCTGACCACCCTCGACCGGGCCATGGGCTCCCTCGGCCTGCTCACCGGCCTGCTCGCCTCCGACCTGATGATCCTCCAGGTCGTGCTGCTGGCCCGTATCCCCTGGTTGGAGAACGCCTGGGGCCACGACCTGCTCACCCGACGCCACCGCTGGATCGGCTTCGCCTCGTTCTGGCTGATGATCGCCCACGTCATCCTCTTCGCCCTCGAACGCGTCTCCCGCCAGCCCCAGACCGCCCTCGACGCCCTCACCCGCGTGTTCATCACCGACTCGTGGATGGTGTTCGCCACCGTCGGCACGCTGCTGCTGATCCTGGTCGTCGTCACCTCGCTGCGCGCCGCACGGCGAAAGCTGCGCTACGAGTCCTGGCACCTGCTGCACCTGTACTCCTACGCCGGCATCGCCGCGACCTTCCCGCACACCCTCGGCGACGGCGCCGACTTCCACCAGGAATGGACCCGCCTCTACTGGTGGGCGCTGTACGGATTCGCCTTCGCCGTCACCGTGCTGTACCGCCTGGCCTGGCCCGCCTGGCGCTCCCTCTACCACCGCATGCGCGTGGAATCCGCCGTCGCCGAGGCCCCGGGTGTCGTCACGGTCACTGTTGCCGGGCACCGCCTGGACAAGATGAAGACCGCCTCTGGCCAGTTCTTCATCTGGCGCTTCCTCGACGGCCCCGGCTGGAGCCGCGGCAACCCTTACACCCTGTCCGCGGCCCCCACAAGCGAACGACTCCGCGTGACCATCAAAGCCGCCGGCGACGGCAGCGAACGCGCCGCCCGCCTCACCCCCGGCACCCGCGTCCTGATCGAGGGCCCCTACGGCACCTTCACCGCCCGCCAGCGCACACAGCCCCGCATGCTCCTCATCGGCGCCGGCATCGGCATCACGCCTCTGCGCGCGCTCTTGGAGGACAGCCCCTACGAACCCGGCGAAGCGACCCTCCTCTACCGCTACAGCCACGACCAGCACGCCGTCCTCGCCAACGAACTGCGCGACCTGGCCGCCCGCCGCGGCATCGAGCTGATCTTCCTGCCCGGACCTCGCCGCGCCGACAACTCCTGGCAGTCAGCCGACCTCAACCACCCCGCCGACGACGCCCAAGCCCTCACCGCGCTCGTCCCCGACGTCGCCCGCTGCGACATCTACGCCTGCGGCCCACCCCACTGGCTCACCGCAGTCCGCAAAGCCGCCCGCCGCGCCGGCGCGCACCGCAACCACTTCTACACCGAAGAGTTCGGCTGGTAACCCCACCAGCCCCCGACCCACTACTCCTCAGGAGCCCTCATGCGACGCATCGCCTTGTGGATCACCGCCACCATAGCCATAGCCGCCCTCATGTTCGCCTACCAGCTCAACCAGTCCGGAGCCACCGGCAAGGGAGGCGAAGACGACAACCACAACCAACCCAACCCCACCGCCCCCGCCAGCCCAGGCCAGAACACCAAGCCCGGCGACACCCGCCCCGGCAGCACCAACGACCAACACACCGGAAAACCAGGCGAGAACAAGTAGCACGCACCCCGAACCCGCACGCCAGGCTCACACCCTCACCGCCAGACGTGCGGGTTCCCGGCTGCCTCTAGTACAGAAATCCACGAACCAGTGCGCTTCCGCCTGCGGTTCCGCCAAGGCCAAGCCGTCCTGGGAGAAATTCGGGTACCGGGACGTCATCCCCGCCGGAAAGCTCTACACCGGCCCGTACCACCGCTCGCTACGGCGCGCCGCCGACGCCCCGACCGACCAGACCCTGATCCACATCCTGTCAGCACGGCACGGCCTGGTCCCCCTGAGCCGTCCCCTGTTCCGCTACGACACCCGGCTCAGCGACCAGGACGCCATCACCCCGGAGCGGATGGCCCGCCACACCGCCGCACTCGACCTGGACGACGCCCACGTCATCTTCCTCGGCGGCCAGAACTACGCCTCTCTCCTCAAACAGTCCGTCCCCCACGCCCTGACACCACTCACCTGCGGCCTGGGCGACCGACGAGCCCAGTGCCACGCCGTCAGCCGCTCCGCCAACCTCGCCGCCGCCTGGTGGGCCATCGCAGCCCGGCAAGCAGACCACGAGGCCGGACGTTTGCCGAAGAACGAACCGATGCCAGCCCCTGGACCGGCTGTTCTCGGGCGTGCTTGGCACGCCGGAGAACAGTGGGCGACGGGGCCGTCAACTCCCGGTCGGGCCGGTCGGTCAGCCCCGCCGGCGCGGCGAGCAAGCCAGGTCCCGGGAGACCTCGGTGCAGCGGCGGGCGCCCCCTGGTAAAGAGCGTCGCGCAGCTCGGAGTTGACCGCCCGGCGCATGGAGACCCGGGCCGCCGTACCCGGGGCCCAGGTGACGGGGACCACGCCGGCGTACGCGCACAGAGCCCGGGCGTCGGCGAAGCGGTGCGGGTGGTCGCCGGTCTCGCCGAGCAGGCGGCTTCCCAGGAGGTCGCCGATCCCGGGGAACGAGGTAATGATCTTGTGGGAGGGGTGGGCGGAGAAGGCTTCCGCGGCCTGCCGGGCCATGTCGTCGGCGCGGGAGCACGCGTGGTCGAGATCGGCGAGCAGCCCACGGGCCTCGGCCGCCCGCGCCTCCTCCACCGCCGGGTGCGTACGCAGAGCGGGCCGGCGGAAGTGCAAATGGAGACGCTCGACCTCGTCCTCGACGGTGCGCCACCGGCCTCCGGTGCGCAGCGCCTGGGCGAACTGGACCGGGCTCAGCGCGGCGGCGGCGCGCGGCGAGGGAGCGGCGGCCAGGACGGCGCGGGCCTGGGGGTGGCGCAGGCCGGCCTTGGGCCAGGCGGTGGTGGCCGCCGGGTAGTAGGTGACCAGAGCCGCGCGCAGCTGGTGGAGGGCTTCCACCCGTCTGCGGGCGGCGTCGGTCTGCGCACGGGCCAGGACCTGGACGGCGCGCGCCGCTGCTGAACTCACACGCCGGGGCGCGAAGTTTCCGGTGCGGAACATGCCGGCCAGGAGATAGGCGTCCGTGTGGTCTGCCTTGGTGTCGCCACCGGCACTGCCGGCCTTGCGGGCCCTGGCGGCGAGCGTGGCGTCCACGTGGATCACGGTCAGGCCGTGGTCGGTCAGGTTCTGGGCGAACAGGATGCCGACGTCCTCGATCGCGGTGGGGATGGAGCGCCAGCGGGTGCGGTTGAACGAGCGGAGGAACGACGCGTAGTCCCCCACCGGATCGGCGCTCTGGGCGTACACGATGCGCCGGTGGCCGAGCCGGGTACCATCACGCCGGATGACCGCGCAGTCCACCCAGCGGTCCGCCCAGTCGACCCCGGCGAACATCGTCGCCACCCCCGCCCCCTTCGCACACCGGGACAGGCCGGACGGAACATGCCCCCGGACGGTCAGCTCCCGCCACCTGGTGGTAAATAAACGTACCACTAGTGGGGTGGCTGTCGGCCTCCCCATGCGGACCGAGAGAATGAGGTGACCGATGACAGTCCTGCTGATAGCGCCGGGATGGGACGACGAGGAAGTGCGCAACCCCGACGGACCACCGTCGTCTCACATCGCCTCCGGCGTGTGGCCCAACGCGCGCCTGGCCGGTGACGCCCCGCCCGGCGCCTTCATTGCCCAGGCTTTGGCGCGCGAGCTGCTGAAGGTGATGGACGAACGCGGTCTGAGCGCGCGGGCGGTCGCAGAGCTGGTCGGCAGTACCCACCCCACCATCGGACGCATCCTGGACGGCAGCGGGGTCACGGACGTGCGCACCGTCTTCCTCCTCGAAGTCGCCCTCGGCACCCCGCTGTGGCCCGCGGACCTCCACCGCGACTTCCGCCTCGACGTTCAAAGCCCCAGGGCCGACGCGTAGCCGCCTGAACAGCACTCCCCAAATCTGCGCGTCCCGCCTCCCCTGCCCAGCCGCTGTAAGTCGGGCGATCCACAACTCCGCTGCCAGCCAAACGACTTGAGGTAGTGAACGGCCACTCGCGTCGTCGGGCGCGACCTTGTCAGCTGGACTGGTTAACCGGTGGCTGTTCGCTCGAAATCTCATTGCCGCTTGACAGCGCCGCAGCAACGGGCACACTCGCTCTGCGTCGGCCCGGAACGAGCCGACGCCACCCGGGTCGGTCTGCCGACCGCCGCCCGGCGAAGTCCTGCGTACCGCACCGCGGCCTGCGGGCCGGCCGTTCGCACCCGGGCTGAAGCGCCGACGATGATGCGCTGGGCGCCCAACAGAACGCTGCCCTCGCCGAAGCGCCACCGGTCGGGATCGAGCGTGACGTCGGAGTAGATCACCGCCAGCCGCTCGACGTCGGTAGCGTGGCCGAGAGCTCATTGCCGTGTCCATGGATCTCCGGCGGTGCCGTCCTCGCCGCGTGCCCGGTCTCCGAGCGCGATCTTCAGCGCCTCGATTGCCAGCCCTGCCCAGCCCGGTGGCTCGCTCGCTTCGAGCTCTGCCACCCTCGCCTCCAGCTGCCGGATCCGCTCGTCCGGAGCGTCGGACGGCACCGCCGCCCCCGGCTGGACGGTCGGCTTTGCAGCCGTGGCGGTGACGCCGCGGCGTTCGCGGTCCCGCAGCACCCACGCACGCAGGGTGGCCCGGTTGACGCCCAGATCAGCGGCGATGCTCTTGTAGGTCGCCCCGGGTGTGGACTCGTACAGGGCCACGGCATCGGCCTTGAACTCGTCCGAGTAGTCCTTCATCGCCATCGGCGGTCTTCTCGCTTCCTCCGGATCAAGCAGATCCAGTATCAGCGTGTCCACCAGTCAGGGGGAGGTCCCGACACTCACTGCGGTGGTGTATCGGACCGGGCTGCTCGGCCCAGGCGTGGGAACAAGCTTCTCGCACGCAACGGTGGAACGGCGTTCGGATCAGTGCAGGGTGGCGGGCTCGGTGTGTGACGGGTTCTTGCCTCGCGGTGCGGCTGGTCCGCTGGAGGCGAGGGCGATGAGGGTGTCGAGCGCGGTTTCCAGGGCACGGGGGTCGCGGTGGACCTGTGCGAGGAGCAGCCCGCCTTGGAGTACGGCGAGGAGGGTGACAGCGAGGTCGTCCGGGTCGATCTCGCTGTCGAGGTGCCCGGCGGCGTGAAGGGTTCGCAGGTCGTCGCCAATGGCGGCGGACCACTGGTCGAATCCGGCGGCGATCAGGGCGCGGGCCTCGGGGTCGACCTCGGCGAGTTGGCCGCCGAGCGATCCGAGAGGGCAGCCTGCCTTGGCTTGTGTGCTCTTCGCCTGGGTGACCACCATGTCCCGCCAGCCTGCGAGTCCTTCGATGCTGCCGAGGTCGGCCTGTCGCTGGTTGCCCAGGATGGTGTCGGCCTGGTGGTCGATGACCGCCTGGACGAGTGCGTCCTTGTCGGCGAAGTAGTGGGAGAGCTGTGATCCGCTGACCTCTGCCGCCGCCCGCACGTCGTCGAGTGTGGTGCTGGCGACGCCCCGTTCGTGGGTCAGCCGGGCGGCAGCGTCCACAATCCGGGCCCGGGTGCGCGCTCCCTTGGCGGTCAGCTTCGGCCGGTTGCGCGTATCAGTGCTCATGAGGCCGATGCTAGCACTTTCTGGGTTTGACAACCCAGTCTGGATGGCAAAGTGTGGGTGCTGTAACCCAGTTTTGATGAGCGGAAAGAGGGCCCCATGATCCTTGTCGCCACGGCCGGGAAGGTCGGCTCCGAAGCGGTGCGCCTACTCACGCAGCAGCGGATGCCGGTCCGGGTGCTGGTCCGGGACCCGGCGAAGGCGAAGGCGCTGGCGGATGCGGGTGCGCACGTCGTGGTCGGCGACCTGGAGGTGCCGGGGAGCATCGATGCGGCGATGGCGGGAGTGACAGCGGTGGTGCTGGTCAGCCCCGCCGTGCCCGCGCAGGAACTGAACGTCGTCGCCAGCGCCGCGCGGGCCGGGGTCGGGCACATCGTCAAGGCGAGCAGCAAGGCCTCGCCCGACTCGCCGATCGCCCGGCGGCGCGGGCAGAGCGAGATCGAGGCAGGGCTGGCCGCCAGCGGGGTGCCCCACACCCTGCTGCGTTCGAACGCCTACATGCAGAACGTCCTTGCATTGGCGCCCGCGATCGCCAAGACCAGCGGCTTCGGCTCCGCGGCCGGCAAGGGACGTACAGGCATGGTCGACACCCGGGACGTGGCGGCGGTGGCCGCCACGATCGCCGCCACGCCCGCTGGGCACGCCGGCAAGACCTACTGGCTCACCGGCCCGCAGGCGATCTCCAATGACGAGGTAGCCGCCGTGCTCTCCAGGCTGCTGGGCCGGACCATCACCTACCGGGAATTGAGCTTCGAGGAGAACAAGGACGCGATGATCCGCGCCGGGGTCCCCGAGCAGATCGCCCACATGAACGCCCAGGCGTTCAGCATGATCGCGGAGGGCGACGCCGACTGGGCCACCCAGGACGTGCCGACCCTGCTGGGCCGCCCGGCGCGCTCGTTCGAGCAGTTCGCCGCCGACTACGCCGCCTCGTTCGCGTAGACAGCACACCGAGAGAAGAAGGAAACAGGACCATGACACTTCAGGGAAAGACCGCGCTCGTGACGGGCGGCACCTCGGGCATCGGCCGCGCCGTGGCAATGAAGATGGCACGCCGCGGCGCCCACGTGATCCTGACCGGTCGCGACAAGCGACGCGGTGACGAGGTCATCGCCGAGATCGACGCACAGGGTGGCAAGGCCCGGTTCATCGCCGCCGATCTCGCGAACTTCGACGACGTGCGGCGCCTGGCTGAGGCCGCGGCGGATGTCGACGTGCTCGTGAACAACGCCGGCGTCTTCCCGGGCGGCCCCACCGAGCAGACTACGGAGGAGGACTTCGACCTGGTCTTCGACGTCAACGTCAAGGCACCGTTCTACCTGACCGCGGCAATCGCGCCGAGGATGGCCGCCCGGGGCGGCGGTGCGATCATCAGCATCTCGACGATGGCGGCGACCGTCGGCATGAGTGGCTTGGCCGCCTACGGAGCCTCCAAGGCAGCGATCGAGGCCCTGACCAAGTCCTGGACTGCCGAGTACGGCCCGCAGGGCGTACGGGTCAACGTCGTTGCCCCGGGGCCGACTCGCACCCCGGCGAGCACCGCGATGGGTGAGATGTTCGACGCTCTGGCCGCGACCGTGCCAGCACGGCGAGGGGCGGATCCCGACGAGATCGCCGCGGCCGTCTGCTTCCTCGCCTCCGACGAGGCCAGCTTCATCTACGGAGCTGTTCTGCCCGCTGATGGAGGCCGCGTCGCGGTCTGACCGCCGCTTACGCGCGAACATAGTGATAGGTACAGCCGATGGCGGTGTCGAATCCGTTTGCGATCTCGCTGGCACGATCGACAAGTTCGTCACGGCCTACGACGAGCACGACACCAAGCCCTACCGGTGGACCTACGGTGGCACCCCACTCAAACCCACATACCCCCGCAGGATCAACGCGGCGCTGCGCTAGGGCCTGTTCTTGGTTGTGATCATCTTCCGGTTTTGGCCCTGGGGGGAGTGTCTAATCAACGGCGGATCTGCTGATCATGGGAGAGACGCCAAGTGAGTGAGACGATGATCGAGCACGAGTCCGTCGGGGAGCCGGTCGGTGTGGCCACGTCGGACGAGCAGTTGATCGCGATGCTGGTCGACCGGGCCCGGAGCGAGGGCCTGCAACTGACCGGTGAGGGCGGGCTGTTGCAGCAGCTGACCAAGCGGGTGCTGGAGTCCGCCCTGGAGGGCGAGATCACCGATCACCTCGGCTACGGCAAGCACGATTTCGAGGGCCGCAACAGCGGCAACAGCCGCAACGGCACCCGGGCGAAGACCGTGCTGACCGATGTCGGGCCGGTCGAGGTGAAGGTGCCGAGGGACGTGGCCGGCACCTTCGAGCCGCAAATCGTCAGGAAGCGGCAGCGGCGCCTGACGGGTGTGGATGAGATGGTGCTGTCGCTGTCCGCGAAGGGCCTCACCCACGGGGAGATCTCCGCGCACCTGGCCGAGGTCTACGGCGCCGAGGTCTCCAAACAGACGATCTCCACGATCACCGACCAGGTGATGGAGGGCATGACCGAATGGCAGAACCGGCCGCTGGACCGCGTCTACCCGGTCCTGTTCGTGGACGCCATCAACGTGAAGATCAGGGACGGGAAGGTCGCGAACCGGCCCGTTTACGTGGTCATGGCTGTCACGGCCGAGGGCACCCGGGACATCCTCGGGATCTGGGCCGGCGACGGGGGCGAGGGAGCGAAGTACTGGCTGCAGGTGTTCACCGAGCTGAAGAACCGCGGCCTGGACGACGTGCTGATGCTCGTCTGCGACGGCCTCAAGGGCCTGCCCGACGCGGTCGAGACGGTCTGGCCTCGAACAATTGTGCAGACCTGCATCGTTCACCTCCTGCGCAACAGCTTCCGCTACGCGGCCCGCCAGGACTGGGACAAGATCGCCAAGGCGCTCAAGCCCGTCTACACCGCCTCGAACGAGAGCGCGGCAGCGGAGCGCTTCGGAGAGTTCCAGGACGCCTGGGGCAGGAAGTACCCGGCGATCGTCCAGCTGTGGGAAAACGCCTGGGCCGAATTCGTGCCCTTCCTCTCCTCCGACGTCGAGACCCGCACCGTCATCTGCTCGACCAACGCCATCGAGTCCGTCAACGCGCGGATACGCAAGGCCGTCCGGGCCCGCGGGCACTTCCCCAACGAGGCCGCCGCCCTCAAGTGCGTCTACATGGCACTGATGAGCCTCGACCCGACCGGCAAGGGCCGCAAGAAGTGGACCATGCGCTGGAAGGCACCACTCAACGCCTTCCAGATCGCTTTCGAGGGCCGGCTCACCCCGGCCAACAACTGAACCCTCAACAACCAAGATCAGCCGCTAAATTGACACACCCCCGGTCACCGTGCAAACCCGCCGACGCCGGTGGTGGTGGTGAGGGGCCGCGGGTGCACGGGGCAGCCGCCGGAGTAGTTGGTCTCCACGGCCTGCCCGGTGAGCACGAGGAAGTACACGCACACGTAGCGGCGGAGTGTGATGCCGGTCCCCGGGGGCTCCTCGGTGTAGGGAAAGGCCACCGTCAGGCTGCCCGAGTCGTCCTCCAGACTCAGCTGGGTCAGTACGCCGCCGTCTGCGACGGCCGATCGGGCCTCCGGTTCGGACAGGGTTCCGTCGGCGTCGGCCTGCGCCAGGGCGTGCGCTGTCTGCTCGGCCGCCTTTACGGCCGATCGCGTCTCGGGGCTGTGGGGCTTGGGGTCGTGCGGCGAGAGGCCCCTGAGCATGGTGTACAGAATCCATGTCCCGATGAACAGCAGCACAAGGAAGAGGCCGACGGCCCACACGACCGGCCACCGGTTGTGGCCGGGCGTGCGGGCGGGCCGCTTTTTAATCATCCTCCAGTATATCCAAGGGTGTTGGCCAACTCCTCGTCGACCAACTCCGCGTAGCCGGTGGTTCCCGACACGTTGGGGTGGAAGGACTCCCGACTCACACAGGTGTCGAACACCCATGCGCACGTGGCGTTGGGGTCGCCGGCGTGGAAGTCGCCCTCGCTGTTGGGCCCGATGCTGACTCCCTTGATCCAGGAGTCGCTGTCGCAGACCTCGTGGTCGGTGAACCACGAGTACGGATCGATTTGGTCGACCTTCGTGTCGTTGATCTTGAAAATCGTGTCCTGGTCCCCCGCGGCGAAGTAGAACGCCAGGTCGGTCAGGGTCTGCGGGTCGCTGCCCACGGCGCCGCCGGCAGCGTCGCAGGTACTGCCCGTACTGATCGGGGCCGGGTAGCCGACCAGTACGATCTGGGCGTTGGGTGCCCTGTCCCTGATCTCCTTGAGCGTTTCGAGGATGTTTTTCTCGGCGTCGTCGATGAGCTTGTCGTACTTGGCCGTGAAGGCGTCGCCGCCGCAGCTGAGCGGACTGCCGGCGCAGTCCGAGATCGCGTCGCTGAAAGCGTTCTGGTCGTTGCCTCCGATGGTCAACGTCACCAGTGTCGTGTCGCCGTCGAGTACGCCGGAGTCCATCTGATTCATCTCGTGGAACTGCCCGTCGACGGGGTTATTCGTGCGGTCGTCCCAGTCGACCGGGTACGAGCCGTAGGTGCCCGGCGTCGTCAGTTCGCCTTGCGTCTGGACGTTCCAGTTCTTGGCGCCGGAGCAGGCGACGAAGCCGAGTTCCGCGCTGGTGCTCCAGGCGTCGCTGAGCGAGCCCAGCGTGGCGGTCTCGCCCGGTAGCACGAGCTTGCGGGGCCAGGCGTCCTTGCTGCGCGCGCAGGCATTCCAGGTGCTGGTGCCATGGTCCTGGTCGGTCTCCGGAAAGTAGTTGCCCGCACCCTCACCGGAGGAGTAGGAGTCGCCGAGAGCCGCAACGATGTGCTTCGGCTTTCCCGGCAGCGGTTGGAACGCGACCGCGTCCCAGGCGACGTCGTCGTCCGCGGTTCCGTCATCGGTCGCGTTACTGAGGTCCACCTTCGGGGTTCCGGAGAACCGGTAGACGCCGAGGGAGAGCCATGCGTTGGACTGCCGGTGCTGGTTGATGTAGCGGTCGTAGCCGCCGCTCTGCCCTGCGATTCCGTAGATCTTGTAGTGCGCCTGTTGGGTCTGGGCGCCGGTGTCGGGCACGTGCACCATGACCCGGGCCCATTGGTTGAGGCTCTGGTTGAGCGTCCACGTGCCATCGACGGTCATCCTTCCCCCGTCACCGCCGAGGTGCGCGTCATTGCGGGTGTGCGCGTACCAGTAGTGGCCTTGGTAGCCGCCGCCTATCTGGCTCAGGTCGCCTTTGGCCTCGTACTGGTCGGAACTGTCGGGGTAGAAGGTGAACTGGAAGGTTCCGGAGGAGGCGGCGTTGCCGCAGGTCTGGCTCCAGGTGGGTGTTCCGTCGGGCACGGAGTGGACGACCATGGCGCCCGCGGGGGCTGCCGCGCAGTCGGGTTCGCCGTACTGGAGGCGGTAGCCGCGGCCCGGTTCGGCGCGCAGCGTGACGTACTTGATGCTCTCGTGGCCGCAGGTGTCGGCGCAGTTGGTCTTCCAGACGGTGTTCTGCTCGTGCCACCAGTGGAGTTGGTCGCAGCCCTCGATGTGGTCGGTCTCGCACGGGGGCGGGTCGGAGACCTCGCAGTCGTTGCTGGTGTTGCAGAAGGTGTCCAGCGGCGGCTTGATCTCGCTGCGTTCCGCGGGGGTGAGCCACCAGGAGGGCTGGAAGCCTGCGGAGGAGAAGCCGCTGTCGCCGGGCCAGTCCTGCCGTCCTGAGGTGGCGTAGGAGTGGCCGGTGTCGATGGACCAGGCGGCCCAGCCCATCACCTTCTCCTCGTAGGGCCAGTCCTGCGGGTGGGCGGCGTCGTGGTTGGCGCCCGGGTCGAGGCTGGTGTCCATGAACGCCTGCCGGCCCGCCGGGTAGATGGGGTTGGCGGGGTTGTTGTACCACCCCAGCCCCCACGGGCCGTCGGGTCCGCCGGGGCCGGAGCCGGGCGGGTTATAGCCGAGGTTGTAGTTCCACACGGCGGTGAACCAGTTCTCCGGCTTGGAGGCGTCGTCGTTGTTGACGGTGACGGTCTGGCCGGCGGTGTGCACCTCGTTCCACTTGTCGGCGAGGATCTGCAGTGATGCGGCCACGTTGACGGTGTAGTCCAGCGCGACGGCTTTCTGCAGGGCGGGCGACAGGCTGGTCTCGCCGGTCTTCTCGTGACCTGCCAGGCGCATGCCGTCGGTGACCTGGCCGACGCCGTAGCCGCAGTCGGAGTTCTCCCAGTCGATCTTCCAGTAGTCGGAGGATGTGGTGCCTTTGTGGCCGTAGAAGCCGGCCACTGACGCCAGGGGATTGCCCATCTGGCCGGGTATCGCGCCGGATTCGGCCTGCCACAGATTGGACTCCTGGGCCAGGATGCCCAGTTCGACCTGTGCGGGGATGCTTCCGCCGCCGGTCAGGGCCGGCTTGGCGAACAGGGCCTGCGGGCTGATGGTGCCCAGTCCGGCCTGGGAGCGCCAGCCGCCCTGGGAGACCCATGCCGAGGTCAGGTCACCGCGGACGGCCATGTCCACCGCCCACTCGACCTGGTTCGGTGTGGGTTGCAGCGCCTGGGCGTTGACGTCGTTGCGCGGCACGGAGCACCAGCGGTCGGTGTCCACCGGGTCGTGGTCCGCGGTGGTCGCGGCGGCTTTGGCGGTTGCGCCGCCAGACGCCTTCGACATGCCGGCGAGCGCCGGGGAGGGGGCCGTGCCGTTCGCGTCCGCCGGCGCTCCGGACCGCGCGGCGGGCGCGGCGGATCGCGCGGCGGGCGCGCCGCCGGACCAGGGGGCGACGGTCTGGGTGACCTTGCTGCCCGTGGGTGTGGCCGTGGACGTGACCGCGAGCGGGCCGTCGGAGGCTGCGGTGGGGGCCGGCTGCGGCTCGGTGCCGGGCACGGCTCGCCCCGCCCCCGCGATCCTCGTCAGGCCGGTCTGCACGGCGGGCGACAGAACCGGGTCGACAGCCAGGCGGCCGCGAGTGGAGACCTCCGCGTCGGGCGAGACGTCCAGCGGCTTGATGCGACTGGTTGTGAAGCCCTTGCCATGGCTGGCTCTCCCGGCGAGGTAGACGGTGCTGTCCGTGCCCTGGCGGAGGTTCATCGCGGTGATCTTGCCGCTGGCGACGGTGGTCTTCTTGCCGTGTGCGTAAGTCTGCACGTTGGCGTCGGTGTCGCCTGTGCGGTCGATGTAGTCGACCGTGCCGTCGCCGGTCACGCGGATGCCGTACGGGGCGTGCTTCGTGGCGGTGAGTCTGATCGTCCGGCCGTTGCGGTCGACGGTGACGAGCTGGTTCCCCGAGGCTGCGATCACACCGTCCTTGGTGGGCACGGCAGAGGTGATCTCGCCCTTCGCGGTGGTGTCCGCGAGGGTTGTGCCCTTGGTGTTCACCGTGACCAGGCGTGTCTGCGAGTCGCGGAGCGCGGTGAAGACGGCGCTGTGCGTGGCCGGGCTGCATGTGGGGTCGAAATAGGCCAGGGACGCGGTGAAGGGCAGCTTGTGACGCGGCCGTCATCGAGGTTCACGATCGCGGTGAGCGCGCCGCCCATCATGAGGTCCTGCTTGTTGGTGAAGGTGCGGGGGGCGTAGGCGACGGCCGCGTGGTGGTCGTCCATGACGCAGCTGTTGCCGATCCAGGTGTCGGCCGGGAGCTGGGGCTCGGTCAGCACCGCGGCGGTTCTCCAGGCGTAGCCGGTCGTGCTGTCGGCGATCAGGAGGTGGAGTCCGTCGCTGTCAGCAGCTGTGGTCACGGCCCGGTCGGGGGAGGTCTTCCAGCCCTTCCCAAGAACCTTGTCACGGTCCTTCAGCGGGACCGCGGCCGATGGTGTGGTGGCCTGCTTCTGCTTCTCCGGCGTGCCGGCGGCCTGCTTCTGCGCCGGGTTCGCGGCCGGTTGCGATGTCGCCGCCTGTGCGGCGTTGACGGTGAAGGCGGAAGCGACCAACGCGGTTGCCGCAGCGAAGACGACAGCGGATGATCGTCGGCTCTGCCTCTTCCGTGGCTGTTGTCTCATGGCGTACTGGTTTGTCCCTTCAAGGGTGACACTCTCCCGATTGGGCGAGGGCAGGGACGCGCTCTGGGTGGTGGCGTCGGCGAAGGTCGGGGTGCCGGAGTCGCCTGTGTCGGCACAGATAGGGGTGAAGCCCCGCAGCGCGACATGGTCAACAGAGGTGGAGGGTGGATTCCGGCCACAAGAACCTAATCCCGCCACCCCCTCGTGGAATACGATGTTGTCCGCTCCCTGCGTTCAACCATGCGCACCCCAGAGGCGGAGTAATCTCCTCCGCCTGGTTTTCTACGCGATGGCCCCATGCTTTACCGTCAATTGACCTGGCTGCCAGTCCGGAAGTAATGCCGAGCAGTTGGTTGCGATGCTCGTGGACCGGGCCCGGTCGGAGGGCCTGCAGCGGGTCTGTACCAGGGCTTCGTCGTTCTCGCGATCGGCCGGGAATGATCACGTGAGTCCGAGAGTCGCCAGCGGCCGGGCCATGTCGCGTCCGTGATCGCGCAGGCCCTCGGCGATGTTGTCCCGCCCCGTCAGGCGGAGTGCGCCGATGGCCAGGTTCCTCAGCGAGGCCATCGCCCGTGGTGCGCCGCCTGTCCTTACTCGTGAGGTGTCCTCCTCGAACGTCACGTCCCTGACGTAGTGCTCACGATTCTCGATTGCCCAGTGCCCGCGTATGCGTTTGGCCAGGTCAGCGGTGGTTGCCTGGTGAACGGCGAGGCTGGTGAGTGCGCAGACCCGTTCGAGAGAGACCTTCCCGGTGCGTACCGTGCGCCGTCGGCGGACGATCTGCAGCGCTTGGCCGGCGTGCGGGAACGGCAGCCCCGGCACGGTCACGGTCTTCAGGCCGCGGATCTCGTCGCGGCCGTGGGCCGCGGTGCGGGTGCGGTCCATCAGCGGCACGTCCTTCCAGGGCAGGTCTTTCACCAGCGCGTGGAGGTTCGGGTGGTTGCCCTTGAGTACGGCGATGCAGTGCGCGTCTTTCTCCTCGACCAGGAACTTTGCGTGGTCGGTCCGGGTCAGCAGCGCGTCGAAGGTCACTACCGCACCGGTCAGGTCCAGCGGGGCCAGCAGTGGCCGGAACGCGGTGATCTCGTTGCTCTTGGCACCGACCTCGCGCTGAGCCAGGACGACGCCGTCGCCGCGCAGCGCGGACAGCAGGTGGACGCGACGGCCGTCGGCGCGGACCGCGCCGCGCAGGGATTTGCCGTCCACCGCGACCGCTGCCCGAACCGGCTGGGACGGCGAGTGGCTGTCCCGGCCGCCGGCGTTGGCGGCGGCCGCACGAGCGGTGAGCCAGCCGCCGATCGCCGCGTCGAGCGCGTCGCCGTCGATGCGCTGCAGTACCCGGCGCACCGACGCCTCGCTGGGCGCCCGGTAGGGCCGGTCCGGATCGCGCAGTGTGGCCCCGCAGTGGAGAAGAAGCTGGTCAGAGGCATCGGCGGCCCACTCGGCGAATCGCGGTGAGGGACTTCGCTCCGGCCAGGACCGCGCAGGCGGCCAGGGCCAGGACGTACGACAACCGGTGACGCCGGCCCCGCAGGCAGCGCGGGTCGGGCAAGTGACCCAGCCGGTCCAGCAGGTCGGGCAGTTCCCCGGCGGCGGCCGGGCCGGAACCGGCAAGTTGGGCCAGCCCGGCGGGAATGAGCGATGATGACGCGGCAGGCACGGTCTTCCGCTGTGGTGATCAGGGAACTCGACACTCCATGATCACCGGGAGCCGTGGGGACCTCCCCCTGACTGGTGGACACGCTGATACTGGATCTGCTTGATCCGGAGGAAGCGAGAAGACCGCCGATGGCGATGAAGGACTACTCGGACGAGTTCAAGGCCGATGCCGTGGCCCTGTACGAGTCCACACCCGGGGCGACCTACAAGAGCATCGCCGCTGATCTGGGCGTCAACCGGGCCACCCTGCGTGCGTGGGTGCTGCGGGACCGCGAACGCCGCGGCGTCACCGCCACGGCTGCAAAGCCGACCGTCCAGCCGGGGGCGGCGGTGCCGTCCGACGCTCCGGACGAGCGGATCCGGCAGCTGGAGGCGAGGGTGGCAGAGCTCGAAGCGAGCGAGCGGAAGCTGGCGACCGAGCGGGACATACTCCGCAAGGCGGCCAGGTATTTCGCCGGGGAGACGAACTGGTGATGAGCCGCTTCCAGTTCGTTGACGACCACCGGGACACCTACGAGGTGAAGCAGCTCTGCGAGGTCCTGGGCCTGAACCGGTCCAGCTACTACAAGTGGGTCGCCGGCCGACAGGCGAGGGCGGCCAGGCAGCGCGAGGACCGGCTCCTGGCCGAGCGGATCCGTGAGGTCCACGGCGAGTCCAACAGCGCCTACGGTTCCCCACGGGTGACCGCCGAGCTCCGGGAGAAGGGCCTTCGGGTCAACGAGAAGCGCGTCGCCCGCGTGATGCGGATGTTCTCCATCACCGGTATCCGCCTGCGCAGACGCGTCCGCACCACGATCTCGGACCCGGCAGCCTCACAGGTCCCGGACCTGTTCAAGCGCGACTTCACCGCCACCGAGCCGGGGCGCAAATACATGGGCGACATCACCTATCTCCCCCTGGAGAACGGAAAGTTCCTCTATCTCGCGACCGTGCTGGACTGCTTCAGCCGCAAGGTCGTCGGCTGGTCCATCGCCAGCCACATGCGCACCGATCTGGTCGCCGACGCACTGCGGATGGCTGCCCACACCCGGGGCAGCCCCGACGGGGCGGTGTTCCACTCCGACCACGGGGCCCAGTACATCTCCCGGGCCTTCGCCGGCCTCTGCACCGAACTCGGGGTCACCCGGTCGATGGGCGCGGTCGGCACCAGCGCCGACAATGCGGCCTGCGAAAGCTTCCACGCATCTCTGAAACGCGAGACCCTCCAGGGCACCCACGACTTCGGCGACGCCCCCACCTGCCGCAGAACCGTCTTCGCCTGGCTCACCCGCTACAACACCCGCCGCCGGCACTCCGCCAACGGCCACCTCAGCCCCAACGCATACGAACACCGACACCACACCGCTACACTCACGCTCGCCGCGTGACCATTGACCGCGTATCCACCTTCACGGGGGAAGGCCCCAGTCTTCGTGGACCTGGAGCAGCCTTGGGGGGTTGCTCTCGCTTGGGCCGAGCCGACTGATGCCTAGCACGGGGGCATCCGGGTTCCCCTGCGTGCTCGGTCGATAGCACGGAAAGTGCCATCAGAAAAAACGCGTTTTGTGATGACGATGGGTAGTGACCCGCCGGTCGGCCAGCAGGTGTTCGCCCGCCGAACTACCTGCCAGCTGATTGGGCGTTGTGTCCTGCCCTGTTCATCAGCCCAAGGAAGTGCATGCACCCCAGCTCCGAAGCATCGGCGTCTCCCGCCGGTGCCGCCCCACCTCACGGCGAATCCCCCGCCGCCCTGCGGACCTCGCACCTTTGGACTACGGAGGAAATCGCCCAGCTGCTGCGGGTCGATCCGTCCACGGTGCGACGGTGGCGGGCCGAACAGCCGCCGCAGGGACCGCCATTCATCCGCCTGTCCGGACGCGTGGTCCTCTACGACACCCACGACCTGCACGACTGGCTGGACGAACGCCGCACCACACCCGGCCATGGGCAGAAGGCGGCCTGATTGCCCTACCAGCACCAACTTCCCATAGCGGTGCCGCTGTCCGACGACATCGAGTACCGCCCCCGCCCGCTACCTGCCCTGCAAGGCGCGCGTGCGCTGGGTCGACCCCGGCACCAAACGCCGACGTTCCCTTTCGCAGATGCAGCCCACCCCGGACGCAGCCCGGGAATGGATCGACACCGTGCGGGCTTCGGCTGCACGCGGCATCGGCCCGGCAACGTCCAACCAGACCCTCGCCGAATACGGCAACGCCCATATGCAACTGGCGCGGCGCGGCCTGGAGCCCAAGACCACCGGCCCCTACCTGGCCGGCTGGCGGCTCCGCGTGATCCCCGCGCTCGGGCACCTGCCGGTGACCATGGTCACCAACGGCGCCGTCGACCGCACCGTCTACGCCTGGATCGCCGACGGTGAAGGCCGCTCCACTGTCAAGAACAGCCTCGCCATCCTCGTGCGGGTCATGGAGCAGGCCCTCCGCGATGGTTTGATCACCGTCAACCCCGCCCGGGTCAAGGGATGGCAGCGCCAGTACCAGCTCGCCGAGGACGAGCTCGACAACCCCCGCGCCCTCGCACTGCGCGACTGGAACGCCCTGGAGCAGCTCGCCGCGGCTCTGGTCGCCCGCTCCCATGAGCAGTACACGGGCTGGGGAGACGTCGTGACCTTCGCCGCCTGCACCGCCGCCCGCATCGGTGAAGTGTCCGGGGCACGGGTGAGGGACATCGACCGGCGCAACTGGATCTGGACCGTCCGCCGCCAGACCACCCCCTCCCCGGGAGGGCTCGCCGACAAGAACACCAAGGGCAAGGTCGCCCGCCGCGTCCCGCTCATCGAGGAAATCCGCCCGATGATCGCCCGGCGCCTGCTCATGGTCGGCGATAACCCCGACGCCCGCCTGTTCACCGGCCCCCGTGGCGGACGCATCACCACCGCCGTCCTGCGCGACGCCACCCACTGGGACGAGCTCGTCCGCGCCCTCGGCTACAAACACCTGCGCCGACACGACCTGCGCCACACCGGCCTCACATGGCTGGCCGACGCTGGAGTCCCCTGCACGTCCTGCGGAAGATCGCCGGACACAGCTCCCTGCAGACCACCCAGCGCTACCTCCACCCCGACCTGCAGAGCGTCGTCCGTGCCGGACGGGACCTCAGCACCCACCTCACCGGGGTCCGTACACCTCCCCCGCCACCGCCGGCCCTGTCCGCAACCCTCCGGCGGTTGTAGGAAATGCACAATCCACATCTCGGGGGCAGTGATCTTGGTCCCCAGTAAAACGACCGCTGACCTGCGGCTTTTCTTGAGTAACCGTCCCCACGTGGTCCCCAGGTACTGACGCGTCATCAGACGGGCATCATTCCCAGAAACGAGAAGAGGCCCGCTGAGCTGGCCACATGCCAGTCAGCGGGCCTCTCTGCACCGTCGGGACGACAGGATTTGAACCTGCGACCCCTTGACCCCCAGTCGCGAAGACCAAGGAGAATTTCCCGCCATTCGCCACGAATCACCCGCGCGTTACGTGTAGTTATGCGTCTATCCCTCACCAACGCGCACCGCGTGTGGTCCCCGGTTGGTCCCTGGCGACCTAAGCCAGTACATGCGCGAGAAGCGTGCTCTTGACTGCGCCTCGCCTCGCGGCATCTGACAATCGGACATCGACGCCGCTTTCCACTGGTCCACCCTCCCGCAATCCACTACCCATCGCCCACCAGGCAGCCGCTACGCACCCAGCAGCACAACGACCTGCGCGTCGTCGGTCAGCATTCGGCGCTGGACCGGCTGTTCCGCCTCGGCGTCGACGCGGTCCTGCGCATCTTCCCCAGCTTCGCCGCCGAGCCCGCCATCCTGCCGAAGGCGTTCCGCAGCCGCAGCGCCGTCGCCGACGGCACCGTGATCAATGACGGCCAGCTCCTCATCGACTCGCTGGCGCCGACATCACGCTCGAATACGAATGAGAACTCGACTACTACGCCGCCCCGGTTGAAGCCGAGAGCTGGATGAAATCCTGGAGGCGGAGAAGCAGAAGAAGAGCGGCGGGATCGCCGACTGTGCGGCGACCCGCCGGACCGCTGCCATCACCTTGGCGAGCAGTTCCTCGCCCCCCTTTTCCGAGGTCGACCAGAGAGGGTGTGTGCGCCTTCGGGACCACCACAACGTGCACCGGATGCGCAGGGCTGGTGTGCTCGAACGCGAGGACGTCCTCGGTCTCCGCCACCACCCTGACCGGCGTAAACCCCGCGATGGCCTGGTGACAGTAGAAGTCCGAAGTATCCGAAGCAGGGGCCATAGCAGCAGCGGTCACAGTAAGTAGTCCCCTGCATCGGACAGTGATCTCGCTGCCGCCCTACCGCCCCTCGCCCCGCAGAACTCGGCAGCGGCAGACCCACACGTCAAGCACAGAGGCCATGCTGCTTCCCCTCATCCTCGACCCGACTGACATCCAGCGGCTGACGCTTCAGCCCGAGCAGCTTGAGGAGGTCGGCCGTCACCACCCGATAGGCGTTCCCCAGGCGGACCACCCGTACCGGGTAGCGCCCCTGCCTGGCAAGCGCGTAACCGGTTGACCGTCCGATCATGAGAGCCCGGTTGGCGGTGTCAAGGTCGATCGCTGCTGGCAGGCCGAGAAGCTCTGCCTCGGTCAGTCCTTGCGCCTCTCCGGACGAGTTGAGTGCCTTCATGATGACCTCCTGGCGCTTGCTGGTGCCCTATGCACGGAGAAGGTGTATCACAGAGTTGCGGATGCACTTTTCTCCACCATAGAGTGCAGATATGACAGCAGATCGATGGCCAACGGCGTTCACCGCACGTGTAGTCCGGGCGATGCGCGAGGCCCGGCAAGCTGCGGGCCTCACCATGGGCGACCTCGCCCAGGGCTGCGCCGACCGCGGGTACCCCGAGATCAAAGAGCAGACCATCAAGAACCTGGAGGCCGGACGCCGGGCCGGCATCACGATCGTCGACCTCGTCGTCTTGGCCGACGTCCTCGGCGTCCCGCCGGTCGCCCTCCTCTTCCCTCTCGGTACCGACGCCACCGTCGAGGTCCTGCCGGGCCGGGAGGTCTCCACCTGGGATGCCCTCGCCTGGTTCACCGGCGAAACCCCCACCGACCAGCCGGCCCCGCAGGGCACCGCCCGCGACCTGCTCGACCTCTTCCGCAGCCACAGCGACCTCGTCGCCGCCGCCACCGCCTCCAACGCCCTGGCCCGGGAGCGTCGGCGCGAGGCCAGCACCACCCTTGACCGCAACCGCAGAGCCACCCTCCTGGAACGCGCAGCCGGTTACGAGGAACACGCCTTCGAAGACTGCCAGGACCTACGCACCTTCCGCACCCGGATGCGCGAGCGGGACCTCGTACCCCCAGCCCTCCCCGCCGACCTCGCGTTCGTCGACGGCCCCGACACCACCAGCACGGAGGCCAGCAAGTGAAAAGGGGCACTACTGTCCGTCGGTGCGCCTGCCGCAACCCAGCCAGCGACAAGCCGTACGGGACGGCCTGCCCGAACGCGTCCAACTCCCAGCACGGCATGTGGTATGCCGTCCAGGAGCTTGTCCCGCGTCAGGACAGCACCAGCCGCCGCTTCCGGCGGGGCGGATTCGCCACCGCGACAGACGCCAAAACCGAGCTGTCCAAGGTCGCGGCGCTCATGGCGATCCCGGAGGAGGACAACCCGGCCGGTCAGCTCGCGATCAGCGATCTCCTCGAAGCCTGCGCGGCGGCCAAGGAACCGCTGCCGGACTACGACGAGACCTTGCGCCGCTTCAAGACCGGCCAGACCCTCAACTCCAAGACCACTGTGGGGGACTGGCCCGACACCTGGCTGGACGAGCGCAAGCGTCTTCGCGTCACCGGTCTCAAGCGCTACGCCTACGACGTCCGCGTCCACCTCAAGCCCCACCTGGGCAGCATCCGGCTGGACAAGCTCATGGTCCACCACCTGAACACGATGTTCGACGCGATCAACGAGCGCAACATCGAGATCCAGGAACAGAACACCAGCGCAAGGCGGTCCAGGCCGAACTCAACGCCACCCCGAACAAGAGCGCCGAGAACCGGGCCCGCCGGACATCGCTGCGGGCCCAGCTCGACGCGATGCCGCCATTCCGCCGGATCACCGGCCTGAACACCCGGCCGCACATCAAGGCCACGCCCCGAGCCGCGCTGAACGTGGCCATCGCCCAGCAGGTGATGTCCCCCTTCAACCCCGCCGAGCACATCGAAATCCTGCCCGGCACGAAGCCGAAGGCCATCATCTGGACCGACGAGCGCATCGCCCGCTGGCAGGCGACCGGCGTCCGCCCTTCGCCCGTCATGGTCTGGAGCCCGCAGCAGACGGGGCAGTTCCTCGACTTCGTCGCCGGAGACCGCCTCTACCCGCTGTGGCGGCTGATCTCATTCCGGGGAACCCGGCGCGGCGAGTCCTGCGGCGTCCGCTGGGAGGACCTGTCGGCCGCCGACCGACCAGTCCCTGGCAATCACCACCCAACTCGTCCAGGACGGCTGGGAGATCTACGAAGGCGCCCCCAAGACCGACTCCGGCACCCGTCTCATCGCCCTGGACGACGAAACCTTCGCCGTCCTCCAAGCCCACAGGCTCCGCCAGGAGCGCGAACGCGAACAGTGGGGCGAGGGCTGGCAGGACACCGGGCGGATATTCACCCAGGAGGACGGCTCCCTGCTCCACCCGGGCAAGGTGAGCGACCTCTTCGAACGCCTCGCCGCCGCCGGCCTGCCGCCGATCCGACTGCACGACCTGCGCCACGTCTCCGCCACCCTCATGCTCGCGGCCGGGGTGGACATCAAGGTCGTCAGCGAGACCCTCGGCCACTCCGACACCCGCATCACCCGCGACATCTACCAGGCGGTCTTGGACGACCTCGCCCACGACGCCGCCGAGATGGTCGTCCAACTCGTCCCCCGCACACGCTCTCACCTCACCGCCGTGCCGGACAACGAGTCACCGGACGCGTCCCGCGCCCTGCCGAGGCTGCAACCCCCGAAGCACCCTTCGGCCAAGGAAGAGGACTCCGCCTGAGAACGGGGACTCGTCGCTGCACACCGCCTACCCCTTCCTGCCGCTGCCGCGCAGCATGCTGCTGACGGCCGGCTCACGTCCGGCCAGCCCCCGGTACCAGCAACTGAGCCTGGTGACCGGCGAGACGGCGCACCAGATGCTGCTCGGCAGGCGGGACATCGACGCGGGAGTGCACCGCCTCGCGGCGGATCTGCGGGATGTGCTGTCGCCCACCACGCATGCCTGAAGGCGGACCATCCCGGAACGCCGCGCGCGGCTACGTTTGCCCCCTCGTACAGACAACAAGCGCGACCGGGCAGTCCCCGGTGCCAGTGTTTGACCCCGGAGGGCTGGCGACATGAGCCTTGGCTCAGCCGACTCGCCAGCAGGCGGGAAAGCTGTGGACCGACGTACCACGGAGGAGTGAGCGCGATGCTGGAGGCAGGAAGCCTCGACGAGCCGGCCGCCGGCTCGGCCGGACTGCCCAACCTCGCCTTCCCGGACACCTGGGCGGAGCGGCTGGCCGGATGGCACTTCGACGACGCGGACGCCCTGGTGGCCGCCGCACGCGATGGCAGGCACCAGGCGGAGGATCTGCTCGGCGCCGACGAACTGCCCGCCGGCCAGCGTTTCCTGGAGCGATTGCGGGACGCGCTCGCACGGAACCGGGCTGCTCTGGTGACCTATCCGACGCTCCTCTCGGTCAAGACGGCGGCATTCCTTGTCGGCCAGTTGCTCGGAGGGTTCGCCGAACGGTCCGTTCCACCGCTGCGTGAGCCGGTGATTTTCAACCGTGACGCGCGAGCCGCCGCGCAGTGGCACACCGATGGCGTGGTGTGGCGGCAGCCTGCCCCCTGGGCCGTGCTCGGCCAGGTCCGGCCCATGCCGGACGCAACCGACCTGCCGACCACCATCCTGGACCTCGCGCACGTCGTGGCGGACTGGGCCGACGATCCACAGCACTTGGAGGTCCTGCGGCGCACGAGAGTCGAGTGGCGAACGATACCGGTCGTCGGCGCTGGGCGGATCCCTCCGTTGTCGGCCCCGGTCCTCGACGAGCACGGTGTCCGCTGGCACGCAACGCTCCGGCAGCACGAACTGGCCTCCGCGGAGCCGGACTCCTTCGCCCGTGCCTGCCAGGCGTTCCGACGAGCGCTGGACGCCAGTTCCGGCAAGCGCGACATCGTGGTCGGCCCCGGCACCCTACTGGTCTGGGACAACCGCCGCGTGGTCCACCACGGCCCAGCCGTGCCGGACGACTCGCCGCGGACAATGATCGTCCTGTCGGCGGGCGGCGGGATCTGCGACTAGGGCGGGACCTTTTCGAAGCTGGTGCACGCGAGGGGAGACCGTCGTTCGCACCGCCACCCACCAGCGATCCCCGGGAGAGGAGGTGAACACATGAAGATCACGATACGCAGGCTGGCCGACGACGAGACGGCGGGCGCCACCGCGCTCGGGACCCTGTCGGACTACTGATCTCCTGAGCAGACACGGTATGACGACCGTGCTGTGTCGGCTCACGCACGCTGACGGAGCAGGCGCCGCCGTGTCGGGAACGCTCTCGGAGTTCTCATCCCCGCGGTCCGATGCGTGCCTGCGCCTGCCGGACCTCGATCCCAAGGAGCTGGCATGCATCGGCCGCGACTCAAGTCCATTTACACCCCTGTACCCGCCGGTGGCGGGCGCATCCGGTTCGGCGGCGGCCTCGGCATCGCGTCCGAGATACAGGACGACGACGCCGACCACGTGTGGCGCCTGCTCTGGTTGCTGGACGGCTCCCGCACGGTGGAGCAGCTCGCGGCGGCCATGCCCGACGTCCCGCCCGGGGACGTGGCGGCTGCCGTCGCCACGCTCCAGGCCGGGGGACTCCTGGAGGACGCGGCGCGGGACGGCGATACGCACGACCTCACCCCCGCCGAACTCGGGCGGTACCGTCGCAGTCTGGACTTCTACGGGTTCTTCAACCACCCGACGGCCACCTCGTTCGACTTCCAGGCGAGGCTCAAGCACAGTCGGGTGGTGGTACTGGGCCTGGGAGGCCTCGGCAGCCAGGTCGCCATGTCGCTGGCCGCGACCGGGGTGGGACATCTGGTCGTGGTCGACCACGACCAGGTCGAACTGTCCAATCTCAATCGCCAACTGCTCTACACCGACGCCGACATCGGCCGTTCCAAGGTGCTCGCCGGCGCCGAACGGCTGCAGTTGATGAACCCGCACATCGAGGTCACCCCCTGGGAGACGGCCGTAGCCGGGGTCGCCGACGCCGAGAGGTGCCTGGGCGCCGGCGACGTGCTGATCTGTGCGGCCGACCGGCCGCGCATACGGCTCTTCGAATGGCTGAACGAAGCGGCCCTTACCCGGCGCAAGCCCTGGCTGCGCAGTTCGAGCGAGGGCCTGACCGTCTCGTTCTCGTTGCACGTGCCGGGCCGGACCGGCTGCTTCGCGTGCGCGGAGACCGAGGCCTGCCGGACCCTGCCGGGGTACGAGGAGGTCAGCGCCTACGTGCGCGACGATGTCGCCGATCGCACGGTGAACCCGTGCACGGCAGGCGTCGCGGGGACCGCGGCGAACATCGCCGCACTTGAAGTGGTGCGGCTTCTCACCGGTGCCGCGGATCCGGTCAGTCTTGGGCGGACTGTCGTGGTCGATCTGCGGGAGCTGCGTACATTCCGTCGTCCGATGCCCAAGCTCGCGGACTGCGCATCCTGTTCCCCCGCGGCAGACCGGTCGCAGATCCCCTCCGCACCCCCTGCGTGAGCCGGCCCCGGGGGCGCGTCGAGTCCGCGGCGCGGGCACGACCGGCGAAGGCCGGCACCGGCTCTGGCACTCCAGCAGGGCGACGGCGAGGTCGGCGAGGGTCCCGGGGCGTGGTACCGCGTCGATCTCGGTACCTCGCTCCGTCTGCTGCGAGGAACTCGATCGTGCCGAGCTGCGAGTCGGGGAGAGATCGGCATAAATTGGTGTGCACGGCGGATGCACTGAAGTTCGACTGGCCCTGCGGCCTCGCACACTTCGAGATCGCCGTGGGAACCCCGAGCGGACCTGGTTCAGCGACGAAAGAACTCAGCACTTCAGCCAACGAGCTCGGACGCCCCGTCAAGCACGTCAGGGCTCACCTCTGGCGATCTGGACAGGGGCCTTGCCCCAAGGCCAGGTAGTTAACGTATTCGTGCTGGTGGCAGGGGGCGACGCCGTTCACTTACGGCTGCGGGCGGTTCGTCAAGGCTGGAGGCAGCAGAGCTGCTGTAGAAGAGGGATGTCACTCCAAGACATCCTCGCCACAGGACCCGCTGCCGCCGGACGATGGCGGGGACTGAAGGTCGTCGCGGTCGACGGCACCCTGCTGCCGGTCCTGGACTGCCCGGCTAATCTCGCAGTGTTCACCCGGCAGCGGATCGGCCGCGGGATCTCCGGCTACCCACAGCTGCGGCTGGCCGCGCTGGTGGCCTGTTGGACCAGGTCGGCGATCGGGGCCGCGTTCGGCCCGGCCACCACCGGTGAGATGGCCCACCGTCGACGGAAGCTGCCTCGTGGCACGGTCGCCGTGCGGCTATGCGATGCCGTACCGCACTCCGCCCACCCGCGGCGCCGGAGGTTCCCGCCCCACCGAGCTTGCCATGGACCCTCGTGCACCGACCTTGACCACTCTGGCTAATCAGAGTAGCTTGATGGTTATCAACGTTAGCTACGGAGGTCGGCATGACTGAATTCCTGCACGTGGAAGGCGGCGCCCTCGCCTACGAGGTGACCGGCTCCGGGCCGCTGATGGTGCTTGCACACGGGATCGGCCAGAGCCGCGACGCCTATCGGTTCATGGTCCCGGAGCTGGCGGCCGCCGGTTACCAGGTCGCGGCCGTGGACCTGCGCGGCAGCGGCGAGTCGACCGCGACGTGGCCGTCCTACACCCGCACCGACATCGCCGGCGATCTGATCGCACTGATCGAACACCTCGGCGGTCCCGCAGTGCTGGTCGGCCACTCCATCTCCGGCGGTGCTGCGACGATCGCCGCTGCCAAAGCGCCAGCGCTCGTGAGCGCCGTCGTCGAACTGGCGCCGTTCACCCGCAAGGTGGAGTACTCGCTAAGCGCTCTAGGCGTGTCCCGCTACCGCAGGGGCGCGGCGGCGATCTCGGCCGTCGCAATGCGCGGCAACCACAAGCAGTGGCGGAAGTACTTGGAGATCGCGACCCCGGAACCGCGCCCGGCGGACTGGGCCGCGAGCCTGGAGCGCACCGACGCGATGCTGCACGAGCCGGGCCGGATGAAGGCCCTGCAGAAGCAGATGAACAGCGCCGCCGACGCCGGTGCCCAACTCGGCAACGTGCACTGCCCGGTCCTGGTCGTCATGGGCACCCTCGATCCCGATTGGGGTGACCCGAAAACCGAGGGCGAGGCCATCGTGGCCGCGCTGCCGGAAGGCGTTGGCCGGCTCGAGATGCTCCTGGGGGCAGGCCACTACCCGCATGTCCAGTTCCCGTCGGAAGTGGTCGGCCTGGTGCACTCGTTCCTGGAGACGGCCCGTGCCTAGGGCCGGACTCGACCGGGCCGCAGTCATCGCGGCCGCGTCGGAACTCGCAGACGAGGTCGGCTTCGCCGACCTGACCATGGGCCTGCTGGCCGAGCGGGTCGGCGTGCGGGCACCGTCGCTGTACAAGCACGTCGATTCGCTGGACGCCCTCCAGCGGGGCGTCGGCCTGCAGGCCGTCCGCGACATCGGCGCCGTCCTGACCAGGGTCGCCGTCGGCCGGTCCGGTCCGGACGCGGTCCGCGCGATCGCCGAGGCATACCGGAAGTGGGCCCTCGGTCACCCCGGCCGGTACGCCGCCAGTGTCCGCGCCCCGCGCCCCGAAGACGAGGAATACCAGGCCGTGGCCCACGAATCGGTGCAGATCCTGTTCGACGTGGTCGCGGGCTTCGGGCTGACCGATGAGCGCGCCATCGACGCAGTCCGAGCCCTTCGCACCGTCATCCACGGCTACGTCGGCCTCGAAAGCAACGGCGCCTTCCAGGTGGAGCGCGACCCCGCCGACAGCTACCGGTTCGTCGTCGACACGCTCATCAACGGCATGCGGGCCGAGGCCGCCACCGCGCCGCCCCATGCCGGAGAGGGATCATGACACAGTCAACCGACTCCCCGAACCGCACCAACGCCGCCTCCGGGCTGCGGTTCCTGACCGAATTGATCGGCTGGACGGCCACTCCGTGGGCGCTGCACCGGATCGACTGGGTGGTCGCGACCGCTGCACTGATCCTGCTGATCGGGCTTCCGGCCGTCATCGGGACACCCGGCGATCGCCCCTTCGACCCACCTGTAGCGGTCCCCGGCACGGCGATGCTCATGCTCGTGCTCCTCGAAGTGGCCGCAGCAGCGGTGGCGCCGTGGTTCGCGTGGCCCACGTGGGCAGCGGTCGTCACAACGGCAATGGCCGCGACGTCGGTCGTGCTCGAACAGCCGCGCTGGCGCTGGCTGTTGCGCCACTAGGACCCGTCGGCCCGCACCGGCGGCAGCCCGCCGAAGGTCAGCACCTGCCGCTGCACCTGTCGCGACGTCAGGTAGTCGATGAGCAATCGGGCGGGCACTGACGCCGTGACGCGGAGACGACCGCGAGACAGGACCCTCCCAGCACGCCCCGCCCGGGGCCGTGGGCCGGGGCACCAGCACCACTCCCACGCGGCTGGCCACCGCCGAGCCCGCCACCACCAGCTTCCGGTAGACGTCGGGCAAGTTGCGCGGGAAGAGCAGCTTGCCCGACTGGAAGGCGAGACGGGACTCCTCCTCCTGGTACTCCAGCGTCGCCTGGGGAATCCAGCCCTCCCGCAGTCCGCTCGCGAGGAAGGAGAACCCGGCGCGGGCTGGCGCGCCGTCCACGGCCACCCGGCCTCCGGGAACAGCAGATCGCCCCCGGCCGAGCGCACGGCCTCCAGGGCGTTGACGGTCAGCCCCTCGTACGGCCAGAACTGGCCGGCGTAGGCGTCCAGGCCGTGGGCGGGCGCGACCTCGCGCGCCAGGGCCCCTCAGCTCCGCCCACGTAGAGGGGGGCCGCGCGCCGGCCTCGGCGAGGACGTCGGCGCGGTAGTACAGCATGGCCGCGTTGGTCACGTACGGAACCGCGTACAGCCACCCCGCGTAGCGCCCGGTCGCCGGCACTGGAGCCAGGAACGAGTCGCGGGAGAACTCCGCGGTGGGCAGGGCGGCCACCCAGCCCCGGTCCCGCGAACTCGGCGGTCCACACCACGTCGATGTTGACCAGGTCGAAGCGGCATTCGGCGTCCTGCAGCTCTTCCACCATCTGTGCGTGCACCTCGTCCGCGGCGGACGGCAGCTGCACCAGGGTCACAGGTTCAGCGGGCCGGGAGGCATTCCGGTCGGCCAGCACCCTGACCAGATAGCCGGTGGTGTCCTGCCCGGTCGCCAGGGTCACCGGGCCGGTACCGTATGGGTCCCCGGGCAGCCGGGGCGTCCTGCCGAGCGAGACGGCGGTGCCGCCGCCGACCAGGGCCAGCGCCGTGGCTGCGAGGCCGCGCGGGGGGCGGTGCGTCGGCCAACGCCACCGGAGGCGTCCGCGCCGCCGTCCGGGTTCCTGACCGTCCACCGGCCATGGCGCGAACCTAGCCGCTCGGCCTGGTCAGCAGCGTGGAAGTGGCGCAGACCGGCCGCCCCGACAAACGCGTCTACCAGATCGCCGAGGCCGGGACGGCCGCGCTGGCCCGCTGGATCACCTCACCGACCGAGGGCTCCCGGGTACGCGACGAGTTCTTCATGAAGCTCGTCCTGGCTCCCGGCACCGCGCTTGCCGACCGCACCGCCCTGATCAACTACCACCGCCGCCACTGCCTGACCGTGATGCGCGGCCTGAGCCGGCTGGCCGCTCAGAACCGCGACAATCCGGTGTCGCAACTGCTCATCGAGGGCGCGGTTCTGCACCTTCAGGCAGACCTCGACTGGTTGGAGCGGTGTCAGCGGGAGCTGACCTGATGACATAGCCGCATCGGACCGTTTGAACACGAATGACGGGGGCGCGCGACGGTGGACGGAGCGGATGTACCCATACTGCGGGGCGTCGAGCTGGTGAAGTCCCAACACAACGGCAAATTTGAGATACCGACGGTGAGCGGGGTGACGCTCACCGTGGCACGCGGCGACTTCCTGGCCCTCACCGGTCCCTCCGGTGCGGGCAAGTCCACCCTGCTGCACCTGCTCGGCGGCCTGCACCGCCCGGACTCCGGCCGGCTCCATGTCGCCGGACGCCGCATGGACCTCGCCCGGGAGGCCTGTTGGGCCGTGGGGCGCTGCCGCCGCTTCGGCATCGTGTTCCAGACGGGCAACCTGCTGGGCTACTTCACCGTCGCGGGCAACGTCGAACTGTCGGCGATCCTGACCGCGCCCGGCGCCGTTGCGGTGCCGCTGCGCGTCGTGGGCATCGCCGACGCCCGGGACCAGGTCAGCTACGAACGGGCGGGGTACGGCCTCGGCTGGGTCGGCCCGGCCCCCTCGACCACGTGCAGCCCGTCGCCCTCGACCGCGGCAGTACCGTGGGTCCCGCCTCTCCGACCAGGCGACCGTCGACTACGCGGCCCAGCGGGCAGTCGCCGACATCGGCAGCGGCCGGGTGGCACGCCTGGCCACACGGAAGGAGGCCAGGGACTCACAGCAGCAGGGCGCCCGCCTCGCGGGACTGCTGCTGTGAGCCTGAGCGGGCTCGGCGCACTCCTGGGCGCCTCGTTGGCCGTAGCAGGCGCGGCCGGCGCCCGGACCCGCGCCCGGCAGGGTGACATGGCCCTGCTGAAGGCGCTGGGCTTCGCCAGGTCGCAGATCGTGGCGATGTTCCTCCTGGAGCACCTGCTGCTGGCCGGCGGTGGATCAGTGCTCGGCGCGCTGTGCGCCGCGCTGTCGGCGCCCGCCTTCTGCCCGTCCGCGGTCGCGGGCGTGCTGGACCCGGGAGTCACCACCGCGGTCACGGCGGCCGCGATCGCCGTCATCAGCCTGGCCGCGGCGCTGCCCTCCTACCGTGCTGGCCGTAGCGCCGCGGTGCCACCGGCGGCGGACGCCGACACCGACACCGAGCCACCAGCCAGACTGCTGTGGTCGCTGCGGCGCCTGCCGGCCGCCGCCGTCCTCGGCCTCACCGGAGTGCTGCGTCGGCCCAGGACGGCCTCGCCGACGCCGGGGGCCTACAGGTGGTCCGCGATCGGACTGCTCGCGCTGCTCGCGGTCATCCTCACCACGGAGCTGCTCAGCGTGACGGGCACGATGGTGCGTGAACGCCGGTCCCAACTGGGGGTGTTTGCGGACGATCGGAAAGACGCCGCGCCAGGTGGTCTCGGTGCTGATGGTGCAGAGCACGGCCGTCGCCCGCGGGGGCGTTGCTCTGGGGCTGTCGGCCGGGCTGCCGTCGGCCTCCCTGCTCATCAACGCGGAGGGCCGCAACGAGGGCGTCGGCTGGGGCATCGGGCGCCTGCCCGAGACGTGGACCCTGACAGTGCTCGCGCTCGTGGTGGCACTCGGCATGTGCCTCTGCCTGCTTCCCACCACCCGCCTCGTGCGAACGATGCTGCCGTCCCACCACTGATCTGCCCCGCTGATCCGCCCGGCCGCTGATCCCCGCCGGCCGCTCCGCCCCGGCCGCAGGCCGACCGGCACTCGGCGCCCGATCAAACAAGGGGGCCTCTCCTGCGGGCACGACTGCTCAACCCCGCGCTTTGTCGTACCTGATCCATATCCATCGACCTGAGAACGAACTGGCCCACTGAGGGGGAGAATTGCCGCCGGTACCCATCGCATCGTCGCCGCGCACGCTGGTGGACTTCGAGTTGTCGGGCAGCCCGACGTATACGCGGATCGCCGTCATCGGCGACTTTGCCGACGTCAATGACATGCACGACCGGTGCAGCCCGGATTCGCGAGCTGCGCGTTACCTGGCAGGTGTGCCGAAGCTGACCGGCACGATGTGGTCGCACCTCGTCGACCGGCGCTGGGGCACCACGTGGGTCAGCCGTCAGCACGGGCGCGTGCTGGCGGTCGCCCACCTGATGCAGAGCCTCGGACCGGGCGGCGAGCATGATCCCACCGTCCTCGAACTCGCCGTCCTCGTCAGGGATGATGTGCAGGGTCAGGGATTGGGCACGGCCCTCGCCCGCTTCGCCTACGCGGAGGCCAGGAGCAGGAGGGGGCGGGCGATAGTGGCTTCGATGGCCTCGACGAACTCGAGGGCGGCATCCATTCTCCGTGGCCTCGGCGCCGACTCATGGAAGGCCGCCGGTCTCGTCACCCACGTCGAAATCAGTCTCGCGCCCGGAGACGGCAAGTAAACCGTCAAACGCCCTCCCTAGGCTCCCCGCAGACAGGGAGAAAGGCATCCGCATGCTCGTCCAAGCCACTCATGCATTCGCGCCGACCGTGCCGCCGGCACCGGCCCCCCCTCGCATGCCGACCGTGCAGCCGTACGCCCCACAGGCCGGTGGCGCGCCACGGCAGGAGGACGTCCCCGCTCCCCGCGTAGTGCATGTGGCAGTGCGCACCGACGACCCGATCACCACCGAGAGCGTGGCCGCGTACCTGGGAAACTGTGCGCTCCCGGTCAAGCCCGCTCCCCCGCACCTCCCCGAACAGGCGGACGTCCTCCTGATCATGGTGGGAGAAGTCACCTCGGAGACAATGGACTGGATGCGCACGGCACGGGAACAGCGCGGGCACGGTGCACGGGTCGTGCTGGTGGCCTCCTCACTCACCGAGAGTCAACTGGTGCGGGCGGTCAGCTACGGGCTGACCAGCTTCCTGCACCGCCGCACTTCGACCATGGCGCAGGTGCTGCAGGCGGTCGTCAACAGCCGGAACGGCCGGGCCGAACTGCCGCAGAGCCTGATCGCCTCGCTGGTCGAGCTCCTGCACTCCACCCGCGACAGCGCATTGTCCTCGAACGGGCTCAGCCAGCGCGAGGTCGACGTGGTGCGCCACCTCGCGGAAGGTCTCGACACCCTGGAGATCGCCGCCCGGCTCAACTACTCGGAGCGCACGATCAAGGCCATCATCCACAGCGCCATCAACCGACTCGGGCTGCGCAACCGCGCCCATGTGGTGGCATACGCCCTCCGCAAGGGCCTGGTCTGAGCAAGCCGGGCGGCGCCGAGCACCGTCGACACCCGAGGACCGGCGCCCGAGACGGGCGGCGTCGTGGAAAAGCGCGGGTTCACCGCTGGTTCCGCATCCGGCAGGCGGATACAGCCGGGAGTGCAACCACGTTACGCCCGGCGCGGCCGCCCTGCGTGCCGGCGTCTCAGGCACTGCACCTTCGGGCACTGCCGCAGCGGAATTCGGGTACCCTCTGGCCGCATGCTGCGCATTCGTGTCCTGGGTCCGCTGCAAGCTGACCGCGATGGAGCGCATATCAGCCTGGGCCAGCCACGCCAACGGGCAGTGCTGGGTGTGCTGCTCGCGGCGCGCGGAAACTTGGTCCCCGCGGAGCGGATCGCGGACAGCGTCTGGCGCGGCGTGCTCCCGGACAAGGCCACGGTGTCGCTGCAGACATATGTGTCCCGGCTACGGGGGGCGCTGGAGCCGGGGCGTGCGCCGCGCAGCCCCGCCCAGATTCTGGTCAGCGTGCCTCCCGGATACGCCTTGCGCCTGCCGCAGGAAGCCGTGGACGCCTGGCGTTTCGAGGGCTTGGTCGCGCGGGCACGCGATGTCGCACCGGCACAGGCGCGCGAGTTGCTCCACGAGGCACTCAGCTCTTGGTCCGGTCCTGCCTTCGCGGAGCACGCGGACGAGGAGTGGGCGCAGGCGGAGATCGCCCAGCTACGACAACTGCGCTCCGAAGCGAGTGAGATGGCGATAGCGGCAGACCTGTTCACAGGGCGCGCGTCGGCGGCCGTGGCAGCCGCGGAAGCACGGGCGCGTGAGGAACCACTCCGGGAGGAGGGGTGGCGTCTGCTGATCCTGGCGCACACCGCCACGGGCAACCACGCGCAGGCGCTGACGGCGCTGAACAGCGCGGAAGCGGTGCTGCGAGAGGAACTGGGGGTACGCCCCGGCCCGTCCCTCTCTCTCGTCGCGCGCGAGTTGCGGGCCGGCAACGCCGCCGCCCTTCTGCCCCGCGAAGCCATATCCGTGTCGCCGAAGGCCGGCGCCGAGGACACGCGGGGCGCCGAGGCCGAGGTCGTCACATCCTTGCCCTCGGAACTTCTGACGCCACCGCGACGCCCGCCCCTTTTTGTGGGACGTGAGCCAGAGATGCACGCGCTCACGATCCTGCTGGAAAGGACGGACGGGGTCTCTCCCACCACGGTCACCATTCACGGGCCCGCCGGGGCGGGCAAGACCGCGCTCGCCGTCCACGTCTCCGAACGACTGCGCGGGAGTTTCCCCGACGGAGTCGTCTTCCTCGACCTCGCGGGTACCGCGGACCCGCCGCTGTCGACCGGCGCCGCCGTCCTGGCACTGCTGAGCAGCATGGGCGTGAGCGACAGTGCCCTCCTTCGCGAGGACGCCCGCGCCCGCATCCGCCGCTACCACGAAATGGCTGACAGCGATCGTCGCCTGATCATCCTCGACAATGCCGCGGGCGAGGCCCAGGTCCGCGCCCTCTTGCCATACGCGGGAACAACAGCGGTGATCGTCACGGCCCAGCGTCCCCTCAGCGGACTCAGAACCTCACGGATATCCCTGGGGCCTTTGGAGCGCAGCGAGTCGGTTGCCATGCTGGCCTCCCTGGTGGGCGCGCACGAGAGCACCAACAGCCGCGACACGGCCACCGTCGCCGGGCTCTGCAATGATCACCCCCTCGCCCTGTCCATAGCCGCGAACTGGCTCAATGCCAGGGCGGGCTGGGGAATGGCGAACCTCGTCGAGCGCCTGCGCGACGAGGACCGGCGCATCGGCGCACTCAGGGCAGGGGATCTGGCGCTGGGTCCGGCCTTCTCCCTCTCCTATCGGCGACTCACCCCGGAGGCCGCCGCCGCCCTCCGGGCGCTGGGCAGCATGGCCGCGTTCGACTTCGGACCCGCTCTGCTCGCCGCGTGCCTGGGCATCCCCCAGACCGAGGCATTCGACCTGCTGGACGAACTCATGGACGCGGGCTGGCTGCGCACATCGCAGCCGGGGCGGTACCGGCTGTACGACCTCCTGCGCCTGTTCGCCCGCCAGCGCCTGACGGCGGAGGACGGCGCCGACGCCATGGCCGGGCTGCAGGACCGAATGGACACTTGGCTGCTGGCACAGGTCAAGAGCGCCGGCCGCTGCTTCGAGCCCGGCAACGGCCCCGACCCGCTCCTGCCGCCCGACCAACCCGCCGCGAGCCTCAGCAATGCCAGTGCCTGGCTGCGCACGGAGGCAGGCCACTGGCTGGAGGCCTTCCGCCGCACTGCGGCGCAGGGGCGTTTCCAGGCGGTCATAGACACCGCTGACTCACTCCACTGGTTCTCCGACAGCTGGATGCTGTGGGGACATTGGACGGAGATATTCGCCACCGCAGAGGCTGCCGCGCAAGCGTCGGGTGACCGGCTTGCGGAGGCCACGCACCGCAACTACCACGCGTGGGCTCTCATCACCATCGAATTCGACCCCGCCCGCGGCCTGGAGGAAGCACAGCGAGCGCTGCAGATCGGCAGGAGCTGCGGCAGCGTCGTTCAGCAGGCGTGGTCGCATTTCTACATCGCGTGGGCGCTGTGGAGGCTTGAGCACTTCCTCGAGTCGACCGAGTCGAGCGCTGCAGCCATGGCTCTCTTCCGCGAGGCGGACGAGCCCAACGGTTTTCTGTCTGCGTCACAGATCTACGGGTCAGTCATCCTTGACCTCGGCCGCACCGAGGACGCGCGCGCGGCAGCGGAGGAAGGCGTGCGGATGGTCAGCGGCCCTTCCGCCGATCCGCGTATCCCGGAGAACATACGCGTGTTCGCACTGGACTGGTACATCGGCGAGCTGGCCCGGGTCGCGCTGGTGGAGGGCAACTGGGAGGAGGCTGAAAGCCACCTGCGGGCATCGCTTCGCGGCCCCACCGCCACCGATCAGCCGAGGCTGGCCGCACTGGCCTACAGCCGGCTGGCCTACGTGCTCACCAAACTGGGACGGCCCGACGAAGCGGAGGCGGAGAGGATTCTGTACCGCCGCCACAGTGAACACGCGCGAGACGATCCGTTCCTGGAAAAACTGAAAGCCGCGAATTCCTGAGCCGGAATCAGTCCGTCCCGCGGAAACCGCGCCGGCTCGCGCATGTACGGCGTATTTCCTGTCGATGCCGCCGGGGTGCGCCGTCGCCGTCTCCTGCTCCTGTTCTGGACCCTCTTCCTACGTGTTAGGTAGCTGCCTGCGGCCCGCACGAGGGGGAAGTCAGCCCGTTTCGACAGAACATCCTGCCCGTTGGGGCACCTTGTCCGACATCCCGGCGCAACGCGTTGACACGCATCGCGCGTCCATAGATAACGTGTATGTAAGACGGCAGTCAGCGGGCACCGGAGGCCCGCCTGACTCACCCGTCAGCCCCTCGTCCCTTTGCCTGATCCTTCGTCCCTTTCTCTGTTCCAGTCCCGAGTCCTTCGTTCCTCATACCTCATTGGACGGTGAAGCTTCCCCTTGATCGTGGACACCTGGAGACTGGGACCTTGAGGTTCCAGAGGAAGTAGCACCAGGTGGGAAGCAAGTACACGAAGCGGTACACCGAGGAGTTCAAACGGGACGCGATCGCGCTCGTCGATTCCTCGGGCAGGACGGTCACTGCCGTCGCCCGGGAACTCGGCACCAGCTCCGAGTCTCTGCGCGGCTGGTACCGCAAGGCCAAGGCAGACCGGGGCGAGGGACGGGACGGCGAGCTGACCGGCGCCGAGCGTGAGGAGCTCAGGCGGCTGCGGCGGGAGAACCACGAACAGCAGCAGACGATCGAGATCCTGAAAAAAGCGACCGCCTTCTTCGTGAAGGAGAGCGACCGGTGAGCGAGCTGTACCGGTTCATCCATGCGGAGAAGGCGAACCATCCGATCACGCTGCTGTGCCAAGTGCTGCACGTGGCCCGCTCCTCCTACTACGCCTGGCGCGAGGGCGAGGCCGCCCGCTACAGGCGTCGGGCCGCCGACGACGCCCTCGCGCACGAGATCACCGTGCTGCACATCGCCTCACGCCGTACCTACGGCGTCCCGCGTATCCATGCCGAACTGCGCCGGCTGGGGCGGCGGGTGAACCGCAAGCGCATCGCCCGTGTGATGCGCGAGCGCAACATCCGCGGCGTGACGCGGCGCAAGCACCGCTCGCTGACCCGGCCGGACAAGAAGGCGAGGCCGGCGCCGGACCTCATCGGCCGCGACTTCCACGCGGACATCCCCGGCACGAAGCTGGTCGGAGACATCACCTTCCTCCCGACGACCGAGGGCTGGCTCTACCTCGCCTGCTGGCTGGACCTGGCCACCCGCGAGGTCGTCGGCTATGCCATGGCCGGCCATCACCGCGCTGAACTCGTCGTGGATGCCCTCGACATGGCCCACGGCCGGGGCGGGCTGGAGCCTGGCTGCGTGATCCACAGCGATCGCGGCAGTGAGTACACCTCGGCCCAATTCCGGGACCGAAGGCGAGTTGGGACTACGGCAAAGCTGTGGCCGCACCGGATCATGCTTCGACAATGCCGCAGCGGAGAGTTTCTGGGCACTACTCAAGGAGGAGATCGGCACACGGACCTGGCCCGACCGGACCACCGCCCGCGCCGAGGTCTTCAACTTCATCGAGACCTTCTACAACCGCCGTCGCCTACGCAAGCACAAGACCTTCGGCTACCTCACCCCGACCGAGACCAGACAGCGGCATCAACACACCCTCGCGGCATAACCATCGAGTGTCCAAAATCACGGGGAAACTCACGTCGGGGTTCCCCCCTTCTTACGCGTTAGGTAGCCGCATGAGCCCCGCGCCGGGCCGCAGTGTGCCCGTTTCTACCAAAAGCGCAGGACGAAGACGCAATTCATCCGTCATCCGCAAGGCATCACCGTTGACATGCGTCGCTCGCCTATAGATAACGTGTATGTATAACGAGCAGTCAGCCGGGCTCCGGAGGCCCGGCTGACGCCCGCTTGTTCATCCCTGGTTCGTTCTTCTCATCCCGCATTGGACGGTGTTGGGTGTATGCACTACCCGTCACTCAGGAGCCCGGCTCCTGGACCGCGCCGACTCCTCTCGCACCGGCCGCCGCCGGTTCCACGGCGGAGCGCCCCTGGTGGCGGAGCGCGGTGGTGTACCAGGTCTACATCCGCAGCTTCCTGGACAGCACCGGTGACGGCATCGGTGACCTCGCCGGGGTCCGCGCCGGCCTGCCGTATCTGAGCCGGCTGGGTGTCGACGGCATCTGGCTCAGCCCGTTCTACCCCTCGCCCCAGCGCGACCACGGTTACGACGTCGCCGACTACCGCACTGTGGACCCGGTCTACGGCGACATGGCCGAGTTCGATCTGCTGGTCGCCGACGCCCACCAGCACGGCCTGCGGGTGGTGATCGACATCGTCCCCAACCACTGCTCCAGCGACCACCCGTGGTTCCGCGCCGCGGTGGCCGGGGGCCCCGGGAGCCCGTACCGCCGCCTCTTCCACTTCCGGGACGGCCGCGGCCCGGACGGCACGGAACCGCCCAACAACTGGCGGGCCATGTTCGGCGGCCCGGCGTGGAGCCGCGTCACCGAACCGGACGGCCGGCCCGGCCAGTGGTACCTGCACCTGTTCACGCCCGACCAGCCGGACCTCAACTGGCGCGACCCGCGGGTGGGGGCCGAGTTCGAAGACATCCTGCGGTTCTGGCTCGACCGGGACGTGGACGGCTTCCGGATCGACGTGGCGGCCGGCCTGTTCCGCCACCCCGGCCTGCCGGACTCCCCCGACCCGGAGGCCGACGAACGGGCCAGGGACTCGGTGAACCCGCTCGCCTGGAACCGCCCGGAGGTGCACAGCGTCTGGCGGCGCTGGCGGGCGATCTGCGAGGAGTACACCGCCCGCGACGGCCGGGAGCGGCTGCTGGTCGGCGAGGTCTCGGTGCCGACCGCCGCCGACCAGGCCCGGTACGTCCGGCCCGACGAACTCCACCAGGCGTTCTTCTTCCACCTCCTCGACGCCCCGTGGAGCACCGACGCCTTCCGCACCGCGATCACCGACGCGCTGCGGGACATCGCCGGCACCGGCTCCACCGTGACCTGGGTGCTCAACAACCACGACCAGGTGCGTACGGTCACCCGCTACGGCGGCGAGACCCCGGTACTGGGCACCGCCAGAGCCCGGGCCGCCGCCCTGCTGATGCTCGCGCTGCCGGGAGCGGCGTACATCTACCAGGGCGAGGAACTGGGCCTGCCCGAGGTGCTCGACCTGCCCGACGACGTACTCACCGACCCGATCTTCCGCCGTACCGGCAGCCGCCGGTACGTACGGGACGGCTGCCGGGTGCCGCTGCCCTGGTCCGGACACGCCTCACCCTTCGGCTTCACCGCCGCCGGCGGCGCGGTCCGGCCATGGCTGCCGCAGCCGGAGTGGTTCGCCGGATACACCACCGACCGGGCCCAGCTGGACACGACATCGTTCTGGCACCTCTACCGGGACGCGCTCGCCCTGCGGGCCCGGCTGCCCCAGCTGAAGGACGAACGGCTGCGCTGGCTGAACAGCGCCCCACAGGTGCTGGCGTTCGTCCGCGGCGACAGCCTGGTCTGCGCGGTGAACTTCGGCGACACACCGCTGCCCGCACCCGCCTCCGGCGCACCACTGCTGGCGAGCAAGCCCTGCGCCGAAGGACTCCTGCCCGGCAACACCGCCGCCTGGTGGGTGCTGCCCAGCGAGATCAACTGACCGCATCCCCGTGACCGGCGCGCCGCGCGCCGGTCCCCCGCAGACGCGCGGGCCGCCGCCCCCTTACGGCGCCGCCTCCTCCCCCGCCGGGTGCCGTACTGCCCCCGGCGGCCCGCGCCCCTGGCCCCGGCGCTGGCGCGCCTGACCATCTTCCAGTTCCTGTGGATGTGGAACGACCTACTGGTCTCGCTGATCTTCGCCGACAGCAAGTCCCAGCCGCTGACGGTGGCCCTCGAGTCGCAGATGCGGCAGTTCGGCGCGAACATCGACGTGCTCGCGCCGGGCGCGTTCCTGTCTCCGATCGTGCCGCTGATCGTCTTCTTCGCCTTCCAGCGGCACTTCGTGGAGGGGGTGATGGCCGGCTCGGTGATGTGACCTGATCGCACCTGTGCCTTCCTGACGGCCGAGCCCGGCCCGCGACTTCCCCGCGGGTCGGGTCCCGGAAGGTCTCACTCGGACTGGGGCAGCGGGGGGACGGTGAGGTGCTCGCCGCCGAAGAGAGCGGCGGCCTCCTGCCACAGCAGGGTGGCCGCGGCGGCCCGGGACTCGGGGGTGTCCGCCAGCCGAAGGTCGCGGAGGGCGTCGGCGGAGGGCAGGGTACGGCCGGCGTGGAAGACCTCGTCGGAGTTGACCAGCCGAACCCGCCGCTCGGTCGCCGCCCAGGTCACGAACTCCCGTACGGCGGCCGGGATCTCGTCGGCCGCGTCACCACGCACCACCGCGTCGACGAATGGGCGCGGGATGTCCGTCCAGACCGCCACGTCACGGCCGGCCGCAGCCACGGCCGCGCGCAGCGCCTGGAGTCGCCCGCCCGAGGGCACATCACCGCTCGTTCCTCCAAACGCGGCCGTGTGCGCCAGCAGCGGCACCCGGCCCCCCTCCGTACTCACGCTGAACATCCCGGTCGGCACGTCGTCCGCCCACAGGTCGACCGCGGCCGTCCCCCCGCCCTCGGGCTTCGCGGCGGACATGTCCACCCGTTCCAGGAACACCACGGCCTGGTCCGCCGACAGGTCCGCGTAACCGCGTCCGTCGTCGGCCGTGGCGCGCAACTGGGCCGGTGCCGGGGGTGCCGGGCCCGGGTGCACTGCGGCCGCACGGGCGTAGGCCGAGGCGGGCGGCTTGGGGGCCTGCTCGGCCGAGACCGGGGCCGGCGCTGTGGTGCCCCGGTGTCCGGACCCGCTGCCGGACGGCACCTCGCCGTCTTTGTCCGTGAGAAAGCTGAACGGCGCCTTCGCGGACGACGGGGGCTGTTTGCCCGTGGTGAGGTCCCGCGGGAGGGGCGGGGCAGAGCCCAGAGCCGGGCGGGTCACGCGGGCGGCCGTCGAGTTGAGCGGCATCAGGCGGGTCGGGCCGGTGGCGAAAGCGTGCCTCAGCTGGGGCGGAAGCATGGTGGGCGGGACCGGCCGGGCGGTGTGGATCTCGCCGTCCGGGGCGATCCACTGGGGCGTTTCGGCGGCGCCGTGGGGGACATAGCGGACGTAGGAGTCCAGGTGGTGGGCGATGTCGCGGGCGAGGGCGCGGGGGTCCACGGCGGCGAAGGCCGCCTGCGCGGGGAGGGGGGCGCGGTCGGCGAGCGGGTTGTCGGGCCGCTGGGCGTGGTAGGACTGCACGGCGGCGGCGACCGCGCGGGTGGCCTCCCGCCACTGGGCGGCGCTGCCGGGCGCGGCGTCGGCGGGGAGCGCCGTCAGCGCAGCGGTGTAGATGCGCACCTCGTCGGGGGGCGGTGCGGCGGCATCGGCCAGGCGGACGGCGGCGTGGTCGTCGCCCAGTGTGTTGACGGCCCAGTACAGGACGGCACGGTGCCCTTCGAGGGCGAGCCGGTCGCCGTCCACGGTGAGCGCCAGGCCGCGCGGTATCCCGGCCGGGGTGTCCGCCACATGCCGGCGCACCAGGCGGCTGACGGCGAGGTCGGCCCGGGTGGCGTCGGCGCCGCGGGCCGTCGCGGCCTCCAGCAGCAGCGGGGCGAGGTCGAGGGGACGGGCCACGGCGGCGCCGCGCCAGCCTGCGTACTGCCGTGCGGTGTCGCGGTGGAGGTCGGTCAGTTGTGCGCGGACCTGGGTGACCGCGTCGCGCGACATCTCCACGTACATCTCGCCGTTGACCGGCTCGCTGGTGAACTCCCCCTCGGGAGTCGGCCTGGTGAAGACGTGGTGATGGAAGCCCTGGGCGTGCAGCCGCAATTGGAGCCGGATGCGGACGAGCTGGGTGTCGCCCTGCTGCTTGACGTGCTGCTCGCGGCGGTAGTTGTTGGTGCCAGCTGCGGCCAGGGACAGCGAGGTGAGGTGGTTGGCGCTGGTGGAGCCGGAACCGAAGTCGGCGGGGTGCTTGGTGAAGGGGCTGCCGGCGCTGCCGTTGGCCGACAGGTTGGGCTGCCAGCGGTCGGTGCTCGCCGAGGCGGTGGTGCCGCTCTGGTGCTTGTTGTAGCGGCCGGTGCCGGTGCCGTCGATGTCGGAGAGCACCTGCAGGTCGTAGGCGCTGCTCTGCAGGTACAGCCGCAGACCGTAGGAGGAGCGGCCGGGCAGGAAGAGGTGCTCGGCCAGCAGCACACGGTCGCGGGGACCCATCCGGCCCAGCACGTTGGCCAGGTGCGTGCGCGAGAGCAGCACCGGCAGGGAGGGGCTGCCGCGGTAGCGCTCGGCGTCGGCGCTGCCGCCGAATGCCTGGCGCAGCATGCGGCGGGCGGCGGGCAGCGCGTCGTCGACGACCACACCGGCCACGTAGGCGTCGCCGGGCAGGCCGGGGAGCCGCCGCAGGTCCCGCAGGGGGGCGGGCAGGTGGCTGTGGGACGGGCCGGCGATGGGGGCCGGCGGCTCAGCGAGGCCGGCCAGGGGGTCGGGCTGAGCGTGCGGGCGGGCTTCCACGATGCCGCGCGGCAGTTGCAGCCGGGTGGTGCCGCGGGCGCGGGCGATGCCCGGCTCGCCCAGGCCCCGGGCGGCCCGGAAGCCGCCGACGGCCAGCTCGTTGAGCGGACGGTGGGCCATGTCCAGGCGGACCGCGGTGGCGGTGAAGTGGTGCGGGACGTGCACCTCGTAGAGCCCGTTCCAGGAGTAGACCGTCCTCTGTTGGACGCCGGCCTCGCCGTGGTTGGTGCCGCGTTGGGTGTGGCTGAGGGAGGCCAGTGCCGCGCCGCCGCCACCGTCGGCGCGGGCAGCGCCGATCTTGCCCGCGGTGACGGACTGGGCGTCGTCGCGGGAGGTGCCGACGGAGGTGTTGGTGTAGTGGTGGCTGTAGTTCTCCAGGCCGGCGTCGGCCCGCTCGCCCACCACGGTGGCGCCGGGCAGCAGCCGGGCCCGCAGCGTCACCTTCACCACGTCGGCGAGGAACCAGCCGACCTGGTTGGTGAGGTAGAACTCGACGCCGTTGGCCGACAACAGGTCCTCGTAGACCGCGTCGTCACGGCCCCGGCCGAAGAGGCCGACAACGGTGTCGAGCGAGCCCTGCAGCCGTCCGATGTGGCGTCCCTGGGCGGTCCACAGCTCGGGACTGTGGGTGAGCAGGCCGGGCGCGGCGGCGTCGACGGCTCTGCGGAACAGGTCGGCGGTGGAGACGCCGTCCTTGTGATCGATGCTCAGTACGTTGCTGTGGCCGAGCAGGCTGCCGCCCTCATCCTGGCGGGTCAGATACTCCGGCAGCCGGAGCGCGGCCAGCGGGTTGCTCCGCGCATCGAGGGCCAGGTCCGGGAAGGCTGCGGCGAATTCGCTGCGGGTCTTGGCGTCCCACACCACGGCCTCGCCGGCCTGATGGCGCCGCTCCAGCTCGGCGGCGTACGGGCCGGCCGCGGCCTGGCCCTTTGAGGTCTGCTGCCAGCGGGCGAGGACGCCGGCCACGGTGTTGGGATGCAGCTTCAGCTCGCCCTCGGACCAGCGGTCCATGGCGTCGGTCAGCTGCCCGGAAGAGACCGGCAGGTCGCCGCTCGCGTAGTGGCCGAGCGCCTCGGGCTCGGGCAACAGGTACATCACCTCACGGCCGCGGACCTGGCGGCTGTCCGGGCGGTGGGTGGCCGGGGCGAGCTTGCCGTGCGCCTCACGCACGGTGTGGAGGGTGAAGTCGGCGTGCGAACGGTAGAGGTAGACATGGGAGAAGCTGAGCGCGATCAGCTCCTTGGCGCCGGCGACGCCGTGGCTCTGCGAGGCGTTGAACTGCCAGCGCCGGCTCGCGTCGGCGCCGCCGGAGGTGTTCACGGTACCGGCTGCGTTGGGCCCGCCGGCGGTGATGTCGGCCTGGATCCAGCTGACTCCGCGTGAGGTCGAGGTGCTGATGGTGGACTGCGCCAGCCACAGCTTGATGAGACCCTGCACGAAGTCCCTCCTGCTGGCGCCCACGAAGTCCGAGCGGCCGAGCGCCGCCCGCACGTCCACCGCGAGGTGCGTGTCGCGCAACAGGCCGTTGCTGAAGACCTGGTCGGTGGTCAGGGCGCCGAACGCGGCCTCCTTCAGGTGGGCACGAAGGGAAGCGGTCATGGAGTCGGCGACGCGGGCCGCCGGGCCCTGCGGGCCGTCCAGATCGGCACCCATCGCCTCGGAGAGCACCCGGCGGAAGCCTGTGGTGTCCAGGTGGTAGACGACCGCCCGGTCCAGCACCCGGGCAGGCGTGGTGTCCTTGGTGCCGGGCGCGTAGCCCTCTCCGCCGTCGCCGATCGGCAGCACGCGGGCGATCACCGGCTGGTCCACCACGTGCACCGGTTCCGGGTCGCGCCGCCCGGGGTTGACGTGGCCGGTCACCCCGCTGTGCTGGAAGCTGATCGTCGCGGTGTACGTGCTGGTGACCTTCACCCGCAGGAAGTCGCCGCCGCCGTACTCCAGCAGCTCCGGCCGATTGTTGAGGTAGAACACCGAGTCGGCGGCGGAGCGGCCGAAGTTGACACCGAAGCCCTCCGCGCCCCCGAGCAGCTGTCGGAAGAAGCCCTTGACCCGCAGCGCCGCCGAGACGCTGTGCCCGCCGGCGGCGGTGGCCGAGGCGCTGTCCATGCCCATCGCGAGGTTGACCAGGTGGTGGTCGGAGGCGGAGTCCAGGAACTCGGTCGGCTTGGTGCGGGTGGCGGTGATGGTGATGCGGGCGGCGTCCACGTCGAACTCCACCCCGGCGAAACCGCGCCTGCGGTGCAGCACCAGTGTCAGCCCGTCCTGGTGCATGCGGTCGTGGTGCACCGCCAGGCCGTCGACGAGGAACTTGCGCAGCAGGTCCTCGTTGTCGACCCGGCTGTCCAGACCCGAGCCGAGCCGCCACCAGGACCGCCCGCCAATGGGGTTGTCCTGCTGCGGCAGCAGGAAGCCGTGCCGGCTCAGTACTCCGGAGATCGCGTCGTAGAGGTCGCCAGCGGTCTGCTCGCGCAGCTCCACCAGGCCCATGCCGATGCCGGTGTAGCGGACCGGATCGGACAGGTGGGCCGGCAGCGGACGGGCCTGGCGCTGCTCGGCCGAGGGGGCGTCCTTGAGCACGGCGGCGTCGTACGGAACGGTGTCACCGACCACTGCGCCGGTGTCGCGCAGCGCGTCGCGGTCCACGGGGAAGCCGTGCCGGAACGCCTCGTGGCGGGGAACGCGGATCAGGGCCTCACCCCGCACCGGGTCGGTCCGCCGCGCTTCGTCCGCGCCGCCGCGGCGCAGCGCGATCTCCGCGTGGTGCCGGAAGCTGACCACGTAGGCGGAGGTGGGGCCGGTGAAGCGGGGCACCATCACCCACAGGCCGGTACGCATCGCGCCCACCGCCTCCGAGCTGCTCCAGGTGGTCGACAGGCTGAGGTTCACCCCGAGTCCGGCGTCCGGGTGGCGGAGGGGGCTGGGCAGCATGTCGAGTTCCGCCGTGATCGGGGTCAGGGTAGAGCTCTGCGCGAGGGTGTGGCCGCCGCCGATGCCGTCGATGGAGGTGCGCACGTTCTCCAGGTGCGCGGTGCTGCTCGTGGCGCCGACCACCTGCTCCTCGCCGGGCAGCAGCCGCTCGCTGTGCACGCGGACGGTCGCCACGGTCCGGCCGTAGCGGTCGTGCAGCCGGAAGGTGTAGCCGTGCCGGCTGTTGACGGCGTCGTCCAGGAAGGTCTGCAGGTTCCACAGCCGGTGCACCAGCTCGTCGCGGGTGCGCGGGTCGGCCGACAGCGGCAGCCCGCCGTCGGCCATCGCCCGGCCGATGCCGTCGAAGAGCGCGGGCAGACCGGTCAGGCCGGAGGCGAAGTACGTGCCGGGAATCCGATCGGTGCGCACATCCGGGCCGGTCGCCACGATCTGTTCCCCGGGGCGGTCGAGGTACGGCCGCGCCACCCACAGCAGCAGCGACTCGCCGTCCTGCTCGCGCACCCTGCGGGCCGGCGGCCACCCGGCGCCCTGGTCCACCGGTCGCAGCCGCAGCTGCCAGTTCGCCCGGTACGACAGCAGCCGCGGGCCGCGCTGGTCTCGGTTGTCCTCCACGTGGCCGCGCTCGGAGTCTGCGAGGTGAGTGCGGGAGCGGCTGGAGGCGTTCGCCGTACCGGAGACGCCCGCTCCGAGGTTGAGCAGGTGGGCAACGCCGGGCAGGCCGATGCCGTAGCCCATGGAGGTGCCGACCCGGGTGGCCGAGGTGCCGCCCGACTCGGTCTGTGTGTGGCCGCCGGTGGCGAAGGAGGAGTTCACGGTGGCGGTGGCGCGGTAGGGGCGCGGGTCGCCGTCCTTCGGCTGCGGGGCGTCGGTGTCCTCGAACATGCCGTCCCGGTCGGACGGCCCGCCCTCCCTTCCTCCCTCGCCCTCCTCGGCGATCGGCGACAGCCGGCGTCCGTCGACCGGGGCGGAGCCCTCGTACGGGCGCGGATCGCTGGGGTCGAGGCTGACCAGTGCCTCGACCGGACCGAGCGGCACCAGCAGACCCTCCGGCCGGTCGCCACGACTCGCCACCATGAAGGGGTAGTTGGACAGCAGCCGCTGCGGCAGGCGGTCCCACACCGCGTCGGGCACGGTGTGGCCCAGCTCCCCCGCCCACGCCCGCAGCCGCGCCACCACGGCCGGGATGTACGGCAGTCCGGCCCGCGGCACGCCGATCGGGCGCCGCCACCGCTCGGCCCGTCCCGGGTCGTCCAGCCCGCGGCGCCCCTCTCCGCCCCCGGCCCGCGCCGGGCCGAGGCCGCTGCGGACGGGGCGCTTGCCCTTGTTCGGGGGCTGCTTGGTGTCGGGCGTCTTGGACGTGTCCTTGCTGGGGAGGGCCTTGCTGAGCGGGTCATCGTGCCCGTTCACAGGCTTCCGGGTGTCGGCGGGCCGACTGGAGGTGGGGTCCTGTCCGTGCGAACGGCTCGTCCCGGCAGAGGGATTGGCCGAGGAACGGGAGAGGTCCGGGACATGGCGGGTGAGGAAGTCGTCGTCGGCGCCGAACAGTTCCGGAAAGCGCTGCCGGTTGGTGTGGAGGGCGGGTGGCGGAACCAGCGGTTCGGGCTCCGAAGGGGTGGTGGGGTGGTCGCCGTACAAGCGGTCCAGCAGGGGGTCGAGTTCGGCGGGGGCGAACAGCGGTGAGCCGTCGAGGTGGGCGAGGGCAAGGTCGGCGAAGTAGTGGTCGGCCGTCGGCGCCACCAGGTCGCGCCCGTCGGCGAGTTGAGCCCGCACATGGGCGAGGGCCACTCCGGCCCGGTCGCCCTCGTCGAGTCCGTGCGTGTACAGCGCCCGTGCCAACTCCCGGACGACGGCGGCCCGGCCGGGCCCGTCGCCGGCCAGGTCCGCGACGTCCAGCCGGACAACCCGGCCTCCCGGGTCGGTGGCCGTGCCGCCGTGGCCGACCTCGACCCGCACGCCCCGGTCCCACATCCGGAACCCCGCATCGAGATCGCCCACCACCTCGGCGACCTGCCGTACGGCGGCCTCGTACGGCGCGTCGTCCTGATCCGCGCCGAACCGGACCAGCGTCCGCGCCATCCGCAGGGCCGCGAAGTCCGGCAGGGGATGCAGGAGCGCGTCCTCGCTCGCCGAGGTGAAGGAGGGAATGTCCGCCGCGTGAGCCGGCCCGTGCGAGGGCCCGGCCGTGGCACCCTCCCCCTCCTGCGAGTCCGTTTCGGGATCCTTGGGTCCCCGCGAACCGCCGTGCAGGCCCAGCGGATTGCCGTGGTTGACGAGGGTGCCCGCGATCCAGTCGCCCACTGCACGCAGCGGCAGCCGCACGACATGGGCGGGCACCATGGCCAGCCGTGCTCTGACTGTCTCTTCGGAAACGGTACGGGGCTGGTTCAGCGCACGGAGAGCCCGGTTGACCTCGTGCCGTACCAGCCGCACGACGTCGTCCGCCGTCAGGCGTTCGTTCGGGGCGCGGGAATCGACGGCCTCGCGGGGTCCGTCCGCCGTCACCCTCGGGGGGCCGGTGACGCGGGGCGGCTGGGCGGGCCCGGCGTCGTGCGGCGCCCGGGGCGGGCCAGAGGGGCGGTGCTCCGCGCTCCCGATCGGCACCTGCGGGACTGCGGACGTGAGGGCGTCGTACAGGCGGGTGGTGAGAGTGGCGCGCTCGGCGGTCCAGGTGGCGATGGCGCGGTCGAGGATGTCCGCCGGCTTCGGGGTGTCGGGTCCCGGTTCAGCTGCGGAGAAGAGCCGGTCGAACAGCGCTATGACGTGGTCGGTGTGCTGCCGGACGACGCGCTCGACGGACTCGGTCGTGCTGTCCGGCTGTCGGCGGGCGAGGGCGCGCGCTTCGTGGGCGGCCTCGTCCGCGGCGGTGGTGCGGGCCACCGCGACGGCGGTGTAGTGCCGTGCCGCCGCGGGCGCGATGGCCGCCTCGGCAACGTACCGGGGGCTGGGCACGGGCGTGATGGAGGGGTCCTTCGACGCGGCGGCCCAGGTGTCGATGCGGGTGTGGGCGTCGCGGGCCAGCGCGAGTGAGACGGCGCGTTCGACACGGCTGTCGGCGCCGTGCCGGTCAAGGGCGAAGGTCCGGGTGAACCGGTCGCCCAGGTCCGGCAGGGCCTGCCGCCAGGATCCCCGGGCTGCCTCGCCGACCACGTCCACGGCGTCGCGTACGGCGGCCTCCTTCGCCAACTGCACCTCCACCTGCTGCGGCAGTGCGGAAATCCGGGCAGCAAGCCGCTCCTGCCAAGCCTGTTGGGCCGCGGAATCGGAGTGCTCCGAGGACTCCGCGGCTACGGCTGCTCCGCGGGCAGCCGGGCCTTGGGCATCGGTGGCGCGCTGCGGCTCGGGCCCCCGGATGTCACCGGTGGACGTGGCCGTACGGACTTCCGGGCCGGGCGTGCTCACGGTGTGCGGCAGGTCGTAGGCCGTGCCAGTCGTACGGAGCGATGACGCGGTGGGACGCGCGGGCTCGTTGTCGGCGTGGGGGGTTGGCGCTGTGTCTCTGCTGGTCGGGGCGGGATCCGTGGTGGGTTGTGCCGGCGCCTGGGATGAGGTGTGGAAGGTGGGGGGGCCGAAGATGTGGTGGTGGTCGGTGTGGGTTTGGTGGAGCCATTGCTGTCGGAGGTGGTTGCGGCCGGTGGGGGTGAGCTGGGTGGTGGTGCCGGTGGTGGGGCCGGCGGGGGGGACGTGCTGTTCGAAGGTGTGCAGGGCGGTGGTGTGGCGTATGTCGTCGTGTGCGGTGCGGTCCAGGAGGTGGCGGAGGGCGGGGGTGTTGTGTGCGGCGGTCTGGTCGATGGTGTGCAGTACGGTCTCGGGCGGGGTGTCCCAGGTGTGTTCGGGCAGGAGGGCGGTGGTGGTGCGGAGGCTGTGTTCGAGGGTGCGCCAGGCGGTTTCGTGGATGCGCTGGGCGGCGCCGGGCACGGTGCGGATGTGGGTGCGGGGGTCGGCGGCCCGCCCCGTCTCCGCGTTGTCCGCTTTCTGTGCGCCGGGGGTGTTTTCCGTGGTGTGGGGGGTGGTGGCCCAGGTGGTGTAAGCGGTGTCGAAGTGGTGTTCGGCGCGGGTGATGGCCTGTTCGATGGTGGCCTGGCGGTCCAGGCGGCGGTGGGTCCCGGCCGCTGAGGGCACGGGCGTGGCTGTGGCGGGGGTGGTGGTGAAGGCGTGGTCGTGGGCGCTGACGGCGCTGACCGCGCGGGCGCGTATCTCCTCGGGCAGGTCCGTGCGGGCCGCGGCCCACTGCCGGTAAACCCCCGCTCCGGCGCCGGCCTCCTCCCCCTCCCCAATACCGGCAGCCGTGCCGGCGGTGGTGGGTGTGGTGGTGTGCTGTTGCCACTGGCGGCGTGCCCAGGTTCCGTCGGTGACCTGTGCGGGATCCAGCGGCAGCCCGGCACCGGTGGTGCCGGTGCCGTCCGTGCCGGGCCAGTTCTTGGTGAAGTCGGGCATGGGGGGCAGGTCGAAGCGGGCGGGCGGCAGGTGTCCGCTGCCCTCGCCGTGGCCGCCCCTGCGGCCCCCGTACAGTCCCCCGATAGCACCCGAGGCGGCGGCCAGGCCGTCGGTGAGAGCATCGCCGAAGTCGCCGTTGACCGCGCCCATCGTGAGCGTCGTCGCGATCCCGGTGGCCGCACCCACCCCCAGCTGCCGGCCCAGGACACCACCGAACCCCGGCGGCAGGAACCTGGCCGCCTCGGTGAAGACCCCCGCGAACGCACCCCCGACCGCCCCGCCCTCCACGGCCTGCAGCGTGTTGTCCCAGCTCCACGACGTCCGGTCACCCTTAAGGAACTGGATGACCTGCACCGCGACATCCGTGCCGGCCATGAACGCCGTCCCCATCACCACATTACGGGCCAGGGACTGCAGGATCCTGACACACACCGTCCGCACCGCGGTGATGACCACCCCGTCCAGCTCCGGCAGCCCCAACGACGCCAGCTCCCACAGCATGTACGCCAGGAAAACCATCTGGATCAGCAGCGAGTACTTCGTGTACTCCAGCTGCACCCCCGCGTTCCGCGACAGATCCCCGATCCCCTGCACGGACTGCGCCACATTCGGCAGCACCGTCCGCATCTGCCGGGTGAACCCCGAGAACTGCTCCGCAACCGGCCCGCCCAGCGAATCCAGCACACCCGACGTCGCCGGATCGATCTCATCAGTCAGCCGGTCCAACTCCCGCGCCGACTGCACCCACGCCTGCGCCAGCAACTGCAGCTGATCCTCATTACCCTTCGGCCACGACTGACCCACCGCAAGCTTCGCCACCCAGTCCAACTCAGGCGGCAGATCAATACTCACAGCCGGCGTCCCCGACACGCGCGCACTGGGTGCCCCCTCCCGGCGGAGCCGCGCCGTCGCGGCCACTCCGGCGCCCCTCGGTGACTGCGGAACAAGACGCCAGCGTCAGGCAACACCCTCGTTAACAGGACGTCACCAAACCCCGAGCGCAAATGGCCCGTTTGCCTGCCGACTTTGCCCGTATGTCCACGACCGCCCCGGCGGCGCCTGTCGGCAGCGGGCGTCTCCCGGCAGGAGGAACCGCCCTCTGGCATGCACAAGGGGCCCTGCGCGCACCATGCGCAGGGCCTCGGATCGGCTGTGGGGCCTGTCCAGTAAACGGTGGCTTTGGTTGGTGGGTTGGTTAGCCTCGGGCTTTCAGTGCGACGTGAAGTCGCTGTCATGCAGTGGTAGTTGCAAGGAGAGGAGTCGACTGCCCCGGCCTGTGACCGATGGCCGGTCCCCAGCCTCGGGTGCGTCTGCGGTGACGCGGGGGTGCCAAGCCGAGGTGGTCAAGCTCAAGAGCACGATGGGCCATCATCACGCCACAAGCGAAGGGGAAGTCCGAGCGGGCGAGCGAAAGCGAACCCTTGTCCTTACGGGCCGACATGAGGAACACCGCGTCAATGGCAAAGCGGTCGGCGGTGGGAACTCCTTGCATTGAGAAGTGCGACACGACGCGAGCTGTATTGAAAGAGGCTCAAGGGAATCTCTGGTTTCCAGCGTAGGTCACCGTGGGAGTCGGCTTAGAGAGGGCGCCCTGTCCGAACGTAACTGTTGGCAGTGGAACACGGGAACCCCGTACGGGTCCGGCTGGTCAGCCGGTAAGCCGGAGGCAACGAAGGCAGAAATCCGGTGCGGGAACAGGATGTCCCAAGAAGCGAATGCCGCTGGGGCGAAAGCCCAGAGGAAAGCTCGGGCCCTGGGGATTCTCCTCCTCCGGGTATAACTCGGCGGATACCAGCTTTGTAGCTGGGCTCGAAAGAGCGCCGACGTGGGACAGGTAGGCCATGTAGAGCCAACGGGCAAAACCTTGCACCGAGGCGCAAGTTAGACAGGAGGAGGGGCGACAATGTCTTTGGTGTCGCGGTGTGCCCTCCCGATGAACGGACCCGAGGGCGACGCGGAATTCTGGGCCGGTATCGATTGGCGCTCAGAAGAAGCATCCGTAAAGCGGCTGCGCCAGAGGATCTACAGGGCCGCACGGAACGGCGACATGAAGCGGGTGCGCAACCTGCAAAAGCTCATGCTGCGATCCAGGGCGAACACCTTGACAAGTGTTCGCCGGGTGGCGCAGCAGAGCACCGGAAAGAAGACGGCGGGTATCGATGGGGTCGTTGCGCTGACTCCGAAGGACCGGGGCGCCCTGGCGAGGAAGACTCTCGCTCAACCGGATATCCCGGCAAAGCCCGTCAAGCGTGTGTACATCCCGAAGGCGAATGGGAAGACCCGGCCGTTGGGCATTCCTGTCATACGCGACCGCGCAAACCAGGCGAGAGTGAAGAATGCTCTCGAACCGGAATGGGAAGCTCGGTTCGACGGCCGAACCTACGGGTTCCGGCCAGGGCGGGGATGCGCTGACGCGATCGGGGCTATCTTCCAGATAGCCTGCCAGAAGACCGCAAAACGGCTGTGGGTTCTCGACGCGGACCTGTCGGCGGCCTTCGACCGCATCAGCCACAGTCACCTCATGGACTCCATCGGCCTGTTTCCGGGCCGGCGGCAGATCAGGGGATGGTTGCGCGCTGGGGTCATGGAGCAGGGCACCTACGCACACACGATAGAAGGCACGCCACAAGGCGGAGTCATCAGTCCTCTGTTGCTCAATGTGGCCCTGCATGGGATGGGGGGCGCGATTAACGCAAATGTTCCCGCCAGAGGAACAAGGCATGTTCCCCCCGCTCTTGTTCTGTACGCCGATGACTTCGTGGTGCTGTGCGCCTCGGAGTCGGAGGCGCATGATCTGCAAACGAAGTTAGCTGTCTGACTCCAGCCGAGAGGGCTTTCTTTCAACGAGGAGAAGACGCGTGTCGTCCATCTCGCTGATGGATTTGACTTCCTCGGATTCAACGTCAGGCGCTACGACCAGAAGCTGATCATCAAGCCGAGCAAGGATGCAGTACAACGGGTCAGGAAGAAGATAAGGACCATCATCCGACAACACCGGGGCGCACCCGCCGAACGCCTGGCTGGCGCCCTCGGACCTCTTATTCGAGGATGGTCCATCTACTATCGGCACGTTGTCTCGAAGGAAACCTTCAGGAAGCTGGACGACTTCACGCACCACGCCTTGAGAAGGTGGGCGATCTACTGCAATCGGCGGAAGACGCCTCGCTGGCTCCGGGAGCGGTATTGGGGGAAGTTCGACAAAAGTCGAGAGGACAGGTGGGTCTTCGGCTCCGAAGCCGGATACTTGCCCAAGTTCGCCTGGACCGGAATCGTCCGGCACGTGATAGTCAAGGGAGATTCCTCTCAGGACGACGCGGAACTGGACAGCTACTGGAGAAAACGAGCCCGAAAGCGGATGCCAGGAGTAGAATCCAAACGGATTCTTCTGCTGGCAGCCCGACAGAAGGGACTGTGCCCCAGATGCGGACAGGACCTGGTCGAAGGCGCGGGGTACGACCCTGATGACGTCAACGACTGGGCTCGCTGGTTCACGGCCTCATATCGGGGAATTCACGTGCACCATCTGCAATACCGCAGCCGGGGTGGAAGCGACCACCTCGACAATCTGGAAGTTGTACACACTCTGTGCCACCGGCAGCTGCACGCCGGTGACCGGAAGAATGGCACCGAACTGAGCGGCCATAGGCCCGCTTGAGCCGTGTGCGCTGGAAGGCGCAAGCACGGTTCTGAGGGGGCGGGGACGCAGCAATGCGTCCCCGCTACCCGACCGAGCGGACTTGTGCTGGTCGTGATCAGACGGGCGGAGAGTGCTGCTGAGCTGCAACGATGGGACTTGCCAGGGGTTCCGTCCGCTGCAAGGAAAGAAGCACTCTCCAGGTGAACGAGCACATCGGGCCGTACCCACCTGTCCGAGCCTTTGGCGGCGGTGGCGGCGTCTGGTAGGCGCCCGCAAAATGACTGGTCACGAGTGCGGTTTGTGCAAGACCCTGAGCGTATGCCTCGACGTCTCATGTTCGTGCACTTGAAGACTGGTTACAACACCGACCGCGGACCGTCGTGGATCGCGTGGGTGGACTTCTCGAAAACCTGGAGCACTGCGTACTTTCACGGGAGGACACTGCGCCGGGCAGGGGGGATGTTCGATGCGAACTTCTACGACGTGCAGACCAACGAGGAGTTCTGGGTCTCCGGGCCGAAGCGGGACCGCACCGACACCCGTTACGGTCCCTCCAACCCTGAAATCGAGCCGGAAGCCGTCGAGACCTATGACGCCTTCCTGGAGGGCGCCCCCCTGCCGGGACGGGAAAACGGCTGACCCCGCGCCCTTGCGAGCGGGCTTGTCCGGGTCTTGATCAGATAAGTAGAGAGTGCTTCTGACCTGCAACGATGGGACTTGTCGAGGGTCCTGTCAGCTGCAAGGAAGGAAGCACTCTCCAGGTGAACAAGCGTATCGGGTCGTACCCGCCTGTCCGTGTCCAGGGAGACGGTGGCGCGGTGGTCTCGCAGGCCGGTGGGGTGCTGCTGGCCGAGACAGTCCGCAAGACCGGGCTGGACACGGCGATATCGGCCGCGCTGGCGCCGTGGCGCAAGCTGCGGGCCGTGCACGATCCGGGCAAGGTCCTGCTGGACCTCGCTGTGGCGGTGGCACTGGGCGGGGACTGCCTGTCCGACGTGGCGATGGTGCGGGCCGAACCTGGCCTGTTCGGGCTGGTGGCATCCGATCCGACCGTCTCGCGGCTGGTTGACACTCTGGCCGGGGCGGGTCCTCGTGCACTGACCGCGATCCGTCGGACCAGGGCCGACGTCCGTGAACGGGTCTGGAAACTGGCCGGCGCAGACGCCCCCGACGCGGACGGGCAGGTCATCGTGGACATCGACGGGGTGCTCGTCCTGGCGCACTCCGACAAGCAGGACGCCACCGCGACATGGAAGAAGACCTTCGGGGATCATCCGCTGGTCGCGTTCGTCGACCACGGCCCGGCCGGGTCCGGGGAACCAGTCGCGGCCCTCCTGCGGCCGGGCAACGCCGGCAGCAACACCGCAGCCGACCACATCACCACCACCAAACTGGCCTTGGCCCAACTGCCCAGACAGCACCGGCGGGGCCGCTCGACCCTGATCCGCACCGACTCCGCGGGCAGCACCCACGAGTTCCTCAACTGGCTCACCGCACGCGGCCGGTGGCTGTCCTACTCGGTCGGGATGACCATCACCGACGCCATCCACCACGCCGTGCTGCAGGTCCCGGACTCGGCATGGACCCCGGCTGTCGAACCAGACGGCCAGGTTCGCGACGGCGGCTGGGTCGCCGAACTGGACGGTGACGTCCTCAAGGGCTGGCCCGCGGGAATGCGACTGATCGTCCGCAAGGAGCGACCGCACCCCGGCGCCCAGTTGCGGTTCACCGACGCCGACGGCATGCGGCTGACCTGCTTCGCGACGAACACGACCGGCACCGCGATCGCCGCACTCGAACTGCGGCATCGCCAGCGCGCCCGAGCCGAGGACCGCATCCGAGCCGCCCGCGCCACCGGCCTGCGCAACCTCCCCCTGCACCACACGGCGAGCAACCAGCTCTGGCTAGAGATCATCCAGCTCGCCCTGGACCTGCTGGCCTGGATGCCCATGCTCGCCCTGACCGGCACCGCCCGCCGCTGGGAACCGAAAAAGCTCCGCCTGCGACTGTTCTCCGCCGCCGCCCGCCTGGTCACCACCGGCCGCCAACGCATCCTCCGCCTCGCCCGCCACTGGCCCTGGACCCACGTGATCACCAGCGCCTTCACCCGGCTGCAAGCCCTACCGAACCCCGGCTGACCAGCAAAAGCGGCCCACCCCGACGAACACCCGAACGCCTCCGGACCTGTGGAACCCGGCGCCCATCCGGCACGACAGCCGGGCCCTCAGCCTGCCCACCACCACCCCGACAAGCCGAAACGGCCCACCGGGCAAACCGACGGACCGTCACGAAAGATTGAGGTTAGTGGCGGACGATGGAGAGCCGGCCGTCGAAGGCGATGTCGAAGGCTTGGAGGGCGTCCTTCCATCGCATGGTCCATCGCTTTCGGCCTGTCCCGGTGGGGTCAAGGCTCATGACAGCCATATAGACGCACTTCAACGCGGCTTGCTCGTTCGGGAAATGGCCGCGGGCCCGGACTGCCTTGCGGATACGGGAGTTGACGGACTCGATTGCGTTCGTCGTGCATACGATCCGGCGGATCGCGGGGTCGAACTGGAGGAAGGGCACGAACTCGGCCCAGGAGTTCTCCCAAAGGCGCACAATGGCTGGGTACTTATCGCCCCAGGCTTCCTGGAAGTCGAGGAAGCGGTCCTCGGCGGCCTTGGCCGTCGGCGCCGTGTAGACGGGCTTGAGCGCCTTGGAGATCTTGTCCCAGTCCTGGCGGGCCGCGTAACGGAACGACGCCCTCATCAGGTGAACGATGCAGGTTTGGGTGATCGCTTGGGGCCAGACGGTCCCTATCGCGTCGGGCAGGCCCTTGAGGCCGTCGCAGACGACCATGCACACGTCCTCGACGCCGCGGTTCCTCAGCTCCGTCAGAACCTGCAGCCAGTACTTCGCGCCCTCGCCGCCGTCCCCGACCCACAGGCCGAGGATGTCGCGGTGCCCTACGCGCTGGCCATGCAGGCGCTGGTGGCCTCCGGGCTCGGGGTGAGCCTGATGAGCGAACTGGTCCTCCACGCCCACGTGTTCCCAGATCTCGCCTGCCGACCACTGAGCAACTGGCCACTGCGCCGCACGTATCTGCTGCTGTGGCCGGACATGCTGCAGGTGGCGGCGGTGGCCGCCGCCGTGCGGGCGATCCGCGCCACCGCCCAGCAGGTAGCCGCCGCCGGTCCGGCGATCGGCCACGCGCCCCAGGACGGGGGTTGACAAGGAGTCACCAGTGGCGTTTTGTTGCGACGCAAGCAAAGGTACTTCCGGCCGATCCGCCCGCCTCGGGTGACGGCCCGGCGGCACCTCCGGCCGCTCGCGAACCGCTCTTCGCGGTGAGCGGCGGCCGTTTCGCACAGTGGGCGAACTCCGGCGCCCGCTGCGCACCCGGCTCGGCCGCCTGTTGCGGACCGGCGGACGGGGTCTGCCCGCCCGCTGCCCGTATACCGGCCCCGGACCGGACATCAGGACTGATCCACCGCTCCGCCGCAATGCGGCGGCGCGCGGGGAACGACACGGGCGTACAGGCGGCATTCCGCGGATTCCGCTTCGTACATCCGTAAACGTTCCACGGATCGGCCTCGTATGAACAACCATGTCGGTTTGCGCGCCCAGCACTACAGCGCTGGTAATTCTGCTGACATATTTGCCGACCAAAATCTTGTTCAGGAGCCAACGACCTACCCCACTGGTACCGGTCCCGCGTCGACTGACGCGCACCGGGCGTGGGCCGTTCGTATACCTCCCTGAACGCCGGAGAGGAGAGACGGATGGCAATCGCCAATCCGCGGGGTGCCGCCCCCGCCGCCCCCGTCACCGCACTTCAGCCCCCGCAGGCAACGGGCCGGCTCGCGTCGGCCGTGCTGCGCCGCCCGCCGCGGACCGCCGGCCAGGGCCGCCCCGCCGGGCGCGGCAGCCACCTGGCCGCCGCCGACCCCGCACCCTCGGAATCGGCCCGCCCCGAAGCCGCCCCGGGCCTCGCCGACCCCGAGAACCCCGAGGACACCGTCTCTTCCACCGCGTCCGCGCTGCCCGACTACAAGGCGCCCTCCGCCGAACCCGCCGCCGACGGCCCCGGCACCGTGCGGCTGGCCGTGCACACCGCCGACCCCATCACCCGGCTGGCCCTGGTGAGCTACATCCGCCAGTTCCCACACCTGGCGCTCACCCGCTGGGGCACGGCCGCCGACATCGTCGTCGCCGCCCTGGAGAACCCGGGCGCCGCCGCGATCGCCACCCTGCGCCGCCATCTGCCCGGCAACCCGCAGATGCTGCTGATCGTGGAGGGTGCCTGGACGGCCAACCTGCACACGGCGCTGGACGCCGGGGTGCGGGCGGTGATCTTCCGCAGCGACTTCACCTGGGACCGTTTCGGCGAGGCGCTGCGGCAGGTACAGGCCGGCCACGGGGATCTGCCGACGGAACTGCAGGGCCGGCTGATGGACCAGGTGCAGCAGACCCACCGCGAGGTGCTCGCGCCACGCGGCCTGACCCCCGGAGGGCTGACCCTGCGCGAGGCCGATGTGCTGCGCCTGGTCGCCGAGGGCTACGAACTGCAGGACATCGGCACCAAGCTGGGTTATTCCGAGCGCACGATCAAGAATGTGCTCTACGGGGTGATCAAACGGCACCGTTTGCGCAACCGTGCCCACGCCGTCGCCTACGCCATCAGGTGCGGCCTGATATGACGGCCGAACCCACCGCCGCGCCCGCCGCGGGCACGGTGCCCACCGTGTCCGCGACCGGTGCGGTTCCTGTGGTTGCCGCCGCTGCCCAGGCTTTCGCGGCACCGTTGCCGCACCAGGGGAACGAGCCGAAAGGACAGGCCCGTTGAGTACCACCGTGGTCCGGCGCGCACCGCGTGCGGAGGGCCCGCAGCTGCCCGAGGGACAGGTCGAGCTCGCCGAGCCGCCCTCCCTCGGCGAGCCGGCGCTGGCCGACGTCAGCTCCGCCCTGATGTACCTGCCGATGGGCCTGGGCACCGGCGCGATGATGCTGATGTTCTCCCAGGGCCGGCCGGGCCCGACGACGTACCTGATGTCGGGCATGATGGGCGCCTCGATGGCGAGCATGTCGCTCACCCAGCTGGGCCGCACCGGCGGCGAGCGGCGCCGCCGGATGCGCGCCGAACGGCGCGACTACCTGCGCTACCTCGCTCAGAAGCGGGACCAGGCGCGGCAGGCCGCCGACGAGCAGCGGGCCGCGCTGCTGTGGGACAACCCGCCGCCCGAGCGGTTGTGGACGCTGGCCTCGGGCAGCCGGCTGTGGGAGCGCAGGCCCAGCCACGACGACTTCGCCCGGGTCCGGATCGGCACCGGCACCCGGCGGGCCGCGCTGGAGTTCCTGCCGCCGCAGACCCGCCCGGTGGAGGACCTGGAGCCGCTGTCGGCGGTGTCGCTGCGCCGCTTCACCCGCGCCCACCAGCGGGTGCCGAACCTGCCGGTGCCGGTGGCGCTGCGCCGCTTCACCAGCGTGGAGTTCGCCGGTTCCGGCACCGCCGCGCTTGCCCTGATGCGCTCGGTGGTCGGCCAGCTGGCGGTGCTGCACGCTCCGGACGACCTGCGGATCGCCCTGCTGGGCGGGGAGTTGGGGGCGGCGGAGTGGGAGTGGCTGAAATGGCTGCCGCACAACGCGCACCCGCAGGAGTCGGACGCGGCCGGGCCGCTGCGGCTTGCCGCCGCCGACCACGACGAGCTGCTCGACCTGCTCGGCGCCGAGGTCCGCGACCGGCCGGACCACGACCCGGAGGCGCAGCCAAGCACCGCCGAGCCGTTCGTGGTGGTCGTCGCGCAGGACACCCGGCTGCCGGAGGGTTCGCGGCTGCTGGGCTCCGGCCTGCGCAACGTGGTGCTGCTGGACGCCACCGGTGTGCTGCCGGGCGGTGAGAAGGTGCTGCGGCTGACGATGCGCGACTGTGAGGCCGAGTACCCCTCCGGCGAGGGCACCGCCACCGTGGCCGCCGACTCCTTCAGCCGCGGCGCCGCCGAGACTCTGGCTCGCGCGCTCGCCCCGCAGCGCACCAGCGGCTCCATCGACCTGGTCGACCGCTCCCTGGACTCCGACTTCGAGCTGACCGCCCTGCTCGGCCTGCGCGACCCCTACACCTTCGACCTGGCCACCTCCTGGCGGCCGCGGCAGGCGCAGGCCGCCCGGCTGAAGGTGCCGCTCGGCGTCACCGAGGACGGCGAGGTGGTCGAGCTGGACCTGAAGGAGTCCGCGCAGGGCGGCATGGGCCCGCACGGCCTGCTCATCGGCGCCACCGGCTCCGGCAAGAGTGAGCTGCTGCGCACCCTGGTCACCGGCCTGGCCGCGACGCATTCCTCCGAGGTGCTCAACCTCGTGCTGATCGACTTCAAGGGGGGCGCCTCGTTCCTCAACATGGAACGCCTGCCGCACACCTCCGCGGTCATCACCAACCTCGCCGACGAGATCCACCTGGTGGACCGGATGCGCGACTCCATCAACGGCGAGATGGTCCGCCGCCAGGAGCTGCTGCGCTCGGCCGGCTACTCCTCGCTGTTCGACTACGAAAAGGCCCGCCTGTCGGGCGCCAGCGGCCTGACCCCGCTGCCCTCGCTGCTGATCATCGTCGACGAGTTCTCCGAACTGCTCGCCTCCAAACCGGAGTTCGTGGACCTGTTCGTGTCCATCGGACGGCTGGGCCGCAGCCTCGGGGTGCACCTGCTGCTCGCCTCGCAGCGGCTGGACGAGGGCCGCATCCACAAGGTCGAGGGCCACCTGTCGTACCGGATCGCGCTGCGCACCTTCTCCGCGATGGAGTCCCGCAGCGTCATCGGCGTCGCCAATGCCTACGAGCTGCCCTCGGCGCCGGGCAACGGCTACCTGAAGGTGGACACCACCAACCTGGTGCGCTTCAAGGCTGCCTACGTCTCCGGTCCCGCGCCCGCCCCGCCGGCTCCCGGCGAGCAGACGGCGGGGCTCGACCCGGTCGGCGAGATCGCGCTCTTCGGCCTGGGCCGGCTCGGCCCGTCGCGCCCGGCCGAGCAACCGCAGCCGGCCGCCGTGCCGGAGCCCGCCGACGGACCGCAGGAGCCCGGCACGGACGACGAGACCCTGCTGGAGCTGCTGGTACGCCGGCTGGAGGGCAGCGGGCCGCCGGCCCGCCAGGTGTGGCTGCCGCCGCTGAACGAATCCCCGAGCCTGGACGAGCTGCTGCCGGGCATCGTGCCCGACCCAATACACGGCATGAGCGCGGCCGGCCACCGCGGGGCGCCGCTGTCCCGGGTGCCGCTGGGCACGGTGGACCGCCCGTACGAGCAGGCCCGCGAGCTGCTGGTGGCCGACCTGTCCGGGCCGGACGGGCACCTGGGTCTGGTGGGTGCCCCGCAGACCGGCAAGTCCACGCTGCTGCGCACCCTGATGCTCTCCCTCGCCCTGACCTGCACCCCGCAAGAAGTGCAGTTCTACTGCCTGGACTTCGGGGGTGGCCTGGTCTCCACCGCGAGCCTGCCGCACGTCGGGTCGATCGCCGGGCGGCTGGACCGGGACCGGGTGCTGCGCACCATCGCCGAGATCGGCCAGCTGCTGGAGCGCCGAGAGCAGGACTTCGCCGCCCGCGGCCTGGAGTCCATGGCCGCCTACCGCGCTCAGCGCGCGGCCGGCACCGTGCAGGACCCGTATGGCGACGTGTTCCTGGTCGTCGACGGCTGGGCCACACTGCGCTCGGAGTACGAGGAGCTGGAGCCGGTCGTCCTCGACATCGCCGCCCGCGGGCTGGCGTTCGGCGTGCACGTAGTTGCCTCGGCGGTGCGCTGGTCGGAGATCCGGCCGCGGCTGCGCGACCTGCTGGGCACCAAGCTGGAGCTGCGGCTCGGCGACGCGATGGAGTCCGAGGTCGGCACCCGCACCGCGGCGACCGTGCCCCACCGGCCCGGCCGCGGCCTGGTCTCCTCCGGCCACCACTTCCTGTCCGCGCTGCCCCGCATCGATGGCTGGTCCGGCGCCGACGACCTGACCGCGGCCACCAAGTCCGCAGTGGCTGAGATCGACACCTTCTGGAACGGCCCGCGCGCTCCCGAGGTACGGCTGCTGCCAGCCCGGCTTCCCGCCGACCGGCTGCCCTCGCCGCCCGCCGACCTCCCCGACCTGCGGCTGTGCCTGGGCCTGGACGAGCAGCGGCTCGCCCCCACCTGGCACGACTTCGGCAGCACCCCGCACCTGACCGTCCTCGGCGACGGTGAGACCGGCAAGACCAACATGCTGCGGCTGGTCGTCCGCGGCATCCTCTCCCGCTACACCTCCGACGAGGCCCGCATCCTGGCCGCCGACCCGGGGCGCGGCCTGCTGCGGGAGATTCCCGAGGCGTACCGGGTCGGCTACGCGGTGGACGGCGACGGCCTGAGCCAGCTCGCCCAGTCCGCCGCCACCTCGGTGAGCAAGCGCCTGCCCGGACCGGATATCAGTCCTGAGCAACTGGCCCTGCGCGACTGGTGGCACGGCCCGCGGCTGTTCCTGCTCATCGACGACTACGATCTGTTCGGCGGCATGCCCGGGGCCCCCTCCCCCATGGCGCCGCTGGTACCGCTGCTGGCGCAGGGCCTGCACATCGGCCTGCACCTGGTGGTCGCGCGCAGCGCCTCGGGCGCCGGGCGGGCCATGATGGACCCGGTGCTGCGCCGGCTGTGGGAGCTGGGCAATCCGGCGCTGCTCTTCTCGTATCCGCGCGAGGAGGGCAAGTTCCTCGGCGAGGCCAAGCCGCGCACGCTGCCGCCGGGACGCGCCCAGCTCGTCACTCGCCGCTCGGTCGGCCTGGTTCACACCGGCATGGTGTCCCCCGCCTGACATTCCGCCGGAACCGTCAGCCCCCGACCAGCCCGCAAAGCCCCCCGCACCCCCTCCTGTCGTCGCCGCGGACCCGCCCCACCAGTGGGCCGCGGCGTACCGAGCCCCCCCCCCCCGCTGGAGCGTCCCTTGACGACATCAACGCCCCCACCACCGGCGCCGACCGCCGATGTCTGCCGCATCACCGTGGACGGCCCGGCCGGCCGTTCCGACCTGGCGGTGCCGGTGACCCTGCCGATCGCCGCGCTCCTGCCGGTACTGCTCCGGCACGCCGGCATGCCGGACGGCGAGGGCCGCACCTGGGTGCTCCAGCGGCTTGGCGAGGAACCCGTCGACCCCGACGGCACCCCGCAGACCCTCGGCCTGCGCCACGGCGACGTGCTGTGGCTGCGGGCCGCGGAAGAGGCGCTGCCCGCTCTGCACTTCGACGACGTCGCCGACGGCGTCGCCCACGTCGTCAGCGGCCGGCCGGGCCGCTGGAGCCCCACCGCCACCCGCGTCTTGGCCCTGGCCGGCGCGGGACTCGCGCTGCTGGTGCTCGCCGCCGGGCTGCTGGCCGCGGGACCCGGTGCGGCTGCGGCATCCGCGGCCGGCACCGCGGCCGTTCTGCTGGCCGCGGGCAGCGTGACCGCCCGCCGCCTCGGCACCCACCCCGCCTGCGCGCTCGTCGCCGCCGCCGGCGCGCTCGCTTTCGGCGTCCTGACCGGCCTGGTCACCCCGAGCGACTCCCACGGCGGCTTCCGTATCGGTACCGCCGCTGTGCTGCTCGCCGGCGCCTGGACGCTCCTGGTGGCCGGCGCGCTGCTGGCACTGCGCGCGGTGCCGCCCGCGCTGCCCGGCTCGGTGCTGCTGCTCGGCGTGGCCGCCGCGGGCGCCTGCGGGCTGGGCGCAGCCGGCTGCTCGGCCGGCCAGGCGGCCGCCATGACGGCCGGTGTGCTGTTCCTGCTCGGCCACCTCGGGCCGCGGACCGCGCTGCGCCTTGCCCGGCTGCGCGCCCCCCAGCTGCCGCACAACACCGACGAGTTGCAGCAGGACATCGATCCGCAGCCCGAGGAGCGGCTGCGGACACGGACCGCGGTGGCCAGCGTCCTGCTGGACACTCTCGCCCTCGCCTCGGCCGCCTTCTACCTCGCCACCTGGTGGCTGGTGGCCCACCGCGGCGACTGGACCGGCTGGGTACTGCCGCTGGTGTTCGGTACCGCGGTACTGCTCCGGGCCCGCGAACTGACCGGCGTCGTCCAGCGGGTGGCCACCGCCGTCGGCGGCGCGGCCGGTCCGGTGGCCGTCGCGCTGCTGACCGCCGCGCCGCACGGCACCGGGGTGCGCCTGGCGGTGCTCGCCGGCCTGCTGCTCACCGCCGCGGGCCTGCTGGTGGCCGCCGAACGGCTGCCGGGCGGCAGGCTGCTGCCGATCTGGGGCCACCTCGGCGACATCAGCGAGTGGGTCACCACCATCGCGCTGGTGCCACTGCTGTTCCAGGTGGTCCACACCTACAGCCACATCCGCGGCCTGGCCTAAGAGAGAGCGGCGCACGTGCAGACCCGACGCGATCATCTTCAGGCGTACCAGTTCGCCGTCGGCCGGATGGCCACCGCACTGGTCACCGGCGACCCCGGCCGCGGCACCGGACCCACCCGGCGTGGCACCCTCGGCACGTACTTCGGTGTGCTGCTGGTCGTCCTGCTCTGCGCCGGTTTCGGCGTCTATGGGCTGATCAAGCCGGTGCAGAAGGACACCTGGCGGCAGCCGGGCTCGATCATCGTGGAGAAGGAGACCGGCAACCGCTACCTGATGGTCGACGGCAGCCTGCGGCCGGTGCTCAACTATGCCTCCGCGCTGCTGCTCACCGGGTCCTCCGGCACGGTGCGCACCGTCTCGCGCGGCGTGCTGTCGGAGGTTCCGCACGGCGGCCCGGTCGGCATCCCTGACGCCCCGGACTCACTGCCCGCGGCCGGCGACGTGCTCTCCGGCGGCTGGGCGCGCTGCCTGCGGCCCGGTGGCCTGGGCGAGGTGCTGGACCTGGCGCCGGCGCACATGGCGAAGGTGCCCGCGGGCGCGCAGGCCGTGCTCACCTCCGGGCGCGGCACGCGCTATGTGCTCTACCAGAGCGTGAAGTACCCGGTGCCGGACAGCTCGGTGCTGATCGCGCTCGGCCTCGACGGCGGGGAGCAGCTGGCTGCCCCCGACAGCTGGCTGGCGCGCGTGCCCACCGGCCCGGCGCTGGCCGCGCCCACTGTCCCGCAGGCCGGCCGGGCCGCGGGCACGGTCGCGGGCGAGGCGGTGAGGGTGGGGCAGCTCTTCCGCACCCCGGCCGACGCGGGCGGCCACACCTACGTCATGCTCAGCGACGGCATCGCGCCCGTGACGGCCACACAGGCGGCATTGCTGGCCGCCCGGCCGGGCGCGGGTGCCGTGCGCACGGTGGACGCGACCGCGGTCGCCGCCTCCCCGGTCTCCCCGACCGGCCTGCCCGGCAGCGATCTGCCCAATCTGCTGCACGCCCCGCAGGCCCGCACCGGCGGGGCGGCCCTGTGCCTGCGTCAGATCCCCAGCGGCGCACAGCTCAGCATGCAGACCATCCTGGAGTACGGCACGGCCGGCACGACCACCCGGCGGGTGCTGGTCCCGCCGGGCCACGGCCTGCTCGTGCTCGACCAGGACCAGATCAGGGCCGGGAACCGCAACTCGCGGTCCTACCTGGTGGACGACCAGGGCATCCTCTACTCGCTCGGCGACACGGGCGCCGCCCCGGCGCTGCGCCTGAGCGGCCCGTCCACTGCGATGCCGGAGGACGTGATGGCGCTCCTGCGGCGAGGGCCGGTCCTGGACGCCGAAACGGCGGCGGCCGACGCCCCGGCGTCGTCCGCACCGGTCGCGGGCACGAACGGCACGGCGGCAACGCGGAGTTCGGTGATCCTCCCGGCGGTACCGGGGAAGGCGTCGCAGTCGTCGTACGGAGGAGATGTGCGCGGGGTCGTGGCGGCCGTGTACGCCGGTCCTCCCCGTGGACCCGCGACCGCGCCGCCGGGCGCCGGCGTGGAACCGGCGAACGGCCCGGCCCGCCACGGGACCGCGGACGACGGGAAGGGCGGGAAGCGCCGATGAGGATGCGTCTCGACAGCAGTGCCATGTCCGGTGCTCGGGCGGGGCTGCGGGTCCGGCCGCTGGGGCACGCCCTGCTGGTGCACCGCAAGGGCGATCCGGATCCGGAGGTGGTCGCCTTCACCCGGGCGCTGGCGCCGGACCCGCAGCACCAGTTGGTCGTTGTGGACCTGCCGCCGGGGGCCGACCGCCGGGAGTGGGAGGCTGTGCCCAAGGCACTGCCCGGAGGGCCGAACGGGGTGCGGATCGTCTTCAGCCGGGCGGTGCCGCCGCAGGTGCGCGCGTTCGGACAGGCCGCGGCCGACCGGCTGGGTTGTACGGTGCTGGCGCCCGATGGGGCGGTACGGACGGTGCCCGGCGGCGGCCTCTTCGTGCCGCACGACGCGGGCGCGGGATGGCTGCGGCACCGGCCGAAGCGCGCGGCGGCCTACGACTCGCGCCGTTTCCCGAAGCCGGCCTGGGAGTACGCGGTCGCGGACCGGCCGTGGAGCACGGCGGCGCACGCGGTGGTGGAGCCGACGGCGAGCGGCATCTGGCTGCGCGGGCACCCGGCGGATCCGGACGGGGGCAAGCCCTGGCTGGTGGACCGCGTCGCGGGGAGCGTCGATGTGCTGACCGCGGTGCTGGGCAGCCCCGGCGGCCCACCGGTGGAGCTGCCGGACGCGCTGCGGGTGTGGCACAGCGTGCTGCCCTCGGCGCGGCGCTGGGTGCGCTTCCTCCAACTGGGCCCGGTGACGCTGCCGGCCGGGGTCGACTCGCTGGGCCAGGGGCTGGCGGACGGCACAGGCGATCAGGTCGTCTTCTACACGGGGCTGCCCGCGCTGCCGCCGGTGGCCGGGCAGGCGCAGTACGTCGAGGTGCCGAACCACGACGGGACGGCCGCGTGGCGGCCGTTCGCGGGCGAGGTGGTGTACTTCCCGGCGGCGGGTGGCACTCCGCCGCCGCCGGCGCTGCTCGGCGTGCGGTCCCCGGTCACGGGGGCGGCCGAGGAGACCGGCCGGGTCTTCGCGTACGGCCATGGCACGGTGCTGGAGGTGGTGCAGAGCGGGCTGTGGCTGCGCCCGCCGGCCGAGCCGGCGGGCGGCGACGGGGTCCGCCGAGTGACGGCGGCGCCGGGCCGGGCGGTGATCCTGTACGACCGGAGCACACCGGCAACGGGCGATCTGCTGCGCGGTCTTGCCGAGGACATGCTCCGCCAGCTCGACCCGACGCTGCGCGACGCGTTCCGGGTGGCCCCTGCGGACGCGCCGGGCGTGGCGCTGGGCTGGAGCGACCCGCAGTGGTGGTCCCCGGCCCCGGCGGCGGTGCCGCCCCCGGCCCACGGCCACCTGGACGAAACGGGCATGCCGCGGGCGGGAGGCCGCACGCAGCCCACGCAGGTGCCGACGGATGCGGCCCGCCTGGCACCGGCGCAGCCGCCATACGTCCGCCTGGCCGAAGCGCAGGGTCCGCCCCCGGAGCATCCCGGGCCCGACCAGGCCGGACCCCCGCAGACGGACACCTCACCCACCTTGACCGCGAACGGTTCGGACCAGCCGGGTACTTCCGCCTCGGGCCCCGACCCCGGACCCCCGCACCCGACACCGGCCGGCCGCGCCGGGCCCCCGGCGCCCGTGCCCGCGCACACCCCTCCCCCGGCGGAGCCCTACGTCCGCCCGGCACCGCCCGACCACGACCCCCGGCACCCACCCGGGAAGACGCCCGTCCCCGCACCGGACTCCGCCCCGCCTCCCGCGCCACCGCAGGGGGCGGGGTCCGGCACGCCCGGCCCATCTCCGGCCCGGCTCCCCCGACTCACCGAGACGGCAGCCCCGTTCGAACCGCTCCCGGCCGCGAACCCGGCCGCACCCGCTGCACCCACGGCCCCCACCGCACCCGGAGCGGACAGGAGCGCCCCGACGGCCGGCCCGCAGCAACCGGCAGGCATCGACGCGCCCGCGGCCCCCGTACCACCCCGGATCCCGGGCGCCGCCACGGAACGAACCGCGGAAACCCCCACACCTACCACCACCGCGGCGGGAACGGCCCCATCTCCCCCGCCCGGAACCGCGGCACCCCGCACCGCCCCGGGAACCCCCGCGGCCGGCACCCCCGCTGCCCCGGCTCTCCCCATCGGCATACGCCTGGAGTCCCTGGACAGCCCCACCCCGACGGCACCGCCCGGAGGACAGCGCACCCCTCCCGCGGAAGCCGCGCCCTCCGCGCACCCCGGCCGGCCCGCGCAGGGAGCCCCGGCACTCCCGCAGGCCCAAGGGGACCCGCATCCCGCGGGATCCGGGGCGCACCATCCTGCCGGGGACACCGGCGTCCGCGTACAGCCCGTCCCCTCCGCTGGCGCCACCGCCGTGCCCTCCGGGCGCGGCCTGGACAAGGAGCGCGCCTGGCTGCGCAAGACCTTCAGCAACCAGTTCGGCGCCCTGGCCGGCTCCGTCTCACGGGTGATGTCGGAGTCCCCGGGACTCCGCTCGGGTTCGCGCGAGGAGGGCGCGGACACGCTCACGGACCTGGTCGCCGTGCGCCTCTACCTCGGCGGCGACCACGCGCAGGTGGACGCCGCCGTGCGCAGTGCGACCGCGGGACCGCACATACCCCTCGCCCGGTGCGTGGCCTCGGGCCTGCGGCGGCTTCCCTCGTACCGCGGCGCCGCCCTGCTGCACGCGCCGGCCACTCCCGCGGAACTGGGCTGGTACCGGGAGGGACGGGTCGCCACCGAGTGGACCTTCTGCAGCGCCTCGACCGTGCCGTACCGCGTGCCCGAGGACGACGTGCTGTTCCTGGTGTGGTCGATGACGGCCCGCCGGACGCGGCTGCTGGACCCCGGCCGCCCCGACCGCGTGGTCTTCGAGCCCGGCACCCGGTTCCGGGTGCTGCGGGCGGAGCCGGGTGCCCCCGCAGCCGTGCTGCTGCGGGAGCTGTCGGCGTCCGAGCCGGAGCAATCCGTACCTCCGACCGCGGACGGGGAGGGCACGGACGACGCCGACGCTCGGGCGCGCGGCGGCCCCGCCGCCCTGAACGCCCTGGCCCTGGCAGACCTGGAGAAGTCCTTCGCTGCCCTGCGCGGCGGCGGGAAGGCACCGGAGGGCGAGCCGCCGCCGCCAGGCGCCCCGCCGGGCCTGCTGCCCCCGCCGGCAAGGGCCCCCGCCCGGCCGGCCGCGTCGCCGGGCAGCACGTCGAGTGGAACGTCCAGCAGTACGTCGAACAGCAAGGGAGCACGCAGGTGACACGGCAGGTGCTGTATGTCGCGCCGGACCGTCAGGGCGCGTACCGGTCGATCGGCGCGGCGCTCGCCCACGCCCGGGAGGGCGCGCTGATCACCGTGGCGCCCGGCCGCTACACGGAGAACCTGCACATCACCACCCCGGTCACGGTGGCGGCGCAGGACAGCACACAGCCACCGGAGGTGCACGCGCAGTCGGGCAGCACCGTGGTGCTGGACGCGGAGGCGGTGCAGCTGTCGCAGCTGGTGCTCAGCGGTGCCGACCGGGAGGCGCCGGTGCTGGACGTGCGGCGGGGGCAGGCGGCCCTGGACGGCTGCCGGCTCGCCGGGGAGGCGTGGGCGGCGGTGCTGACCTGGCACGAAGGGGTGCTGGCGCTGCGGGACTGCGAGCTGACCAACGCGCGTGGCGCCGGCATCGTGGTGACCTCGGACCGGCCGAACGTGGTGGAACGCACCCGTGTGGTCGACGTGGGCTCCTCGGCGGTGGTGGTGGCCGAGGGCGGGCGGCTCGCGGTGCGCGGCTGCACCCTGGAGCGCGCGCAGGGCAACGGCGTGTGCGCCAACGGCCACAGCACAGTGGCGGTTGAGGACACCTCGATCGAGGGCTGCGGCAAGCCGGCGCTCGCGGTGGAGCAGCAGGCGTCGGCCGCGCTGCACGACGTGCGGGTCTCGGGCAGCGCCACCCTGGACGCGTATCTGACCAGCAGCGGCGAGACGGTGCTGGCCGGCTGCCGCTTCACCGGGGCGGGCCGCCAGGCCGTCCATGTGGGTGCGGGCGCCGAACCCCTGCTGCGGGACTGCACGGTGGAGAACGCGGGCGAGGTCGCCGTGCAGGTCGCCCCGGGCGCGCGGGCGCGGCTGCAGGAGTGCACGCTGTCGGGTGTGCCGGTGGGCGTGAGTGTGGACGCGGACGCCGAGGTGGAGTGCACGGGCCTGGTGGTGCGCGAGGCGGGGCAGGCGGCGGTGCGGGTGGACGGTGCCGGGCTGATGCGGGCCGACCGGCTGACCGTCGACGGTGGTGTGGGGCAGCGCGGCACCGGCGTGGTGGTGCGCAACGGCGGACGGCTCGAACTGCGCGACGCCGAGATCGCGGCCCACGCGGGGCTGGAGCTGGCGCAGGGGGCGCGGGCGGAGCTGGCGTCAGTGCGGGTGCGTACGGCCGGCGGTGCGGGCCTGTCGCTGGCGCAGGAGGCGCGGGCCGAGCTGTCGGGGTCGGCGGTGGCCGGCACGGTGGTGGTGGCGACAGACTCGCGGCTCGCGGCTCGCGAAACGGAGTTCGCAGGGGCGGACGGCGACGGGGTACGGCTGGTGTCGGGTGGGGAGTTCACCGCGACCGGCTGCCGGGTCACCGGGGCGCGCGGCCACGGGGTACACGTGACGGCTGGCTGCCGGGCGGAGTTGACCGCGTGCGCGGTGCGGGAGAACGGCGGGGACGGGGTGCACGCCCGTACCGACGAGCCTGTGGTGCTCAACGACTGCGACATCCGCGACAACGGCGGCCAGGCAGTGGGCGACCGCAACGCTCCAGCTGCCGCCCCCAGGGGCGCCGCCCGGTCGGGCGGCCGGGCTGCGGGCGGGGACGACCCGCCGGGCCCGGCGGAGGGCGCCCGGCCCGCAGGCCGGGCCCGCCTGGTCGGACCGCTGGCCGAACTGGAGGCGCTGGTCGGCCTGGAGAGCGTCAAGCGCGAGGTGACCGGCCTGATCAACCTCAACCAGATGACGCAGCGGCGCCAGGAGATGGGCCTGCCGATGCCGCCGATGAGCCGGCACCTGGTCTTCGCCGGCCCGCCCGGCACCGGCAAGACCACCGTGGCCCGGCTCTACGGCGCGGTTCTCGCCGAGCTGGGCATCCTCAGCCAGGGCCACATCGTGGAGGTGGCGCGGGCCGACCTGGTGGCGCAGATCATCGGCGGCACCGCGATCAAGACCACCGAAGTGGTCAACAAGGCACTCGGCGGCGTGCTGTTCATCGACGAGGCGTACACGCTGACCAACCAGTCCCGCGGCACCGGCCCGGACTTCGGGCAGGAGGCGGTCGAGACGCTGATGAAGCTGATGGAGGACCACCGCGACGAGATCGTGGTGATCGTCGCCGGGTACTCCAAGCAGATGGACCAGTTCCTGGCGTCCAACCCCGGCATGGCCTCACGCTTCACCCGCACCGTGGAGTTCCCCAACTACAGCCCGGACGAGCTGGTCACCATCGCCCGCGGCCTGTGCGCCAAGCACTACTACGAGCTGTCACCGACCGCGCTCGACGCGCTGGTGCGCTACTTCGAGGACGTGCCCAAGAGCGACACGTTCGGCAACGGGCGGGTGGCACGGCAGATCTTCGAGGAGATGATCAGCCGCCAGGCGTCCAGGCTGGCGGCCGAACCGCCGCAGAACGACAGCGAGTTGAGCATCCTGCAGGGCGAGGACGTGCCGGTGGTGGAGGAGCGCCGCCCCGACCGGCGGGAGGAGGGCGCGGGCTCCGGCGGTGGCAGCGCGGCCCTGCGCCGGCTGGCCGGTCTCACCGGGCAGCAGGCCGCCCGTGACGCGCTGGTGACCCGGCTGCGGCGGCTCGCGGCGGCTCGCGGCGCCGAGAAGCCGCCCATGCCGCGGGCGGCGAGCGTGGCCCTGGAGGGCGCGCCCGGCTCCGGCCGGGCGGCGCTCGCCGCCCTGTACGGGCGGGCACTGGCCGAGCAGGGCCTGGTGCCGCACGGCGCGGTGCTGCGGGTGCCGCTGTCGCAGGTGCCGGCGCGCTGGCCCGAGCAGCCTGCGGTGCGGCTCTCGGCGGCGGTCGCGGAAACCGAGGGGGGCGTGCTGCTGGTGGAGTTCGACCCGCCCTTCGGCAAGCGGCCGCAAGACGAGCAGGAGGCGGTGCTGGACGCGCTGACGGGCGCGGTGGGCGTGCCGGGCGCCCCGGTGCTGGCGCTCAGCGGCACCGCCGACATGCTGCCGGTGCTGCGCCGCCGCAGCCGCCTGGCCTCGGCGCTGGCGGAGTACGTACGGCTGCTGCCCTACACACCGGCGGAGCTGGTGGCGCTGGTCGACAGCCGGCTGGGCACGCACGGCTTCGCGCTGGCCGAGGACGGGGTGGTGGCACTCGCCGACGAATTCGCCGAACGGCCGCCCAACGGAGCGGTGTTCGGGGCACACCGGCTGGCGGACCTGATGGCCACGCGCTGCGAGGTCCGCGAGATCGGGGCGGAGGACCTGTACGCCATCGGGGCCGCCACCCCGCCGGCCGATCCGGTGCCTGAGCCGGCGGTGATGCGGCCGGAGCCGGGTACGGCGGAGCCGGTCCCCGCCGGGCCATGACCGCTGCGGCCCGTATGCCGGGTGTGAACCGGATCGGCGGCGGCACGGACAGGCAGACTTGCCAGACCGTTGGGCAGCGAGTCCACCGCCTGTTCCGGTCGGCGCCGCCCGCCGACCACCATGGACGATGACCAGCAAAGTGGGTGCCGCCGAGTAACGGGGCCCCAGCGAAGAGAGGAAGTGGTATGGCCTCCACCCAGGTCGATATCCAGGGAATGACCGCCGCCCAGGGCACCTTCCAGACCGCTCTGGACGAGACCACCGGCTCCTACGCCCAGATGGACGGCCAGATCATGGGCCTCCAGGCGAGCTGGCAGGGCGACGCGGCGAACATCTACCACCAGGCGATGCAGGAGTGGCTGAGCGACTTCGCAAAGGTCAACGCCGCCCTACAGCGCATGCTGGAGCAGCTGTCGACGAATACCGGCGTATACGGGAACGTGCACTCCGACACCCAGGATCAGGCCAACCGCATCGCCTCGACCATGGCCTCCGGCGGCGGCCTGCCCAACTTCCCGATCTGAGCCCGCCGCCCGGCAGTCCGTTCGCCCCCGTCCGCCTGCCCGGCAGACCCCGCCCGCCCCTCAGCCCGTCCCGGCGCCCCCCCACCAGGCGTCCCTATCCTCCAAGGAGCCAGCACCGTGGCCACATACAACGTCGACATGAACCAGGTCGAGTACATAGTCGGTGAGATGACCACCATCACCCAGCGGATCAACTCCACGCTGGAGGACCTGGACAACCAGTCCAAGGTCAACCTGAGCGAGTGGACCTCCGACGCCCAGGCCATCTACGCCGAGGTGAAGGCGCAGTGGGACGCGGCGGCCGCGGACATGACCGCGAAGTCGCAGATGGCCAGCAGCATGCTCGGCACCATCAACGCCTCCTACGGCGATGGCGAACGCCAGGGCATGAGCATCTGGGGGCGGTAGGCCGTGGCCAACGTCAATCAGGGGACCACTCAGCACAGTCCGCAGAGGGACCCGAACGCCTACACCGGCTCTACGCAGGTTTCCTCCACCCATGACCCCTACGTCGACACTTCGGGGACGTTCGTCCCCCCGAGGGTGCCCACGAGCGGCGGGCCGGGCGGCACCACGTCGGTCGACACCGACGCGCTCGACCTGTTCGCCACCAACATGGACGCGCTCGTCCAGCCGGTGCAGAACGCGGTGACGTATCTGCAGGGCAATGTGGACGTGCGGGCCGGCGCCTTTTACCACGGCAACACGATCCGCACCAACCTCAACGGGACCAACGCCGACGGCGGGCTGAAGAAGAGCGTGGGCTCGGTACTCGGCGATCTCGTACAGGGCATCACGGACATCGCCAGCGGTGTCCGCGCCCTCTCGGCGAAGTACAAGTCCATCGACGACGACTCCGTCGTCAAGGCCACCGACTTGCAGACCTACATGCAGTCGGCCCAGGGCGACTTCAACGCCCTGATCAAGGACGCCGGAGGTTCGAGCACGGCGTCCAGCGGGAGCAGCTGACCGGCGCCCCGGCGGGCCGGGGGCGGAGCAGCCCGTCCCCGGCCCGGCGGGCACGGGTTCCGACGGGCAAGGAGCGTCATGGCGAACGACAACAGGTACCAGGGTGACGGCTTCACCCAGGGCGACGACGGCGCCATCTTCGGCGACTCCGGCAGCGATCCGGGCTCGATCTCGGACTACGACACCTGGGACTGGAGGCAGATCATGGCTGCCGTCAACGGCATGTCCTCCGGTGTCGGCAGCGCGACCAACCTGGAGCACGCGGCCTCTGTCTCCTCGCCCGCCTCGCTGCTGAACGCGGCCCACGCGTTCGCCTACGCGCAGAACACTCTCACGATCATCGCCCAGTCCCTCAAGGACCAGGCGAACGCCCTTGCGGGCACCAACGGTCCCTGGCAGGGGGACGCGGCCGAGGCGTTCTTCGACATGATGAACACCTTCTCCAAGCAGGTGCAAGCGAACGCCGACGTGCTCTCCGGCGGCGCCACCGGCAGCCACTCGGTTTCGCAGCAGATCGCCAACAACTCGGCGAACCTGGCGCGTGCGCAGCAGCTGATCCACGACATCAACGTCTGGTACGCCGACCAGGCGGTGAGGATGGGCGTGACGCCCATGTCGGACGGGCTCATCCCGATCAGCCGGAAGCCGCAGCTGGTCGAGATGATGACTAATGACATGCGCAACGTGCTCAAAAGCCTGGCGGGCAACTACCAGGTGACGATCGACAGCATCAGGACGCCGACACCCGTCAACAGCCCGCTCACCGACACCCCGCCGCCCACGGATGTCCCGCCGCCCACCGACATGCCGTCCCCCACGGACACGCCGCCCACCGACATGCCCTCACCGGGCGACCTCAATACCGGCGGTCCGGACACGGGGACCCCGGCGCCCTTCGACGGCCCTACCTCGACGGACGGGCCCGGCACCGATCTGGCGGCGGACCCGGGCGGCTTTCCGGACGGTACCGACACTGGGGCCGGCACGGGGGACGTACCGTCCTTCGACCCGAATGCCATGGACGCAGCGCTCAACCCGGGCGACGGGGCGCTGGACAGCCCGAGCCCCTTCCCGGACGGCACCGACACCGGGCTGCCGGACGGCGCCGGGCCCCAGGACCTCGCCGCGGTGCCGCCCACGCCGTTCCCCAGCTCCACGAGCACCAACGGTGGCACGGACCTGCCCAGCAGCGGTCTGCCGACCGGTGACTCCGCATTCAACGAGAGCGGAATGCCGGAGGACTTCCCGGGCGACACGGGCCTGGGGGGCGCCGACGGACTGTCGGACGCGGGCCTGCCGGAGGGGACCGGTACACCGTCCGCGTTCCCCGGCGACCTGGGCCTGGAGTCAGGCGGCCCGTCGGCGGACCTGGCCCTGCCGGACACGGCGGACTCTCTCACCGGCTTCCCCGGCGCGACGGATCTGGCGACGGGCGAGCCCTCGTCGGGCATGCCCTACATGCCACCCGGCGGCATGGGCGCGCCCGGGGCCGGCCAGAACGCCGGCGCCGGCCAGCCCGACCCGAGTGATGCCTCCGGACTCCTCGACAACTCCGCCACGCCCTGGGCCGGCACCACCGACACCGGCACCGACGAACCCAACGTCTTCACCACCACCCCCACCGACACAGGCCTCGACCTCCCCACCACCACACCACAGACCTCCCCCGAAACCACCGACCTCGCCACCGGCGAACCCTCCACCGGCATGCCCTACATGCCACCCGGCGGCATGGGCGCGCCCGGGGCCGGCCAGAACGCCGGCGCCGGCCAGCCCGACCCGAGTGATGCCTCCGGACTCCTCGACAACTCCGCCACGCCCTGGGCCGGCACCACCGACACCGGCACCGACGAACCCAACGCCTTCACCACCACCCCCACCGACACAGGCCTCGACCTCCCCACCACACCGGACGGCTGGGAAGAGGAACGTCCGTCCGGGATCGAGGAGTTCGCCGTGCCGCCCGGCGAGGTCGCGACCGCCGGTCCCGGAGGCATGCCCTACATGCCACCCGGCGGCATGGGCGTACCCGGAACCGGCCAGAACGCCGCCGCCGACCAGCCCGACCCCAGCGACGCCTCGGGGCTGTTGGGGGGGAGTTCCGATCCGTGGGGCGCAGAGCCGGACTTCGCCGCGGCCGGACCGGTGCCGGAGGGCGCGGGCCAGGTCGCGTCCGGCGGCGCGCACCTGACCCCGCCGGCCGAGTACGCCGCGGGCTTCGCCTCCGGAACACCGGCCGAGAACGCGACGGGCGGGCCGGGCTTCCCGATACTGCCCGGTGCCGCGGCCGAAGGCGACGGCCTGGTCGGGCCGGGTTTCGGCGGCAGCCACCCCCGCGAGGCCGCGACGGCCGCCGAGGCCGCCCTGCTCGCGGAGGCCGCGCTCGCCCGCGGCCGCCGGCCGCAGAGCACCGGCGAACAGCAGCCCCTGGCAGAACCGCTGCCCCCCGTACCGGCCGGGGAGGAGACGGGCGACGACTTCTCCGCCTGGGACAGCGCCGAGGACTCCATCATCCCCATGTTGTGGGCGACAGCCGCAGCGGAGGACGAGGAGGGCGACGGCTCCCTGTCCCGCTACTCCAGCGAGGACGAGGAGACCTGGACCGGCGCCGCCGCCGAGACCGGCGACCCGCTGCCGCTGGCCACCTGGCAGCCCAACCGGCAGGGCACGGCGGGCACCGGCTCGGTCCGCATCGACGAACTCATCGCCTCCGGCGGCATGATGTGCGCGGACGTCCCGTACGACCCCGAACTGGAGGAGCAGCCGGAGGAGGACGAGGCCGAGGACAACGAGGAGACGCCTGCGACCCGCAGCGCCGCGGACCTGCTGATCCAGGAGCAGGCCGCGTGGGGGACAGTGGGCGACCCGGACGATGTCCTGTCCTGACCGTCCGGCCGGTGCCTCCCGTACGGGGCTGCCGGGCGCCTCCCGGCAGGCGGACAGGCAGAGTTACGAAGCCGACAGGCCGAACCCGGCGTCGCGGGTGGAATTAGCGCCTCGGCGGCCTGCTACTTGATCGGAGGGGTGCGGCCCGGCCGCACCCGGGCCCGGCCCCGGTACGGGGCGGGTGGCACGAGCGACGGAGGCGGCACGGTGGCGGGGTACGACCAGGAGATCGAGGAGTTGATGGCCGAGTACCGCAGACAGCGGGAGAAGGCCGACACAACCCGGCGGCGTATCAACGAGTCGGCGGGGACGGCCACAGCACCGCGCAAGACGGTCAAGGTGACGGTGACCGCACGCGGCGAAGTGACGGACATCGAGTTCCCCACGGCCGCCTTCCGCCGGATGACGCCGAAGGAGCTGGCCGACGTGCTGAAGGTCACCATCGCCGAGGCGCGGGCGAACGCCCTGGCCAAGGTGGACGAACATGTGACCTTCAGCCGGCTGCTGAAGGGCCTGCAGCCCTCCGCGCTGCTCACCGGCAGCGTCGAGCTCGCCGACCTCTTCCCGCCCGAGCCCGAGGGCGGGGAGTTCCCGGAAACCGGGCAGGCGGCGCCGGGCAGCCGCGACGAGCCCTGACGGCCCTCGCTGAGATCGCCTCGACCGCGACCGACATTGTGGCCGGGCGACCCGTCCGCCCCTGCCGCACGGCTCAGCCCGGCGGCCGGCTGCTCCACCGCGGACCGGAGGGCCGGCTACGGCAAAGGGTGCAGGGGGGCGTGATTGGCCTTGAAGAGTCGCTCTGCGGCCCGCCGGAGGGTGAGATTGCGCAACGGTGTGGGCAGGTTACGGGCCTTGTCCCGGCGGTGGTTCTGCGCCACCACCCAGGCGACCCGCTCGGCACGCCGGGCCTGGAAGGCGGCCAGCGCCGTGCCCGTGTCGGGTTCGGTTCCCAGGACCTCGCCGAGCACCTGCGCGTCCTCCAGGGCCATCGCACCGCCCTGGGCCATGCTTGGGGAGAAGGCGTGGGCGGCGTCACCGACCAGGACGGCGCGCTCCCGTGCCCAGACGGTGTTCTCACTCTCGTGCAGCGCGGCGAAGTACGCGTCCGCGCCCTGTTCCAGCAGCCGGGGCACCGGACCGCCGAAGTCGGCGAAGAGCCCGCGCCAGTCGCCGGCCGGTGCCGTGGGGACGGGACTGTTGATGTCGGCGTAGCAGTAGACGCGGCCGGCGCCGATCTGCACGGTCAGGAACGTACGGCCCTTGGTGCCCAGGCGGGCCGTCCAGTCGGTGATGCCCGGTATCGCGATGTCGTCCGCAATGAACCGCCAGCAGAGCTGGCCCAGGAAGCGGGGCTCCGGGCCGCCGAAGAGGGAGCGCCGCACGGCCGAGTTGACGCCGTCCGCGCCCACCACCAGGTCATAGCCGGCGGTGGCGCCGTCTGCGAAGGTCACGGTCCCGTCGCCGGCCACTGCGGTCACCTCCACGCCGTGGCGGACGGCGCTCCGGTCGACGGCCGCCCGCAGCACCTGGTGCAGATCGTCACGGGTGATCGCCAGGCACGGACCGACCTCGCCCCAGATCCGTCCCGCCTCGAACTCCGCGAGCGGCCGCCCGCGGTGGTCGTGCAGGCGCTGCCGGGCCACCGGCGCCGCCCGTTTGGCCACCTCGCCCCCCACCCCGAGACCCTGGAGGGCACGGACCGCGTTCGCCGGCAGGTAGAGGCCGGTGCCGAGGGCCCGTCCGTCACCGGCGCGGCGTTCGACGACGTCCACTGGGAATCCGCGGTCCAGCAGCGCCTTGGCCAGCGCCAGACCGGAGATTCCGGCCCCGACAATCAACACACGAAGCTTGTCCACAAGGGGTTCCTCACACGTGACGGGCAGCATGACGGCGCCGCCGGGCCAGCCGGCGGCGCGGAAGGACGGTCCTCCCGCTCCGAAGGGGAGCGGGAGGACGGGTGTGTGCGGTGTCAGTGAACCGTGTCCGCGGACCAGACGGTGTCGCCGCAGGTCGAGCTGATCACGACGTTCCCGTCGTTCTGCAGCACCATCCGGGCACCGTCGTTGCCGGCGCTGCCGGACGTCCACAGGGTGCTGCCGTCCCCGCTGTGGACGACGAGGTCGCCGTCGGACTGGAACACCGCGTAGTTGTCGCTCCCGGAGGTGCCCGCCGACCACAGCACCGAGCCGGTGGCCGGGTCGCCGATCTGGAGGTCACCGTCCTGGGTCATGGCGAGGCTGACGTGATCGGTGGAGACCGACTCCCCGCCGTACAGCTCCGAACCGGCGTCGACGACCCGGGCACCGTACTGCGGATCCGCGGGCTGCTCATCGGGCGCGGACTCAGAGGCTTCGGCGCCTTCCGGCTCGTCGGAGGCGGGCTGCGAGGCGTCGGTATCTGCCGGGGCGTCGGAACCGGGCTGGGCGCTGTCCGACGGCGCGTCGCTCGGCGGTGCCGCCGCGTCGTCGTCCGCCGACGGCTGGGACGCCGGCCCCGGTTCCGGCGCACTTGCGGTGCCGGTGGGCGGCTGGGTCCCGGGCCTGGCCGCAGCGTGTCTGGACGGCCCGGCCGCGGCGTGCGCCTGGGGCTTCGGCTCGGGCTTGGCCGCGGGTTTCACGGCCGCCCTCACCGTGGTCTGCGTCGCCGGCTCGACCGCGGGCCTTTCCGCCGCCCCGGTCTCGGTCGCCGTGCTGGGCGCGGACGTCTTCGCCGGTGTGGCCGTGTCCGTATGCGCGGACGGCGCGGGCTTGAGCAGCGACTGGGTCACCGGCTTGATCACCGGCCTGATCACCGGGAACGTCTTGGGCGTGGCCGGCGCCACGTCGGTCTTGGGAGCGGTGTCCGTCTTCGGCGCCACGGTCGCCGGGGCGGCGTCCTGTTCCGGGTCCGCCGGCGACAGGCTCGGCTGCGCGGCGGGCACGGGCAGGGTGCCGGGGACCACGGCGGTGAGGTTGTGCGGCGCCATCTCCAGGTCGCGGGGGGCGGGTTGCGGGAGCGTGCCCATTGCCGCGCCCTCGGGTGTGCCCTGCGGGCCGACCGGGGACGCACCCGTGGCCGGGGTCGCCGTGGTGGGCGCGGCCGCGGTGTGCGGCTTCCTGCCGGCCGGGACGTGCCGGCCGGTGTGCGGGGCGCCGGTCGAGGGGAACGTGCCCGCGGGCACGGTGCCGTCGGTCAGGTCGGTCCTGCCGTCCGCGGAGCCGTCGGGTGCGGCGTGCGAGGTGTGGCCGTCGGAGTCGGCGCCCAGAGTGGCCACTGGCACCGAACGGTCCATGCCCTCCAGATCGGTGGTCTCCTTGTCGCCCTTCTGGTGCAGCAGCGGCCCGGACACCAGGACGGCGCCGGCCACCGCGGCAGCGGCGACCAGCGGCCAGGGTCCGGTCCTGCTGCGGCCCGAACGGGCGGCCGCCCCCGGCTCGTCGAAGGTCCCGGGGTGCGGGCGGAAGCCCAGAGCGGCGATATCGGGCAGCGGGCGCAGGGCCGCCGCTTCGGCGCCGCCGGGCGCCTCCGCGGCCACCAGGCCGAGCGCGCCGGACGCCTCGGCCCGGCCGTGGGCGAGGGCTGCGGAGGCCGCCGCGCCGTCGAGGTCGCCGTCGTGCAGGGGCAGCGGCAGAGCCCGCCGGGTGCGCCGGGTCCGCAGCGTGCCGCCCGGGTCCGCGCGATCCGCGCCGGGCGGGTGAATGGGGGTCATGCTTTCTCCTCGTCTTTCGTCGGGCCGTGGTCCGCGCTCCGGCGGGGCACCCACGGCGGGATCGGCGCTCCGCCAGCAGCCGCGGTCCAGGCGGCCTAGGGGCTGTCCGGTGGCTCTCGGTCAGGCACATGACCCGTCGTGGTGCCGCCGCTCGCCGCGCCGGCCGCGAAGGCTGCGGCCGGCGTGGCGAGCGGCGGCACGACGGGCGGGGTGAAGGTCGGCGCGAGCGCGGCCGGCAGGTCCGCCACCAGCGCGCCCGCGATGCCCATCGGCTCCGCCGTACCCGGCTCCGCGACGGTCCCCGCCGCGGCTGGGAGCGCTCCCGGACCGCCGCTCCCGGCGGGCGCCCGCACGGGGGCGGTCACAGGATACGGCTCCGCGTCGCCGGCCGACCGCGCGCCGGAGCCGGCGGCCACGGTCACCGGACGCAGGCCGGCGGGCTGCCCGCCCGCGCCGGTACCGGTGTCCTGGTCCGACGCAGCGGCCACCGCCGCGGGCTGGGCCCCGGCCTCCCCTCCGGCGGGCCGCAGACCAGCCGGCAGGGGGCCCGGGGTGAAGACCGGCTCGAAGGTACGGCCGTGGGCCGAGCGGTACTCGGGCCCGGTGTCCTCCCCGAACGGCTCGGCGGAGCGGCTCTCGGAGGCGGCCTGCTCCTCGTACGCCTCCCCGGCTTCCTCCCGCGCGTGTGCCTGCGCGCGGCGCACCAGCGGCAGAACGTCGGCGAGCGGGGCGCCCGCCTCCTTCGGGGAACCGTCCTCGCCGGTGGTGCCGCGCCAGTCGCGGGGGGCGACGGCGAGGTCGTGGCGCATGGCGAGGCGGCGCAGGTCACGCAAGTCGTCGGCGGCACAGTCGCCGTGCAACTGGACGAAGGTGCGCTCGCGAACGTCGTCCTGAAGGGCGGTGAAGAGGCGGTCCAGCGCCTCCCAGACGGCCGGGTCGAAGGGCTCCCCGGGACTGCCGACGTCGAGCGCCATCAGCTCGCGGCTGACCGGGCGGGCCGCGATCTCCTCGGGCACGGCCGAGCCGTTGGGGCCGACCCACAGTCCGGCACGGGTGACGACGACCTCCCACCTCCGGTCGAGCATCATCGCGCCCGGCTCAAGTCCGGGCCGCAGGCCGCCGATGGGTGGCCGCCAGGCGCCCAGGCTCGGGGTGGTGTCGCCGCCGTCGGCAGGGGTGCAGGTGACAGCCTCGACATAGGGCCGCCAGGAGGGCTCGCCCTCCGTGTCAGTGAGCACCGTGCGGGGCGAACCGGCCGGAGCGGAGGGGGCGTCGAGCAGCAGCGGCAGGCCGGTGGCCACCCGTACGGGGATGCCGAGCAGGTCGGCCACGCCCTGGCCGGCCGGCAGCAGGTCAGCGCCGTCGCCGGGGGCGAGCCGCACACCGGCGCGGACGGCGCCGGGCAGGGCCGCGATCACCTCGGCGAGGGCGTCGGCGGGCACGGCCCCGGTCCGCGAGGAGCCGACGAGCACCAGCGGGCCCGCAGGGTCGGGCGGCACCGCGTACCGCAGCGCGTCGGCGCCCTCGGACGGCACGCCGACCGGCAGCACGAGCAGCCCGGCGGGGATCTGCTCGACCACGCACCCGGCGGTGGTGGGCGGCGCGGCCCGCTCGACGGCGGACTGCCACGGCGGTTCCGGCAGCCGCATGCCGGTGCGGTGAGGGGTGAGCCCGGGTGAGAAGTGCCACCAACCACCGGGGGCGCCGGGCAGATCGGGGGCGAAGAGGGTGCCGCCGGGGACGACGACGATCAGCCCGGCGGGCGCGAGCACGTCACAGGAAACCGCCTCGGCGAGCGCCTGGGCCAGCGCACCGCCGCCGGGTTCCGCGGCCCGCGCCATGACAAGGCGCACAATGCGGGCACCCTCCTTGCGAGCATTGGCGAGCTCGGGGGTCAGAGCGGCGTACAGCGCCTCGGGGACGCCGAAGCCGGCGCCGACCAGCACGGTGACCTGGTCGGCGGGGTGGCCACGGCGCAACTCGGCGGCGGCTCGGGCGAGATGCTCCGAGGGGGCGCTGCCGGTGTGCACGATCAGCACCCGGTCCTCGCCGCCGACGTGCAGGTGCGGACCGGAGCCGGGGCGAGCCGGGCGCGGGCGGGCGAGGCCGCTTCGCGCGCTCACCGCGGGCTCCGGCCGGAGCGGGTGGCCGAGGCCGCGTCGAGGGGGCACGTCGAGGTGGGGCGCGCCGGACGCAGAACCACAGGGCCCACGTGATCGGCCCGGCCGCCCCGGTCGGCAGGTGCAGCCGGGTCGGGTCTGCTGATCGCATGCGCCGCGCGAGTCGCGCACGCCGGGTTCACCCACGTCACCGTCACGCGCCGACAGTAACCGAGCAGATCGGGGCCGACACCAGGACCGAAGGGCCGTTCGGAGGCGCCACGCGGGCACGCACGGCACCGACGCCGCCTCCGAGCAGCGCAGTTGGGAGTGCCCGGGGGGCCGCGGGCAGGCGGAGGCGGCGGCCAGTTCGAGCCGGACGGGCAAGGTCGGGGGTACGGACAGGCGCACTTACGGGTCACGCGCGCAAGGGGGCGCTGGAACCAGGTATCTCTTGGGTGAGGTCATTCGCCATGTCCACATACACCTCGCCCCGAGCGGGCGGCAGGTTGCGCGGAGCCGGCCACGGCAGCGCCCGAAGAGAGGACCCCACTATGGCCGACAGCTTCTACGCGGACACCGACGGCATCGACAAGCACACCCCGTACATGCGCGAGGTGGCCAGTCGGCTGGAGGCGGTGCACAGCCTGCTGAAGGCCACGGAGAACGAGCTGTGGGGCTGCTGGGGGGAGGACAGGACCGGCGAGCAGTTCTACTCGCAGTACGGCTCCAGCTCCCAGCGCATCCATGAGGCCGTGCACGGTGCCAAGTTGATGTTCGACAGCACGTCGGACGGCATCGGCACGATGGCCAGGGGCCTGGAGAACATGGAAGACACGCACATCACGGCGGCCCGTCGGCTCACTGCCAGTACGACGGACACCGGCTCGACGGGGCACGGCACACACAAGTGAGTATTGATCTGCCGCCTGAGTTGGACTGGGTGGCGAAGCTTGCGGTGGGTCAGTCGTGGCCGAAGGGTAATGAGGATCAGCTGCAGTTGCTGGCGCAGGCGTGGGTGCAGTCGGCGCGGGAGTTGGACCGGCTGACTGATGAGATCGATCCGGCGACGTCGGGTGTGCTGGATTCGCTGGGCGGGCCGGTTGCGGAGCAGTTCTCGGGGTTCACCCGGCAGATGCGGACGGTGCTGCCGAATGTGGCGCAGTCCGTGCAGGGGATCGGGGATCTGTCGCGGAACGCGGGGGTGCAGCTGGAGTACACGAAGTACTCGCTGCTGATCCAGATGGTTTTCCTGGCGTACATGCTGTGGGAGCTGGCGTCGTTGGGGCTGCCGGAGCTGGACGGGGTGGTCATCACCGCGGTGCGGACGGTGTGTGTCAGGATCCTGCAGTCCCTGGCCCGTAATGTGGTGATGGGGACGGCGTTCATGGCCGGCACGGATGTCGCGGTGCAGGTCATCCAGTTCCTTAAGGGTGACCGGACGTCGTGGAGCTGGGACAACACGCTGCAGGCCGTGGAGGGCGGGGCGGTCGGGGGTGCGTTCGCGGGGGTCTTCACCGAGGCGGCCAGGTTCCTGCCGCCGGGGTTCGGTGGTGTCCTGGGCCGGCAGCTGGGGGTGGGTGCGGCCACCGGGATCGCGACGACGCTCACGATGGGCGCGGTCAACGGCGACTTCGGCGATGCTCTCACCGACGGCCTGGCCGCCGCCTCGGGTGCTATCGGGGGACTGTACGGGGGCCGCAGGGGCGGCCACGGCGAGGGCAGCGGACACCTGCCGCCCGCCCGCTTCGACCTGCCCCCCATGCCCGACTTCACCAAGAACTGGCCCGGCACGGACGGCACCGGCACCACCGGTGCCGGGCTGCCGCTGGATCCCGCACAGGTCACCGACGGAACCTGGGCACGCCGCCAGTGGCAACAGCACACCACCACACCCACCACCGCCGGCACGGCTGCCGGTATTGGGGAGGGGGAGGAGGCCGGCGCCGGAGCGGGGGTTTACCGGCAGTGGGCCGCGGCCCGCACGGACCTGCCCGAGGAGATACGCGCCCGCGCGGTCAGCGCCGTCAGCGCCCACGACCACGCCTTCACCACCACCCCCGCCACAGCCACGCCCGTGCCCTCAGCGGCCGGGACCCACCGCCGCCTGGACCGCCAGGCCACCATCGAACAGGCCATCACCCGCGCCGAACACCACTTCGACACCGCTTACACCACCTGGGCCACCACCCCCCACACCACGGAAAACACCCCCGGCGCACAGAAAGCGGACAACGCGGAGACGGGGCGGGCCGCCGACCCCCGCACCCACATCCGCACCGTGCCCGGCGCCGCCCAGCGCATCCACGAAACCGCCTGGCGCACCCTCGAACACAGCCTCCGCACCACCACCGCCCTCCTGCCCGAACACACCTGGGACACCCCGCCCGAGACCGTACTGCACACCATCGACCAGACCGCCGCACACAACACCCCCGCCCTCCGCCACCTCCTGGACCGCACCGCACACGACGACATACGCCACACCACCGCCCTGCACACCTTCGAACAGCACGTCCCCCCCGCCGGCCCCACCACCGGCACCACCACCCAGCTCACCCCCACCGGCCGCAACCACCTCCGACAGCAATGGCTCCACCAAACCCACACCGACCACCACCACATCTTCGGCCCCCCCACCGCACCGATCACCCTCCACAGCGCTGGGCCCGGCTCCGTACCGACGACGGAGCCCCGGCCCCAGGTGGCCACCGAGTCCGGCCCCGCCGCCGCGGCGAACGACCGGGGTACGGCCGTGCCGGACCGTACGGGGGAGCAGGCCCAGATGGCAGCCGGGCCCGCGCACGCGACAGCGGACGCGTCCCTGACCGACACGGCTGCCGCCACGCCCGTGCCGCAGGAGCACTCGGCGCGGGCCGGCGGGGATAACGGGCCGAAGACGCCCGACCCCGAGGCGGCGTGGCAGCAGCGCATCGCCGAGCGGACCGCGGCGCTGCCCGGCCTGATCCAGGTACAGCTCGCCAAGGAGACTGCCGTCCGGCACGCTGTGGACGGGGTCCACGAGGCCGCGCTCGGCTCGTGGCGGCAGGCCCTGCCGTCGCTCGGCGACGACTTCGCACGCACCTTCTCCCTCGACCTCCATGGCGCCGGGATCACTGTCGAGCGGGACGCCTCCCACGTGATGGCCGCCACCGCCCACCGCAGGATCGAGGAGGCCGCCACCGCCCCGGGCCGCGGGCACACGGCTGTGCACCGGGCCGCCGAGACCCACGGCTCGCTCGCCGTCGCCAGGCACCACACCGCCGTCGCCGTGGCCCGCTCCACCGCCGTCGACCAGGCGACCGAGGAGGCCCGCACGCTGGCCCGGCGTGCCCCGGGAGGTGACGCGGCCCACGTCCAGGCTGTCGTGGCAGCCCACCGCGAACGCGTCAGCACCCTCTTCGACTCGCTCTTCCGGCCCGACGACGGGCGGTTCGGCCCCGGCGCGGACCGCTCCGCCTTCGACACGGCCACCGCCACCTGGCACACCCGCAGGGCCGAGCTCTCCCAGGGCCTCCCAGCCGACCTCGCGGCCCGGCCCGCCGCTCCCGACCGCGACACCGCCCCCGGCCTGCCCGCAGAACCGGCGCCAACCGGTGAACGGCCGCGTCCGTACCGGGAGTCCGCGCCGCTGCCGCAGGCCCCGGCCCGTGCCCCCGAGCAGTCGAACGGCGCCTCCACGTCCGGATCGGACTCACAGCGCCCCCGTCCGGAGGCAGCCCGCACCGCACGTGTGCCCGAGGCAGTTGCCGAACACGCCGCGTTCGCAGACACCTCGGCGCCCGCCGAGGGCCGTACGCACGAGGCACCCGCCGAGTCCCGGCAGGACCCGCCGACCGCGAAGACCGCCACGGGCGGCTGGCGCACGGCCGATGACCGCAGGCTCGACTCGCTGCGCAACGACGTCAACCTCCGGCTGGCCAGCCTGGAGTGGCCGCACGGCGCGGTGGATCTTAAGACCGTACGCCGGCACGTCGCCGAACTCCCCCCCTCTGCTGACCGGTTGAACGAGCGGGCAGTGGCCTGGCACATCGCGGGCGCGATCGCCGAACCCGGCGGGCTGCGCCTGCCCGGCGGCACTCCACCGCCGGGTAAGGAGGAGCACAACGGCGAAAGCAGCCAGGCGGGTTCGTCCGCGGGCGGCCGGTCGCAGGGCCTCCTCGGCGACGACAGCCCGGCCGGCCTGCGAGACTCCCGCGCGGAAATGCCGCAACCCGCACCGCTGAGCCACGCGGTCGTCCAGTTCGGACAGGACCGGGACGGGGCGCAGGGCCTGACGCACATCGATCCGGTCTCCGAGCGGACGGCGGCGTGGCTGCAGGACCGGATCGCGGCCGCGATCGAGCGGGACGAGCCGCAGAACACGGCACTGCGGGCCATGCTCGCCGAGACCGTCACCCCGCGAGCCATGGCCTCGGAGTGGGCGCGGCTGCTGAGCGACCAGGGGCTGCCGGTGCGGGCGGAGTTCGGCGGCCGCACCTACCACGCGGCAGTGCGGCTACGGCTGTCGGACCCGCGGCGTGAGCCCTCCCCGATGGAGGAGATGCCGGACGGCCCGCCGCTGGCGATCCAGCGCTGGGCCTTCGGCGTGGGCGAGACGGGCACGGTGGACAGCATCGGCGACCTGCGGCCGGGCAATTTCACCCACGCCCACACCTGGCCGCTCGCCCACCGCGGCACTTTCCGCCGGGTGACGCTGAGCCCGACTGCGTCGCTGACCTACAACCAGGCCACCCGCACGGTGGCGACGGGCGCGACCGTGCAGCCGATGACGCTGCTGCGCAGCCTCGAGCGGTCGTGGGCGGTGTCGTACCAGGTGTCGGCACAGGTGCGGCTGACCGGCGGGCTGCAGGACACGCTGGCCCCGGCGCCCCTGCCCGAGGTGTGGTCGCCGGTGGCTGGCGACAGCTCGGAGCACCGGCTGACCACGTGGTTCCCCGCCCATCTCATGGAGGACCGGCCGGACTCCTCGACCGCGCTGTCCACGGCACCGGCCGACCGGCGCCCGGCCCCGTTGCGGACGCTGGTGGAGGACGTGCCGCTGTTCGCGGTGGAGACGGTGCCGCACGCGACCACGGTGCTGCACGAGGTGCACCAGGCGTTCGCGGCGCACCTTGCGGCGCTGTCGGAGGACTCCGCGGAGGAGCTGCACCGTTTCTTCAGCGAGGGCAACCTGCGCGGCAACCTGCCGCTGATGTACGGCGGCGGGCATTCCTCGCCGCCGTTGTACGACCGGAACGGCCGGGTGCTCGGCCACCTGTCGGTGCGGGCGCGGATGCTGGAGGAGGACCCCGCTCACGCCGTCGTGGGTCCGCCGAGCCGCAACTCCGAACTGGAGGTGTACGTCCTGCGCTCGCTGCGGGTATCGGGCAGCACCTCTGTGGCCAACTCGGCCTCCTTCGGCGGGCAGTTGTCGCTCGGGTTCGCCATCGGCACGCCCGACCCGCGCACCGGCAGCGAGCCCTTCGGCGGCACCATCACGCTGAACGGCTCGCTGCAGCACCAGGCCACCCACACCCTGTCCTCCGGTGGCAGCGCCCGCACCTCGCACTCGCTGCGCACCGACCGACCGCTGATGCGGGTGCAGGCCCGGATGGTGCTGGACGTCACGCTGATGCGGCCCGGAGCGGTGCCGGTACGACCCCCGGCCGACAGCCGGCTGGCCGGGCGGGCGGCGGACGACAGCGGCTACCCGGTGATCCTGCGGGTGCCGTCGGCGGCCTCGGTGTCGGGCGTGCCTGCCCAGCCGCGCCACCTCCCCGCGCCGATCCGGGACCTCACCGCACCGGGCGTGCTCACCACGCCGTTGCGGGTCCAGGGCGCCGACCCGCTGTTCGCACATGTCGAGCGGTTCCTGTCCGAGCACGGTTTCCTCCCGCCGCTCGGCGACGACGGGGCCTCGGCGGCGCCGCTCGCGGTCGGCAGCGGCTCGCGGCTGGTCGAGACCTCGCTGCACGCCCAGCGGCTGGCGAACCTGCGCCGTCTGGAGCAGACCCGCTCGCAGATCGGGCAGCGCGGGGCGCTGGACGAGATGCTGGACGGCGGCTACTCGGTGGAGTTCGAGCGGCCCACGGTGATGGGTGTGCAACGGGTGTCGGTGCGGCTGACCGTCACCCGCCGCTACTCGCAGGGCGAGGGCACTCCGGACGCGGGGGTGGTGCACACCGGGCACCTGAACGGGGTGCAGACGCTCAACTACACCGGCTCCACCATCACCGGCGACGAACAGCTTCGCCGCGCCCCGCTGCAGGCGAACGTCGGCCCGCAGTTCGGCGCCACGAACATCCTCAGCGACCCGCAGGGCGTCACTGGCGAGTACAGCTACACCTGGCAGCCGACGGACATGGTGACCACCGACTCCAGTTCCGGCAGCGGCCAAGAGTTCTACGCACTGAGCCGGTCCGAGGCGGACGCGGGCGTCCATCTGTTCACCGTGCCGGTCACCCACCACGTGCAGCTCTCCTGGAGCCACGGCCCGGTGCCGGAACCGCGGCACGAGAACGGCGAGGTGAGCCTCGCGGTCCCGGTGGACTGGACGCTGGACACCCCCGACCCGTCGCCGATCGCCGGCCGGCCGACGTTCCACGGCCCCGGGGAGCGGCTCGACCCGCCGCCGGCCGAGGCGGTGCGGGGCTACGAGGTGCACGACGACCCGGACGTGAACGCGCCGGCCTCGGGCCCGGAGGTGACCACGGCGGAAGACGGACAGGTCGTCCGGCACACCGGCGACGCGCCGAACCCCGCCCCGGCCGCGCCGGCCGAGCGCGAGCGGCATCTGCCGGAGACCGCGTTCGTCAACAGGATGCGCGGCGGCGCCGCGCTGCACGAGGCGGTGGACCGGATGCTGGGCGCGGTGGCCCGGGATCTGGAGGCCGCCGCGGCCGCGGAACTGCACGACCCCACCCACCGGATGCCCGGCGTCTTCCCCCGGGACGAGCCGCGGCCGGCCGCCCTGCCCACCGAAGGGCCCCAGGGCATCGAACTGCCCGAACAGGGCGGCGTCGTGCGGCAGGACGGCGACGCCGAGCAGCAGCAGGAACGGCAGGAACCCGCGGCCGGCGGGTGGGGCGGCGCGCTGTGGAACAGCGCGGGCCACCTCACGCTCGGCGCGGTGCGCTGGACCGCCCGCCAGGTCGGCGACGCGTGGCAGTGGACACGCCGCACGGCGGTCGGGGAGAACGCGCTGGCGCAGGAGAGCACCCCCCGGCAGGCACTGGACTTCTCCCTCTCGCCGCACCATCTGGTCGCCAACGCCCACCGGATCTTCGACGACTCCTACGTGGTGGAGAGCGCCGCCACCTCCGGAGTGCTGGCCGGCACCGACGTCACGGTGGAGGTCCGGGGCTTCCTGCACAACGTACGGCGGCTGCCATCGCCGGGCGTCATGGAGTACGAGCGCTGGATCCAGTCCATGGACGCCTCCGCGCACACGGTCAGCCGTACCTCCGGCCACACGGCCGGCCTCACGCTGAGCGGCAACTACGGCCCGGCCACCCGTTTCGTTCCCACCGGCCGCTATGCCTACCGCACCACCGACACCACCGCGACCACGGTCAACGACAACGCCTCGGCCTTCCGCGTCTCCAGCGAGAACGACGTCGTCCCGCACCGGTTCGAGGCCGACGTCCTGTACCGGGTGACCGTGCGCACGGGCCTGCGCAACCTGGTCACCGGCACGGCTGGGCCCGCCATGGCCGCCGCCAGCGGGTTGCCCGGGGCGGGGCGGTTGCTCGGGGCCGCCGCGGGGCTGACCACGGGCGAGCGTGAGATGGTGGTACGGGTGCCGGCCGGCGTGGAGTTCCTACTGTCCGCCAACGACCTGCTCAACCACCCGGAGTTCCGGCTCGACGGTGGCCCCGACGTACCCGACGCGCCGCCGCTCGACCGCAGACTGCCGCCCACCTTCGTGGCCAGCGGCGGCCAGATCGGCTTCGGCTCGGCGCTGGAGGTGCACCCGGCCGACGGGCGCTCGGCCCTGCAGAACACGATGCGCACGGCGATCGAGAGCATCGCGCCCGGCGCCACCCGACCCGGCCACGCGGCCTATCTGCCGGGCGTGCTGTCGCGGATCAACGAACACGGCTCGTCCCTGGGCATGCGCACCCTGCTGCACAGCTCCTCACCGGTCGCGTTCCGCTTCGTGCACCGCTCGTTCCTCGGCCCGCTGCTGGTGCGGGTCGAGGTGCGCGCGGTGCCGGCCGCCGACCTGACGGCCGCCCGCGGCCGGGCCGTCCCAGGTCTGCCCGGCCTGGACACGGTGCTCGGCCACTCCGATGGCCGGGGCTCCTCGCTGCCGGTGCCGGGCAGCACCCGCCAGGCCCGCACCCGCACCAGCGCGCACGAACTCGACGGCGGTCTGACCTACCAGAACGGCGGCCACCGCTACCGCGCTACGGCCAGCGGCACCCGACAGTCCGAGACGGTGCAGACCGCCACCGCGTCCGAGGAGCGGCGCGCCTGGCAGCAGTCGATGTTCGACAACAGCGAGTTCGCCCTGGACTACCGCTACGAAGTGGCGGTCACCGCGACCCCGATGGACGAGGCACTGATCGTGTCCGCACCCCGCGCGCTGTGGAGCGGGATGGGGTGGCTGGCCGACCGCACCGGTCTGGCCGGAGCGGCGGCGCAGGCGTACGGGGTCCTGCCGGAGACCGCCCGGCACGGCATCGAAGGTGCCTTGGGCCTCCTCCCCCGCCCGGCGATGTCGGCCCACGAGCAGGTGGACGCGCAGGTGGTGCTGCGCTTCAACGGCTCCGAGACGCCGCGCACCACGGACCCGGCCCCGGTGGACCCGCACCCCGGCGTCGTCGGACGCGTGCACCGCAACGACCCGACCCAGCCGGTGGCGCAGGCGGCCGGCGAGCTGCGGCTGGCCCTGGACGTACCGGACGACCTGCGGAACCTCCTGTCGGACGCCCCGTGGCAGCCTGAACGCCCCTTTCAGATCTATCACTTCGGCGGCCTGGACCAGCTCACGCGGGCGCTGCACAGCCTCGCCCCCGGGCTGGGCGCCCTCACCGCCGGCCATGGCACCACGATGTCCGACGAGGGCCGGCTGGTGCGGCTCACTCAGCTCGCCGCAGCCGGCGTACCCGTCCCCGTACACCCGGCTGGCCTCACCCCGCACGTCGGCCGCTCGGTGCCACACCAGGTGGAGGTGCACGTCACCTTCCACGCGCCGCGGATCGTCGCTCAGAGCAACGACGTCGGCATCGACCGGGTGCAGATCAGCACGCGCGGCTCGGCGGCGCAGACCGACGTCACGCACAGCCCGGCCCTCTCCTTCACCTACAGCGGCCCGGTGAACGCCGCCCAGACCGACCGGCTGGGCCCCGGTGTGCCGGTGGCCGGTGAGCGGACCGACCTGGGGCACACCCACGCCCAGTCTGCGCCGGTCCGCGAGATGCTGCGCTTCGGCACCCGTCTGGCCAACCGCGACCAGGGCACCCAGGGCGCTCTGGTCCAAGCAGTCGCCGTGGTCCACCTGCGCCGCGGTGACCAGGAGCGCTGGGTGACCGGCCCAGTCGTCCTGCGGGCCACCGAACTCCCGCCGCAGCCCACGCCCACCCCGGCGGACACGGACACGGGAGCGCCCGGCCGGTTCGGGCAGGACCTCGGAGAGGGCTTCGAGGAGGGGGCCGCCACCCGGTTCGAGAGTCCTCACATCGTCGAACTGACCGACGCCGACCGCTCGGACGAGGACATGCCCGCCCATGTCCTCACCTACGACGACCCGGCCAGCCGCGGGCGCGACCACGAGCGCCCGACCGACGAGGAGTTCACCGCCGCCGGGCTCACAGGCGACGAGACCGAGCACGATGTAGTCACGCACGTTCCGAGTCGTGCGGAACTCCCGCCCCGCCCGCGGTCCGCGGAGCCGGCCCCCCTCCCCGCGGTCCTGCGCCGCCCCGGCACCGTGGAGACGGCGTCCCTCCGCGATCGAGGTGCCGCCTCCCCCGGGCAGCAGGCCGCCGGCGAGCGCTTCGCCGGTCCCCACCAGGACGACACCGTCGGCGGGCACGCCCCGGCCCACCAGGACGACACGCCCGGACGTCCGCGGATCGAGCCCGAGGCGATCGGTGAGGAGCACCTCGGCGACGAGGTACGGGCGCTGCTCGGGCTGCCCGCCGTGATGGACCTGCAGGTGCGGATCGAGGACCTCGCGGGGCTCGCGCCCGAGCCGCGGGCGCTGGCACAGTTGGAAGCCGGCGCCCGGGTGACCGTGCGGGACCTGGGGCTCGGTGCTCCCGACCTGGCCCGGCTCGCACTGCGCCACCCGGAGTTGGAGCCCAGGCTGACACGACTGCTGAACGACCTGGCCGGCGGGCCGACCGCGGCACGCAACGAGGCGATGGCGGAGGCCCCGCCGCCGGTGGCGGTCGACATCTTCCAGCAGCATGTGGTGATGCCGTTCGTCATCGGCACCGACGACGCCACCCGCGCGGTCCGCGAGCCGTACGAGCAGGCGGTGGCGGACGTCGCCCGCGCCCTGCGCACCGGCGGCGAACAGGCCGCCCACGACGCCGCGGAACGCGCACTGCGACAGATCCCCGGCGCCGAACCCGCCAAGCACCGGCCGGGCATCATCGCCGGCGGCAAAAAGAAGAAGAACGGCAACCGCCCGCAACAACCCCACCAACCCGCCCCGCAAAACCAGACCACCCCGCCGACCCAGACCGCCGGCCCGAGCAACACCGCACAGCCGGCGGGCCAAGCGGTCCACCGCACCACCGACCTGCCGTCCGAAGTGGTCGCCGCGGTACGTCAGATCGTCACCGGCGGACTCACAAGCCGGCCGGCCCCCCATCAAGAAGCACTGATGAGCGATGTGCTCCGGGTGCTGGAGCGGGTCCCGGCTCCCGCGGACCTGCCGATGAGTGCCATCGTCGGCTCGGTCGACATAGCGCGGGCGATGGGCAGTGAACTGGCCGGGCACGTGCTCGCGCACCCCAGCGTGGTGTACGCGGTGGCACGGCAGCCGCAGCTGTACTCGATGCTCATCCACGCCCCGGTGAGCGCGGCGCTGGACGCGCACCCCGCGGTGCTGGGCCAGCTGACGGCTCTGCCGGGCTCCTGGTTCCAGGCACAGGGTCCAGCCTTCACACAGGTCCTCCTCAGGCCGGGCGTGCTGGACGGCCTCGAAGGTGACCCCGAGCTGCAGGAGCTCCTCTTCAACCGCTCGACGACCCTGCTGCGCAACCTCAACGGCGACCTCAACCTGGCCCGCCACGCACGGGACATCTCCTCGGATGTCACCACCCTCGTCGACCAGGTCCCAGAACTCGCCGCGGCCGTGCTCTCCCTGGGTGAGCAGGCACCGGAGGCGCTGTGGCAGCTGGGCGCGGAGTCCACGCTCACCTCGGCGCTGCTGAGCCGGTTCAGCCACTATGCCCACTATTCCATCGCATTCTTCCGCACGTTGCTGACCGACGACCGTGTCCGCACGGTCCTGCGGACCTTCCCCGAGCAGAACCAGGTGGCTCTGCTCAGCGAGCGCACACTCGCCGCGGTGGCCGCCGACCCCGAGGTACTGCGCGCGCTCGAGGACTCGCCGTCGCTGACCGACGTCCTGGAGATCACTCCGTCGATCACCGAGCGGCTGCTGGCGGACCGTGAGGCGATGGAGGCGGCCGTCGCCAATCCCAACGTGACGGTCGCACTCTCGTACCACTCCGATCGTTACGACGCGGTGCCCAATGAGGAGCTGGCGCAGGTGCTGGCCGCAGAGGCCGGTCCCGCCGAGGCACAGCAGGCCCAGCCGCTGGAATTGACCGAACGGGAACTCAACGGACCGGTGCCGGTACTGCTGCGACGCCTCACACAGGCGCTCCCGGCGATGCGCACGGCCGTCACCGGCCTGCCGCCCAACACAGCACGTCGGCTGCTGGAGAACGTGCGGATGCTGCGCCTGCTGGCCCGCAACCCACAAGCAGTCTCCATGCCGCACACCCTGCGGCAGTTGCTCACGCTCGCACCGGACCTGGCACTCCCCGAGGACGACACGGCCGCGCTGGCGATCGCGGTGGCCGCTGCCCGCCACTGGCATGTGCACTCCCTTTATCTCAGCACCGACGGCCGGGCGAGCCACCAGCTGGCGGTGAACCACCGTGCGGCCGTCGATCCGGATTTCCGGGAAGCGCTGCTGCGCTTCCCGGCGATCAGCGCCATCTCCTACGCCGACGTTCGCGCCCTGCAGATCGAGCTCCCGCTGACCACCCTGTCCCGCGACCCGTGGGTTGCCACCCTGCTGATCCGCTCGCCCGAGATGCAGGATTACCTGCGCGCACCGGACAACGCCCCGCGCCGGGCGATGCAGGCCGGCGGCGGACCGCTGAGCACGCTGCTGTACCGGCACACGGCGATGGCCCGCGAGCTGACGTCGGAGCAGTGGGAGCAGGTCACCCTCAACCTCACCGCCGCACCCGGGCTGCTGCCCGCCCTGACCTCTGTCTTCAGCACGCTGACCCCGGCCCACTGGACCCGGCTGCTCACCGACGACCGGCTGTTCCAACTGCTGGCCGAGCGCATGGAGACACCCACCGCGCGGACGATGGTGCAGGTGCCGAGTCTGCTGCGAGCGGCGGTGGCCCGGCCGGACTTCACCGACGCCTGGCAGGACCGGCCGGAGGAATTCGACGCCCTCGCCAGCGCCGTGCTGCGGCGGATACCGGGCCCGGAGCAAATGCCCGGTGCCACCCCCGCGGAGGCGCAGGACGCGGTCAGCTCGCTCGGGCGGGCCGTGGTCGCGACAGGTCACCAGATCATCACGCCGGACGGCTTCGTCCTGGACCCGGAACGCAGCGTGGTCGTCGCCCGCCTGCTGCCGCACCTGCGCGACGGCGACGCGCCCGAGACCGTACTACGGGCCCAGGCGGACGCCGACACACCACTGCCGGACGAGGTGATCGACCGCTACCGCGACCTGCTGACAGACGACACACTGCGCCAGACAGCGCTGCGCCGCCCGCACCTGGCCGAATACCTGCTCTTCGCCCCGGACCTGCTGGACCTGCTGCGCACCCGGCCCTCGATGCTCGAGCTGATCGAGCGCGACCCCGAGGTGCTGCCCCAACTGATGAAGGCGTCCCGACTGCCGGCGCTGCTCACCCACGACGACGCGGCCTACGGCATCTACCGCCGCGACCCGGAAGCGCGGGTGAACTTCAGGGGCGACTTCTTCGCGATCTACCACGACAACCCGGACTATGTGGTTGCTTTCGATCGGGCGTCCCACTGGCTCATGCAGGGCCCCTACACGCAGGTGGACGTCCTGGCGATGGGTAGTCCTGCCTTGTCCCGGGCGATCGCCGCCGATCCGGGTGTGCTTGGTGCGTTCCTCCACTCGCCGGATCTGACTCCGGCGCTGAGTGCGGCGGGTGAGCCGGTGATCCGGGCCATCACTGCGGCACCCGGACGCCTGGAAGGCGCGGCCGAGGACCCGGCCACGGTCACCGCACTCGCAGCGGTACCAGGACTGGCCGACGCCCTCGCCGAACGGCCCGACCTCGCCGCCAGCGCCGCCCAATGGCGCGAACTCACTGGTAACGGACCGCTGCTGAAGCGTCTGACCGCCCACCCGAACATAGCGGCCAGCGTGCTCACACCCGACGTACTGCCCGTCGCCATGACCGCACCCGCACTCGTCACCGCACTCGCACACACCCCGGCCGAGGTGCACAGGCAACTGACCGCACCCACAATCCTGCGCCTGATCACCCGACACCCCGGACTCGCCGACGACCTGGCCGACCAGAAACACGGCCACGCCCTGCGCGCCGCCCTCATCGGCCTGCGCGGCCTGCCCGCCCTCCTCACCGACCGCCCCGACCTCCTCACCACACTGCGCCAAAGGCCCGACCTCGTCAAAGCCATCCGCGCCAACCGCTCACTCATCGACGAAGCCACCGCACGCACCCCCGCATGGCACGTCGCCGAACGCCACCCCGAACTCGCCCCCCACCTCAACTCCCGCCTGCGCAACAACCTCCAGCACTACCCGGACGCAGCCCGCACCATCGCCCAGCACCCCACCCCACTCGACCCCACCCTCCTGCCCCGCACCCTGCGACGCCCCGGCATCCTCCCCCTCATAACCAACCACCCGGACATCGCCACAGCCCTCCTGTCCCAACCCGAACTACAACAACGTGCCCTGGAAGACCGGGACTTCGTCGCCACCGTGCAGCGCGCCGCAGCCGCAGGACCAGAACGGCTGACCACACTGCTGGCCGCCGGAGGCGACCACACACTGTGGGCACAAGCAACCGGACGCACGGCGCCGAGGCTCACCCCCGCAGCGCCCCCGGTGATCATGGAGCCGCCCACGTCCCCCGCACGGTCCGAGCAGCCGCAGCCCGTACCGGCGGTGGTTCCTGGGCTGCGGTCGGCGCTGCCGGCGGAGGTGGTGGACCTGCTCACCGGACCCCGCGGTGACGAGGTCGCCGAACGCATCGCCACCAACCCCGAACTGCTGCCACTGCTGACCGCACACCCCTCACTCGCCGAAGACATCACCCAGCACCCCGACCACCTCGACACCTACACCGCCCGCCCCTTCTTCGAAAACCACCTCCCCGACCCCGACCACATCCCCCTCACCAACGACCCCACCACCGAAGAACAGCTCCTCGGACACACCGCCTTCCAACGCCACTTCGACGCCTTCCTCGAATCCGTCGACATCGCCCCCGGCGACCACTACACCGCCATACGCACCGCAACCCTCCACACCTGGAACAACATCGCCAGCACCCTCCAGAACCGACTCGCCGAACGCCACACCGAACGCCACACCCGCCTCACCACCTTCCGCCCCGAATCCGCATCCACCTGGCAACTCTCCGGCCGCATACACTTCGCCGGCCGAGTCCAGGCCGAAGACTTCACCCCCCTCCAGCACGCAGTGCTCGACCGAGCCGCCACCTGGGGCGAAGGCATCCGCGAACCCCTCGGACAACGCCGCATCCACATGCCACTCCACGCCCACCTCGACAACGGCAGCGGCGGCGCCGCCTTCTTCCCCACCCTCGCCCACGACGGCCTCGTCGACCTCGTCGTCTACGCCCGCAGCACCGCCCGCTCCGACAACAACCAATACCGATGGACCGGCAGCAGCCGCTACACCTCCGGACCCCCCTCAGCCGAAGACATCGCCAACCACCCCCTCCTCACCCAATCCCACGACCTCATCAACCAAACCCGCAAAACAACAGGCGAAACGACCGGAGACAGGACCGCCGACGCCACGGCGGCTTCCTCCGGCAAGGGCAAGGGCCCGGTGCGACCGCGCCGCACACCTGCCGCGGAGCTCGACGGACTGGCGGCGGCCGACCGCGCCCAAGCCCTGGCCACCGCGACCCGGGGCTATCACGCCGCCCTCGACGCCGCCCGTACCCCCACCCCCGAAACGGCCACCCGCCTCCTCCGCGCCGGGCGGGAACTCCATCAGGAGGGTGCCGACCCCTTCGGCCAGGCGTGGGAAGCCCTCGCCGACGACGACCGCACCACCACCGAAGCACTGGTGCGCACCGCCCTGCCCGACCCCACCCACACCGATGCCTGGTCCGCGCCCGAATGGGGTGCGGTCGCCGTCGCCCACCGCACCGGCGGCGACACCCTCGCACGCGACATGGCCCAGCAGATCTCCGACGAAGGGGCGGAGGCGGTCGATATCTTCCAGCAGCATGTGGTGATGCCGTTCGTCATCGGCACCGACGACGCCACCCGCGCGGTCCGCGAGCCGTACGAGCAGGCGGTGGCGGACGTCGCCCGCGCCCTGCGCACCGGCGGCGAACAGGCCGCCCACGACGCCGCGGAACGCGCACTGCGACAGATCCCCGGCGCCGAACCCGCCAAGCACCGGCCGGGCATCATCGCCGCCGGCAAAAAGAAGAAGAACGGCAACCGCCCGCAACAACCCCACCAACCCGCCCCGCAAAACCAGACCACCCCGCCGACCCAGACCGCCGGCCCGAGCAACACCGCACAGCCGGCGGCTGCCGGCAGCTTCGGAGCCCGGCAGCAGCGTGGCAGTGTGCCGCCGCGGGAGCCGGCAGTGACCCACACCGAGGACACCGCGACCAGCCTGCCGCCCGCCGTGACCCTTGCGGTGCAGGAGGCCGTCACGACCGAACTCGCCAACTGGCCCGCCACACATCAAGAGGCGGTGCAGTACGCCGTGCACCAGCTACTGGAACGGGTACCGGCTCCGGCGGACCTGTCGATGAGCGCCATCGTCAGATCGGTCGACTGGGTATTGAGGGCAAGCAGTGAACTAGCGGAGCAGGTGCTGCCGTACCCCGACGTGGTGTACGCGACAGCGCGGCAGCCGCTGCTGTACACGATGCTCATGCACGCCCCGGCACTCGGCGCGGCGCTGAACGAGCACCATGGGGTGCTCAGCGACCTGATCGCCGTCCCGGTCGGCTGGCACCAGGCGCAGGACCAGACCACCGCGCAGATCCTGCTCCGGCCCGGCCTGCTGGAGAGGCTGGAAAGCGTACCGGAGCTGCGGGCTGCCGTCTTCCTCCGCTCAAGGACCCTGCTGCGCAACCTCGACGGCGACCTCGACCTGCTGGGCCAGGTGCGGGAGGTCTCCTATGACGTCATGTCTCTGGCCGACCGGGTCCCGGCGTTCGCCGAGGCTGCGATCTCGCTCGGCAAGAAAGCACCCGAGGCGCTGTGGGAGCTGGGCGCGGAGTCCACGCTCACCTCAGCGCTGATGAGCCGGCTGAACCGCCGTGCCCGCTTTTCCGCGGAATTCTTCCGCACGTTGCTGACCGACAGGCACCTCCGCCTGGTGTTGCGGACGTTCCCCGAGCAGAACCAGGTGGCTCTGCTCAGCGAGCGCACACTCGCCGCGGTGGCCGCCGACCCCGAGGTATTGCGCGCGCTCGAGGACTCGCCGTGGCTGACCGACGTCCTGGAGATCACTCCGTCGATCGCCGAGCGGCTGCTGGCGGACCGTGAGGCGATGGAGGCGGCCGTCGCCAATCCCAACGTGACGACCGCACTCTCGTACCACCCCGATCGTTACGACGCGGTGCCCAATGAGGAGCTGGCGCAGGTGCTGGCCGCGGAGACCGGTCCCGCCGAGGCACAGCAGGCCCAGCCGCTGGAATTGACCGAACGGGAACTCAACGGACCGGTGCCGGTACTGCTGCGACGCCTCACACAGGCGCTCCCGGCGATGCGCACGGCCGTCTCCGGCCTGCCGACGGACGCGGCACGCCGGCTGCTGGAGAACGTGCGGATGCTGCGCCTGCTGGCCCGCAACCCACAAGCGACCGGGTTGCCGCACGTCCTGCGGCAGTTGCTCGCCCTGTCACCGCGTCTGACGCTGCCCGAGAACGACACAGCCGCGCTGGCGATCGCGGTGGCCGCTGCCCGCCATGGGCACCTGAACACCCTTTACCTCAGCAACGATGGCCGGGCGAGCTACCACCCGATAGTGAACGAGCGCGCGGCAACCGATCCTGTCTTCCGCGACGCGCTACTGCGCTTCCCGGCGATCAGCGCCCTCGCCTACGCCGACGCACGGATGCTGCTTCACGACACTCCGCTGACCACTCTGGCCCGTGACCCGTGGGCTGTCTCCCTGCTGATTCGCGCGCCCGAGATGCGGCCGTACCTGGGTGAATCGGACACTCCCCCGTACCGCGCCATGGCGGCGAGCGGCGGGCTGCTGCGCGGGCTGCTGTACCGGCACACGGCGATGGCCCGCGAGCTGACGTCGGAGCAGTGGGAGCAGGTCACCCTCAACCTCACCGCTGCACCCGGGCTGCTGCCCGCCCTGACCTCTCTCTTCGGCTTGCTGACCCCGGCCCACTGGACCCGGCTGCTCACCGACGACCGGCTGTTCCAACTGCTGGCCGAGCGGATGGAGACACCCACCGTACGAGGGCTGCTGCGGGTGTCGACCGCGCTGCGGGCGGCGGTGGCCCGGCCGGACTTCACTGACGCCTGGCAGGACCGGCCGGAGGAATTCGACGCACTCGCCACCACCATGCTGCATCGTGCGCAGTCGCCCGACTCCAGTCCCGAGGAGAGGCAGGACGCGGCCAACGCCTTCGGGCGGGCCGTGGTCGCGACAGGTCCCGCGGTCATCACCCAGGACGGCTTCGTCCTGGACCCGGAACGCAGCGTGGTCGTCGCCCGCCTGCTGCCGCACCTGCGCGACGGCGACGCGCCCGAGACCGTACTACGGGCCCAGGCGGACGCCGACACACCACTGCCGGACGAGGTAATGGACCGCTACCGCGACCTGCTGACAGACGACACACTGCGCCAGACAGCGCTGCGCCGCCCGCACCTGGCCGAATACCTGCTCTTCGCCCCGGACCTGCTGGACCTGCTGCGCACCCGGCCCTCGATGCTCGAGCTGATCGAGCGCGACCCCGAGGTGCTGCGCCAAGTGCTCGATGTACCAGGCCTGTCCGCGCTCCTCGACCACGACGACGCGGCCTATGCCATCTACCGCCGGGACCAGGAAACGCGGCTGAATTTCGTCGAAAGTCATGTCGCCACCATCCGGCAGAATCCTGACTACCTGCTTGCCTTCGACCGGGCCATTTACCAGCTGATACAGCAGCAATACTCGGCCGCTGACGCCGTGGCGATGGGTAGTCCTGCCTTGTCCCGGGCGATCGCCGCCGATCCGGGTGTGCTTGGTGCGTTCCTCCACTCGCCGGATCTGACTCCGGCGCTGAGTGCGGCGGGTGAGCCGGTGATCCGGGCCATCACTGCGGCACCCGGACGCCTGGAAGGCGCGGCCGAGGACCCGGCCACGGTCACCGCACTCGCAGCGGTACCAGGACTGGCCGACGCCCTCGCCGAACGGCCCGACCTCGCCGCCAGCGCCGCCCAATGGCGCGAACTCACTGGTAACGGACCGCTGCTGAAGCGTCTGACCGCCCACCCGAACATAGCGGCCAGCGTGCTCACACCCGACGTACTGCCCGTCGCCATGACCGCACCCGCACTCGTCACCGCACTCGCACACACCCCGGCCGAGGTGCACAGGCAACTGACCGCACCCACAATCCTGCGCCTGATCACCCGACACCCCGGACTCGCCGACGACCTGGCCGACCAGAAACACGGCCACGCCCTGCGCGCCGCCCTCATCGGCCTGCGCGGCCTGCCCGCCCTCCTCACCGACCGCCCCGACCTCCTCACCACACTGCGCCAAAGGCCCGACCTCGTCAAAGCCATCCGCGCCAACCGCTCACTCATCGACGAAGCCACCGCACGCACCCCCGCATGGCACGTCGCCGAACGCCACCCCGAACTCGCCCCCCACCTCAACTCCCGCCTGCGCAACAACCTCCAGCACTACCCGGACGCAGCCCGCACCATCGCCCAGCACCCCACCCCACTCGACCCCACCCTCCTGCCCCGCACCCTGCGACGCCCCGGCATCCTCCCCCTCATAACCAACCACCCGGACATCGCCACAGCCCTCCTGTCCCAACCCGAACTACAACAACGTGCCCTGGAAGACCGGGACTTCGTCGCCACCGTGCAGCGCGCCGCAGCCGCAGGACCAGAACGGCTGACCACACTGCTGGCCGCCGGAGGCGACCACACACTGTGGGCACAAGCAACCGGACGCACGGCGCCCGAGACCGGGACGCAGGCACAGGCACAGGCACACGCACAGGCACAGGTGGCTGAGGGCTCGCGGGTGCGCGAGGAGCAACCGGACACAGCACCCTCGGTGCCACACCCGGCAGCCGCGCCCGTGGCGGTTTCGCAGCCGCGTCCCCTGCTGCCGGCGGAGGTGGTGGACCTGCTCACCGGACCCCGCGGTGACGAGGTCGCCGAACGCATCGCCACCAACCCCGAACTGCTGCCACTGCTGACCGCACACCCCTCACTCGCCGAAGACATCACCCAGCACCCCGACCACCTCGACACCTACACCGCCCGCCCCTTCTTCGAAAACCACCTCCCCGACCCCGACCACATCCCCCTCACCAACGACCCCACCACCGAAGAACAGCTCCTCGGACACACCGCCTTCCAACGCCACTTCGACGCCTTCCTCGAATCCGTCGACATCGCCCCCGGCGACCACTACACCGCCATACGCACCGCAACCCTCCACACCTGGAACAACATCGCCAGCACCCTCCAGAACCGACTCGCCGAACGCCACACCGAACGCCACACCCGCCTCACCACCTTCCGCCCCGAATCCGCATCCACCTGGCAACTCTCCGGCCGCATACACTTCGCCGGCCGAGTCCAGGCCGAAGACTTCACCCCCCTCCAGCACGCAGTGCTCGACCGAGCCGCCACCTGGGGCGAAGGCATCCGCGAACCCCTCGGACAACGCCGCATCCACATGCCACTCCACGCCCACCTCGACAACGGCAGCGGCGGCGCCGCCTTCTTCCCCACCCTCGCCCACGACGGCCTCGTCGACCTCGTCGTCTACGCCCGCAGCACCGCCCGCTCCGACAACAACCAATACCGATGGACCGGCAGCAGCCGCTACACCTCCGGACCCCCCTCAGCCGAAGACATCGCCAACCACCCCCTCCTCACCCAATCCCACGACCTCATCAACCAAACCCGCAAAACAACAGGCGAATCCGCAGTGGACGGCGATCGCGGCACCGGCAGGAGCAGCGGCAACAGGACCACCGACAAGCCCGCAAACAAGGGCAAGGGTGCGGTCCAGCCGCGCCGCACGGCCGCTGCCGATGCCGAGGAGCTGGCGGCGGCCGACCGCGCCCAAGCCCTGGCCGCCGCAACCCGCGACTACCGCAACGCCCTGGACGCGGCCCGTGCCGGCGCCCCCGACGAGGCCGCACCCCTCCTCCGCGCCGGGCACGCACTCCGTGAGGAGGGTGCCGACCCCTTCGGCCAGGCGTGGGAAGCCCTCGCCGACGACGACCGCACCACCACCGAAGCACTGGTGCGCACCGCCCTGCCCGACCCCACCCACACCGATGCCTGGTCCCCAACCGAGTGGGGCGCGGTCGCCGTCGCCCACCGCACCGGCGGCGACACCCTCGCACGCGACATGGCCCGGCAGGTCGCGGGCGAGACCGGCAACCAGGCTGATACGAGGAGCGGCGCCCGCGCGGGGTCCGGTCCTTCGGCGGGCCTGCTCAAAGCCGGCGGTCAGGACACCACCGCGCTCGCGGACCGCCCGTCCCCCGACAACCACGCCGGACCGTCCACCCGACCCGCGCCGGGCGTGACCCAACGAGCAACCCCCGCAAGGGAGTTCGCCGCCGCCGTCGCGGACATGCCCGCGTTGCGTGGGCTGCCCGCTGACCTGGTGGCTCGTGCCGTCGACATCTACGGGCAGCAGCGCGCACGGGAGTTCGCCATCGGCGACGAACCCGGCTCGGTGGAGCGGCAAGAGGCCGAGGCCTATTGGCGGGACGTGGCCGAAGTGGCCCGCACCGGCCAGGGCGTACTGCGCTCACTCGGCGGCCCGCGGCACACGGACCCCGAACTCGCGGCAGCGGCGGCCCGGCAGTCCATGCGGGACCTGGCTCGCGAGCTCGCCGAACGCCACTGGCGGACGGTCGGCGTGACCTCCGGTGACGAGCGGGACATGGTGCGCCACCGCGAACTGACCGCTGAATCGCCGCGCTTCCGCGACGAGCTGAAGACCTGGGTGGAATCCGCCCTGCGGTCGGCGGGCAGGAACCACGCGGCCTCGCACGAGGAGATCACCGCGACCTGGCAGCGTCTGCCGCGGGCCCAACGCCGACTGCCGCTCTCGCCACTGGCCCGTGCGATCGCCACCGCACTCGACGGCCGCGGCACGGCGCTGCGCGGCGGAGGCGGCGGTGTCGAGGCTGAGTTCACCGAGGTGCTCAGGCTCGCCCGGGGCAAGGGCACGCCGGGCAACAACGTGCGCAAGCCGATCGCGCGGGGCGACGGCTTCGAAGTGACGGTGGAGACCAAGGAGTTCTACCGCGGCTCCGACGGGCGGCTGTTCCGGCGTAAGGAGGACGCAGAAAAGCAGACCGGCAAGGTCCGCGAAGTCACCCTGGCCATTCCGGAGTTCGTCGCCGGTGTGCACAAGGTCCTGCCTTCGGAGGATCGCATCGATGACGGCCCGGCCTTCGTTGCCCTGCGCCGACTGGAGGAGCGGTTCGCCGTGCTCGGCCCGGAGCGGGAGTTCATTCCCGTGGAGGAAGCCTTCCCGGCCGAGGACGGCTGGGAGGTGACCGACCTCGGCCAGGGTGCCTGGATCGAGCGCCGGGTCATCGGCGACTGGCAGGGCGCCCACGTCCACTACACACTGGGTGTCCCCGTGCACGGCCTGCGCGAGTTCCTGGAGCACGTGCGTGACCACACCTGGCGCGACGAATCGCGCGGCTACCTCACCCGGGCGCATCTGACCGACGGCCTGTCCTTCGGCGACGAACTCGCCTCGCGCTACGCCGTCTGGCGCGAGCACCGCGACGGCGGCCTGGCCTCCTGGGCTCTGCCGGCCGAACAGGTGGCCGCTCTGCTCGCCGACGACCCAGTGGTGACCGCCCTTCGCGGCTACGGCGCCCTGCTCCACGACCAGGTGGCGGCCCTCGTCCACTTCTGGATCTACGAGGGCCTGAACAAGGTCAACGCGGCCGTGCTGTCCCGCAATTCGATGAGCGATGTGCTCGCCGCCCTGCCACAGGACGCGCGTGTCTTCCTCGCCGCGGACGCGCTGCCGGCGATGGCGGCCATGGAACGGCGCATCCGGGCCCGGCTGCCGGAATACGACCGGGAATACGCACGCTTCTACGACGAGACCGCGCCTGCCAGTCTGTTCGATCTCACCATAAGCGACGAGCAGGACCGCACCATCCGCGAATACACGTGGGCCGGCTTGGTGCAGGGCGGCAGCAGGCCGATGGCGCAGGACTACGCCTTCTCGATTCACGATCTGCCCGAGCTCGACACCGAGGACGGCAACGCCGCGCTGCCGCTGGTCGTCATTGAGGTCCGCTCCTACGGCGAGCGGCATGTGTCTGTGGACGAGACGGCCGGCTATTACGACCGCCTCAAGCAGACCGCCGCGGACGTCCACGCCAAGGCACAGCAGCCCGCGTCCGGCGAGGCCGGCTGGGCCGGCCTGCGGCAGTCGGCGGCTCCGGGCGCCGACCGCCCGGCCGCAGTCGCGGTCCAGCGCGCACTGCGGTCCGTGGCCGCGGCGGAGGAGGGTCGGACGGAACGCCTGATCGACCATGCCGACGCAACCGTGATCGCCGCTGCCCTCCCCCTGCTCGACGGTCCCCAGGACGCGCAGATCGACCGCTTGTCCCTGAGTACGGCGCTGGACAGCGTCCTCCAACGCCTCCGCTTGGCTATTATCTCCTACCACCGCGCCTCCCTCGACGTGGAGCGGGCCGAGGCGGCGATACGCGACCTGGCCGGAGCGGTCCTGAGGGTGAGCCGCCCCGTCCTGCCGATGGGCACGCGCACAACCACGGCGTCCTCCCAGCGCCGATCGCTGCTGGGAGGGCGGCGTCCCCTCGGGCCGATCAGCGAAGCCCAGTCGGCAGCCGTGCCGCCGCTCCACCGACGTGCCCCTGTGACCACCTCGCCGGCCCCGTCCGCGATGCTGCGGCACACGGTCGACAGCCTCCTGGCCGACCTGCGCTGGAGCGGCGGGCCCGTGGACGACGCTCTGGTGCACGCGGTGCAGGAGAGCCTCGGCGACGGCTGGCAGGGACGCCACCCCCACGCGGTCGGCGCCGAGATCGCCGCGCGGCTGAACGCAGTCCTCGGGCCGGTACCGCAGGCGCACGAGGGGATCGTCTCGCGGTACGAACTCCGCCGCGAGGTGCTCGCCGCGCTGTCCTCCTCGGGCCTCGGGACGCCCACGGTCACCGACGAGGCCCTGCGCGGCGCCCTGACCCGCCTCGGACCGACCGTCTGGACGCTGCCCGCCGCCGAGTTGGGCCGCCGTGTGGCCGCCGTCCTCTCCGCCGCCTCCCGCGTGTGAAGACGCCGGTCCGGGGCCGCCGGGCAGGAGGCCTTCGTGAGCGGGAGAGCGCCGTCGCGCAACGGCCGCCCGGCGCGGGGGCCCGCGGGGGTGGCGGTCCGAAGGCGGTCCGGGATCGTGTCCTCATCGACCGGCGGCGACTCACTTCCCGCTCAGCAGGAAGCCGGCGATCCGCTCGCCGATCACCACCGCGGGCATGGCGGTAGTCGCCCGCGGGATCACCGGCATGATCGCGCAGTCGCCGACGTAGCAGCCCTCGACGCCGTGCACCTGACCGTCGTTGCCGACGACGGCGGCCGGATCGCCGACCGGTCCCATCTTGCAGGTGCCGAACGGGTGCCAGTAGTTGTCCGGGTTCGCCTCGGCGTGGGCGACCAGGGCGTCGAGGGCGCCCACGCCGGGGCCGGGGTGGATCTTTGCGCCGACCAGCTCGCGCAACGCCCTGCAGGCGATCGGCCACATCATCGACGCCCACGAAGCGCCGCCTTCCTGCTCACCCGCCAGGTCATCACTGCGGCTCCGCTCGGACAACCCGCCGTGGGCACAGTGCTGCGGCTCGCTGCGGACATCGCCGACCAGAACGCGGCGGCCCGCGCCGCGCCACGTCCACTAAGGAGAGCTGAGGCTCAGTCAGTCGGTCGTGTCATCGCGGGGGATCTCCCCGAAGCGGGCGCCCACTGCGCGGGCCAGTTCCTCCAGCGTCATCTCCACGATGCGCCCGTCCGCGGCTCGGCGCTCCACCACCGTGTCCGCTGCCGGGTCCGCCTGGGCGGTGAGGTCCACCGACCACTGGCCGTCGGCGACCATCATGATGTCGCCGACCGTCCACGGCCGCCCGGCTGCTCGGATCTTGAGCTCCAGCCCGGCCCCGTCCCAGTGTCTGCCGCCCTGCTCCGCCATGCGCTACCCCTTCGGCTTCGTACGGCCGTGCGCCGCAACTCAGCTACGACAACCGGCCGCCGCGATCCATTCCCGACGGCCGGTCCTCGTGATCGGGTCCAGTTCGCCCACGGCAGACGCGATCCCTCCAGAAAGGACTACGCACTTCGGCACACCGCATGTCAACGTACGGGTGTCGGGAAAAACCGCGGGTCAACGAAGGGACCGCCCCGTTTTGAACACCGCCAGTGACCTGCTTGCCCTCTTCCGCTCCGTCGTCGCGCAACGCCCCTCCCTGGCCGGCGACGGCAGCGCGGAGTCGGTGTTCAGCCTGCTCAGCGAGCGCGGCTGGGCGCTGGTGGACACCCCGGAGGCCAACGTTCACTGCACCAGTCCGGACGGGCGGGTCTGCGTCGGCTGGCTGCCGGAGGACCCGGCCGCCTGGCGGCGCGGCATCGTCAGGACCGTCCGGGCCGCCCCCGCCGAAGCCGAGCCCTGGGTGCAGGAGTTCGGCCCGGACGTGCCGAGCCGGGCCGTCGCCGGACTCCTCGAAGCGCTGATTGGCCACGTCGACCGCTGACCCACCGGCGGTTCGGCCACCGGCCGGACCGCGCCTGCCCAACTGCCGCCGCGCGAAGGAGTCGCCCTTGTTCTCACACGCCACGCACCGGTTCTAAGGAAGGACTGAACAAAAAAGACATCATGCGCTGCCTCAAACGATTCGTCGCCCGCGAGTCTACCGCGCACTGACCACCACACCAACCGAACAAACCATTCAAACCGACCTCGCTCGAGCGGCTTGACAACCATAGGAGCATCCAGGCAACGGCTTGAAAAGAGCCTGCGCGTCGTCATCAACTCCGTCATTTTCCGCTCCTCCGGACAAGACCTCACCACCACCGGCACCTACACCGAAATGGCCGCTCGCCTCACTGAGCCCGTCCTCCTCGGACTTGCTGCTCTCGCCGTCCGCAGCCGCATCAAACGCTGACCCCCCGACCCGCGGGACACGGGACCGACACCCCCCGCCTCGACCAGAGCGGTAGTGCTGCGAGACCGCCGCACCGGGCCGTTGCGGGGAGCAATGCTCAAGACCCATGGATCAGCTCCGGGCGGGACGCGGAGGGCGTACCTACCCGAATGATCCTGTGATGGTCACCGAGTAGGCCCGCGTTGGCGCGCGGGTCGGGAAGGCACGCCCGTGCTCAGCGTAGTCACCGCCGACGGCACCACCGATTCCGGCTCCCTGATCGACGAGATCGTCCGCGAAGGCGCCCGCCGAGCGAATAAAACATTCTTCCCGCTGACGAGATCGTTGGTGGTGAGCACCCCGCGTCGAGCGCCTTGGTGGGCTCCTGATCCTCCTTCGGCCACAGCCGGGCCCGGATCACGCCGCCCAAGGGGGTGTGTCAATTTAACGGATCTGGCTCACTTTCCGTGGTGGCGGAGGGTGACCGGCATGATGCATGGCTGTGCTCAACATCAACTTCCTTGTCAGGACAGTCTTTTCCGGGCTGTCCCCGCTGGTTGTCGGGGATGTCGCAGACCGGGGCGGCGACATCGTGGTGCGGGCTCGCACGCCTGATCGGCCGGTGGCGTGTCCGGCGTGTGGTCTGCTGACAGCAAGGGTTCACGGCTACTACATGCGGCGCCTGGCCGACGTTCCGGTCGACGCGCGGCGCGTAGTACTGGAGGTCCGGGTGCGCCGTTTGCTCTGTGCGTCCCCGCAGTGCTCACGGCGGACGTTCCACGAGCAGTTGCCCGGTCTGCTGGAGCCTTACCAGCGGCGCACGCTGCGTCTGACCAGGCAGATCAGCGTTCTGGTCAAGGAGTTGGCCGGCAGAGCCGCGGTGCGGGTGCTGCCCGTGCTGGCTGCGGAGTTGTCGCGGCACACAGCACTGCGCATCCTGATGCGTGTCCCCTCACCGGCCCGGCAGGTGCCAAAGGTGGTGGGCGTGGACGACTTCGCCCTGCGCCGCCGCCATCGCTACGGCACGATCGTGATCGACGCACGCACCCGGGACCGCATCGAGGTGCTGCCCGATCGTGAGGCCACCACCTTGGAAGCCTGGCTGCGTCAATATCCGGGTATCCAGGTCGTGTGCCGCGACGGGTCGGCCGTCTATGCCGAGGCTATCCGTCGTGCGCTGCCCGATGCTGTGCAGGTCGCCGACCGCTGGCATCTGTGGCACAACCTGTGCGAAGCCGCCCTGAGCGAAGTCAAGGCACACAGCACCTGCTGGGCCACCGTGCTGAACGCGCCCCTCTACGACGGGCCCCGTGCCCAATCCACCCTCGAGCGCTGGCACCAGGTCCACGACCTGCTGGACAAGGGTGTGGGCCTGCTGGAATGCGCCCGTCGTCTGCAACTGGCACTGAACACCGTCAAGCGCTATGCCCGGGCTGACCAGCCCGAACGCATGCTCCGCGTCCCCAAGTACCGCTCCAGCCTCGTCGACCCCTACCGCGAACATCTCCGCCAACGCCGGGCCGAGGACCCCGGCGTCCCCGTCCTCCACCTCTTCGAAGAGATCAAGACCCTCGGCTTCACCGGCTGCCTCAACCTCCTGCACAAATACATCAACCAGGGCCGCGCGGACGCCGACCGCAGCCACATCTCCCCGCGCAGACTCGCCAGGATGCTCCTCACCCGGCCCGACGACCTGGCCGCCGGACATCGCGAACTCCTCGACCAGCTCACTGCCGCCTGCCGCGAGATGACCCGGCTGGCGTCCCATATCCGGGCCTTCACCCAGCTCCTGGTACCCGACCAACGAAATGCCCGCGCCCTTGAGGACTGGATCACCCAGGTCCGGACAGTGGAATTGCCCCACCTTCACGCCTTCACCCGGGGCCTGGACCGTGACCACGACGCCGTAATCGCCGCTCTTACCCTCCCTTACCACAACGGTGGCACCGAAGGCGTTAAGTAGTTGTTGTCGTTCCGAACTTGGTGGCGGCGTTTTCGCTGGTCAGGCATAGGTTTCGTGGTTTGGTGGGAGTTGTGGCCTGTCGGGTTGTCACTCGCTGGGGAGGCCTGGATGCCGTCGCTTGTAGGACTGCTGGAACAGCACGAGCTCGTTGCTCGCCGTCGTGTCGACGGGCTGCGGGAGGAGGCTGATCGGATCCAGGCCGAGCTGGCCGCGGCCGAGCAGGAATGGCAGGAGTGGATGGTCGCCCGTAGGCGGGTCGATGCGGTCCTGGCTCCCGGCGCCGGCACCGCCGGGACGGAGGTCTCCTCGGATCCGTCGGACGCGGAAATGCCGTCGCCGCCCGGGGATGCGATCAGGCCGAGGTCGCAGGTGCTGGTGTGGCGGGAGGGCCTTGCCCGGTCTGTGCTGTCGGTGGACTACCAGCGCATCGTGCAGGTGCTCGCGGACCGGTCCCGGCTCCATCAAGGGCCGCTGACCTGCCAGGAGATGGCCGCGGTGTTCGGGATGGACGTGGTCCCGGCGCGGGTGGAAGGTTTGCGGTCGAAGGCGAAACGCCTGGTCGCACGTGGCTGGCTGACCGAGCCGGGACCGGGCCGGTTCACGCTCGCGAAGGGTGTGGCCGGGCCAGGCGCCGGGTCATGAGCAGGGTCATCGACCAGCAGATCATCGCCTCGGCGCTGGTGGTGCGGCGTTCGTAGTCGCGTGCCAGCCGGCGGGTGCGCATCAGCCAGGCGTTGGTGCGCTCGACGATCCACCGCTTGGGCAGCACCACGAACCCCTTCCGGTCGTCGCTGCGTTTGACGATCTTCAGGACGAGAGCGAGTGCGGCCAGGCAGTGCTTGACGAGGCTGCCGGTGTAGCCGCCGTCGGCCCAGACCAGTTCCAGCCGGTGATGCGCATCGGCCACCCGCTGGAGCAGGACCTCGGCGGCGGTGCGGTCCCCGATGTCCGCGGCGGTAACCATCACGCCCAGCAGCAGGCCGAGCGTGTCCACCACGACGTGCCTTTTTCGGCCGTTGATCAGCTTGCCGCCGTCGAAGCCGCGGCTGTCCGATCCGACCACGGCATCGGCCTTGACCGACTGGGAGTCGATCACGGCGGCCGTCGGTTCCGCGTCCCGGCCCTCCCTCATCCGGACCCGGCCGCGAAGCCGGTCGTGGAACTCCCAGGCCAGGCCGTGGTCGCGCCAGCGGCGGAAGAACGCGTAGACGCGGTCCCAGGGAGGGAAATCGGCCGGCATCGCCCGCCACTTGATTCCGTTGTCGACCAGATAGCGGATCGCGTCCAGTATCGCCCGGTGGCAGTAGGCCTCCGGCTGCCCGCCCCGGCCCCGCAACCAGCCCGGCACCGGCAGCAGCGGCCGAACGGCAGCCCACTCCGCGTCCGTCATATCCGACGGATAACGCCGCTGCCGAGCTCCGTTGTCGGCCGCGTTTCCGAACTGGTGTGCCAGGCAGTCACACTCCGGGGCAACTGAACTGGACTGCCCGGCCGTCCACACGGAACACTCCAACACCGGGGCCTCCTGACGTTGCTCGGTGATTCGACACCAACGAGCTGTTCAGAAGGCCCCACCTCTATGCCGCGACGCCTCCACGATCACCCGGTCGGAAACCTCAGTTCGAGACACACCCCACACAGCCGGAACGACAACAGCGACTAACAACAAAACCAAGCTGATCAAGCGTCAAATGTACGGCCGGGCAGGCTTCCCGCTCCTCCGCCACCGCATCCTGCTGGGATGACGTAACCCTCCGCCACCACGGAAAGTGAGCCAGATCCGTTGATTAGACACTCCCTCCGCCGTGCACCGGGCCCGTGCTGTACTCGGACGCCAGGAAGCGCACACCCAGCAACGACGGCATGTTCGTCTCGACCAACCCCTGCAGATCCCACGGCCCCGGCGTAGTTGAACTTTGATGGGTTTTGGGTTATTCATCCGTGAGACGAGGGGGCGAGTTGCCAGGCGAGCGCGGCCTCTGATGATCTTTCAGGTTCCTACGCCAGAAGATCGTCTCAGGAGCCGCGCTCGTGCCCGCATCCTCCCTGATCACACCGGCGATGCCGTGGCGGCACCCCCCGGACTTGCGCCGGAAGGGTGCCGCAACGGCTCATTTCAACTCAAGGTCAGACGCTCCCGTGGCCGAGGGCCTGGGCAAGCACCTCGTCCCGTATCACCGAATCCTCGGCGACCCGGGCCGCGATCGCCTCGATGAGGCGACGGCGGTCCGCCTTTCCGACGAAGGTCAGCGTCGCCCGGACGCGGCCGGTCTTCCGCCGTCGGCATACCAGCAGCAGGTGCCAGCCCCGCGACTCGACCGACACGGTGCCGATCTCGTCCCACGCCACGTGCTGGGCCCAGCAGGCTCGGCGCACGGCGATCCCGTGCTCACCGACGACCACGCCGGTGAACCGCGCGACGAGGAAGGGGAGGACCAGCGAGCACAGTCCGAACACCTCCCAACCGATCCTCCCCATCACCACGTCACCGCCCATCACGATGTGCGGGACGACGAAGAACAACAGAATCGGGCTGACCACCAGCAGCATCCGGTACGGTGACGGCCCGACCGACAAACCGGACGCCGCCGAGGGGGACGCCTCCCTGCCATTTCGTCGCAATGCTGTTCCCTCGATCACAGTCGGATTCCGCATCGTTACTTGCCGCAGATCTTCTGCCAGACAGAAAGGGTCTTCGCGACTTTCACCCCTCGGATGATACGAAGCGCCTTCGCGGCCTTGCCGACTGCGGCGGTCCCCGCTATGTCGGCCCCCAGGTAGCGGTTCGAGGTTCCGCAGGAACCGCCTGAACGGCCCATACCGCAACTGTCCACGGAGATAAGTGCCTGCGACGCTATCATCACGCCGGCGGCGATTCCCGCGATGGGCCCGGTCACCACTCCGCACACCTCGCAGAACAGAGTGACGATACCCGCACCGATGGCGATGTCCGTCGCCCAGCTGTTGACCTGGTTGATGACATCGATGTGCTTGTGCACGGCCTTCTTGAAGCTGCCCCAGAGGGACATGCCGGTCGGATCGGCCGCGTTGAGCGGGTTGTCCGCGGCGTAGCCGTAGGCGCTGAGAGTGGATTCCACCTCGGGGTCGACAGTGAGGAACTGGGCCGTCGCCGGGTCGTAGTAGCGGGCCCGCAGGTACTCGAAGCCGGTCTCGGCGTCGGTGTACTGGCCGGCGTACTCCAGCGGGGTGACCGCCGTGCCGGTGTGCGAGGAGACGGTGCCGTACGCGGTGTAGGCGTAGGCGCCGGTGACCGCTCCGGTGGAGTCGGTCAGGGCGCGGGTGGAGCCGAGCTGGTCGTGGAAGTACCACTGGGTGGTGCTGTCCACCTGCTCGACCGGGATGTTGCCGGGCCCGTAGAGGTAGCTGGCCGTGCCGTCGGAGAGCAGGTTCGGCACGTCCGTCGAACCGTCGTAGGTGAAGGCGGTCGTGACCGAGCCGACGGTCTTGGACGTGCGCAGCCCGTCGCCGTTGTACGTGTAGCCGGCGGTGGCGGCGCCGGACAGGGCGGTCAGGCGGCCGGCCTGGTCGTAGGTGTAGGTGGTGGTGGCGGAGGACGTGACCTTGCTGGTCCGGTCGCCCTCGGTGTCGTGGCCGTAGGTGGTCGCGCCGGACGCCGGGCTCGCGCAGGTCGGGCTGGACAGCGCCGCCGTGGTGGACCAGCACAACTCGTCGGCGGCGTCGAAGACCTGGTTGGACGTCCCGACCTGGACCGGGTTGTCGGCCGCGTCGTAGGCGAAGCCGGTGACCGTGCTGCCGGCCGTGGTCGACTTCACCTGCTCGTTGTCCGTGTATTGGTAGGTCTGCGCGCTGCCGGGCACGCCGGTCGGCGTCTCGCCGCCGATCTGTCCGTCGCCGTCGCGAGTGTAGGTCAGCGAGGCGAGTGTGGTGCTGCTCTTGGTGAGGGTGTCGGAGGTCGGCTGGTCGGCGTCGTCGTAACCGGTGGTCGCCGTCGTGCCGTTGGGGTAGGTGGTCGTCTTCCAGTCGCTGTCGGCGTCGTACCCGAAGGACGTGGCCTTGGCGTTCCAGTCGGTCAGGCCGGACAGGCGGTTGGCCTTGTCGTAGGTCTGGATGACGTTCTGGCCGCTGCCCGGGTAGGTCAGCGTCGTCGCGTTGCCGTTGGCGTCGTAGCCGTAACTCACCGTCGCGCCCGCGCCGTTGGTGGCGGCGCTCAGCTCGCCGAAGACGTCGTACGTCCAGGTGCTGGTGCCGGTGCCGTCGGTCATCGAACTGCGGTGGCCCGCCGGGTCGTACTCGATCGAGGTGACGTCCGGGGTGGCCGGGTCGGAGTAGGTGATCGAGATCGGGTTGCCGGCCGGGTCGTAGGTGTAGGTGGTGGTGCGGTTCGACGGGTCGGTCGTCGTGGTGAGGTTCCCGGCCGCGTCGTACGCCCAACTGGTCTTGTGGGTGTCGGGATCCGTGCGGCCGGCCTCGCGGCCCTGCCCGTCGTAGGTGAACGTCGTGGCGTGGTTCGCCGCGTCGATCGTCTTCTGGACGGTGCCGTCGCCGTTGTAGACGGTCTGGGTCGTGGTGGTGTCCGGGCGCTGCACGCTGGTCTGCCGGTCGGCGGCGTCGTAGCCGTAGACCGTCTTCTTGCCGTTGCCATCAGTGGCGGAGAGCTGGTTGCCGTCGGCGTCGTAGGCGGCCAGCGTGGTGTGGCCGAGCGGGTCGGTGGTCTTGGTGGTGTCGCCCCACGCGTCGTGCGTGTAGGTGGTGCAGCCCTTGGCCGGCGGGGTGCAGCTGACCGTGGTGCCGGCGGCGGTGCCGATCGGGGAGACGGTGCTGGTCATCAGCCCGGTGCCCGAGTCGAAGCCGTAGAGCGTCTTGTCGCCCTGGGCGTCGGTGGTCGAGATCTTGTCACCGGCCGCGTCATAGGTCGCGGAGGTGGTGTTGCCGCGGGCGTCCACGACACGGTTGGCGTCGCCCGGGTGGGCGGTGTCGTCGTAGTAGACGTTCACGGTACGGGACGGCACAGCGCCGTCGTCGACCTGCTGGGTCGTGCTGGTGAGCAGGCCGTATCCGGTGCCGCCGGCCGCGATGTGGCCGGACTCGTCGTAGCCGTAGACGGTCTGGAGGCCGGAGGGGTCGACCTTCTGGATCAGGTTGTCGTTGTCGTCATAGAGGTAACTCGTGGTGAAGCCACGGGAGTCGCTCTCGGAGATCTTGTTGCCGTGGTCGTCGTAGGCGTAGGTCTGCAAGTTGCCGTTGGGGTCGCTGACGGAGGTCATACCGAGGGTGACCGGGTCGTAGGTGTAGGTCCAGGTGCCCGCGTCGGCGGTGCCGGCGCCCTTGGTCTCGGACGTCAGCAGGCCGTCGGCGTAGGTGTCGATGGTCTTGTGGCCGGCCGGGTCGGTGACCATCGTCTGACCGGCGACCAGGCCCGTGCCCGAGTCGGGGCCGTAGGTGAAGGTGGTGGTCTTGCCGTCCGGGTCGGTCTGCGTGAGGACGCGCTCCGAGGAGTCGTACGTCATCGACGTGACCGGGGTCGGGGTCGCGGTCGACCCGTACTCCAACGGCTTGCGCACCGACGTCATCAGGTGGTTGGCGTCGTAGGTGTAGACGGTGTGGTCGTCGTCCTGGAGCGACGGGGTGCGGGTCGTGCCCACCCCGTAGACGTCGGTGAGGTCGCCGGCCGCGCTGTAGCCGTAGGTCACCGTGCGGCCCGCGCCGTCGTGCAGACCGGTGATGTGCGAGCCGGTCCAGGTCAGCGTGTAGACCCGGCCGCCGGGGTCGGTGATCGTCGACAGGTGCCCGGAGCCGTCGTAGACGAGGTTCGTGGAGTACGCCGGGCTGGCCTTGCTGCCCACCAGGTCTGTCTCGGCGGTGAGCCGGCCGGTCGCGACATCGAAGGTGAAGATGTCCTTCGAGGTGCGCGTGAAGGTGTACGTGGAACCGGCCTTGGTCAGCGTCGCGTCATAGCGCGGCGCGCTGGGGGTGTAGGTCCCGGAGACGTCGTTGAACGTCACCTGGGAGCCGTCCTCCTGGGTGACCGTCACGTTGCCGGTCGTGCCGTCCGTGCTCGCGGACAGGTTGTAGGCGTACGTCCAGCCGTAGCCGAAGGGGCCGTTGACCGCCAGCGAGGCGTTCGGGCCGCTCGGGTCGGCGATGGACTCCGCGTAGGAGCGGGTGAAGTCCAGCGGCATCCCACGGCCCGGCGTCGACAGGTCGGTGTAGCTGTCGCCGAAGAAGCCCGTGCTGGTGTCCACCGGGTCACCCGCGGTACGCCGGGCGCAACCGCACTGGATGAACGCGGGGTTGGAGCCCTTGGGAGCGTCCTTGACTCCGGGCGGGCCGCCGATCGGGTGCCCCGGGCTGCCGCCCTCGGGGATGAACGCGATCGCGTCGTACGCCACGTCGTAGTCGGCGTAGTTGATGTTGCCCGAGCCGGAGATGTCGCTCTTGTTGGAGAGTTTGACGTTGCCGCCGTTCTCCATCGCGAACGTGCCGATGGTCACCCACTGCTCCGAGCCCCAGTCCTGGTTGACCCGGATCTTCCACGGCGCCACCCCGCCACCGGGGTTGATGTTGTACACGACGTTCGTCGCCGACGCCGCCGTGGACGGGAAGTGCAGCTTGATCTTGTAGTACTGAAGCTTCGGCAGACTCGGCGTCCACGTCCCCGTGTTGATCTCCGACGGAACGGAGCCGGTCTCGGTGTGCGTGAACAGCACGTGCCCGCCGAAGCCCACACCGAGCTGGTGGGTGTCGATCGCACCGACCGGGTTGCCCGAGGAGTCGGTGCCGTAGGACATCGAGAACGTCCCACCCTGCGACCAGTTCGACGACCCGCAGCCCACCAGGTTCAACGGCGGCTGCGACTGCGACTCGTCGACGATGATCGGTGACCCGGAGCCCTCGTCGTGCACGTGCGCGGTGTCCAGCGAGCAGGACGGCGGATGCGGATGCGGCTTCTGGATCGCCGGCTCGCTCGACCCGGCACCCACCGTGTAGGGGCTGGTGGCGCAGGTGGTGGAGCAGTCGGAGATGAAGGTGGCCGCACCCGACCACCAGCACTCGGAGTCCGACAGGGTGCACATCTTCGGGTTGGAGCCCGACGGGTCGCACTTGTCGCCCGCGACCGTGCAGAACGTGGTCGGCGCCGGGATCTGCAGCCAGGTCTTCCCGCCGTGGTAGGCAGGCGTGGTGTAGGCCGGGTCGGTGAAGCGCAGGATCGGCTGGCCTATCCAGCCCATGATCCGCTCCTGGTACGGCCAGTCCGCCGGATGCGAGGCGTCCGCGTAGGAGGTCTTCAGGTACGGCGCCCGCGTCGGCGGGTAGTCGGGATTGGCCGGGTTGTTCGACCAGCCCAGACCCCAGGTGCCGTCCGGACCCGTGCACGTCGGACCCGGCGTGCAGCCCGTGGTGTTGCCGAAGGCGGCCGTCGGCTGGATCCCCGAGTTGTACGCCCACGCCGCGAAATACCAGTTCTCCAGGTACTTCGGGTCACCGCCGTTGACCGTGATCCCGGCCGTGTACAGCTGGTTCCACGTCCGCTCCAGGATCTGCAGACCGGCCGCCAGGTTCTCCTGGTAGTCCACACCGATCTTCCACTGACCGTGCTGGGAGTAGGTGGTGTCACCCACCGACATCCCCGTGGTCACCTGGCCCAGACCGTAACCACAGTCCGCCTTCGAGTAGTCCATCGTCTGGATGGAACCGCCCGCGCCGTAGTAGTCGCCGACCAGTGCGCCACCCGGAATACCCGGCAGGGCGTGCCAGGACGCCTGACTGTAGTTCGACTCCTGCGCCACGATCGCCTCATAGATCGACCGCGGCACCGAATCGAAGGTGTCACTGGCGGGGTGACTCAGCGGCACCCGCGCGAAATCGTCATTCGGCGCGTACGCGACCAGACCCAGATTCGCGTAATTCGCGGGGCGCTGATAGGCGGTACCGCTCAGCAGGCCCTGCTCGGCCATCTCGATCGCCCACGACACCTGGTTGGCCGACGGCTGCATCACCTGACGGTTCTCCGCCAGCCGGTCGACCGCGCACTTCGGCGTCGTCTGCACCGCGGGGGACAGCACCTTCGAAGAGATGCCCGAGGGCGCCGACTTGGTGGTCAGCGGACTCTTGCCCTTCGGCGCGGCGGCCTGCGGGACCTTGCTCCGCGCCGTCACCGACGGCGCCACCGCGCCCGAGGCCGACACCGCACCCGGCAGCACCGTCACCGCGGACTTGGCGGCGACAGCGGCCTTACGCTTGAGCAGCGTGTGCTTCCTGGTGCCCAGCACCAGCGGCGCGTCGGCATTGGTCTTCGCACCGGCGCCGAACGCGGCCGCGCCGTCCAGGGACACGGCCTGGGCGCCGTTGGGCAGACCCGCCGTCGCGACGGACCGCACACCCGAGCTCTTGTTCACCGAGGTGGCGCCCACCGCGCTGGCGTGGCCTCCCCGCCCCTGCATCAACTGCAGCTTGGCGGCGGGCCCTTCACCGATCGTGCTGACCTTCCCGCCCCGCTCGCGCCGCAGCAGCGACGACTGCCGGCCGCCGGCGCGCTGGACCGCGAAGTCCACCCCGCCACCCGACTCCGGCCGCACGTCATACGCCACACCGCCGGCATCCGCCAGCTTGACCGGCGCGGCCTTCGAACCCTTCGCGGTGACCGGGATCCGCACCAGTGTGCCGCCCAGGGCGCCCACCGGCCCGGCGGCCGTCGGCACCACCGATGTCACCTGACCGGCCACACTCCCCGACGCCGTCACCTTCGCGGACTTCAGGTCCACCGAAAGGACCTGCGTGCGCTGCTCGTTGTCCCCCGGGTTCACGGTGAACTCCGCCGTGTCACCGATGCCGCAGCCCGGCGAGTGGTACTTCAGCTCCACCCCCGCTGCCACCGGCTTCACCGCACCGGTGCGCAGGTCCACCGTGTACGCGAACGCGCCATGGTCACGCGCCGCCGCCTGGTTGACCGCCATCGCCGGCAGCACCGCGACCGCCGCGAACCGGCCGTCGCCGGAGACACACTGGTAGCCCGTCCACGACGAGTCGTCGATGTCACCGGGCCGCACCACAGCGACCTCACGCCAGGTGAAACCGCTCGCCCCGGTCGCCACCGCCAGGTGGTAACCCGAGCCGTCGCCGTACCCGTTGAGCAGCACATCTCCCGACGGAGCAGACACTTTCGCGCTGCTCGACGCCGTGGCCGTGCTCGTGACCGGTCCGCGCGGCGCGGCCACCGCGGGCGGCATGCCCACTGCCATCACGGCGAGCGTCACCGCCCCCGCTGTCCCCACCACGGCTAACGCCGGCCAACGCAGATGTCGCCCCACAACCCCACCCCTCTACTTGTGGTCAAACCCGATGAAGCTTCGTGGCCGACCCCCGGACCCCAATAGGGGCGAGACGAGATCTTTTGCAGGTCTTGGCCCAGGCATGGCGAACCACTCGGGCCGCCCGCGAGTCACGTCACTCGGCGAAAGGGGACAAGCCGGGGCTCTTTCCGCCCCGTACAAGCCGCAAAAACGCACCGAACAGACAGTGGACCACCCATTCATGGGCCATCTACAGGTTTCAAACACGGAAAAAAAAGAAGTTGCGCCCGGCGGGCAACCCCTATACGGTCCGCTGCGGTCAATCCCGTGCCCAGGCGGGAGGCACGGCCCCGGCGTAGTTGAACTTTGAGCTGCCCCGAGTTTCGTAGAGTCCGGTGATCTTGTTTCAGGCGGACTGTGGGACTGGTTCCTGGCTTCGCCAGTAGTCCTGTTCGTACTCGGCGGGCGGCACGTAATCGAGTGCGGAGTGGAGCCGTTCTTCGTTGTACCAGGTGATCCACTGGAAGATCGCCCGTTCGACCTGCTCGACGTCCTTCCAGGGGCCCTGCATCTCGATCAGCTCGGCCTTGAACGTGCCGTTCAGGGCCTCGGCCATGGCGTTGTCGTACGAGTCGGCGACGGAGCCGACGGAGGCGGAGGCGCCGATGTCGGCGAGCCGGCCAGTGTACCGAATTGATAGATATTGCGAACCCCTGTCACTGTGATGGACGAGGCCGGAGTCCTTCTTGATCCTCCGCCGCCACAGGGCCATCTCCAGTGCTTCCAGCGGAAGTTCGGTCCGCATGTGGTTCGCGACCTGCCAGCCGACGATCATCCGGGAGTACACGTCCAGGACGAACGCCACGTACGCCCAGCCCGACCAGGTGCGGACATACGTCATGTCCGCGACCCAGAGCTGGTCCGGCCGGCTCGCGGTGAAGTCGCGGTCGACCAGGTCCGGCGGCCGGGGCGCCGAAGGCTCCGGGACTGTCGTGCGCCGCCGCCGGCCACGGATCACGCCCTCCAGGCCAAGCTCGGCCATCAGCCGCTCGACGGTGCAGCGGGCCACCTCGTGGCCCTTGCGCCGAAGGGCGCGGGTGATCCGACGGGCCCCATACGTGCCGCCCGACTCCGCGTGGACCTGCTCAATCAGCGGCATGAACTGCTCATCACGGAGCCGGCGGGCCGACTTCGGCCGCTTCTTGCGGGCGAAATACGTCGACGGCGACAGCTCAAGAACCCGGCAGACGGGATCGACCCCGAGACCTCTGTCACGCAGGTGGTCGATCACCTGCTCGGCCTCGTCCGGGGACGGTCGATCTCCTGGGCAAAAAACACCGAGGCTGCCTTGAGGATCTCATTCGCCCGCCTCAACTCGGCATTCTCCCGGCGGAGTTGCCTGAGCTCGTCGTGTTCGGCGCTGGTCAGCCGGTCATCGCGCTCACCACGATCGACCTCGGCCTGGCGGACCCAGCCGCGCAGGGCCTCCTTATGGATGCCCAGATCCTTCGCGACATGCGCGATCGGGCGGCCGGTCGCACGGACCTCACGGATCGCACGCTCACGGAGTTCATCGGGATATTTACGGGGTGCTGGCATGGTGCTGGTAGTTCTCCCTCGCCAGGATCGTAACCCCGGCATCAGGGACTCCACCAAACCCAGAGCAGCTCAACCTGTGGCACCGAGTGTGGAAGTGGCTCCGCCGACGCCACCGGCGCAGGAACTGGAGATGGATCGTCCGCACCTACGGCAACCCCCGCAACCGGTGGGGCTTCACCGCCGACGGCGTGGACTTGTTCAACCCCGCGAAGGTACCCATCCAGCGATACCGCTACCGGGGCAACACCATCCCCACCCCGTGGTCCGCGCGACCAGCCCAGGCCACCGCCTGAGGGACTCGTGGAGAGCCCGGTGCCGGGAAACTGGCACGCCGGGTTCGGGCGAGCGGCCAGGGGAAACGCCCGCCGGAAACGGCGGAACCGCGCCCCTGGCCGACTCGTACAACCAGCTCCACCACATACGCGACACCACCTACGCCGAGGACGCCTTCCGCGTCCGCACCGGCACAGCCCCACGAGCCATGGCCAGCCTCCGCCACCTCGCCATCGGAGCCCTCCGCCTCGCCGGACACACCGGCATCGCCGCCAGTCTCCGCCACCACGCACGCGACGCCACCCGCCCGCTCGCCACCCTCGGCATCACGTGATCAAACCGGACCAAGCAACTGAACGACACCGCCCTGTCCACTGTCCTGGCGCAGGTCACCTCTGAATTGGCCGCAAATGCGATCGAGCACGCTCCTGGTCACCGGGTGACGGTCATGCTCGCGGGCGCCCCGGTGACGATCCGGGTGTCGGTGATCGATGGCGGGCCGTAGCCGGCCGGTTGACGGCACGCCCGCGGTCTGAGAACGCGGAGCGCGGGCGGGGTCTGACCGTGGTCACTGCCCTCTGCACGCGCTGGGGCTGCGCGCCCGGGCCTGGCGGAGGTACTCGGGTATGGGCGGAGGTGCCCACCGTGCCGGGCACGGCAGGAGGGGTGCAGCAGTACCTGACGAGGCAGGCGTGACAGCCGCTGCGGCAGAGACCGGCTGGCGCTGGTACAGGCGTACGGGGCCGAGCAGGACCCATCGGTCGAGCCGGGCGTGCCTGGCTGCCCTCGGCCAGGTACGCGTCACGGCGGGGCCTCCCGGCTCCCAGCCTGGCTGCGTCGCCTACTTGGGGCCCTGACGTGAGCCTCGATTCCCGCACCACGTGATACCGAATGATGCGGGGACTATCAGGGCAGATCGAGGCTAAGGTGATTACGGCTTCGGGAGGGAACCCGGGGAACCGCACATCTCGCCCGGAGGAGGGAAGGGGTGCCTCGCCAAGCGCCACAGCGCTGCGATCGATGCGGCTGCTCCTTGAGTCAGTACAACCTGGATCCCCTATGCTTTTCCTGCGCCCGCTCGCAGCCCAGGCAAGCTCATTACATGCCGTTCGTCCCGGAATCCGTCTGGTCGGATGCGGAAGTCCAAAGTGCGCTTGGGAACTGGGACTTCGGCAGTGCCAGCCGCCTCATCAGACTCCGAAGCGGTCTCCGTCAGGAAGACATGGCCCAGATCACCGGGATAAGCCAGCCCTTCCTGTCCATGCTGGAGTCGGGTACCCGAAGGCTCACCAACATCGACAAGATCATCAAGTTTTTGACGGGACTTGGCGTACCGGCCGATCTGGCTGCCTTCCCTCTCCGCCATGGTCATGGCCCAGGCGAGCAGGCGCCCCAAGCCCCGTTCGCCGGCGACGCCGATCCAGGTCTCCCCTGGACCGCGGCCCGCTTGGTGGAAGCACTGGACAGCGCGGCAGGAGGCAGCGCGATGGACCGTCGGCGATTCCTCAGTGCAAGCGTCATCTCCCTCACCGCTTTCGTCAACGCCTGGGACACCGCCGAAGCGGAACCCCTGACCAGAGCAGCAGAGGGAAGTCAGCTCACCGGTGACCTGCTGGACGCCCTGCAGTCCACCACCGACAGTCTCCGAACCATGGACGCGAGTGACGGCAGCGGTACCCTCACTGCCCTCGGGGACAGCCATCTCCGGTTCCTCAAGCACCTCGTGGAGAAGACCTCGTACGACGAGGAGACGGGACGACGTCTCGCGGCGATCATCGCCGACACCGCCATGCAGACCGGATGGTTTGCCTTCGACTCCGGCGACCGGGACCGTCCACTCGGCTACCTGTACGCGTCCCTGCGCGCGGCGAAAGCCTCACAGGACGTACGGCTCGGCGCTGGTGCGCTGTCCTACATGGCGATCCACGGATACTCCACCGGTGCCCCGCACCATGCCGTGGCCGCAGCCCAGCGCGCCCGGGACAAGGTGAAGAACCTCGGCACGCCGGCCCTTGAAGCCATGCTCCTGATGCGGCAGGCCCGCGGGCACGCCAAACTCGGCGAGAGCCAGGCAGCCCTGACCGCACTCGGACGGGCAGCAGAACTGTGCGCCCAGGGCCGCTCCGAGCACGATCCGCACTGGCTGTACTGGGTCAACGAGGGCGAGATCCACGGTCAAACGGGCAGTTGCCATCTCGACCTCGGCGACCCGACAAGCGCCGCCGCCAGTTTCACCAAGGCTTGGCAGGCACTCAATCCGGCAGATCACCGGACCCGGGCTCTGTTCCTCTCGCGCGCCGCCACCGCACACGTCAAGCAAGGTGATGTCGAGGCCGGAGCCGCCACAGCGCACGAGGCCCTGGATCTGGCCGCGACAATCCAGTCGGCCAGGCTCGACAACCACGTCGCCTCCATGATCCACGGGCTCCATCAAGCCGCCGACAGCCCGTACGCTCGGGACGTAGTGGAGCGACACGCCGCCATGCCAACAACAGGGAGCCGAACGTGATCGCCGAGCCGCGGACCCTCGTCCTGTGGGACATCGACCGCACTCTGCTGTACGTCGGTGACATCGACAGGCAGGTCTACCGGGAGACCTTCGCCGAGATCGTCGGTCGTCCCGCGGAGCGCCTCCCGGCACGAGGTACCGGCGTGACCATGCCCCTGGCCATCCGCTCCCTCCTGGCGGACAACGCCGTACCGGAGACAGAGATCCCGCACCTGTTGCCACGGATGGTGGAACTCCTCCCCCGGCGCCTCGCCGCGCGCATGGAGGACCTGCGCCAGCAGGGTGTCCTCCTGCCCGGAGCCGTCTCCGCTCTCAAGGGCGTGCAGGCCCAACCGGGATGCGTACCGACGGTGGTCACGGGAAACCTCAAGCTCAACGCCCTTCTGAAGCTCAAGGCGTTCGATCTCACCGGGTTCCTGGACACAGAGATCGGGGGATACTCGTCCGACAGCGACCACCGCCCGAGTCTCGTAGCCGTTGCTCAGGCCCACGCCCAGGCCAAGTACGGCAGAAGCTTCTCCCGCTCCAACACGGTCATCATCGGTGACTCCCTCGAAGACGTCCGAACTGGTCTCGAAGGCGGGGCGCGCGTGATCGCGGTCGCGTCCGGCAAGATCCCAGCCGTGGATCTGGCAGCGGCCGGAGCCGACGTCGTCCTCGACAGCCTCGAAGACGTCCCGCGGCTCCTGCGCGCGATCACTAGAGTGACCGACTCCGGCCTCTGAGCGCACCCGCGCCGCCCACCACTGGTCGCAGCACGTCACGCACATGCCGTCGACGTCGGTGAACCCCAACTGCGCGCCAATGGCACGGCTTTCCTACCGCACGATCAGCTGCACTCCCGCAGGCCCGGTCTTCAGGACGTCCAAGGTCGGCTCAGCCCCGCGGCGGGGGCGTGGCCGGCGGGTTCGACTGCTGGGGTCCAGGACAGTTAAGAAACCTGGTGGCCGGCGGCGGCACCGCTAACCGCAGCAGCGCACCCACCTGCTCCCCGCAGCCTTCCGGGTCTCAGTCGACGAACCCAATGAGCGGGGTATTGGTAGGGCACCGGCGAGGTGTCCGCGGTGAGCACGTCCTCTTCCCGCAGCCCGGTTCAAACCGCCCGTGCAACTTCGCTGGCGTGAAAGTCCCGCTGTGCCACGAGGGCCTTGGACGAGCCCGCTGCTGCGTGCGAGGTTGATCGCCCTGCTGGGCGGCGCGCGGCGCGCTGGGGCGATGCCCTCTCGCCCTACACGGACAAGCGGAGTCGCTCCCTTCTGCCTGTCTTGAGAATCGACCCAATATCACTGGCGTTATATCACTTGGGAGATATGCGGTTCGCCCCGCGATCGGGAAAGATGCTCACCACACGCCTCGCGTTGTGCACTGGCACCGCCGAATAAATTTTAGGAGAGCACGGGAAAGGAGAGAGGTATGCCGACTCCCCGGCCCGCTAAGGACGATCACCAGGCCGAGACGTCACGTCTCATTGTCTGGCTGCCGCTGTCGTCGTGGCTGCAGAGCCCTCTGGCCTGATGGTTCCCCCGCCGTCTCACGAGGCTCTGACAGATCTGCAGCTTGGTCAAATCGCACTAGAGGCAGGCGACTGGAAGAATGCCTTGCAGCTGCTGCAAAGGGCGCGAGATCTGTTCGCCATCGAGGGATCGTCCCCTCTGGCGGCGCTTGCAAGTCATCAGGTAGCACGCACTCTCGCTCTTGCCGGCCGGACCGAGGAGGCACAGGCGCAAGCTGAGATTGCGATCGCTGCATTCGAGACCGCCGGAGACGGTAAGGAAGCGGAACGCAGTCGTTCTTTGGCCGCTGAGATCAAGAAACAGAAAGGTCCGCAGTCGGATTCCAGTTTGATTTCTGTGTGCGGAGCCGAGTAGTACGCCAGGGAACGCCCGTACAACGGCACGTGGTTCGGGGCCATCGTCTACGTGCGAGTCTGGCCCTGGGCCTTCCAGGTCCAGGCGATCCTCGACGGCCAGTCTCCGAAGCTGCGCCGCGTACGCAAGGCGGCGCTGGCTATGGCCCGCTGAAGGCCGTCGACGTGTGGAGTCGCGACGAGGATTTCCGGGTACGGCGGCTGGCAAGCGAGGCCACCCGGCCCCTGCTCCCCTGGGCCCCACGGATCGCGCTCCCCGCTGACGCGGGCCTGCCCGTCCTCGAGACCCTCTACAACGACCCGCACCTCTACGTCCGCACCTCCGTGGCCAACCACCTGGGGGACATCGCCGCCACCCAGCCCGACCTCGCGCTGGCCACCCTCCAGCGGTGGAAGGCCTCGGGCCTGGTCACCGGCGAGCAGTTCGCCTTCCTCGTCCGCAACGCCCTGAGCAACACGCTGAAGGAGGGCTGGCCGCCCGCCTCCGCCCTCCTCGGCTACGCCCACGACGCACCCATCTCCCTCACCCCGCTCGCCCTGGAACGCACCGAACTCCGCGCCGGCGACACCCTGAACTTCTCCCCAGTACGGCAGCAGCACTTGGTGCTTCCCGGCGTCCGTCCGGAGACGGTGGGGCCGGTGCGCGAGATCGTGCGCGCTGTGCTGCGGCTGTGGAAGCGCAGCGAACTTGGCTTCGTCGTGGAACTCGGAGTCACCGAGCTGCTCACAAATGTGTGGCGCCACACGCCGGGAGACTGTGAACTGCTGGTCCGCGAACTGGCGGACGGAGTCCTGGTCGCCGTCGTCACGGCACCCGCTGACGACGCTGAGGCCGGCCGGGGGCTGCTCCTGCTGTCCGCTCTGGTCGACGAACTGGACGTGCTGCCCCTGCCATGTGGCAAGCGCGTCTCGTTCCAGCTCAGCACCACCGCCGACACTGCACAGCACTGCCCCTGCCCGGCTGCCTGAGCTTGGGCTCCGGGGACTTTCCGCCAAAGCGGTCCGAACGTCGAGGAGGAACCGGTGACCAGTCCGTTATTCCCGGGCGGCGCTGCCCGCCCGGGGGCAAGCGTAGTGGTGGCAGTCCGCGGCAACACCGCCGCGTTGGAGGGCCTGGCGGCAGCGCTTGACGCGCAGGAGATCCCGGGCGGCATCGAACTGATCGTGGTGGACAACCATCCCACCCCGGTCCTGCGGCCGGGAGCCGGCCGTCTGGGGCCGATGGACTGCCGGATCGTCCACGAACCGCAGCCTGGGCTGTCCCGCGCCCGCAACACCGGCATCGGTCTGGCCCGCGGGGACATCGTCCTGATCACCGATCCCGACGCGCGACCCGAACCCGGCTGGGCAAGCGGGATGGTCCGGGCGCTGGAAGAGACCGGCGCGTACGCGGCGGGCGGCCGGGTCGTCCCCCGCTTCACCGGCAGCACCCCGGCCGCCGTTCCTCCCGAAGTGATGCAGTTGTTCGTGCCGCCGCTGTGGCCGCAGACGACCACCGGCCTGGCCGCGCCGTACTGGGTGGTCGGCTGCAACCTGGCGATGCGCCGGCGCCCGCGGCCGTGGTTCGACACGCGGCTCGGCGTCGCCGGGCTGCGTCATCTCAGCTGCGAGGAACTGGAGTTCACCGTCCGGGCGGAGCGGGACGGCCTGCGCGTGGTGGTGGTACCGGACGCCGTCGTGCACCGCGCGATCCACCCCGCCGACCTGAGAGCCCGCGCGGTAGCCGGGCGCGCCTGGTGGCACGGCGTCTCGATCGCCCGGCTGCTGGCGATCCACCCGGACGCCGGAATCCACGACAGCTACCGGCTCCGCGACGCAGTGACCTGGACACGGCTCCGCCACCAGGACGGCCGGCGGGCGGCGGTGACCGACGCACTGCGGATCGCGGGCCTGCACACCGAACGGATCCACCTGGCCTGGACCAGGTTACGCAGACCGACCGCGGCCCCCTCCGGGCTCGTGGTGGAGAAGAAGAAGGAGGGGATCGGACGTGGGTGACATGCCGATAGCAGTGGGACTGAACCTGGGGCACGACGGCGGATGCGCCGTCGTAGCCGGGGAGAAGGTGGTGGCCGTCGCCGAGGAGCGCCTGAACCGCACCCGCTACTCCGGCGGCTGGCAGGCCGCCCTGGCGTACTGCCTCCAGGCCGCCGAGATCGCCCTCGCCGACGTCGGCGTGGTGGTGTTCTCCGGGGTCGGCCCCCGGCTGGAGGAAAGCTTCACCGGCGGCCTGGACCTGTTCGGGCTGCCCGCGGCCCGGATCACGACAGTCGACCACCACCTGTCCCACGCCTACGGCGCGTTCTGCCTCTCCGGCCACGACGAGGCCCTGGTCGTGGTCGCCGACGGCTCGGGCAACGACCACCAGACCGAGAGCTACTTCCTTGCCGACCGCACCGCGATCACCCGGGTGGGCGGCAACCGTGAGGGCCGCGCGCGGGCGGGCGGGATCGGCGCCACGTACGAGGCGGTGACCAACTGGCTCGGCTTCGACGGGCAGGAGTCCGGCAAGACGATGGCGCTCGCCTCCTACGGCGACCCGAAGGCCATCGAGGTGCCGCTGTTCGACCTGTCCGGAACCCAGGTCGAGGGGCGACTGGCGCGCACCCACGACCGGGGCCTGGCCGAGTTCGCCGCCACCGCCGGCCTGGACCTCGGGGCACCCGGGTGGGACACCCCGCGGGCGAGGGAGCTGGCGGCGTGGGTGCAGGCCCAGACCGAGGACGTGCTGGCCGAGGTCGTCGCCCGCCTGATGGCAGAGCACCAGCGCACCGCGGTGTGCTTCGCGGGTGGGGTGGCGATGAACTGCGTCGCTAACGAGGTGGTCCGGCGCCGCACCGGCGCCCGGATGTTCGTGCCGCCGCCGGCCTCCGACCGCGGCCAGGCGCTGGGCAACGCGCTGTACGGCATCCACCACCTCACCGGCACGGTGCCCCGGCTTCCGCTGGCCGGCCGGGACGCTTTCGGCCGCACGTACACCGGCGAGGAGATCCGGCTCGCGCTGCGCCGGCACCCGCGCTCGGGTCTGGCCGAGCGGCATCCGCACCGTCGGTTCGGCTGGCGGCCCGAATCCGACCCTGCCACCGCGGCGGCCCAGATGCTCGCCGAGGGCCGGCTGGTGGGGTGGTTCGACGGCGGCAGCGAACTGGGCGCCCGCGCGCTCGGTTCGCGCAGCATCCTCGCCGACCCGCGCCACCAGGCCACCCGTGACGTGCTCAACACCCGTATCAAGCACCGCGAGTTCTTCCGTCCCTTCGCCCCCGCGGTGCCTGCCGAGCACGCTGGCCAGTGGTTCGACCTCGACGAGGACAGCCCCTACATGCTCTTCGCTCCCCAGGTGCGCAGCGAACGCCGGGACCAGCTCGGCGCGGTCACGCACGTCGACGGCACCGCCCGGGTGCAGACCGTCGACGCCGCCGTTCACCCGAGCTTCCACCGGCTCATCAGCCGCTTCGGGGAGCTGACCGGTGTGCCGGTGGTGCTGAACACCTCGTTCAACGACAGCGAACCGATCGTGGAGAGCCCCGCGCAGGCGGTGGCGACGTTCTGCCACACCGACCTGGACGCCCTGGTCTTCAGCGACGGCTTCGTGGCGGTGAAGAGCGATGACTGACCCCCGCACGTCCCGGCTGCGGGTGGTGGTGCTCTTCGACACGGCCGGCTTCCAGAGGTCCCTGCCGCTGACCGGGGCCGCCGCACGGACCCTGCACCTGAACCGGCGCCTGGCCGACGCCGGAGCCGACGTCACGCTGCTGCTGTGCGACCTCAACCCCCGCTCCGCACCCACCCGCCGCTGGCCGTTCGGCGTGCGCTACCTGCCGTATGCGGCCCTGTACGAGGACACCGCCCCGCTCACCGCCCAGGTGCGGGAGCTGGCCCCGGACGTGCTCGTGATGTCCAACACCCAGCTGACCGTCCGCTACGGCCGCGCCCTGGCGGACGCGGGCGGGGCGCGACTGGTGTACGAGATGCACGACGACGAGGCCGCCGTCGCCCGCACCATCGGCAGCGGCGAATGGGAAGTCCGCCAGGCCGCCGTGCTCCAGGCGACCGCCGTCGCCACAGCCGACGCGGTAGTCGCCTTCACCCGCCGCGACGCCGACCTGGCCACCGCCCTGCGGGGGCGGGCCGTGCACATCGTGCCGTGCGGAGTCGAGCCCGGCCCGCCCCCAGACCACGCTCGCGAGCGGCCCGGGACAGCGGCGTTTGTCGGCAACCTGTACTACGAGCCCAACGCGAGGGCCACCGCCTTCCTACGGGCCCGCCTCGCCCCGGTACTCGCCCCGGTCGGCGGATCAGTCGACGTCTACGGCCGGTACCCCGCCGCACTGCGGGCCCTGGGCACGGGCAGCGTGCTGCAGCTGCACGGCCCTGTGCCCGACCTGCGCGCCGCCCTGTCCACCGCACAGGTCGCCGTGGCCCCCTTGGACTCCGGCGGCGGGATGAAACTGAAGGTGCTCCAGTACCTTGCCGCCGGGCTGCCGGTCGTCGGAAGCCCGGAAGCGTTCGCCGGGCTGCCCGACCCGCGCGCCTTCGCGCTGGTCTCCACCGACCCGGCTATGGGGGACCTGCCCGACCTGGTCACCGCTCTGCGCAACGACGAAGGGCTGCGGCGGCGCCTGGGGGATGCCGGACGGAGCCTGGCGGAGTCCGAATTCTCCTGGGCCGCCGCCGCGGTGCTGGCCCTGCGCGCCTACCGCTCCACCGCCGGCCACGCGGGGCCGCCGGGCGGCGGGCCGGCGGCACGACCGGAGGTCCTGGCGATGGCGGACCGGCCACCATACTGGCTGCACGAATGGCGTACCCGACAGGAACCGAGGACGAGGATGGGCGAGAGCATGACACCGGCTAGCGACGGCGGGCAGCACCCGGTGCTGGCCCGGCTGGCCAGCGAGATCGACTGCGCGCGCCAGGCCGCCGAATCCGCCCTGGACACCCTCTTTGACCAGGCCGCCATCGTCGGCTACGGCGGCCGGTCCATGGTCTTCCTGTCCAAGACCGCCATCCTGAAGATCTACACCCACCGACCGGCCGAACGCGCCCAACGGGAGATCACCGGCCTGACCCTCGCTGCTACAGCCTCCGGCCTGCGCGTGCCCGAGGTCCTCGGCCACGACACCGTCGACGGAGCCCTGGCCTGGGTCAGCGCCACCCGCCTGGACGGCACCGCCCCCACCGACCCCTCCGACGAGCAGGCCACCGCGCTGCTCGGCACCGTCGCCGCCCGCCTGCACGCCCTCCCCGCCGGCGCACTCACCGGCCTGCCGGCCTTCCGCCGCAACATTCGCCCGCTGCCCGAGGACGCCCACCCCGTCCGTACCCGGCTGTCCGCCGTCCTGGCCAAGGCCGAACCGGTCCAAGTGGCTGCCTGCGTCACCGGATTCGTGCACGGCGACTACTCCGCCCGTAACCTCCTGCTCGCCCCCGGCCACGATCCCGGCGTGATCGACTTCGAAGGCTGCGGCACCGGCTGCGTGTACGAGGACCTCGCCAACCTCTACGTCCAGAACTGCCTCATCGACGGCCGCGACCCGCGCCTCGCCCTGGCCGCCTACCATGCCGAAAGCGCCCGCCTCGGCCGGACCAGCGAGGTCGACACCCGGCACCTGCTCTTCCACACCGCCCGGTACTTCCTCTGGGTCTTGCAATGGGCCACCGAGATCGACACCGCCCTGGCCGACCAGGTCACCGCGCTGGCCCCGAACGTCCTGGACGCCCTCGAAGCAGAGGGGACACCGCAGCTGTGATCGCGATCGACGGCATGCCGGGCGCCGGGAAGACCACCGCGCTGCACCGGCTCCAGGACGCGCTGCCCAACCAGGTGGTGGTTTTCCCCGAAGCCCAGCCCCCCGACGATCCCCGCCCGGACGCAGAGATCGCCCGGTACTTACTCACCGAAGCCCGGGACCGCCTCGACGCCGCCCGGCGCCTGCAACAGGCCCGGCCCGGTCTCCTCGTCGTCTCCGACCGGTGCCACATCGGGGTCCTGGCCTACCGCTACGCGCTCATGGCCACCGGAAAGGCCCCGCGCCAGGACTTCGACCACGCCCTGGAACTCAGCCACCGCCTCGGGCTCACCGCCCCCGATGCCCATGACCGCATCCTGATCCTGCTGGTCGACCCCGACGAATCCGTCACCCGCCGCGCCGCCGACGCCCACGACGACCGCTACCGCCTCTGGTTCGACCCCGGCTTCCTCACCGCCTACCACCACTTCCTCACCCACCTGAACACCTGGCTGCCCCAGGACACCCTCACCACCCACGACACCACCCACGCCAACGCCTGGACGACCCTGGTCGATGCTCTCCCGTTCCGCCTGGCCCGCCAGATCCAGCCGCACCGCGCGATGACCGGACCGGAGGCACCGTGACGCACGGACCCACCGCCGCGACCACACGCCGGCTGCTGGCCGCACTCGCCGCCGCCCCGGAAAGCTCAGACTGCCCGGCCGTTACCGCACTTCACGAGGCGACCGGGAACATCCGCGCTTTCCTCACCGCCGCCGACCAGGACGACATCCCGGCGATCCCCGCCGCGGTCCTGCACCAGTGGCGGTGCGACCTGGACCGCCACCACCAGGACCTGGAACACAACCACCCGCAGGCATGGGCGCGCTGGCGGGTGCCAGGCACCTGGCTCGACTCCCACCTACGGCTGCGGTCCCTGATCGCCCACGAAGTCGGCAAAGCCTACTGGGACGACATCCCCGACATCCGGTACGACGCCATCGACATCGAACGCTACCTATGGGGAGCCCGATGACCACCGCCCAGCCTGCCCCGCCGTATCCCGGTGACAAGTACCAGGCCACCGCAGCCGTCCTACGTGACCTGCTCGGCGGGTCCGGCAACATCACCGCCCTGGAGCACTGCGTCACCCGGCTCCGGCTCAGCCTCACCGAACGCTCCCTCGTCAACGACACCGCGCTGCGCGACCACCCCGCCGTCCTCGGCGTCCTGGAACGCGACACCTTCCAGATCATCGTCGGCCCCGCCGCCGTCGCGCCCCTCACTGCCGCCCTGCGCCACCTCCTCGGCCCCGACGCGGACTCCTGAGGAACCGTACGGGCCGTCTACCGCAAACGTCACCGCCAGCCCGTACGGTAGGCGGCCCACGCCAGCGCCGCCGCGGCCTCCCGCCTCTGATACGCGCGCAGTTCGGGCCGCGAGCGCCGACGCCGGGCCACCTCCCAGTGCCCGGCCACCGACACTGCCAACGACGTCACCGTCTGCTCAGCCACCATCCCCCACACGCCCAGCCCGGACAGGGCCTCCTCGGCCGAGGCCGGGCTGTGCCCGTCCATGATCAGATAAGGGACAAGCCAGACCATGTCAAACCACGCAGCCCCGCGGTAACCGCACGCCCAATCCACCACGACCACCGTCCCGCCACCGGCGACCACCATGTTGTCCGGCCGCAGATCCGCGTGCAGCAACGTGTCACCCCCAGCCGCCAGCAACCACCGAGTCTCCCACTCCACCAGCGACGGAAGATGCCGCACGCACCACGGGTCCAGATCGATGGGCGGACTGGCGGCCAACTGCCGCCAGCACTGCGAGACCCGCTCCAGCGCCTCGGCCACCGGCCGTGCCCCGGCAACCGGGCAGGGCGTCAACGCCCGGGACATCGACCCCACCGTGGCCAGCACCGCCAGCAGATCCGCAGAACCCGGCTGGAGGCCGGGATGACGGCCCGCAACATCGTCAAACAACAGAACGATCCATCCACCCGCCCTGAACCAGGACAACAGCCGCGGCGCAGGCACCTCGGTCGGCAGCACCGTCGCCACCGCGGCCTCCTGCTCATACATGGCCGCCAGAGGATGAACCTGCGGCACACCCTTCGCGAACGCCCGCCGGCCGTCGGCCAAGACCAGCCGGGACGCCAACCCACCAGTGAACCCTGCTTCCTGGGACACCACGCGCGACACCGGAGCCCCCAGCCGCCGCGCGATCGCGCCACGAACAACCGCCGGAAGATCCCGCCACGCCAACCTGGAAGCCGAACCGACCGTCATACCCCCCCGCCCTATCGACTAGGCATGCCGGCGACCTCCCCGCCGCGGCCGCCACCAGATCCCACTGCACCATGCGCTGGCCTGGCAACGCCCTACGGCCACCAGTAGCTCGTAATCCATTCGGCCACGAACGCGCTGGGCCCGGAAGCGCTGATCTTGTGTTCCATGTACTGCCAACGAGCGCGATTCCGTGGGGTGCCAAATGTCTTCCCTGCTCAGTAGTTGTTGTCGTTCCGAACTTGGTGGCGGCGTTTTCGCTGGTCAGGCATAGGTTTCGTGGTTTGGTGGGAGTTGTGGCCTGTCGGGTTGTCACTCGCTGGGGAGGCCTGGATGCCGTCGCTTGTAGGACTGCTGGAACAGCACGAGCTCGTTGCTCGCCGTCGTGTCGACGGGCTGCGGGAGGAGGCTGATCGGATCCAGGCCGAGCTGGCCGCGGCCGAGCAGGAATGGCAGGAGTGGATGGTCGCCCGTAGGCGGGTCGATGCGGTCCTGGCTCCCGGCGCCGGCACCGCCGGGACGGAGGTCTCCTCGGATCCGTCGGACGCGGAAATGCCGTCGCCGCCCGGGGATGCGATCAGGCCGAGGTCGCAGGTGCTGGTGTGGCGGGAGGGCCTTGCCCGGTCTGTGCTGTCGGTGGACTACCAGCGCATCGTGCAGGTGCTCGCGGACCGGTCCCGGCTCCATCAAGGGCCGCTGACCTGCCAGGAGATGGCCGCGGTGTTCGGGATGGACGTGGTCCCGGCGCGGGTGGAAGGTTTGCGGTCGAAGGCGAAACGCCTGGTCGCACGTGGCTGGCTGACCGAGCCGGGACCGGGCCGGTTCACGCTCGCGAAGGGTGTGGCCGGGCCAGGCGCCGGGTCATGAGCAGGGTCATCGACCAGCAGATCATCGCCTCGGCGCTGGTGGTGCGGCGTTCGTAGTCGCGTGCCAGCCGGCGGGTGCGCATCAGCCAGGCGTTGGTGCGCTCGACGATCCACCGCTTGGGCAGCACCACGAACCCCTTCCGGTCGTCGCTGCGTTTGACGATCTTCAGGACGAGAGCGAGTGCGGCCAGGCAGTGCTTGACGAGGCTGCCGGTGTAGCCGCCGTCGGCCCAGACCAGTTCCAGCCGGTGATGCGCATCGGCCACCCGCTGGAGCAGGACCTCGGCGGCGGTGCGGTCCCCGATGTCCGCGGCGGTAACCATCACGCCCAGCAGCAGGCCGAGCGTGTCCACCACGACGTGCCTTTTTCGGCCGTTGATCAGCTTGCCGCCGTCGAAGCCGCGGCTGTCCGATCCGACCACGGCATCGGCCTTGACCGACTGGGAGTCGATCACGGCGGCCGTCGGTTCCGCGTCCCGGCCCTCCCTCATCCGGACCCGGCCGCGAAGCCGGTCGTGGAACTCCCAGGCCAGGCCGTGGTCGCGCCAGCGGCGGAAGAACGCGTAGACGCGGTCCCAGGGAGGGAAATCGGCCGGCATCGCCCGCCACTTGATTCCGTTGTCGACCAGATAGCGGATCGCGTCCAGTATCGCCCGGTGGCAGTAGGCCTCCGGCTGCCCGCCCCGGCCCCGCAACCAGCCCGGCACCGGCAGCAGCGGCCGAACGGCAGCCCACTCCGCGTCCGTCATATCCGACGGATAACGCCGCTGCCGAGCTCCGTTGTCGGCCGCGTTTCCGAACTGGTGTGCCAGGCAGTCACACTCCGGGGCAACTGAACTGGACTGCCCGGCCGTCCACACGGAACACTCCAACACCGGGGCCTCCTGACGTTGCTCGGTGATTCGACACCAACGAGCTGTTCAGAAGGCCCCACCTCTATGCCGCGACGCCTCCACGATCACCCGGTCGGAAACCTCAGTTCGAGACACACCCCACACAGCCGGAACGACAACAGCGACTGAACTAAGCACGAAGGGGGTGAAGTTAGGGAGGCGAGTAGCGTTCCGGTCAGAACCGACGGAGCGGGGGGATCGTGAGCACTGAGGCCGTTGTCGCCATAGCCGGTGCCGGCGTCAGCGCGGTCGCGGCGGGGGTCGCCATCTGGCAAGCGCTGGTCGCGAAGGAGCAGGCACGCACCGCAGAAGACTCCGCGCTCTCTGCTCGTCGCCAGGCTGATGCAGCTGAAGCACAGGTGCAGCTCATGCAGAGGCAGATCGACGGCGAGGAGGCGGAGCGACACGATACCAAGGGCCCTTCTTTCACCTTCAACGATCGCCGGATCGATGAAGACCGGTGGGGGCAGCCCAGGGCGACGGTGCTTCTTGTGCAAGACAGCGGCCCCGCGCTGTCCAGGGTGTTGGTGACCGCGTCCGGACAGTACGTAACGGGCATTCGCGTGGATCCTGACGAGATGGCGGCCCAGCCGTCCCTAGACTTCGGCGGGAGTTCGGCCGGGACCGCGCTCGAAATCTGCGTCGGCATTGAGTACCGCCACGTTCTCCCTGTCCAGGTGACACTTCGGATTGACTGCACAGCGCGTGGCACCGGCGCAACATGGACTCGTGACGTAGCTGGCAGCGTTCAGCGACCTCCAGAACGACGTATCGGCCGCACCCGTCCGTGATCAGAGTGCCCGTCCACACCTGCAAGGCAGTGTTGGGGTGTCGGTCCGGTGGGCCATGATGAGCGGATGAGCGTGGACATCAGCAACTATGAACTCGTCTGGCCTGCTTCGCTGTTCATCTCGGAGGGTGAGCGGATCGTCCGCTCCACGGGCAGGTTCTGGGAGGAGCGGGCATCGTGGCTGCTGACGGAGGCGCTCGCAGGGACAACTGCGGTTGCGGACTTCGATGAGCTGCCGAGCACCAAGAAGGGCAGCGACGATCCTTGGGCCACGAGTTCTGGCTCTGGATGGGGCATCGCCGAGGTCATGGACAAGCGCGACTGGCTCGCTGAGCTGATCAAACGAGCCCCTCAACTGCGGCATGCGTCCGCTCCGCGGCCCTACTGGCCACAACGTCGCGGGATGGGTTCATCGCACGACGGGAGCACTCCGCGCGACACACGACGGGACTTCGCAAGGATCATCTGGGACTTTGCCGATCGAGGCTATCTGGTCGAAGTCTTCGGCGAGGAATGCATAGACGACCCAAGCGAACTTCCAGACGGCTCAGAGGTAATCGAAAGGCGACTTGGGATTCCCCGGCTTTGGCCGCTTGATCCGGAGTCATGGAACGAGGACACGTTCTTCGGTCTCATTGAGGTGTTTCACGATCTCGTGAGTCGTCCACGATTGCGCAACTTTCACTCGTATGGTTCGTGCGGATGGCATCACTCCGAGTTCCACACTGCTCCAGCAAGGATTCTTTATCGCTGGAAAGTCAATGAAATGCTGCGTTCTGCGGGCATCGAGTACGAACTTGCAGCAGAGGGTGAGGACATCGGACGCCTGGTGGCCGTCACGGATGATGCCCGCGGTCATCTTGTCCACCAGGTGATCAGTGCTGCTCCGGTCGATGTCAGGGCCAGGGTCGACCACGCCATCGCGCTTTTCAGGGCTCGGGGCACATCGCCTGAGGGGAAGCGGTCGGCAATCGTGACACTCGCCGGAATCTTGGAAGAGCGACGCCAGTTGATCAGAGAAGATGTGGGCAGGCAGGATGAGGGATCCCTATTCGAGATCGCCAACCGCTATGACTTGCGTCATCGCAGGGCTGACCAGCGCGGCGACTATGATGAAGCCTTTCTCGACTGGATCTTTTGGTGGTATTTGGCCACAGTAGAGCTAACCAACCGTCTGATCGCTGCACGGTCCAGCGCCTGAAAGGCGTAGGTTCGGCCGTCGCCGTGAGTGTGATCGCGGGGGTCTCGTGCAGGCAGTAGGGGTCACCCACATTTCGGCCGAGTCTCTGCCCGAGATGCATCCATGCTGGCTTAGGATGTGCTATCTAACAGGGCGTCGCCTCCATCACTTTCCGCCCGGTGAATCAGGTAGTTACCTGATTATCGGTAACGGGATGGGTCATCGGGAGGGATTCTTGACTTCGGTGGCGCGGGTAACGATCTGACTGAACGAGGGAATACAGGGTGTTTTTGATCTTGACCCAGGACCGGGACCGGACCCCGGGTTTGTAGACCGACGCGAGGTCCTTGCAGACGATTCCTTCCACATTCGCGGCCCGGGTGTGTGCGAGAGCCTGGGCGCTGCGTCCGACGACCGCGTCCGGCACCGAGCAGTTCGGCCCGGCCAGCTCCAGTGATCGAAGCGTCTGCCTTCGCTCGGCATAGGGCCGCCTCAACAGGCTGTCGGCGCCAAGAATTAAAACGTCGAACACGCAGGTGCGCGGGTACGGATTCTGCACGGCGGGCGGCCAGCTGGGGGGAGCGGGCCAGTCCCATCCGGGTCTGAAGCCGCTCGAAGTCGGCGTGGCCGTTCTCGTCCAGGGCGATGATCTCGCCGTCCAGGACTGCCGGCATTCCTCGAAGCGCCGCTCCTAGCCTCGCTGTTTCGGTTGGGCTTGGCTGAGCTGGGCTGACGTCTCTTTTCGGTGGTCGTCGCGGTTTGTGTGGGGTGGGTATGGCTTTGGCCCGACGCTCGGGTCGGGTGCTCCAGGGCTCCTCGGGTCGTGGGCGGACAGCGACTGGTCGTTGGCTCAGGTGGCTGGTCTGGGTAGGGCCGCGAGACGGGTGAATGCTGTGGTCAGCTCGTGGCGCCAGGGCCAGGTGGCGGCGATCCGCAGGTGGAGGCGTCGCCCGCCACGGGTGAGGCGGGCGGCTGCGTGCAGCAGGCGGTAGCGGAGTTTCTTCGGCTCGGCGGTGGCCAGTTCGCCGTCCAGCAGGAGGGTCTGGGTCCATGCGAGCAGGTCGATGGCGGTCAGTGCCAGCTCCAGCCACGCTTGGTTGATGGCGAAGTGGCGGGAGGGGAAGCGGCCGAAGCCGGTGGTCTTGCCGCATCGGATGCGGTCCTCGACGCGGGCATGCCCGCGGTGGCGGACCTCCAGGAACTGCAGCGAGCCTTCACCGACGGGAGTGTCGGTGATGAACGCCTGGTGGCGCATGCCCTCGTCGAGGTCGGACAGCGACAACTGCGCGCCCGGGTGGGGGCGTTCGCGTCGGACGATGATCCGGGTGCCGTCGGGGTGTCCGGCCAGGTCGAGCATGCCGGTCAGCTCGGCGACCTCGGCGCCGGCCCGCAAGGTGCCGTCCTGCTCCAGAGCCGGATGCCAGAACCGGTCGGGCAGGGCACGGACCGCCCGGCGGACCGGTTCGGTGACTGCGTATCCGACGGAGAACGACGTGCGGATGCCCCGGTCCCGCAGGGAACGCAGGTGGGCGAGGAAGGTTTTCGCGCCGCCGGCGCTGTCGGTGCGGACCAGGATCGGGGTGCCGTGGCGGTGGGCGTCGGGGATCTGGGCCAGTGCCCCATCCAGGACGGTGATGTGGTCGGTTGCGGTGTTCGCGCCCGCGTTGCCCGGCCGCAGCACGCCGGCCAGGGCCTCGCCGGTGTTGTCCAGGAAGCACAGCAGAGGGTGGTAGCCGAACCCGCGTTTGTAGGTGGGCGCCGCCTCCTCCTTGTCGGAGTGGCAGGTCACCAGGGTGGCGTCGATGTCCAGGACCAGGCCGGGCAGGTCCCGGCCGCCGGCACGGGCCGACGGTATGCCTTCTCGGGTCTCGGCGGCCTGCAGCCAGGCGAGGTCCCGGGCCGCGGCCCTGGACCCGCGCAGTCCGGCGAGTGCGGCCGGATCAAGGCCGGCCAGCAGACGCCAGGCAGTCGCGGTGGAGGCGACCGGGCCGAACACGGGGGCCTGGTCACGCAGTAGGGCCAGGTCGCTGATGGCCTCGCCGCCGTCGGCGAGCATCACCGCCACATCGACCGCGATCCTGCCCGGATCGTGCCCGGTGCCACGCGGACGAAGCCGGCGCAGTGTGTCGGTGAAGGCCGCTGTCAGGCCGGTGGCATCAGCGAGGTCGGCCAAAAGCCGGGAACCCGCGTGGCTGACCACCCCGTGACCGTCGGCCGACACGACCAGCTTGGGACGTGACCCGGTAGTGTGCACGCAGAAAGTGCCTTCCTGCTGTGGTGACAGAAGCCCTAGACAAGCCTCATCATCCCAGCTCAGAAGGCACTTTCGCGTTCCCGCTCAAGATCCGGACGCAACCGCAAACGAAACGCGAAGGCTAGAACGTGCAGGTCCGTGTAGGCCGCGGTGATGTCCTCGCCGGACCGGGACCGGAACTCCACCGTCCCGTCGCCCGGGGCGTAGATGACGACCCGCTGGCCGTCCTGCTTGGTCTCTGCCGCCCACCGGTCGTCACCGCCCGGCAGGGGCAGACGGCCCGGCGAGGCGAGCATGGGCATGATCCTCGGCAGGGTGACCATGCCCAACCATCTCCGTACCGGCCCTGCAGCGCGCACCAGCTGGCGGCGTTTCTCCCGCAACTGCGCGCCACGACCAGCCGCCCGGCCTACAGATCGCGGTGCCAAGCCGGGCGGGGGGTTGCGCCCCACAACCCGGCGGCCCAGGGTGGTTGATCCCCTACCGTGTCCGCCTCAGTAGGTTGTCCGGCGCAACGACGGCCAAGCGCTGCCGCCCCGGCCGACGCCGACTCGTGTGCGCGGATGCGGGGGTCAGTCTTCGCGGCGCTGGGACTGCTGGGTGCGGCCTCGTCCTTCCCGGTAGCGGAGGACTTCGCGCCACCAGTCGAGCTTGTCTGCTGACTGGTCCGGGATGAGGATCTGGGCTGCCAGAACGGCGGCCGAAACGAGGGCCATCGCCAGCGCGCTGGCGGCCACCGCCCACCAGGGCGTGCCGGCAATGGCCATGCCTGCCCCGGGCACCTGTCCACTGAGAAGGGTGGTGACGGTGGCGACAGGGCCATGCCAGCCCGGCTGCGGCGGTGGATCTCCGCTCGGGAGATCTTCCGGACGATCAGGAAGCCGGCTCACCGGTTTCGCGTCCTCGTCCTGCGCAGGGACTCCGCTCGCATCCCCGGCAGCAGGCGGAGCTGGCCGCGGCGCATCCGCTCGCGGGCCTTCTGACGGAAGCGGAAGCGGGCGTTCTCCACGTCGCCAATCTTCACGTGCAGCAGGTCGGCGATCCCGCTCTGCGAGTATTCGTGCAGCGTCAGCAGCATGACGGCTCTGACGCGTGGTGGCGAGCTGCTGATGAGGCCGGTCACGCGGTCGCACAGATCGGCCAGTGCCTCGGGCACCGGTTCGCGGACCGTCTGCCCCAGGGCCCGCTGGACCAGGTCGGATGGCATCCGCGCTGCCGCGGCCAGGAACCGGTCCTGGCGCTCGCCCCGCCAGGAGACGAACTCCCGCGGGAACACGATCAGGCACATGCCGAAGAAGAAGGACTTGAGCGTGGTGGGCCGGCCGTCTCGGCCCCGGTGGGCGGCCGGCCGGTACCCACCGCGCTTGAGGCGTCTGATGAAGAGCTGCATGGCTGCGGCGATCGTATGAACCGCGAGCTGATCGCGGACGGCATCGTCGCGATGCAGCGTGGACAGTTCCTCCTCCGTCATCCACAACGGCGTGGCCGACTTGCCGGCGAGAACGGTAATCTCGCAGGTGCGCATCTTCTTCCGCAGCCGGCCGTACGCGTACAGGTACAGCTCGGCGGCGAACTGCTCGTACAGCGGACCCGTGAAACCCGCCCGGGCCAGGTCCGCGACCCGTTCCAGGTCGTGCCGCACGTGATCGGGCAGCTCGGTGTCCGCGCCGCCCCCAGGGTGGCCGCCCGGCCCGCTCGTCGGTCGTCTTCCACCTAAAGCCATGAACTCTGCCTGTTCTCTCGCCGCCAACGCCTCACGGCCGATGCTGCTTGTAGAGGCCGGTCGTCCTGCTTTATGCATCAGAACGCTGTAATTCCTTCACGCACGACGAAAAAGTTGCCGAGCAATTCCCGGCGAGGCAGGCCGCCGACGCTCCTGCTGCGTCGCTCGCGGACACCACGGAACACTGTCCGGGGGCTGTCCGGACAGCCAGTCGGTCATCCGCGGCACTTGTCTGGACACCATCCGGACACCGGCGGCCGGGCCGACGACGCCGCCGTAGGCTTGACAGCCAGCCGAGCAGCCGGAGGAACCGTTGAGCAGCGCCGAGGAATTCGCCGACGACCTGCGCCGGCTGCGCGCCGCGGCAGGCGACCCCTCATTCCGGCAGTTGGCAGGCCGCACAGCCCAGGGCAAAACCACCGTCAGTGACGCGTTCATCGGGAGGCGGCTGCCCACCTGGCCGGTAGCCCGGGCACTGGTGGTCGAACTCGGCGGAGACGAAGAGGAATACCGAGGCCGCTGGGCGAAGGCCAAGAACGCGGCAGGACGCCCACCAGAAGTCCCGCAATGGCTGACCTCGGTACGCTCCGACATCCCGGACCTGGTCACCGGAGCCGACTTCGCCACAGCCTGCGCGCTCGCCTCCAGCGACCCCAAGAAGGCACTCGCCTCGGCCTGGGAGGTCGTCCGGCTGTCCGCTGTCCAGATTTCACACGCCCTGTACGACGACCTGCCCGGAAACTGGTCATCGAACATGATCGCCTCGCTGCGCCGGGCCGAGGAGGACGGCTTCCTGCCGGCAGGAACCGCGGCGGCAGCCAACGCCGTCCACCACGTCCACGTCCCGAACACAATGCTGGAGACCCCCGAGGCACCCACGCACGAGATCCTCCAAGTGGTCTTCCTCGCCTACCGGCTGGCCTGGCAGGCACACGACGTCGTCAAGAACAGCGCCGCCGCCCGCGCAGCAAGTCCCCCGCAACCCGCGGGTCGCGGAGGCAGCTCGGCGCGGCCGGCGTCCAGCACCCCGCCCGTGTCCGACCGCGCATCGGGTTGACACGTCTCGTCTCAATGGGGACCGGCCCTGCCGGATCCTGGGACAGTGGCGGCGTGATCCCTGCGAACGTGAACGACGCCCCACCCCTGGTCTATACCGACAGCATCGACGTACCGGTGCTGTTCCGGGACGGGCCGGACAGCCGGCCCTTCAAACAGTGGCGTACCGCCGCCGCCCTCCCGTGGCCGTCGAACGCCGCGTTCCCGGACCACGACGGCTGGTACCTGCCCACCACCACCTGGCGCGAGATCCTCAAGGCCGCAACCGAAGTAGGCCGCGACGTCACACCGAACCTGCTGCACGTCCCGCAGCTGGCCCACGCCGAACTCGTCGCCCGCGTCGCACCGCTGTACGCGTACATCGGCATGCACCACTTCGTTCCCAAGAAGCCCAAGGCGCCGCTGCCGGGCAGTACCGGGCGGCGGCTGACGGTCAACGCGGTCTACGAGTACGCCACCGAGCAGTCCGCACGCCACGCGCTCGGCTACCGACTGGGCATGACGATGGCCGAATGGGCGTGCCGCTCGCTGATGGGCCTGGGCCAGACCTGGCACATCGAGGACGGCGGACCCGATCCCTCTCTGGAGCACCTGTTCAAAAACCCTTCGCTGAAGCTGCCGGACCTGTGGGGCCGGCACGAGGCGGAGAACGCGTACTGGCTCATCGAGGCCAAGGGCGGCAACGTCCGGGTAAAACGGCTCAGGGACGGCTGGGTCCAGCTCGAAGGCGGCAGCAAGATCCTGGGCGCCTACGCGCACCGCCGCGTCCTGGTCGGTGCCTCGGTCCAGCCCGGGGGCGATCTGTTCCTGACCGTCGACCACGACCATCACCCGGGGAACCCGCCCCTGCCCCACCCCGGTGGCAAAATTCCGCCCGGCGCCCCCAGCACGCCGGAGGACCACCTCGGGGAGGACGACGACGCCCTCATGGGCACCGCCCGCGCCCAGATGCTCACCTTCCTCGCCCTGCGCTCCGCCCCGGCATCACGCTTGCGGACCGTCGCGCTGTCCAGCGACCGCACCACCCGCCGGCGCCGCCGCGACGGGCTGACCACCCCGCTGGAAAACGACGAGGCAACTCTCGCCGCACGCACACGTGCCCGCGGGGCGGCCATCGGCGCCGATGATCCAACCCGTTATGAATGGGCCCGGGCCATTGGCCTGGACGACTTCCTCACCTGCCGCATCCCCGGCACCGAGCTGCAACTGGGCATGTCCCGACGCCTGTTCGCCGCCTGCGCCCAGCTCCACCGCGAAGACCAGGCCATCGCGGAGCGCACCCCCGGCATGCGGGCCGAAGACCGCGACCGCGTCGAGGAGGACGCCGATGAAGACGCCGAGCTGGAACGGCGCCGGACCCAGGGGCGCATCTTCCGCGAACAGCAGGAAGACGCCCGTCCCCGTATCGCGCCCCGGGTCCGCGCCGCCTACGACCGGGGCGACACCGAACGGTGGAACCAGCTCCTGCCCAGCGCCCAGGAACCACCGCTCGACCTCACCGAGCACCCCGACCTTCTCGAAGCGGCAACCCCCGAGACCTATCTCGCCCTGCGCCAGGAAGACCTTCCGCAGCGCGGCCGGTGACTCCTCCACCACGGCAGCCTGACGCAGTGCCCGAGAACGGCAACCCACCATCCATCCGGCAGGCCGTGGGGCGTCGCAGCGTCTTCCCGTCGATGGCCCGGCAGTTGGCCATGTGCAGCACGATTGGGGGGCCGTTCGCCGCCGCCGAGGGCACGGGCGCGAAGACGCCTCGGCTCAGGCGCTGGCCGGCGCCCACGACACCGCGCCGGTTCCACCCCGTTCACTCGGGTTGAGGCTTCCGCGGGAAACCGGACGGTGACCTGCGCCGACCTGCGGGCTACCGCGGTCAGGGGTTGCGGAAGCCTCGCCCGGGGTCGCGGGCAAAGTCGGCATCGAACGCGGTGAACCAGTCGACCGGGGCGAGGTTGACCATGCCCAGCGCCTGGTTAGCCTCGTTGCCGCTGTTCTCGATGCCGTCCAGGCTCTGGTCGAACAGCATGAGCACGTCACCGTCCTCGAACAGCTCCTCGGAGGCGGCTTCCCACCCGAAGTCGCGCCGGTCCTCCGGGAGACCGGCGACGCTCTCGGCGACCAGTCGGGGGCGGTTGCGCGTCAGTGCCCGGGCGCGAGCGATGCCCAGGTGCAGCGCCATCTCCTCACCCGTACAGCGCGGCACGACCTCGACCCCGCCGGCCAGATCGGCCGCCAGGTCATCAAAGGCACGGGCCATCTGCCGCCGCCACGGCCCGCCCTGGTTGAAGGTCACCCGCGGCAGGGAACCGAACAACCCGCCGACACCCGGGCCCAACGGCTCTCCGCCCAGCGACGCCACCTCCCGCCACGCCTCATCCGACAGGTCCTCCAGCGCACGGCGCAGCACCGCCGCCGACCGGGCCGTGAGCACCGGGTAGTCCTCATCGCCGGTGCCCTCGTCGTCCTCGTCCCAGAAATCGGCGCCCACAACGGCGATGCGCGCGCACAGGTGCCCGCGTACCTGCTTCGCGGCCTGTTCCGGGGCGTCCAGAGCGGTGTCGATGATCTGCAGCTCGTCGGAGAAGTACGCGGCGCTCAGCAGTGCGGCGGCCTGCGCCAGCACCTCCTGGCAGCGTGTGGCGTCCGGTTCGTCGGCGCGGGGGAAGACCACGGCGCAGTCGTTGTCCGCCAGGCGGTCGATGATGCTGGCGACCACCCCGGCCACCAGCGCCGCGTCGTCCCAGGGCTCGGCCAGCTCCAGCAGCTCCACCACCACAATGCTGCCGGCCATCTCCACGAAAGCCTCGAACGCGGTACTGAACGACCCGTCGGAGTTCAGCAGCTGCCCGGCCACCACCTCCGGGAACCCCTGCTCATCGGACAGCCGCTCACGCAGATTGCCGCTCTTCCAGTACAAGCCGCGGGTCACCCGAAAAGTCCCCACCGGCCGGTCCTGGGCCGTAAGCCGGACCCGCCAGGTCTGCACGCCCCGCTCGGCCGGGTCCAGGAACCGGTGCACGTGGGTGAACTCCACCATCAGCTGTGTCGGGTCGGCCGGCACGGCGGCGGCTTGCTGGTTGTTCATCGGCGCCTACAACTTCCTGCACACGGGAACCTGAGACCGACCAGCCTAGGGTCTCATCGTCCTGCGCCGGATCACGACCGGACGCGGCACTCAGCACCGCCTCAGCCCGAACGCCATTACGCCGGGGTCCTCTCAGGCAGACGCCGGTCAGCCCGCTCGGCGCCACGACAGGGCCGCCGGACGTACCGCGCCAGGACCGAACCTGGCATTCAGCTCGTCGATGACAGGCTCGGCGCGCAGCCGGTTCTCCCGGGCCCGGTCCAGGCTGATCTGCCCGCCCGCGCTGCCGGCCGCGGCGAGCTTGTCCACCGTAAGGGTGATCGCGCGGATACGGGCGCGCTCCAGGTGCAGCGCCTGGAACACCCCGTACGCAGCCGTGCGCAGGTCGTCGGTGTGGCATGAGGGTTCGGGAAGCGTCCGGGTGCGGGTGATGGCTGAGCCGTCGGCGAAGGCGACCTCCAGTGCGAGGGTGCCGGCGATCTGCTGCCGGGCGCGCAGCCGGGCCCCCAGGGCGACCGCGGATTCCAGCAGCGCGGTACGAACCGCTTCGGCGTCGAGGGTGTCGCGGTCGAAGATGCGACGCTCCCTGGTGGAGGAGGGCAGGCTGGACGGGGTCACCGGGCGCGGGTCGATGCCGAGGGCGCGGTCGCGCAGCAGGCGGCCGGCCCGGCCGCCGAGGATCCGCTGCACGGTGCCCTCCGGGGTCGCGGCCAGCAGGCCGACGCTGTGCAGACCGAAGGAGACCAGCCGCTCGGCCTGGACCGGGCCGATGCCGTGCAGCATGCCGACCGGCAGCGGATCCAGGAACGACCTCACCGCCACCGAGTCGTCGGGCACCAGGGCCACCGGCAGCGGCCCCTTGGAGGCCATCGCAGCGACCGTCCAGTTCGGGCCGGCCCCCACCCGCACGTCGATCCCCAGGAGGGCCGCGGCGCGCAGCCGCAACCGCATGCCCAGATCCCAAGGGGAGGCGTCCCAGTAACGAAGCGCCCCCGCCACATCGACCAGCGCGGCAGCCGGCGGGAGCACCTGCACCACCGGCGAGACATCGCAGGCCAGGTCAAGCAGGGCCCAGTAGCCCGCTTCACCGGTTCCCGGCCGGCACCGCACATGCAGCACATGCGCTCCCCGCACAGCAGCCTGCTGCGGCATCTCCATGTGGCCACCTCCCGGATCGAACCCCAAAGCTACTCGAACTTAATTCGAACACGCTGCGCGGGATGCACTCTCCTCAGAAGCCAAGACCGGTGCGGCGATACAGCGGCCCGCGACACCCCAACGTCTCAGCCGCTACCCGAGGGCCCGCATCGCCTGGCCTACCGCGCGGAACGCGACACGGGACCGGCGTCTCCAGCCGATGGTGCGACGGACCGGCGGACGCGATGACGACCCGCCGACTGCCCTGGGTCCGAGCCCAGGCGCCTGATAACACGGAAAATGCCGTCAGGCAAAACGTCTTTTCTCAGCATCATGGAATACACACCGCCACCTCCCGCCCGTGCCGACGAAAGGAGCCGCCACCGCCACCTCCATGCGCATCCCTGACACAGAGCCGCATTCCGTGCGGGACCATCAGCGCTCCCATGTGTCAGCCCGGCGCTCGCACCCGTCGAAGCAGCTCCGCCGCAGGCACGCCGATGGGTGCCGCCCGGTCCGGCCGACACCCATCCTCGCCACCCGTAGCGGCCCGCTACGCCGCGGCGTAGCTGAGCCGCAGCAGGTCGCTGGCGCGCTCCAGGTCGTTCTCGGTGCGCAGCCGGACCTCCAGGTCACCGGTCCCGTGATGACCCAGACCGCTCACATCCCGGCTGAACCCAGGTACGAGGTCGACCTTCTTGGGATCCGCCCGCAGGTATACCAGCACCTCACTGCGGTGGCCGCGGCCGACGCAGGCGACGTTCCGCAGCCTGCGGTAGGCCCGGTACTGCTTGCGCTCGATCCGCCGCACGTCCTCGCCCAAGGACACCAGCACCTCGTCCAGCGCGTCCCGCAGCTCGCCGATCCCGCCCCCGGTCGGCTGCCTCTTCGGCATGCGCCCGGCGCGGCCCGACCCCGCTCCCCGGCCGCGGTCGCGGGCCGCGGCGGTGACGACCGGCTCAAGGCCGAGCAGGCCGGCGCCGAAGAAGCGGTAGCGGACCAGGTCGATGCAGCGGCGGATCTCACCGACCGCGTGCCGGTCGTAGCGGGTGAAATCCTCCGCGACGCAGATCAGCCTCGGTGCGCTCCACAGCACCTGGGCCGCGGTCGGAACCCCGAGCCGGTCGCGGACCAGGGCCTCGAATTCCGCCCGGTGATCGGTCAGCCATGCCAGGTAGAACAGCCCCTGGGTGATCACCCCCGGGTCACGCTCGCGCTTGTACTCCACCACTACCGGAGCACCGTTCTCGTCGATCCCCAACGAATCGATCCGCCCGCCGTGCACCGGGCCCGTGCTGTACTCGCTCGCCAGGAAGCGGACGCCCAGCAGCGCGGGCATGTTCGCCTCGACCAGCCTCTGGAGATCCCGCTCGAATCCCAGCGCCTGCGGTACGATCTCTATAGCGTTGCCATCACCCAGCGTGAACAGCTTCAACTACGCCACCCTTGCGATCCTTCACACCGATCACCGACGTGACACCAACACGGCAGGGATGCGCAATTATTTCCGGCGCAGAGGTTCACCGCAGCCGCCTGATGGGTAATCAGTTCTCAGGTCGGAGCGCGTGGCGTATTTGTGGCGCGGCGGACCCAACGTTGCGCCAGATACCTCTCTGACCTGCGGAAACGTCTGGGAGAGTAACGTCCTCCGGAGCCGTTACTCTTTCCTGCCGCCCTGCCGCCCCGCCCTGGCAGCGTATGCGTGCGTCGCAAGTGGCCTGGGTACGCCGCTTGCGTGCGGGGCTGGGACTCTTCATCGTGCTTGTGCGTCCGGTCATCTGTGTGACTTTGGCGGGCGTCCCTCCCCCGCGCTCCGCGGTCGGCCCGTGTCATCTGCGAGTGGGTCAGCGGCTGAAGGCAGTCCACGCCCGGGCGTGATAACACGGAAAATGCCGTCAGGCAAAACGCCTTTCTTGATGAAGATGGATAGCGGATCCCTGTTCAGCCAGCGGCTGTTCTCCCATGGAGAACAGCCGCTGCTTGGCTGGACTTCGTGGGGTTTGTGTCCATCGTTTTGTCTTGCTCCTGAAGCCGACGTCAAGGAAGTGCATGCCCCAACGCTCCGCCATACCAGCAGCCCACTCCGCTCCGACCCGGCACGCTGTCGATGCCACCCCCGCAGGGCTACGGACCTCACGACTGCTGACCACCGAAGAAGTGGCCCGACTCCTGCGGGTCGATCCGTCCTCGGTTCGGCGGTGGCGGGCGGAACGTCCCCCGCAGGGTCCGCCCTTTATCCGGCTGTCCGAGCGCGTGGTTCTGTACGGCGCCGATGATTTGCAGGGCTGGCTGGACGAGCGCCGTTCCGTGCCTGGCTCTCGGCGGAAGGCGGCCTGACGTGGCCTACCGTCACCAACTTCCCATCGCTGTCCCTCTGTCGCACGACGTCGAGCAGCGCCCCGGCCGGAAGCTCCCCTACAAGGCGCGCATGCGCTGGGTGGACCCCCACACCAAGCGCCGACGCTCCGTCGCCCAGATGCACGCCACTAACGAGGCGGCGCAGGATTGGATCGACTCCCTGCTCGCCTCGGCGGGCCGGGGGATCGACCCGTCGGCCGCGACCCAGTCCCTGGCCGAGTACGGCGACGCCCATATGCAACTGGCGCTGCGCGGGCTTGAGCCCAAGACCACCGACCCCTACCTGGCCGGGTGGCGGCTGCGGGTCGTGCCCGCGCTCGGGCACCTGCCGGTGACCATGGTCACCAACGGGGCCGTCGACCGCACCGTCTACGCGTGGATCGCCGACGGCGAGGGCCGCTCGACGGTCAAGAACAGCCTCGCCGTCCTGGTGCGGGTCATGGAGCAGGCTGTCCGCGACGGTCTGATCACCGCCAATCCCGCCCGGATCAAGGGATGGCAGCGGCAGTACCAGCTGGCCGAGGATGAACTCGACGACCCCCGCTCCCTGGCACTGCGTGACTGGGACGCGCTCCAGGAACTCAGCCAGGCCCTGGTCGCCAGATCCTTCGACCAGTACCGCGGCTGGGGCGATGTGGTGACCTTCGCCGCCTGCACCGCCGCCCGCATCGGCGAAGTCTCCGGCGTGCGGGTCAAGGACATCGACACCGCGAACTGGATCTGGAACCTCCGGCGGCAGACCACCCCGTCCCCCGGCGGCCTCGCCGACAAGAACACCAAGGGAAAGGTCGCCCGCCGCGTCCCGCTCATCGACGAGCTGCGTCCCATGGTTGCCCAGCGCGTGCTCGCCCTCGGCGGAAGAGCCGATGCCCGGCTGTTCACCGGCCCCCGCGGCGGCCGGATCACCACCGCCGTGCTGCGCGACGCCACCCACTGGGACGAGGTCGTCCAGTCCCTCGGCTACGAGCACCTGCGCCGGCACGACCTGCGCCACACCGGCCTGACGTGGATGGCGGACGCCGGGGTCCCCCTGCACGTCCTGCGGTTGATCGCCGGGCACGGCTCCCTGCAGACAACCCAGCGCTACCTCCACCCCGACCTGCAAAGCGTCGTCCGTGCCGGACGGGACCTCAGCACCCACCTGACCGCCACCCCGGGCCTCCCGCCGCCCTCCCCCGGCATGTCCGCGACCCTCCGCCGGTTGTAGGAACCGGACAACGCCACGCACGGCTGAGACGATCTCGGTCCCTGGCAGAATCACGTTGACCTGCGGTTTTTCCGCGGCCGTGGTCCCCAGGTGGTCCCCAGGACCCTGACGCCCCGTCACATGGAAACTGTTGCCGACAAGCCGAAGGGCCCGCTGACCTGGCCACATGCCAGTCAGCGGGCCCTTCTCGCACCGTCGGGACGACAGGATTTGAACCTGCGACCCCTTGACCCCCAGTCAAGTGCGCTACCAAGCTGCGCCACGTCCCGGTGCTTGGTCGGTGCCGATCCGGCGGGCGGTTCGGTTGACCTTGCACGAGAAGAATAGCGCACCCCGGGGGGTGGTCGCTCGCAGGTTGTCGCCGGGGGTGGCAGGGCGTGGCAGGGGTGGGCGCCGGCTCCGGTGGACGAGGACGTGGCCACCCGTCGCGGTTCGGATGTGGTCTCGGCGACGGTGCGGAGATGAGGTGGCCGCCCCACGGGGGATGAGTAGCCGTACTCATGTGGGGCCGGTCACAGCGGCGCATCGTGGGGGTATGGCGAAGGTGATTGCTCAGCAGACGACGGCGGCCTACGCGGCCCAGGCCGCGATTTCGTTCGGGGTGGCGCTCGGGGCGATGGTGATTGGGGTGGCTTACCTGCCGGTGGGCGGGTGGGTCCGGGCGTTCTTGGGGGTGGGGTTGCTGTACGTGGTGACGGCGGCGTTCACGCTGTCGAAGGTGATCCGCGACCGGCAGGAGGTCGGGCAAATGGTCAGCCGGGTGGACCAGGCCCGGCTCGACAAGCTGCTCACGGAGCACGATCCGTTCAAGGTGGAAGGGCTCTGACCGCGGGGCTCGCGGGAGCAGCATGAGCTGCGGAAGTCGCGGGGGGCTGCGACCCGCGGAAGCGGCACGAGCTGCGGGACCCGCGGAACCTACGGGAGCTGCGGGAATCGCGGGGGCTGCGGAAGTCGCGGAAGTCGCGGAAGTCGCGGAAGCTCGGGCCACCGCCCCCTCCCGCAAGGGCCGCGCCCCTCCCGCAAGGGCCACCGCCCCTCCCGCAAGGTCCCCACCCCCTCCGGCACCCCCACCGCGCCCCCTCCCCCCACCCCTCACGAGGCGCCCGGCTCGTCCCCGACGAGATACCGCGCACCCGGCCCCAGTGCCGCCGCCGCATCCCCGCTGTTGTAGAGCCCGCACCGCGTCAGCGAAAGGCACCCGCAGCCGACGCAGCTGGTCAGGCGGGCGCGCAGCCGCTGCAGGTCGGCGATCTGCGCGTCGATACGGCGCTGCCAGGTGGTCGCGACCGCGTTCCACTCCGCGGCGGTGGGGACGTGGTCGAGCGGCAGGCCGGCCAGGGAGTCGCGGACTTCGTCCAGGGTGAGGCCGATCCGCTGGGCGGCGCGGATGAAGGCGAGCCGGCGCAGGGTGGCCCGCCGGTAGCGGCGCTGGCCCCCGGCGGTGCGTTCGGCGTGGATGAGGCCGATCTCCTCGTAGTAACGCAGTGCGGACGCGGCCGTGCCGCTGCGGGCGGCCAGCTCGCCGATGGGCAGCAGATCGCGGGTGGAGAGCGCCATACGGCCGAGCGTAGCTTGACTTCAAGCCGGCTTGAAGTTGCATCGTCGTGGCATGACGACTGAGACGGGGGCCCGGGCGACCGGGCGCATGGGTACGTACGACGACCTGCGGCCACTGATGTCCCGGATGACCGGCGACGAGAAGCACGGGCCGGCCGCCACCTCAACGCTCGACGTGCTGTGGGTGCTCTACGACCGCGTACTGCGGGTCTCCGCCGACCGCCCGGACGATCCCGAACGCGACCGATTCCTGCTGTCGAAGGGGCACGGCCCGATGGCGTACTACGCGGTGCTCACCGCCAAGGGCTTCATCCCGCCGGAATGGCTCGCCGGGTTCGGGACGTACGACTCGCCGCTCGGCCACCACCCGGACCGGACGCTGGTGCCGGGGGTGGAGATCGGGTCGGGGTCGCTCGGGCACGGGCTGCCGCTCGCGGTGGGTACGGCGCTGGGGGTACGGGCCCAGGGTCTGGACCGGACGAAGGTGTGGGTCCTGGTCGGCGACGCCGAGCTGGACGAGGGCAGCAACCACGAGGCAGTGCAGTACGCGGCCGCGGTGGGCCTGGAGCAGCTGAACGTGGTGGTGGTGGACAACGCGTCGGCCACCTACCCGCCGCCCGGCGGGCTCGCCTCCCGGTTCGCGGCGGAAGGCTGGTCGGCGGTGACGGTCGACGGGCGGGATCACGCGGCGCTCCACGAGGCGTTCACCGCGCCGCACCCGGGCAGTCCGCACGCTGTCGTGGCCCGGGTCGAAGCCCAGAACTGACGGCCGCCCGCGCCCCATCCGCCGAACAGAGCAGAACCGAAAGGCCCCCCGTGGACACCATGCGTGAACGCTTCAGCACCGTCACCACCGAACTCCTCGACGACGACCCCCGGCTCGCCCTCGTGCTCGCCGTCATCTCGGGCGACCTCTTCAAGGAGGCGGCCCGCGCCCATCCGGACCGGGTGATCGACGTCGGCATCCGCGAGCAGTTGCTGGTCAGCGTCGGCGGCGGCCTCGCGCTCACCGGGCTGCGCCCGATCGTCCACACCTTCGCGAGCTTCCTGGTCGAGCGGCCCTTCGAGCAGGTCAAGCTCGACCTCGGGCACCAGGGCGTGGGCGCGGTGCTGGTCAGCGCGGGGGCGTCGTACGACGTGGCGGCCGGCGGGCGTACCCACCAGTCACCGGGCGATGTGGCGCTGCTCGACACACTGGACGGCTGGACCGTGCACGTGCCGGGGCACCCGGACGAGGCGGAGGCGCTGCTGCGGCACGCGGCGGCGGACGGCGACAGCCGTGTGTACGTACGGCTCGGGCTGCAGACCAACGCGGCGCCGCTGCCGGTGTCGCCGGGACGTTTCCCGGTGGTGCGGGAGGGGCGGGCCGGGGTGGTGCTCGCGGTCGGGCCGCTGCTGGACGCGGTGCTCGCGGCGACCGAGGGGCGGGACGTGACGGTGCTGTACGCCTCGACGGTACGGCCCTTCGACGCGGCCGGCGTCCGCGCGGTGGTGGCGGACTCGCGGCAGGCGGACCTGGTGCTGGTCGAGCCCTGCCTCGCCGGTACGTCGGCGGCCCAGGCGGACGAGGCGCTCGCCGACGTACCGCACCGCGTGCTGGCGCTGGGCACCCGCCGCGAGGAACTGCGGCGGTACGGGTCCTGGCAGGAGCACGTCGCCGCGCACGGCCTGGACGCGGCGGGCCTGCGCGGACGTATCGACGCGTTCCTGCGGGTCTGAGCGGGATGCCTCTCTTACGGGTCGTGCCTCCGGCGGCGCGTACCGGGGCGGGGGTCAGGGCGGGTCCGCTCCGCGGTCACGCCGCCGTCGTGGGCCCGCACCGGCACGTCTCCTCGCCTCACACCAACGACAGGCGGCGCCGAGCGGGTCAGCTCTGCGGTCACTTCGGCGGCGGGTTCCCGGCCGGGCCGGACGGAACCGGGTCCGCCGGGGAGTCCTCCACCGTCACCCCCGCCACCGCACCGCCCGCCGCGTCCGTGCCGGCCCCGGCGGTCACCGTCGTGTCGCCCGGTGCGGTCGTCGCCTTCGCGGTGCTGCGCGCACCCGCGCCGCGGCGGGCGTCCTCCGCGCTGTTCTGGGCACCGAGGCTGCCGAAGTAGAAGCCGGCCACGGTGGCGAGGACGGTCATCAGCGACGTGACGATCGTCTTGCGGAGGTCGCTGGAGTCGCTGCCGGAGGAGAGCATGGTGACGGCGAGGGCGAACCCGACCAGGGCCAGGATGAGCAGGGCGATGACGCTGCGGGTCAGGCCGCGGACACCACGCGGTTCGCGGAGGTCACGCAGGAAGTCCCGTACGTCCTGGTCGTCGGCGGCCCGGTCGATCAGCCGGTCGGTGAGCTGCCGGCGCCAGGCGGTGGCCCGGATCACGTCGAGGATCAGCGGGACCACCGCGACGCCGGCGATGACCACCACCACGATCGCGATGAGGACGAAGGCGTGCATGCCGTCGAGGCCGGAGATCGGCTCGGCGGCACGGGACATGCTGTGCGGCATGCGGGATCCCCCCAAAGGCTCCAGGGCGGGCATGCTCGCAGCGCGCCGGCGTACGGGTCAAGTCCCTTACGGCACACGGTGATTGGACCCGCGGGGAGCCGCCGGGAGCGGCAGGGGAAGCCGGCCCGGCTGCCACCACCGCCTGCCGGAAGCCGCCACGACGCCCACCACCGTCCCGCCGGAACACCCCCCGGCCCCCGCGACACCCCCGCTGTGACCAACCCCGCCCGAATACGTGACCGTTGCATCTAGCGGCGAAGCCCCTCGCTGCGCACAATCGAAACCGAACACCAGGTCCGTTATTCCCCGCGAAATCGACCAGATCCGATCAGCGGACCGGATCCGGACGCCCGGAACCGAAGACTCGTAGCACCGCGACAGCCGCCCCCACCGCCGACCGCACCACCCACCGCACCACCCACCGCACCCCGACCGCCCCGCCGGCCCCGGAAGCCCGTCGTCCGCCCCGGAAGCCCCCCGCCGGCCCCGCACAACTCCAAAAGATCCCGGAAGACCCCGCAAACCCCCGCACCCCAAGGGAGCAGCACGATGCACGAGGCGCCGCCGTCCGGGAGACTCCCCTACTACGAGGACGTGTCGCCGAGCACGGGAGCGCTCCCGCCGCGGGCCTGGTGGGCGGTGTCGGACGCCCGGCGGGTGAACCTCGGCGGTGCCTGGCGGTTCCGGCTGTCGGCCACCGCGACCGCGGAGGACGACTCCTTCGCCCGGCCGGGCTACGACGCCTCGCGCTGGAACGTGCTGTCGGTCCCGTCGCACTGGCCGCTCCAGGGGTACGGCAAGCCCGCGTACACCAACGTCCGTTACCCCTTCCCGGTCGACCCGCCGCGGGTGCCGACGGAGAATCCGACCGGCGACCACCTGCGGGTGTTCGATCTGCCGGACGACTGGCCCGGCGGCGCCGCGGTGCTGCGCTTCGACGGGGTGGACTCCTGCGCCCGGGTCTGGCTGAACGGCGAGGAGCTGGGCGTCTTCAAAGGCAGCCGGCTGCCGGTGGAGTTCGAGGTCGGCGAACTGCTCCGGCCACGCGGCAACACGCTCGCGGTCCGGGTGCACCAGTGGTCGTCCGGCAGTTACCTGGAGGACCAGGACATGTGGTGGCTGCCCGGGATCTTCCGGGAGGTCACGCTGCTGGAGCGGCCGGAGGGCGCGGTCACCGACTTCTTCGTGCACTGCGGCTACGACCACACCACCGGCACCGGCACCCTGCGGGTCGACTGCGACCCCCAAGGGACCATCAGCGTGCCGGAGTTGGGTCTGGACATCGCGACCGGTGAGCAGGTGATCGTGCCGGTCGAGCCGTGGTCGGCGGAGGAACCGCGGCTGTACGACGCCGAGTTGTGCACCGAAGGCGAGCGGATCCCGCTGCGGATCGGTTTCCGGACGGTCGCCGTCGAGGACGGAGTGCTGAAGGTCAACGGCCGGCGGATCCTCTTCCGCGGGGTGAACCGCCACGAGTTCGACCCCGACCACGGCCGGGTGGTGGACCTGGAGACGATGCGCCGTGATGTGCTGCTGATGAAGCAGCACAACATCAACGCGGTACGCACCAGCCACTATCCACCGCACCCGGCCTTCCTCGACCTGTGCGACGAGCTGGGGCTGTGGGTGGTCGACGAGTGCGACCTGGAGACGCACGGGTTCCTGGAGGTCGGCTGGCGCGGCAACCCGGTGGACGACGAACGGTGGACGCCGGCGCTGCTGGACCGGGCGGCCCGGACGGTGGAGCGGGACAAGAACCACCCGTCGGTGGTGATGTGGTCGCTGGGCAACGAATGCGGCACCGGCAGGGGGCTGTCCGCGACGGCGTCCTGGATCAGGCAGCGGGACCCGGCCCGGCCGATCCACTACGAGGGCGACTGGTCCTGCCCGGACGTGGACGTCTACTCGCGGATGTACGCCGACCACGCCGAGACCGAGTTGATCGGGCAGCGCGCCGAACCCCCGCTGGCGGATGAGGAGTTGGACCGGCGGCGGCGTGACATGCCGTTCGTGCTCTGCGAGTACGCGCACGCGATGGGCAACGGACCCGGCGGTCTGACGGAGTATCAGCGGATCTTCGAGACGTACGAACGCTGCCAGGGCGGCTTCGTCTGGGAGTGGATCGACCACGGACTGCGGCGCAGGACCGCGGACGGCACGGCGTACTACGCCTACGGCGGCGACTTCGGCGAGGAGGTGCACGACGGCAACTTCGTCTGCGACGGCCTGGTCTTCCCCGACCGCACCCCCTCCCCCGGCCTGGTCGAGTACAAGAAGGTGATCGAGCCGGTGCGGATGACCGGCGATGCCGCGCGCGGCATCGTCACCGTCACCAACAACCATGATTTCGCCGACCTTTCCGGACTGACCTTCCAGTGGTCGTACGAGGAGAACGGCGACGCCAGTGACGGTGGCCGGCTGAAGGTGCCGGCGCTCGCGGCGGGCGAGAGCGCCGAGGTGGAACTCCCCCGGCTGCCGCGGACCACGGACGCCCCCGAGGCGTGGTGGACGGTGCGCGCGCTGCTCACCGAGGACACCGCCTGGGCGCCGGGCGGGCACGAGGTGGCCTGGACCCAGTTCCCGGCCGCGCTGCCGGAGCCGGCGGCCCGGCCGGTGGCGTACCCCGGCAGGCCGCATACGCCGCGGCGCGCCGAGGGCGGGCTGATCGTGCTCGGCCCTGGCACCTTCGACGCGGCGAGCGGCACGCTGAGGTACATCGACGGCGCGGTGGTGCGGGGCCCGGCGCTGGATGTGTGGCGGGCGCCGACCGACAACGACCGCGGGATGGCGGACCGCCACCCCGACCGCCAACTGGACCGGCTGTGGCGGGAGTCGGGGCTGCACCGGATGCGGCACCGGGTGGACCGGGTCACCGTCGGCGGTGACACGCTGACCGTCGAGACCCGGGTCGCGCCGGCCGCCTCCGGCCTCGGGCTGCGTACCGTCTATGCGTGGTCCGCGGCCGGTGACCGGCTGCGGCTGGACGTACGGGTGACGCCGGAGGGCGACTGGCGGCTGCCGCTGCCCCGGCTCGGGGTGCGGATGGGGCTGTGCCCGACCCTGGAACAGGCCGAGTGGTTCGGCGGCGGCCCAGGCGAGGCGTATCCCGACACGCGGGCCGCTTCCCGGATCGGGCACTACCGCTCCACGGTGGACGCGCTGCAGACGCCGTACGTCCGCCCGCAGGAGAACGGAGCGCGGGCCGATGTGCGCCGGCTGGAGCTGCGCCGGGAGAACGGCACCGGGCTGCGGGTGGAGGGCTCGCCGGCGTTCTGGATGACGGTCAGGCCGTGGACCACCGAGAGCCTCGACGCGGCGGCACACACTTGTGACCTCAAGCGGGACGGCATGCTCTGGGTGCATCTGGACCACGCCCTGCACGGGGTGGGCAGCGCCTCCTGCGGACCGGAGGTGCTGCCGGCGTACCGGCTCTCGGCGGCGCCGGCCGCCTTCTCCTTCACCTTCAGCCCGCTGCCGGCGCGGGAGGACGACGAGGAAGAGGCGCAGTGACCGGGATGTGCCTGCGGGCAGGTGCGGGAACGGAACGGCCCGGTGGCCGTGGGGCCGCCGGGCGGGGACGGGGACAGGCGCTGGAGTGCGTGGCGCTCACGCCTCCGCCAGGTCCTCCTTTTCGAGGGACGCGGCCGGGTGGACCGGCCAGCCGCCCTGCGGGACGGGGGCCACTTCACGCCACCACCAGTCGTCGCTCCGGGCGGCGGAGGGTTCGAAGGGGGCACCGACGCGGGGCGTGGCGATCTTCGATCCGGTCTCCCGGGCCGCGGCGACCGTGCCCTCGGCCGGCTCGGACCAGGCGTGCTGGGCGAGGTTGAAGGTGCACCAGTGGATCGGCAGCATCACGCCGGACGGTGTGCCGCCGGAGAGGTCGACGTGGGCCCGCATGCCTTCGGCCGGGGTCATGTGGATGTCCGGCCAGAACCACACCATGTAGAGGCCGTTGTTGGTCGCGCGTCGTGTGGATCTCGCTCAGATCCACACCATCTGACACCGAACACTAGGATCGGCCAATGCCTGACATAGGGTGGTCCGCTTCCGAGCTGCGAGAGCTGGAGGATCTGCGCCGGCGAGAGACCGGAACGTGGGACGACCGCATCGGGTACATCGCCGGCAGCTACACCGTCAGCGCGTGCACTTCGACGGGTGGCTGCGGAGGGACGATTCCTCCGGGTCAGTCCGTCGTATTCACGAAGCTGGCGACCGGAACCGGTTTCACTATCCACTGATTGAACGTGCCTCTCGCCAGGCGCCCCGAAACTCTACGAGTTTCGGGGCGCCTGGCGAGAGCGTAGTTACGCTCCGTAATGCGGTTCCCTGACCGACAGACTGTTCAAAGTTTCTTTACTGGATCAAGGCGGCCCACTGGCGCCGGCCGCGCGCGCTGGCGGCCGGTGGCCGCCGTCGCTCCTGTCTACCGTCCCACCGCTCAGCGCGCAAGAAAGCAACAGTGACCCACCAGGCCCGCATATAACCCCCACCGGTCCCAGGCCAACACCATCACGGAACACACCGGGCACAGGCAGGTCACGCGAGACGGGGCACGACCGCAGCCACCACGGCACAGCAGACGCGAAACCGCCCGACGTGACGTTCACGAACGAAATGGCGTGGCTTGGCATAGTGGGGGTGCAGCGAGACACACGCGCGCCTGAGCGGTCGACAGACCCAGCGCCTTGGCTGGCTTTCCGTAGCTGAGGTCCGAACCGGCAGCAGCCAAGCGCACGGGTTCCGGCCTCCTTCGAAGGGTTTCGATGAGTGAATGAAATAAAGGAATCCCCCACTTCGGTAGAGGACGCACTTTGCCAAAACGCTCAGCCCCCACCCTCAAAGGGATGGGGGCCGTTCGAACGGTCAGAAGCGGGAGTCAGGCCAGAAGGTCCTTCTGTCCGGCTTGCACACTTGCGGTGAACAGCTCGTAGTCCCGACGAGAGACGATCAAGACCTTTGCGTCAGGGTCACCCACATCGACGGAGTCGCGCAGCGCCACAACCCCGTCGACAAAGGCGACCTCCAGGCAGTTGTCTCCACCGTTAGACAGTTCGCTCTTGGCCCAGTTGGCGTTGGTGAGGTCGACGTTACTGTTCATGTGTGGCTGTCCTTGATCAAGTCGTGGATGAAGCGGCGCGAAGCTGGGCCGTCGAGAGCCTGCGTGCGAAGGAAGTCGAGGGCCGAGGCGTATCTGCCCACGTCCCTATCTTCCTCCAGGTAGACGGAGGTTGTCATCGTCTCAACGACCGCAACCGGCGGTCCTACCTGGAAGTGTAGGAGCTGGAACGGGCCGTCGATGCCCGCATGGGCGCCGGCCGAGAAGGGGAGCACTTGGACTTCTACGTGGCTGTGCTTCTCCATCATGTCCAGCAGGTGTTGGAGCTGGCCCCTCATGACCTCCGGTCCGCCGACCGCGCGGCGGAGAGCTGCTTCGTCCAGGATGCTCCACATGGTGATGGGATTCTCCCGGGTCAGGGCGACCTGCCTGGCCAAGCGTAGATCCACGAAGTGCTTGACCTCGCGCTTCGAAGGCCACTTCTGGCTGCGTTCCACGATGGCCGTCGCGTAGTCCTCGGTCTGGAGCAGCCCAGGTACGACGTGCAGGTACGCCTCGGCCATGGCGGCCATTCCTTCCAGGTGTAGGTAGTCCTCGAACTCGTGAGTCCGGATGGCCTCCTTGTACTCGTCCAGCAGGTTCGTCCGCTTGCCGGATGCCGCGAGGGAAGCCATGGCCTTGATCTTCGCGCGTGTCTCCTCGGAGTCGACACCGTAGATCTGGAAGAAGGCCGTCAGGCCAAGGCCCGAGACCCGCTGCTTGCCGTTCTCAATCTTGCTCAGTGCAGGCTTCCCCGCGAGGCCAAGCCGCTCTGCGGCCTCTTCCATCGAGAGCCCGGCGCCGCTGCGGAGGGACCGCAGGGCCGATCCGAGCCTGCGTCGATGCACGTTGGGCCGTGCTTCCACCATCGGCCTGCCTCCCTCGTCGTCGGTTGCAGGGTAGCGCCCGCAACGTTGCTGGCATATGCCAATCCGCATATGAGCAACGTTTCTTATTCTTGAAGGTTGCCAGCAACGTTTCTCATAGTCCACAGTTGCTACCGCTGGCGGTTCAACTCCCCGTGTTGGCACCGTCATTGTCCGTACGGTGAATCGCCCGCACTTCGAACCGCGACCCGGCGAAAGGCATGACCATGACCCCCAACTCTCGCTACCTCAGCAGGCTGGACCTGGCGTGCGAGCAGTCGGCGGTTCGCCACGCGAGGAAGCACGCCGAGGTGGTCCTGCGCGAGTGGGGCTTCCCCGACGACATAGCGTTCGACGCGCTCACGATCGTGGCGGAACTCTCGTCCAACGCGGTTCGACACGCTGGGGTCGACACGCAGCCCTTCGACCCGAGCGGGGGACAGCCGCGGGTACCCACCTGTGCGCTCGTCCTCTGGATCAGTGGTGGGCGGCTGTGTCTCTCGATGTCCGACGAGAGCCCTGAGCCCCCCGTCCTGCGGCCCGAGTCCGACGACGCCGTGACCGGTCGGGGTGTGCGACTGATCGCGGGCCTGAGCGAAGGCGCCTGGGGCTATCAGCCGGCCAACGACCGACCCGGAAAGATCGTTTGGGCTTGGCTGCGCCTCCCCGCCAGAAGGCCCCGAGCCAGTACGCCCGAAGCGGACGGACGGGCTGAGAGCGTCACCCCGACGCCGTTATCCACCTCGTATCCTTCGGGCGCCCGGCAGAAGGCCGTGAGCGCGTGATGACCTCTACCGCGCTGCTGGACTCGGATGAAGATTCACATGAGACAGGCGATCTCTGGGACGAGATTGAGTCGCTTCCCCTGAGCGACACGATCATGAACGACCTGGAAGCGGTACTGGACGAGGACGCGCATCCGGAGCCGGAGGATTTTCGAGGTCTGGCGAATCGCCTTCACTCAGCGCTCCGCGCAATGCTGAGAATCGGCAGGCCGAGCCGTTCAATGGAACCGTTGACTATCAATCTCCTGCTGGAGCCGCTTCCTCAGTGTGAACTCAAGGCACTGGGATATCTCAGGCGTCTGGCCACTGCGGTTCTGGACCTTGCTGACGAGTACATAGCGTCTGTTCCCTCAGTGTCTTCCGCCGACTCCCATCGTGGCGGCCCTTAAATAGCCCCGCTCCGGTCACGAGAGCCCGCGAGGAAGATCCGTGACCGGAGCGGCCCCAGCTTGAATGAACGTATGGCGAGGAACCGCGAGAAAGCAACGGACATGACGATGACATCACTCCCCGATCCACTACGTCACGTGTGCGGCGAATCAGCACACATGTCTGACGGATTCGTCCAAAGTGTGCTCGACCTCGTGCCCGAGAGTGAGTGCGCCCCAAGCGATGTGGAGCAGGATTTTCGCTGCGCCCTGCAAGAGCACGCCTTCCCCATTCACTACGGCCTCGCCCTCGAACTGCCTTGGGACAGCACGGACATGATTTTTTCGATGGAGGTACGAGCTGACTGCCTTGCTCCCTCGTCGGACGCCTCCGATATATGCACGTTTTTCGAGCATCACCCCGGCGGCCACACCTGGGAACTTACGGAGAGCCCGTTGTTCGGAACAGTCTTCAGTCGCACATAGCACGCTCGCGCAGAACACCCCCTCGTAGCTCAAAACGGAAGGGCCCGAGACGCCCACCCCCGTAGACGGTCGTACGGCGTCCCGGTGACCTCGGTTCGAGTCCGGGCGAGGGGACGGCAGTCCGAACAAGGACTGCACTATGGAAGTGGAGAAATTTTGACCAGGAACGGGCAGAAGAAAACGAAATCGACGGCTGGGCCGACCGTTGTTGCGGGCAGGGTTCCCGTGGAGAGAATCACCCCGGACCCCAACGGCAACCGCGCCGAACGGCGCGCGGCGGCGAAGCAGAAGCCCAGCAACTGATGCCGGCGCAGAAGTCCTTACCCGGAGGCCCGGTTCCTGGTCCCGACCCCATACCCCGCACTCCACCCAAGCGGCCCGAGGTCCCCTGAGACTCCCGCCTCCGCGAATTGCCAACCGCGGGCGCTCCCAAACTCCGTGCGGCTCGCGGAGGCGGGGATTAACCCCCACTCCGGCCCTTGAGGGGCTGGGGCGGGTCAGCAAGGTAAGTACCCACCCGAAGGAATGAGAGGGACATGGAGAACACGCCCCAGACCACCGGGAGCGATCTGCTCCTCGCCAAGGGGAAGGTCGCTGCGGCTCGCGCCCGTACGGCCATCCCGTCCGACAACACCGGCGGCAAGTCCGACCAGAACGACACCTGACAGGACTGACTCATGACCGCAAAGCACCGTGCGGTCGTCGCGCGCCTCGGCGAGGACTTCCTCGCCGGGGCGTTCGGCCGCACCTTCCGCCACGTCCCTGGTGAAGCCGGCATGGTTGCCGACATCTTCGGCTGGGACGACCTCAACGAAATTCTCGGCCGGCATCGCCTGGAGGTGCCACGTCTCCGGCTCTCCGCTGATGGCGTGACCGTGCCCCAGGACGCCTACGCGCAATCCATCGTGAACCGCCGGGCCAATGTCTGGCAGAACCTTCACCCTGCGGCCTTCCACCAGCAGCTCGCCGACGGCGCAACGCTGGTGATTGATGCCCTCGAAGAACTGCACCCGCCGGTGCACCTCTTGGCTGACGACCTTCAGTCCTGGCTCCGCGCACGCATCCAGGTCAACTTGTACGCCTCCTGGACGGGCAAGGAGGGCTTCGGCACCCACTGGGACGATCACGATGTTGTGGTGGTCCAACTGGACGGCTCCAAGCGCTGGAAGCTTTACGGGCCGACGCGCATTGCGCCCATGCACCAGGACGTAGCCGAACCGGAGGCCCCTCCCGAGGAGCCCACGGCCGAGTTCGTACTGACGGCTGGAGACCTTCTCTACTTACCGCGGGGCTGGTGGCACAGCGTCTCAGCCTCGGAGGGCGAACGGTCCCTTCACCTCACCTGCGGGCTGACCTCCGTGACCGGCGCGGACCTCATAACGTGGCTGTCCGAGATCCTGCGTCGGGACGAAGCTGTACGGGCAGACCTTCCCCGGTTCGGAACGCCGGAGGAGAAGCAGCAGTTCGCCGATCGGCTGCGCGACCTGCTGATGAATGAATTCTCAGACGGTGCCGATCTGGTCGACCGCTTCGCCGCTCACCGCGATGCGACGGAACGCGTTCGGATGCGCCCCTCGCTACCTCACGTCTTCGGGGTGCCCAACGATCCGCACGTGCTCGTTCGTCTGCTGTCCACGACTCACGACGTGGCCTCCGACGAGTCCGGGAACGTCGTGCTCACGGCTGGCGGCGAGACCTGGACCTTTGCGAGTGCCGCCAGGCCAGTGCTGGACAGGCTCGCCGACCGTCACCCGCACACACTGAAGGAGCTTGTCGACGGCACCGGCCTGTCCGTCGAGCAAGCGGCAGCCCTGGTCTGGGAACTCGTCAAGGGTCAGGTGGCGGCCGTCGGGAACCTGTCGTGAGGGCGCTGCTCGGTCTAGGCACGTACCGGACCCAGGGCGTTGTGGAAGCCGCGGAGGCTGCTCTTCAGTTCGGGGTGGACTGGGTTGATACCGCACCCAACTACCAGCACGGACAGGCTGAGACCCGCCTTGCGCCTTTCCTCAAGGCGTACGGCGGTATCCGCGTCTCCACAAAGGTGGGCTTCGTGGCCGGCCCGCAGCAGGATGAGGCTGTCCAGGCTGGCGTGCTGTCCGAGGCCGAAGCGGGTTCGGGCTTCAGCCTTGACCCGCGCTATGTGACGTGGCAGGTCGCCCGCAGCGCAGCCGCGCTTGGTCGCTGCCCTGACATCACGTTCGTGCACAATCCGGAGCATGGTGACCCCGCTCCCACCGCACTGGCCGAGCGGGTTGAGCAAGCCTTCCGTGCCCTGGAAAAGTGCTGCGACCAGGGGCTGATCCATGGCTACGGCGTGGCAACGTGGTCGGCCCTGCACGACGGGTCGCTGACCGTTCCAGGGCTGATCGACCTGGCCCGCGCGGCTGGCGGCCCTTTCCACCGGCTTCGGGCTGTGCAGCTTCCCCTATCCCTGATCCAGCTCGGGCCGATCGCGGACGCCATAGACGGTCATGGTGTCCTGGCCGAAGCTCAATCAGCCGGCCTCGCGGTCTTCGCCTCTGCCCCGCTGGGCGGTGGTGAGCTGCCTGAGTTCATTACACCCGCCGCAGCAGAAGAACTTCTGCCCGGCGTTTCTCCCCTCCGGATCATCCTTGGCACGGTGGCTTATGTCCCTGGGGTGAGCCGGATTTTGCTGTCCGCGAGTACGCCGGAACACTGGGCGGAGGCCGTTCGAGCAACCTCGGGCGAGCCCTTCGACAGCGACGTACTCCGGAGGATCACGGATGCCTTCTCCACCTGATGACGCGACATCAGAGCGCATGCGCCGCTCCTGGCAAAGAGCAGCGGATGAACTCTGCGTCACGGTGGACGAAGGCGGCGAGACGTGGGGCTGGGACGCCCGCAGTCTGAGCGGCCCGGTGGCGGGTGACCGCTGGCTCCGCCTCCTGGCCGTACGCGCGGAGAAGGCCAGCACCGCCGCGTGGGACGGCCCGGAAACGGCGGAGAAAGCAATCCCCGCCACCGTCCCACGCCCCCGCCTCCACGCCGTCCACGACTGGTCTGAGGCTGACTACGCCTACCGCGCGGAACTGTACGAGCGCGTTCACGCCAGCTCCCTGAGCAAAACAGCCCTCGCACCCGCGAGTATCCGACTCCCGGACACCTGGTGGACTTCCCTCCGCGTCGCCCTGGCCGCCGTAGCGTCAACCCCCACCGACCGGACAGCCGTCCGCCAGGAACGCCTCCACTGGGCGATGCCCCAGTTCCTCGAAACGGACCTGGACACGACAGTGCCCCAGTGGTCCACAACGCACGCCGACATCCAGTGGTCGAACCTCGCTGGCCCAGATCTGTGCATCCTGGACTGGGAGCGATGGGGACTGGCACCGACCGGATACGACGAGGCGTGCCTGTACATCTCCAGCCTCGCCGTACCCGAGATCGCCGAACAGGTCCACGAGACCTTCAGGGAAGCACTTGACTCCCAAGCCGGCCGCTTCTCCCAACTCGTCGTAGCCAGCGAGTTCCTTCAAGGGATACAGCGCGGCAACAACCTGGAGTTGGAGACACCTCTTCGGCGGCATGTCGACAGCCTTCTTGAAGATGCACAGCGTCAGTGAAGGAATCAATACGCTGACATGCACAGGCCCGGTCGTTGCCTCCGGCGGCGACTGGGCTTCTGTGCAGGCCGCTGACTACGCGTCGTCTCGGATGCGAACCACGCGCACGGGCAGACGAAATGCGCCCCGCGATGCGGGCAGCGGGATGCAGTTGCTACTTGCCGCTTGTCCTCCGCGCGGAGGCCCGTCGATGGCCTTCACGACCTTCCGTCGCTCGTCTGCCGGCAAGCGCGAAAAGACATCAGTGATCTGACGAAGCTCGGCGTCCATCACGCCTCCACCGCGACCTCAGAGGGCTGTGCGGAGCCTGCCGGGTCTCTGGGCCAGACAGCCCAGCCGTTGACAGGAGTGACCGCTACGTCCCGCCACCACGGGTCAGGCTCGGGACAAGTGGCAGGCTCGAACGGCTGGCCGACGCGCGGGGACGCGGACTGCTGTCCGGCTTGGTGCGAGGCGAGCATCGTGCGTTCGGCAGGCTCGGCCCACGGGTGGAAGGCGAGGTTGAAAGTGCCCCAGTGGATGGGGAGCAGGACCCCGCCCGGCTGGCCGCCTTGCAGATCGAGGTGGGCGCGCAAGCCTTCGTCGGGTGTCATGTGAATGTCCGGCCACTGGCCTGGATCGGGCTTGCAGTCACAGGGCTCGCCCGGCGTACACTCAGTGTGGTTCTTGGGCCAGAACTCGCTGTAGGCGCCGATCTGGATCATCGTGGCGTCGAAGGGGCCGTGCTCGGCACCGATGTCGGCGAAGCCGGGGAAGTAGCCGGTGTCGCCGCTGTGGTAGATCCGGTGGGTGCCGTCGGTGACCACCCAGGACGCCCAGAGGGTCTGCTGCCGGCCGCGCAGGCCGCGCCCGCAGAAGTGCCGGGCGGGGGTGGCGGTCAGGGTGAGGCCGGCCACTTCGGTGGACTCGTTCCAGTCCAGTTCCCGCAGCCGCTCCGGCGGCACACCCCAGTACTCCAGGTGGGAGCCGACGCCCAGCGGCACCGCGAACACCACGTCGCTCCTGATCAGCGCCATGATCGTAGGCATGTCGAGGTGGTCGTAGTGGTCGTGCGAGATGACCACGACGTCGAGGCCGGTGAGCGAGGCCAGCGGCACCGGCGTGGGGTGGATACGGCGTGGTCCGACGAAGGCGAAGGGCGAACATCGCTCGCCCCAGACGGGGTCGAACAGGACCCGCCGGTCGCCGATCTCGGCGAGCACGGAGGAGTGGCCCATCCAGGTCAGCCGCAGACCGGAGGCGGCCGGCGTGGCGATGTCGGCCAGGGTGGTGGGGTGGACCGGGATCGGGCGCAGCGGTTTGCGCGACTGCCGGGCCTCCTTGCGGAGGCTGGCCGGCAGCGACTTGATCATGTCGCCGGTGGGGACGCTGCGGGCCCCCACCGGGTTGACGAACGCGCCGTCCGCCCAGTTCGGCGACCGGAGAATGCGCTCCAGCCGGGCGCCGGTCGGGTCCGCGCCAAAGGGTGCGGGGCGCAACTTCACGAGGCGGGAGGGCAGTCGGCCGGCTCCGGTCACAGGACCTCCATGCGGAATCGTCGGGCGGCGGTTTTCCGCCGTCTCCATTATGCGGCGGACCGGTGGCTCAGGTGGGGCCTTGGGTGGCTCTGGGTCACGCGTTCCGGAAGGGTTGCTCCGCAGAACAGAACCGGGATCGGCGCGGAATGGTTCCCCGCTCCGCCGGGCCGGTGCGTCGGCGGCAAGGGCGCCCGGCCCGGCGCGGTGTCACGCGAAGGCGTCAGGTGAAGGCGTCAGGTGAAGGCGTCACGTGAAGGCGACCGTCATCTGGTCACGGACCGCCGTGAAGCCGAGCCGCCGGTAGAGGCGGTTGCTGACCGGGTTCGCCAGGTCCGCGGAGAGCAGGACGGTCGCCGCGCCCGCGTCCAGTGCCGCTTGCGAGACGGCGGTGGTCACCGCGCCCGCGTAGCCGCGGCCCCGCAGCTCCCGCGGGGTGTAGACGGAGACGATCCGGATCGCGCCGTCCGCCGGGGCGGTGGAGCCGGCCATCGTGACCGGGGTGCCGTCCACTTCCCACAGGGTGCGGCCGCCGTAGGTGAGGGCGTCGTCCACCATCCGCTCGCGGCCGGGGAGGGGTTCGCCGATGTCCCGGCCGAACTCCTCGTGCCAGCGCAGCAGGAGCTCCCGGTCGCCGGGCTCGGCCACCCGGGCCCGGCCGGGCGGGGCGGGCAGCGGTGGGGTGAGGGTGCCGAGCCGGTAGGAGCGCATCTCGCGCTCGACCGTCACCGTGGCGGCGGTGCGCTCGCGCCACACCTCGGTGAAGGCGCGGACCGCCTCGCTGCCGCCGCGGACGCCGTCGAGCGGCGGCGGAAGTTCGGTGGCGAGGGCGCGGGCGGCCTCCGGGGTGCCCCGGGTGAGCAGTGGCGGGTACGGCGGGGTGCGCAGGAAGGCCGCGGCCACGGCGCCGCCGCCGTCCGGGCGCCACCAGCCGAAGTACGGCGGTTCCGCGCCGTAGACCTGGGGGCCGCGGCGCCGGATGGTGCCGCAGACGGTGCGGGGCACCGAGTTCTCCACCGGGTACCGGGCGAGGAAACCGCCGGCCTCGGCCTCGAAACGGTCCAGGTCGTCGGTGATCGTCCATCCCATCCCGCCATCCTGCGGCAGGGCGGCGGCGCACGTCATCCGGATATCCCGGAGTGCCTCAGGTGAGCAGCCCCCGGCGCTCCAGCAGTGGTTCGACCCTCGGGCCCCTCCCGCGCACTTCTTCGAAGGCCGCCATCGGGTCCTTGCTGCCGCCCCTGGACAACAGTTCGCGGCGGAAGGTGTCGCCGTTGGCGCGGCGCAGGCCGCCGTTGGACCGGAACCAGTCGACGGTGTCGGCGTCCAGGACCTCGCTCCAGATGTAGGAGTAATAGCCCGCGCTGTACTGGCTGTTGAAGATGTGCGAGAAGTACGTGGTCCGGTAGCGCGGCGGGATCGCCGGGAGGGCGAGGCCGGCTTCGTGCAGTGCCTTGGCCTCGAAGGCGAGGGCGTCGCCGGGGTCGGCGCCGGCCGGCAGGGTGTGCCAGGCCCAGTCGAGCAGGGTAGCCGCGAGGTATTCGACGGTGGCGAAGCCCTGGCCGAAGAGGGCGGCTTCCCGCATCCGGGCGACGGTCCGCTCGGGCATCGGTTCGCCGGTCTCGTGGTGGGTGGCGTAGTGGGCGAAGACCTCGGGCCACAGCGACCACATCTCGTTGACCTGCGAGGGGTATTCGACGAAGTCGCTGGGGACGGCGGTGCCGGAGAAGAAGGGGTAGCGGACCGCGGAGAACAGGCCGTGCAGGGCGTGGCCGAACTCGTGGAAGAGCGTGTCCACCTGGGTGAAGGTGAGCAGGGCGGGCTCGCCGGGGGCGGGCTTGGGGATGTTGTGGTTGTTGACGACCACCGGCCGCCGGCCGAGCAGGGCGGACTGGTCGACCAAAGAGTTCATCCAGGCGCCGCCCCGCTTGGTGTCGCGGGCGAAGAAGTCGATCAGGAAAAGGCCGATCCCGGTGCCGTCGGCGTCGAAGACCTCGAAGACCCGGACCTCCGGGTGGTAGCCGGGCAGGTCGGGGCGTTCGGTGAGGGTGATGCCGTAGAGCTGGTGGGCGGCGTGGAAGACGCCGTCGTGCAGCACCTTGTCGAGTTCGAAGTACGGGCGCAGTTCGGCGTCGTCGATGTCGTAGCGCTCCTTGCGGAGTCTGCTTGACCAGTACGCCCAGTCCCATGCCTCGACGGTGCCGCCGGCCAGTTCGGCGAGCGCTTGGGCCTCGCGCTGGGCGTTGGCGACGGCGGGCGGGACGAGCCGGGCGAGCAGGTCGGTGACGGCTTCGGTGCTGCCGGCGGTGCGGTCGGCGACGACGTAAGCGGCGTGGCTGTCGTAGCCGAGCAGGGCGGCGCGTTCGGCGCGCAGGGTGGCCAGGGTGACGGCGAGCGGGCCGTTGGTGTCCTGGGCGCGGTTCAGCGAGGCGTCCAGCAGGCGCTTGCGGACGTCCCGGTCGTCCAGGGCGGCCAGTTCGAACTGGTTGGAGAAGTTCTTCAGGCTGATCACCCAGCGGCCCTCGTGGCCCAGTTCGCGGGCGTTCTGGGCGGCGGCGGCGATGGCGTCGGGCGAGAGGCCGGCCAGCTGGGCGGGGTCGTCGAGCACCAGGGCGCCGGCCGCGTTGGCGGCCAGCAGGTTCTGGCCGAAGGCGGTGGAGGCGGCGGCGATCTCGGCGTTGAGTTCGCGCAGCCGGGCCCGGCCCCCGGCGGAGAGTTCGGCGCCGGCCCGGCGGAAGGTGGTGTGGTAGCGCTCCAGCAGCCGCAGCGACTCCGGGTCGAGGCCGAGGGTGTCGCGGGCCTCGTGCAGGGCCGAGATCCGGGCGAAGAGCGGGGCGTTGAGGTGGACGGCGTCGCTGTGGGCGGCGAGCAGCGCGCTGACCCGTGGTTCGATCTCGCGCAGGGTCTCGGTGACGTGTGACGACGCCTGGTTCTGGAAGGCCGCGCTCACCCGGCCCAGGAGGGCGCCGGAGCGCTCCAGCGCCACGAGGGTGTTCTCGAAGGTCGCGGGCTCGGGGCCGGCGGCGATCGCCTCCACCTCGGCCAGGTGCTCGGCCAGGGCGCGTTCGAAGGCGGGCAGATAGTGCTCGTCCCGGATCTCGGCGAACGGCGGCAGCTCGTAGGGCAGGGTGCTCGGGCTGAGGAAGGGATTCGTCGTCACCATTCCGACCCTACGCCGCAGGTCGCCGCCCCCGGGCGGCAATAAGACCGGCGGACCCGCGCCGGGGCGGGGGAAGAACGAGCCGGGTCGGGTGAAGAACGAGCCCGCCCGGCGGGGCTGCGGTGCCGGGCGGGCGGGGGAACAGGTGCGGTACGGCCGGGTGCGGGGCAGCCCCGGGGTGTCAGCCGCCGCTCTTGCGGCGGAACTCGCGGGGGCCGCCGGCGCGGCCGTGGGCCCCGTGGACCTTGGACTGGTCGGGGCCGCCTCCGCCGGTGCCGCCGTGGCGGGCACCCTGCTTACGGGCCAGTGCCTCGCGGAACTTCCGCTTCACCTCGTCCTCGTCCGGGTCCTGCGCCGGTGCGGGCGCCGTCTCGGGGTCCTCGGCCGCGGCGGCGTCCTGAGGGTCTGCTTCGGCGGCCACGGTGGCCTCGTGCTCTGGGTCGGTCATGGCACCAGCGTCGCATGCCCGGGGCCGACCGCCCACCCGATATCGCGCTGTGGGACAGCGCGTGTACGGTTCCGGTCACCACCTCCGAGGAGGATCAGACCCATGACCTGGCTGTTGTACGGCGCCACCGGGTACACCGGCCGCCTCATCGCCCGCCGCGCCGCCGCCGAGGGCCTGCGCCCGGTGCTGGCCGGCCGCAATGCCGCGAAGCTGGTGCCGCTGGCTGCCGAACTCAGCCTGGAACACCGGGTGTTCGGGCTCGGCGAGCCGGCCGCGATACGCCGCGGACTGGACGGCGTGACGGCGGTGGCGCACTGCGCGGGGCCGTTCGCGCGGACCGCGGTGCCGATGGCGACGGCCTGCATCGAGACCGGGACCGCGTATCTCGACATCACCGGGGAGATCGACGTCTTCGAGGCGCTGCACCGGCTCGGCCCGCGGGCCAGGGCGGCCGGGGTCACCCTGCTGCCGGGTGCGGGCTTCGACGTGGTGCCGACCGACTGCGTGGCCGCGCTGCTCGCCGCCCGGCTGCCCGACGCCACCCAGCTGGACCTGGCCTTCCTCGCCGGCGGCGGCCCCAGCCCCGGCAGCGTGCGGACCGCGCTCGAAGGCGCCTCGGACGGCGGCAGGATCCGGGCCGGGGGTGAGATCCGTACCGTCCCCTTCGGTTCGCGGCAGGTGCGGGCCGCCTTCCCGTCCGGTGCCCGCACGGTGGTGTCGGTGCCGTGGGGTGACGTCAGCACCGCCTACCACTCGACGGGCATCCCCGACATCACCACGTACACCGCGCTGCCGGGTCCGGCGCTCGCGGTCACCCGGGCGCTGCGGCTCGGCCCGCTGCGGGGGGTGGTGTCCGGTGCGGTGGGGCGGCTGGTGCGCGGGCCCGGGGAGCGCAGTCTCGGCGCCTCCCGCAGTGAGGTCTGGGGCCGTGCCCGGGACGCCGCGGGCAATACGGTGACCGCGACGCTGACCGGCCCGAGCCCGTACCGGCTCACCGCCGACGCGGTGCTGCGGATCGTGGACCTGCTGCCGGGGCTGCGGGCCGGGTTCCAGACGCCCTCGCTCGCCCTGGGCGCGGATTTCGCGGGCACCCTGGACGGTGTGACGGTGACCATGGACGCGCTGCGTTGACCGGGCAGGTGGGCGGCACGGTGCGGTTGCGCGCCGCTTACCCGGTGGAGGCCGCGGCGCTGACCGCGCTCGCCCTGCGGTCCAAGGCGCACTGGGGGTACGACGACGCCTTCATGGCCGCCTGCCGGGACGAACTCACCCTGCGCACAGGGGAGATCAGTGCCCGGCGGACGACGGTCGCCGAGGAGGACGGGACCGGGACGGTGCTCGGCTTCGTGACGATGGAGGGCGAGCCGCCGAAGGGCTCGATCGGCATGCTCTTCGTCGACCCGGACGCGATGGGCCGCGGCGCCGGCCGGCGGCTGTACGAGCACGCGCTGCGGGAGGCCGGACGGCTGGGGTTCACCCGGCTGGCCATCGACGCGGATCCGAACGCCGAGTCCTTCTACCGGGCGATGGGCGCGGTCACGGTGGGCCGGGTGCCGTCCGGTTCTGTCCCCGGCCGCACGCTGCCGCTGATGGCGGCCGAGCCCCCGGCTGCGGAGCGCCGCCAGGAACCGGCGGCGGCCGGCCGCGCCACCTTCGCGGGTTTCGACGGCACGCTGCTCGCCTGTCACCGGCGCGGTACGGGGGAGCCGCTGGTGGTGGTGCCCGGCGGGCCGATGCGGGCGTCGGCGTATCTGGGCGACCTCGGCGGGCTGAGCGCCCACCGGCAGCTGGTGCTGCTCGATCTGCGCGGCACCGGTGACTCGCAGGTGCCCGCCGACCCGGCCACGTACCGCTGCGACCGCCAGGTGGCCGATCTGGAGGCGCTGCGGGGCGAACTCGGACGGGAACGGCTCGATCTGCTCGCGCACTCCGCAGGCGCCGATCTGGCGATCCTCTACGCGGCCCGGCATCCGGAGCGGGTCCGTACGCTGACGCTGGTCGCGCCGGGCCTGGTGGCGCTGGGTGTGGAGTTCACCGCGGCGCAGCGCAAGCAGGCGCTGGCGGCGCGGCCCTTCGAGCCGTGGCACGCCGAGGCGGCCGCGGCGATGGACCGGGTGTTCGCCGGACGGGAGACCGGGGCGGACTGGGATGTGCTGGAGCCGCTGACGTACGGCCGGTGGGACGCGGCCGCGCAGGCGCTCTCGGCGGCCGACGCACGGCAGCGCAATACGGCGGCGGGCGGCAGTTACCGGAATCCGGCGGCCTTCGACCCGGCCGCGACGAAGGTGGCGCTCGCCGCTCTGGCCGCGCCGGTGCTGCTGCTGGCCGGGGAGGTCGACGGCGGCCCGCACCCGGAGGCCGCGGCGCAGGCGGCGGCGTTCTTCCCGCACGCGACGGTGGCGGTGCTGCCCGGCAGCGGGCATTACCCGTGGCTGGACGACCCGGAGGGCTTTGTGCGGGCGGTGACCGCCTTCACCGGCGCCGGGTGACCGCCGGTGGCCTTCCGGAGCTGCGACCCGGCGCTCCGCCCGCCGGCGCCGGAGCCGCTGCGGCCTTCCGGTCCCGTGATTGCACCCGCCGGCGCCGGGGCCGCTGGGACCTTCCGGTCCGGCGGGCCGGCCTCCCCGGGGGGATGAGGGGGGAAGCCGGCCTGCGGGTCAGGCCTTGCGGCCCAGGCCGCCGTAGACCGAGATCCCGCGCAGGTCCTCGGGTTCCGGCTCCGGTCCGTCCGGGCGCCACAGCGGCACCTGGACCAGGCCGGGCTCGACGAGTTCGAAGCCGGCGAAGAGGGCCAGCACCTCGGCGTGGGTGCGGGCGGTGAGCGACGCGGTGGCCTTCTTGTAGATCTCCAGGACCTCGTCCACGTGGTCCTGGTGGAAGTCGCCGGTGGCGTGCGACAGGACCAGGTGGCTGCCGGCCGGCAGCATGTCGCGGTAGGCCCCGATCATGCCGGCCGGGTCCTCGGCGTCGGTGACGAAGTGCATCACCGAGACGGTCATCAGGGCGATCGGCTGCTCGAAGTCGATCAGCTCGCCGATGGTGGGGTGCTCCATGATGCTCTGCGGGTCGCGCATGTCACCGAGGAAGAAGCCGGTGTTGCCGGCGCCGAGCAGGCGGGCGCCGGCGTGGGTGGCCACGATCGGGTCGTTGTCGATGTAGGCGACCCGGGCGTCCGGCGCCACCGACTGCGCGATCTCGTGGGTGTTGGGCGAGGTGGGGATGCCGGTGCCGATGTCGATGAACTGCCGGATGCCGCTCTCGGTGAGGTAGCGGACCGCGCGGGTGAGGAAGTCGCGGTTGGCGCGGGCGCTGGCGGGGACCTCGGGGGCGATGTCCAGTACGCGGTCGGCGGCCTCGCGGTCGACCTCGTAGTTGTCCCGGCCGCCGAGGAAGTAGTCGTACATGCGGGCCGGGTGGGGCCTGCTGGTGTCGATCTCCTCGACGGGGAATCCCTGGTCGGTCACGCCGTCCTCCGCTTCATCGATAGGTGGTGCTGGTCCTGCGCCCGGCGCCGGGCGTGCCCGTGGTGCGTGTCGTGCCCGTTCGGCACGGGGGTGAAGGTCATGAGAGGAGGAAGTCCGCCTCGCCGGCCTTGGCGCCGAGGATGAAGGTGGTGATCTCGTGATTGGTGTAGATCAGCGCCGGTCCCTGCGGGTCGGTGGACTGCCGCAGCGCCACCCGGCCGTCGTTGAGCTTCTTCGCCTCGACGCAGGAACCGCCGTTCCCGCCGCTCCAGGGCTTGCGCCAGCCGTCCGCGCCGAGCGCGGCGGCGGGCATCCCGTTGTACACCCCGTCGTAAACAGCTTCGTACAGGTCTTCGTACCCGTGGGCGCCGTCGTACATGGCTTCCACGCGGTCGTTGGTGCCGCGATCCATGGTTCAGATCTCCTTGCGCATGCCATCGAGGATGGCCTTGGTACTCTGTGCCGGCGCTGCCTGCGCGCACATCCGGTCCAGCGCTTCCAGGAACGTCGAGACGTCGTCCCGCTCATCGAAGTAGACGCCGCCGACCAGGCTCTCGGCGTACGCGATGTCGGGGATCTCCTGCAGCTGGAACCGGAAGATGTGGAACGGCCCGTACATGGCCGGGTGCGGTCCCGCGGCGTACGGGATCACCTGCAGCCGTACGTTGGGCAGTTCGGTGGCGTCCATCAGGGCGCCGATCTGGTCGCGCATCACCGTGCGGCCGCCGATCGGGCGGCGCAGCACGGTCTCGTCCATCACGACCCACAGCAGCGGCGGCGCGTCACTGCGGGCCAGCAGCGCCTGGCGCTCGATGCGCAGGGTGACCAGCCGCTCGATCTCCTCCGCGGCGGCGTGCGGCAGTCCGGCCCGCAGGACCGCGCGGGCATAGTCGGGGGTCTGCAGCAGGCCGGGGACGTAGTGCGGCTCGTAGGCGCGGATCACGGCGGCTTCGCCTTCGAGGCTGACGAAGGCGCTGAACCAGTCGGGCAGGACGTCCCGGAAGCTGTGCCACCAGCCGGGGCGGTTGGCCTCGCGGGCCAGGGCGAGGAAGCCGCCGATCTCCTCGGCGGAGGTGACGCCGTAGGTGGACAGGAGCTTCTCGACATAAGGGAGTTTCAGCCCCACTTCCGCCTTTTCCATCCGGCGGATCGTGGCGTGGGTCACATCGAGCGCACGTCCGGCTTCCTCATAGCTGAGCCCCGCCTGCTCCCGGAGATCCTGGAGGCGTTTCCCGAGCACCATGCGCAGGACGGTCGGAGCACCACCCGGCCGCGGGTCCATCACGAGTCTCATCCTCCAACTCCCTTGACTGACAAGCAGTGTGTCATGACGTCAGCGTCGGGCGACAGCATGTTCGGCCGATTCTGCAAATTACAGATCGGACCTTGCCATGTGTCCGTCACGGGCCTCATAGTTGCGGAGTGGTTCATTCACCTGACGCCGTACGGCCCCAGAGCCGTGCCGGGGTCGGCGATCCGGTCCGCCGTGACGTGTTCCGGCTGCCTGCGCTGAGCGCGTCCGTCGCGGACGCCCGCGGGCGGGTCAGAGCGCGCCTGGGCGAGTGGGGTACGGATCCGGAAGCCTGCGACGACGCGAGTCTGATCGTGACGGAACTGTTCACCAACGCCGTCCGGCACACCGACAGCGAGAAGATCAGCTGCGTCCTCCAGGAGGCCGGCGGGGTCATCCGGCTGGAGGTCACCGACCAGGGCAGGGGAACCGGGGTCCCCGAGCCTTGTGCCGCCGAAGCCGACGAGGAAGGCGGGCGGGGGCTGCTGCTGGTCAGCGTCCTCTCGCTGGCCTGGGGATCGGACCCGGCAGACAGCGGTACCGGGCGCGTGGTGTGGGCGGAGATCGCCGCCCACCACGCGCCCTACTGATTTCCGGCGGGGTTTCCGGTCGGCCCGCCCCCGCGGGCCCGCCGCCGGGCCGGTCTAGCCGCCGGGCCGGCCTAGAGCGGCAGCAGGTCCGGCCGCTTGGGCGCCACCTCGTCCCCCGAGGACTCCCCGCGCAGCCTGCGGCCGATCCACGGGACCAGATACTCCCGGGCCCACTGGATGTTGTCCCGGCGCACCGCGGACGGCGGACGCCACTGCTCCACCGGCCACGGCCGGTCCGGGTCGGCCGCCACCTCCAGGCCCAGCACCTGCGCGGCCCGCTGTGCGACCCGGGTGTGCCCCTCGGGCGACAAGTGGAGCCGGTCCTGGCTCCACGCCCGCCGGTCCTGCACCGAGCGCAGCGACCACAGATCGAGCACCGGGCAGTCGTAGCGGTCCGCGATGGCCCGGACATGGGCGGTGTACGTGGCGATCTTGCCGCGCAGATGGCGCAGCACCGGCACTCCGCGGGTGTCGAAGCCGGTGCAGACCAGCACGGTGCCGACCGCCGAGGTGAGGTCGGCGACGGCGGCCTCGAAGCGCTCCGCGATGGCGTCGGGGTCGGTGCCGGGCCGCAGGATGTCGTTGCCGCCGGCGCAGAAGGTCACCAGGTCGGGGGCGAGTTCCCGGGCCCGGGGCACCTGTTCGGCCACGATCTGGTCGAGCAGCCGGCCGCGCACCGCGAGGTTGGCGTAGCGGAAGTCGCCGGGCGGCGCGGACCGCGCCCGCCGGTCGGCGAGAAGGACGGCGAGCCGGTCGGCCCAGCCGACGTAGGTGCCATCGGGCCCGGGGTCGCCCACACCTTCGGTGAAGCTGTCCCCCACCGCCGTGTACGACCCGATCGCGCCTTTACTGTCAGTACGGTCGGTCTGCGAATCGTCAGCCACGTCGGGCCATTTTGCTCCTCCGGCCGCGACTTACGCGACCGTAGGGAGCGAGCCGTCCGCAGTGATTCATCCCACCAGGCCAAAACGGCGCCGAAAAGAATAGTTCCATCGGCCACATACCCGTCGGTACGTGGTTACCGGGCTACCGTATCGTCACCATTACGCCGGCAATGCCGCTGCGTGCCGAACAACGACCGAGGAGCGCAGGTGACGCAGGACGTGCGGGAGTCCGCCCCGACCGGATCCGAGCCCGAGCCCGAGCTGACGGGTGTACGCAACTTCCGCGACGTCGGAGGGCTGCCCACCACGGACGGCCGCCGGGTGCGGCACGGCGTGCTCTTCCGCAGCGGTCACCTCGCGCACGCCACCGCCGACGACACCGCCTTCCTCAGCGGTCTCGGCCTGCATACGGTCTTCGACTTCCGCAACGGCGACGACATCGCGCTGGAGGGCCCTGACGTGGCCATCGCCGGCGCCCGCAACCTCAACATGCCGCTGAGCGATCCGGCCGCCGGCGGCGAGGGCTTCTGGCGGACCGTCCGCGACGGCGACGTGGTGGCGCTGCGCGAGCTGCTCGGCGGGGGCAGGGGCGAGGCCCGGATGGCCGAGGCGTACCGCACGCTGATCCTGGAGCGCACCGCGGAGCACGCCAAGATGCTGGCGCTGCTCACCGAGCCGGCGGACCCGGCGGTGCCGGCGCTGCTGCACTGCGCGGCCGGCAAGGACCGGGCGGGCACCTCGGTCGCGATCATCCTGCTGGCGCTGGGGGTGGAGCGGTCCGCGATCGAGGAGGACTACCTCAAGAGCAACGCCCTGGGCCGCCGCTACAAGGTGGTCCGGGGCGACGGCGCCACCGGCACCGCGATCGACCCGGAGATCCGCGAACTGCTCAGCACGCTCTTCCAGGCCCATGTGGAGTACCTGCGCACCGCCTTCGCCACCATCGAGGAGCACTGGGGCACGGTGGACCGCTACCTGGAAGAGGGCCTCGGTCTCACCCCGGAGCGCCGCGAGCGCCTCAAGTCCCGCTTCCTCACCGCCCCCGCGACCTGACCCACCGGCCGCCGCCCGCGGGTGGTGAGGGTGTTGGCCGCGAGCGCTGTTTCCGTCGTACTGTCCGCGCTCGCGGTCACAAGGCCCTGCGTATCGCTACCTGTTGGCGACCGCCTGCTTGATCAGGGTGCGGCCGAAGTCCCACATCAGGCTGCCGCCGCTGTGGGCGTCGTCCATCACCTCGGTGAACGCGGTGACGAAGCGGTCGACGTCCGCCTCGTCGACGACCAGCGGCGGGATCAGTTTGATGACCTCGATGTGGTCACCGGAGACCTGGGTGAGGATACGGTGCCGCTGCAGCAGCGGCACCACCACCATCTGTGCGAACAGGCCCTTGCGGGCGGTCTGCAGCATCGTCCAGCGGCTGCGCAGGCCAAGGGACTTGGGGCGGCCGAACTCGATGCCGACCATGAGGCCGCGCCCGCGTACGTCCTTGAGCATCTCGTACCTGTCGGTGAGCGCCGCGAGCCGGGTGCGCAGCAGGTCGCCCATGCGGCGGGAGTTCTCCACCAGCTGCTCGTCCTCCACCACCGACAAGGTGGCCAGACCCGCCGCCATGGCCTGGGCGTTGGAGCCGAAGCTGGCCGAGTGGACCAGCACCCGGTCCATGGAGGAGTAGACCTTCTTGAAGATCCAGTCCTTGCCGAGCGTGGCGCCCACCGGCACATAGCCGCCGGAGAGGGTCTTGGCGACGGTGACCAGGTCGGGTTCCACGCCCTCCTCCTGCTGGTAGGCGTAGAAGGTCCCGGTGCGGCCGATGCCGGTCTGCACCTCGTCGCAGATGAGCAGCGCCTTGTGCTTGCGCAGCAGCTCCTGGGCGGCGCGCAGATAGCCGGGCGGCGGAAGGAACACACCGTGGCCCTGGACCGGCTCGACGATCAGGGCCGCCACATCGCCCCGCTTGAGCTCCTTCGCCAGCCCGTCGAGGTCGCCCACCTCCACCGCGGTGTCGGGCAGCAGGGGCGCGAAGCCGTCCTGGAAGCCCTCCTCGCCGTTGACGGAGAGCGAGCCGGTGGTCAGGCCGTGGAAGGAGTGCTTGCAGTACAGCACCCGGGGCTTGCCGGTGGCGTAGCGGGCGAACTTCAGCGCGGTCTCGACGGCTTCGGTACCGCTGTTGCCGAAGAAGACCCGGTCCAGGTGCGGGGTGTGCGTGAGCAGCTTCTCGGCGAGCAGTCCGGGCAGCGGCTGGCAGTCGAAACGGGTCAGGTCGGGCAGCCCCGCGTCGAGCACGTCGTGCAGCGCCTTGCGGACCACCGGATGGTGCCGGCCCACGCCCATCACCCCGAAGCCGGCCAGCATGTCGAGGTAGTCGTTGCCCTCGGCGTCCCAGAAGTGGGCGCCCTCGGCGCGCTCGTAGACCTTGTCGAAGCCGATGGTGTGCAGCATCCGGGGCAACTGGTGGTTCAGGTACGCCGTGTGCAGGTCGTAGCGCTCACCGCCGCGTTCGGCGAGCAGCTTCGCCAGGTCGAACCCCTTCGACGGCGGAGTCGCTCCGGCTCCGGGTGCGCCGCCTGCCTCGGGCGTCGCCTCAGACGATGTCATCGCTCACCTGCTCCTTGCGTGGGTGGATCCGTACCGAAGTATGCGCGGGGACCTGCGCGGGCTCGCCGGCCGCCCCTCCCGCGATACGCGTCAGGGCCGTGCCGATCCCGCCGGCGATCCCGGCCGGGGTCAGCCCGATGTCGGCGAGGATCTCGCCGCGCTTGGCATGGGCCAGGAACTCCTGCGGGATGCCGTAGTCGCGCAGCGGCACGTCCACGCCGGCGTCGCGCATCGCCTGGGCGACCGCGGAACCGACGCCGCCGGCCCGGCCGTTGTCCTCGACGACGGCCACCAGGCGGTGCCGCGCGGCGAGTTCCGGCAGCGCGGGGTCGACCGGCTTGACCCAGCGGGGGTCGACCACGGTCACCCCGATGCCGCGGCCGGCCAGCAGTTCGGCGGCCGCCAGGCAGCTGGCACCAAGAGCGCCGACCGAGACCAGCAGTACGTCGTCGGCTGTGCCCTCGGCGGGCCGGCTCAGGACGTCCATGCCGCCGATCCGGTCCACCGCGGCCAGCGGCTCGCCCGCGGTCTCCTTCGGGAAGCGGATCACCGTGGGAGCGTCGGAGACGTCCAGCGCCTCGCGCAACTGGGCCCTGAGCTGGTCGGCGTCGCGCGGGGCGGCGATCCGCAGGCCGGGCACCACCTGCAGGATCGACATGTCCCACATGCCGTTGTGCGAGGCGCCGTCCACTCCGGTCACCCCGGCGCGGTCCAGCACGAAGGTGACGCCGCACTTGTGCAGCGCGACATCCATCAGCACCTGGTCGAAGGCCCGGTTGAGGAAGGTCGCGTAGACCGCGACCACCGGGTGCAGGCCACCGGTGGCCAGCCCCGCCGCGGACGTGGCCGCGTGCTGCTCTGCGATACCGACGTCGAAGACCCGGTGCGGGTACGCCTTGGCGAACGCCTCCAGGCCGACCGGCTGCAGCATGGCCGCGGTGATGGCCACCACGTCGGGGCGCTCGTCACCGATCCGCACCATCTCGGCGCCGAAGACGGAGGTCCAGGAGGGGCCCTGGGAGGGCGCCAGCGGCAGGCAGGTCAGCGGGTCCATGGCGCCGACGGTGTGGAAGCGGTCCGCCTCGTCCTGCTCGGCGAAGGAATAGCCGCGGCCCTTCTCGGTGAGGCAGTGCACCAGCACAGGGCCGCTGAAGCGGCGGGCGCGGCGCAGTGCGGACTCCACCGCGGCGATGTCGTGGCCGTCGATCGGTCCGAGGTACTTCAGCCCCAGGTCCTCGAACATGCCCTGCGGCGCGAAGGCGTCCTTGAAGCCCTTCTTGGCACCGTGCAGGGACTCGTAGAGCGGCTGGCCGATGACGGGGGTCTGCTGGAGGACCTGCTTGCCCCAGGACAGGAAGCGTTCGTAGCCGTCGGTGGTGCGCAGCGTGCTGAGGTGGTTGGCGAGGCCGCCGATGGTGGGGGCGTAGGAGCGCTCGTTGTCGTTGACGACGATGATCAGCGGCCGGTCGCGGGCGGCCGCGATGTTGTTCAGCGCTTCCCAGGCCATACCGCCGGTGAGCGCGCCGTCGCCGATCACGGCCACCACGTGGTCGTCCCGGCCGCGGACCTCGTTCGCCTTCGCCAGGCCGTCGGCCCAGCCCAGCACGGTGGAGGCGTGGCTGTTCTCGATGACGTCGTGCTCGGACTCGGTACGCGAGGGGTAGCCGGACAGGCCGCCCTTGCTGCGGAGCTTGGAGAAGTCCTGCCGGCCGGTGAGCAGCTTGTGGACGTAGGACTGGTGGCCGGTGTCCCACAGGATCCGGTCGGCGGGTGAGTCGAAGACCCGGTGGAGCGCGATGGTCAGTTCCACCACGCCCAGATTCGGTCCCAGGTGGCCACCGGTCCTGGCCACCGCCTGGACCAGGAAGTGCCGGATGTCGGCGGCCAGTTCGTCGAGCCGGCCGTCAGGCAGCGCCTTCAGGTCGTGGGGGCTTCGGATGTTCTCCAGCATCGACATGTATGGACCTCGTTCCCCATGCGCGGATTGCTTCGTGTCGCCGGCCGCCTGTCCCCGGCCGGTGACGGTACGCCGACGAGCCACCGGCGGCGGCGCGGACACCGCGCCGGTGGCTCGACCGCGATCACCGGGAGGTCAGCTCGCGCGGTTGGACGCGACGGTCTCCCGCATGGCGCGGATGGACTCCTTCAGGGAGCCCATGGTCGCGAGTACGGCGGTGGGCTCGTAACCGCAGTGCGCCATGCAGTTGTCGCACCGGTCGTCCTTGCCGCGGCCGTACTTGTCCCAGTCGGTCTTCTCGATCAGCTCGTCGTACGTGGGCACGTACCCGTCGGCCATCAGGTAGCAGGGGCGCTGCCAGCCGAAGAGCGAGTAGTTCGGGATCGCCCACGCGGTGCACGGGAAGTCGGCTTTGCCCTCCAGGAAGTCCAGGAAGAGCGGGCTGTGGTTGAGCCGCCACTTGCGGCGGTTGCCGTTGTCGAACGCCTTCTTGAAGAGCTCACGGGTCTGCGTCACGCCCAGGAAGTGGTCCTGGTCGGGCGCCTTCTCGTAGGCGTAGGCGGGCGACAGCATCATCTCGTCGACTTCGAGCTCGTCATTGAGGAAGTTGAGCACCTCGATGATCGTCTGCGGGGTGTCGGTGTTGAAGAAGGTGGAGTTGGTGGTCACCCGGAATCCGCGGCGCTTGGCCTCCTTGATGGCCTCCACCGCCTCGTCGAAGGTGCCCTCCTTGGCCACCGACTCGTCGTGCCGCTCCCGCATGCCGTCGATGTGTACGGTAAACGCGAAATACGGCGACGGGGTGAATTTGTCCATCTTCTTCCGCATGAGCAGCGCGTTCGTGCAGAGGAACACGTACTTCTTGCGCTTGACGAGCTGGCGCACGATCTCGTCGATCTGGGGGTGCATCAGCGGCTCGCCGCCCGCGATGGAGACCATCGGGGCACCCGACTCCAGCACCGCCCCGACGGCCTGGGCCACCGGCATGCGCTGCTTCAGCACTCCGGCCGGGTGCTGGATCTTGCCGCAGCCCTCACATTTGAGGTTGCAGGCGAAGAGCGGTTCGAGTTCGACGATCAGCGGGAACTTTTCGCGTCGCCTGACCATTTTCTGTTCAAAGAGGTACGACGCGACACGGACGGTCTGACGGAGCGGCATAGCCATCTAGCTCACCTCCAGGGGAGCGCGGTAGTGCGGTGCCAATCATGAAAGGCGGGAACAAGATCTCTCAGCACCCGGAACGCGATGAATCCGGTGCGCAGCGTGCCGACCCGCACGAGTTCGAACTCGGGCGTGTCGACGACGACGCGGGCCGCCGCGATGCGGTGCACGCCCTCGGCGAGGGCGGCGCGCCGCATCGCGGCCGATTCCATGTCCACGGCGATGGCACCACTCGCCGCGAGTGCGGTGCGCTCGGCGCCCCGCACGACATGGTCGGATTCCGCAAGGGTGCCGGTGTGCACGGTGTGGCCGGCGGCTTTGAGCGCGGCGGCGAGCGCCGCGCTCTCGTGCCCGTCGTCGGAGACGACGACATCACCCGGCCGCATGCCCGGGGCGAGCCCCGCGCAGAAGCCGGTGGTCAGTACGGCCGCATCGTGCAGTGCGGGGTCGTGCAGGGCTTCGCGCACGGCCTTGTCGGCGGCTATCGGTCCCATGCCGGTACGGAGCACGGTGACCGGAGCCGCGACTCTGGCCGTGCCCCTGCGCAGCGCGAAGCGCTCGATGCGCAGGGCGCACACCACCAGCAGGGGTGGTTGTGGACGGCCCACGAACTAGGCCCCCTTTCCGGTGCTGCTGCTGCCGCCCGCCGCGGCTGCGGAGGAGCCAGTGAGGGCCGGGGCACCGGGGTGGCCGGCGCCGAACGGCTCGTTGCGCACGTAGCGCCCGAGCGCGGTCAGCGGGAAGACCATCCGGTACAGGTGGTAGTTGATGGAGAAGTCCCGGGGGAAGCCGGTCCCGGTGAAGTAGGGCTCGTCCCACGAGCCGTCCTCCAGCTGTGTCTCGGTGAGCCAGGCCACGCCGCGCCTGACCGCCTCGGTGTCGCGCCGGCCGGCCGCCAGCAGGGCCATCAGCGCCCAGGCGGTCTGCGAGGCGGTGGAGTGCCCGCGGCCCGCCCACTCCTGTTCGGAGTAGGAGCGCAGATCCTCGCCCCAGCCGCCGTCGGTGTTCTGCACCGACTCCAGCCAGGCGACGGCCCGGCGGATCGCGGGGTGGCCGGCCGACAGACCGGCGGCGGCCAGCGCGGGGACCGCGGACCCCGTGCCGTAGATGTAGTTGACCCCCCAGCGGCCGAACCAGGCGCCGTTCTCCTCCTGTTCGGCCAGCAGCCACTCGATGCCGCGGCGGGTGTGCGGGTCGTGCTCAAGACCGAGCGCGGCCATCATCTCCACCACGTGCGCGGTGACGTCGGCCGAGGGCGGGTCGATGACCTCGCCGAAGTCGGCGAACGGCAGCCGGTTGGGGAAGGGGCTGGTGTTGTCGGCGTCGAAGGCGCCCCACGCGCCGTTCCTGGACTGCATGCCGACGTTCCAGCGCACCGCCCGCTCCACCGCGGCGTCCAGCCGGGCCGGGTCCGGGTGGGCGACCCTGCGCAGCGCGAGCACCACTTCCGCGGTGTCGTCGATGTCCGGGTAGTTGTCGTTGTGGAACTCGAAGGCCCAGCCGCCGGGCGCCAGTTGCGGGCGCTGCACCGACCAGTCACCGGGCCGGGTGATCTGCTCGCCGAGCATCCAGTCGGCGGACTTGACCAGCGCCGGGTGGTCCGGGGCGAGTCCGGCGTCGGCGAGCGCGATCGCGGCCAGACAGGTGTCCCAGACCGGCGACTGGCACGCCTCGATCATCCGGACGCCCTCTTCGGGCCAGACGGCGAAACGGTCCAGCGAGTCGAGACCGGCCTTGAGCACCGGGTGTTCGAGGTCGTAGCCGAGCAGGTGCAGGGCGATCACCGAGTAGACCGCGGGCGGCTGGATGCCGCCCCAGCAGCCGTCGGCCTCCTGGCGCTCGATGATCCAGCGGGCGCAGGCGTTCATCGCCGAGCGCCGTACCGAGCGCGGGGTGTAGCGCCGGTAGAGGTGCAGCACCTGGTCCAGCCGCTGGAAGACGCCGTCCCAGCTGGTGATCGGCGCCTTGCGCTGCTTCGGGCTGGGCTGCAGCGGGTTGATGTGCAGTTCGTCGATGCCGAAGGGCGCCGGCCGGACCGGCCGGTGGGCGCCGACGATGGTCAGCGGCACGATGGTCTGCCGGGCCCAGCAGCCGAACGAGTAGATGTTCAGCGGCATCCACTTCGGCAGAAAGATCAGCTCGGGCGGCAGTTCCGGGAGGCTGTCCCAGTTCCACCAGCCGAACAGGGCGAGCCAGATCCGGGTGAAGACCCGGCTGCCGGCCACCCCTCCTTCACCCCGCGACCACTTCGCGGCGAGCGCCATGTGCGCCTGGTCCGGAGTGTCCCCGGCGAAGCGCAGTGCGACGTACGCCTCGATGGTGGCCGAGAGGTCGCCGGGGCCGCCGTGAAAGGTGGCCCAGGCGCCGTCCTCGCGTTGCTGCGAACGGATCCAACGGGCGGAAGCGGCCAGGACCTTCTCGTCCCGGATGCCGAGGAACTCCCGCAGCAGCAGGTCCTCGGCATCCATGGTCACGTTGGTCTCAAGGTCGCCCTTCCACCATCCGTCGGCGTGCTGCCGTGCCAGCAGGTGGTCGGTGGCGCGCTGCACGGCACGCTGCGCCGCCTCCTCGGTGGTTCCGGATGGAACAGGCTCCGGTTCCGAGGTGGTGCTGGCCGAGGGTGTCCGGTGAGTTGGCGTACCTGGACTGCCATCGGTCGTCGCTGTCATGGCTTCCCCTTTGCAGTTGAGACGTCTGCGGTGTCGGGGGCGGCCGTCGGCCGTCACATGAAAGGGACTGGCGACGTCAAACGCTCCACTGACTGTTCTTTACTTCTCGCGAACCACCACAAAATCCGCCAGTCCTACGAGCTTCTGCTTGATTTGTTCAGGCATGTCCATTTTGTCGAGGGCGCCGATAGCAGTCGCGTACTGCCTCCTGGCCTCTTGAGAGGTCCAGTCCCTGCCACCGGCTTCTTCGATCAACGCTGCGCGCATAGCGAACTCTTCCTCGCTGAAGGCATCGTTTTCCGGATTTTTGGCGTCGGCGGCAAGGAGTTCACCCAGCCGCTCCGACGCCGACCCGCCGGCGGCCAGCGCGGCGACCACCGGCAGCGACTTCTTGCGCTGCCGCAGGTCACTCCAGGTCTGCTTGCCGGTGGTGGCCGGATCGCCCCAGATGCCCAACAGGTCGTCAATCGCCTGGAAGGCAAGCCCCAGATGGTAGCCGTACTCCTCCAGCGCGTCGGCGTCCGCCTCCGAGGCGCCGCCGAGCACCGCACCGATGGAAGACGCGCAGGCCAGCAGCGCACCGGTCTTGTTGCCCTCCATCTCCAGGCACTCCTCGACGGTGACCCGTTCGCGGTGCTCGAAGGAGATGTCCTGGGCCTGGCCGTCGATCAGTTTGCGGGTGGCGGTGGTGAGCCGGCGGGTGGCCCGGCCGGCGTCGGCGGTGCCCTGCTCCAGCAGCACCTCGTTGGCCAGCGCGAAGAGCGCGTCGCCGACCAGGATCGCCTGCGCGGGACCGTGCACCTTCCACACCGTGTCGCGGTGCCGCCGCTGCTCGTCGCCGTCCATCAGATCGTCGTGCAGCAACGAGAAGTTGTGCACCAGCTCCACCGCCACCGCCCCGGGCACCCCGGTCTCGGCGGGCGCGCCCGCCGCCTGGGCGGACAGCAGCGCCAGCGCGGGGCGTACGGCCTTGCCGCCGTCACCGTCCGCGGGCCTGCCGGTGCTGTCGATCCAGCCGAAGTGGTAGGAGGCGACGGTGTCCATCGGGGGGGCGAGGCGTGCCACGGCAGCGCGCAGCACCGGAGTGGTCAGGATGCGGCCGTTTTCCAGCAGCCCGATGACGCTGTCAGCGGTCACGTTCTCTCCTCTTGTTGCACCAATAGCACTCATGCCGCCTCCAGAACGCCGTTGTCACAGGGCAGCCCGAGGGCGGACAACGCTTCTCGGGAGGCGTTCAACCCACTGCGTACCGCGCTCTCCATGGTCGCGGGCCAGCCGGTGGCGGTCCATGCCCCGGCCAGGAACAGCCCGGGGGCACTCGTCGCAGGTCCGGGGCGCAGTGCGGCGACGCCAGGCGCGGGCGCGAAGGTCGCCGTGCGCTCCCGGGTGACGAAGAAGTCGCGGACGCCGGCACCGCGGGCAGCGGGCAGCAGCCGCTCCAGCTCCGGCAGATAGCGGTCGCGCAACTCGGCGACCGGCAGATCGATCTCGTCCTGTGCGGCGGACTGGGACAGCGCCAGGTACTGGCCGCCGCCGGTGAGTCCGGAGGTCCCGGTGCGGTCGAAGACCCACTGGACAGGGCTGCCGAGCGCCGCGAGGAAGGGCTGTTCGAGCACCCTTCTGTCGTAGACCACATGGACATTGAGGATCGGCGCGGTGCCGATACGCAAGAGTTTTTCCGGCTCCGCCAGGGCTCCGGCCGGAAGAAGTCCGTGTGTCTCGCGCTGCGGCACCGCCAACACCACGATGTCCGCGTCGAGTTGCTCGGCCTGACCGGGACCGGTCTCGACCGACACCTGCCAACCGCCGTCCGGGCTCTGCTTGATCGCCGCGGCCCGGGTCCGCAGCAGCGTACGCACCCCCGCGGTGTCCAGCGCGGTACGGGCCCGGCCGTCGTGGAGGTCGCCGAGCGGGGCCGAGGCCCAGCCGATGTCGGCGGCGCCCGGGTCGGAGAGCAGTCCGGTCTTGAAGACCATCGCGGCCAGGGCGAGCGAGGAGTTGCCGGCCGTCGCGTTGAGAGTGGCCACTCCCACCAGGTCCCACAGCGCCTCGATGGTCCGCGGGGACTGCCCGCGGGCGCCGAGCCAGCTGCCGAAGTCGGTGTCGTCCAGCGCCGGGTCGGCCAGGTCCAGGCCGCGCAGCGCGAGGGCCGCGCGGCCGACCGAGGCGCGTTCCTTCAAGGACAGGTGCGGGTAGCGGATCAGACTCGGCGCCAGGTGCAGCGGCACCGGCAGGCCGGCCCGGCTGATCCGGCCGAGCCGCCCGCTGGCCGCGTCGCGCACGGGTACGTCGAGCCGGTCCTGCAGGGTGACCAGGTCGCGGGCGGCGATCCGGTCAAGGAACCACTGGTAGGCGGTGCAGCAGCGCAGGAAGACGTGCTGGCCGTTGTCGACGGTGAGTTCACCGCGTTTGAAGGAGAAGGCGAGGCCGCCCAGCCGGGGGCGGGCCTCGGTGAGGACCACCCGGACGCCGGCGTCGGCCAGCGCGAGCGCGGCGGTGGTGCCGGCGAGACCGCCGCCGACCACCACGGCCGTATGCGGACCCGAGCCGGTGCGCGGGTCAGCCCCGGTGTGCGTGCTGCTCATGGTGCGTCCCCTCCCCCCGAGCCGCGTGGGCTGATGCGGGAAGTGACGCAGCGCGGGTCGGTGGGGTTGCGCGGTTTACCCGGTCGTGTCCATTCGGTGGCGCGGCTGGGCCCGCGCCATCGCGGGTGGATCTCACGCGTCCCTCCGCGGCAGGCGTGCGGTACGCCGGGCGTCGAGGCCGGTGAGTCCGCGCATCGCGACGTACGCCTTCTCGCGTCCGGGCAGCGAGACCCGGCCGCGCAGCACGGCCTCGGGGTCGGCGGCGATCCGTTCCAGCAGGCGGCGGTAGATCCCCGCCATGGCCGCGACACAGGCGCCGCTGCGCCGGTCGAGCATCGGCAGCAGCTGGTAACCGGTTGCGAACAGCTTGCGGGCGCGGCGCACTTCGAACTCCACCAGACCGGTGAAGTCCGAGCCGGGCGGCGGAGTGTCGGTGTGGAAACCGGCCGCGCAGCCGAACTTGGCGAGGTCCTGTGCGGGCAGGTAGGTACGCCCGTTGCCGGCGTCCTCGCGGACGTCGCGGAGGATGTTGGTGAGTTGCAGAGCGAGGCCGAGAGTATCGGCGTATTCGGCGGCACGTGCAGGATCGTTCCCATTCACGGTGCCGAAAACGCCCAGGGAAAGCCTTCCGATCGCGCCGGCCACACAGCGGCAGTAAACGGCCAGATCGTCCCAGGTTTCATAGGTCTCGCCTCGAACGTCCATCTGAACGCCGTCGATGAGTTCGTCCAGGCCGGCGAGCGGAAGCGGGAATTTCACCGCCGCGTCGGCGAGCGCGACCGCCACCGGGTCGATGTCGTCCTCGGCGACCGCGCCGTCCCGGACCCGGGCCAGGGTGGCGCGGGTCAGATCAAGCCGGCGGACCTTCTCCTCGGGGTCGAGTTCGCCGTCACCGATGTCGTCGACGCGCCGCGAGAACGCATAGAGAGCCGACATGGCCTGCCGCTTGGGAGTGGGCAGGAGTCGGATCCCATAGGCGAAGTTGCGCGCCTCATGACCGGTCACGGTCTCACAGTATCTGTAGGCCGCAAGTACCTGTCCGGACGTCTGGGCGGAACCGTTCACGGTCCGGCTCACCCCTCTCTTCGCAATGTCGAACCCACTTCGCGCAACAGGCCGGGCTTGGTGGCCTTCGGCGAAACCGCCAGCACGTCGTATCCCGCGTTCTCCACCGCCTTCAGGGCGGCACGGCCGCCGCCGACGAAACCGGCGAGCAGCAGGCGAAGCCTGCCACGGACGCTGCCCACCAGGGGAGTACCTTCGGCCAACAGGTCGCGGGCGCGTCCGGCTTCGAACGCGATCAGCTCACGGACCTGCGGTCCCGCACTCGGTGCGGCGAGATCGGCCTCGTCCACCGAGAAGCGCTTCATGTCGTCGGCCGGCAGATAGATCCGGTCCCGGCCGAGGTCTTCCGCCACATCCTGCAGGTGCTCGACGATCTGCAGCGCGGTGCAGACCGCGTCCGAACGGCGTACCCGTTCCGGGGTTGAGGTACCGGTGATGGCCAGGACCAGGCGGCCGACCGGGTTGGCGGACAGCTCGCAGTAGGCGAGCAGGTCGTCGTAGGTGCCGTACCGACGGACCTGCTGGTCCTGCCGGTTGGCGCCGATCAGGCCCAGGAAGGGGTCGGGGGTGAGCCGGTGCCGGTTGACCGTCGGCTGCAGGGCGACCAGCAGCGGGTGCCGGGGAGCGCCGTCGAAGACCCGGCCCAGGTCCGCCTCGAAGGCGTCGAGCATGGCCAGGCGGTCGCCGGCCGCCGCCGGGTCGAGGCCGAGGTGCCGGGCGTCGTCGCGGCCGCCGTTCGCCAGGTCGCCGTCGCCGATGTCATCCACCAGTCGGGCGAATCCGTAGACGGCCATCAGGTCCTGCCGCCAGGCGCGCGGCAGGAACACGGGTGCCACCGGAAAGTTCTCGCGCGCCGCCTTGTCCAGGACGGCCCGGGACGTGTCGTCCCCGGTCACCGCGGGGTTCCCGGCACCCTGGCGGCGTACGTGCCCCGGAGCAGGATGGTCCCGATCATCATGGCCGCCACATCCCCCGTTCTACACCGCCCACTCGAAACTTCCCATTTCGGACACGCCGCGCCAGGTGTCCCACCCGGTCGGTATCGATCATCGGCAGGCTCCCAGCACCGGTACAGCTTACGTCGGGGCATCCTCCGGCGTACGCCGGGGGCGCGAAGGTCAACAGAGGTCACAACACGCGACCCCCGCCGGATCATCCGGCGGGGGTCGCCCATCATGCCCTGGAATTGTTGCAGTTCGGTCACTTGCCGCTGTGCGCTTCGTACGCCTTGATGACCTCGTCCGTCGGACCGTCCATCAGCAGCTCGCCCTTCTCCAGCCACAGCACCCGGTCGCAGGTGTCCCGGATCGACTTGTTGTTGTGGCTGACCAGGAAGACGGTGCCGGCTTCCTTGCGCAGTTCGCGGATGCGCTCCTCCGAACGGCGCTGGAAGGCGCGGTCACCGGTGGCCAGGGCCTCGTCGATCATCAGCACGTCGTGGTTCTTGGCGGCCGCGATCGAGAAGCGCAGCCGGGCGGCCATACCGGAGGAGTAGGTCCGCATCGGCAGCGAGATGAAATCGCCCTTCTCGTTGATGCCGGAGAAGTCGACGATGCCCTTGTAGCGGCTGCGCACCTCCTCCTGCGACATGCCCATGGCCAGACCGCCGAGCAGGACGTTGGTGGCGCCGGTCAGGTCGTTCATCAGCGCCGCGTTGACGCCCAGCAGGGACGGCTGGCCGTCGGTGTAGATCTTGCCGCTCTCCGGCGGCAGCAGACCCGCGATGGCCCGCAGGATCGTCGACTTGCCGGAGCCGTTGGAGCCGATGATGCCGATCGCCTCACCGCGGTAGGCGGTGAAGGTGACCCCGCGCACCGCGTGCACCCGGCGGACGTTGGGCGAGCCCTTGCGGGACAGCAGCCGGTAGAGCGCGGCGGTCGCGGTGCCACGGCCGGTGCCGGCGCCGTGCACCGTGTAGACGATATGGACGTCGTCGACGACGACGGTGGGCACGCGCGTGCCGGCGGCCGGCGTGCTTACCAGGGTCTGCTGCTCAGCCACGGCCATACTGCTCTTCAGCCTTCCAGAAGTAGATGTACCCGCCGACGCCCACCAGCACCGCCCAGCCGACCGCGCTGGCCCATACGTGCGGCGGCATCTGGGAGCCGGTGACACTGTCGATCAGCGCGAAGCGCATCAGGTCGATGTAGACCGCGGCCGGGTTGATGTCGAGCAGGATCCGGACGAAGTGCGGCGCGGTCGCGGTGAGCTTGTCGATGCTGTACATGACGCCGGAGACGTACATCCAAGTGCGGAGCATGAACGGCATCAGCTGCGCCAGGTCGGTCATCTTGCTGCCGAGCCGGGCCACGATCAGTGCCAGGCCGGTGTTGAACACCCACTGGGTCAGCAGCGCCGGGATGGCCAACAGCCAGGAGAGGTCCGGGGTCTCACCGGTCATCAGCACGATCGACAGCAGGACGAACATCGACATCAGCAGCTGCTGAAGCTGCATCAGCGTCAGCGCGATCGGCATCGAGGCGCGCGGGAAGTGCAGCGCCCGGATCAGACCGAGGTTGCCGGCGATGGCCCGGACACCACTCATCACCGAGGACTGGGTGAAGGTGAAGATGAAGACGCCGGTGACCAGGAAGGCGATGAAGTTGTCGATGCCCTTGCTGGTGCCGATCAGCAGGCCGAAGATCAAGTAGTAGACGGCCGCGTTCAGCAGCGGCGTCATCACCTGCCACAGCTGTCCGAGCCGCGCCTGGGTGTACTGGGCAGCGGTACGCGCCTTGGCGAACTCATTGATGAAATGTCGGCGGCCCCACAACTGCCGCGTGTACTCCAGCAGGCCGGGACGGGCACCGCTGACGGAGAGGCCGTACTTGGCCGCAAGCTGGGCGGGGCTCAAGCCGTCATCGGCCGAGGGCGCCGGGGGGGCACCGACGGCGACCGCACCATTGTGCGTTGTCTCGCTCACAGTTGACACTTTCGTCCTCAAGGTGCGCGCCGGGGCAGGGGGATTCCCGGGCTGCGCCTGATGCTCTCAGGTCCGAGCTTTTCAGATAATCGGGGGTCGGCCCAGCCGGGTCAACCGCCAGACCGTGCGCCAGCTCATCGGCCGCCGTTCGCCGCAGGGAGTGGTCCAGCCCTCCCGGAAACCGCCGAGCCAGGCCCGCAGCGCCGGTCGGGACGGCCGGCGCAGCAGCGTAAGAGCGAACCATACGCCGAGATAGACCGGGACGAGCACCCAGGGCAGATTGCGACGGGCCAGCCACACGCGGTTACGGGCCACCAGCCGGTGGTAGACCGCGTGCCGGGACGGCGAGGTAGCCGGATGGTGCAGTACGAGGTCGGACCGATACTCGATCTGCCAGCCGACGTCAAGAGCTCGCCAGGCCAGATCCGTCTCCTCGTGCGCGTAGAAGAACTCCTCGGGCAGCCGGCCCACCTCCCGGAAGATCCGGGTGCGGATCGCGCAGGCACCGCCGAGGAAGGTGGTGACCGGCGAGTCCCGCATCGGGTCGGAGGCGCGCAGCCGTGGGACATGGCGGCGCTGGGTGACGCCGGACACCGGATCGGCGATCCGGAAGCTGATGATGCCGAGCCTGGGATTGGCCGTGAAGGCCGCTCTGACGAGCTCCGCGGTGTCGTCGCAGGGAAGTATCCCGTCGTCGTCCAGGAAGACCACCGCGTCGACCTCGGAGCCGCCCGGGCCGAACAGGTCGACCCCGATGTTCCGGCCGCCGGGGATGCCGATGTTCTCCGGCAGCTCCACGGTGCGTACGTCCCCGGGCAGCGGCGGCAGCGGGGTGCCGTTGCCGACCACCGCGACCCGCAGCGCCGGGCCCTGCTGCTTGGCCACCGAGTCCAGCAGGTCCTGCAGCTCCTCGGGCCGGCTGCCCATGGTGATGATCACCACCCCGAGCTTCATCGGGGGCCTCCTCCTGGCGTTCTTGCGCCCCTTCCTGCGGGCGCTCACTTCAGCCTGCTGGATGCGAGGATGCTCACCAGGTGCAGCAGGGTCTGCAGTACCGCCACGGCGGCCAGCACCACCACCGCGACCCGGGTGAAGAGCAGGTCGCCGTGGAAGTGGTCGCCGATGGCCGCCAGCAGCATCAGCAAGGACGCCTCGACCCCGCCGACCAGCCGGTGGAACTTCAGCGCGGACGCGGCCCGCCGGGCCAGCGCCACCCCGGAGGAGCGCGGCACGTTCGCGGTCTCCTCCGCGGCGGGCATCCCGCGCCGGGTCCTGGCCACGTCCACCAGGTCGGTCTCGGCCTTGATCAGGATCGCGCCGAGCGCGGCCAGCGTGCCCAGGAACGCCCACTGCCACTGGGTGGACGCGCCGTCCTTGTGGAAGATGTCCGCGGCCCGGATGCCGAAGCCGACCAGCAGGGTCGCCTCGGAGAGGTAGTGCCCGACCCGGTCCAGGTAGACGCCCACGGTCGAGGTCTGGTGGCGCCAGCGGGCCAGCTCGCCGTCCACGCAGTCCAGCAGCAGGTACAGCTGGATCAGCAGCGCCCCGAGGATGCCGCCGGTGAGCCCGGGGATCAGCAGCGCGGCGCCGGCCGCCATACCGGCCACGATCATCAGATACGTGTACTGGTTGGGGCTCAGCGGCGAGTTGAGCAGCACCCGGGTGCAGCGCAGCGAGATCTCGCGCATGTACAGGCGCCCGGCCCAGTGTTCGCCGTTCTTCCGGTCCTTGATGCCACCGGGGTGAACGACCGGGCGCAGTTCAGCTACTGATGGCTTTGGCATAGTCGGCGTAAGCGTCCCTGATATCGGTGTCGGACAGGTCCAGGTGTTCGAGAATCGTGTACCTCCCGGGGCGGGTCTGCGGGGCGTACCGCACCGCCTCGGCGAACTCCCGGTCGGTGAATCCGATCTCGGCCGGCAGTACCGGTAGCCCGTGGCGGCGCAGCGCCTCCGCGATCATCCCGGAGGCCCCGTACGCACCGCGCAAATGCATCGCAAAGGCGGCGCCAAGACCGACCTGCTCGCCGTGCGCGGCGGCGCGCTGCGGGTGGAGCAGGTCCAGGGCGTGGCTGATTTCGTGGCACGCCCCGGAGGAGGGGCGGGTGTCGCCGCTGATGGACATGGCGATCCCGGAGAGCACCAGGCCCTCGGAGAGGACCACCAGGAAGTCGTCGTCGCCGATGCCGCCGGGGTGGCGCAGCACCGATTCGCCGGCGCTGCGGGCCATCGCGGCGGCCAGTCCGTCGATCGGCTCGCCGGTCTCGCGGTGCGACAGCTCCCAGTCGGCCAGCGCCGACAGATTGGAGACCGCGTCGCCGATGCCGGCCCGGACATAGCGTGCGGGCGCCTCACGGATCACGTCCAGGTCGATCACCAGCGCGATCGGTGTGGGGACGCCGTAGGACCCGCGGCCGTTGTCGTTGTCCAAGGTGGCCACCGGCGAGCAGATGCCGTCGTGCGAGAGGTTGGTGGCGACCGCGACCATCGGCAGCCCGACCCGGGCGGCGGCGTACTTGGTGACGTCGATGATCTTGCCGCCGCCCAGCCCCACCACCGCGTCGTAGCGCTTGCCGCGCATGGCGTCGGCGAGCTTGACCGCGGCGTCGATGGTGCCGCCGTGCACGGGGTACCAGTCGGCGCCGGGCAGTTCGGGCGTCAGCCGGTCGTGGAGCTTGCTGCCGGAGCCCTCGCTGACCGCGACGGCGAGCTTGCCCGAGGTCGAGATCCGCTGGTCCGCGAGGAGCTTGGAGAGGTCGGCGAGGGCGCCGCTGTTGATGTCGACGACCACCGGCGAGGGAATCAGCCGGGTCAGTACTGGCACGCGATCTCCCTTCCCCTGGCGAGGTCGGCGTGGTTGTCGATCTCCACCCAGGGCACGGCACCGATCGGTGCCACGTCGATGGTGAAGCCCCGGTCGACCAGTTCCTGGTAGCCGTCCTCGTAGTACAGCTGCGGGTCGCGCTCGAAGGTGGTCCGCAGCGCGTCGGCGAGGGCGCCGGCCGCCTCGCCCTCGATGAGGGTGACGCCGATGTACTCGCCGGTGGCCTCTGCCGGGTCCATCAGCTTGGTGATCCGGCGCATGCCCTTGGCCGGGTCGGCGACGACCTTCATCTCCTCGTCGGCGAGGTGCTTGACGGTGTCGAGCGCCAGGATGATCCGGCGGTCCCCGCCGCGGGCGGCGAGCAGTGTCTTCTCCACCGACACCGGGTGCACGGTGTCGCCGTTGGCCAGGATCACGCCCTGCCGGAGCACATCGCGCGCGCACCACAGGGAGTAGGCGTTGTTCCACTCCTCTGCCTTGTCGTTGTCGACCAGGGTGAGGGTGACGCCGTACTTGGCCTCCAGCTCCGCCTGGCGCTCGTACACCGCTTCCTTGCGGTACCCCACGACGACCGCGACCTCGGTGATCCCGACCTCGGCGAAGTTGCCGAGGGTCAGGTCGAGCACGGTGATGCTGTCCTCGGCGCCCTCGGGACCCACCGGCACCAGTGCCTTGGGCAGGGTGTCGGTATAGGGGCGCAGACGGCGTCCGGCGCCGGCCGCCAGCACGAGGCCGATCATGCGGGTTCTCCTGATTCGTCGTGTACGGCGGGAGCCCCGGAGGACACCCAGAAGCGGATGCTCTCGATCAGGACCAACAGCGCCAGCACGGCAGCGAGCACCGTCAGCGCGACCTGGAAGCCCGAGCGGTGCACCAGGGCGGCCGCGAGGACGGTCACCAGCAGTGCCCGGCCCTCGTGCCCGCCCGCCGTGCGTACCAGAACCCTGGGTGGAGCCCCGGTACCGCCGCGGATGCGGTACACCGTGTCGTAATGATGGTAGGCGACCGCCGCCACCAGCCCGAAAGCGGCTGGCAATGCTCCGTTTACCTGTGATGAGGCCGCCAATGCCAGGTAGGTGCCGTATTCGGCAGCCCGGAAGAAGGGCGGGACCAGCCAGTCCAGGGCGCCTTTGAGCGGCCGGGCCACCGCGAGGCCCGAGGTGATGACGTATACGGCGGCGGCGGCCACCGGCCAGGCGCTGCCGCGCGGGGCGAGCGCGGCGGTCGCGGTCAGCAGCGCGCCGCCGGCCAGTGCGGCCACGGGCGGCGCGAAGGACGGCAGCCGCCGGGCGAACGGCCCGGTGAGGCGGGCCACGGCTTCGGCGAGCGGCCCGCTGTCGGCGAGGTCGTCGAGCGCCCGGGCGGCCCGGTCGGTGCGGCGGGCCTTGCGGGCGAGGGAACGCAGTACGCGTCCCGCGGTGGTGTAGCAGGCGGCGAAGGCGCAGCCGATGAGCAGCACCACGAAGGTGATCCGGGGGGTGGTGGCCGCGGTGAGCACCGCGATCAGCGCCCAGCGTTCACCGATCGGCAGCACGATCATCCGGCGCAGCCAGACCGTCCAGCCGACGCTGTCCAGCCGGCCGGACAGCGCCGCGGTGGGACTGGCACCGCCCGTCGCGCCGCTCGCGTCGTGATTGGCCTCGTTGAAGGCGAAGTCCACCACGTGGCGGCAGGTCTGCAGCACCATCGCGCCCAGTGCCAGCGCCCATACGTCGTCACCGCCGCGGGCGGCGCCGAGGGCGAGCCCGGCGTAGAAGGCGTACTCCTTGGCCCGGTCGAAGGTCGCGTCCAGCCAGGCGCCGAGCGTCGAGAACCGCAGCGAGTAGCGCGCCAGCTGGCCGTCGGTGCAGTCCAGGACGAAGGAGGCGAGCAGCAGCACACCGGCCGCGAGGTAGCCGCCACGGGTGCCGGTGGCCGCGCAGCCGGCCGCGATCAGCGCCACCACCAGGGAGGCGGTGGTGACCTGGTTGGGGGTCAGGCCGCGCCGGGCGCACCAGCGGGCGATGTAGCGGGAGTACGGGCTGACGAAGTGGGTGGTGAAGAAGCCGTCCCGGGACTTCACCGCGCTGCGCAGCCGTACCGCCTCGTCGTCCACCGCGGCGACCGCCGCTTCGGCGGCGGCCCGCCCGGCGTCGTCCACGGGCACCTCGGCGACGAGGACACCCAGGTCGGGGCGGTGCGGGGCGGCTCCTTCCGCGTCCAGGGCGGCGGCGAGCAGGTCCGGCAGGCTGTCGGCGGGGGTTCCGGGGCCGCCGCCCGCGCCCTGCGGCCCGGCGGCGGGGAGGCCGCGGCCGGCCGCTGCGCCGTGTGCGGCGGCGGGCGGGCCGTGCAGCGCCGTCACCGCGCCGGCCTGGCCGGCCGGGCGGCCGGCGGAGGCGCCCGCGCCGGCGGTCTTCTCTTGGAGCGCCTTCGCCAGGGCCGGCCGGGCGGCGGCCTGTACGGACAGGGCGCCCGGGACCGCCGCCACGTCGAAGCGGGGGTCGGTGAGGGCGAGCCGCAGGGTGTGGCGGTGTCCGACGAAGCGGGCGTCGACCACGGCCACCCGCTCGGCGGGCGGGATCGCGGCGAGCCGGGCGGCCGCTTCCACCGGGGTCGCCGCCGCCACGACCTGGAATCCGAGGGCCCGCAGATCGTCGGCCGGCGACGACGGCGCCCCGGTGCCGGGGCCGGTCAGGATGGCGGTCGACAGAGGTACCCACTCCCTCAAGGCGAGGCAAGGCGTGCGGAAAAGTGCCCGCTGACCACCGGCTACTCCGCCGGACCGGGCATGACCGCGAGGCTATCGGATACCGGTCGGGCATCGTTCACTGCGTGTTCGCCCACCCGTGATAGGCCCCGGCCGGCCGCACCGGGCCCCGCGTTCCGCCCGTGTTCCGCCCGCCTCACCCGTACCGCCCGCCTCCGCCGTACGGGTGAGGCCGGCGGCCATTCGCCCTCTCGTTCCGCGCGCCTCATCACCGCAGGTCACCGCACATGACAACGGTCTCCAGTACCGGCTTGCCCACGGTGGGTGACCGGTGTTGACTGGCCGGCGCACACGCAAACCGGCACGGGTACGGATGCCGCGGCGGACCGGGCGGAAGGGGACCGCGACCATGGGGGCAGGGCACAGCCACAGTCACGGCCACACTCCGGCGCGCACCGCCGGAGCGGTGTACCGCGGCCGGCTGCTGATCGCGCTCGGCATCACCTTGCTGGTGCTGGTCACCGAGGTGACCGGAAGCCTGCTGACCGGCTCGCTTGCGCTCTTCGCGGACGCCGGGCACATGGCCACCGACGCGGCCGGTCTCGGTATGGCGCTGCTGGCCATCCAGATCGCCTCCCGCCCGCCGACCGAGCGCCGCACCTTCGGCTTCGCCCGCGCAGAGATCCTGGCCGCCGTACTCAACGGTGTGCTGCTCTTCGGGGTCGGCGCGTTCATCTTCTACGAGGGCATCAGGCGGCTGATCACCCCGCACGGGATCGACGGCGGCGCCACCATCGTCTTCGGTCTGATCGGGCTGGTGGCCAACTCGGTGTCGCTGCTGGTGCTGATGCGCGGCCAGCAGGAGAGCCTCAACGTCCGCGGCGCGTTCCTTGAGGTGATGGCGGACGCGTTCGGCTCGCTCGCGGTGGTCGTGGCGGCAGTGGTCTTCCTCGCCTCGGGCTGGCGGCAGGCGGACGCGGTGGCGTCGCTGCTGATCGGCGTGCTGATCGTGCCGCGCACCTGGCGGCTGCTGCGTGAAGCGGTGGACGTCCTGCTGGAGGCGGCGCCCAAGGGTGTGGACATCGGCCAGATCCGCCGGCACATCGAGGAGCTCAACGGCGTCGAGGGCCTGCACGACCTGCATGTGTGGACGATCACCTCGGGCCTGCCGGTGCTCTCCGCCCATGTGGTGGTCAGCCAGGACGTACTGGACGCGGTCGGCTACGAGAAGATGCTGCATGATCTGCAGGGCTGCCTCGGCACCCACTTCGACGTGGAGCACTGCACCTTCCAGCTGGAGCCCGGCGGCCACGCGGAGCACGAAGCGGGGCTGTGCCGCTGACCGGCGCGGCCGGAAGCGGAAGGCGGAGCGCGGGCGCCCCGCGGGTCCCACCGCCGTACCCCGAAGCGCCGGTCCCGGTGCGCGATGCGGTCGCGGGCGGGGACGGTGGGTGAGGCAGACTAAGGTCTTGTCGTCGAACGCGAAGGATGGATATGCCCACCAGTCCTGCCACCGGCCGACCCGGCGCGGTCTCGGCCCCGCCGTCCCCGAACGGGGTCGCGGAACCGATCATGCTCGAACTCGTCGACGAGGACGGCGTGACCATCGGTACGGCGGAGAAGCTGTCGGCGCACCTGGCGCCCGGGCGGCTGCACCGCGCCTTCTCGGTCTTCCTCTTCGACGACGAGGGCCGGCTGCTGCTCCAGCGCCGGGCGCTGGGCAAGTACCACTCCCCCGGTGTCTGGTCCAACACCTGCTGCGGGCACCCGTACCCCGACGAGAAGCCGTTCGTGGCCGCGGCCCGGCGGACCGCCGAGGAGCTGGGTGTCGCCCCGGTGCTGATGCGCGAGGCCGGCACCGTCCGCTACAACCACCCGGACCCGGCCTCCGGGCTGGTCGAGCAGGAGTACAACCACCTCTTCGTCGGGCTGGTCCACGACCGGCTGCGGCCGGACCCGGAGGAGATCGAGGAGACCTCCTTCGTCGGTCCCGAGGAGCTGGAGCGGCTGCGCGCCGACGGGCCGTTCTCCGCCTGGTTCCAGACCGTGCTGGACGCGGTGCTGCCGACGGTCCGCGAGATCACCGGCGGCAAGGCCGGCTGGTAGCCGGGGCCGGGAGGGGGCTCAACCCGCGGCGGCGCGCAACGGGAGCGCCGCCCAGATGACCTTGCCGCCGGTCGGGGTCTGGGTGACGTCGCAGGAGCCGCCTGCGTCGTCGGTGATGCTCTTGACCAGCAGCAGCCCGCGTCCGCCGGTACGCCCGTGGTCCGTCTCCAGGGCCTTGGGGCGGTAGGGGTGGTTGTCCTCGACGGCGACCCTGATCCACTCGGCGCCGACCGCGACCTCCACCGAGATCTCCGGCGAGAGCACCGCCGCGTGCTTGACCGCGTTGGTGACCAGCTCCGAGACGATCAGCAGCAACCCGTAGAACAGGTCCTCCTCCATCGGGACACCCAGGTCGGCGACGAGTCCGCGGACGCCGTGCCGCACCTGCGGGACGGACGAGTCGATGGCCGGGACGGTGAACCGCCACACCCCCTCGTACGGTCTCGGAGCCGGAGCCTGACCTGTCGGAACGCTCCCGCGGACCTCCATGACCGCACCCACCCGCGCCTTCCCGTGACGTGTCCCCGCATCCGCGGCCGGCCGTCCGGCAGCTTCCGCCTTACAGGTCAAAGTGTCGACGCCCGTTGCAACTGCACGTGCAGGAAATCGTAAGTCCGCGCCTTTCCGCGGTTTTCGACTCTTCCCGACGCAATCAGTCCGCGGGGCGACCACTTCCGGCTGTGAGCGGCCCGGAAGTGATCTCCGTCCGATCCGTACCATCCGTAGTGTCCGATCTTCCGCATGCCGGAAGCGCCGGAGATCCAGAAAGAGGTGAGGGGCCCGTATGACCGTGCCAGGTCCTGGTCTGCTGGTGCGCGTCGAGGGCGGCACCGCCACCGTCACCATCGGCAACGCCGCCCGGCGCAACGCGATGACGCTCGCCATGTGGGAGGCGCTGCCGGAGGTGCTGGCACCGCTGGCCGCCGATCCACGGGTACGGGTGCTGGTGCTCACCGGCGCGGGCGGCACCTTCTGCGCCGGCGCGGACATCAACGACCTGTCGCGGCCGGGCGGCGTCGAGGCGGGCCGGGCCGCGTCGGTGGCGGCCGAGGAGGCACTGGCGGCCTTCCCCAAGCCGACGCTCGCGGTGATCCGCGGCTTCTGTGTGGGCGGCGGCTGCCAGCTCGCGGTCGCCTGCGATCTGCGGTTCGCGGCGGAGGGCGCGCGCTTCGGGGTGACCCCGGCCCGGCTCGGGATCGTCTACCCGGCCGCCACCACCCGGCGGCTGGTCGCGCTCACCGGACCGTCGGCCGCGAAGCACCTGCTCTTCTCGGCCGAGCTGATCGACCACGAGCGGGCGCTGCGGACCGGTCTGGTCGACGAGGTGCTGCCGGCCGGCGCGCTGGACCGGCGGGTGCGCGAGTACACCGCGCTGCTCGGGTCCCGCTCGCAGCTGACCCAGGTCACCGCGAAGGAGTCCGCCGCCCTGCCGCCGGAGGGGAAGGCCCTGCCGCCGGAGGGGAAACCGGGCGCCGACCGCGATCCCCGCCCGGCGGGGGCCGAGCGGGAGGCGGCCGAGGGCATCGCCGCGTTCCTGGAGCGCCGCGAGCCGCGGTTCACCTGGGCCCGGCCGGCCGGCTGAGCGGGGGAACCTCACTCGACCCGGGTCGCGCCCACCTTCGGCTTGGGCGGGGCGCCGGTGGGCATCGCGGGGTGCCGGCCCAGCAGGACGACGCCGATCACGATCGCGACCAGTCCGGCAACCTCCCAGGCCAGGGCGCCCGGGGTGACCCGGAGCCGGTCGCCGAGGAAGCCCACTCCGCAGGCGATACCGGCCAGTGGCTGGGCGGCGGTGAGGGAGGGCAGCGACATCCGCAGCGGGGCCATCTCAAAGGCGCTCTGCACCAGCAGCATGCCGGTCAGGCCGATCGCGCCGACGCCGTAGGGCTGCCAGTGCGTGAAGAGACTGGCGATGCCCTCGTCCTGGACGATCTGGCCGCAGACGCGGGTGAGCGCGTCCTGGAGCCCGTAGAGGAGTCCCGCGGCCAGCCCCAGCAGCGCCGCCTCGGCCGACGGCTGGAGCCTGCGGGCTTTGAGAGTGAGCAGCAGTGCGAGCCCGGCGACGATGCCGAAGACCAGCCAGTGCCGCAGCGCTCCGGCCTCGTGGCCGCCGCCCTGTGGTCGCCCGCCGACGATGAAGGAGGTCACACCGAGTGCCAGCAGGAGGACACCGCACCATCCCGACCAGCCCAGCGGCTGCCGGGTGATCCAGCGGGACAGCGCCATCGCGAAGAGCAGGTTCGTCGCGGTCAGCGGCTCGACGAGGGAGATCTCACCGTAGGCGAGCGCGACCGCGCCGAGCACCTGGCCGCAGACCATCAGCGCCACGCCCAGCAGCCAGTCCGGCATCCGGATCAGGTCGAGCAGCAGCCGGAAGGAGAGGAAGTCCGCGATCGGGGCACGGGCAGCTGCGCGCTGCTGCAGCACGAAACCCCAGCCGAGGCAGCAGGCGGCACCGACTCCGAGCAGGAACACGGCCACGCCGTCACTGTAACGCCCGGGATGTCCCGTCCGGCCTGTTCGGCGCGGTTCCGGACGCACCTCACAGCCGCTCCCGGCCGGGAATCCCGGTCAGGGCCTGCCCACCGGTTCCGCCTGTGCTCCATCCCACACCGTGAGGAAGGCCAGCCGCAGGCACGCGGCGAGCGCGGGGTGCTCGATGTAGAGCGCGGTGGTGGCTCCGGTCCCGGCCACCGGGTCGGGCATGTCACAGAGCACCAGGGTCGCGTCCGCGACCACCAGCTTCAGCGGCAGCTCCGCGGCGAAACGGCTCTCCTCCCCCGCGGCCCGCGAGCGGCGCACGTTCTCCAGGACGTCGTCGTCGTCCAGCGCCTCGTGGGTGTAGACCGCCCGGACCGAGCCGCCGGCCCGGCGCAGCCGCCGTACCGCCTTGATGCCCGGGGTGTTCAGCGCCGGGGCGACGAAGGGCGGTTTGCAGAAGCTGAGCAGTTCGTTCCTCGCCTGGGCCTGGATGTCCAGGAACGCCTCGGCGATGGCCTTGGGGTCGCGCAGGATCTCGACGTAGTCCAGCGGGACGGTGTGGGTGCGGCCGTCGGACCAGACCGGGACGAGGGCGGCGGTCAGGGTCGAGGAGACTCGGTCGAGCCGTTCCAGCGTCTCGCGCTGCAGCGTCATCAGCCGGGCGACGGCCAGTTCCGGCGCGACCGCGGAGAAGGTGGCGACCCGGCCGGGGTGGGCGGTGGCCAACCGCCGGCGGACCAGCGCGTCGAGCACGTCGTAGACGCGCTGCCGCGGTACATCCGCCTCGCGGGCGACCTCGGCCGCGGTGTACGACTCGCGGCGGATGAGCGCGAGGTAGACCCGGGCCTCGTAGCGGGCCAGGCCCAGCGCCACGAGGTCGTTGACCGGTCCTTCCTCCGTCTCCATGGCGCCTCAAGGTATACGGCGGAGATCGTCCGGCGGAAGCGCGGGGCGGATGGTGGAAGCCGGGGGGAATCCTTTGCCATTCCCCGGTAATCCCTTGACGCACCGCTCACTACCTTCAGTCCGGTCACCACTCAACGGGGTGGCAGTCAGCAGGAGTTGGCAGCCGTTGACAGTCGTTGACCGTCATTGACAGCCAGATCACCAGTGAACGTGCGCCACACGCAGTCCCGGGCGATGCCGTACCACCGTGCGATCGGTTGCAAGATTGTCATGACCTTGACCAGCCCCTCGGTCAACGGATTGTCATGCGCTTGACATATGACGCCGGCCGTACGGAACAGCCCATTGGGAGCCGATCCCCCCATGGAGGGCAGTTCATTGCAGTTGAAGAGTCCCGGCCGGGTCGCGCGGGCTGTCCGCCGCGCCACCCTCGCGCTCGTCGCGACCGGCGCCCTCGTCACCGGCGGCCTCATGGCCACCGCCGCGCCGTCCGTCGCCGCCGCTCCGGCGGCCGTCCACCCTGCCGCCAAGGCAGCCCCCCGGATCTCCGTCCAGGCGTCCACCCCGCAGACCGAGCGCGTCTGTGCCACCCCCGCCAAGCAGGGATACATGTCCTGTCTGTCGCTGGTGCGCACCGACGTGGTGCACCACCTCGGCATCACCCCGAACGCCACCCCGTCCGGCTACGGCCCCACCGACCTGCGCAGCGCCTACGCCCTGCCGTCGAGCGCCGGATCCGGCGCTACGGTGGCCATCGTGGACGCGCAGGACGACCCCAACGCCGAGGCCGACCTGGGCACCTACCGCTCGCAGTACGGCCTGTCGGCCTGCACCACGGCCAACGGCTGCTTCAAGAAGGTCAACCAGACCGGCGGCACCAGCTACCCGAGCCCGGACTCCGGCTGGGCCGGTGAGATCTCGCTCGACCTCGACATGGTCAGCGCGGTCTGCCCGCAGTGCCACATCCTGCTGGTCGAGGCGACCTCGGCGAGCATGTCCAACCTGGGCACCGCGGTGAACACCGCCGTGTCGCTCGGCGCGAAGTACGTCTCCAACAGCTACGGCGGCAGCGAGTCGTCCTCGGACACCTCCTACGACAGCTCGTACTTCAACCACCCGGGCGTCGCCATCACCGTCAGCTCAGGCGACGAGGGCTACGGCGCCGAATACCCGGCCGCCTCCAAGTACGTCACCGCGGTCGGCGGCACCTCGCTGAGCCGGTCCAGCGGCTCCTCGCGCGGCTGGACCGAGTCGGTGTGGGGCTCCAGCTCCGGTGGTGAAGGCGCCGGCTCCGGCTGCTCCGCCTACGACACCAAGCAGTCCTGGCAGACCGACACCGGCTGCAGCAAGCGCACCATCGCCGACGTCTCCGCGGTCGCCGACCCGAACACCGGTCTGGCCGTCTACGACAGCTACCAGGCGAGCGGCTGGCAGGTCTACGGCGGCACCAGTGCCTCGTCGCCGATCATCGCCTCGGTCTACGCGCTGGCCGGCACCCCCGCGGCCGGTACGGTCCCCGCCTCCTACCCCTACTCCCACACCGGGTCGCTCAACGACGTGACCAGCGGCGCCAACGGCTCGTGCGGCAGCAGCTACCTGTGCACCGCCAAGTCCGGCTACGACGGTCCGACCGGCCTCGGCACCCCGAACGGCACCGCGGCCTTCACCAACGGCGGCTCGACCGGCGGCAACACGGTGACGGTCACCAGCCCGGGCAACCAGTCGACGCAGGTGAACACCGCGGCCAGCCTGCAGGTCCACGCCACTGACTCGGCCTCCGGCCAGACCCTGACCTACAGTGCGACGGGCCTGCCGGCCGGGCTGTCGATCAACGCCTCCACCGGCCTGATCTCCGGCACCCCCACCGCCACCGGCACCTCCAGCGTCACCGTCACCGCCACGGACTCCACCAACGCCACCGGCTCGGCCTCCTTCACCTGGACCGTCACCAGCTCAGGCGGCGGCGGAGGCTGCACCGCCGGCCAGCTCCTCACCAACCCCGGCTTCGAATCAGGCGCCACCGGCTGGACCCAGTCCACCGGCGTCATCGACAACAGCACCGGCGCCCCCGCCCACACCGGCTCCTACAAGGCCTGGCTCGACGGCTACGGCACCACCCACACCGACACCCTCTCCCAGTCGGTGACCATCCCCGCCACCTGCACCAGCGCCACCTTCACCTACTACCTCTACATCAGCTCCCAGGAGACCAGCAGCACCGCCTACGACAAGCTCACCGTCCAGGCCGGCTCCACCACCATCGCCAGCTACTCCAACGCCAACAAGGGCACCGGCTACGTCCAGCGCAGCGTCAGCCTCACCCCCTACATCGGCCAGACCGTCACCCTGAAGTTCACCGGCACCGAGGACAGCTCCCTCTCCACCAGCTTCCTCATCGACGACACGGCGGTCAGCGTCAGCTGATCACCTGAAGGAGCAGGGAAAGACTCAGCGACAATCAGCGACAAGACGAAGGACCCGGACCGGCCCCCATTGCCGGTCCGGGTCCTTCGTCCGTCACCGCCGGGCACGTCTGCTCAGCGCACCCGGACGGTGACCCGCCACCCGGCGATGCCGTCACACGCGACTTCCCCGGGCTTCGCGGTCGGGCACAGGCGCCGCTGACCGCTCAGCTCGGCGCTGCCCGCCCGGGCGCCACGGAAGACGCCTGGGGAGATCTGGGTGAGTGCGGTGCCGGTCGCGTGGGCGGAGTTGTTCCCCTGGCCGAAGTCCAGCCGCAGGGTGCGGCCGAGCCCCACACAGACCTCGCTGCCGCTGGTCGGGGTGAGCACGACATCGCCGCACCCCGCCGAACTGCCCGGCGCGGAGGGTGTCGTACTTCCCCCGCCGCCCGAGCCGCCGCCCGAGCCGCCGCTCGTACTCCCGCCGGAACCGCCGTCCGAACCGCAGCCCGCGATCAGCACGGCGGCCGCGGCCACGGCGGCCAGCACGGCCGGTGTCCGAGTGCGTATCCGCTTCCCCACTCTTCCTCCCTCACCGTGCCCCGGGTGTCCGGTCGGGGATGTGACGCGGCGGAGGCGGAAGCGGTTCCCTGCCCGGGTCTCGTACGGGCGGCGGCTCAGCGCTCGGTGATCCGCCCGTCGGCGACCTCGATGCGGCGGGTGACGTCGACGGCGTCCAGCATCCGCCGGTCGTGGGTGACCAGCAGCAAGGTGCCCTGGTACGCGGCCAGTGCCGCCTCCAGTTGCTCGATGGCCGGCAGGTCGAGGTGGTTGGTGGGCTCGTCGAGCACCAGCAGATTGACGCCGCGGGCCTGGAGCAGTGCCAGGGCGGCGCGGGTGCGCTCACCGGGCGACAAGGTGGCCGCGGGCCGCAGCACATGGGCCGCCTTGAGACCGAACTTGGCGAGCAGGGTGCGGATGTCGGCCGGATCCAGGTCGGGCGCGGGGGCCCGGAAGGCGTCCAGCAGCGGTTCGTCGCCGCGGAAGAGCGCCCTGGCCTGGTCGACCTCGCCGATCAGTACGCCGGGGCCGAGGGTGGCCTGCCCTTCGTCCAGCGGCAGCCGGCCGAGCAGCGCGGCCAGCAGGGTGGACTTGCCCGAGCCGTTGGCGCCGGTGATCGCCACCCGGTCGGCCCAGTCGATCTGCAGGTCCACCGGGCCGAAGGCGAAGTCCCCGCGCCGCACGCGGGCGCCGCGCAGGGTGGCGACGACCGCGCCCGAGCGGGGCGCCGCGGCGATCTCCATCCGCAGCTCCCACTCCTTGCGGGGCTCCTCCACGGTGTCGAGACGCTCGATCATCCGGTCGGTCTGGCGGGCCTTGGCGGCCTGCTTCTCGCTGCTCTCGGTCCTGGCCTTGCGGGCGATCTTGTCGTTGTCGGGGGCCTTGCGGACGGCGTTGCGCAGGCCCTTGTCCATCCAGCCGCGCTGCATCCGGGCCCGGGCCTCCAGGCCCGCCCTGGTGTCGGCGTACTCCTCGTACTCCTCCCGGGCGTGCCGGCGGGCGGTCTCCCGCTCCTCCAGGTACGAGGTGTAGCCACCGCCGTAGACGTTGACCTGCTGCTGGGCGAGGTCGAGTTCGACGACACGGGTGACGGTACGGGTGAGGAACTCGCGGTCGTGGCTGACCAGGACGGTGCCGGCGCGCAGGCCGGTGACGAACTTCTCCAGCCGCTCCAGGCCGTCGAGGTCCAGGTCGTTGGTGGGCTCGTCCAGCAGGAAGACGTCGTACCGGCTGAGCAGCAGTGAGGCGAGGCCGGCGCGGGCGGCCTGGCCGCCGGAGAGTGCGTACATCTCCAGGTCGAGGCTGACACCGAGGCCGAGGGTGGCGGCGGCCTCCTCGGCCCGCTCGTCGAGGTCGGCGCCGCCCAGCGCCAGCCAGCGCTCCAGACCGTCGGCGTAGGCGTCGTCGGCGCCGGGCGCCGCGTCGACCAGCGCCTGGGTGGCGGCGTCCAGTGCGGCCTGCGCTGCCGCGACCCCGGTCCTGCGGGCCAGGAACTCCCGTACGGTCTCGCCGCCGGGCCGCCGCTCGGGCTCCTGCGGCAGATGCCCGACGGTCGCCGTCGGCGGATTGAGCCGCAGCGTGCCGTCCTCCGGGGTGGCGAGCCCGGCGAGCAGCCGCAGCAGCGTCGACTTCCCGGCCCCGTTGGCACCGACCAGACCGATCACGTCCCCCGGCGCGACGACCAGGTCGAGCCCGCTGAACAACGCACGGTCGCCGTGCCCGGCGGCGAGATTCTTGGCAACGAGAGTGGCACTCATCAGATTCCGGATTTTATCCGCTGCGGGGGCGAGCCTCCGACCGGTTTACGGGGGGGCGCCCGCGGGGCGGGGTGGGCGGTGGCGCGTGGGTCGGCGGTGGCGCGTGGGTGGGGGGTGAGGTTCTCGTGGGGGAAAAATGCAAGCACGCTTGATTGTTTTTCCGGCCCCTGCCACGCTCGTTCCGCAGTGTGACCGGAAGGGGTGGCCCGTGGCCGACGCGCAGGCGGTGCGTGCCGTGCTGGCGGACCTGCGCGCCGAGGGGGACGCGCTGGAGCAGCTGGTCGGCGGGGCAGGGGCCGCGGCGTGGCGGCGGGCGACGCCGGCCGAGGGGTGGACGGTCGCGCATCAGATCGCGCATCTCGCCTGGACGGACCGGCTGGCGCTGCTCGCGGTGCGCGATCCGGACGGCTTCGCCCGAGAAGTCGGCACCGCCGCCGCCCACGTGACCACGCACGTGGAGGACGGAGCCCGCGCCGGCGCCCACATGCCGCCGGAGACGCTGCTCAAGCGGTGGCGGGCGGGCCGTTCGCTGCTGTGGACGACGCTCGCGGAGCAGCCGCCCGGGGCCCGCTTCCCCTGGCTCGGCCCGCCGATGAGCACTGCCTCGATGGCCACCGCACGGCTGATGGAGACCTGGGCGCACGGCGAGGACGTGGCCGACGCGCTGGGCGTGCGCAGGACGCCGACCGCCCGGCTGTGGCATGTCGCACGGATCGCCGTACGCGCCCGCGACTACTCCTTCGCGGTACACCGCCAACCCGCGCCCGGCGAGGAGTTCCGGGTCGAACTGCGCGCCCCCGACGGCACGTTGTGGACCTTCGGCCCGGCCGGCGCGGCCCAGCGGGTGACCGGGCCCGCGCTCGACTTCTGTCTGCTGGCCGTGCGGCGCAGGCACCGCGACGATCTGGCGGTACGCGCGGTGGGACCGGACGCGGACGCATGGCTGTCGGTGGCACAGGCATTCGCCGGCCCGCCGGGCAAGGGCCGCCCGGCGGGCGTACCAGGAAAGGGCGCATCGTGACGGAACTCGACCTGCGCGGGGCGGACTTCGCCGAGCGGCGGGCGGTGATGCTGGAGCGGCTGGCCGAGGTCGCGGCGGCGCACGGCGAGGCGCTGGCCGGCGGCGGCCCCAAGTACCGCGAGCGGCACCACGATCGCGGCAAGCTGCTCGCCCGGGAGCGCATAGAGCTGCTGCTCGACCCGGACACGCCGTTCCTCGAACTGTCCCCGCTGGCCGGCTGGGGCAGCGACTTCACCACCGGCGCCTCGATCGTCACCGGCATCGGCGTGATCGAGGGCGTCGAGTGCCTGGTGACCGCCAACGACCCGACGGTACGCGGCGGGGCGAGCAATCCGTGGACGCTGAAGAAGGCCCTGCGGGCCAACGAGATCGCCTTCGCCAACCGGCTGCCGGTGGTGAGCCTGGTGGAGTCCGGCGGCGCCGATCTGCCCAGCCAGAAGGAGATCTTCATACCCGGCGGCGCCCTCTTCCGCGATCTGACCCGGCTGTCGGCGGCCGGTATCCCCACCGTGGCCGTGGTGTTCGGCAACTCGACGGCCGGCGGCGCGTATGTGCCCGGCATGTCGGACCACGTGATCATGGTCAAGGAACGGTCCAAGGTCTTCCTCGGCGGTCCCCCGCTGGTGAAGATGGCCACCGGCGAGGAGAGCGACGACGAGTCGCTGGGCGGCGCCGACATGCACGCCCGGGTCTCCGGTCTCGCCGACTACTTCGCCCTGGACGAACCGGACGCGCTGCGCACCGCCCGTCGGGTGGTGGCCCGGCTCAACTGGCGCAAGGCGGGGCCCCGTCCGCGTCCCGGTCCGCGCCCGCCGCTCTTCGACGCCGAGGACCTGCTGGGCATCGTGCCCGGCGACCTGCGCACCCCGTTCGACCCGCGCGAGGTGATCGTACGCATCGCGGACGGCTCGGAGTTCGACGAGTTCAAGCCGCTCTACGGGCCGAGCCTGGCGACCGGCTGGGCCGAGGTGCACGGCTATCCCGTCGGCATCCTCGCCAACCGGCAGGGCGTGCTCTTCAGCGCGGAGTCGCAGAAGGCGGCGCAGTTCATCCAGTTGGCCAACCAGCGGGACGTCCCGCTGCTCTTCCTGCACAACACCACCGGCTACATGGTGGGCCGGGAGTACGAGCAGGGCGGCATCATCAAGCACGGCGCGATGATGATCAACGCGGTCTCCAACTCGCGGGTCCCGCACATCTCGGTGCTGATGGGGGCGAGTTACGGTGCCGGGCACTACGGCATGTGCGGCCGTGCCTACGACCCGCGGTTCCTCTTCTGCTGGCCGAGCGCCAAGTCCGCGGTGATGGGCCCGGCGCAGCTGGCCGGGGTGCTGTCGATCGTGGCCCGCCAGTCGGCGCTGGCCAAGGGGATGCCGTACGACGAGGACGGGGACGCGGCGCTGCGGGCGATGGTGGAACAGCAGATCGAGGCGGAGTCGCTGCCGATGTTCCTGTCCGGGCGGCTGTACGACGACGGTGTCATCGATCCGCGCGACACCCGTACGGTCCTCGGCCTGTGTCTGTCCGCCGTCCACGGCGCCCCGGTCGAGGGCGCACGTGGCGGCTTCGGCGTCTTCCGGATGTGAGGTGCTGTGCTGATGAACGCTGACATCGGGTCCGTACTGGTGGCCAACCGGGGGGAGATCGCCCGCCGGGTCTTCCGCAGTTGCCGGGAGCTGGGGATCGCCACGGTGGCCGTGCACTCCGACGCCGACGCGGGTGCGGCGCACGTGCGGGAGGCGGACGCGGCGGTACGGCTGCCCGGTGACGCGCCGGGCGAGACGTATCTGCGGGCCGGCCTGCTGGTGGCGGCGGCGCTCGCCGCGGGCGCGGACGCGGTGCACCCGGGATATGGATTCCTCTCCGAGAGCGCGGAGTTCGCCCGGGCGGTGGAGGCCGCCGGGCTGGTGTGGATCGGTCCGCCGCCGGACGCGGTGGCGGCGATGGGTTCCAAGACCCGCGCCAAGAAGCTGATGGCGGCGGCCGGCGTACCGCTCTTCGCCGCGCTGGACCCGGCGGCGGTGACGGACGCCGATCTGCCGGTGCTGGTGAAGGCGGCGGCCGGCGGAGGCGGCCGAGGGATGCGGGTGGTGCGCGAACTCTCCCAACTGGAAGGGGAGTTGGCGGCGGCCCAGGCGGAGGCCGCGGCTGCCTTCGGGGACGGCGAGGTGTTCGTCGAGCCGTACGCGGAAGGCGCCCGGCACATCGAGGTGCAGGTGCTCGCCGACGCGCACGGCACGGTGTGGACGCTCGGCGAGCGGGACTGCTCGGTGCAGCGCCGGCACCAGAAGGTGATCGAGGAGACCCCGGCGCCGGGGCTGAGCGGCGAGGTGCGGGCGGCACTGTACGAAGCGGCGGCGCGGGCGGCCCGGACGATCGGCTACACCGGCGCGGGCACGGTGGAGTTCCTGGTCGGCCGGGACGGGCGGCCCCGCTTCCTGGAGATGAACACCCGGCTCCAGGTCGAGCACCCGGTCACCGAGTGCGTCACCGGTCTGGACCTGGTCGCCTGGCAGATCCGCGTCGCCGAGGGCGCGGCCCTGCCCCCGGAGCCGCCGGGGCCGCGCGGCCACGCGATCGAGGTCCGGCTCTACGCGGAGGACCCGGCCCGCGGCTGGCGCCCGCAGCCCGGACCGCTGCACCGCCTCGACGTCCCTGGCGTCGACGTGGAGTTCGGCGTTGCGCCGGGCCGCGAGGCGGGCCTGCGGCTGGACGCGGGCGTCACCGGCGGCGAGGAGATCGGCGTCCACTACGACCCCATGCTCGCCAAGCTCATCGCCTGGGCCCCCACCCGCGCCGAGGCGGTCCGCCGCCTCGCCCACGCGCTGCGGCGCACCCGGCTGCACGGTCCGCCGACCAACCGGGAGCTGCTGATCCGCGTACTGCGGCACCCGGATTTCGCCGCCGGCCGCCTGGACACGGGATTCCTGGAACGGCACGCGGCGGACCTGGGCCTGCTCCCCACCTCCGGCGGGGAACCCGCGGCGGACCCGGACCGGGCGGACCCGAGCGAGCGGGCCACGGACCAAACGGAGTCGCGTGACCCCGTCACGGTCCGCGGGGAGCCGGACGGACCCACCACGGACCGCGCGAAGCCGGGCAACCCCACCGCGGACCACGCAGAGCCGCACGACCCCACCGCGGACCACGCGAAGCCGGACGGACCCACCACGGACCACGCAGAGCCGCGCAACCCCACCACGGTCCGCGGGGAGCCGGACGGACCCACCACGGACCGCGCAGAGCCGGGCGACCCCACCGCGGACCGGGCGAGCGTGCCTGCGCCGCGGGCGCGCGGCGCCGGCGCGGGCCCGCAGGGCGGTGCCCCGGCTCCCGGCGGCTCCGGTGGCGGTTTCCTGGAACTCGCCGCGCTGGCCGCGGCGCTCGCCGACGCGGCGGGCCGCACCGCCCGGGCGGCCACCGACGGCCGGCCCGTCGCCGCGCGCCTCGGCGCCTGGCGGAGTCTGCCCTCGCAGCCGCAGCTGAAGACCTACCGCGGGGAGCCGGACGGCCACCCGTACGAGGTCCGCTACCGGTGGGAACGGCAGGGCCCGGCCCCCGAGGGCCTGCCCGGCACCACCGTGGTGAGCGCCGCCCCTGAGCGGGTGGTGCTCGACGTGGGCGGGGTGCGGCGGACCTTCGACGTCGCGGTCTACGGCGACCAGGTGTACGTCGACTCCGCCCTCGGGTCCGCCGCCCTGACCGCGCTGCCCCGGTTCGCCGACCCGCGGCAGCAGACCGTACCGGGGTCACTGCGGGCACCCATGCCCGGAACGGTCGTACGGACCGCCGGGTTCGGTGCCGGCGACCGGGTCGAGGCCGGGCAGCCGCTGCTGTGGCTGGAGGCGATGAAGATGGAGCACGTGATCACCGCACCGGTCACCGGAACGCTCACCGAACTGACCGCCGGCGTCGGCCGGCAGGTCGAACTCGGCGCCGTACTCGCCGTCGTCAAGGAGGAATCGGGACCATGAGCACCGCCCAGGGCACCTTCGACAGCGCACTGCTCGAAAGCGAGGAACGGCGTGCCCTGCGCGGCGCCGTCGCCGGCCTCGGGCGCCGCTACGGCCGGGACTACTTCACCGCGACCGTCCGGGCCGGCAAACACACCGACGAACTCTGGCAGGAGGCGGGCCGCCTCGGTTATCTCGGTGTCAATCTGCCGGCGGAGTACGGCGGCGGGGGCGGCGGTCTCGCCGAACTCTCCATCGTACTGGAGGAGTTGGGCGCTGCCGGCTGTCCGCTGCTGCTGATGGTGGTCTCCCCCGCCATCTGCGGCACGGTGATCGCCCGGTTCGGCACCGACGCGCAGAAGCAGCGCTGGCTGCCGGGCCTGGCCGACGGGTCGCTGCGGATGGCCTTCGGCATCACCGAGCCCGACGCCGGCTCCAATTCCCACCGCATCACCACCACCGCCCGCCGCGACCCGGCGAGCGGCGGCTGGCTGCTCACCGGCCGCAAGGTCTTCATCTCCGGCGTGGACATCGCCGACGCCACCTTGATCGTCGGCCGCACCGAGGACGCCCGCACCGGCCGGCTCAAGCCGTGCCTGTTCATCGTCGAACGGGAGACGCCCGGCTTCGAGTTCCGGCAGATCGAGATGGAACTGTCCGCGCCGGAGAAGCAGTTCCAGCTCTTCCTCGACGATGTGGCGCTGCCCGCCGACGCGTTGGTGGGCGACGAGGACGCGGGCCTGCTCCAGCTCTTCGCCGGGCTCAACCCCGAGCGCGTCATGACCGCCGCCTTCTCCATCGGCATGGGCCGTTACGCACTCGGCAAGGCCGTGGAGTACGCGAGCACCCGCCAGGTGTGGGGCGCCCCGATCGGCTCGCACCAGGCCGTGGCGCACCCCCTTGCCCAGGCCCATATCGAGCTGGAACTGGCCCGGTTGATGATGCAGAAGGCCGCGCATCTCTACGACGCGGGCGACGACATGGCGGCGGGCGAGGCGGCGAACATGGCGAAGTACGCGGCGGCCGAGGCGGGGGTGAAGGCGGTGGACCAGGCGGTGCACACGCTCGGCGGCAACGGCCTCACCACGGAGTACGGTCTGGCGTCGCTGATCACCGCGTCCCGGGTGGGCCGGATCGCGCCGGTCAGCCGGGAGATGATCCTCAACTTCGTCTCGCACCACACCCTGGGGCTGCCCAAGTCCTACTGACCCGGGCCGCGTCGAGCCCAGCCCCCGTTCACCCGGCCCGGAAGGAAAGGAATCCGTACGTGACGACGGCACCCCTGGTGCGCCGTGAGTACGACCGCGGTGTCGCGGTCCTCACCCTCGACTCCCCGCACAACCGCAACGCGCTCTCCGCCCGGTTGCTGGCCGAGCTCACCGACGCGCTGGCCGCGGCCGCCTGCCACGCGCCGACCCGCGCGGTGCTGCTCACCCACACCGGCGGCACCTTCTGCGCCGGCGCCGATCTGCGGGAAGCCGGTGCCGCCGACGGCCCGCGGCGGCTGGTGGAGCTGCTGCGTACCGTCGCCGAACTGCCCAAGCCGGTGGTGGCGGCGGTCCGCGGGCATGCCAGGGCCGGCGGGCTCGGCCTGGTGGCCGGCTGCGACATCGCGGTGGCCGGCCCGGGCGCCACCTTCGCCTTCACCGAGGCCAGGCTCGGCCTCGCGCCCGCGGTGATCTCACTGCCGGTGCTGGCCCGCGCCGAACCGCGGGCAGTGGCCCGCTACTTCCTCACCGGTGAGACCTTCGGTCCCCAAGAGGCCGTCGGGATGGGCCTGGTGACCGCGCTTGACGGCGAACTGGAGCCGGTCCTCGACGGTTTGCGGGCGGGTTCGCCACAGGGCCTCGCCGAGTCGAAGGCGCTGGCCACCGAGCCGCTGCGGCGGGCACTGGACGAGTTCGGCAGCCATGTCGTGGCGGTCAGCGCCCGGTTGTTCGCCTCGGATGAGGCCGCCGAGGGCATGCGGGCGTTCCTGGAGAAGCGGAAGCCGTCATGGACGTCGTGACCGGCCCTCTGGCCGAGCAGGACGGTCCGGCCACGCGGGGGCGTCCGCCCCAGCAGGACCGCAGCCGCGCGACCCGGCTGCGGGTCCTGGAGGCCGCGGTGGCCTGTCTGGCGGAACGCGGTTGGTCCGGCAGCACCCTCGCGGTGGTCTGCGCCCGCGCCGGGGTCTCCCGGGGCGCCGCCCAGCACCACTTCCCCACCCGCGAGGAGCTCTTCACCGCCGCCATCGCGCACGTCGCCGAGCAGTGGCTGACCGCCGTACGGGACCGGGCCCGCGCACTGCCGCGCGACGCCCCGGACCGTACCTACGCGGTGGTCGACATGCTGGTGGCCCTGCACACCGGGCCGCTCTTCCGGGCCGCCCTCCATCTGTGGGTGACGGCCGCGGAGGAGGAGGCGCTGCGCCCCCGGGTCCAGGCCCTGGAGGCCCGGATCGGCCGTGAGGCGCACCGGCTGGCGGTGGAGTTCCTGGGCGCGGACGAGTCGGTCCCGGGGACGCGGGAGACCGTCCAGGCCACCTTGGACATGGCCCGCGGGCTCGGCCTGGCCAATCTGCTCACCGACGACTCCGCCCGCCGCGCCCGGATCGTCCGCCACTGGGCTCGGATCCTCGACACGGTGCTGCACGAAAAGGGCGAAGAGGGCGCCGACCCGGCCTAGTGCAGGGAGGTGTCCGCGGGGCCGGTGGCGAGGCGGGTGAAGCGTACGCGCAGGCCGGCGCGTTGCGGGGAGCAGCAGAAAAGGCCGGCGCGGGCGTCGGCGGCCGGGTCGAGCCAGGCCAGCCGGACCGTGCGCCAGGGCTCGTCCGCGCACCGGGCCCGTACCGTCACCGCGTCCCCGGCGCGGCTGACCCGGACGGTGACCTCGCGGCCCGCCCACCGCGGGACCGGCGCGAGCGACCAGTCGGAGGTGCCGTGGGTGACCACCGCGCCCAACTGCGGCTCCCCGTCGGAGAGTTCGACGCCCGCCTTGATCCAGGTCCCCGCGTCGACCCGGATCAGGGCGCCGGCCTGGTCGTACAGCTCGGTGACGTCGGCGACGAAGGTGACCTCCAGCGCGCTGCCCACCGGGAAGGGGACGAGGAGGGCGTGGCCGTCGTCGCGGACGAAGCCGTAACTCGTGGTGCGCCAGAAGTCGCTGCCCTCGCGTGTGGTGACCACGAGGTCGGCGCCGTCCTGTTCGGCGGCGGCCGGCGGGTTGAGCCAGCGGCCCGCGGACCAGGGAAGGTCATGTTCGGTCGGTGAGGTCACGGGAGTACCGCCATTCGGTGCCGCAGGGCTCGTAGCCCAGCCGTCGGTTGACTGCCGGCATCGCCGCGTTGCCGTCGTCGTTGCCGGTGTACGCGGCCCGCAGCCCACGGGCGCGGGCGAGCCGCAGGGAGTACGTCTTGGCCGCGGTGGCCAGGCCCCGGCCGCGGAAGGCCCGGCGGGTGCCGGTGCCGCCGGACCAGTACCGTTCGCCGTCGGTCTGCGCGATGACGAAGGCGGCGACCTGCCCGTCGGCCACCGCGGCCGTACTCAGTGCGGGGTCGAAGTCCGGGCGGTCCCAGGTGATGGCGCGCCAGTCGGCGTAGCCGATCGCGTCGGCCGGCACATCGCCGGGTTCGTCCTGGAAGCACTCCAGGTCGGTCTCGTACAGGGGCCGCGGGTCGTCGGCCCAGTGCGTGGCGGGCAGCAGCCGGACGCCCGCCGGGAGGTCCGGGGGCGCGGGCAGCGGGCTCCCTTCGCCGAGGTCGAGCCGGTGGAAGCCGGCGGAGCGGCCCCGCCGGTAGCCGCGGCGGACCGCGAAGGTGTGCGCGGCGGGGGTGTCGTCGGCCCAGGCATGGACGGTACGGACGCCGATCCCGGCCAGGTGCGCCTCGGCGGCGGCGAGCAGCGCGCCGCCGGTGCCGTGGCCGCGGTCGGCAGCGCGTACGGCGAGGTTGGCGAAGCCGAGGCCCGGGTCGCTGACGTCCGCGAACCGGCCGGCCCTGGCACAGCCGACCAGCCGCCCGCCGTCCTCGGCGATCAGCAGGCGGAAGTGCCCGCGGGCGGGCGAGGCGACGGCCTGGGCGTGCAGAGCCGCGCCGGAGAGAACCAGGTGGGGGTGGGTCTCCCGGAGCAGCGCGGCCACCGCGTCGGTGTCCGGCCCGGCCTGCGGGCAGTCGTATGTCCTGATGATCATCGCCACGGTGAGGCACCCTATGCGGTCCGCCCGGCCGGCGCCCCACGTTTTTGCGGCCCTCCTCCTCGGTGGGCGGCCCGAGATCTGGGCAGGCGCGCCTCGGGGAGAGCTCCCGCCGGGCGGCTGCCGGGTGGATGCTGGGAAGTGGGAGATGTGAGAGATGACGCCCTTGCGCAGAAGCGGATCGGAACCGGTACAGGCCCGCAGCCCGCTGCGGCTGCGGCTCGGGCTCGCCCTGTTCGGAGTGGTCTGGGGCGCCGCCGCCGCGGTCGGCTTCGCCTGGGCCGGGGAGCCGGCGTGGGCCGCGGTGGTGGCCGCGATCGGGGCGCTGGCCGCGATCGACGCGGGCCTGGTGATCCGGCGTATCCGCCAGGGCTCGCGGTACCAGCCGGGCCGGAACGTCCCGCCGTACCGCCCGGCCGAACGAACCCGGAAACGCCGCTGACGCGGTGGACTGCGGCCCGGGGGTGACGCTGACCCGGCCGGACGCGGGCCCGAGGCAGCGCTGACCTGGCCGGACGCGGACCCGAGGCAGCACCGACCTGGCCGGACGCGGCGCCCACGCGGGCGGACGTGGCCCGGGAGTGGCGCCGACGCGGGCGGGAGCCGACCGGAAACGGCGCTCACGCAGACAGGTACGGCTGGGAAACGGCGCCGACCTGGGCGAACGCGGCGCTGAGGCGGATGTGGCGCGACCCGGGAGTGGCGCCGACGCGGGCGGGCGCGACCCGGAGACGGCGCCAATCTGGGCGGACGCCGCGCGGGGGTGGCGCTGGTGCGGACGCGCGCGGCCCGCGGCGCTGACGCGGGCCCGCGGGCGGACAGGCGCGGAGCGGCGGTGGCGCTGAACCGGTAGAGCGCGGCGCGGGCCAAGCGGGGCCCCGGATAAGCGAAAGGGCCCGGCACCTGAGTGCCAGACCCTTCCTTCTTTGTAGCGGGGACAGGATTTGAACCTGCGACCTCTGGGTTATGAGCCCAGCGAGCTACCGAGCTGCTCCACCCCGCGTCGGTGAACACCACCTTACGGGGTGTTCACCCGCACGCCAAATCCATTGCCCGGCCCTCCGCGGGCGGGCTGCGCGGGCCGGTTCCCGGGCGGCCTACGCGGTCGGGCGCGGCCAGCGGGCGGACGAGGCGCGGCCGGTAGCGGCCAGCAGCCGGCGGGGACGGGGCGCGGCCCGGGTCGGGTCGGACACCCACCTCTGCGGCCGGCTGCCCGCGCCCAGCGGCGGAGGCACGACGGGGTTGGGCATCCGGCCGGGGCGGGTGGAAGGTTTGACCGTGGGCGCGGTGTGCCAGGTAGGGACCATGACCAGTGAGCGATCTGTACCCCGCAGCCCGGCCGTCGCCCTCTCCGAGGAGGTCGCGGACGCCCTCGCCCGCCGCGCCCCCGTCGTGGCCCTGGAGTCCACGATCATCGCCCACGGCCTGCCCCGGCCGCGCAACCTCCAGGTCGCCCGTGAGCTGGAGGGGATCGTCCGGGACGCGGGGGCGGTGCCGGCCACCGTGGCGGTGCTCGACGGGGTACCGCGGGTCGGGCTGGACAAGGAACAGGTGGAGCGGATCGCCGAGGACTCCTCGCTGCGGAAGCTCGGGTTCCGCGATCTCGCGCCGGCGCTCGCGGTGGGCGCGAGCGGGGCGACGACCGTGTCCGGTACGGCGTTCCTGGCGGCCCGGGCGGGTATCCGGGTCTTCGGCACGGGCGGGCTCGGCGGGGTGCACCGCGGCTGGGTGACCGTCCAGGACGAGTCGGCGGACCTGTCGCTGCTGGCCAGGACGCGGATCACGGTCGTGTGCGCGGGGGTGAAGTCCATCCTGGACGTGCCGGCTACCCTCCAGCGCCTGGAGACCCTCGGGATCGGCGTCCTCGGTTACGGCACCGACCGCTTCCCCGGCTTCTATCTCACGGACTCGGGCGAGCCGGTGGACTGGACGGTGACCGGGCCCGAGCAGATCGCGGCGGTCATGGCGGCCCAGGACGCGCTCGGCGGCCACGAGTCGGCGCTGATCATCGCGAATCCGGTGCCCCGTGACCTCCAGCTCGACCCCGCCCTGCACGACCGCGTCCTCGCGGACGCACTGGCCGCCGCCGACCGGGAGGGCATCACCGGACAGGCGATCACCCCCTTCCTCCTCGCCTACCTCACCGACCACACCGCCGGCGCGTCCCTGGAGGCCAACCTCGCGGCCGTCCGCGGCAACGTCGCGCTCGCCGCGTCGATCGCGGTGCGGTGGTCGCAACGGCGGAACGCGTGAGCGAGTCGGGTGCCCCCGCGGAGCCGACCGGACCGCGGACCGCCGCGGTGCGGGAGGCGAGTGGCGCCGCGGGCCAGGACGGGGTGCGGGTCACCCCGGGGCCAGGGCCGGGACCAGCGGTCACCGAAGCGGGTGGCGCGGCGGGCCAGGACAGGGTACGGGTCACCCCGGGGCCAGGGCCGGGACCAGCGGTCACCGAAGCGGGTGGCGCGGCGGGCCAGGACAGGGTACGGGTCACCCCGGGGCCAGGGGCGGGACCAGTGGTCAATGAGGCGGGTGGCGGTACGGGGCAGGGCGGGGGGCGGGGTGGGCTGTTGGTGGTCGGGGATGTGGTCACCGATGTGGTCGCCCGGCACGCGGAGCCGCTGGCGCGTGATACCGACACCGCGGCGCGGATCGCGCTGCGGCCGGGCGGGGCGGGCGCCAATGTGGCCTGCTGGGCGGCCGGAGCGGGGGCGAGGGCGCGGCTGCTGGCCCGGGTCGGCGCGGACACCGCGCAGTGGCACCGCGGGGAGTTGCTGAAGGCCGGGGTCGAACCGGTGCTCCGGATCGACCCGTCGCTGCCCACCGCGGTGGTGATCGCCCTGGTGGACGCGGCAGCAGAACGCACGCTGGTCACCGACAGCGGTGCCTCCCTCGCGCTCGGCCCGGCCGACTGGTCGGAGGACCTGCTGGACGGCGTCGGCCACGTCCACCTCTCCGGCTACCTCTTCTTCTGCGCACCCGGCCGCGAACTCGCCGCCGTGGTCGGCGCGGCGGCACACGCCCGCGGCCTGCCGGTCAGCGTCGACCCCGCCTCCGCGGGGTTTCTCCGCCGCCTCGGCGTCCCGCGCTTCCTCGCCGCGGTCGCCGGTACGGATCTGCTCCTGCCCAACGCCGCCGAAGCGGCCCTCCTCTCCGGGCGGCCCGAACCCGCGGACGCGGCAGCGGAGTTGAGCGCGCTGTGCGGTGGCGCGGAGGTCGTCGTCACGTTGGGCGCCGAGGGCGCGCTGGCCGCCGCCGACGGCCGTGTCGTCGCCCGCGTTCCCGCGGTGCAGGCCCGCCCGCTCGACACCACGGGAGCCGGGGACGCCTTCACCGGCGGCCTCCTCGCGGCCCGCCTCGCCGGCGCGGACCTCCCGGCCGCCCTCACCGCGGCCTGTGCCTCGGGTGCCGCCGCGGTCCGCCTCGTCGGCGCCCGCCCAGCGCCCTCCCATCCGACCGCCTACGCGGGCCCGTAACCCCCGGCCGGTACGGGCTCAGCCCACGCAAAGCACGTCCGCCACCCGAGCCCGCCAAGTGGCCGGACCGCCAGCGCCGTTGACATCGGGCACGCCCGCGCCGGCTACCGCACACCCCGGGTCACGCCGGTACCGCCGCGGTGAGGTCGAGCTCCACCAGCTGGCCGGTGAAGCCGAGTTGGGTCACACCGAGCAGGGTGCTCGCCGTGGAGAAGGCCGCGCCCAGCGGCGACGCGTTGAGGGCCTGCCAGACCGCCGACAGGTGCTCCCGGTCCGCGCTGACCACGTAGATCACCGACCGCACCACGTCCTGCGGGCCGGCGCCGGCCGCCGCCAGGGCGAGCAGCGCGTTGGCGGCCACCTGTGCGGCCTGCTCCGTATGGTCCCGCCCGACGAGCACGCCGTGCGCGTCGAGCGGGCACTGTCCGGCGAGGTACGCGGTGCGGCCGGCCTCGGCGACCGTGATGTGGTGGTATCCCGGGGTCTCGTGCAGCCCGGAGGGGTTGAGCCGGGTGATCCTGGTGTCCATGGGGACGAGTGTGGCCGCGCCCCAGCCGCATGACCCACAGGTTTTCGGCACCCCGACACCCCCCGATACCACCCCTGGCGCCCCGGCACCCCCCGCCGACCCTGCGGCGACCGGCAATCGCCGCCTCCCGCACGGGCGTACGCGGCCTCTCGCTCCGGAGAGCAGAAAAAACAGATGGTGCCGGTCGGAATCCGACCGGCACCGTCTGGGGTCCTGCGACTGTGTCCGAGGGGGGACTTGAACCCCCACGCCCGATAAAGGGCACTAGCACCTCAAGCTAGCGCGTCTGCCATTCCGCCACCCGGACGGGGTGTGTGTGCCGCCGCGACCTGCGAAGTCGTGGTGACGGGGAACACGATACCAAGGTTTGGCGGTGCTCCTCACCTGGGATTCCGGCCGTGCCGCACACGCTCGGGAGGGGTCAGACGGCGGGGTCGGCGGGACGGGGGCGGGCAGCGATGGCGCGGTGGTGGCGGACCACTTCGTCGATGATGAAGTTGAGGAACTTCTCGGCGAACGCGGGGTCGAGGCGGGCGTCGGCGGCCAGCCGGCGCAGCCGGGCGATCTGGTCGGCCTCACGGGCCGGGTCGGCCGGCGGCAGGTGGTGGGCGGCCTTGAGTTCGCCGACCTGCTGGGTGCACTTGAAGCGCTCCGCCAGCAGGTGGACCAGCGCCGCGTCGAGGTTGTCGATGCTGCCGCGCAGGGCCCGCAGTCGTTCCAGTGCCTGTTCGTCGCCCACCAGGTTCCCCTCGGCGGTCGGCTGGTCGTTCATCTCGCTCTGCCATCCTGGTAGGTCACGTGGTTACCGCTGCGGTGCCGGTCGTCAGCCCATGAAGCTTATGACACCGTGTGCGGAGGTCAGCGCGGGTACAGCGAGAGAGCCGGGGCGATGAGCATGGGCAGGGTCACCGAACGACGCCGGGTACTGCGGATCAGGGACGGCGTGGCAGGGCACCGGGCGGACACGCTCGTCGCCGAGGAGCCGCTGGAGATCCGGCTGAACGGCAAGCCGCTCGCGATCACCATGCGCACCCCCGGCGACGACTTCGCGCTGGCCACCGGTTTCCTGGTGAGCGAGGGCGTTCTCGCGTCGGCCGACGAGGTGCGTTCTGTGGTCTACTGCGCCGGGGCGACCGCCGACGGGGTCAATACCTACAACGTGGTGGATGTGGCCCTGGCGCCCGGTGTGCCGGTGCCGGACATCACCCTGGAGCGGAACGTCTACACCACGTCGTCCTGCGGTCTGTGCGGCAAGGCGAGCCTGGACGCGGTGCGCACCGCGACCCGGCTGCCGATCGCCCCGGCCGGCGACGCCTGGGTCACGCCCGGGCTGCTGGCCACCCTGCCGGACCGGCTGCGGGCGGCGCAGGCCGTCTTCGAGCGGACCGGCGGGCTGCACGCGGCGGCGCTCTTCACCGCGGCGGGCGAACTGCTGGACGTCCGGGAGGACGTGGGGCGGCACAACGCGGTGGACAAGCTGGTCGGGCGGGCGCTGCGGGAGGGCCAACTGCCGCTGGCGGACCGGATCCTGATGGTCTCCGGCCGGGCCTCGTTCGAGCTGGCGCAGAAGGCGGTGATGGCCGGCATCCCGGTGCTCGCGGCGGTCTCGGCGCCGTCGTCGCTCGCGGTGGACCTGGCGGCCGAGTCGGGGCTGACCCTGGTCGGCTTCCTGCGGGGCAGTTCGATGAACGTGTACGCGGGCGAGGACCGGATCGCACTGGACCCGGCCCCCGCGGCCCACTCCGCCTGACCGGCCGGCCGGCGGGGGTGCCCTGCCAGGTCAGCGGCCTGCGGAGCCGTCGTAGAGCTCGCGCAGGATGTCGGCGTGCCCGGCGTGGCGGCCGGTCTCCTCGATCATGTGGGCCAGGATCCACCGCATGGACGGCGGGGCGGTCTCGCGCAGCGAGCGGGCGCCGGGGACGCCGAGGTCGGTGCACCCGGTGATCACCGCGTCGGCCCGGCGGATCGCGTCGCGGTAGGCGGCGATCGCGCTCTCCACGGTCTCGCCCTCGGCCGGGGTGAGGTCGTCGTCCCAGCGTTCGCCGCCGACGCCTTCGTAGGCCCAGACGAACCAGTTGAGTTCCACCGCGGCCAGGTGCCTGACCAGGCCGAGCAGGCTTGTCCCGGACGGCACCGGGGAGGTGCGGGCGGCATGGTCGGGGACGCCCTCGGCCTTGCGGATGACGGCCTCGCGGAGGTAGCCGAGGAAGGTCAGCTGGGTGCCGCGCTCGTCATCGTGTGCCTCCGGCGGGCGCAGATCGTTTGCCTCAGGCGGGCGCGGATCGGCGCTGGGCGGGCGCCGCGTCGCGGTTGTGGCCGGCTCGGTCGTCTCGGTCATCGCGCCACGCTACCTCCGCGGCCGGCTGCCGCGCCCAGCGCTTGGCGATCACCGCGCACACCATCAGCTGCAACTGGTGGAAGAGCATCAGCGGCAGCACGGTCAGGCCCGCGTGGCCGCCGAAGAGCACGGTGGCCATGGGCAGTCCCGAGGCGAGGCTCTTCTTGGACCCGGCGAAGACGATGGTGATCCGGTCGGCCCGGCCGAAGCCCAGCCGGCCGGCGCCGTAGAAGGTCACACCGAGCATCACCGCGAGCAGTACGGCCTCGACGCCGAGGAGTTCCAGCAGCCGGGGCACCGGCACCTGGTGCCAGATGCCTTCGGCCATGCCCGCGCTGAAGGCGGTGTAGACGACCAGCAGGATCGAGCCGCGGTCGACGTAGCCCAGCGCCTTGCGGTGCCGGGCGAGCGGGGCTGCGGTCCAGCGGCGCAGCAACTGCCCGGCGAGGAAGGGCGCGAGCAGTTGCAGGGCGATGTCGGCGACGGAGTGGGCGCTGATGCCGGCGTCGCCGCCGATCAGCAGGGCGGCGAGCAGCGGGGTGAGCACGATGCCGGCGAGGGAGGAGAAGGACCCGGCGCAGATCGCGGCGGCGACGTTGCCGCGGGCGATGGAGGTGAAGGCGATGGAGGACTGGATGGTGGACGGCAGCAGGCACAAGAAGAGGAAGCCGGGGTAGAGCTGCGGTGCCAGGATGTGCGGCTCCAGCCCGCGGGCGGCCAGGCCGAGCAGCGGGAAGACCACGAAGGTGCAGGCCAGCACGGTCAGGTGCAGCCGCCAGTGCCGCAGCCCCTGCATCGCCTCGCCGGTCGACAGCCGGGTGCCGTAGAGGAAGAAGAGCAGTCCGACGGCGGTGTTCGCGGCGTCGTCGGCGATGTGGGCGGCGCCGCCGGTGGCCGGGAAGAGGGCGGCGATGCCCACCGTGCCGAGCAGGGACGCGATGAAGGGGTCGACCGGGAGCCGGGCGGTGGCCTGCCGCAGGCGGCCGGCGCGTGGGCCGCTCACCGGGCGCGCGTGCCGGGCGGCACGGGGCGGGCGGGGTCCGTCGGGCACGGTCTGGGGCGCGGCGGGCGCGCGGCATCGCATGGTGGCACTCCCCCAGCATGATCCGGCCGGCTGTGATCGGGAAGCCCGGTGGCCGTACTCACTGTCATCACGGTATGCGATAACCGGAGGTAGGCTCGGGACCGTGTTCGAGCCGGTGCAATTGCGTACGTTCCTCGCCGTCGCCCAGACGCTGAGCTTCACCCAGGCCGCCCAGCGCCTGGGGGTGCGGCAGTCCACGGTCAGCCAGCAGGTGCGGCGGCTGGAGGAGGCCGCGGGCAGCAGGCTCTTCGCCCGGGACACGCACGGCGTGGAGCTGACCGAGGACGGCGAGGCGATGCTGGGCTTCGCCCGGACCATCCTGGAGGCCAACGAGCGGGCGGCGGGCTTCTTCGCCGGCACCCGGCTGCGCGGGCGGCTGCGGTTCGGGGTCTCGGAGGACTTCGTGCTGACCCGGCTGCCGGAGATCCTGGCCGGCTTCCGGTACGAACACCCCGAGGTCGACCTGGAGTTGACGGTCGAACTGTCCGGCACCCTGCACCAGCGGCTGGACGCGGGGCAGCTGGACCTCTGTCTGGCCAAGCGGGACGGCGCCGACGGCCCCGGGCAGCTGGTGTGGCGGGACAAGCTGGTGTGGATCGGCAGCGGGCAATTGCGGCTCGACCCGCGGCGGCCGGTGCCGCTGATCGTCTTCCCGCCGCCCGGCATCACCCGGGCCCGCGCCCTGGACGTGCTCGAACGGCACGGCCGGCCCTGGCGGGTGGCCTGCACCAGCGCCTCGCTCAGCGGACTGGTCGCCGCGGCACGCGCCGGGCTGGGGGTGATGGCCCACGCCCAGGGCCTGATCCCGGCAGGTCTGGTGCGGCTGCCGGGGCGGGCCGGGCTGCCGGAGCTGGGCGGTGTGGACTTCGTCCTGCTGCACGGTCGCCGCCAGGCCCGCGCCCAGGAGGCGGCGGACGCGCTGGCGGAGGCGATCCTGGCCGGCGGGGACCGGCTGCACCGGCCGCTGCCCTGAGCCCGCCGGCGGCACCGCCGCATGTGCGCAGGGCGGCTTGCCCTCGGCGGCTCGATCCCGCCGGAGGTGGAGGCCGCCGCATGTGCGCAGGCCGGCTTGCCTTCGGCGACTTGATCCTGCCGGAGGTGGAGGCCGCCGCATGTGCGCAGGCCGGCTGCAATTGCGTCCGCGGTCCGGGCGGGCGGGATGGAGCGACCGTGACAGGCAGGCGCAGATTTCGTGCAGATTCGCCATCCTGGTTTCACACCCGCGCGGGCACAGAGGGCCACGGCGCCCTTGTCAGGCCCGGGTTGTGCGCCCTACCAGCACAGACGTCCGAGAACCCGGCCATGCCACACCTCTCCCGCCGACCGCGGGGATCGGATAGCTTACGGGCCCGCGAGAGCCCTCTAGGAGAACACCAGTTGCGTCAGTTCACTGTGCCCCCACTGGTCACGACACCACAGGCGGGAGGCTTGGCGGATGCCGTCTTCGGCAACGCCTCGCAGAGCCCCGACGCCGTGGTGCTCTGCCGTGCGGACGGGCAGGGCGGCTGGCTCGAGGTGACGGCCGCCGAGTTCCGCGACCAGGTACTGGCGGTGGCCAAGGGGCTGCTGGCCGAGGGGATCCGGTTCGGTGACCGGGTCGCCCTGATGTCGCGCACCCGCTACGAGTGGACGCTCTTCGACTTCGCGCTGTGGACGATCGGCGCCCAGTCCGTACCCGTCTATCCGACCTCCTCCTCCGACCAGGTGCGCTGGATGCTGCACGACTCGGGCGCGGTCGCCGCGATCGTGGAGCACGAGGACCACGCGATGACCGTCGGCGCCGCGGTGGACGAACTGCCGCGGCTGTCCCGGCTGTGGCAGCTGGACGCGGACTGCGTCGCCGAACTCAGCCACGCCGGCCGCCACATCACCGACGAGACGGTGGAAAGGCACCGGCTCGCGGTCACCCCCGAGGCCATCGCGACCGTCATCTACACCTCGGGCACCACCGGCCGGCCCAAGGGCTGTGTGATCACCCACGCCAACTTCATGGCGGAGACCGACAACGTGGTGGCCCGCTGGGAGCCGGTCTTCGCCGACAAGGCGAACGAGGTGCCCTCCACGCTGCTCTTCCTGCCGCTGGCCCATGTCTTCGGCCGGATGGTGGAAGTGGCCTGCGTCCGGCACAAGATCCGCCTCGCCCACCAGCCGAGCATGACGGCGAGCGATCTGATCGCCGACCTCGTCTCGCTGCGGCCGACCTTCGTACTGGCCGTGCCGTACGTCTTCGAGAAGGTATTCCAGAGCGCCCGCCGCAAGGCCGAGGCCGGCGGGCGGCTGGCGGTCTTCGAGAAGGCGGTGGATGTCGCGGTCCGGCACGCCGAGGCGATGGAGGCCCGGGCGTTCGGCACCGGCCCGGGGCCCAGCGCCTCCTTGCGGATGCAGCACCAGTTCTACGACAAGCTGGTCTACAGCAAGGTGCGCGACGCGCTCGGCGGACGGGTCCGGCACGGCATCTCCGGCGGCTCGGCGATGGAACGGCGGCTCGGCCTCTTCTTCTGCGGCGCCGGTGTCACCATCTACGAGGGCTACGGCCTCACCGAGACCACCGCCGCCGCCACCGCGAACCCGCCCGAGCAGACCAGATTCGGCACCGTCGGCCTGCCGGTGCCGGGCACCACCGTGCTGATCGCGGACGACGGCGAGATCTGGCTGAGCGGGGGCCAGGTCTTCGACGGCTACCTCAACAACGAGAAGGCCACCGGCGAAGTGCTGCGGGACGGCTGGCTGGCCACCGGCGACCTCGGCGTGCTGGACGAGGACGGCTATCTGACCATCACCGGCCGCAAGAAGGAGATCCTGGTCACCAGCGGCGGCAAGAGCGTGTCACCGGCGCCGCTGGAAGACCGGGTGCGGGCCCACCCGCTGGTCGCCCAGTGCATAGCCGTCGGCAACAACCGCCCGTACATCGCCGCGCTGATCACCCTGGACCGGGAGGCGGTCACGCACTGGCTGTCGATGCGCGGCAAGCCGCGGATGAGCACCGCGGAGCTGGTCAGGGACCACGATCTGGAGGCGGAGATACGGCGGGCGGTGGTGGCCGCCAACACCCTGGTCTCGCAGGCCGAGTCGATCCGCACCTTCCGAATCCTCGGGGGCCAGTTCACCGAGGAGCGCGGCACGCTCACCCCGTCGCTGAAGCTCAAGCGGCGGGCCATCGAGAGCGCGTACGCGGCAGAGGTGGAAGCGCTCTACAAGGGCTGAACCGGAACGGGCCCGGCGGCCGCCCGCGCACGGTTCCCCGGCGGCCGGCTATGTCCCCGGTGTCCGCTCCGCCGGCGACGCCCCGCCCTGCTCCTGGAGTTGACGGGTGCGGGCGCTGAACTCCGCCTGCCAGCTTGCCGTCTCCGATTCGATCTCGTTGCGGACCGCGGCGACCAGACGGCCGATGAGGGCCAACTGCCGCTCGACCTCCGCGGGTTCGAGCGGGCCGTGGGAGCGGGCGCCGACCGGGCCGGCCCGCAGGACGTCGGTGGCCCACTCCAGCCGGACCGCGTTGAGCTCGCCGCGCAGGGCGTGGGCGGCGCCGATGTCGCGCATCCAGGTGGAGGAGAGCCCGAAGAAGTGGTCGAAGCCTTTGCAGCCGGCGGCCACCGCGAGCAGCACATAGCCCCAGCCCTGGCCGGAGCCGCCGGCCGCGGCCGTACCGAGCGGCACCGCCGTGCCGGCCACCGCGAAGGCGATGGCGAGGCCCTGCAGGACACGGGAGCCGGTGCGCTTGCGCTTCTTGTCCCGCAGATACCAGTCCATGGCGTCCTCGGCGCTGAGCTCCGCCCATGCCCGCAGCCGGGCGAGCGCCTCGCGCTGGGCGGCCGGGTCGCCGGCGCTGATCTCCGGGAAGGGACGCATGGGGAGATCCCGGCGGCTCCCGGGTCGCGGGTCCTGCCGGGCCGCGGCCGTCCCCGGTGTCCCGGCCGGCTGGGCCGTCCGCGTCACCGCGCCGTCCGGATGTGCCATCGGCCCCCGCTCCCCTCGTGGCTCCCGCACCAGAACGTGAGGCTATCGGCTGCGGCGGGCGGCGGCGGCCTGAATACGATGACCCACGCGGCCCGGCGGCGGTCGTAGGTGGGCCTCGCGGCAGGGTGCTGAAGTTTACGTACGCCCCACTACGTAACCGGGACGCAAGACGGCGGGTCGAGCCCTGTTCACCTCGGCGCTCTAGCATGTCCCACATGCTGGACTACGACGTCGAGGCGGCGCGCTACGACGCGACGCGCGGGGGTGTGCCGAGGGCACGGTCCGCGGCGCGCGCGATTCTCGCGCTCGTGCCCGACCGGACCCGCACCCTGCTGGACGTGGGGTGCGGAACCGGCCTGGTCACCGAGGAACTGCTCCGCCCGGACCTGCGGGTGTTCGGGGTGGACGCGTCGCCGGGGATGGCCCGGATGGCGGCGCGGCGGCTGGGTGCGTCACTGGTGCTGGGCAACTGCCACCGGCTGCCGTTCGCCGAGGCGTCGCTGGACGCGGTGAGCGCGGTGTGGCTGCTCCATCTGCTGCCGGACGCGCCTTCGGTGATCGCCGAGTGCGCCCGGGTGCTGCGGCCGGGCGGGGTGTTCGTCACCACGGTGGACAAACACGCAGGTCACGGCATGGACAGCGATGTGGAGGAGCTGCTGGCGCCGTTCCGGGTGCGGAAGGCGTACGACGCGGCGTCGCGGGTGCTCGCGGTGGCTTCCGAGCACGGGCTGCGGCGGGTCGGCGAGGCCCGGTTCACCGGGCACGGCCAGGGCAGATCACCCTCCCAGACCGCGGGGGACGTGGCGCGCGGCCAGTACGGCCAGGCGCTCGCGCTCGACGACGCGCAGTGCGACGTCCTGGTGTCGCGGCTGTCCCGGCTGCCGGATCCCGAGGTGCCGCGCGCCGATCCCGTATACAGGCTGCTGGCGCTGCGCAAAGAGGGCTGAGCCGTGACGGACCGGACACCGGCCCCGCTCACCCGGTGCGCCGGGCCGGTTTCGCCACGACCCAGGTCTCCACGATGTCGTGCCGGATCCCGAGGCCGGTGAGGGCGATCGCCGCCGGGTCCTGGTCGTCGCTGAGTACGCCGAGCAGGATGTGCTCGGTGCCGATGTAGTTGTGGCCGAGGCGGACGGCCTCGCGGAGCACGAGTTGCAGGGTCTTCTCGACAACCTGTGGTTGACGTTTTTCTGCCGGGTGGCCCGTCCGGGCTACCGCGAACCGTTGGGGACCGGCGCGCCCTCGGCGGCGTCCCGGGCCTGCGGGAGCAGGTCGCGGCCGGGTGCCTGCGCGCGGCCCGTGAGCCACTCCCGGAAGAGCCCGTGCACGGCTTCGGCTCCCGCCAGCGGGCAGTCGGGGAGCGGCAGTTGGACCGGGGCCAGCACGAAAGGACGGGACTGGGGACCGCCCAGGCCGCCGTGCGAGCCCGCCTGGTGCTCGAAGGAGTGGACGGTGCCTGCCGCCGGATCGACGGCGGAGTTGATCATCAGGTCGGCGGTGTGCGGGAAGGCGTCCGTCCGCAGCAGCGCCGCGGCGGCGTGGTCGCCGAAGGGCGCCAGCGGGTCGGGGCCGTGCACCCGGCCGGTGGCGAGTTCATGGACACCGCCGGCCGGACCGAGGGCCAGCGGCCCGCGCTCGGCGCTGCGGACGAGGACGAAGCCGATGCCGGGGTGACCGGTGAGCAGAGCCGTCAGCTCAGGGCAGCGCCGCTCGATCTCCTCCAGGGTCGCCCGGCCGGCGATGTCGGGGAAGCTGACCAGGCCGAGGTTGCCGGAGGCCAGCACGATCGGCTCGGACGGCGGCCCCTCGCACTCCGCCTGCGCCGCCTCGCGCCGGCGCAGCGCGGTCCGGGCCGCGTCCCGCGCCTCCGCCCCGCCCTTGCGCCGGGCCCGCCGTGGCACGCCGTGGTCCGGCAGTCCGCAGCCGGCCCGCACCAGCTCCCGCAGGCTCACCCCGTAAGCACCCTCGAAGGTCTCCCCGCCGCTCTGCCCGTGGTCCGAGAGCAGCACGATCCGGTACGGCCGGGGCGCGTAGCGGGCGGCGTCCGCGATGAGGCGGACCGAGCGGTCCAGCCGGGAGAGCACCTTGCGGGCGTCCTTGCTGTACGGCCCGGAGTGGTGGGCCACCTCGTCATATGCCACCAGGTCCGCGTACACCGCGGACCGCCCGGCCAGCATGTCGCCGATCACCGCGGCGACCGCCACGTCCCGTTCCACCACCGTGGCGAAGGCGCGGACCAGCGGATAGAGGCCGCCGCGCTTGACCCGCGGAGTCACTCCGCGCAGCCGCGCCGCCGAGGACTCGGTGATCTCCCGGCCCACCTCGGCGAAGAACGACCAGGCGGTACGGACCGCGTTCGCCGGGTCCGAGAAGTACGCGAAGTAGCCGGACCGCGGGCGGCTGAAGGTACCGGCCCGTACCGCCACCGACATCACCAGTGCGGACTGCTCGGCGCCGCCGCTGAAGAGGTTGCCGCGGCTGGCGCCGTCCTCGGCGAGCAGTCCTGGCGAGCCGGTGCGGGCCACCGTCCGGCGCTCCAGTTCCGCGGCGCTCGACGGGCGGTTGCAGACCATGAGGTGCCCGGTCTCCTTCTCGTACCAGCGGAACGCGGGCACGTCGAAGTTGCTGCCGTGCAGGATCGCCAGCTGGCTGGCGCCGGTCTGGCTGCTCCAGTCGGTGCGCCAGGGGGCGAGCCGGTGGCTGCCGGAGCCGAGCCAGTGGGCGACGGTCGGCATCGCGGGCGGTGAGCCGGCGAGCGCGTCGCAGAGCACATCGTGGCCGACGCCGTCGAGCTGGAGGAAGACGGTGCCGGGGGTGGTGGGCAGCGGCGGGTCGTCGGCGTGCCGCCTGCGGCGGCCGGCCAGCCGGGCCAGCCGGCGCCCGTACGCGGCGTCGTCCCGCATCGCCAGCGTCGTGCTGGTCGCCGAGGACGCCGCCGACATCACCGCGGCGATCACCACCGCGGTCACCGGGGTGACTTCGCCGCGGCCGTCGGGCGTGAAGCGCAGCGCGATCAGCAGCAGCGAGCCGTTGAGGAAGAACACCAGGCCGCCGAGGAGGAAGGCGGGCACCAGCAGCAGCGCGCGGACCAGCAGCGGCCACACCAGCGCGCTCAGGACACCGAAGGCGCCGGCGCCGGCGCCCGCGGTCAGCGCGATCTGTGTGGGGCTGTCCCCGCCGGGTGCCTCGATCCTGAAGTCCGGGAGCACGGCGGCGAGTACGGCCAGCGTCGCCGACGCCACCACCCACACCGCGAGCACCCGCCCCACGGTCCGTACCGCGCTCCGGCCCGCGGCCCGTCGTCGACTCTCTCCCGGCTGAGGCACGCCTCCACCCTGCCATACCCGCAGGTCCGTCCGGCCGGGAGCCCGGCGTGCCCCACCGCCGGGAGGGCATACGCTCGGGGGCGAGGACGGGCACCGGGCGGGTCGGCGCCCGGTGAAGGGACGGGCGCGGTGGCGGTGGAGATCACGTGGTGGGGCCATGCCACGGTGACCGTGCGGGACTCGGGGGTACGGGTGTTGACCGATCCCCTCTTTGTCCGGCGGCTCGCGCACCTGAAGAGACGGAGCGGCGCCGTACCGCCGCCGGCCGCGGCCGAGGCGGACCTGGTGCTGGTCTCCCATCTGCACGCCGACCACCTGCACCTGGGCTCGCTGCGGCGGCTCGCCCCCGGCACGCCGGTGCTGCTGCCGAAGGGCGCGCTGGCCGGGACACCGGGCCTGCGGCGGCTGCGGGACCGGCTGCGGCTGGTGGAGGTCGAGGCCGGGGAGACCTACGAACAGGGCGGGTTGACGGTCCGCGCGGTGCCCGCGGCACACGACGGGCGGCGGCTGCCGTACGGGCCGCAGCGGGCGCCCGCGCTGGGGTACGTCCTGGCCGGCGAGGCGCGGACCTACTTCGCCGGCGACACCGGGCTCTTCGACGCGATGGCCGAGGCGGTCGGGCCGTGCGATGTGGCGCTGCTGCCGGTGGGCGGCTGGGGGCCGTTCCTCGGACACGGGCACCTCAACCCGGAGCGGGCCGCGCGGGCGCTGGCCCAACTGGCCCCGCGGGCCGCGGTACCCGTGCACTACGGCACCTACTGGCCGATCGGGATGGACGCGGTGCGCCCGCGCGAATTCGAGCCGCCCGGCGCGGAGTTCGCGGCCCTCGCGGCTCAACTGGCGCCCGGGGTCGCGGTGCACCGGCTGGAGCACGGGGAGAGCGTGCGGGTCGCGGTGGCGGGCCGGGAGGACGCCGGATGATCGGCCTGCTGGCTTCCGCCGCCGCGCACCAGCCGGCCTCGCAGAGCACGCAGCAGGCGATCGGTTATCCGACGCTGTTCCTGCTGGTGGTGCTGGGGTCGCTGGTTCCGGTGGTGCCGACCGGGGCACTGGTGTCGAGTGCCGCGGTGGTCGCCTTCCACCAGACGGAACCGGTCGCGCTCGCGGTGGTGTTCGCGGTGGCGTCCTTCGCGGCCTTCCTCGGCGATGTGGCGCTCTACTGGCTGGGGCTGCGCGGCGTCCGCTCCCGGGGCGGCTCCCGGTGGCTGCACCGGCTGCAGGACCGGGTGGACCCGGGGACCCTGGCCAAGGCCGAGCGGCAGCTCGACGAGCACGGCGCGGCGGTCCTGGTGCTCTCCCGGCTGATCCCGGCCGGCCGGCTCCCGGTGATGGTGGCGTGCCTGCTCGGGGAGATGCCGCTGCGGCGGTTCGTCCGCGGTGACATCGTCGCCTGCCTGGCCTGGGCGGCGGCCTATCAGGTGATCGGCGTCGTCGGCGGCTCCCTCTTCCCCGAGCCCTGGCAGGGCGTGGCCCTCGCGGTGGGTCTGACCTTCGCCATCGCGGCGGGGCCCACCGTGGTGCGGCGGCTGCGCGGGGACGCGGCCGGCTCCGACGCGCCGCACGACCCGGTGCGGCCGGCGGACACGTAAAGCGGACACGTGAGGCGGACACCCAGGACACCCCAAGGCGGGCGGACAAGGGCGGCGGACAAAGGCAGCGGACAAGGCCGACGGACAAGACGGGGTAAAGCGCGGGGTTCAGCCCTCCGCCAGCACCCGTGAGCCGCCCACCGGCAGGTCCCACAGGGCGCTGGGCGGCAGTCCGGCCTCCGCCCAGGCCGCGCGCACCCGGCGCAGCGGTTCGAGCGGCGGCTCACCGGAGAGCAGGAACGTCGCCCAGTGCATGGGCGCCATCGCGGCGGCGCCCACGTCGAGGAACGCCTGGACCGCCTCCTCGGGGTCGGTGTGCACCGGGCCCAGCATCGACCGGGGGGCGTACGCGCCGATCGGCAGCAGCGCCAGGTCGATACCGGGGTGGGCGCGGCCGATCTCGCGGAAGAAGTGGCCGTATCCGCTGTCGCCGGCGAAGTAGATCCGCGGCCCGGCGGCGTCGGAGAGCACCCAGCCGCCCCACAGCGACCGGGAGCCGTCGGCGAGGGTGCGGCGGCTCCAGTGGTGGGCGGGGACGAAGTCGAAGCGCACACCGCCGAGTTCGGCCGCCTCCCACCAGTCGAGTTCGGTCACCCGGGTGAACCGCCGGCGCCGGAACCAGGCGCCGAGCCCGGCAGGGACGAACAGCGCGGTGTGCCGCGGCAGCCGCCGCAGCGTCGGGGCGTCCATATGGTCGTAGTGGTTGTGGCTGATGACCACCGCGTCGACCGGCGGCAGCGCCGACCACGGCACCCCGACCGGGGTGACCCTGGCCGGCGTGCCGGGGATGCGGCGGGACCAGACCGGGTCGGTCAGCACGGTGAGGCCGCCGATCCGCACCACCCAGCTGGCGTGCCCGGCCCAGGTCACGCTGACCGTGCCGGGTCCCGCGTGCGGCACCGCCCCCTGCTCGACCGGCAGCAGCGCCACTTCCTTGAGGGTATGGGCGGGCGGCCGTACCGCGCACTCGCGCACCACCCGGACCAGGTCCCGTACGCCCGGCCGCGGGTCGGTCAGCCGGTCGGCGAAGGAGCGCGGCCAGCGGCGCAGCTCACCCAGCGGGCGCGTCGCGGCGAGGGTCCGCTCACTCTGATCGGTCATGCACGGCTCCTTACGGCGCTCCCGTCGGCCCGGCCTGCACTGCGCACCGCCGGCTTGCGGCGACGGCGGGTCAGCCCCCGCCGCGCGATCCCGTACCGGCCGGGCCGCCGACCCGCGACTGGCCCGCAGGCTCCTCGAAGGCCGCGGTGAGGGCGGCGAGCGCCGCCGCGACGTGCGGCACGGTGAGCGGGTTGGCGGCGGCCATCGCGGTACGCCGTTCGGCGTCGGTGGCGCCGTGCAGCGGGCCGGTGTCGATCCGTACCCGCGGCTCCAGCGGGTCGTCGCCGAAGCGGTGCCCGCCGAGCACCCGGCGCCCCAGCGCGGCGGTGAGACGGTCCTCCAGGTCGGCCGCCCGCATACCGGGTCCGCCGAGCTCCGGGTAGAGCTGGAAGCCGGCCTTCGGCGGCCGGCACACCGCGCCGGCGTCGGTGATGGCCCGGGCGGCGGCCGCCGCGACCCGCGCGTGCAGCCGGACCGCGGCCGCGCTGTGGTCGGTGACCTCGGCGGGTTCGGTCAGCACATACGTGGTGGCGGCGGCGACCGGGCCGGAGAGCACGGCCCGCAGCGCGGCCAGGATCGCGGCGGTCCGCTCCCGCCACGCGGTGCCGTGGTCGCTGCCCGGGAAGCGCGCGAGCGCGGCGGGCACCGACGAGGGGACCAGGGTGGCGCCGAGGTCGGTGAGGACCACGGTGTGGTCGGGCAGCATCTCCGCGGGGCTGAGCAGGACGGTGTCATGGCGGTGCAGGGTGTCGCTGTAGGTCTCGTCGGAGACGATCAGCAGCCCGGCCTCCGCGGCGGCCTCGCAGGTCTCGTGGAGCAGTTCGGGGGCGCTGACCGTACCGCTGGGGTCGTCGACCGCGGAGAGCACCAGCAGCCGCGGGTCACGGCCGTCCGCACGGGCCCGGCGGACCGTCTCCAGCAGCGCGAACGGGTCGGGTACGCCGCCGCCCTCGGCCGCGGTGGGCACGGTGTGCACCGGGCGGCCGAGCAGCCGGGCGACCGGTGCCTGCCAGGCGGCGGCCGGCCGGGCCAGCACCGGGTCGCCCTCGGCCGCGGCGAGCAGCGCCAGCAGCAGTGTCTCGGCGCCGGGCGCGGCCAGCACCCGGCCGGTGTCGGCGGCCAGGCCGCGGCGGGCCCAGTAACCCTCGGCGGCGGCCAGCAGCCCGGGCCCGCCGCCGGGCGGCTGGGCGGGCGCCGAGAGATCCAGGTGTTCGTCCCAGTAACCGGGCACGGGCAGCCCCGGATCGGGCCGCAGGTCGTACGGGAGGGTGAGCCGCATGTCCGCACCTCCGCTGGATGGGGGCCGCGCCGGCGTGCGGCCCTACCAGCCCACCTTCCCCCGGCACACGGTTTCCCGCACCGCGAGCGGAGAGCTCCTCCGGCTCGCGGTCACGCCCGTGCTCACGCGAGCAGCAGCCCGGGCAGCTTCCGCATGTCGTCGAAGACGGTGGTGCCGGGGCCTTCGAGCCAGGCCGCCGGGGTGAGGCCGCCGTAGTAGCCGTAGGAGCGCATCCCGGCGGCGCGGGCCGCCGCCACGCCGTAGCGGCTGTCCTCCACCACCACGCAGCGCTCCGGGGCCACCCCGAGACTGCGGGCGGCGTGCAGGAAGAGGTCGGGGGCGGGTTTGCCGCGGGCGACGTCGGCGGCGCTGAATATCCGCCCCGCGAAACGGTCGTAGAGCCCGGTGCGGCCGAGCCGGTGCCGCAGGCCCGAATGGCTGGTGCTCGACGCCACGCAGGTCGGCAGTGTGATCGCGTCCAGTGCCTCCACCACGCCGTCCACCGGGGTGAGTTCGCGGTCGAGCGCCTCCCGGTACAGCGCCGTGTACGGCGTGTCCCAGCCGGCCGGCAGCGGGCGGCCGAGGTGCTCCTCGATGGCGGCGGTCATGTCGGCGAAGGAGCGGCCGACGAAGCGCCGGACGACCTCGTCCTCGGTCAGCGGCCAGCCCAGGTCGGCGAGCACCCGGACGTCGATCTTCACCGCGATCTTCTCGCTGTCGACGAGCACCCCGTCACAGTCGAAGATCACCAGTTCGGGTGGGGAATGCTCGCTGCTCACGCGGGGAGCGTACAGCGGCTGCGTGCCACGGCCCCAGCAGGGTAATGGGACGGTCATGACGTATCCCTGGAAAGGCTGGGACAAGGCGCTGTTCGCCCTGGTGGCGAACCGGCACTGGCCGGGCGCGGAGCCGGTGCTGCCCCGGCTGAGCCGGTCGGCGAACCACGGCCGGCTCTGGTTCGCGGTGGCCGCCGGTATGGCGGCCACCGGCGGCAGGAGCGGGCGGCGGGCCGCCGCGCGGGGGCTGGGCTCGCTCGCACTGGCCTCCCTGACCGTCAACACGGTCGGCAAGAGCGCGGTCCGCCGCAACCGCCCGATACTCGACTCCGTTCCGGTGATACGGCAGCTGCACCGGCAGCCGATCACCTCCTCCTTCCCGTCCGGGCACTCCGCTTCTGCGGCGGCCTTCGTGGCCGGCGCCGCGATGGAGTCCCCGGCCTGGGGCACGGCGCTGGCGCCGGTCGCGGCGAGCGTGGCCTTCTCCCGGATCTACACCGGGGTGCACTACCCCAGCGACGTGGTGGTCGGCGCCGCCCTGGGTGTCGGCGCGGCACTGACCGTGCGGGCGCTGCTGCCGCCGGCCTCGCCCCAGCCCGAGCCCGGCCCGTCCACCGGGGCGCCGGCGCTGCCGGACGGCGAGGGGCTGCACGTCGTGGTGAACACCGCGTCCGGGCCGCCGCCGCTGCTAATGACGCCGGGCGACCGGATCCGTACGGTGCTGCCGCAGGCCACGGTCACCGAGCGGACCGAGGACGACGACCTGGTCGAGCTGCTGGAGAAGGCGGCCCGCTCGGCGCTGGAGGCCGGTGGCGCGCTGGGCGTGTGCGGCGGCGACGGTACGGTCAGCCGGGCCGCCGCGATCGCCCTGCGCCACGGGCTGCCGCTGGCGGTCTTCCCCGGCGGCACCCGCAACCACTTCGCGCTCGACCTGGGCTTCGAGTCGGTGGAGGACACCGCGGTCGCGGTACTGGCCGGGCGGGCCGCGTCGGTGGACGTGGCCCGGCACACCGATCCGGTCAGCGGCACCAGCGCCCTGTTCCTCAACACCTTCAGCATCGGCTCGTACCCCGACCTGGTCCGGATCAGGGAGCGCTGGTCACGGCGGGTGGGCAGCTGGCCGGCCACCGTGCTGGCGGCGGTGCACGTGCTGCGGACCTGCACGCCGGTCGATGTGGAGATCAACGGACGGCCCCGGTCGGTGTGGATGGTCTTCGCCGGGAACTGCCGTTACTCCAGTTGGGGCCCGACCCCCGTGCGGCGGCGGGATCTGGCCGACGGCGTGCTCGATGTGCGGATCGTCGACGGCGGGCCGTTCGCCAGGACCCGGATGCTCGGGGCGGCGCTGACCGGGGTGCTCACCGGGTCGCCGGTCTACACCGTGGCGTCGGTGCCGCGGCTGCGGCTGCGCGTGCGGGGCCCGGGCGTCCACCTCGCGTATGACGGGGAGGTGGCGCCCGCGCCCGGGGAACTGCTGCTGGACAAGATCCCCCGGGGGCTGGTGGTCTTCCGGGGGTGACCTCACCGATCGGCCGCCGGCCGGGCCGCATGCGGCTCGGCCGGCGGCCGGCGGGTCAGTGGGCCGGCGAGGTGGTCAGTTGGTGCCGCCGACGAGACCGGCCAGGGCGCGTACGCCCTCCCCGGAGATGCTCAGCGCGTCCTCGCTGCCGGTGTCGATGGACAGGATCAGCTCGTCCGACGGCCAGGCGCCGCTGAGCGCGGCGAGCTGGACCAGCCGGTAGCGGCGGGTGGCGGGCAGTGCATCGGCCATCCGGGTCTCGGAGGTGAAGACGGGGACCAGCTGCCGCCCGTCCTCCTGCTCGTACACCGGGAGCTGGATCTCCCGTGGCGGTTCGGCGCCGGCACCCGCGCCGGCCTCTTCGGGGTAGTCGTCGGGGGCCGGGACCGGCAGCAGCACCTCGCTGATCGCGAGGGTGCTGAGCGCGATGACGTTCTCGCTGCCGTGGGCGATCTCGTGCAGGGCGCGCTGTGCCGGGGGCAGGGCGCCGTCGGAGTTGATGTCGGTCATGCCGGTGGCTTCCTCTCGCCGCGTCACTTCGGTCCGCGGGGTCTGTAGGGGCTGGCGTGTCCGTAGAGGTGGCTGAACCCCGCGCGTACCCAAGGGCACGCGGAGCATGCCGTCCGGGCGGTGAAAACGCTTTGACCCCGGCGGTGGCCCGCCGACTACGGTGCGGCCATGGTTGCCAAGAGCCCCGCTCCCACCGCCCTCGAAGGCCGTTTCGTGCGCCTCGAACCCCTCGACCCGTCCGCCCACGCCGCGGACCTCTTCGCCGCGGGCGGCGGTGACGAGGAGGTGTGGCGGTGGCTGCCCGCCGAGCCGCCCGCCACCGAGGAGGAGCTGCGGGAACTGGCCGGCCGGGTGGCCGCTGCCGCCCGTGCCGCGGGCGGCCTGGCCTTCGCGGTACGGGAACGGGCCGGCGGCCGGGCGGTCGGCTGGACCACGTACCACGATGTGAGCACGGTGGACGAGCGGCTGGAGATCGGCTGGACCTGGTACGGGCGCGCGCACTGGCGCACCCCGGTCAACACCGAGACGAAGCTGCTGCTCATGGGGCACGCTTTCGACACGCTCGGCATGGGCCGGATCTGCTGGAAGACCGACCATCTCAATGTCCGCTCGCAGCAGGCGATCGTCCGGCTGGGGGCCGTGCGGGAGGGCGTCTTCCGGCGGCACCGGCTGCGGTCGGACGGGGTGACGTGGCGGGACAGCGTCTACTTCTCGATGCTCGCGACGGAGTGGCCGGACGCGGAGGCACGGCTCCGCGCCCGGCTGGAGAGCTGAGCGGCCCGCTGCGCCGGCCCGGGCGGCGCGCGCCCGGCTCACTCGTACTCGGTGCCGCCCTTGCGGGTCAGACAGGCGTCGCTGACCACTTTGGCGATCGCCCGGCCGCGGAGTTCCTCTCCCCCGGCCGCCGCCCGCGCCAGGTCGACGCTCTGGAGCGCGGCGGGGCGGCAGACGACGCCCTGCGAGATCTCACCGCGCAGCCGCACCGCCCTGACCCGGTTGTACGCAGGCGGGCGCCGGTTTTCCCGGCACGATTCCTGCCGGGTCTCCCGGCAGGCTTCCCCGTGGGCAGCCGCTTCCGGCCGGCCGGACGGGGTGTGCGAGGGTGACCGGTATGCGATACGTCATCATCGGGGCAGGGGCGGTCGGCGGCACGATCGGCGGCCGGCTCTTCGACAGCGGGCACGACGTGGTCCTGGTGGCGCGGGGCGCTCACGAGCGGGTACTGCGGGAGCGCGGGCTGCGCCTGGAACTGCCGGACCGGACACTGCGGTTGCCGATCCCGGTGGCCGCGGGCCCGGACGATCTCACGCCCCGCCGGGACGACGTGCTGGTACTCGCGGTGAAGACGCAGGACACCGCGGCCGTCCTGTCGGCCTGGGCCTCGTACGGCGACCGGCCGGCGGTGGTGTGCGCGCAGAACGGGGTGGAGAACGAGCGTCTCGCGCTGCGCCGCTTCCCCGATGTGCACGCGATGTGCGTCTGGCTGCCGAGCACGCATCTGGAGCCGGGGGTGGTGCGGGCGCCGTGCGCGCCGCTCAGCGGGATGCTGCACCTGGGCCGCTATCCGTCGGGCGCGGACGACACGACACGGGCGATCGCGGCCGATCTGAACGATTCGGGTTTCGAGGCGCCGGTCAGCGACGCGGTGATGGCGTGGAAGTACGCCAAGCTGCTGGGGAATCTGGCCAACGCCGTGGAGGCGGTCTTCGGCACGCTCGTGCACGGGGCCGGCGAGGGGCCGGCGCTCGACGTGGCGCGGCGGGCCCAGGCCGAGGGCCGGGCGGTACTGGACGCGGCGGGGATCGCGTACACCGATGACGAGCAGGCCGCCCGGATGCGCGACGGGAAGCTCGACGTGCAGCCGATGGGCCGGCGCGGTCTCGGTTCGTCGTGGCAGAGCCTGATGCGCGGCACGGGTTCGATCGAGACCGACTACCTCAACGGGGAAATCGTGCTGCTGGGCCGCCGGGTGGGGGTTCCGGTGCCGGTCAACGAGGAGTTGCAGCGGGTCGCCGGTCTCTTCGCGCGGGAGGGCCGCCGGCCGGGTGAACTGACGGACCGCGAGCGGGCGGAGCTGCTCGCGGTGTGACCGGCCGGCTGCCTGTCCCCTGTTGTCACCCGGGCGCCGGCCCTCAGTCGTCCGGGCCCATCCGGAAGTCGTAGGCGGCGGGCAGCGGGTGTTCGCGGCGGGCCCGGGCCCGCACGGCGTCGTCCACCGGGCCGTCGCCGGCCACCAGGAGTTCGGCGACGGCGTACCAGGTCTCGCCGAGTTCACGCGCTCCTTCCCGCAGGTCGGCCACGGCGAATCCGTCGTCGAACAGGGCCCGGGCGGTGGCCGCGTCGCCCCGGGCGAGCGCGGTCCTGGCCCGCAGCAGTGTGATCCGGCCACCGTCCAGCGGCGCGGTGCCGCCAGCCGCGGGCCCGGCGAGGACGCGGTCGGCGTCGTCGGGGCGGCCGGCGGCCAGCAGGACGGGCACCGCCTCCCGGACGAGGGCGCGTTGCACGGTCCGGGCGGCTTCCGCGGTGTCGCCGGTCCACTCGGCCGGTTCAGTCCACCCGGCACCCCCGGCGCCACCCAGGAAGGTCTCCAGCAGACAGTCGTAAGCCGCCAGATGGCGCTCGGCAGCCCGCCCGGTGTCCCCCGCGACGGCCTCGGCGACGGCCAGGGCGCGCAGCGCCCACGGCGAGGGGTGGGCGGCGACCGAGCGTTCCCAGCTGCGGACGGCCTGGGCGCGGTCGCCGGCCGCCCACTGGGCGATGCCGAGGTGGTAGTCGCGGAACCACTCGTCGCCCGGACGGGTGTCCGCGGACTCCAGCAGGTCACGCCAGTACGGGGAGACCGGACCGGGCCCGGGGGCGGCGCCGGCCACCGGGCAGGGGAAGACGCCGGTCCGCAGGAGTTCCCGCCACGGCTGCTGGGCGGCGCCGAGGGTGGTGGCGGGGAAAGGGGTGCCGGGCAGGTGGTGCCGGCCGCGCTCGGTCTCCAGGGCGCCCCAGCCGGAACCGGTGGCGAGGATGTCCTTGGGGTCGGTGTCCGCGCAGCCGAGCCAGCTCTCGTAGGCGGCCTCGACGGCCGCCCGCGGGAGCACCGCTTCCAGGCTCCGGGCGGCCTCGCCGCGGGCGGCGGTCCAGTCGGCGCCGTGCACCGCGGCCGGGTCGGCGGTGAGCGGGCCGTACGCCTCCAGCCAGGAGAACTCCGACTCCGCGGGCATCGGGATGTGTTCGAGCTGGGTACGGGCGAGGCCGGCCTGGATCTCCAGGTAGCCGCCGGTGCCGGGTGCGGTCAGCCACTCCTGCCAGCGGCGGCCGCCGCGGCCATGGCCCCAGAGAAAGAGCTTGCGGCCGCGGAGGTGGTCGGTGGAGGTCTGCACGAGGCCCCGGCCGTCGCCGTCGAGCGCGGTGATCCAGCGGCGGTCGCCGGCGGGGATGTCGAAGAAGTAGTCGGCGGCGTGTTCCGGGCGGGTGGTGCAGGTGACGTCGGGGGCGCCGGGTCCCGGTACGGGGACCGGGACATGGCTGAGGGTGCGGCGGTAGCCGAAGTGCCAGGCGGCGTCGGCGGGGGCGAGCACCCGGGTGCGCTCGGTCTCCGGCACCGCGATGTTGGACCACCAGTAGGTCGGGACGGTGCGGCCGTGCGGATTGCGGACCCGGATGCCGGCGTGGAGGAAGTCCGAACCGGCGGGCAGCCACAGGTCGATCTGGAAGGGCAGGTCGCGCAGCCGCTCCCACTCCCACAGCCGCAGCATCTCGCCGCCGTCGGGGGCGGGGACGCGGGCGGCGTGCAACGGGGCGCAGGTGAGGGACCAGTGGCCGGTGGCGCCGAGGTTCCACTCGACGCCGCCGGAGAACCAGGCGCCGGCCAGCGCGAGGTCGGCGGGCTGGAACACCGGGTTGACGTAGAGGAGTTCGCGGCCGGTCGGCTTGTGGAACAGCGAGTGGAGCCGGCCGCCGAGGCCGGGCAGGACGGTGGCGCGGACCCGGTCGTTCTCGATCACCAGCGCGTCGAAGCGGGCGGTGGCGCGGTCGCGTCCGTAACCGTCGAGGACCCGCACCGGCAGCACCGAGCGCAGCGGTGCGTAGCCGAGCCCGCGGGCCATGTCAGGGGGCAGGCCGGCGCGTTCGGCGGGGTCGAGGTGGTGGGGTTCGTCGAGCGGGCGGAGCGCGGGCAGCGGGTTCTCCGGTCCGAGCGGAGCTGCCGGGAGGGTCACAGCGGTACGTCGCACGGTCGTCGCCATCGAAGCCAAGGCCACCTCATCCTGCCGCCGGAGGCCGCCTTCACCGCGGCGGCCGGTGATGACCATGGAACAGGGTTCCCGGCCGGCTGACCAGAGAGCGCGGGCGTCAGGATGGGGCAGAACCCAGGGAACCGGCCGGCGGCTCCGTGCGGTGCCCGGCCCTGTCCGGTACCGGTGAGCGCCCGCACCGGCAACGACCGGGCGGAGCAGCGCAGATGCGCTCCGGCCGACTGTCGGCCACCGCTGCTACAACGGACCGCATGACGACTTCGCACTCCCCCGCCCCCGTACTGACCTACCCCCAGTGGCTGGAGCTGATCGAGGACCGGTCGGCCGCGCTCCGCAGGGCGGCGGAGGCGTCGCTGGCGGCGGATCCGCCGGCGCGGGTGCCGGGTTGCCCGGACTGGACGGCGCGGGACCTGGTGACGCATCTGGGCGGGGTGCAGCGGTTCTGGGCGGCGGCGGTGGCGGCGGGCCCGGCGGGGCAGCCGCCGGCGCAGGAGGCGGTGCGGGACAGCCGGCCGGCGAACCCCGGGCCGGTGGACAACCTGCTGGAGTGGTCGGCCGGTTCGACCGCGGTCCTGCTGGACGCGCTGCGCACCGCGGGCCCTGACGCCGGCTGCTGGACCTGGTGGGCGGAGTCCTCCACCCCGGCCACCTCGGGCGCGGTGGCGCGGCACCAGATGCAGGAGGCGGCGGTGCACGCCCGGGACGCCCAGGAGACCGCCGACGCCGCGGAACCGCTGCCGTCCGCGCTGGCGGTCGACGCGCTCGACGAGATGCTGCACGTCGGCTTCGCCATGATGGACGGCTGGCCGCACGCCCCCGCCCGGGTGGTGCTGGCCGCCGACGAGGGTCCGGCGTGGACGCTGATCCTGGACGCCACCGGAGCTTCGGTGGTGCGCGGCGGACCGGGCGGGGGTCCGGCGGCCGGCGCGGTCCTCGCAGGACCGGCCGGTGATCTGCTGCTCAGCCTCTACCGCCGGCTCGCCTGGGACGGCCCTTCGCTGCGGGTGACCGGAGATCCCGATCTTGTACGGCAGTTGGTGGTCTGGCCGCCGCTCGGCTGAGGACGTACCGTCCTGACGGAGGGGTGATGCGTATGCGGATGCCCATGTCAGGTCGATGGCGCCGGGGATGGCGGTCGGCCGCGGTCGCGGCCGGCGCTCTGGCGTTACTGGCGGCATGCACGACAGGAGCCAAGTCCGACGCGGCGGCCTCCGCCCCGCCGATCGCCGGTTCGCCGCCGCCACCGATCGGCAGCATCACCCACCCGCGGCCGGTGGAGTGCATCGAAGGCACCACCTACCCGCCGCCCGGGACCGCCGCCGGATCCGGCGGCGGTCATCCGCCCTCCTCCACGTCCCCCGCGTCCCCGGTTCCTCCCGCGCCCCCCGCCTCCCCTGCCTTCACCGACCCTGTCCGGCCCCCGGCTTCCAAGGACGACGTGACGGTCGGGCCGGTGACCTGGCACGGCCTGGGCGCGCTGGCCGCCGGCGACCAGACCGCCCGTGGCATCCACAACTCCGAGGGCTGGCACTATCCCGTCAACCCGGACATCATGGGCGCCGTGCTGGTCACCATGACCGTCGGCGCCGAGGAGCGGGCCAGCGCCGGCCTGGAGTACGGCATCGGCTACGGCCTGACCCCGGCCCCCGCGGTCACCTTCCACGGCTGCCCGGGCGGCGGCACCGTCTTCCGCGGCACGGTCTTCGTCGCCGGGGACGGCCGGGCCTGCGTGCCCCTCGACATCCGGATCGGTGACGGCCCCACGCGCCGCGTCGTCATCTCCTTTTTCCACGGTCGCTGCCCTGCGTAGGGTGGAGTCCATGACCGAGCCCACCCCCGGCCAGAATCCGGCTGACGGCCCTGACGCCGATCCCGAACTCATCGCCTTCGCCACCCGCCTCTTCGACCTCGCCCGGCAGGGCGACACCGCCCAGCTGGCGGCCTACGTCGACGCCGGCGTCTCGGCGAACCTCACCAACGACCGCGGCGACAGCCTGCTGATGCTCGCCGCCTACCACGGCCACGCCGCGGCGGTCCAGGCACTGCTGGACCGCGGCGCCGACCCGGACCGCGCCAACGACCGGGGCCAGACCCCGTTGGCGGGCGCCGTCTTCAAGGGCGAGCAGGACGTGATCACCGCCCTGGTGAAGGCCGGCGCCGACCCCAGCGCGGGCGCCCCGTCCGCGATCGACACCGCCCGCGTCTTCGGCAAGCAGGAACTGCTGGCGCTCTTCGGCGCCCAGTGACGCCCGCCCCGTCTCCTCCCGGCCTCCCCGACCCCCGGTACTGGAACCACTGGCGCCGTGAACCCCTCGCCTACGCCGAAGGTCTCACCGCCACCGCCACCGCCACCGCCTTCGCCGACGCCGGTATCGAAGGCCCCCGCCTGCTCGACCGGACGGAACGCCCCGACGGCTCCTTCGTCCTCTGGCTTGAGGACGTCTCCGGCACGCCAGGCCACCAGTGGCCGGTGGCGGGGCCGGCTTCCTTCGCCCGCTCCCTCGGCGCCGCCCATGTCCTGACCGACTGACCGAGGAGCCGCCCGTGTTCACCGACGCCGACGCAGCCGTGCTGTACGACCTGCTGAACCCGTGGGACCCCGGGCACCAGCCGGGGGACGCCTACTACAACGAGCTGATCACGGCCGCGGACTCTGTCCTGGACGTCGGCTGCGGCACCGGCGCCATGCTCGCCTTCGCCCGCGATCACGGCCACCGCGGCCGTCTTGTCGGCCTTGACCCGGACACCGCCGCCCTCGACCGGGCCCGGCGGCACACCGGCATCGAGTGGGTCGAGGGCACCGCCGCCGGCGCCGCGTGGACGGCCGAGTTCGAGCTGGCGATCATGACGGGCCATGCCTTCCAATCCCTCATCAGCGACGACGACCTGCGCGCTTCGCTCGCCGCCGTCCACACCGCGCTGCGCCCGGGCGGGCGTTTCGCCTTCGAGACGCGCCACCCCCAGGCGCGCGCCTGGGAGGGGTGGAACCGGTCGGACCCCGCCGACGTCGTCGAGCTCACCCACCCGACCGGCGGTCCCCTGCGGGTCTGGCACGAGGTCGACTCGGTCGCGGGCGACCTGGTCACCTTCCACGGGACGACCGCCCGGCCGGACGGGACCGTGCTCCGCACCGACCACGCCACCCTGCGCTTCCTGGATGCCGCCGCCCTCGACGCGCTGCTGGCCGAGGCCGGTTTCGAGATCGATGCCCACTACGGGGACTGGATGCGCGGACCCGTCACCGGCGCCAGCCGCGAGATCATCGTCGTCGCCCGCCGCCCCTGATCCCGGCGGAATCCCGTCCGCGGGGCTGCCGCGGGGGTCCGGCGGCGCGCCCCCGCGGACGCCGGCGCCGGACCCCCGCGTGCTAGCTGATCTCCTCCGTCCGCTTCGCCAGCCGCGCCGCGCCCGCCACCGTGAGGGAGCCGTGCAGGCGGAGCCGGGAGATGCCGCCGTCGGGGTGGATGTCGAGCCTGGCGTGGGTGGCGGGCAGCTGGTTGACCAGGAAGCGGTGGACGGTGTCGGGCTGCAGCCGGACCCGGGGCAGCAGGGGGACCCAGGGCGCGTCGGCGCCGTCCCGTACGGACAGGGACGCCCAGCCCGCTGAGTTGCCCTTGAGATAGGCGGTGTCGATCTCGACGGCCCGGATCTCGCCCTGTTCGGCCAGCCGGTACTCGATCCAGTCGTGCCCGCTGTCCCGGCGCCTGCGGGTCTCCCAGCCGTCGTCCATCCGGTGGGAGCGCCCGGGCAGGATGGTGTGCTCGGGCGGCGAGTAGAAGCGGTCGGAGGCGTCTTCGACGGTGCCGCCGTTCTCCAGGGCGACCAGGTCGAAGGTGCCCAGTTCGGCCAGCCAGCCGGGGTCGGGGGCGACCCGGCCGGGGACCCGCAGCCTGGCGACGCCCCCGTCCGGGTACTGGCGCAGCCGCAGATGGGTGAAGCGGCGCTCCAGCCGGACCGCGAAGGCGTTCGCCGCGTGGCCGCCGACCGGTGTGCGGGGGACGACCTCGGTCCACTCGGTGCCGGCGTCCAGCAGGTCCTCCGGCGCGGCGGACAGGGAGTGGGAGGTGGCCTCGACCGAGACGGCCTGCGGGTAGTTGCCCCGGAAGTGGGCGGTGTCGACGACGATTCCGTGGATCACCCCGGGCACCCCGAGCCGTACCAGTGCCCAGTCGTGGTCGGCCTCCTCGGGGTGCGGGACGTCGGCGGACCGGCCACGGCGGCGCCGGGTCTCCCAGCCGTCCATCACCTTGCCCTTGTGGCCGAAGCGCTCGGGGTCGAAGACGGCGGCCCCGGGCAGCAGCAGATTCTCCCGCTCGGCGAAGAACTCGTCATTCGCCGCGATCACCCCTGCGCCCAGCCTTCGGTCGGCGAGGTCCGCCAGGCCGGCGAAGGGCAGCTCCGCCGACCGGTAGTCCGCGTAGGGATCGCCCCCGCCGTAGGGCCGCGCGTCCCCCGTGAAGGAGGTCAGCGCCGTGCTCACCCCGTCCGCACCCGCGCCGGCCGCTCCTGCCCCGCTCTGCTCCGTCATCGCCATCCCCTCGTCCCCCTCGTCCCCCGCGTCGCGGCGGTGATGAACCCCGTCTCGTCGGGGGTACGCAGCACGTGCCGCTCGCGGAGGTCCCAGTCCTTCATGCAGCCACCCTAAACAGTCCGCCGCCGGCCGCCGGGTTCCCCTGTGGACAACGGATCTGCCGGTCAGGACGCCGCCGCGCCCTCACGGTGCTGCCGTGGACTGACGCCGCGCACCCGCTTGAACGCGGCGCTGAGCGCGAACGGACTGCCGTAACCGACCTTGCGGGCCACCGCTGCGATCGTCGCGTCCGGCTCGCGCAGCAGGTCCGCGGCGAGCGCCAGCCGCCAGTTGGTGAGGTAGGCCATGGGCGGTTCGCCGACGAGTTCGGTGAACCGCCGGCCGAGTGCGGCCCGGGACGCCCCGGTCCTGGCGGCGAGCGCGGCCACCGTCCACGGGTGCGCTGGGTCGTCGTGCAGCAGCCGCAGTGCCGGCCCGACCACCGGGTCGCCCTGGGCGGCGTACCAGGACGGCGTGTTCGCCTCCGGCCGGGAGAACCAGGCCCGCAGCACCGCGATCAGCAGCAGGTCAAGCAGCCGGTCGAGCACCACGTCCTGGCCGGGCTGGTCCTTGACGATCTCCTCGCGGAGCAGTCCGGGCAGCGGGCTGTGCCAGGCGCCGGCGGGCAGCACCAGGATCTGCGGCAGCGCGGACAGCAGCCGTCCGCTGACCTCGCCGCCCAGCTGGTAAGTGCCGCTGATCAGCACGGCGGTGCCCTCGGGGTCGTCGCCCCAGGTGCGGACGCCGAGGTCCATCGCGTCGCACAGCAGGCCGCCGCGCAGGTCGGCGGAGACCTGGCCCGGCCCGACGACGATCTGCGGCTCGCGCGCCGGGTCGTCGCCGACGGTGTACGCCTCCGGGCCGCGGATCACCGCGATGTCGCCCGGCGCGAGCCGCACCGGCACGCCGTCGTCGGGGACCACCCAGGCGTCGCCGTCCACCAGGTGGACCAGGGTCAGCGGCGCGCGGTCCTCGATCCTCACCGCCCAGGGCGGAGTGAGGATCGACCGCAGCAGGAAGGCGCCGCGGGCCCGCGGACCGTCCAGCAGGTTCGCCAGCGCGTCCATGCCTCCAGCCTAGGCTGGACGCTCGCGTATGGGCGTGAGCTTTTCGACGATGGCCGGGGCGCCGGCCGGACGGCTGTACTCGATGGCATGACGACACCGCCGCCGGGTGCCCCGGCGGTCTGCCGCCTCGTCCCCGACTCGCCCGCGTACCAAGGGAATTGCCATGACCGGCGAACTCCGCGCCTTCGTCCTGCTGGCCGCCACGCTCACCACGGGCCTCATGGCCGGCCTGTACTTCGCCTTCTCCGTCGCTGTCATGCCCGGCCTGGGCCGCTCCGCCGACCGGACCTTCGTCGAGGCGATGCAGCGCATCAACGTCTCGATCCTGAACGGGTGGTTCGGCCTCGCCTTCGGTGGTGCGCTCGTACTGGGCGCGCTGGCGGCGGCGCTGCACTGGCGGGGTGACGGGCGGCCCGCCCTGCCGTGGATCGTCGCGGGCGTCGTGCTCTACGCGGTCTCGCTGCTCATCACGATGGGCGTCAGCGTGCCGCTCAACGACCGGCTGGCGGCGGCCGGTGAGCCGGACCGGATCCGCGACCTGGCGGCGGTACGCGAGAGGTTCGCGTCCGCGTGGGTGCGCTGGAACGCCGCCCGCACCCTGACCTGCCTTGCCGCCCTCGGGTGCCTGGCGTGGGCGCCGCGGGCCGGCCGGGGCTGATCCGCGGGGCCGCCCGGTGGCAGGCGGCGGGTAGAGTCGGCCGCGACCTGCGAGGGCGGAGGACCGGGGAGCGGCCCGCGCAGTCCGGATGAGCGTCGACCGCCTGGGCGCCTCGCATCAGCGGGGCAGAGCGGCTGTGGAGGCCCGGTGGAGCTGCGGTACGGACTCAATCCCCAGCAGGGCGGCGCTCACGCCGAGCCGGTGATCCCGGGCGAGTGGCCGCTGCGGGTGCTGAACGGCGCTCCCTCGTACCTCAACCTGCTGGACGCGCTGAGTGGTTGGCGGCTGGTGCGGGAGGCGGCCGAGGCCCTGGGGCGGCCGGTGGCGGCGTCGTTCAAGCACGTTTCCCCGGCGGGTGCGGCGCTGGCCGGACCGGTGGACGGGCCGACCGCGCAGTTCTACGGTTTCGACCCTGCCCAGGGCATCGCGAGTCCGCTGGCCAGTGCGTACGTCCGCGCGCGGGACGCCGATCCCAGGTCGTCGCACGGCGACTTCGCGGCGCTCTCGCACCCGGTCGACGCGGAACTGGCGGAGTTGCTGGCCCGGGTGGTGTGCGACGGAGTCATCGCGCCGGGGTACGAGCCCGGCACGGTCGGCGCGCTCAGCGCGAAGAAGCGGGGACGTTTCCTGGTCCTGGTGGCCGACCCGGCGTACGTACCACCGCGGTTGGAGGAGCGTGAGCTGTACGGGCTGCGGCTGACCCAGGCCCGCGACGAAGTGCCGCTGACCGCGGACCTGCTCGGCGACGTGGTGTGCGGACAGGAACCGCTGCCGCCGTCGGCGGCCGAGGATCTGCTGCTCGGGCTTGCCGTGGTGCGCCACGCCCGGTCCACCGCGGTCTGCTACGTACGCGGTGGGGTGACCCTGGGGATCGGGGCCGGGCAGCCGTCCCGGGTGGACGGCACGCGACTGGCCGGCGCGAAGGCGGCCACCTGGTGGCTGCGGCGCCATCCGGCGCTCCAGGCCATGGAGTTCGCGCCGGAGGTACGGCGTCAGGAGCGGGCCGACTGGCAGGTCCGGCGGGCGGAGGGCGATCTGACGCCCGACGAACACCTGCGGCTGGCGGCCTCGTTGGCGGCTCCCATGCCCGAACTCCCCGACGAGGAGCGGCGCGCCTGGTCCGCGCTGCTCTCCGGTGTCTCCTTCGCCTCCGACGGCGCTCTGCTGTTCCGGGACAACGTCGACCACGCGGCCCGCCACGGAGTCCGCTGGATCGCCGAACCCGGCGCCTCGCTCCGCTCGGGCGACGTGGCGGCGGCGTGTGCGGAGCACGGCATCACCTTGATCCGCACCGGCCTGCGTCTCTTCCAGCACTGACCGGGGTGACCGGGGACGGAACCGCCGTACGCGGCCTGTGACCGTCTTACGGGGGAGATCGCCCGGCTGTCACGGGCGCCGCAGGTGGCGGAGGAAAACCCACTCCTTGCCACTCTCAACTTATAGCCCACGGGGGGGCTTGCGGCAAGGCCCGGGTGGTGGGGCAGAATCGCACGCCGAAGCCCGAACTTGCCGAAATGGGAGATTTGCCAGGTGCGCCTTTTTTCTTCGGTCCGTGGTTCGTGCGGTCCGCGGTTCGTGCGGTGCCGCCGGGCCGGTGGCGGGGCGGCGCGCGCCGCGGTCGCGGGCTCGGGGCGCCGAGGCGCGGGAGTGCGCGCCGACGGCGCCAACCGGCGCGACCCCGGATCGGAGCTGCTGCCATGAACCCCCTCACCACCAGCGCGTTCGACCTGCCCGACCGGCTCTCCGCCAAGGCCGACCCGGCGCTGACCGACCGCGACGAACGGCACTTCGCGGCCATCGCGGAGAGCCTTGAGCTGACGATCGCCGAACTCTCCGAGAGCCTTGCGGCCGAGCGCAGGGCGCCTGGTGGCATCGGCCGGGAGGCGATGGACCGGGACACGGAGATCCACCGGCTGACCGGCCGCCTGCGCGCGTTGCGCCGCTTCGGCCTTGACCTGTGTCTGGGACACATCGTCACCGCGGGCGACCCCGAGCCGGTGTACATCGGGCGCCTCGGACTCACCGACAGCGCCGGACGCCGGCTGCTGCTCGACTGGCGCTCCCCCGCGGCCGAGCCGTTCTTCGCGGCGACCCACGCCAACCCGATGGGTCTGGTGAGCCGCCGCAGGTACCGCTGGACCCGCGGCCGGATCAGCGACTACTGGGACGAGGTGTTCACCGCCGACGGGCTCGAAGGGCACGCGGCGCTCGACGACCAGTCCGCGTTCATCGCCAGTCTGGGCGGCAACCGGTCGGCCCGGATGCGCGACGTGCTCGCCACCATCCAGGCCGACCAGGACGCCGTGATCCGGGCGGGCTCCCGCGGCACGCTCGTCGTCGACGGCGGGCCCGGCACGGGCAAGACCGTCGTCGCCCTGCACCGCGCCGCCCACCTGCTCTACTCCGACCCGCGCCTCGGGCGCCGCAGGGGCGGGGTACTCTTCGTCGGTCCGCACCAGCCCTACCTGGCCTACGTCGCCGACGTGCTGCCCAGTCTCGGCGAGGAGGGCGTGAAGACCTGCACCCTGCGGGACCTGGTCGCCGAGGGAGCCGCGGCGGCGGCCGAGACCGACCCGGGCGTGGCCGCGCTGAAGGCGTCCGCGGACCTGGTGAAGGCGATCGAGCCGGCCGTCGGCATCTACGAGGAGCCGCCCACCGAGGGGATGACGGTCGAGACCCACTGGTCCGACCTCTGGCTGAGCCCCGACGACTGGGCGGCGGCGTTCGCGGCGGTGGAACCGGGTACTCCGCACAACGAGGCGCGTGACCAGATCCGGGAGGAGCTGTTCACGATCCTGATGGACAAGGACGACAGCGACGCCCCGCCCGACCTGCTCCGCAGGTCGCTGCTGCAGGACCGCGAGCTGATCAGGACGCTCAACCGCGCGTGGCCGATGCTCGAAGCAGGTGACCTCGTCGGAGATCTGTGGTCGGTGCCCGCCTACCTGCGCGCGTGCGCTCCCTGGCTCAGCCCGGAGGAGGTCCGCAGGCTGCAGCGCGCGGACGCCCAGGCCTGGACGGTGTCCGACCTGCCGCTCCTGGACGCGGCACGCGCGCGGCTCGGCGATCCGGAGGCGTCCGCGCGCACGCGCCGGCACGAAGCCGCTGTCGCCGCCGAACGCGCGCGAAGGGCCGACGTCATCGACAGCCTGCTGCAGAACGTCGTGATCGACGAGAGCGAAGGCGCGATGGGGATGCTGCACGGACGGGACCTGCAGGACAGCCTGATCGACGAGAGCGCCCTGCCCCGCGCCGACCCGGAACCCCTCGCCGGTCCGTTCGCGCACGTCATCGTGGACGAGGCGCAGGAACTGACCGACGCGGAGTGGCAGATGCTGCTGCTGCGCTGCCCGTCCCGCAGCTTCACCGTGGTCGGGGACCGGGCCCAGGCCCGGCACGGGTTCACGGAGTCGTGGCAGGAGCGGCTGGAGCGGGTCGGGCTCGACCGGATCACGGTGGCCTCCCTGAGCATCAACTACCGCACCCCGGAGGAGGTCATGGCAGAAGCCGAGCCGGCCATCCGCGCCGCGCTCCCGGACGCCAATGTGCCGGTCTCCATCCGCAGCGGCGGCCTGCCCGTCGTCCACGGATCCGTCGCGGAGCTGGACACGGTCCTCGCCGGCTGGCTCGCGGCGCACGCCGACGGGATCGCCTGCGTCATCGGTGATCCCTCCTTCCTGGCGACTCCCCGCGTCCGGTCGCTGCCCCCGGAGCTGTCGAAGGGGCTCGAATTCGACCTGGTCGTCCTCGTCGACCCGGAGAAGTTCGGCGAGGGCATCGAAGGGGCGGTCGACCGCTATGTCGCGATGACCCGGGCGACGCGGCAACTCGTCGTCCTCACCGGTCCCTGACGCCGGCCGTGGAGACTCGCGGCAACGGGCAACGGGCAACGGGCAAGGGAGAACGGGCAACTGACTACGGAGAACGGGCCGGCGGCGGGTTCCGACGCGACGGTCGCACGCCGCGACCGGAGCCGCCGCCGCGTCCGGTCCCCGGACCGGCCGGCCCTGGCTACAGTGGCCGGATGCGCGAGACACCCGAAGAAGTCAATGAGCTCCAGGCCCTGCTCGACGCCTCCTTGTCCGGTGCCACGGCCCACCTCCGCTCGATCGTCGCCGAGCGCACGGTGACAGCGGAGCAGCTCACCGGGATCCTGACCGGCATGTGCACGCTCGCCCTGTCCACCGTGACGGCAAAGGGCGAGCCGCGGATCAGCGGCGCGGACGGCCATTTCCTCCACGGCACCTGGCACTTCGGCACGGCCCGCACCGCCGCGAAGGCCCGCCACCTCGCCGCCCGCCCCGCCGCGAGCGTCGCGCACCTGCGCGGTGAGGACCTGGGCGTCTTCACGCACGGCACGGTGGAGATCCTCAACCCCGAGGAGGGCGAGCCGGCCGCGGACTGGCCCGAACTGCTCGCGTACTTCAAGGACTTCTACGGCGACGACAGCTTCGACTGGGACCACGAGGTGGTCTACTACCGGCTGCGCCCGCACTGGATGACCGTCTACGCCCCCGATGTCGCCAAGCTCACCACCGCGTGAGCGAAGGCGCATGAACGAAGGCTCGTGAAGCGGCCGGCGCCGGCCCGGACGGCCGGGTGACTCCTTCAGCCGGCCGCGGCTTCCCGCAGCGAGATCTGCCGCGAAAGCCTAGGCGCCTGCCCCGGCGTACCGATCCTCCCGTATCACCATCAACCCGAACAGAAGCCTTCCCCCACCTGACGCAGCATCAACCACCGCCCCACCAAGGGGGTTCCACCCGCTCCCCCGCGCCCTAAGATCGGCGCGATGCGGAGCTGACAGGCGGAATCCAGATCGCGTTACGTGTCATGTCTCCGTCGATTCACGCGTGGCCGTCACCGTCCTGAACGGAGAGCCACCCCCCATAGGAGGACACGTGACCGGTCCGACGTCCCGTCGTCGAGTTACCCTTCGCCCCCGTGCGGCGCTGCGCACCGCGCTGCTCGGCACGCTGACCGCATGCCTGGCGTTCGCCGTCGCCGGCCCCGGAGCGGGCACCGCCGCCTCCGCCGCCGGCACGGACTCACTGCCGCTGTCCGGCGCCACCACGTCGGGCCTGCACAACAGTTACGACCCCGCCACGTTCACGTACCTCGCACAGGCGCTCGACACGGGCACCTCGATGATCGAGCTGGACGTCTGGGACGACTTCATCACCCAGGAGTGGAAGGTCAGCCACTCCAACCCGCTGGGCAACAGCAACAACTGCGTCGACGCGTCCTCGGCCGCGCAGCTCTACACCGGCGGTGCCAACAAGGACCTGGAGAGCTGCCTTGACGACGTGCGGGTGTGGCTCGGCGCGCACCCCGGGCACGGTCCGCTGATCATCAAGCTGGAGATGAAGGCGGGCTTCCAGGCCACCTTCGGACTGAGCCCGGCCAAGCTCGACCAGTCGATCAGCGCCCACCTGGGCAACCTGGTCTTCAAGCCGAACGACCTGCTCAACAAGCCGGGCGGCGGGCAGTACGCCACCCTCGACGACGCGGCGAAGGCGGGCAACTGGCCGACCCGGCAGCAGCTCGCCGGCAAGGTGCTGCTTGAGGTCATCCCGGGCACCGTCGAGGAGTCCAACCCGACCGACTCGCTGTGGACGGACAAGGAGTACGCGCAGTACCTGCGCGACCTGCACACCCAGGGCAAGACCGCGCAGGCGAACATCTTCCCCTCGGTGCACAACGCCGCGGCGGGCGACCCGCGTACGCGCTACTCGGACACCTCGATCCGTCCCTGGTTCGTGGCCTTCGACGGTGACGCGGCCACCTACCTCAACGGGTCCATCGACACGAGCTGGTACGACACCAACCACTACCTGCTCTTCATGACCGACTCGCAGAACGTGGCGCCTGCCCTGGACGACGTGAATCCGTCGCCCGCGGACGCCGCGGCGCGGGTGGCGCTGCTGGCCAAGGCGCACGCCACGGTCGCGTCCAACGACTGGAAGAGCCTGCCGGACGTGCAGTCCCTGGTGGTGCCGCGCGGCTGAGGCACCGGGCCACCGGGCGCCGGGATCCGGCGGCTGACCGCAGCGCGCGGCAGCCGTGGGAACCCGGCGCCCGGTGGCTTGCGGCTTGCGGCTTCAGGCGGACAGGGACGTGTGGTCGCCCATCACGATCACCGGGTGGTCGGCCGGCTGGAGTGTGCGCAGCAGGTCGACCATGTGCGCGGCCGAGACGCTCACGCAGCCGTGGGTCGGGCCGCCGTGGTCCACATGCACCCAGATCCCGCCCCCGCGGCTCGGCCCGAGCGGCTGCGTGCCGTCGAGCGGGGAGGTGCCGGCGACGCGGTTGTAGTCGATGGCGATCACGTAGTCGAACGCCTGATCCAGCGTCTCGCCGTCGAAACCGACGCCGCCCGCCTGGAACTTGGACGAGTGGTGGTACGGCAGTGCGGACCCGGGGTCGGCGTCGAAGCCGCCGGCGTCGTGAAGCGTGAACACCCCGATGGGGCTGTGCAGATCGCCCGCGTGGTGCGAACTCGTCCAGCCGTGGAGGGCGTTGTGGGCGGGCCAGGTGGCGCCGGCCTTCCAGTGGCCGTCGTCGGTACGGGACCAGAGGGTGACCAGGGTGTCCGCGGAGTTCTTCGCCTTGCCGGAGGCGACCAGCACCTGCCGGGTGGTGGCCGGGATCCGGCCGCGTGTCCTGGGGCCGAGTCCGGGGATCCCGGTGGGCAGCGCGTCAGCAGGGCTCGGCGTGGCCGACGGGGTCGCCGGCGCGGTGGCGGACAGCCGCCCGGAGGCGGGCCCGCGCTGTCCGTCGGCGGCGACGGCGGTGCCGTTGTGCCGGGCCACCACGAGGTATCCGGCGCCGGCCACGACAAGGCCGACGGCGCCGGCGGTCGCCAGCATCATCCTGCGCCGGGGCGCGCGCCGGGGACCGCGGTGCCGGTTCCGGCCGCGGTCTTCGTCGTCTCCGCGCTCATGGGGCGCGTCAGGAAAAGCGGAAGTCATCGTTCTCATCCTCGCAAACCTTCGGCTCTGGGTAACCACTCGCCCCCTGATGTCGTCCGTTTGGTCCAGGAGATTCACCTTTCGTTCGCAGGGGCGTGTCGCTGCGTGCGATCAGCGGATGGTGCGGTGGACGGCGAGCAGCAGGCGCCAGACATGCCGGGCGAAGTCCTCGGGGCTCAGTTCGACCTGCCCGTGGAGCCAGTCGGCGAGCAGCCCGGTGAAGGTGGCGGCGGTCGCGGCGGCGGCGAGGTCGGGGTACGGGGCGCCGGCTCTGACCCGCTCCGCGTGGGAGCGGGCGCGCAACTCCCGGTGCAGAAGAGTGCCGAGCGGGCCGCCGGCGCCGTCGGGCAGCAGGGCGCGGTAGAGAGCGGCCCGCCGGTGGACGGCGACGAGGAAGTCGGTGAGCGGGGCGGGCGGGGCATCGGGCGAGGGGGCACCGGTCCAGGCGTGCAGGGCGTCGACCCCTTGCCGTACGACGTCGGCGCACGCGTCGACCGCCAGCGCCTGGAGCCCCTCGTAGTGCAGATAGAGGGTGGCCCGGCCGACCCCGGCGCGGCGGGCCACCGCCGAGAGGCTGACCTGGTCCAGCGGGCGCTGTTCGCACTCGGCGAGGAGCGCGGCCCGCAGCCGGGCGCGGGTACGGATCGTCCGCGGGTCGCCGGGTCTGTCCTGGCCGTCGGGTTCCGTGGTCATGCCGCCACGAGCACCACGACGAGCGTGACCACCGCCGGCGCGAACTGGGCGAAGAGGATCGTGCGGGACGCGGTGGCGGCGCCGTACGCCCCCGCGACGATCACGCAGCACAGGAAGAAGACCTTCGCCTGGAAGCCCACCGGGTCCCCGGCGATCAGCCCCCAGACCAGCCCGGCGGCCAGAAACCCGTTGTAGAGGCCCTGGTTGGCGGCGAGCGGCGCGGTGATACGGGCGCCGGCCGCGTCGAGGCCGTGCAGCACCCGGCCGCGCGGTCCCTGCCACAGGAACATCTCCAGGACCAGCACATAGACGTGAAAGGCGGCAACGAGTCCGACCAGCACGTTCGCAACGACGTTCACCGTATCCCCCAGGGCTCGATTTCCTGGGCAACTGTACAGGAAGTGGCCTACGGACTCACCCCGAAGGTGATCCGGTACCCGGCCTCGCCGTTGCTGGTGAAGGTGCTGGTCGCGTCGTCGTCCACGTAGGAGTACGCGAACGGCTCGGCCTTCTTGAAGATCGCCGCGTAGTCCACCGGCCACTGGTCCGGCAGGCACTTGTCGCGCGGCGCCCACTGGGCCCGGCAGCAGTACTGGTCGGTGTCGAAGACCCCGCACGGCGACTCGCAACCCACCGTCCGGCCGCCCGAGGTGACCTTGAGTTCGGCGGGGCAGGCGACCGCGCGGGTGCAGCCGGCGGCCGAGCAGCCGTTCGCGCTCACCGGGTCCTTGGTGGTGCCGCCGACGAGGTTGATGTACATCGGCAGGTTGGAGCCGTCGACCAGGCTCACGTCGTAGAAGTCGAGCCCGTTCCAGGCGTTGAGGTTGAACTCCGCGAGGGTCGCCGGGATCACCCCGTAGCCCGCGCACTGGAACCTGCCGTCGCAGTCACCGGTTTCGCAGTGGCCGCGGCCCGCCGTGTCGAAACTGCAGCCGGTGCGGCCCCAGAAGCGGCCGTTCCAGTGGTCGGGAACCCGGACGCTGAGTGTCTGCCCGGCCTTCAGCACCCAGCCGGTGGTTCCCAGTGCGGGCTGCGCCGTCTGCTCGCCGGAGGCCAGCCAGATGGTCTGGCTCACGTTGTTGACGAAGGTGAACACCCGGGTGCCCGCCTGGGGCGCGAGGCCGGCGCCGGTCGCGGGCGGAGCCGCCGCCTTCTTGTGCCGGGGCTTCGGCGCGGGTCGTACGGACGGGGGCTTCGTCGTCGGCTTTCTCCTGGTCGGGGTGGCCGAAGGGGTGGTCGGCGACGGCCGCACCGTGGTGGGCGCGGGTACGGGTGGGGCCGTGCTTCCCGCGTCGGCAACAGGTGTGCCACGACCGGCCGTTGCCGACCTGCCGCCATGGCCGACCACGACGTACACCGCCACACACAGCGCGGCCACCGCCAGCGCGGCTGCGGCCAGCAGGCCGCCCTGCCCCTTGCGCCGTCCCCTGTGTCCCATCGCTCCGACCTCTCCCGGCATGCCATCCCCGACACACAGGAGACGGCCGCCGACCGGGCCGGATAACAGAAATTCTCCATGGTTCAGGGTTTGCGGCGGCGGGAGTACGGACACGGCCCGCGGCTGTCGGGCGGCCGTCCCGCCAGGTGCGACGGGAGCGGGACGTGCCGCTCCCGGGCCGGGTCGGGTGGCCCCGTAGGCGGGTCTCCGCGGTCACCCGACCCCGTAGACCCCGTCGAGCCAGTGCTTCAGGTCCGCTTCGAGAGACGCGGGGTCGGCCTGCGGGGCGAAGTCGTGGACCGCGAGACCGACCGTGGCACCGGACCGGTTGCGGCCGAAGACGCGGTACATCGCGTGGCCGGTGCGCAGGCCGATGAAGTACGGGTTCAGATAGTCCAGTACGGCCTGCGAGGAGTGGGCCGCGCCGGGGAGCTGGACGCGGACCGTGTCGCCCTCGGCGGCCCCCGGCGCGAGGCCGAGGGCCCGGGCGGCGACGGTCAGGGCGTCCGGGCGCCGGCCGCGCCGGAGCCCGAGGCGGTGGCGAAGGCCGCGGGGCGGCCGGTGAAGTGCAGGAGGTACTGGCGCAGGGTGTGGAGGTAGAAGTCGGTGTGCTTGTCGGCGCCGTCGTACTGATTCTCCCAGTCGTCGACGAAGATGCCGCTGTGCACGTACCGCACCCAGGAACCGCCGCCCTCCCGGGGCTCGAACTCCATGGGCCACAGCCAGCCGCCGGTGCCGGCGGAAGCGGCGGGGCCGAAAGGTGACGTGCCGGGGCACGCGCGACAGACCGCCTGCGTGGGTGTCGCCGCAGGTCCCGGCGGAGGAAGCCCCGCCGGATCTGTCGCTCAGCCGGCCGTGATATGTACTGCGTCGGGGGCAGCGTTGGCACGTCCTCGGGGGAGCAGCAATCAAGGGGGGCCTTCATGCCGTTGATCCGTCGCCGCGCCGAGACCGGGGTGTCCCGCCGGCGGCGCGCCACGCCCTGGGTCGACCCCAGCTACGGCGATCCGCGGCTCGCTGCCCTGCGCGAGACCGCACAGGGCGCGACGGCCGGACAGTGGCCGCTGCTGCGCGAGCAGCTGGATCTCGCCGTGGACGGCGAGGATCTGACCTGGCTGGTCGAGGGTCTGGCCGCGATCGACGGCGTCGAGAGCTGGATCGGCGAGGTGGTTGCGGCGCAGCCGGAGTCGGCGCTGCCGCTGCTGGTCTCGGGCGCCCGGCACATCGAGTGGGCCTGGCAGGCCCGCACCCGCAAGATGGCCAAGTACGTCTCCGAGGAGCAGTTCGAGGTCTTCCACAGCCGGCTGCGCCTCGCCGAAGACCAGTTGTACGAGGTGGCGGAGCGCGAACCCGGCTGGGTCGCGCCCTGGTACTTCCTGCAGATCGCCGGCCGGGGACTCCAGGTGGGGACGCGCGCCGCGGCCGGCCGGTTCGAGGCCGCGGTACGCCGCAGCCCCGGTCATCTGGCAAGTCACCGGCAGCAGTTGCAGCAGGTGTGCGACAAGTGGGGCGGCTCGCACGAACAGATGCACCGCTTCGCCCGTGAGTCGGTGCTCGCCGCACCGGCCGGCGGCCCGCTCGGTGAACTCGTCGCCATCGCGCACCTGGAGCAGTGGCTGGACGACGGGGCCGGCGGCAGCGCCTACATGCGCAGCTCCGCCGTCATCCTCCAGCTGTACGAGGCCGCGGAACTCTCCGTGCACCACCCGCAGTACGTCCGCCACCGGGACTGGACCCGCGGCTTCAACACCTTCGCGCTGGCGTTCGCGCTCGCCGGGGAGTCCGAGGCGGCCCGCGACCTGTTCCGGGTGCTCGACGGGAGCGTCACCCAGTTCCCGTGGATGTATCTCGACGGGCAGGATCCGACGGTGCCGTTCCGCGAGTGGCGGTCCCGCTGCCGGGGGTGACCCGGGCCGGCCGCGCGCCCGCCTCCCCTGACTCCCCCCCTCCCCCGACTCCCCTGACTCCCCTGACTCCCCCGCTGGGAAACGCCGTACGAGCCCCGGGCACCCGGGCCGTCGAGCCCGGTCGAGTCACCCGCCCACCGACGAGAAAGCCGCCATCGGTGTCAGACGACGCACAGTCAACACACACGTTCCAGGTCGACCTGCGGGGCCTGGTCGACCTGCTCTCCCACCACCTCTACTCCAGCCCCCGGGTCTACTTGAGGGAGCTGCTGCAGAACGCGGTGGACGCCATCACCGCCCGGCAGGCGCTCGACGCCGGGGCGCCGGCCCGGATCACGGTCCGCACCGCGGACGGCCGGCTGACCGTCACCGACACCGGGGTCGGCCTCACCGAGGCCGACGTGCACCGCTTCCTCGCCACCATCGGCCGGAGCTCCAAGCGCGGCGCGGACGGCGGCCTGGACGGCGCCGAACTGGCCTCGGCCCGCGGCGACTTCATCGGCCAGTTCGGGATCGGGCTGCTCGCCTGCTTCGTGGTGGCCGACGAGATCACCGTCACCACGAAGTCCGCTGCCGACCCGGCGGCGCCCGCGGTGGAATGGCGCGGCGGCTCCGACGGCCGCTACGCGATCCGGCCGCTGCCGGCCGGCGCCGTCACAGAGCCCGGCACCACCGTCACCCTGGTCCCGCGCCCGGACGCGGCCGAATGGACCCGCCCCGAGCAGGTGGTGGCGCTGGCCCGGCACTACGGCGCCCTGCTGCGGCACGAGGTCACCGTCGAGGACGCCGGCGGCCGGGTGACCCGGATCAACGACACGCCCCCACCGTGGCAGCGGCGGTACGGCTCGCCGCTGGCCCGCAAAGAGGCGCTGGTCGAGCACTGCCGCAGGACGTTCGACTTCACCCCGCTGGACACGATCGACCTCGACCTGCCGCTGGTCGGACTGCGCGGGGTGGCGTACGTGCTGCCGACGTCGGTGCATCCCTCCCGGCAGGCGGGGCACCGGGTGCACCTCAAGGGCATGCTGCTCTCCGACCAGGCCCATGAACTCCTCCCCGACTGGGCCTTCTTCGTCCGCTGCGTGGTGGACGCGGACAGCCTGCGGCCGACCGCCTCGCGCGAGGCGCTGTACGAGGACGAGACACTCGCCGCGATCCGCGACGCGCTCGGGGCCCGGATCCGCGACTGGCTCACCGGTCTTTCGGCCGGCGATCCCGCACTGCTGCACCAGTTCATCGCCACCCACCACCTGGCGGTCAAGGCGCTGGCCCGCTACGACGACGAACTGCTGCGGCTGCTGCTGCCGTGGCTGCCGTTCGAGACCACCGACGGGCAGGTGACGCTGGACGAGTTCGCCCGGGCGCACCCGGTGATCCTGGTGACGCAGTCGGTGGAGGAGTTCCGGCAGGTGGCGCCGATCGCGAGCGCCGCCGGCCTCGGCGTGGTCAACGGCGGTTACGCCTACGACCGGGACCTGGTGCACCGGCTGCCGGAGATCCGGCCCGGCAGCTCGGTCACGGACCTCGACCCCACGACGGTCACCGCCCACCTGGACACGGTGGACCCGGCGGCCGAACTGGCCGCGGCGGCCTTCCTGCACACCGCCCGCGAGGTGATCGCCCAGTTCGACTGCGATGTGGTGCTGCGCAGTTTCCACCCGGTCAGCGCACCGTCGCTGCTGCTGGACAGCCGGGAGGCCCGGCACGAACGGACCCGTACCGAACTGGCCACGGAGGCCGACGGGTTGTGGGCGGACATCCTCGGCTCGCTGCGATCCGCCGCGCCCCGCGCCCAGTTGGTGCTCAACCATCTCAACCCGCTGGTGCGGCGGGCCGCTTCGGTCACCGAGCCGGGGCTCGCGGTGACGGCGGTGGAGGCACTGTACGGCCAGGCGCTGCTGCTGACCCGCCGCCCACTGCGGCCCACCGAGAGCGCACTGCTGAACCGGGCCTTCATCGGCCTGCTGGACCATGCCATGCACGAGACCGGGAGCGACCCGCGGGGGGAGACGTCATGACGGACACGCCGGAAGCCGTCTTCGAGGCGCTGCGCGAGAACAACGAGCGCCCGTACGGCCGGCCGCGGACCGTGCGCGCCGAGGAACTCGTCGAGGCCGCCGAGCAGTTCGACGACAAGGGGGCGCTGGTCACCGCGCTCTTCGAGCTGATGTCGGCGTACACGTACTCCGGTGAGGAGCGGAAGTCGCCGGTGGTGTTCGCGCGGATCTCCCGGATGTGGGACGCGCGCCCCGAGGACTTCAGCGAGTGGGAGGAGCACCAGCTCTACTGGCGCTACAAGTGGGTGACCACCGCGCTGCTCCAGGTGCCTGAGGTGCCGCTGGCGGCCATCGAACGGTGGACCGGGGAGATGCGGGACCGCTACCGCACGGCGGGGCACGGCATGCAGCCGGTGTACGCGATGCGGTACCAGGTCGCCGCGCACACCGGAGCAGGCAGGGACGAGGCCTACGACCTGTGGGTGTCCCGGCCGCGGACCGATCTGAGCGACTGCGAGGCATGCGAGACCCGGCACCTGGCGCTGCACCATGTGGCGGCCGGCGACGACGCCCGGGCCCTGGAGGCGTGGGCGCCGGTGCTGACCGGCCGGCAGACCTGCCTTGAGGAGCCGTTCGCCAGCATGGCGCACGCGCTGACCCCGCTGCTGCGGGCCGGACGGCTGGACGAGGCACGCTCCTGCCACCTCACCGGCTACCGGTTCGCCCGCGGCAAGCCGGACATGGCCGGTTCGATCGGCCTGCACCTGGAGTTCTGCGCCCTGTCGCGCAACGAGGGCCGCGGACTTGAGGTGCTGGCCGAGAACCGGGCGCTCTTCGAGATCACCGGCGCCCCGCTGGACCGGCTCGACTTCCTGACCGGCGTGGAGATCCTGCTGGCCCGGCTGGCCGGGCAGGGCCACGAGGACGTCGCGGTGGCCGGCCCGCCCGGGCGCAACTGGACCGTGGGCACACTGCTCTCGCAGGTGCGGGCCGACGCGTCCGGCCTCGCGGCGGCCTTCGACGCCCGGAACGGCACAGCGGCGGTGAGCGCGCGGCGCGGCGCCCGGCTGGCCGGGGAGCCGCTGGTGGACGAGCCGCTGGCGCTGGGCATACGGGCGAAGGCCGTCGCCGGAACACCGCGGGCCGTGCCGCCGGCAGCGGTCGCGGCCACCGCGGAGATCCCGGACGACTTCGCCGGACTGGTCGCCCGGGCAAGGGAGTTGTCGCTGGTCGGGCAGCCCGCGGCCGACGCGTTGTGGGCTCGGATCCGGGAGCTGACGCAGCGCCCTGGCCACGTCCACGACGACCGGGTCGGGCCGGAGGTGGTGCTGCGGGCCGAACTCGCCGAGCGGCTGGGCTTCGACGGCTTCGACCGGGAGGAGTGGGAGCCGGCCAGGACGGCGATGCTGCGGGCCGCGGAGCTCTACGAGGAGGCCGGAGAGCCGTGGCGGGCCGCCGCCGCGCGGGCCAGGGCGGTGACCGCGCTGGTGGCCGCGAACGAACGGGACCCGGCGGTCGACTGCTCCACGGCGCGCGCCGACCTGGACGCCGAAGTACGCCTGGCCGAAGGGCTGCTGGCGGCGCGGGAGGGTGCCGGGAGCGGGATGGAGGCCGACCGCTGTCTGGCGATCCTGCAGTGCGCGGCGATGGTCACCCGGCACGCCCTGCTCGCCGAACTGCCCGAGCCGTCGGAAGCGGCCCGCGCGGACTTCGACGCGTCCGTCGAGCGGCTGCTGCGCGCGGCGGAACGCTGGCAGTCGCCGTCACGGGCCTCGGCAGCCCGGCAGTACGCGGCCGACGTGGCCGCCCGCGACGGCGCGCTGGAGACGGCCACCGAGCAGCTGACCACCGCGCTCGCCCTGCTCGAAGAGGCCGGGCAGCCGTGGCGGACCCCCCGCCCGCTGGCGCTGCTGGCCCAGGTCACGATGCAGTCCGGCCGGGCCGCGGAGGCGGTTCCGCTGATCCATCAGGCGCTGGCTGCCGCCGCCCGCTGGCCCGACGCGACCTTGTCCCTCGGTCCCTTCCACGCCCTGCTCGGCCACGCCGGCGCGCACTCCGGTGATCTCACCGCCGCCGTACGGCACTTGTCGGAGGCGGCGGACCGGCTGGACCGGGACGGCGCCGACGAACACGCGGCGCAGATCCGGCTGGAACTGGCCGACCTGCTCGCCCAGGACGGGCGGCAGGCCGACTCGGTGGCGGTCCTGGAGTCGGTGCTGCTCGGCGGTACCGAGGGGATCGAGCCGCGGCTGCTCGCCCAGGTGCGGCTGAACCTCGCCCGCGGGCTGGCGGCGCTCGGCGAGAAGCGGGCGGCGGCCGAGGAGTTCCTGCGGCTGGCCGACGTGGTGGCCGAGTGGACCGACGAGCAGTTCACCCACACGCTGGTGGCCTGCGAGGCGGCGGCCGCCCTGGCCAGGGCGGGGATGTGGGACGCCGCCCGCACCGCCTACGCCCGCGCGGTGTCCTCGCACGGCGTCGCCCCGCGGCCGGCTCCGGTGGCGGGCATGATGCGCGAGTTCGCCCGGCTGACCATGGCCGACGAGGAGGCCGCCGGTCTGGACAAGGCGCTGGCCCACCTCGCCGAGGCCGACGCGCTCTGCGCCGCGTTCCCGGAGTCGACGGACGACTTCGTGACCTGGTACCAGACCGGCGCCACCCATTACCAGCGCGGCCGCAGTTACGTCACCGCCAACGCGTACGACGAGGGCCTGGCCGAGATGGAGCGGGCCATCGCCGCCTATGAAGCCGGCGGTCACGCCGGCGAGGAACCCCGCGCGGAAGCGGTCCGCATCGCCGCCCTCATCGAGGCCAACGCCCTCGGATCGCTGCCGGCCGCGACGGCCCGGCTCAACGCGGCGATCACCCGCTGCGAGCAGGCCGGCTTCCCGGACGCGGCGGCGGCGCTGGCATCGGTACGGGCAGGGCTCGCGGAGGGGTGACGCCCGCCGGGGGCGGGGGGCGTTGTGCCCACCAGGGGCCGGGGCAGCGCGTTACGCTCCCCGCCCCCGTACCGCCCGCGGTCCGAACGCGCGCATCGCCTCGTCCACCAGCGCCGCCAACTGGGCGTGGTGCGCGCCCTTCCAGTAGGCGCGGCCACAGGACGCGCACTGGGCGAAGACGTCGTAGGACTTCCGGGTGCCGTCCTCCAGTTGGGCGCGGACGGTGTCCTTGTCGGCGGGGGTGAGCGGGCCGTTGCAGGCGACGCAGCGGGTCCAGGGGGCGAGGTCGGGCGCGAAACGGGAGAGCACGTCGGGCAGTTGCTCGGCCGGGCGGTCACTGTAGACATAGCCGCCGGCCCACAGCTCCCGGCGGCGCAGCAGGCCGCGGTCGCGGGAGAGCAGCACCCGGCGCTCCGCGGCGGACATCGCGGCGAGCGCTGGGTCGCCGATGTCCTCGTTCTCGTAGGCGGTGTCGACACCGAGCAGGCGCAACCGGCGGGCCAGCGTGCCCAGATGGACGTCGAGCAGGAAGCGCAGCGGGGCGCCGGGCACGCGTTGGGGGCGGACGACGGCGTCGACCGTCACATCGGCGCCGTCGGCGGGGACGTACGAGCGCGGCACCTCCCGTCCGTCGACGGCGAGCCCGCCTACTTCGGTGAGCGGGATGCCCAGGGACTCGACGACGTGGCCGAGCGAGGAGGAACCGTCGGTGGCCACGTCGGTGGACTCGCCGCGCCGGTCGGCGGGGAGGAAGAGCCGCAGGCCGGCAGGGACCCGTACGGTGATGTGCGGTCGGTTCACCGGCTCAGCATGCCATCGGGCCCGGCCCGCGGACCACGGGGTTCTCCCGCCCGCCCGGCGCGGGGCCCGTGCCGCAGGAACCCGTCGCGCGACCCGGGCGGACGGCCGGCCGCGGGCCGCCGGTCAGAGGTCGTAGCTGACCGTCACCGGGGCGTGGTCGGACCAGCGCAGGTCGTAGGAGGCGGCGCGTTCGACCACGGCCGCGGTGGCGGTACGGGCCAGGCCCGGGGTGGCGACCTGGTAGTCGATCCGCCAGCCGGCGTCGTTGTCGAAGGCCTTGCCGCGGTAGGACCACCACGAGTACGGGCCGGTGGTGTCGGGGTGCAGGTGGCGGACGACGTCGGTCCACGCGGTGAGGACACCGCTCAGCCAGGCGCGCTCCTCGGGCAGGAAGCCCGCCGCTTTCTGGTTGGACCGCCAGTTCTTCAGGTCGGCCTCCCGGTGGGCGATGTTCCAGTCACCGCAGACCAGTGCGTGGGTGCCGCCGGCCGCGGCCTTGGCGTGCAGGTCGCCGAGGTGGTCGCCGAAGGCGTCCATGAAGCGCAGCTTCTCGTCCTGCCGCTCGGTGCCGGCCTCGCCGGAGGGCAGGTAGAGGCTGCCGACGGTGAGACCGGGTCCGGCGTCCGGCAGGTCGATCTCCAGGTAGCGGCCGGACGCGTCGAACTCCGCGGAGCCGAAGCCGACCCGGACCGCGGCGGGCGCCGAGCGGCTGTAGACCGAGACACCGGCCCGGCCCTTGGCGGCGGCCGGCGCGTGGTACGCGTGCCAGCCGGCGGGATCGCGCAGCTCGGGCGGGAGCTGGTCGGGCTCGGCCCGGACTTCCTGCAGGCAGACGACGTCGGCGCTGGTGGCCGCGAGCCAGGCGGGGAAGCCCTTCCTGGCGGCTGCGCGCAGACCGTTGACGTTCACGGTGGTAACGGTGAATGGCACGCCAGGACCTTACCCGGAGGGCCGGCGACCGCCGTCCGCCGGCCGGACCCAGACCGTCCCCGGCCCGTCCCCGGGCTGTCCCCAGCCCGTCGCCGTCCGGGTCCGGCCGACCGCCCCGGCATCGTACAAAGGTACGAGCGCCGTACGATGTGGCCTGTGGAGATCAGAACGACGCGCTATGACGCCCCCGACGCGGTGAAGCTCAACGACCTGGTGCAGCAGGAGTACGTACGGCGCTACGGGGACGGCGACATCACCCCCATGGACGCGGCGCACTTCGAGCCCCCGCAGGGTCTGTACCTGCTGGTGTACGACGCGCAGGGCACACCGGTGGCCAGCGGCGGATGGCGGGCGAAGGACGCCTCGCCGGAGGGTTTCCACGACGGGGACGCCGAGATCAAGCGGATGTTCGTGGTGCCCGAGGCGCGCGGGCGGGGGCTGGCCAGGGCGTTGCTGGCCCGGCTGGAGACGACCGCGGCTGCGGCCGGCCGGACCCGGATGGTGCTGGAGACCGGACTGAAACAGCCCGAGGCGATCGCGCTGTACGAGTCCTGCGGATATCTGCCGGTGCCGAAGTTCGGGGTCTACCGGAACGACGAGCTGAGCGTGTGCATGGGGAAACCGCTCACCGCCGACGTGCAGGTCTGAGGCGGTTCCCGGAGGGCCCGCCGGGCTCAGTACCGGCTGCGCCGGCTCCCGCCGCGCCGCAGGACCAGGCCGCACAGCAGACCGACCACGAAGGTGATCAGCAGCGCCGCCCACAGCCGCATCGTCACCTCGGGGATGATCAGCCGGATCCTGATCTTCTTGGTGTTCTCGAAGATGAAGATCAGCGCGAGCGCGGCGAGCACCAGGACGGCGATCCTGGCCGGGGTCATCGCGTCGCGGAAGGAGCGGCCGCCGACCCGCTTGTCGGAACTCATGGCGTTCACCTGCTCTCGGCTGGTCGGTCGTCACCTCTGCCCATGATCGGCCCCTACGGGCTCGGTGACCCGTGGACCGCGCCGAACGGGTGACGGGACAGGCGGGGAGGAGCTGAGGGCAAGGGCAGGGAGCAGGTGGCGGGGGCCGGGCGCCGGCGCGTTAGGAGTGCAGTTCCTCGTACACCGCGATCACGCTGCGTGCCTGCTGTTCCACCTGGTCGGTGACGGGGACCCAGCGGGGGCGGTAGGCGCTCTCGTACGCCTCGCACCACTCGTCGACCAGCCGGGTGGCGCCGGGGACGTCGCCGATCCGGCGGAGCATCGCGGCGGCGCGCAGCGGGATGCGCTGGGCGTAGACCTGGAGGCTGGTGACCTGGGCGGTCGTCATCGGCGGCAGCGGGGCGGCGTCCGGCGGACGGACCGCCGGGTCCCAGTCGGCCGTCAGCTCGGGGCCGATGGAGACCAGTTCGCGGACGGTGCGGAGCATCGGGCTGTCGGCGCCGATACTCCGTGGGTCGATCCGGTCCAGCACCCGGGCCACGGTGGGCAGATCGCGGCGCAGCGCGGCGCCCGCGGTGCGCAGCGCCTGGTCGGCGGCGGGGTGCGGGGTGGTGTCGGCGCTGCGGTCGCAGGCCCACATCGGCACTTCGACGATCGCCGTCACCCCGTCGTAGCGCTGGGCGTGCGCCCAGGTGGAGTGGGCGCCGTCGCCGGCCGCCGGGTCGGACACGGGCGGCATCACGTACACCCCGGGCCCGGGGCTCGGCCACCGGAAGGCGTCGGAGGAGCCGCTCTCCAGCGGGATGTCGAGTTCTGCGGCCGACTTGCCGATCCGCTCCGGGACCCCGGGGATGTCGCTGGTCAGCTGGACGAAGCTGCCGCCGACGTCGATGCCGTGCAGCGAGCACTGCAGCACCGGCCGCAGGCCGTCGAGGACGCCGACCAGGGCGCGGGTCTCGGGCAGACGAGCGGCGGCGACCTCTCCGTCGCGCGGCAGCCACTCGGGCTGCTCGGCGGCGCACGGCCGGAAGAAGTGTTCGTAGTGGCCGCGCAGGGTGTAAGGCCCGGGCAGCCACGGCTCGTTGAGCACCGCGCCGTCCGGGTCGATGCACAGCAGGAAGTTCCAGGCGCTGCCGTCGTCCTCGCCGCGCTCGCGCGCCGCGGCGATCTGCCCGGCCAGCCGCAGCACGGTGGCGCCGCCCAGGGCGGCCTCGTTGGCGTGCGGCCCGGCCACCACCAGGACGTTCCGCGTGCCCTGCCCGACCGTCAGCATCAGCAGCGGACGTCCCGCACGCGATCTGCCGACCGCCCCCAGCCGGCAGATCCCCGGATACCTCAGCGTCAGCGACCGGGCACCCTCGGTTACTTCCGCCGTCGTCGGATATCGCTCTCTCGTCACCGCAATCCCCCTGGAGCCCGGCACGTCAAGGCTGCGACCGCATGACGACACCGGAGTCGATCCCGTTAGTAGGTCACGGTGCCGCGAGGGTGTCAACGGTGCTACTCGCCCCTTTCCCGCCGGGCAGCGCACGGGCCGCGGCGATGTGCGCGAACGTCCGTACGGCGTACGGCAGTTGACCGATCCACGGCACATCGACGGCCGCAGGGAGGGTACGCAGCCGGTCAGCCGGCGGGCTCGTGGCGGGAGGCGGCGGCCCTCGGCGCCGCACAGGTCGAGCCGGGAGGGGCGCGGACACGCGTCGCCGGGTCGCCGGCCGGAACCTTACGGATTGGGGACGGCGGGGACCTGCGGGGGCCGGGCCGTGGTCACTGTCAGTGGTGGGTGGCAGACTCGACCGCATGAGCAGCGCAGCCGTTTCCGTAGGGCCGGGGGAGCTTCCGCAGGTGCGCCGGCGGGTGCTGGTGGTGGACGACGATCCGACCGTCGCCGAGGTCGTGGCCGGTTACCTCGACCGGGCGGGCTTCGCCGTGGAGCGGGTCGCGGACGGGCCGGCGGCGGTGGCGCGGGTGGCCGCCGCCCGTCCCGATCTGGTGGTGCTCGACTTGATGCTGCCGGGGATGGACGGCCTGGAGGTGTGCCGGCGGATCCGCGAGGACGGCCCGCTGCCGGTGGTGATGCTGACCGCGCGGGGTGACGAGGACGACCGCATCCTCGGCCTGGAAGTGGGCGCGGACGACTATGTGACCAAGCCGTTCAGCCCGCGTGAGCTGGTGCTGCGGGTGGAGTCGGTGCTGCGGCGGGCCGGCAGCACCCCGCCGCCGGGGCCGTGGCTGCACTCCGGGTCGCTGGCGCTGGACCCGGCGGCCCGGCGGGCGGTGCGCGGCGGCGAGGAGCTGCCGCTGACGATCAGGGAGTTCGACCTGCTGGCCTTCTTCCTGCGGCACCCGGGCCGGGTGCTGGGCCGGGAAGAGCTGATGCGGCGGGTGTGGGGCTGGGAGTTCGGCGATCTCTCCACTGTGACGGTGCATGTGCGGCGGCTGCGGGAGAAGATCGAGGCCGACCCGGCCAGGCCGCAGCTGATCAGCACGGTGTGGGGGGTGGGGTACCGGTTCGACCCCGAGGACCCCGAGGACCCAGCCGACACCGCCGGGACCACCGGCATCGCCGACCCGGCCGGCGGGGGTGAGCACGGTGCGTGACCTGCTGGTGATCGCCGCCTACGCGGCGGTGGGCGCCGCGGCGGCCGGACTGCTGGGCGCCGTCGTGCTGCGGATGCTGCGGCACCGCTCGGTCGTGCTCTCGCTCGCGGTGGTCGCCGCGGTGACCGTGGCGGCCATGCTGGCGGGCACCTTGTCCGTGGCCTGGGCGATGTTCCTCTCCGAGCACGATCTGGGCGTCGTGACGACGGTGTGCGCGATCGCTGCGGTGGTCTCGCTCGCCGTCACCCTGCTGCTGGGCCGCCAGGTAGTGGCGGGCAGCCGGGCCCTGACCGCGGCGGCCAGGGCGTTCGGCGACGGCGACCCCTTCGCGGCACCGGCCGGCGCCCCCACCGCGGAGCTGGCGGAGCTGGGCCGGGAGCTGGCCGCCACCAGCGCGAAGCTGGCCGCCTCACGGGAGCGGGAGCGCGCGCTGGAGGCGTCCCGCCGGGAACTGGTGGCGTGGATATCGCACGATCTGCGCACCCCGCTGGCCGGGCTGCGGGCGATGACGGAGGCGCTGGAGGACGGCATAGCGGTCGACCCTGCCCGCTACCACCAGCAGATCAGGGCCGAGGTGGACCGGCTCAGCGACATGGTCGGCGACCTCTTCGAACTCTCCCGCATCCAGGCCGGGGTGCTGGCCCTGTCCCCCATGCGGATGTCGGTCTACGACCTGGTGGGCGACGCCATCGCCGGCGCCGACCCGCTGGCCGCCGAGCACGGCGTGCGGCTGGTCGGGGACGGGGTGGAGCAGATACCCGTCGAGGTCGACGGCCGCGAGATGACCCGGGTGCTGGCCAATCTGCTGACCAACGCGATCCACCGGACCCCGGCCGACGGCACCGTGGCGGTCGCGGCCCGCCGGGACGCCGAGTCGGGCGCGGTGGTGCTCTCGGTGACCGACGGCTGTGGCGGCATACCGGCGGACGACCTGCCGCGGGTCTTCGACACCGGCTGGCGGGGTACGGGCGCGCGCACGCCGCCGGCCGGCGCCGGACTGGGCCTGGCCATCGTGCGGGGCATCGTGGAGGCCCACCACGGGCGGGCCGCGGTCCGCAATGTCCCCGGCGGCTGCCGCTTCGAGGTGGTCCTCCCGGCTGCTCCGCACTGAGCCGTCGGCCGGCCCGCGGGGCCGGCGGGCGCCGGTAACAGCGGGCGGTCGGCGGCCGGCGGACCGGGCGGGGCCGGGTCAGGCCAGGGCGGGCGCCTCAAAGGTGAGGGTGGCCGCGTCCGCGTCCAGCACCGCGGGGACGCCGAGCGGGACGGTCAGCGTGGACGGGCAGTGCCCGAAGCCGAACTCCTCCACGACCGGGACCCCGAGGCCCCCGAGCCGGTCCAGCATCAGCGCCCGGACCTCCTCGTAGGGGCCGCAGTCCTCCCAGGAGCCGAGCACGATGCCGGCCACCCCGTCGAGCCAGCCGGAGCGCAGCAACTGGGTCAGGATGCGGTCCAGCCGGTACGCCTCCTCGCCCACGTCCTCCAGGACCAGGATGCCGCCCGCCGCGGACGGGCGGGCGTAGGGCGTACCCAGCTCCGCGGCGAGCAGGCTGACGCAGCCGCCGAGGGTGACGCCCTCGGCCCGGCCCGGCAGCAGGGTGCGGGCGCTCCGCGGGGCCAGGGTCCGCACCTCCTGCGGGGTGAAGAGGGTGCGCCGCAGGTGGTCCTGGGTGGGGCCGTCCTTGAGGAAGGTCGGCGCCGCGGCCATCGGCCCGTGCAGGGTGGCGAGGCCCAGCCGGGTGGCGAAGGCCTCGTGCAGCGCGGTGATGTCGCTGTAGCCGATGAACGCCTTGGGGGCGGCCTCGCCCATCGCCGTCCAGTCCAGCAGGTCCACCATCCGCTGCACCCCGTAGCCGCCGCGGGCGCACAGCACCGCGGCGAGTGCCGGGTCGCACCAGGCGGCCTGCAGGTCCTCGGCCCGCTCCCGGTCGCCGCCTGCGAGGTAGCCGCAGGGGTGGTCGTCCAGCACGTGGGGGGCCACCACGGGTTCCAGGTCCCAGGCCCGGAGGATGTCCAGGCCGGCGTCGAGCCGTTCGCGGGGCACCGGACCGCTGGGGGCGACGATGCCGATCCGGTCGCCGGGGACCAGCCGGCGGGGGCGGAGCAGTGCGGGGACCGGCGCGCCTGCCGGGCCGGTCCCCGGTGCCGGCCGTCCGCCGGTCACGGGTTCAGCTCCAGTACCGGCACTCCGGCCGGGGTGAAGCCGAAGACCTGTCCGTACAGGGAGAGTTCGGCCTCCAGGCAGGTGACCATGGTGGCGAGGCGGCGGAAGCCGTGGCTCTCGCCCTCGAAGGTGAGATAGGCGTGCGGGATGTCCCGGCCGGCCACCGCCGCCAGGAACCGGTCGCACTGCACCGGCGGGCAGATCGGGTCGTCGAGGCCCTGGAGCAGCAGGAACGGCACCTCGATCCGGTCCCCGTGGCTGACCGGTGAGCGGTCCCGGTACCGCTCGGGCACCTCGTCCACCGGTCCGACCAGCGACTCCAGGTACTGGGACTCGAAGTCGTGGGTCTCGCCGCCGTTCTTCGACCAGCCGGTCAGGTCGAGGATCGGGTAGAGCACGGTGCCGCAGGCGTAGGTGGAGGTGGAGGTGAGGGCCGCCGCGCTGGTCCAGCCGCCGGCGCTGCCGCCGCGGATGGCGAGCCGGGCCGGATCCGCGGAGCCCTCGGCGACCAGTCCCTGGGCGACGGCCGCGCAGTCCTCGACATCGACCACGCCCCACTGCTCGCGCAGCCGGTTGCGGTAGGCGCGGCCGTGTCCTGTCGACCCGCCGTAGTTGACCTCGGCGACGCCGATGCCGCGCGAGGTGAAGTAGGCGATCTCCAGGTCGAGCACCATCGACGCCCGGCTGGTGGGGCCGCCGTGCACCCACACCGCGTAGGGGGCGGGGCCGCCGGCGGTCGCCACCGGGTTGCGGGGCGGGTAGACGTGCGCGTACACCTCCCGGCCGCCGGGGCCGGCGAAGACCCGCTCGACCGCCTCGGGCACATAGGCCGGGTCGACGGTGTCATGGTGGGCGTTGCCGATCACCCGGGCGCGGCCGGTGGCGGCGTCGAGTTCGACGATCTCGTACGAGGTGCGGGAACTCGCCGCGATGCCGATGACCCGGCTGCCGTCGGCGGCCAGTGCCGGATTCCACTCGGTCCAGTGGCCTGCGGTGTCGGTGACCTCGCCGGTGGCCGGGTCGAGGAGGCCGAGGTGCGGGGCGCCGACGCCGTGCAGCACGGCGACCAGTCCGTGCTCCAGCGGCAGGAACCAGCGCTGGCCGATCTTCCACAGCGCGCCGGCGAACTCCTCGTCGCGGCGGCACAGGTTGACCGCCTGGCCGGTCGCCGGGTCCACCCGGTGCAGATTCCACCAGCCGGTGCGGTCGGTGGCGGCGAGCAGGGTGCCGTCGGCGGCCCACTCGGCCTGGGCGACGGACTCCTCGGGGCCGCCGATGAGGGTGCGCGCGGGACCGAGGAGACCGGAACCGGGGTCGACGTCGGCGATCCGCAGTTCGGTGCCGTCCCACGGCATCCGCGGGTGGTCCCAGGCGAGCCAGACCGCCTGGCTGCCGTCCGGGGAGAGCCGCGGCCCGGTGACGAACCGGTGCTCGGCGGCGGCCAGTTCCCTGATCCGGGTACGGTCATCGGCCGCGGAGCCGTCGAGCGGCACCGCGGCGGGGACCCGGCGGCAGTCGCTCGGGCCCTCGCCGGTGAACTCCTCCAGTACCGCCCAGACCTCGCCGCGCTCGGTGTGCAGGGTGAGGTCGGCCCAGCGCAGGCCGCCGCCCACCGCGGAGAGCGGGGTGAGCGGGCGGGGCGCGGCACCGGGCTCGTCCGGGCGGAAGGCGTAGAGCCGCTGGTCGGCGTGGTGGACGAAGACGATCAGCGGGGCGCCGTCGGTGATCGCGCCGGCCCAGGGGATGCCGCCGTACTCGATGAAGCGGCTGCGGACGTTCCAGGGGGCGGGCAGCGGGCACTCCTCGGTGCCGTCCGCCTTGCGGCGGATCAGTGCCCGGCGGCCGGCTTCGGCGGGCCGGGGCGCGGTCCACCACACCTCGTCGCCGACCGTCCCGACGTACTCGGGGCTGCCGTCGTGCGAGGCGGCGGTGACGGCGTCGATGGGCGAGGGCCAGGTGCCGTACGCGAGGTGCTGGGCGGTGGGCGCGGTCATCGTCCGGCCTCCCCGTTCGGTGCGGAGGTGCTGGGGGAAGCGGTGGCGGCGCGCATGAAGCGGTCCAGCACGCGGACCCCGAAGTGCAGCGCGTCCACCGGCACGCGCTCGTCCACGCCGTGGAAGAGCGCCTGGTAGTCGAAGCCGGGGGGCAGCTTCAGCGGTGAGAAGCCGTAGCCGGTGATGCCGAGCCGGGAGAACTGCTTGGCGTCGGTGCCGCCGGACATGCAGTACGGCACCACGTGGGCCTGGGGGTCGAAGTGCTCCAGTGCCTCCCGCATGGCGGCGAAAGCGGGTGAGTTCACCGGGGCGGTCAGCGGGACCTCGTGGTGGTAGTACTCCCAGGTGACGTCGGGGCCGGTGAGGCGGTCCATGGTGGTGACGAACTCCTCCTCGCCGCCCGGCACGATCCGTCCGTCGACGTAGGCGGTGGCGCTGCCGGGGATGACGTTGACCTTGTATCCGGCGTCCAGCATCGTCGGGTTGGAGCTGTTGCGGACGGTGGGCCGGACCAGGGTCGCGGCCGGGCCGAGCCTGTCGAGCAGCGCGTCCACGTCGGCCAGGTCGGCGGGCAGGTCCTGCAGGGCGGCGAGTTCGGTGATCGCGGCCCGTACGGTGTCGGTGATCCGGACCGGCCAGCGGTGCTCGCCGATCCGGGCGACGGCGGCGGCGAGCCGGCTGACCGCGTTGGCGCCGTTGACCTTGGAGCCGTGTCCCGCCGTGCCGTGCGCGGTGAGCTTCATCCAGGCGGTGCCGCGCTCGCCGGCCGCGACCGGGTAGATCCGCAGGGTGTCGCTCGCGTGGAAGGTGTAGGCGCCGGACTCGCTGATGCCCTCGGTGCAGCCTTCGAAGAGATCGGCGTGCTCCTTGACGAGGTAACCGGAGCCGTAGGCGGCGCTGTCCTCTTCGTCGGCGGTGAAGGCGAGCACGATGTCGCGGACCGGGCGCGCTCCGGTGCGGGCCCAGGCGCGGACGGTGGCGAGCACCATCGCGTCCATGTTCTTCATGTCGATGGCACCGCGGCCCCAGACCACGCCGTCGCGGATCTCGCCGGAGAACGGCGGCACGCTCCAGTCGGCCGGCTCGGCGGGGACCACGTCGAGGTGACCGTGCACCAGCAGCGCGTCGGCCGACGGATCGGTGCCGGGGATGCGGGCGACGACATTCGCCCGGCCCGGGGCGGACTCCAGGATGCGCGGTTCGATGCCGGCGTCGGCGAGCTGCCCCGCGACGTATTCGGCGGCGAGCCGCTCGTTGCCGTCGCCGCCACCGCGGTTGGTGGTGTCGATCCGGATCAGGTCGGAGGTGAACGTCACCACCTCGTCCAGCGCCCGGGCGTCGAGTACCGCCGCCCGGTCGATGGTCGGGACGACCTGCTGCTGCTCAGCCATACTGCTCCTCCACGGCCTGCGAGACGAGGGTGGTGACCGCCTTGAAGGCGCGGATGCCTTCGTACATGGTCGGTGCGGTGTAAGAGACCCGCCGCTCACCGGTGCGCTCCACGCCGGGCACCACGGCGGCGGCCCCGGACAGGTGCACCGCGTCGAACTCCAGCTCCACCGTGAACGGCCCGGCGTCGACCGGTTCGTGCCGCACGGCGAGCGCCACGGCGTCCTTGGCGGCGGCCCGGATGTCGGCGGCGGTGCGGGCGGGGGTGCGGCACACGGCCGCGTACCGCGACACGTAGTCCTTCACGGCGACGGTGCGGGCCTGCGGGGCGTATCCGTGGGCGTCGAGGCCGGTGCGGTCGTCGCCGGTGACCAGGACGACCGGGACGCCGTACTCGGCGACGACCAGCGAGTTGAGCCGGCCCTCACTGGCCGGCTCGCCGTTGACCCACACCCCGGTGATGGAGTTGGCGAGGTAGGTGTGGGCGAGGACGCCTTCGGTGCCGGCGCCGGTGTGATAGCCGACGAAGGCGATGCCGTCCACGTCGCCGTGCTGGACGCCCTCGACCATGGAGAGGTCCTTGTGCCGGCCGGTGAGCATCTCGACGCGCTCGTCCAGCTTCTCCAGCAGCAGGTTGCGCATGGACCAGTGCGCCTCGTTGATGAGCACCTCGTCCGCGCCGCCGTCGAAGAAGCCGAGGACGGCGGCGTTGACATCGGAGGTGAACATGTGGCGGCAGCGCTGCCATTGCTCACTGCCGGGCAGCACGTCGGCCGGCCAGGTCACACCGGTCGCGCCTTCCATGTCCGCGGAGATCAGGATCTTCATGGTCAGCACGTTACGCGGCACCGCGTCGTCGCTGCCAGGGCCCTCCCCCGGCCTGTGGATAACTTCAGTGGACTAGACCAATAAACCCGGCCTTCCGCGCCCCGGGAACACCGCCCGCCCGAGCCCGCGGGACCCTGCGACCCCACGGACACCACTGGTCCCAGCGCGGCACCGGCCGGCCGCGATACGGATGTGATCCAGGTCAAAACCGGTGGCGCAATCCGGCGGACCATGGTTCGTTGGACGGGGTCTCCGAATGCCCGGGACGGTCAGGGGAACCCGTCAACGCAGGATGCGCGTCACCGCTTCCAGGGTGCGGCCGGATCCCTGGACGAGGGGCCGCAAATGCACCAAAGCGGGTGCACGCCCGCGCATAAGCAACCTAACCGGCCGTGCTAGCGTCCAAAGTCTCTGTTCGAACTCTGCTCCTGAAGCGCGGTTCGATCCCGCCGGACGGGACCCGGCCGGGATGTTCCGCCCCCGCTACTGGAAGAGGCCACGTGACCACCTGGCAGCCCGCGCGCTTCGCCGTCGTACGTGGTCCCAGAGCCATCTTCAAGCGGGTCGACCCGCGCCACCCGATCCTGCTCGCCACCGCCATGGCCGCGGCGCTCCACCTGGTGTGGGCGCTCTATCTCGCCAAGGACTCCGGTGACATGGCGGCCCAGTACGCCTGGACCAACTTCATACGAGCACATCCGTCGGCGTCGTACAACCTTTCCTGGTACGGCGGTATGCACCCGGCGTCCTACAGCATCCTGTCGCCGTACGTCATGGCGGCGCTGGGGGTACGGACGACCGCGGTGATCGCCGGCACGCTGTCCGCGACGCTCGCCGCCGCGCTGGTGCTGCGGGCCGGCGTGAAGCGCCCGCTGGTGCCGGTGCTCTGGACGGTGTTCGCTCTTTGGTGTGACGTGATCTCCGGGCGGGTGACCTTCGCGCTCGGCATCCTCTTCGCCCTGGTCTCGACGGTGCTGCTCTACCCCGCCGAGCGTGCGACGCGCGGGCACTCCTCGCGGCTCGCGGTGGCCACCGCCTCGGCGGCGCTGGCCACCATGTGCAGTCCGGTGGCCGGACTCTTCCTGCTCGTGGTCGCGGCGGCGCTCTTCTTGAACAAGCGCCGCAGGGACGCCTACATCCTGGCCGCCGCACCACCGCTGGTGGTCGGCTCGACCTCGCTGCTCTTCCCGTTCTACGGGGTGCAGCCGTTCAAGTGGTACTTCGCGATCATCCCGCTGGCCGTCGCGGTGGTGATCTCGCTGGTGGTGCCCCGGTCCTGGCGGTCGATACACCTGGGCGCCGCGGTCTACGCGATCGGGGTGGCGCTGACCTGGGCGATCCCGTCGCCGATCGGCAGCAACGTGGAGCGCCTCTCCCTGCTCTTCGGCGGCACGGTGATGCTGATCGTGGCGATGGGCAGCACCTGGGGCACCCGCCGCGCGCTCGCGCTGTGGCTGGCGTTCGCCGGAGTGGCGGCCTGGCAGATCACCAAGCCCATCGTGGACCAGGTGACCACCTCGGCGGTGTCCTCCACGGTCAAGCACGCCGCCCCGCTCATCTCCGAGCTGCGCCAGGTGCGGGCCGACCGGGGCCGGGTCGAAGTGGTGCCGCTGCGCTCGCACTGGGAGGCGTCCGGCCTCTCCCCCTACGTCAACCTGGCCCGCGGCTGGAACCGGCAGGCCGACGTGGAACGCAATCCGCTCTTCTACGACGGCACCCTGACCGCCGAGACCTACCGGGCCTGGCTCTACAACTGGAGCGTCAACTACGTCGTCCTGCCGGCCGACCAGCCGGACGGCGCCGCGGTCGCCGAAGCGAAGATCGTCTCCGCCGGGCAGAACTGGCTGCGGCCGGTGTGGCACGACGCGAACTGGCGGCTGTACGAGGTGAGCGCGGCCGCTCCGCTGGCCGATCCGCCGGCCGTGGTGAACGAGGCCGGGCCGGCCGAGCTGACCGTGACCATGCCCCGGGCCGGCTCGGTGCTGCTGCGCATCCCGTGGTCGCCGGTGCTCGGCATCGAGGGTGCGAGCGACAACAAGCACGGCTGTGTGACCTCCGACGGCGACTGGACCCGGCTGTACGCGCCCTCGGCGGGCAAGTACCGGATCGGCGGCAGCTACGCGCTGATCCGCGGCACCCAGTGCGACAAGGCCGAGGTCGAGAGCGGGGACGGCACGCCGGCTCCTCCCGACAGCGCCAACTGAGCCGCGGCCCGGCAGCGGGACCCCACCGCACCTGGGAGCCCGGAGTGCATGGAGCCCGCCCGGACATGCGGAAGGCCGGGTCCGCCCGCGCGGCACCCGGCCTCCCTCACACCGCGCTCCCCCTCAGTCCTCGTGCCCGAGCTGGATGTCCCGCTCGGTGCGCCCGCCGCCGGCCACCTGGAGCACCGTGGCCACCGGCGGATACCCCGCCGCGATCACCGTGTACTCGCCCGCCGCCAGGTCCACGAACCGGAAGTGGCCGTCCGCGCCGGTGGTCACCGAGTCCACCACATTGCCCGCGGCGTCCAGCAGGGTGACCCGGGCGTCCTCCACCAGCCGGCCGCCGGGGGCCCGTACGATCCCGCGGAGCACCGCGCCACCGGCAAGCTCCACGTCCTGCCGGGTCTCCCGGGACGCCTGCACCGACACCGGCAGCGCCGAGGGGCGGAAGGCCAGTGCACTGGCCGCCAGGGTGTACTCGCCCGCGACGAGGTCGGTGAGCGCGTACACACCCTCGCGGCCGCTGCGGGCGCTGGCGACCACGTCGCCGCGGACGTCGGTGAGGGTGACCACCGCGTCCCTGACCGGGGTGCCGTCGGCGGTGTGCACGGTGCCGGCGAGGCGGCCGGCCCCGCCGAGCACCACATCCAGCTCCACCGGGTGGTCGCCGACGGTGACACTGACCGCCTGCGGCTGGTGGCCACCCGCGGCGGCGATGAGCACATAGCTGCCGGCGCCCGGGGTGCTGAGCGCGTACCGCCCGTCCTCGGTGGTGGCGCCGCGGCCGACCTGCCGCCCGGAGACGTCGATCAGGGTGAGGGCCGCCCGTCCGACCGTGGTGCCGTCGGAGTGCTGGACGGTGCCGCAGACCGGTACGCCGCCCAGTTGGGCGCGGCGGGCGCCGGGCAGCGCCTCCGATGCGGTGAGCCCGGTGACGGTGTCGGTGAGTACGCCGCCCGCCGGGGTCGGGGCGGCGTCGTAGAGGGGTTCGTAAGCGGGGTCGTACGCCGTCGGGGCGGCGGGGCCGTGCTGGGTCACCAGAGGTTTCTCCTTGAGCAGGAAGGCGAAGAGGAAGCCGAGAACGAGGACCGGCACCAGGTAGAGGAAGATCCGTGGCATGGCGTCGGCGTAGGCGTTGATGTAGCCGTCACGGACAGGTCCCGGCAGCGTGCGGACCAGTTGCGGGGTGACCGACTGGGGGTCGGGCAGCCTTACTCCGTGCGGGAGTTCGGCGGTCAGCCGCTTGCCGAGCCGGTCGGCGAACAGGGTGCCGAAGACCGCGGCGCCGACCGAACCGCCGATCTGCCGGAAGTAGTTGTTGGCGCTGGTGGCCGCGCCGATGTCGGACGGGCGCACCGAGTTCTGCACGGCGAGCACCAGGACCGGGAGGATCAGACCGATGCCGAGGCCGAGCACCGCCATGTAGACGCTGTAGGCGACCTGCGAGGTGTTCGCGTCCATCAGGGAGAGCAGAAACATCCCGGCCGAGGACAGGGCGCCGCCGATGATGGGGAAGATCTTGTAGCGGCCGGTGCGGCTGATCAGCTGGCCGCCCGCGATGGACGCGACGACGACGCCGAGCATCATCGGCAGCATCAGCAGCCCGGAGCCGGTGGCGCTGGCGCCCTCGACCATCTGCAGGAAGGTCGGCAGATAGCTGGCCGCGCCGAAGAGCGCCACCCCGACGATCCCACCGATCAGCGCCGTCATGTTGAAGACGCCGTCGCGGAAGAGCCGCAGCGGGATGACCGGTTCTGCGGCGAAGCGTTCGACCAGCACGAAGAGCAGTCCGCACAGGAGCGCGCCGACGCCCAGCGCCACGATCTGCCGCGACTGCCAGTCGTACGTGGCGCCGCCCCAGGTGGTCAGGAGCACCAGGCAGGTGGAGCCGGCCGCGAGCAACAGGGCGCCGAGCACGTCGAGTCGGGGGCGGGCCTTCGGCTTGGGGAGTTTCAGCACCACCGAGATGACGGCGAGGGTGACCAGGCCGAAGGGCACGTTGATGGAGAAGCACCAGCGCCAGGAGGCGTGGTCGGTGAAGAAGCCGCCGAGCAGCGGGCCGGCGACCGAGGCGAGGCCGAAGGCGGCGCCGATCAGGCCCATGTAGCGACCGCGCTGCCGGGGCGGGACGATGTCGGCCATGATCGCCTGGACGCCGATCATCAGCCCGCCGCCGCCGATGCCCTGGATGGCGCGGAAGGCGATCAGCTCGTCCATCGTGCGGGACCAGGCGGCCAGCGCGGAACCGGCTACGAAGACCAGGATGGCGAACTGGAAGACGCTCTTGCGGCCGAAGAGGTCGCCGAGCTTGCCGTAGATCGGCAGGCCGATGGTGGAGGCCAGCAGATAGGCGGTGACGACCCAGGACATCTTGTCCAGGCCGTGCAGCTCGCCGACGATCTTCGGCAGTGCGGTGGCCACGATCATCTGGTCGAGGGCCGCGAGCAGCAGGGCGAGCATCAGGCCGAGGAAGACCAGCCGCAGCCGGCGCGGGGTGAGTTCATCGCCCGCGGTGCCGGGACCGGCCGGCGGCTCGGTGCCCTTCTGCTCCCCGGCGACCCGCTCTTCGGTCCCCCGCGGCCCGGTTGCCTGCCGCTCCGTCCCCCGCGGCCCGGCTGCCTGCCGCCCGGGGTGGTCCTGCTGGGGGCCTTCGGGGCGGGGCGGGGCCTGATCGGCCTCCGCCGCCGCACCTTCGATCACCGTGCCACTCACCGCTGCCGCTCCCCTCGTCCCGCCTGCTCCGCCACCGTTTCCCGCACGAGGCGACAACGACGGACAGAGGCGGCGATTCCCAGGAAGCAGGCAAAACCACCCGTATCAGTGAATGATCCGGAAACCCCGCGTCACTTCTGCTCCACCTCGACCGCCAGCGACGCCAGCACCGCGTCGTAGATCCGGCCGAGCCCCTTGGGCGCGAAGGTGCGCTCGAAGAAGCCGCCGACACCGCTCGCGCCCTGCCAGGTCGTGGCGGTCACCACCTTGCTGCGGCCTTCACCCGCCGGGGTGACGGTCCAGGTGGTGACGAGCGTCGAGTTGCGGTCGGTCTCGACCAGCTGCCCCGGGGTGGGGGCGGTGACGTCGAAGAGGCAGTCGCGGACCCGCTTGCTGGTGGCCTGGAGCTTCCAGTGGACGACCGTGCCGGCTCCCTTGCCGCCCTCGCGGACCTCGTACTCGCTGAACTGTCCGGGCAGCAGCCGGCCGCGGGTCCCGGCGTAGTCGGCGAGCGCGTCGTACACCCGCTCCGGCTCCGCCTCGACGATGCGCTCCGTGGTGGCCTCGACCAGCGCCATGACTTCTCCTCGATCTACCTGGGCGACGTGTCCGCTACGCGCTGCATACCGCGTGTCGCGTGTCGCACAGCCAACCACACCCGCATTTCGAATTTCTGTTCTATTCTGGGGCGGACGGGGACCACTGACGACCGAAGGAGGGCGCGATGCGCTGGGACCAGCTGGACCGCCATGACTCCGCAGGTGCGCTCTTCAGCACGGACGCGGTGACCACCCGCACCTTCGACACCCCGGGTTTCCGCGGCATCACCTTCCACGAGATCCGCGCGCGTTCGATCATCAACCGGGTGCCGGGCGCCTCCCGGATGCCCTTCGAGTGGACGGTCAACCCCTACCGGGGATGCAGCCACGCCTGCGTGTACTGCTTCGCCCGCAAGACGCACAGCTACCTCGACCTCGACACCGGGCACGACTTCGACTCGCAGATCGTGGTGAAGGTCAACGCGCCGGAGCTGCTGCGCCGGGAGCTGGCCTCGCCCCGCTGGGAGGGCGCGCACATAGCCATGGGGACGAACGTCGACTGCTACCAGCGGGCCGAGGGCCGTTACCGGCTGATGCCGGGTATCATCACCGCGCTGCGCGACCGGGCGAACCCGTTCTCGATCCTCACCAAGGGCTCACTGATCCTGCGCGACCTCGAACTGGTGCGGCAGGCCGCCCGCGTCACCGATGTGTCCCTCGCGCTGTCCGTCGGATTCGTCGACGGGGAGCTGTGGCGCAGCGTGGAGCCGGGCACCCCTTCCCCCGAGACGCGTCTCGCGGTCTGCCGCACCCTCGCCGAGGCGGGGCTCGCACCGTCGGTCCTGATGGCGCCGGTGCTGCCCTTCCTCAGCGACTCCCCCGAGCAGCTGCGGGCGACGGTACGGGCCATCGCGGCGGCCGGCGGGGCCTCGGTCAGCCCGATCGTGCTGCACCTGCGGCCGGGGGCCCGTGAGTGGTACATGGCGTGGCTGGCCCAGCACCACCCGCATCTCGTACGGCGCTACGAGACGCTGTACGCGGGCGGTTCATATGCGGCCAAGTGGTATCAGCGGCAGGTCACCCGGCAGGTGCACGAGTTCGCCGCGGAGTTCGGGTGCGGGCCGCTGCGAAGGGGACGGCAGGTCGAACCGCCGGTCGCCGAGGAGCCGGTGGTGCCGGCGCGGCCCGCGGAAAATACCCAGCTGACCCTCATGTGATCCGCCTAGGGTCTGCGCATGGTGCGCGTACGGGCGATGACCGATGACGATGTGCCGGCGGTGTCGGCGATCCGGGTCGGGGGGTGGCGGGCGGCGTACGCCGGGATCGTGCCGCAGAGCTATCTGGACGCGATGGACGTGGAGCAGGACGCGGCGCAGCGGCGGAGGTTCCTGGCCGGATCGGCCGGGCGGGTACGGAATCTGGTGGCGGTGGAGCCGGGCGGGGGACCCGGCGGACCCGGGGCATCCGGGGCATCCGGCGAAGAGGTCGTGGGCTGGGCGGCGTTCGGGCCGTACCGCGGGGAGCCGGACGATTCGGCGGACGGCGAGCTGTACGCGCTCTACGTACGCCCCGACCGGATCGGTACCGGCGCCGGGCGGGCGCTGACCGCCGCGGTGATCGGCGAAAGCGCCCGACTGGGCCGCAGGCGGCTGCTGTTGTGGGTGCTCGCGGAGAACACGGCGGCCCGGCGCTTCTACGGGCGGGCCGGCTTCACCGCGGACGGGGCGGAGACGACGGACCAGTACGACGGGGTGCCGCTGCGCGAAGTGCGGTACGTCCGCGGGGTGCCTACGGCTCCTCGCTGACGGCCCCCAGCGCTTCCAGTCCCTCGGCGCAGGCCCGGGCGATCCGTTCGTGGGCGGGCTGCGGCGCGGCGCGCAGCCGCCGCAGGGTCTGGGTGAGCGCGGGTACCGCCTCGGGTGCGCGCAGTTCGACCAGCAGGCGGATGGCGGGCAGGGCGTAGCCGACCCGCAGCGGGTTGGTGGCGAGCGCGGCGGCGGCCCGGCCGGTGCGGGGGTCGCCGAGCCGCAGCAGGGCCTCGGCGGCTTGCTGGGCGCGGGCCTCGTCGCGGTAGTTGAGCAGCAGCGCGAGGGTCTCGAACGACCGCGAGTCCCCCGCGGCGGCGAGCTCCACGGCGGCGGATTCCCGTACCGCCAGGGGCTGTCCGGGGGCGGTAAGAGCGAGCGCGAGCCGCTCACGCGACGCGGAGTCCATCGCCCCACCCTAAGCCGCGCGGCCCAACCGGGTGGGCAACCTCCCCTTTTCCGCAGGCACCGGCCTTCTCCCCCGCGCCACCGAGCCCCCCGCCCGCGGCTCCCCCAGCCGATCCCCCACCCGGACGACCGGCCCGCCCCCGGACCCGCGGGCCCCCAGCGCCCGGTCTCCCGCGGGGAGCCGCTCATGCGGGCGCGGCGGAACCCCCCGCCGCGCGCCGCACCGGCCCCGGACCCGAGGCCCCACAGCCCCCGGCCCTCGCACGGAGCCGCTGATTCGGTCGCAACGGAACCCCCCGCCGCGCGCCGTCGGCCGTCCGACCTGCGGGCTCACCGCGTCCCGCTTCCGGCAGGGAGCCGCCCGTGCGGTCGGACCACCCCAGCAGAACCCCCGCAAGCCGGCCGAGGGCCCTGCCGTCCCAGGCCATCAGCGCCCCGGCTTCCCGCAGGGAGCCGTTCCGTCGGTCGGACCCACCACAGCCGGAACCCCCCGACGTCAGGCAGATGCCCCCGGCCTCCCGGAAGGGACCGCCCGTGCGGGCGCGGTGGGACTCCCGGTTGCGCGCCGCAGGCCGCCGCTCATATGGGTTGGGGGGATGTCATCTGCGCACAGGGCTGGCCAGGAAGTTACTGACGGGTTACCCTCGGAGAGCCGGGTGTTCGGTGGGTGGTGACGCAGCCGCCGGGCACTGATGAGCACGACGTCGGTTCGGCATCGCTTGGCGAGGCCCCGGGACAGGGTCCGCCGTTGACTGCGCGGGCGCGCGGGGTGACCCCCCGGCCCGCGACTCCTCCTCACTCCCGGCGGTGGCCGCGCGCTCGCGCGCCCCGCGGTTCCTCAAGCGTCTGGAGTCACGCGATGGACCGTCCCTCCCTGGATTCTCCCGTCCCCCCTCCCTCCGTCGTGGCCGTCATCGGTCTCGGCACGATGGGCACCGGTATCGCCGAAGTGCTGACCCGCGGCGGCCACGAGGTGATCGGCGTCGACCTCAGCGACGCCGCCGCCCGGCGGGCCGTCGCGGAACTCGAACGCTCGACCGCCCGGGCCGTGGAGCGGGGGCGGATGACCGGCGCCGAGCGGGACGACGCGCTCGCCCGCTTCCGTACCTTCGGTGATCTGCAGGCCGCCGCCGACGCCGATCTGGTGATCGAGGTGGTGGACGAGCGGTACGACACTAAACGCGAGGTCATCACCGCGCTGGACCGGATCGCCAAACCGGGCGCGATCCTGGCGACCGGCACCAACGCGCTGTCGGTGACCCGGCTGGCCGCCGAGACCGCGCGGCCCGACCGGGTGCTCGGCCTGCACTTCTTCGCCCCTGCGCCGGCCATGAAACTGGTGGAGGTGGTCTCCACGGTGCTCACCTCGCCGGAGGCGACCGCCGCCGTCACCGCGCTGGTCCGTGACCTCGGCAAGGAGCCGGTGCCGGTCGGCGACCGGCCGGGCTTCATCGCGGACGGCCTGCTCTTCGGCTACCTCAACCAGGCCGCCGCGATGTACGAGGCCCGGTACGCCACCCGGGAGGACATCGACGCCGCGATGCGTCTCGGCTGCGGCCTGCCGATGGGCCCGCTGGCGCTGCTCGACCTGATCGGGATCGACACCGCGACCACCGTGCTGGAGGCGATGTACGAGGCCAGCCGCGACCGGCTGCACGCGCCCGCGCCGGTGCTGAAGCAGCTGACCGCGGCCGGGCTGCTGGGCCGGAAGGCGGGCCGCGGCTTCTACACCTACGACGCGCCCGGCAGCCCGGTGGTGCTGCCGGACGGCGAGACCCCGGGCGACCCGGGCACGCGGGCCGCCGAGGGGCGGACCGTGCGGCGGGTGGGCGTGGCCGGGTCCGGCACGATGGCCACCGGCATCGCCGAGGTCTTCGCGAAGGCCGGTTTCCCGGTGGCGCTGGCCGCCAGGACGCCGGAGAAGGCCGAGCTCGCGGTGGCACGGCTCGCGGCGTCGCTCGACCGCTCGGTGGCCAGGGGACGGCTGACCCCGGAGCAGCGGGACGAGGCGGTGTCCCGGGTGACGCCGGCCGGCTCGTACGACGCCTTCGCGGACGCCGATCTGGTGGTGGAGGCGGTGGCCGAGGACCTGTTCGTCAAGCAGCAGCTCTTCCGGACGCTGGACAAGGTCTGCAAGCCGGGCGCGGTGCTTGCCACCACCACCTCCTCACTGCCGGTGGTGGCGATCGCCCGGGCCACCGGCCGCCCGCAGGATGTGGTGGGGGCGCACTTCTTCAACCCGGCGCCGGCCATGAAGCTGGTCGAGGTGGTCCGTACGGTGCTCACCGCGCCCGATGTCCTCGCCACCGTGCACCAGGTGTGCGGGACGCTGCGCAAGCACCCGGTGGACTGCGGCGACCGGGCCGGCTTCATCGTCAACGCGCTGCTCTTCCCGTACCTCAACAACGCGGTGAAAATGGTCCAGGACCATTACGCGACCGTGGACGCCATCGACGCGGCGATGAAGCTGGGCGGCGGCTATCCGATGGGCCCGTTCGAGCTGCTGGACGTGGTCGGTCTCGATGTGTCGCTGGCGATCGAGCAGGTGCTGCACGAGGAGTTCCGCGACCCGGGCCTGGCACCGGCGCCCCTGCTGGAACACCTGGTCTCCGCGGGCTGCCTGGGCCGTAAGACCGGCCGGGGCTTCCGCGAGTATGCCGCCCGCTGACCGGCCGCGGCGCGGCCGGCGCACCCGTCCGGCGGGCTGGGGCGGTTTTCCCCCGACCGCCGGACCGGGCGGCCCGGCGTGTTACGTTCCCCACATGCCCCAGTCCGTGAAGTCCGACGTACCCGAGACCGCGAACGGCCGCCGGGCCGCGGCCCAGCGCCACCGGGTGCGGCAGGATCTTGCGGCGGCGGCGATGCACCTGTTCGCCACGCAGGGGTACGAGGCCACCACGGTCGACGAGATCGCGGCGACCGCCGGAGTGGCGCGGCGGACCTTCTTCCGGCACTTCCGCTCCAAGGAAGAGGCGATCTTCCCCGACCACGACGACACGCTGGTCAGGGTGCAGGCGGTGCTGGACTCTGCGGACCCGCACGAGCACCCGCTGGACACGGTCTGCCGCGGCATCACCGAGGTGCTGCGGATGTACGCGCACCTGCCCGAGGTGTCGGTGGAGCGCTACCGGCTGACCCGCGAGGTGCCGACCCTGCGGGAGCGGGAGATCGCCTCGGTGGCCCGCTACGAGCGGCTCTTCACCCGCTATCTGCTGGGCCACTTCGACGAGGGCGCGCACCGCGACGGCGACGACGACCCGCTGCTCGCCGAGGTGGCCGCCTCCGCGGTGGTGGCGGCGCACAACCACGTGCTGCGGCGCTGGCTGCGGGCCGGCGGCAAGGGCGACGTCGAGGCGCAACTCGATCACGCCTTCGAGGTGATCAAGGTGACCTTCGGCACCGGGATAGGAGCCGGCCGGATACCCTCGCGCGCCACCGCGCGACCGGTGTCCACGGTCTCCCGGCACGGCGAGGTGGTGGTCGCGGTGGCCCGCACCGACGCCTCCCCCGCGGAGATCCTGCGCAGCATCGAAGAGGCGCTGCGCAGGGCCTGACGTCCCTCTGCCGCTCTCCCGAACGGCTCCCGACCGCGCACAGCGACCGCCCGGCAGGCCCGGGTGGCCGCTGTTGCTCGTTTGCGGGCCCAGGGTGACGTTTGAGAGAAATTGATGGCACTCAGTGTCTTTACGACTGGCACGGGGTGTCATACGGTGTGGGCAGTCCGGGCGGCGGGCGTACCGCGATCCCCGTACGCCTGCTGTCCCCCAGGCCCGGACGCCTGCGTCACAGGCACTGACCGCGCCACCGCGCGAACCCTTCACCGCACGACTGCGAACCGACGACGGCACCCCCATCCCATCGACCCCCGCGTTCCCGAACGCGGTGCGAACGCTCCGCCGGAGGCGAGTCATATGAAGGAAATCCTGGACGCGATCCTCGCGCCGGACAGTACGGCCGCCGACTTCGCGGCCGTCAGACTGCCCGAGTCGTACCGCGCCGTCACCGTCCACAAGGACGAGGCCGAGATGTTCTCCGGCCTCACCACCCGGGACAAGGACCCGCGCGTCTCGCTGCACCTGGACGAGGTGCCGCTGCCCGAACTCGGCCCCGGCGAAGCCCTGGTGGCGGTGATGGCCAGTTCGGTCAACTACAACTCGGTGTGGACCTCGATCTTCGAACCGGTCTCCACCTTCGCCTTCCTGGAGCGGTACGGGCGGATGTCGCCGCTCTCCCGGCGGCACGACCTGCCGTACCACATCATCGGTTCCGACCTGGCCGGTGTGGTGCTGCGCACCGGGCCCGGGGTCAACAAGTGGCAGCCGGGCGACCGGGTGGTGGCGCACTGCCTGAGCGTGGAACTGGAGTCCGCCGACGGGCACAACGACACGATGCTCGACCCGGAGCAGCGGATCTGGGGCTTCGAGACCAACTTCGGCGGCCTCGCCGAGATCGCGCTGGTCAAGTCGAACCAGCTGATGCCCAAGCCGGCGCATCTGACCTGGGAGGAGGCGGCGGCACCCGGGCTGGTCAACTCCACCGCCTACCGCCAGCTCGTCTCGCGCAACGGCGCGGGCATGAAGCAGGGCGACAACGTGCTGATCTGGGGCGCCAGCGGCGGACTCGGCTCGTACGCGACGCAGTTCGCGCTGGCCGGCGGCGCGACTCCGGTCTGTGTGGTGTCCAGCCCGCAGAAGGCGGAGATCTGCCGGAAGATGGGCGCCGAGGCGATCATCGACCGCAGCGCGGAGGGCTTCAAGTTCTGGAAGGACGAACACCACCAGGATCCGCGGGAGTGGAAGCGGCTCGGTGGCAGGATCCGTGAACTGACCGGCGGCGAGGACGTGGACATCGTCTTCGAGCACCCGGGCCGCGAGACCTTCGGCGCGTCGGTGTACGTGACCCGCAAGGGCGGCACCATCGTCACCTGCGCGTCCACCAGCGGCTACACCCACGAGTACGACAACCGGTACCTGTGGATGAGCCTCAAGAGGATCGTCGGCTCGCACTTCGCCAACTACCGCGAGGCGTGGGAGGCCAACCGCCTGGTGGCCAAGGGGAAGATCCACCCCACCTTGTCGCGCACCTACGCGCTGGAGGACACCGGGCAGGCCGCGTACGACGTGCACCGCAACCTCCACCAGGGCAAGGTCGGCGTCCTCGCCCTGGCCCCGCAGGAGGGCCTGGGCGTCACCGACCGGGCACTGCGCGAGAAGCACCTGCCTGCCATCAACTTGTTCCGTGACGCGGCAGCGGAGTGGGCCGGCGAGCACAGTCGCGACGCGGCAGCCCGGCCGGCCGGCGAGCAGGGCGGGAACGCCTGATGACGGGCCGTCAGGGAGTCGACGAGGCGGCCGGGGCCGGCCGGCCGGCGGCGGCGCGCCGGGAGCGGGACCGGCCGTGGCTGATGCGCACCTACGCCGGGCACTCCACCGCGGAGGCGTCCAACGAGCTCTACCGGCGCAACCTCGCCAAGGGGCAGACCGGCCTGTCGGTGGCCTTCGACCTGCCCACGCAGACCGGCTACGACCCGGACCACGTGCTGGCCCGCGGCGAGGTGGGCAGGGTGGGCGTACCGGTGGCCCATCTCGGCGACATGCGGCGGCTCTTCCAGGACATCCCGCTGGACCGGACGAACACCTCGATGACGATCAACGCCACCGCGATGTGGCTGCTGGCCCTCTACCAGGTGGTCGCCGAGGAACAGGGCGCCGACATCACCGCGCTCCAGGGCACGACGCAGAACGACATCGTCAAGGAGTACCTCTCCCGGGGAACGCACGTCTTCCCGCCGGCGCCGTCGCTGCGGCTGACCACCGACATGATCACGTACACCGTGAACAACATCCCCAAGTGGAACCCGATCAACATCTGCAGCTACCACCTGCAGGAGGCCGGGGCCACTCCGGTGCAGGAGATCGCCTACGCGATGTCCACCGCCATCGCCGTGCTGGACGCGGTGTTCTCCTCCGGGCAGGTGCCGCTCGACCGGCGCGGGGAGGTCGTCGCGCGGATCTCCTTCTTCGTGAACGCCGGGGTGCGGTTCGTCGAGGAGATGTGCAAGATGCGCGCCTTCGGCGAGATCTGGGACACCATCACCCGCCGGCGGTACGGCATCCTCGACGCCAGGCAGCGCCGATTCCGCTACGGCGTGCAGGTCAACTCGCTCGGCCTGACCGAGGCGCAGCCGGAGAACAACGTGCAGCGGATCGTGCTGGAGATGCTGGCCGTCACGCTCTCCAAGGACGCCCGCGCCCGGGCGGTACAACTCCCGGCGTGGAACGAGGCGTTGGGACTGCCCAGGCCGTGGGACCAGCAGTGGAGCCTGCGCATCCAGCAGGTGCTGGCGCACGAGAGCGACCTGCTGGAGTACGAGGACATCTTCGCCGGGAGCAGCGTGATCGAGGCGAAGGTGGCCGAACTCGTGGGGCAGGCGACCACGGAGATCGAGCACATCCAGGAGCTGGGCGGCGCGATGGCCGCGGTGGAGTCCGGCTATCTGAAGTCGGAGCTGGTCTCCTCGCACGCCCGGCGGCGGGCCCGGATCGAGTCCGGGGCGGAGAAGATCGTCGGGGTGAACTGCTACGAGTCCACCGAACCCAGTCCGCTGACCGCCGATCCGGCTGCCGCGATCATGACCGTTGACCCGGCGGACGAGGCCCGGGTGGTGGCCGCGCTGGAGGAGTGGCGGAGCGGTCGTGACGAGGAACGGGCGCAGAAGGCGCTCGCCGCGCTGCGGTCGGCGGCGGCCGGCCCGGAGAATCTGATGCCCGCGAGCGTGGAGTGCGCGCGGGCGGGTGTCACCACCGGGGAGTGGTCCGGGGCGCTGCGGGAGGTCTTCGGCGAGTTCCGGGCGCCGACCGGGGTGAGCGCGGCGCCGGTCGCGGTGGCCGCCGAGCCCGGCAGCGAACTGGCGGCGGTACGCGGCAGGGTCGCCGAGACCGCGGCGGAGCTGGGCGGCGGGCGGCTGCGGCTGCTGGTCGGCAAGCCGGGTCTCGACGGGCACTCCAACGGCGCCGAGCAGATCGCGGTACGTGCGAGGGACGCCGGTTTCGAGGTGGTCTACCAAGGCATCAGGCTGACACCGGAGCAGATCGTGTCGGCGGCGGTCGCCGAGGACGTGCACTGCGTGGGTCTGTCGATCCTGTCGGGGTCGCATGCCGCGCTGGTGCCCGATGTGCTGGCGCGGCTGCGCCGGGCCGGGGTGGACGACATCCCGGTGGTGGTCGGCGGGATCATTCCGGCGGCGGACGCCAAGGAGTTGCGGGCCGCCGGTGTGGCAGCGGTCTTCACCCCGAAGGACTTCGGTATCACCGGGATCATCGGCCGGATCGTGGACGAGATCCGGCTCGCGAACAAGCTGGAGGTATGACTGTGCGGTTCGGGCGCACCTATGAGGAATTCGAGATCGGTGCGGTGTACAAACACTGGCCGGGAAAGACGGTCACGGAGTACGACGACCATCTCTTCTGCCTCCTCACCATGAATCACCACCCGCTCCACCTCGACGCCAACTACGCGGGAAAGACAACGGACTTCGGCCGTAACGTCGTCGTGGGCAACTATGTGTACTCACTGCTGCTCGGCATGTCGGTGCCGGATGTCTCCGGCAAGGCCATCGCCAATCTGGAGGTCGAGTCGCTGCGGCACGTGGCGCCGACCTTCCACGGCGACACGGTCTACGGCGAGACGACGGTGCTGGACAAGCGGCCGTCGAAGTCGAAGGACGACCGCGGCATCGTGCAGGTGGAGACCCGCGGCTACAACCAGGACGGCACGCTGGTCTGCGTCTTCCGCCGCAAGGTGATGGTGCCGACCGCCGCGTACATCGAGCAGCGCGGCGGGGAGCAGCCCGGCCGCCCGCGGCCGGCTGCCGACGCGGCGGCCGCGCAGGCTTCCCCGGGAGGGAACTGAGATGGCCAACCGGCTCGCGCAGACCGACGGTCTCACCGACATCCAGCAGGAGATCCTCGCCACCGTCCGCTCCTTCGTGGACAAGGAGATCCTGCCGGTCGCCACCGAACTCGAACACCGCGACGAGTATCCGTCGCAGATCGTCGAGGGTCTCAAAGACCTCGGGATCTTCGGGCTGATGATTCCCGAGGAGTACGGCGGCCTCGGGGAGTCGCTGCTGACGTACGCGCTCACCGTGGAGGAGATCGCCCGCGGCTGGATGAGTGTGTCGGGCATCATCAATACGCATTTCATCGTCGCGTACATGATCAAACAGCACGGCACCGAGGAGCAGAAGCAGTATTTCCTGCCGCGGATGGCGACCGGGGAGGTGCGCGGCGCGTTCTCGATGTCGGAGCCCGGACTCGGCTCGGACGTCGGGGCGATCCGCACCAGGGCGGTGCGGGAGGGCGACGCGTATGTGATCAACGGCCAGAAGATGTGGCTGACCAACGGCGGCACCTCCAACCTGGTGGCGGTGCTCTGCCGGACCGACGAGGGACAGCCCGCCGACGCCGCCCCGCACAAGTCCATGACGACCTTCCTGATCGAGAAGGAGCCGGGTTTCGGGCCGAATCCGAAGGTCTCCGGGCTGACCGTGCCGGGGAAGATCGAGAAGATGGGCTACAAGGGCGTCGACACCACCGAGCTGGTGCTGCAGGACGTACGGGTTCCGGCGGACCGGGTGCTCGGCGAGGCGAGCGGCCGGGGTTTCTACCAGATGATGGACGGTGTCGAGGTCGGCCGGGTCAATGTGGCCGCCCGCGGCTGCGGGGTGGCCCGGCGCGCCTTCGAACTGGGCATCTCCTACGCACAGCAGCGCCACACCTTCGGCAAGCAGATCGCCGAGCACCAGGCGATCCAGTTCAAGCTGGCCGAGATGGCCACCAAGGTGGAGGCCGCGCACCAGCTGATGGTCAGCGCGGCCCGCAAGAAGGACTCCGGGCAGCGCAACGACCTGGAGGCCGGGATGGCGAAGTACCTGGCCGCCGAGTACTGCAAGGAGGTCGTCGAGGACGCCTTCCGCATCCACGGCGGCTACGGCTTCTCCAAGGAGTACGAGATCGAGCGGCTCTACCGGGAGGCGCCGATGCTGCTGATCGGCGAGGGAACCGCCGAGATCCAGAAAATGATCATCGGCAGGCGGCTGCTGGAGGAGTACCGCATCCAGAGCTGAGCCGGGCGGACCATGAAGAGATTTGTCCGTATTTGCCACTGTTTTCCGGAGGCGAATCCCCGTCAAAGGTCACACTGTGTCATCGGCCGTGCCACCGGAACCAGCCATCGACTCGCCCTCCAGCTTGCCGAGTTGCCCGTGTCAGCCGATACCATCGACCAAAGCCGCCGTCCCCTTGAAGCAATTCGCGGCATCCTCCGCTACGAAGGTCTTCCATGCCCCACAGCCATTCCTCTGCACCACGCGGCCGGGTCCGCCTCGCGCGCGGAGCGTCGCCGTGGCTCCTCCCGACCGTGGCCACCGCAGCGCTCTCGCTCACCCGGGCCCGCCGCTCCGGCCGCTGGGCGACCGTGGCCGTCCCAGCCACCGCCCTCGCGGCCGGCATGCTGTGGTTCTTCCGCGATCCCGAGCGGGAGATCACCGAGGGCCGGGTGATCTCCCCGGCCGACGGTGTGGTGCAGAGCATCATGCCGTGGAAGGACGGACGCACCCGCGTCGCCATCTTCATGAGCCCGCTGAACGTCCATGTGAACCGGGCCCCGCTGGCCGGCACGGTCACCTCCGTCGAGCACATCCCCGGCGGATACGTACCGGCGTTCAACAAGGAGAGCGAGCACAACGAGCGGGTGATCTGGCACTTCGACACCGAACTCGGTGACATCGAGGTGGTCCAGATCGCCGGCGCGGTGGCGCGGCGGATCGTGCCGTACGTGCCGCGGGGCTGCAAGGTCGAGCAGGGGGACAGGATCGGGCTGATCCGCTTCGGCTCCCGGGTGGACGTGTATCTCCCCGAGGGCATCGAGCCCGCTGTCGAGGTCGGGCAGACCACCACGGCTGGGGTGACTCGCCTTGACCGTGCTTGAGCCCGACACTCAGTCCTCGGCGCCCCCGGCGCCCGGCGGGTCCACCGCCGCCTCGTCGTCCTCCTGGGTGAGCGAGCTGGAGCACGAGGTGGGCGACCTGCCGCTGTCCACCCGGCTGTCCATCGCGGACGCGCTCACCCTCGGCAACGCGATCTGCGGCTTCATGGCCGTGTACTTCACCACCACCGGGGTGCTCGTCCCGCACCTGATGGGCACCAGCGACGGCGCGATGTCCAAGCACAGCGCGGCGAACGCGGTCACGCTGATGCTGCTCGCGTCGGTCTTCGACCTCTTCGACGGGCTGGTGGCGCGCAAGCTGCGCAGTTCGGCGATGGGCGCGGAGCTGGACAACCTCTCCGACCTGATCAGCTTCGGTCTCGCGCCGGCCTACTTCGTCGTCGTCTGGGGCCTGATCTCGGACGACGCCCATGGCAAAGTCGCGGCGCTCGCCGCGGTGATGGTCGTGCTCGCGGTGGTGCTGCGCCTCGCCCGCTTCTCCTGCACCACGCTGCGGGACGGCGTCTTCCAGGGCATGCCCAGTCCCTTCGGGGCGATGACCGTGGTGTCGCTGGTCCTGCTGGAGCTGCCGTTCATCCCGACGGTGATCGGGATCGTCGGGGTGGCGTGGCTGATGGTCAGCCGCGTCGAGTACCCCAAGCCGCGCGGGCGACTGGCTCTGATCACCTTCGGCTGGACCCTGGTCAGCATGGCGTGCCTGGCCGCGTGGACGCTCGGCGTCCCCGGCGGCCACGCGCTGCTCCAGGCGGGCTGCGCCCTGCAGTGCATCGCGGCCGGCGTCATCCCCTGCTTCGCGACCACCCGCCGGGTCAACACGATCCGCGCCAACCGGCGCGAGGCGCGGGCCGGCGTGGCCCGCTGACACCGCACGCGGAAAGGCCCCGGGGTTCCGTTCCAGGACGGGAACCCGGGGCCTTCTGATGTCCCGGCGCGGGTCACCGCGCGGGGAGGAGAAAGTCCCGCGCGAGGTCCGCCGCCACCCGCTCCAGCAGCGGTCCTGCCCCGGCCATGCTGCGGGAGACGTCCGGCTCGATCGCGGCGATGGCGTACGCACGGCGGATCCCGGCCGCGCCGAGAGCCGCCGGCGGGAGCGCCAGACGGCCGCAGACCGCCACCACGTCGATACCGCGGGCCCGCGCCGCCTGGGCGACGCCGGCCGGCGCCTTCCCGTGCAGGGTCTGCTCGTCGAGGGAACCCTCGCCGGTGATGACCAGGTCCGCGCGGGTGAGCGCGTCCTCGAAGCCCAGCACGTCGAGCATGACGTCGATGCCGGCCCTGAAGACCGCGCCGAGCCCGACCAGCGCGCCGTAGCCGATGCCGCCGGCCGCCCCGGCCCCCGGCGCCTGCGCGGCGGCGGCCGCGGCGGGCCCGACCGCCGCGGTCAGCGCCTCGACGTAGATGCCGAGCGCGGCGTCCAGCGTGGCCACGTCCTGCGGGGACGCGCCCTTCTGCGGCCCGTAGACCGCCGCGGCCCCCTTCGCGCCGAGCAGCGGGTTGTCGACGTCACTGGCGAGCACCACCGAGGTCTCAGCGAGCCGCGGGTCGAGGTCGGTGAGGTCGGCCGTCACCAGCGTGGCCAATGGGCCGCCGCCGGGAGCCACGGGCACACCCTGGGCGTCGAGCAGCCGGGCACCGAGGGCGTTCAGCATGCCCGCGCCACCGTCGTTGGTGGCGCTGCCGCCGACACCGAGCACGATCGTCCGCGCGCCCGCGTCGAGGGCGGCCCGCAGCAGCTCACCGGTGCCGTACGTGGTCGCGGCGAGTGGTGCGAAGACGCCGGGCGGCAGGTGCCGCAGCCCGGACGCCTCGGCCATCTCCACCACCGCGGTGGTGCCGCGGAGCGCGTACGCGGCCTCGACGGGCTCACCGAGCGGCCCGGTGACCCGCACCGTGCGGCGCTCGTACCCGGCGGCGACCGCGGCGTCGACCGTGCCGTCACCGCCGTCGGCGACCGGCAGGGACTCCACGGTCACCCCGGGCACCACCGTGCGCAGCCCCGCCTCGACATGGGCGGCCACCTCGACCGCGGTCAGCGAACCCTTGAACTTGTCCGCGGCGATCAGCACGCGCGCCGTTGATCGTCCTGCAGCGTCCGACACGTTTGTCACTCCCAGCAGAAATCGGAACGTCGCGCCACTGGGGACCTTATCCCGGCACGGCCCGGCTGCCCACGGCGGCGTCCCGGCGCGACCGCCGCGCTACCGCCACCCGGGGGAGCCGGCGCGCCGTAGGTTGGGTGCCATGAGCATCGACTTCGCCACGTACCTCGCCGGCCTGCCCAGGATCCTCGCCGGAGCGAACACCCTCTTCCGGTCCGCCGACGGCCGGGTCCTGCTGGTCGAGCCGAACTACCGCGACGACGGTACGTGGACGCTGCCCGGCGGCACGATCGAGTCGGACGAGGGCGAGACACCCCGGCAGGCGGCCCACCGCGAGACGCTGGAGGAGATCGGGCTCGACATCACACCCGGCGCGCTGCTCGCGGTGGACTGGGTGGTCGGCCCGGGACGTCCGGCGCTGAGCAGTTACCTCTACGACGGCGGCGTCCTCGACGAGGAGCAACTGGCCGCGATCCGGCTGCAGGTTGAGGAGCTGGACTCCTGGGAGCTGAGCACGCCGGAGGACCTGGAGCGCTATCTCACCCCGGGCGCCACCCGCCGGGTGCGGGCCGCGCTGGCCGCCCTGCGCGCCGGCACCGGAACCGCCGAACTCGTCAACGGCCGCCCGGCCGCTGAGAGTTGAGAGCCGCATTGGGCACGTACCCGGGATCCGCCTCCGATGTGGTGCATGAGGTACGGGAGTTGCCGGCGATGCGCTGATGCGGGCCCCGGCCGGGCGGCAAGAATGCTCCGGGCAAAAATCCTGGAATCCGGTGACAAGGGGGTGATCCTTTCCCCTATGCTCACGTCTCTCTCCCCCACGTCGGTGACGCGTGCCGCACACGTGCGTATCCGTCCTGCGGGAGAGCGACTTGACGTCCCCGTCCATCGAAGGGCAAGTAATGAATCAGGTTCTCGGCCGAGGCACCACGACCACGTGGGAGCGCTTCTGGTACGTCCTCGGCTGCATCTACTTCGGCGCCGCCTATTTCCAGAAGGTGCCGGTGAAGAAGGCGCTGAGCGAGTACGGCCTCGCCACTCTCACCGGAGCCGAGAAGTTCTGGTACGTCGTCGAGTGCATCTTCTTCGGCGCCGGCTACTTCGCCAAGACCACCATCAAGAAGGCGCTCTCCGAGGTGCAGTACGGCCAGGGCGTTCCGCAGGGTGCCGCTCCTGAGGGTGCGCCGGCCGGTCCGCCGCCGTCCGCCTACTGAGCCACTGACGCGGCCGGGCGGGGGTGCGGCCCCCGCCCGCCGCGGGTGACCGGCCCGCCCCGGCGTAATCCGCTCGCCGCCGGGGCGCCGCCGCCCTACTCTCGGGGCGCATGAGCACCCGCAAGCCCCTCGTGGCGCTGCTGACCGGCGCCGGGATCTCCACCGACTCCGGCATCCCCGACTACCGGGGACCGAAGGGCGTGTGGACCCAGGATCCGGCGGCGGAGAAACTGGCCACCTACGACGTGTACATGGCCGACCCGGAGATCAGGCGCAGGGCCTGGCGGGTCCGGCAGGACACCCGGGTGTGGCAGGCACGGCCGAACGCGGCGCACGAGGCGATCGTGCGGCTGGAACGGGCCGGTGTGCCGGTGCGGGTCATCACGCAGAATGTGGACGGCCTCCACCAGCTGGCCGGGCTGCCGCCGCGCAAGGTCCTCGAACTGCACGGCAGCGCACGGTCGGTGGTGTGCACCGCCTGCCACGAGCGCGGACCGATGACAGCGGCGCTGGAGCGGGTGGCGGCCGGCGAGGAAGATCCCCGGTGCCGCTCGTGCGGCGGCGTTCTGAAGGCCGCGACGGTGATGTTCGGCCAGCGGCTCGACCCCGGGGTGCTGGCGGACGCGGTGGCCATCGCCAAGAACAGCGACATCTTCGTGGCGGTCGGCACCACGCTCGCCGTCCAGCCCGCCGCCTCCCTGGCCGGTCTCGCCGCCGAGAACGGCGCCCGTCTGATCATCGTCAACGCGGAGCCGACGCCCTACGACGCGCTGGCCGCGGAGCTCATCCGCGAACCCATCGGCACGGCCCTGCCCGCCCTGCTCGCCGGTCTGACGCCGGCGGCCGGCTGAGCCCCGCCGGGCACCGCTCGGCCACGCCGCCGGCGCGGCCGGCGCGGCCGGGCTACCGCCTGGCGGCGCGGTCCAGGTGGCGCAGGACCGCCCGGGCCGCGTTGTGGCCGCTCATGCCGTGGACGCCGGGGCCCGGCGGGGTGGCGGAGGAGCAGAGGAAGACACCCGGGCGCGGCGTGGCGTAGGGGATCGCGGCGAGCCGGGGGCGCAGGACGGACTGGAGCCCGGAGTAGGCGCCGCAGGCGATGTCGCCGCCGACGTAGTTGGCGTTGCGGGTCGCCAGAGCCGCAGGCCCTGTGGTCGCGCGGGCCAGCACGAGGTCGCGGAAACCGGGCGCGAACCGTTCGATCTGCCTCTCGATCACATCGGTGGCGTCTCCGTGCCAGCCCTGGGGAACATGGCCGTAGGCCCAGAAGACGTGTTTGCCGGCCGGTGCGCGTGAGGGGTCCACCACCGACGGCTGTGCGGTGATCAGGAACGGTGTCTGCGGCGGCCGGCCGGTGACCGCCCGGGTCAGCGCGTCACCGATCTCGGTGTAGGTCGGCCCGACATGCACCGTCCCGGCCCTGCGGGCGTCCGGCGACGTCCACGGCACCGGCCCGTCCAGCGCGTAGTCGACCTTGAAGACCGACGCGCCGTACCGGTAGCCGCGGTAGACGTCCCCGAGCGCGGCGATCCGGGCCAGCGCGGTCGGCGAGGTGTCGAAGACGTACGCGCGGGCGGGCGGTAGTTCGTCCAGTTTGCGTACGGTGACGCCGGTCCTGATCTCTCCGCCCAGCGAGGTGAGCAGACCGGCCAGCGCGTCGGAGATCGCCTGGGAGCCGCCGCGGGCCACCGGCCAGCCCCGCTCGTGCGCGGCCAGCGCGAACATCATCGCCATCGCGCCGGTGAACGGTTCGGTGAGCCGGGTGATCGCGTGCCCGGCGAGCCCCGCGAGCAGCGCCCTCGCCCGGGCGTCGCGGAACCGCAGCGCGAGCAGCGCCACCGGCGGGCTGCCGGTGAGCCCGAACCGTACGAAGCGGTACGGGTCACGGGGCAGCCCGGCCCAGGGCGGCCGGAAGAAGTCGGCGGCGATGGAGTCCCAGTGGCCGGTGTAGGGAGCCAGCAGCCGCCGGTAGGTGCCGGCGTCGCGTGGCCCGAGGGACGCCGCGGTCTCCCCCACCGTCCGGCCCAGCACCACCGCGGTGCCGTCGGGGAAGGGGTGCGCCATCGGCACCTCGGGCTGCAGCCACTCCAGGCCGTGCTCGGCGAGCGGCAGCGCGCCGAAGGCGGGCGAGCCGATACCGAAGGGGTGCACCGCCGAGCAGGGGTCGTGCCGGAAGCCGGGCAGCGTCAGCTCCTCGGTGCGGGCGCCGCCGCCGACCGTGCCGGCGGCCTCGTAGAGCTGGACGGAGAGCCCGGCGCGGGCGAGTTCGACGGCCGCGGTGAGGCCGTTGGGTCCCGCGCCGACCACCACCGCGTCGGCCACCACCGCCCGGCTCACCGCCGTACCGCCTCGGCGTCCGGCAGCAGGGTGCTCATGATCCGGCGGGCCGCCGCCTCGTCGCGGGCGACGGTGAACGGCAGGGCGTTGCCCCCGGGGACGCGGAACGGCTCGCCGGCCGCGGTCAGGCTGCTGCCGCCGGCCTCGGTGACCAGCAGCAGCCCGGCCGCGTGGTCCCAGGGCGCCTCCCAGAAGAACGCCACCGCGTCCGCGATTCCCCGGGCCACTTCCAGATAGCCGAGTCCGGCGCTGGTCAGGCAGGGCACCAGCTCGGCGCCCGCGTCCGCAAGACGGGCCAGGGAGGCCCGCTCGTCGTCGGTGCGGAACACCGGGTTGGAGATCCACACCCGCAGCCGCCGCGGGTCGGTGGCGGTCCGCAGCGGCTTCCCGTCGAGGCAGGCGCCGTGTCCGCGCCGGGCGGTGGCGAACAGGCCGAGCTGCGGGGCGTACGTCCAGCTGGCCAGCGGCTGCCCGCCGCGGACCAGGGTGACCAGCGTGGAGAAGCCCGGGTCGCCGCGGACGAACGCCGAGGTGCCGTCGACCGGGTCGATCACCCACACCGGGTCGTCGCCCTTGAGCAGCCCGAGCAGCGCCGGGTCCGCGCTGACTGCCTCCTCGCCGACCACCACCGAGCCGGGCAGCAGCGCGCCCAGTTGCTCGGTGAGCCGTTCCTCGGCGATCCGGTCGGCGGTGGTGACCAGGTCGTGCGGGCCGTTCTTCTCGGTGATGTCGGCGTCGGCCAGGCGCCGCCAGCGCGGTACGACCTCGGCGCCGACAACCGCCCTGACCGTGTCCTCGACGGCGGCGAGCAGCGCGTCCGTGACGCCTTCCGCCCCCGCCGGCCCACCGGTGACCGAACCGACCTCGTTGCCCATGCCGCCATCCAATCAGACCGCGCTGCGGCGCGGTCGGGGCCCGGTGGTGCCGGACGTCCCGGCTTCCGGAAGGGTTCCCGGGGGAGTTCAGGCCATCGCCGGGATGATGTACTCGCCGTACGCGTCGATCACCTTCTCCTTGGCGTCGTGCATGTCGTAGACCGCGAACTGGTCGACGCCCAGCGCACGCAGCGCCTCCAGCTTGTCCAGGTGCGCCTCGACCGGGCCGATCAGGCAGAAGCGGTCGACGATGTCGTCCGGCACGAAGGCGGTGTCGGGGTTTCCGGTCCGCCCGTGGTGGGAGTAGTCGTATCCCTGCCGCTGCTCGATGTACGCGGTCAGCTCCTCCGGCACCAGGTCGGAGTGCTGCCCGTACCGCCCGACGAGGTCGGCGACGTGGTTGCCGACCATGCCGCCGAACCAGCGGCACTGCTCACGGGCGTGGGCGAGCGCCTGCGGGGAGTCGTCGTCGGTGACGTACGCGGGGGCGGCCACGCAGACGGTGATGCCGGCCGGGTCGCGGCCGGCCTTCTCCGCCGCTTCCCTGACCGCCTTGACCATCTGCTCGGTGAGGTAGACGTCGGCGAGCTGGAGGATGAAACCGTCGGCCTTCTCCCCGGCGAGCGCCAGCGCCTTGGGGCCGTAGGCGGCCATCCAGACCGGGAGCCGGCCGTCGGTCACCCAGGGCAGCCGCAGCGCGGTGCCGTCCACCACCGCCTCGCGGCCCTCGGCCAGGTCGCGGATGACGGTGATGGCCTCGCCGAGGCGGGCCAGGGTGTTGGGCGGGCGGCCCGCCACCCGCATCGCGGAGTCGCCGCGGCCGATGCCGCAGACCGTCCGGTTGCCGTACATCGAGTTGAGGGTGGCGAAGGTGGAGGCGGTCACCTCCCAGGTGCGGGTGCCGGGGTTGGTGACCATGGGGCCGACGGCGAGCCGGCGGGTGTGGTCGAGGATACGGCTGTGGATGACGAAGGGTTCCTGCCACAGCACGGCGGAGTCGAAGGTCCAGCCGTGGGTGAAGCCGTTGCGCTCGGCGCGCCGCATCAGATCGACGACGTCGGAGGCGGGCGGGTCGGTCTGCAGCACGAGGCCGAAGTCCATGGGCGTGCTCCTTGGGCTGCTGGGGCTGCTCGGTTCCGGGCTCAGTTGACGTACTGGCAGATGCCGCGGGGTGTGTAGCGGCCGTGCCCGGCGCGGCCGACGTAGCCGCCGTCCTGGATGACCGGCACACCCCGGGAGAGCACGGTCTGCACCTTGCCGGTGATCCGCTTGCCCTCGTACGCGCTGTAGTCGACGTTCATGTGGTGGGTCTCGGCGGAGATCACCTGTTCGGCGTGCGGGTCGTAGATCACCACGTCGGCGTCCGCGCCGGGCGCCAGGGTGCCCTTGCGCGGGTAGAGCCCGAACATCCGGGCCGGGGCGGCGCAGGCGATGTCGATCCAGCGGCGGCGGCTGATCCGGCCCTCCACCACGGCCTGGTGGAGCAGGTCCATCCGGTTCTCCACGCCGGGCATCCCGTTGGGGATCCTGGAGAAGTCGTCGCGGCCCATCTCCTTCTGGCCGCTGAAGCAGAACGGGCAGTGGTCGGTGGACACCACCTGGAGGTCGTCGGTGCGCAGGCCCTGCCAGAGCGCGGCCTGGTGCTCGCGGGGGCGCAGCGGCGTGCTGCACACGTACTTGGCGCCCTCGAAGCCGGGTTCTGCGAGGTTGTCGGTGGACAGGAAGAGGTACTGCGGACAGGTCTCGCCGAAGACCGGCAGGCCAAGGTCGCGGGCGGCGGCCAGTTCGGCGACGGCCTGCTGGGCGGAGACGTGCACGATGTAGAGCGGGGCGCCGGCCACCCGGGCCAGCTGGATGGCGCGGTGGGTGGCCTCGGCCTCCAGCAGGGCGTGCCGGACCTCGCCGTGCCAGCGCGGGTCGGTCCGCCCGGCGGCGAGCGCCTGCTGGACCAGGACGTCGATGGCGATGCCGTTCTCGGCGTGCATCATCACCAGGCCGCCGTTGCCGGAGGCGCGCTGCATGGCCCGCAGGATCTTGCCGTCGTCGCTGTAGAAGACGCCGGGGTAGGCCATGAACATCTTGAAGCTGGTGACGCCCTCCTCGACGAGGATGTCCATCTCCTTGAGCGTCTCGTCGTTGACGTCCGAGACGATCATGTGGAAGGCGTAGTCGATGGCGCACTGGGCGTCCGCCTTGTCGTGCCAGGCGTCGAGGCCGGCCCGCAGGCTGCGGCCGACGCTCTGGATGGCGAAGTCCACGATGGTGGTGGTGCCGCCCCAGGCGGCGGCGCGGGTGCCGGTCTCGAAGGTGTCGGAGGCGGTGGTGCCGCCGAACGGCATCTCCATGTGGGTGTGGCCGTCGACGCCGCCCGGGATGACGTACTTGCCGGTGGCGTCGATCACCGTGTCGTTGTTCCAGCTCTTGGCGACCGAGGATTCACTGGCGGCCACCGCGGCGATCCGGCCGCCTTCGATGAGGACGTCGGCGTGGGTCTCGTCGGCGGCGGTGATCACCAGGCCGCCGCGGATCACGGTACGGGTCACAGGACGTTGCCTCCCTGCGGCTTGCCGGCCGCTGACAGTGCGGGCAGTGCGGACTGTGCCTGCTTCAGGGCCGCCTCCAGGGCGGCGGCGCCCTCCTCGGCCTCGGCGACGGTGAGCGAGAGCGGCGGGGCGATCCGCAGCGCGTTGCCCGCCCGGCCGCCCTTGCCGATCAGCACGCCCTGCTCGCGGGCGGCTTCCAGCACCAGGCTCGCGGCAGCGGCCGAAGGGGTGTCGGTGCCGGGTTCGACGAGTTCCACGCCGAGCATCAGGCCGCGGCCGCGGACCTCGCGGACGATGCTCAGCCCGGCGCCGATCGCGTCCAGCCGGGACTTGAGCAGGCCGCCGACCCGGCGGGCGTTGCCCTGCAGGTCGTGGTCGACGAGGTAGGTGAGGTTGGCGAGCGCGCCCGCGGTGGTGACCGGGCTGCCGCCGAAGGTGGAGATGGAGTTGGCGGTCAGGCTGTTCATCACCTCGGCGCGGGCCACCACACCGCCCATGGACAGGCCGTTGCCGACGCCCTTGGCGAAGGTGAGGATGTCCGGCGGCCCGGCCTGGCCGTGCGCCTGCCATCCCCAGAAGTTGTCGCCGGTACGGCCCCAGCCGGTCTGCACCTCGTCGCTGATCCACAGGATGCCGTGCCGGTCGAGGACCCGCTTGAAGGCGGCGAGCAGCCCGTCGGGCCCGGAAGTGAAGCCGCCGACGCCCTGGACGGGTTCGGCGATCAGCGCGGCGACGGTGTCGCCCGCCTGGCCGAGCATGTCCTCCAGGTCCTCCACACAGGCGGCGGTGAACTCGGCGTCGGACAGGTGCGCGAACGGCCCGCGGGTGCGCACTCCCCCGTGCACGTAGAGCGTCTGCAGCGGGGAGAGGCTGGTCGGGGACCAGGAGGAGTTGCCGGTGATGCCGATCGAGGTGAAGGAGCGGCCGTGGTAGCTGTTGCGCAGCGCGAGGATCTGGTTGGAGCGGCGGAAGGTGGTCGCCAGCAGCAGCGCGGTGTCGTTCGCCTCGGTGCCGGAGGTGGTGAAGAAGACCCGGGCGTCGGGGATGCCGGAGAGCCGGGCGATCCGCTCGGCGAGTTCGACCGCCTGGTGGCTGAGGTAGAGCGTCGAGGAGTGCAGCAGCTTGCCGGCCTGCTCGGCGACCGCGTGCGTCACCTCGGGCAGCGCGTGCGCGGTCATGGTGGTGAGGATGCCGCCGAAGAAGTCCAGGTAGCGGTTGCCCTCGGCGTCCCAGACGTGGCGGCCCTCGCCGTGCGTCAGCTCGATCGGGCGCTTGTAGTACGTGGCCAGCCAGTCGGGCAGGACCGCGCGGTGGCGGCTGTACAGGGCGTGGGTGTGCTCGGTCGCGGTCGCCATCGCGCTCACGCCCCCGTCAGGTCGCCGTAGGCGTCGGGCCTGCGGTCGCGGTAGAAGGCCCAGGTCTGGCGGACCTCGTCGATGAGGTCGAAGTCGAGGTCGCGGATGAGGAGTTCCTCCTCCTTGTCGGAGGCGGCCCCGTCCACCAGCTGACCGCGGGGGTCCACGAAGTAGCTGGTGCCGTAGAAGTCGTTGTCCCCGTAGGGTTCGCGGCCGACCCGGTTGATGGCGGCGATGAAGTACTCGTTGGCGACGGCCGCGGCCGGCTGCTCCAGCTGCCACAGGTACGCCGACAGGCCGCGGCTGGTGGCCGAGGGGTTGTAGACGAGCTGGGCGCCGGCCAGGCCCAGCGCGCGCCAGCCCTCGGGGAAGTGGCGGTCGTAGCAGATGTAGACGCCGATCCGGCCGACCGCGGTGTCGAAGACCGGCCAGCCGAGGTTGCCCGGCTTGAAGTAGTACTTCTCCCAGAAGCCGGTGACCTGCGGGATGTGGTGCTTGCGGTACTTGCCGAGATAGCTCCCGTCGGCGTCGATGACGGCCGCGGTGTTGTAGTAGACGCCCGGCTGCTCGATCTCGAAGACCGGGACGATCACGACCATGCCGGTCTCCCGGGCGAGCGACCGCATCCGCTGGATGGTGGGACCGTCGGGCACGGGTTCGGCCCAGCGGTAGTGCTCGGCCTCCTGGACCTGGCAGAAGTAGGGGGCGTTGAACACCTCCTGGAAGCCGATCACCTTCGCGCCCTGTGCGGCGGCGGCGCGGGCGTGTTCCTCGTGCTTGGCGATCATCGACTCGGTGTCGCCGGTCCAGGTGGCCTGGACGAGCGCGGCACGCACGACATTGCTCATGTGCAGCTCCTCTGACGTGACGTCACGTCGGTTCTACGCACGTAGATCCCGCCGTGGGGACGAACGTAGAAGCGCGGAGACCACCATGGCAAGAGTGCCGCCGTTACCGGCCCAAGACGTTTCGGTTTCCGGCCGCGGCGACCCGTTCGGCGGTGCGGGGCGCTTCAGTGGTCGGGCAGGGCGGCCCGCCGCAGTGCGGCCACGATGTCGCGGCGGCGGGACTTGGAGACGCGTTCGGCCGCGGCGAGCAGCGCGGGCGTGAGTCCGGGGGCGGTTCGGGCCACGTCGACGGCGTCCTCGGGGCTGTGCACGCGGGTCAGCGTCTCCAGCAGTTCGCCGGCCTCGGCGCTACGGGCGCTGTCGTGCAGGACGGCGGCGACGGTGGCGATGTCCTTGGCCGGGCGTCCTGCGGCCTGCCGGAGCAGGGTGCGGCTGTCCTCGGTGCGGCCGTCGGCGGCCAGGGCGGCGGCCGCGGCGGCGAGCCGGTCGGGCGGCAGGACGGCCACTTCCCACAGGAGCGTGGCCACGTCGGCGCCCAGGTCGGCGCGTTCCAGCTCCCGGGCCAGGTACGGCAGGCACTCCGGCGGTCCGAGCGCGGCCTCGCACAGGACGAGGTAGGCCGCGCCGCTCTCCCCGGCCCGCCGCAGTTCCCCCAGCCGCGCGGCGCCCGCCCGGGCGTCGGCGGCCAGCCGGGGGTCCTCGGCGGGGACCTCGGGGGTCTCCTGGGCGCCGGGGGCCGCGGGCGCGCCGGCGAATCTGGCGCCGCGAGGGGCGGCTTTCCCGGTGGCGGCGGCCGGGACCGCCGGGACCGCGGCCGCGGGCGCCGGTGCGCTCGGTGCGCCGGCGAAGCGGGCACCCCGGGGCTTGGCGGCCTGTTCCGGCAGCGGGACGACCGTCGCCTCGGGGCCGGGCGCGGGGGCGGCGGGTGCACCGGCGAATCTGGCGCCCCGGGGGGCGGCCCTCCCGGTGGCGGCGGGCTCCGCCGGGGCGAACCGGGCACGGCGGGAGGCGGGCGCGTTCGGCGGCAGCGCGGAGCCGGCCTCGGGCTCCGCGCCGCGGGGGGTGTCCTGGGGGCCGCCGGAGCCCTCCCAGGCGTCGAAGCCGGGCCGGTCGGACCGCTGCGCCGGTTCGTTCCCGGCCGCCCGGCCGGCGCCGGTGCCGGTGTCGGCACCGGTGCCCCAGTAGGGGGACCTGACCGGGCGCCGCGCCTCCTGGCCGTCCCGCCGCTCGCGGTACACCGTGCCCTCTTCGGTGACGACCTGCGCCGCGGGTGCGGCGGCCCGTCGGGCCCGGACGTCCTGGCCGTACTCCTGGAGCGGCGTACGGCCGGGCAGTGCGACGAGGCGGGCGTGGAGTTCGGTGAGCCGGGCCGCCGCGCGTTCCCGGTCGTCGCGGGCCCAGGCGAGGGCGTTGCCGAGGCGGGCGACGGTGGCCTCGGAGGCGGTGGCGGCACCCTGGTCGAGGGTGCGGGCGGCCTCGTGCTCGCGCAGGACGGCGAGGTCGTGGGCGCGGGAGGCGGCGTCCAGGCGGGCCCGCAGGGCGCGTTCGGCGCCGGGCGCGGTGTCCCAGGCAGCGATCGCGGCGCGGTGCAGGGCCAGCGCCCGGGAGGTCTCGGCCGGATCGGGGCCGGCGCCGTGGGCGGCGGCGAGGTCGTGCAGCAGGGCCCGTACGACGTCCCAGGGCGGGACCTCCGAGCCGCTGTCGTAGGCCCGCGCCGCGCCCGGCTCGCGTTCGGCGAACACCGGGTACCAGCCCGGCCGGTCGCCGAGCGCGGCCACCAGCGAGCGGAAGTAGTAGGTGAAATCCGCTGTCGCCCGGGCCCGTTCCGTCGTCACCACGTCCTTCGCCGCCCTCTTCCGTTCCGTCCCGCATTGCACACCCGGCGCGTTACGACGCTGCTACAGCGCGTTTTCGACTGGCGACCGCATTCGACAGGCAAACTTGCAAGTTTTCCTGTTGAAGTTCTACGGTGGGGTCATGCCGAACCAGGACCAGGCCCGTACCGCGGACGAGCTGACGACGGTGTTGTCGCAGCTCGTCCGCCGGCTGCGGGCGGCCTCCGGGGAGGACGGGCTGACCCCGTCACAGGTCTCGGTGATGGGCCGGCTGCTGCGGGAAGGTCCGGCGACCACGGCGGCCCTGGCCCGCGCCGAACTCGTCCGCCCGCAGTCCATGGGGGCGACCCTCGCGGTGCTGGAGGAACACGGGCTCGTCACCCGCGCCCCGCACCCCACCGACGGCCGCCAGGTGGTCTTCTCCCTCACCCCCGCCGGCACCCACCTGCACGGCACCGCCCGCCAGGCCAGGCGCGGCTGGCTCGCCGAAGCGCTGGAGTCCGGGCTGACCGCGCCGGAACAGCGCGTCCTGGCCGAGGCGATCCCGCTGCTGCGGCGCCTGGTGGAGCTGTGAGCCGCGGCTGACCTCCCCGACCGGTCGCCGCACGGTCCGCCGCGCACCGACCAACCGCACCGAAGAACAGAACCGAACCGTCAACGCACCTGGAGTGACCCCCGTATGACCGCCACCACCCTCGACCCCCGCACCGCCCTGGTCGTCATCGACCTTCAGACGGGCATCGTCGGGCTGCCGACCGCGCACCCGGCCGACGAGATCGTCGCCCGCAGCGCCCGACTGGCCGCCGCTTTCCGGGAGCGCGGCCTGCCCGTGGTCCTGGTGAACGTCACCGGTGTCGCCCCCGGCCGGACCGACGGCGGCCCCGGCGGGACCGTCTCCTTCCCCGACGGCTGGGCCGACCTGGTCAAGGAGCTCGACCAGCAGCCCGGGGACATCACCGTCTCCAAGCAGCAGTGGGGGGCCTTCTACGGCACCGCGCTCGACCTGGAGCTGCGCCGCCGCGGGGTGACGCAGATCGTGCTCTGCGGGATCTCCACCAGCATCGGGGTGGAGTCCACCGCCCGGGACGCGTACGAGCACGGCTACCACGTCACCGTCGCCACCGACGCGGTGACCGACACCGACGCCGAGGCGCACGCGCGCGCGGTCGGCACGATCTTCCCGCGGCTCGGCGAGACGGGCAGCACGGCCGACATCCTGGCCCTGCTGCCCGCCGCGGAGTAGTCACCCGGTCAGTGCGGCACCGCGGTCCGCGGTGCCGGGCTGACCACCGCCGCCGCCCCGCCGCCGCGCCGCACCGGCTCTGCGGCGGCCAGCCACCGGCCGTCCGGCAGCCGCTGGACGCCGGTGGCCGCGCCGATCTCCGGGTTCTGGGTGAACTGCTGGCCGAGCGCCTGCAGCCGGGCCCGCAGTTCGCTGTCCCACAGCGCGGGTTCCAGTTCGGTCGCGGCGGCGTTGCGCTGGCTGGCCCGGGGCGCCGCGATGGCGTCCACCAGCGGCAGCCCGCGGTCGACGTGCTCGGTGAGCACCTGCAGCACGGTGGTGATGATGGTCGCGCCGCCGGGCGAGCCGAGGGCGAAGTCCGGCCGGCCGTTCTTCAGCACGATCGTCGGCGAGATCGACGAGCGGGGCCGCTTGCCGGGGCCCGGCAGGTTCGGGTCGTGCACGGCGGGGCTCGCCGGGACGAAGGAGAAGTCCGTCAGCTCGTTGTTGAGCAGGAAGCCGCGGCCCGGCACGGTGATCGCGCTGCCGCCGGTCTGCTCGATGGTGAGGGTGTAGGAGACCACGTCGCCCCACTTGTCGGCGACGGTGAGGTGCGTGGTGCTGTCGCCCTCGTAGGTGGTCGGTGCGGCCTGCCCGGTGGCGCCGCACGGCGTGGGACGGGCCGGGTCACCGGGGGCGAGCGGGCTGGTCAGGGTCGCGTCGTCCTTGATCAGGCAGGCCCGGGACGCGGCGAAGCCCTTCGAGGTCAGCCCCGCGGTCGGCACCTGTTCGAAGGCGGGGTCGCCGACCCACCGGCCGCGGTCGGCGAACGCGATCCGGCTCGCCTCGATGTAGTGGTGCAGATACTGCGTCTCACTGGCGCCGGCGAGATCGGTGTGCTCCAGGATGTTCAGCGCCTCGGCCACCGTGGTGCCGCCGGACGACGACGGCGCCGGCCCGTACACATCGAGCCCCCGGTAGCTGGTGTGGGTGGGAGCCTGCTTCTTGGCGTGGTAAGCCGCGAGGTCCGCGGTGGTCAGGTCGCCGGTGCGCACCACCCGGGTCGCGGCCGGGTCGACGGGCGGCTTGCGGACGGTACGCACGATGTCGGCGCCGATGTCGCCGTGGTAGATCGCGCCGATCCCCTTGGCCGCCAACTCCTGGTACGTGCGCGCGAGTTGCGGGTTGCGCAGGGTGGAGCCCACGGCGGGTGGGCGCCCGCCGGGCAGGAAGAGCCGCGCGGTGTCCGGGAAGTCCTTGAAGCGGTCCTGGTTCGCCGCGGTCTGCGAGGTGAAGGTGGCGTCCACGGTGAAGCCGTCGCGGGCGATCCGCTCGGCGGGCTTGAGCACCTCGCCAAGGGAGCGGGTGCCCCAGGAGTCGAGGGCGGTCTGCCAGGTGGCGGCGGTGCCGGGCACCCCGACGCTGCGCCCGCTGGTGACCGCGTCGGCGAAGGCCAGCGGCTTGCCGTTCTCCACGAAGAGCTGGTCGGTGGCACTGCGCGGGGCGGTCTCGCGCCCGTCGATGGTGAAGACCTGGTGCCGGGCCGCGCTGTAGTAGACGAAGTACCCGCCTCCGCCGATGCCCGAGGAGTACGGCTCGGTGACACCCAGCGCGCCCGCGGTGGCCACGGCCGCGTCCACCGCGTTGCCGCCGTGCCTGAGCACCTCGATCCCGGCGGCGGTGGCGTCGGCGTCCACACTGGCCACCGCACCTCCGTAGCCGACCGCCAACGCCTGCTTGGCCGGGGGCGGCTGGGGGTGGGAGTGGGCGGGGGCCGCGGCGGTGACCGCGCCGGCGGCGGCGGTGACGGCGAGCGCCGCGACGGTGCGGACCACCGCGCGGCGCGCGGTGGTGCCGCCTCGGACATGTCGTGCTGGTTGCGTCGTACGGTTGCTTGCCATGGCGGGGCCTCCACTCAACGACCGTCCCGGCAGCCTAACTTCACCCCACCCATCACGTCAGTAGCACCGGCGGCGGGTGTCCCGGCCCGGTCCCGGGGGTGTGCCGGGCCTGTCCCGGCCGGGCACCGGGCGGTGCGCCGGCGGCTCGAACACCGCTACGATCCGCGCCATGAGCGACGATGCGCGCACTCTTGTCCTCGCGCTGGCCGGTCTGGTGGTCGGCGCGGTACTCGGCTGGTTCGTCCGCAGCTGGGTGCTGCGCCGCCGGCTCCACCGCAAGCAGCGCTTCTTCGGACTGCCGAAGGAGTCGGAGTGCCTGCTGGTGGTGCCGCGCGACGCCGGCGCCCGCGGCTGGAGCCTGGCCCGCCACGACGCCTTCGCGCTGCTGGAACTGGCGGCGGTGATCAAGGAGTGCGGGGCGCATGCCGAGGTGCTCGCGCACGACACGGCCTGGCAGGGGTTCGGGGCCAGGACCGAGTTCTGCATCGGCGGACCGCAGGCGAATCTGCGGCTGGCCGCGCATCTGCGTTCGATGCTGCCCGGCATCGAGATCAACGCCGATCCGGCGCCGGGTCCCGAGCAGGGCGCGATCGGCGTCGGCGGGGAGACGTACCGGCTGGAGAAGGGCGCGGTCGAGTACGTCCTGCTGGCGCGGCTCGCCGCGGCCCGCGACTCCGGCAACGACCGGCCGGTGTTCCTCTCCTCGGGCCAGGTCGGCATAGCCAACCAGGCGGCGGTGCGCTACCTGGCCCGGCACCATGTGCGGCTGGCCCGCAAGCACGGGGTGGACGCGACCTTCTGCCTGCTGCTGCGGGTGGTGAACTCGCAGGCGTACGGCTCCGACGTGGTCGAACTCGTCGCCGACGTGACCAAGGCGGCGGTCGCCGCAAAGCCGGTCCCGAAGGTCAGCCGGCCAGACCGATCACCAGCCACATGATGCCCGCGCCGGCGACCGTGCAGGCCAGCGTGGTGCTGGACGGGTGCGGGCTGTGCGCCTCGGGCAGGATGTCGGACGTGGCGAGATAGAGCAGGAAGCCGGCGAAGAAACCGAGGTAGAGCCCGAGCACCCCGGACGGGATGGTGAACGCCAGGGTGATCGCGGCGCCCGTCACCGGAGCCAGCGCGTCGGCGCCGAGCAGCACCTGGGCCCGGCGCTGCCCGTTCCCGTAGAGCCGGGTGATCGTGTACGTGTTGAAGCCGTCGGCGAAGTCGTGCGCGATCACCGCGATGGCCACCACGGTGCCGACCGTGTTCCCGGCCTGGAAGGCGGCGCCGATCGCGAAGCCGTCCATCACGCTGTGCCCGACCAGCGCCGCCGCGGCGGCCAGGCCGACGCCCTTCACCGGGTCGTGCGCGTGGCCGTGCCCGTGCTCGTGCGAGGCGTACTCCCCCTCGTGGGCCCGGTGGATGGCCACCGAGCGCTCCACGATGTGCAGGGCCAGGAAGCCGGCCACGAACATCAGCAGCGCGGCCGGCACCCCGAACACGTGCCGCGGCTGGGTCTCCAGTGCCTCGGGCAGCAGGTCGAAACCGACCACGCCGAGCATCAGCCCGGCGGCGAGACCGAGCACCAGATGGCGCCGGTCGCCGATGCGCTGTGCGACGACGCCGCCTATCAGGGTCATCGCGAACGCGCACGCGGCTATCAGGACCGGCATGGAGTCATGATCCACGAAGCCGTGAGCGCCCGCGACTCAGGTCAGCCTTACCAGCGGGGGGTCAGTGGGCCTGCGGGGTGGACGCCGAGTGGCCCGCCCGTTCCGTGCGCGCGTCGGTGATGTCGAGGAAGACCCGGTCGGCGGTGGGCAGTTCCTCGCGGATGGTCTGCCGGATCCGCAGGCTGACCTCCTCCACCCGTTCGCTGTCCATGCCGGGCACCAGGTCGATCCGGGCGGCCACCAGGGTGGAGTCCATGCCCAGCCGCATCGTCAGCAGTTCCTCGACGGTGTCCACCTCGGGCTGCCGCGTCAGCAGCCGCTCGATCTTGCCCCGCAGCTCCGGGTCGGCGGCGATGCCGATCAGCTGCTGGTGCGCGGTCCTGCCGAGGGTGAAGGCGACCACCATCAGCAGGACACCGATCGCCATCGAGGCGGCGGCCTCGCCGACGCCGTTGCCGGTGGCCATGTGCACGATCATGCCGGCCGCCGCGAGCAGCACGCCGATCACCGCGGTGCCGTCCTCGGCCAGCACGGTCCGCAGCGCCGGGTCCTTCGCACCGTCGTCGGAGCGGCGGGCCTGGATCACCGCCCTGAGCAGCGAGGCACCCTCGGCGAGCAGGGCGATCAGCAGGACCGCCAGGCCCGCGATGTAACCGGACCGGGACTCGTTCTCGGTGCTGCGCAGCGCCTCGACGCCCTGGTAGAAGGAGAAGACGCCGCCGAGCACGAAGATCCCGACGGCGGCGAGCAGTGACCAGAAGTAGCGCTCCTTGCCGTAGCCGAAGGGGTGCTCGGCGTCCGGGGCGCGGCGGGCGCGGCGCAGCGACAGCAGCAGGAAGACCTCGTTGAGGCTGTCCGCGACGGAGTGCGCCGCCTCGGAGAGCAGCGCCGGCGAGCCGGAGAAGAGTCCCGCGGCGGTCTTGGCGGCGGCGATCACCAAATTCGCGCCGAGCGCCACCAGCACCGCGCTACGCGTGCCCGCGTCGCGCCCTTGCTCCGCCATCCGTACTCCGTCCCGCGCCCCGCGGGCCGCCGGTCACCGTGCGTGAGACGGTGGGCCGCGACCTGGGGTTTGCGCTTTCTTGGTCGTTTTCCCGGTCGTGTTCCGTGTTCCCCGCCGGATCTCGGGCATCCGCTCAACAAGGAGGTGCCGAGAATGTCCGCTTACGACCTTCCCGCCGTGCAGCTGGCGGTCAATGACTACGCCGTAGGCATCGGTCCCATGGTGATCGGTGTCTGCATCGTCATCGTGCTGATCGCCGCGGTCTGGCTCGGTATGCGGCGCATGGGCCGCGGCCCGGCGGTGCCACGTGGCCCGCGGCCCCGGTCGGGTGCCTGGCAGACCCGCCAGGAACACGACTCGGGTGCGCCGGACGACCACGGTCCGGGCCATCAGGAATCCACCGCGCGCACTCACGAGTCGCGCCAGCCGGAGCCGGACGAGATGCCCCAGGACGGTCGGCGCCGCCTGCCGTACGAGGTGCACAGCTCCGGTGTCCGTGCGGGGCGGGAGCGCACTCACGGGAAGCGGCACAGCGGCCCGAACGTCGACTGAGCGCCTTCGCCGCACGGTAGGCCGAGTGGGCGGTGGCGGAACCTCCGGGTTCCGCCACCGCCCACTGGCATGTCAGCTCCGCAGCGCCCGCAGCCGCCTGCCCGCGGGCCCCAGCGACCGGCCGCGGGCCGGCAGCCCCGCCCAGGGGTCGGTGCGGGCCTGCTCCAGCGCGTTCGCCAGTGTCCAGCGCCGTGCGCCCAGCTCCGGGTCGTCCAGCGCCTCCCGGGAGACCGGCGCCGCCACCGGCGCCCCGGGCAGCGGCCGTACGGACCAGGGGGCGACGGCGGTCTGCGCGTAACCGTTGCGCAGCACGTCGAGGTAGAGCCGCTTGCCGCGGTCGGCCTTGCGGGGTTCGGTGGTCAGCTCCCGCGGATACCGCGCGGCCAGGGTGCCGGCCACGTCGCGGGCGAAGTCCCGTACGTCGTCCACGTCCGCCCGCCGGTCGAGCGGCACCACCAGGTGCAGGCCGCGTGAGCCGCTGGTCATGGGCGCCCAGGGCAGTTCCAGCTCGTCCAGCAGCTCGCCGAGCCGCTGGGCGGCCCGGCGTACCGGCCGGAAGTCGTCCGAGACGGGATCCAGGTCGAAGACCAGCCGGTCAGGCTGCCGGGGCCGGTCGGCCCGCGCCAGCCAGCGGTGGAGGGTGGTGCAGCCCTGACCGGCGAGGTAGACCAGCGTCTCGGCGCTGTTGGCCAGCACATGCGTCACCGTGCCGCCCTCCTTGGGCAGCTCGGCGCGGCTGATCCACTGCGGATAGTGGCGGGGCACGTTCTTCTGCATGAAGCGCGGCCCGTCGATGCCGTCCGGGTGGATCTCCAGCATCAGCGGCCGGTCCTTGAGGTGCGGCAGCGCGTAGGGGGCGATGTCGCGGTAGTACGCCGCCAGGCCGGCCTTGGTGACCTCGGGGGCGCCGCCGGCCGCCGGGAAGAGCACCTTCTCCGCCCGCGCCACCTCGACGGTGTGCCGGCCGGCCTCGATGGTCACCGTACTCATCAGGAGGCGACCAGTTTGCGGGCCGCGGCCACGATCGCGTCGGCGTCGATGCCGGCTGCCTTCAGCTGCTCCTCCGGGGTGGCCGAACCGGGCATGGAGTGCACGGCGAGCCGGGTCAGCAGCGGCATCGGGTGCCCGTTGCCGAAGGACTCAAGCACCGCGTCGGCGAGCCCGCCCTCGGGGTGGTGGTCCTCGACGGTGACGAACCGGCCGGTGACCTCGGCGGCGGTGCGCAGCGTCTGGGTGTCCACCGGCTTCACCGAGTACAGGTCGATCACCCGTGCCCTGATGCCCTCGCCGGCCAGCCGGTCGGCCGCGGCGAGCGCCTGGTGCAGGGTGACGCCGGCGCCGATCAGGGTCACCTGGTCGTCGGCGCCGGACCGCAGCACCTTGCAGCCGCCGACCGGGAACTCCTCGTCGGGGCCGTAGATCACCGGGGTGGCGCCGCGGGTGGTGCGCAGATAGGTGATGCCGGCGCGGTCGGCCATGGCCGGGACCAGCCGGGCGGTCTGGTTGGCGTCGCACGGGTAGAGCACCGTGCTGCCGTGGACCGCCCGCATCATCGCCAGGTCTTCGAGCGCCATCTGCGAGGGGCCGTCCTCACCGATGGAGACGCCGGCGTGCGAGCCGAAGACATTGAGGTCGGAGCGGCTGATCGCGGCCATCCGGATGAAGTCGTGGGCGCGGGTCAGGAAGGCGGCGAAGGTGCCCGCGTAGGGCTGCCAGCCGCACACGCCGATACCGACGGCGGCGCCGATGAGCTGCTGCTCGGCGATGTAGCACTCGACGTACCGCTCGGGGTGCTCCTTGGAGAAGAGCTCGGCCTTGGTGGAGTCACCGACCTCGCCGTCCAGCACCACCACGTCCTCACGGCGGGTGCCGGTGACGGTCAGTGCCTCGCCGAAGGCGGTACGGGTGGCGACCGGGTCGCCGCCGGCCTCGTACACCGGCAGTGCGGCCCGCGGGTCGCCGCCGTGCGCGCGCCGCTCGGCGGCCGGCGGGCGGCGCACCTCGACCCGGATGTTCCGTACCCCGCCCAGCTCGCGGATCGCCTCCTCGGCGTCCGGCACCGGCTTGCCGTGCATGCCCTCGCGGTCCTCGACGGCGGCGACGCCCCTGCCCTTGCGGGTACGGGCGATGATCGCGGTCGGCGCGCCGCGGGTGGTGCGGGCGGCGGCCATCGCCTCGTCGATGGCGTCGATGTCATGCCCGTCGATCTCCACCGTGTGCCAGCCGAAGGCGCGGATCCGCCGGGCGTAGGCGTCCAGGTCCCAGCCGTGCCGGGTCGGGCCGCGCTGCCCCAGCCGGTTGACGTCGATGATCGCGGTGAGGTTGTCGAGTCCCTCGATCCCGGCGTGCTCGAACGCCTCCCACATCGATCCCTCGGCCATCTCGCTGTCCCCGCACAGCACCCAGGTCCGGTACGGCAGGTGGTCGAGGCGCTTGCCCGCCAGCGCCACCCCGACGCCGACCGGCAGCCCCTGCCCGAGCGACCCGGTGGCCACGTCCACCCACGGCAGCTTGGGCGTCGGGTGCCCTTCCAGCCGGCTGCCGAACTTGCGGTACGTGGTCAGCAGCTCCTCCTCGCTGATCGCGCCGGCCGCCCGGTAGGCCGCGTAGAGCAGCGGTGAGGCGTGCCCCTTGGAGAAGATCAGGTGGTCGTTGCCGGCGAGTTCCGGGTGGTCGAAGTCGTAGTGCAGATGACGGGTCAGCAGGACCGCGATCAGGTCCGCGGCGGACATCGACGAGGTGGGGTGGCCGGAGTTGGCCGCCGTCGACGCACGTACCGCGTCCACCCGCAGCTGCTGGGCGAGTTCGGCGATCTGGTGGTCGGTCAGGGCCGCTTCCGGGGTGGTGGCCGTGTTCATGAGGGACGTTCTCCGTTCGCTTGCGGACGGTAGGGGTGGCGGGGCAGTTCGGGGGCGGCGGTGTCCAGCGGGACCGCGTAGGAGCGGACCAGGCCGAGCTGGACCGCCTGCCGGGGCAGGATCGCGTCCAGCACCCAGTCGACGGCGACCCTGATCCGGTTGCCGGGCATGGCCGCCAGGTGGTAACCGCGGGTGACCGCGCCGGCCGCCAGCGAGGGCAGCGGCACCCCCAGCGGATTCGCGGCGCCCTTGGCGCCGCCGAGGTCGACGGTGAAGCCGAGGTCGTTGTGCTTGTAGGGGCGCGCCTCGCCGTAGCCGTACGAGGCGGCGATGTTGCGGGCGACGGTCTTACCCTGCCGGCTGGCGTGCTGCGCGGTCATCGCGGTGGACGAGCCGGGCCGGGTCACATCGGGTACGGCGGCGGCGTCACCGGCCGCGTAGACGTCCGGGTGGCCGGGCACTCTCAGGTCCTGGCCGACCACGAGACGGCCGCGTTCCTCCGGCAGTCCCACGGCGGCGACCAGCGGGTCGGGGCGCACCCCGACGCACCAGATGAGGCTGTGGGTGGCCAGCTGCTCACCGGTGTCGAGCAGGACACCCTCCGCGGTGGCCTCCTTGACGGTGTGGCCGGTCCGCACCTCCACCCCCCGCTGCCGCAGGATCTTGTCGGCGGTCCTCGACAGCCGCGGGTCGAGTTCGGGAAGCACCCGCTCGGCGATGTCGAGCAGCAGCCAGCGCGGCGGGTCGCGGTGCCGCAGCACCCGGTGCCGTTTGACCAGCGCGTCGGTGTAGAGCTTGCCCTGGGCGGCCACCTCGGTGCCGGTGTAACCGGCGCCGACCACCACGAAGGCGCAGCGCGCGGCGCACTCGGCGGGGTCGTCGGTGCCGCCGGCCAGTTCGATCTGCCGGGTGATGTGGTCGCGCAGGTAGAGCGCCTCGGGCATACCGCGGAAGCCGTGCGCGTGCTCGGCGACGCCCGGGATCGGCAGCAGCTTGTTGACGCTGCCGACGGTGAGCACCAGCCGGTCGTACGGCATGCTGCCGCGGTCGCCTTCTGGCCCGGTGAACGAGACGGTGCGCCGGTCCAGGTCGACCCCGTCCACCTCGCCGAGCACCAGCCGGGCCTTGGGCAGGGTGCTGGGCAGCGACACGGCGACCCGCCGGGGTTCCAGTACACCGGCCGAGACCTGGGGCAGTAGCGGCAGGTACAGGAAGTAGTCGGTCGGGTTGATCAGGACGATCTCGGTCTCTTCCCGCAGTGCGCGGTGCCGGGTCAGGGCGCGGGCGGCCTGGTATCCGGCGAATCCGGCACCCACGATGACGACACGGGATCGGGACATGGCTGCTCCCTTCCTCAGGCAGCGGGTGCCCGGGCGGGAGCAGGACAAACAGGACAGGCTGCGGAAAGGGGGGCCGCGGCGGCCCGGGGGCGGTCAGCCGAGCACGCGGTTGACCAGGGTGTCGCGCTCGGTCTGCGGGATGGCGGTCCACCGCATGCCGCGCAGGGCGCCCTCCAGCGCCAGCAGGGTGTGGGTGCGGGCGTCCTCGGGGAGGTCCGGGCTGATCTTCTCGAATGCGCGGCCGGAGCCCAGCCGGCGCAGTTCGCCGGCGTCGTCGACGCCCGCACGGCGCAGGCGGTCGGCGAGCACCGCCCCGATGTTCGGCAGCTGCTGAAGGGAGTCCACGTGGTGCCTCCGGTACAAGCTGGTGGGTGCGTTCGGCGCCATCATGCACGGACAGTGGTGTGTGGCCGGGAGATCTCCGGCTGACACGCCCGTGGCGGTCCCCCACGGTGGTGACGGTGTGCTGGCAGATGCCGAGGGGCCCGTGGTCGGGGCGGTGCCGCCCCGACCACGGCGTGGCGCGCCGTGGCTACCATCGCGGGCATGGAATTGGCGAGCTGGGGCCAGACGACGGGGCAGGGCTGGTCGCAGATCGGGGATCTGGGACTGGCGTTCGTGCTCTCCGCTGCGATCGGCCTGGAACGCGAGGTGCGGCAGAAGAGCGCGGGCCTGCGCACCCATACGCTGGTCGGCGTCGGTGCCGCGCTGATCATGCTGGTGTCGAAGTACGGCTTCAGCGACGTGCTGGGCGGGGAGACGGTGCTTGACCCGTCCCGGGTGGCCGCGCAGATCGTGTCGGGGATCGGCTTCATCGGCGGCGGGCTGATCTTCGTCCGCCAGGACATGGTGCGCGGCCTGACCACCGCGGCGGTGGTGTGGATCACCGCGGCGGTCGGCATGGCGGCGGGGGCCGGGCTGCCGGTGCTCGCGCTGGCGGTGACCGCCGGCCACTTCCTGATCGTGCTGGGCTTCGTCCCGCTGGCCGCCCGTATCCCCGGCTCCACCCGGGTGCCGGCCTGGCTGCGGCTGGAGTACGAGGACGGCCGCGGGGTGCTGCGCACCGCGCTGAGCACCTGCACCGACATGGGCTACAACGTGATCGACCTCTCCGCGGAGCACGACGAGCACCGCGGAGAGGTGACCGTGCATCTCACCGTCCAGGGCCAGCGGCCGGTGGTGGAGCTGGCCACGGTGCTCTCCGAGATCGAAGGGGTGCGGGGCGTCAGCACCAGCCAGGACTCCCCCAGCGACTAGCTGTACTGCCCGGTGAGGTCGGGGACGTGGGCGGCAGTCCTAGTCCTCGGCGGCCTCGGCCTGGACCTGGGAGAGTTCCGGGCTGCCGTGTTCGGCCCAGGAGTGGCCGAGTTCGACCGTGTCGATCTCCCGGCCGGAGGCGAGCCGCACGGTCGGGCGGCCGTCCGGCCAGATCTGCCAGGCCGCGCCGGGCACGGTGTTGACGATCACCGTGCCCAGGTAGAGGCCGGCGTCGTTGCCGAGTTCGGTGAGTGCTTCCGGGTCCTCCCGCCAGCTGGGCACGAGCTGGTCGAGGGCCGCCAACGAGCCTGCGGAGCCGTCGAGTTCCACTGCGTCGTCGGCGGCGCGGGCCCGCAGCAGCTCGTTCTCGCCGAGGAGTTCGCGGATACCGGAGTCGTCCGGTGAGTTGTCCATACCGCTCAGCGTCGCATCCCCGGCCGCCGCCGACCACCGACACCGCCGGACCCGCGTCCGGCCGAGGCCGGTATCCGGCCCGGCGCCGGTCTAGAGATCGAGGTCGACCACCACCGGCGCGTGGTCGGAGCCGCCCTTGCCCTTGCGCTCCTCGCGGTCCACATACGCGTCGGAGACCGCCTTGGCGAAGGCCGCGTTGCCGTAGACGAGGTCGATCCGCATCCCGCGGTTCTTGGGGAAGGCCAGCTGCCGGTAGTCCCAGTAGGTGTACGGGCGGTCGTACTTCAGCGGGCGCGGCACCACGTCGGTCAGGCCGGTGGAGCGCAGCGCGGCCAGCGCGGCCCGCTCGGCCGGGGTGACATGGGTGAGACCCTCGAAGGCCGCGGGGTCGAAGACGTCGTCGTCGGTGGGTGCCACGTTGTAGTCGCCGAGCACCGCGAACGGGCGGTCCCCGGCCGCGTCGCCGGCCACCGCGGCCTGCAGCGCCTCGAACCAGCGCAGCTTGTAGGCGAAGTGCGGGTGGTCGACCTCGCGGCCGTTGGGCACGTACACCGACCAGACGCGGAGCGGGCCGCAGGTCGCGGCGACCGCCCGCGGCTCCGGGACGCCTTCGTACGCGGGCCCGTCGGGCAGCCCGTGCACCACGTCGTCCAGGCCCACCCGGGAGATCACCGCCACGCCGTTCCACCGCCCGCTCGCCTCCACGGCCGCCTCGTAACCCAGCGCGCGCAGCTCGGCGTGCGGGAACTGCTCGGCGGTGGACTTCGTCTCCTGGACACACAGGACGTCCGTCCCGCTGCCCTCCAGCCAGGCCAGCAGCCGCGGGAGGCGGGCGGTGATCGAGTTGACGTTCCAGGTCGCGATACGCATGCCTGACAACCTAGCGGCTGGGTCCGACAGGCTCAGTCCTCGGTGCTCTCGTCCGGGGCGAGCCGCAGGTGCTCGGCGCCGCCGAGGCTGCCGATCTGCAGGTCGTAGACCGGCCGGGCCAGGTCGGCCAGCAGCGCGTCGTGCACGTCGACCGACCGGCGGGGCTTGACCTCGCGGACGTAGTCGATGACCTCGGAGATCTTGTTCCAGGGCGCCTGCACCGGCAGCAGCAGGGTGTCGACCGGGTGGTTCGGCACGGTCAGCGCGTCCCCCGGGTGGAAGACCGAACCGTCCACCAGGAAGCCGACGTTGGTGATCCGGGGGATGTCGGGGTGGATCACCGCGTGCAGTTCGCCGTGGACCTGGACGTCGAACCCGGAGACGGTGAAGGAGTCGCCGTGGCCGACGGTGTGCACCCGGCCGGGGAAGGCGGCGGAGAGCTGCTCCGCGACACTGGCCAGCGTCCACAGCTCGGCCGCCGGGTTGCTCTCCAGACCGGTACGGAGCCGTTCCTCGCTGAAGTGGTCGGGGTGCTCGTGGGTGACGAGGATGACGTCGGCGCCGACCGCCGCGTCCTCCTCGCTGAAGACCCCCGGGTCGATGACAAGGGTCCTGCCGTCCTTCTGCAGCCGGACGCAGGCATGGCGCTTCTTGGTCAGCTTCATGCTTCCATCTTGCTACGCCCGGCTATTCCTTCCCACCCGTCTCCTGCGCCACCACCGTCCTGGCCGCGGCGACGGCGGCCCTGGCGGCGGGCAGTCCGCAGTAGACCGCGGTGTGCAGCAGGATCTCCTCGATCTCGGCCGCGGCCAGCCCGTTGCGCAGGGCCGCGCGGGTCTGTTCGGCGATCTCGCCGAGCTGGCCGAGGGCGGTCAGCGCGGTGAGGGTGATGACGCTGCGGGTGCGCCGGTCGAGTCCGGAACGGCCCCAGACCTCGCCCCAGGCGTAGCGGGTGGCGAAGGTGTCGAACGCGGCGCCGAAGCCCTCGGCCCCGGCCAGCGCGGCGTCCACCTCGGCGTCCCCGGTGAGCTCGCGGCGCAGCCGCATGCCCTCGGCGTACTGGTCGGGTCCCGCGGGCGCCGCGGCGGGCACGGGGGTACGGGGCGCGACCGGCGGCGGGGCGGGCGCGAAGGGCGCGGGCGCCGGCGTGTGGTCCGCCCAGGCGGCCCGGAAGTGCCGGGCCAGCAGGTCGCCGACCGCGGTCGGCTCCTCGACAGGGGCGAGGTGCCCGGTCGCGGGGACCACCGCGAGCCGGGCGTCCGGTATGCCGGCCACCAGCAGCCGGGCGTCGGCGGGCGGGGTCTCGGAGTCGTCGGCCCCGGCCACCACCAGGGTCGGCACCGTGATGCCGCCGATGTCGTCGCGGATGTCGAAGGCCGCCAGCGCCTCGCAGGCGGCCACGTAGCAGGCGGCGTCGGTGCTTCTGACCATCTGCACCGCCCACTGGGTGATGGCCGGCTGGGTGGCCAGGAACGCCTCGGTGAACCAGCGCTCGGGGGTGGCGTGGGCGGTACGGTCCAGGCCGTTGGCGCGGACCACGACGCCGCGCTGCCGCCAGGCGTCGGCGGTGGCATACCGGGCGGCGGCCGAGACCAGGGCGAGCGCGGCGACCCGGTCCGGCCGCAGCAGGGCCAGCCGGGCGCCGATGGCCGCGCCGAGGCCGCAGCCGGCGTAGCCGAAGCTGTCGATGCCTTCGTCGTCGAGCACCGCGAGCAGCCGCCTGGCCAGGTCGTCGACCGAGTAGGCGGGATCGGCGGGCGCGCCGCCGTGTCCTGGCAGCTCGTAGCGCAGGACCCGCCACTCACCGGCGAGCACCGGCAGTTGGCGGTCCCACATGTGCCAGGTCGAGCCCAGCGCCGGGCCCAGGACGAGCACCGGGGCGTCGTCGGGGCCGTCGAAGCGGTACTGCAGCGGCGGCTGCAGCAGGTCGTCACGGTCGTCGTACCCGTCGCTGAACGTGTCGTACACGGGGGCGGCCTGGTCGGTCGTCTCGCTCATCGCCTCACGCTATCGAGTGCTGTCGAGTGACGGCGGGGGCGGGGTCTGCCGCGGAGCAGCCGCGGATCACCCGCCCCCGAAGCCGTGCTGGAAGTTGACGGTGGACACCACGTACACCGTCGGAGCGTCGGGGTTGGTCAGATCCACGATGATCTCGTGGTCGGGCTTGTCGCCGACCTGGTGCAGGGAGACGCCGGCGTACGAGCGCGGGACGTCGAAGTTCCAGCCGGCCGCCTTGGCCTGGGCGGGGCTGATCGCGGTGTTGCCCATGCGCAGCGCGGTACGGCTGGTGCCGATCTTGGCCAGGAAGGTGTCCAGGCCGCCCGCGGTGGTGCTGAACTGCGCGTAGAAGACGCTGACGTCCCAGGAGTTGGTCTCCAGGTAGCCGGGGTGGTGGGACTCGGTCGGGAACTCCACCTGGTAGATGCGCTGCTGCAGCCCGCTGGGCCAGTGCCGGGTCAGGTGCCGGGCGGCGGCCTCCTGCTGCTTGTCCATGCCGCTGTCGCGGCTCTGCTCGGCGGAGATGGCGACGTAGCCGATGGGCACCACGACCAGCAGCGGGAGCACGGTCCAGCGCACCCAGCGCGGAAGGTCGCGCGGGGCGTGCGGGTCGCCGGACCGGGGGTGGCCGGTGCCGGCTGCGGAGTGCTGGGGCGGGATGGTCTGCGAGGGGCTCATCTGCTCGGAGGGGTCGGAAGGTTCGGGGGCCCCGGGGGATCCCGTGGACCCGGAGGTTCCGGTGAGGCCATTGGGCCCATTGGGCCCCGTGGCTCCGGGGGACTCCAGGGACACGGCGGACCCGGCGGGGTCCGCGGCCGCTTCCGGGGCACCGGCCGGAACCGTTTCCCCGCCGCCTGCCGCGACCGGGCCGAACGGATCGTCCGGCCCTGACGCGTCCGGCGGACCCGGCTGTCCGGGCAAGTCTGCCGGATCCGCCGGATCGGCGGAATCCGCCTCGCTCTCCCCGGCCGCCCCGGGCTCCGACGAGGGGCCGGGCAGCCGCGCGGTGTGCTGCTGCCCGGGGGTCGCGGTCATGAATCGGCCGCCTGTCGCCCGTAGACCCGACCGTAGCGCTCGTACCGCTCGACGCGCCGCCGATTGGCGCGGCGGAAGCGGCGGGCGACCAGCCGGGCCAGGTCCGCGGCGCCGACCATGCCGGCCTCCGGGCCGAGTTCGGCCTTGACGATGCGTGCTTCCGGACGGTAGCCGCGGCCGGTGAGGTTGCGCCGGAAGGCGTCCCGGGCCGGGTTGATCAGCAGGTCGTCGGCGGCGCTCACGCCGCCGCCGATGACGAAGCAGGAGGGGTCGAGGGCGGCGGCCAGGTTGGCGATGCCGACGCCGAGCCACTGCCCCATGTCCTGGAAGAGTTCGATGCACATCGGGTCGCCCTGGCGGGCCAGCTCGGTGATCATCGGGCCGGTGATGTCGCGGATGTTGCCGCCGACCCGGTCGATGATCCCGTACGCCACCGGGGAGTCCTGGGCGGCCAGTTCCCTGGCCTCGCGGACCAGCGCGTTGCCGGAGCTGTACTGCTCCCAGCAGCCGCGGTTGCCGCAGGCGCAGCGGTGCCCGCCGGGCACCACCTGCATATGGCCGAACTCGCCCGCCACCCCGTAACGGCCCCGCTTGACGTGACCGTCCTCCAGGATGGCGCCGCCGATGCCGGTGCCGAGGGTGATCATCACCAGGTCGCTCTCGCCGCGGCCGGCGCCGAACCGCCACTCGGCCCAGGCGGCGGTGTTGGCGTCGTTGTCGACCATCACCGGCACCAGCAGCCGTTCGGCCAGGCGCTCGCGCAGCGGCTCGTCGCGCCAGGCGAGGTGCGGGGCGAAGAGCACCCGGGAGCGGTCGGCGTCCACCCATCCTGCGGCACCGATGCCGACCGCGTGCACGTCGTGCCGCTCCGACAGGTCGAGCACCAGCTCGACGATGGTGTCCTCGACGACCTTGGGGCTCTTGGACTTGTCCGGCGTCTCGGCGCGGATCTTCTCCAGGATGGTCCCGTCCGCGTCCACCACCCCGGCCATCACCTTGGTGCCGCCGATGTCGATGCCGACAGTGGGGACACGGGGCGCGGTCAGATGCGAGCGGCGCTCCCTGCGGTCGCGCATGCCGACGTTCTGCCACACCGTGGCCCGGGCGGCGCCGCCGCGGTAGACACGTTCACGATTGGCACTCAAGCGTTGATCTCCGGGTCAGTGCTGTCGGTGGATGTACGGCGCGGTTCCCCTTCCTCAGTCGGGTCGGGCGTCGTACGGCTCAGTTCATGGGTCAGCTCGTCAAGCTCGCTGCCTCCGGCCATCTCCCGGGTCAGCTCGTCAAGCGTAATGTCCCGCTTGAGGTGGCTGCCCGACATGGTGCCGCGCTTGAGCAGGACGAAACGGTCACCGACCAGGTAGGCGTGGTGCGGATTGTGGGTGATCAGCACCACCCCGAGGCCCGCGTCCCGGGCCGCGGCCACGTACTTCAGCACCATTCCGGACTGCCGGACGCCCAGTGCGGCGGTCGGTTCGTCGAGTACCAGAACCCTCGCACCGAAATGCACCGCGCGGGCGATGGCCACGCACTGGCGTTCGCCACCTGACAGAGTGCCGATCGGCTGGTCGACGTCCCGCAGGTCGATCCCCATCCGCAGCAGCGCCTGCCGGGTGGTGCCGCGCATGGTGGCGGTGTCCAGCCGGCGCAGCGGCCCGCGGCCCTTGGTGGGCTCGGAGCCGAGGAAGAAGTTCCGCCACACCGGCATCAGCGGGACCACCGCGAGGTCCTGGTAGACGGTGGCGATACCACGGTCCAGGGCCTGCCGGGGTGAGGTGTGCCGGACTTCCTCGCCCTCGACCGCGTAACGGCCGGAGTCGTGCGGGTGCAGCCCGGCGATGATCTTGATCAGGGTGGACTTGCCCGCTCCGTTGTCCCCCAGGACGCAGCTGATCTCTCCGGCGTGCACTTCGAGGGAGACGCCCCGCAGGGCCAGGACGTTCCCGTAGGACTTGGAGACGTCGGTCAGTTCGACCAGCGGGACCCGCCGGGACCGGTCGGTGGCGGTCAGGGTGCTCACTTGTTGGCCTCCGCCCGCAACCGGACCACCGCGTTGAGCAGGGTGGCGATCAGCAGCATCACTCCGAGGAAGAACTTGAACCAGTCCGGGTTCCACTGCGCGTACACGATGCCCTTGCTGGTCATGCCGAAGATGAACGCGCCGACCGCGGAGCCGAAGGCACTGCCGTAGCCGCCGGTCATCAGGCAGCCGCCGATGACGGCCGCGATGATGTACAGGAACTCGTTGCCGACGCCCTCGCCGGACTGCACCACATCGAACGAGAAGAGCAGGTGCTGCCCGGAGATCCAGGCGCAGAAGGCGACCGCCATGTAGAGCCCGACCTTGGTACGGGCCACCGGGACGCCGACCGCGCGGGCCGCTTCCGCGTTGCCGCCGGCCGCGAAGATCCAGTTGCCCGCGCGGGTGCGCAGCAGCACCCAGGTGGCGACCGCGACCAGGCCCAGCCACCACAGGATGGTCACCTGGAGGTCGACCGAGCCGACCGTCCAGTGCGAGGCGAACAGGTCACGGGCGGTCGGGAAGCCCTCCATGTCACCGATCGACTTGGTGGAGACGGTGCCGCTGATCAGCTTCGTCACCCCGAGGTTGAGGCCGGTGAGCATCAGGAAGGTGCCCAGCGTGATGATGAAGCTGGGCAGTCTGGTGCGGACCAGCATGACGCCATTGAAGGCACCGATCGCCAGCGTGACCAGCAGCGAGACACCGACGCCAACCCAGACGTTGGCGGTCATCTGGTAGCTGAACATCGAGGAGACCAGCGCGGAGCTGGTCACCATCACACCGGCCGACAGGTCGAACTCGCCGCCGATCATCAGCAGCGCCACCGGCACCGCCATGATCCCGATGGTGGAGGACGCGTAGAGCACCGTGCCCAGGCTCGACGCCTGCAGAAACGAATCGGCAACGATCGAGAAGAAGACGAAGACGGCCGCGGCGCCGACCACCGCGCCGAGTTCCGGCCGCCCCAGCAGCCGCCGGGTCAGCGAGCGCGGCGCGAGCCGTTCGTCCAGCTCACCCGGGTCGTTGGCGGTCAGCACGCTCATCGGGTGCCCCGCTTGGTGTAGCTGAGCAGGGCGTCGGCGTCGTCCTTGGTGACGATCTGCGGGCCGGTGAGGACCGGCTTGCCGCCGCCGAGGGTGTCGCCGTTGTAGCGGTAGAGCCACAGCAGGTCGATCGCCTCGTACCCCTGGAGGTACGGCTGCTGGTCGACGGCGAAACCGATGGTGCCGTCCTTGAGCGAGGTGGCGACCTGCGCGTTGAGGTCGAAGGTGTCGATCTCGGCCGTGGAGCCGGCCTCGCTCCTGGACTTGGCGGCGGTGGCGGCGAAGGGCGCGCCGAGAGTGACCACCGCGTCGATGGACTTGTCGGACTGGAGCTTTGCGGTGATCGCGGACTGCACGTCGGGCATGTTGGTGCCGTTGACGTAGAGCTTGTCCATGGTGCCGGAGAAGGTGTCCTTGACGCCGGCGCAGCGCTGCTCGTGGCCCACGTTGCCCTGCTCGTGCAGCACACACAGGGCGTGCTTCTTGCCGCGCTTGTCCAGTTCGGTGCCGACCGCCTGTCCGGCGATGGTCTCGTCCTGGCCGATGTGGGTGATCGCGCCGAACTCGGCGGACTCCTCGGAGCCGGAGTTGATGGTGATCACCGGGATGCCGGCCTTCTCGGCCCTGGCCACCACGGCCTTCATCGCGTCGGGCTTGGCGAGGGTGACCACCAGCCCGTCCACATGGCTGTCGATGGCGGCCTGGACGAGCTGTGCCTGCTCGTTGGCCTGGTCGCTGCTGGAGTAGACGAACTTGATGTTGTCCTTGGCGGCGGCCTGCTTGGCGCCGCTCTGCACGATGTCCCAGAAGGAGTCGCCGGCTCCCGAGTGGGTGACCATCGCGAAGGTCCAGTGCGGGGTGTTCACCGCCGAGCCGTTCGCGGCGAGCTTCTTGGCGCGGTCCTCCGCACGCTTGCCGCCGGTGCTGCTGCAGCCGGCCAGCGCGGTCGCGGCGAGCACCGCCGCCAGTGCCACGCCGAGCAGCCGCCTGGCGGTGACCCCCCGCCGTACCGTCGTTCCCGACCCTGCCTTCGCCACGTGGCGGCCCTGCCTTTCCGTGCTGTTCCTGGTGCAGCCGGGGTGGTGGTTGCGCGCGTAGCACACGTGGTGGGTGGGCTGCGCGTGCTGTGTGGGCTGCTGAAGCTGTGAAGTGCTTCGAGCGACCATCCCGGCGGGCCAAGTATCCGTCAAGGGGTCGGGGGGAGGGGGTGGCGGGGGGAGCGGGGGCGGAGCGAGGGGGTGGGGCGTCGCCGGGTTGCAAATACGCGATGACCGCGACTGCCGTCCCCCTCGTGGGAGGTGAACCGCGGCTGGCTGCTCGCCGCGGACGAATCGAGGCTAACCGTAGACGGGAACGTCCTTGGGATTGGGCCCGTACTGGTTCGTCGCCCAAAAACTGCCGCTGGAAAGGAATAGCAGAACAACGATGATCCCGACGACCGGGACAATGCCGATCAGGAGCGACCAACCGGAGCGACCCGTGTCGTGCAGGCGCCGTACAAGCACGGCAAGACGGGGAACGAAGGTCGCCAGCACGTAGATCTGGAAGGGGGCCCCGATATCCGTCTGGAGACCGATGAGAAACAGCAGGACGAGTACGACCGCGTCGAACAAGGAGTACATCCAGAACTCCCTGCGGCGGGCGCGCCCCTCGAAAACGGCATACTTCTTGAACACGTCGACATACCACCGCACAGCGAGTCCCCCCAAGGACCGTTCTTTCGACAGGCCGTCAAGCCGCCTTCAGCGGCGACTGGGCCAGCAGACCATATGGGTCCTCACCTCCCCGGGTCAAGAAGATCTTTTGACACGGCAAGGTATCGCCATCGGCGTCGGGGCACAGGAGAGTCACCCCGAATGAACTGCCCCGGCAGCCCGCCGGCTCCGCCTCACAACCCGCGGTGCCGCTCGGCGTGATTCCGGAGCCGGTCGGTGAGCGTCCGGGCGTTACGGAATGGCACCGGTTCGGCCTCCCGGATCTCGTCGTAGGTCCATACTTCGGAATCGGCTCCGGCGCCCCGCAGGAAGTCGAAAGAACGACCCTGTCCGTGGAAGTCAGGGTGACCACGGAATTGTTCTCCGCCAGCAGCCCGCCGGCGGCTCATCGCACACCCGGCACCGCAGGGTGGAAAATGTCGCCGCCCGCCAGGAAAAGGCCGATGCCGCCACCGGCCACCTCCAGGAACCGCCGGCAGGCGGCGCCGATCGGGACCGGCCGGTCCTGGTCAATGGCCTCGATCTCCCCAGCGGTCAGACCGACGGCCGAGGACGCGGTCGCCGCATACTGTGCCTGACCCCGGACCCCCGTTCAGCACCCGGTAGTGGTCGAAGCGGGAGCGACTGTCGCCGGCGACTCGCAGCCCGGGGTCCATCGCTTCGGGAAACCGGTTCGCGAACGCTCTCGCTATCTCCTCGCACGCCATGGCGGCACCCGAGGACGCACCGCAGGTGGCCCGTTCGGGTCGGGGGAAATGCGGTTGCCGGGGCGGGGCCGGGGTCGCGATGATCGCGGTATGAGCGACGGCTACGGGAAGGGCGGTTTCCGCCCCGTGCGTTGAGTGCGGCCCGAGTGGTTGCGGTTGGCCGGTCCCCGGTGTGCCCGGGGGCGCGCCGGCTGTCTTCCGAGGTGACGTATGAGCACAGAACTGTCCACGGCGTGGGAGCTGTTCGCGTCCGGCGACCCCAAGGGCGCGATGCGCGCGCTGCGGTCCGCGGCCGAGCACGTGCCGCCGGGCGAGACGGCCGCCCTGATGGCGGAGCTGAGCCGCCCGGCGGGGTTCGACGACCTCGGCGAGGCGTCCCGCGCGCTCGTCGAACGGCCGGACGGCGTAAAGGAGTTGTACGCGTTCGCCATCGCCTGCATCGGACGCGGGGTCAGTGAGGCCGCGGTGCCCGCGCTGCGGCAGGCGCAGCGGTCGGTGACCGGAGGCGGCCGGCGCGCCGTCGTCGTGCAGTTGGCCGTCGCGCTCGAAGACCTCGAACGGCATGCGGCGGCGGTGACGGCACTGCGGGAGCAGGACGCCGTCCTGGCGGACTGGCCGGACCGGTATCTGCTGGTCCACAACGCGCTGATGGACGGTCAGCCAGCCCTCGCCCGGGAGGTGTTCGGCCGGCTGAGCGAGCCGGCCGACGCGAGGTGGCGGCCGGCCGCCGACCGTGTCCGCCGTACCTTCGCGCGGGCGGCGGACGCGGCGCCTGCCGGGAACACCGATCTGCGGGGGTGGCACTTCACGCTCACCGGTGGCCTGCTCTGCACCCTGTCCCCGCACGGCTTCCGGCAGGGCATGACCGGCCGCTGGGCGTTCGCGCAGGACAGCCTGGAGTCGTGCAGGTACGGCCTGGAGCGGCTGCGGGTGGTGCTCGCCGCGACCGGGCGGTGGCCGGCCTCGGTCGGGCTGCTGCCGGACCGGGGCAGCCAGGTGCTCGGTCTGGCCGCGGCCCGGCTGCTGGGGCTCCCCGCCGCTCCCTACCGGCCGGGGACCGCGGACGCGCTGGTGGTGGCGTACGACCTGACCAGGGCGGCACCGGAGTTGCTGCCGGCACTGCGCGAACGGGCCCCCAGGGAGGTGCTGTTCGAGCACGCCACCTGCTGGACCCGGCCGCCCGCGGTCTCCGCGGACGTGAACACGCTGCTGGTACAGACGGTCATCGCGCCCTGGGAGGCGCAGTTGCGGTTCGGCCCCGAGCGCGAGCGGGTGCCGGCGGTCCCGGATCCGCGGCCGGCGGCGGAGCTGGCCGAGGCGGTCTGCGCGGCGCCGGTCGCGCCGCAGGAGGGTGACGGGGAGACCCCGCCGGACCCGGACGAACTGCTGGCCGCCTTCGCGGCCCGGGTACGCGGGACGTGGCTCACCGGCCCGCGGGACCGCGTGAACTCCCCGGGCCCGGTACGCAGTTCGCGGTTCGCCTGACCGGCGACACCGCGCCGCCGCCGGCCGGCGACGGCGCGCACCGAGCGGACGGACCAGGGCCACGGTTCAGCCGACCCTGGAGCGGCAGGCTGCGGCGGGGGTCAGGGCGGGCGCGGCGAGGGTGGCGGCCAGTGGGCCGTGGTGGCCGGGCGGGAGGAGCAGGTGCCGGCCGCCTACCGCGAGCACTTCGGGATCGTGCTGGACCGGGAGCCGGTGGTGGCACCGATCGGGGTCTGAGACCCGGCCGGGCCTACGGCGGCGGACCGCTCCGTACGCCCGGCCGCCGCCCGGGTCAGGCCGGGCGGCGGCCGGAGGCATCGCGCTCGCCGGGTCTCTCAGCAGAGTCAGGAGAAGACGACCGAGCGCAGCCTGCTGTCCTCCGGGTTCGCCGGTGAACACCCCCACCCTAGAACCCCCGGTCCCGCTCCGGTCGGGGGGAACGTTTCCGCCGGCGGGTCGGCCCCCGCACACGAGGAGCGGCGGGCAGGGACTACACGCCCCACTGCTCCCGGATCCCGGCGAAGAACTCATGGAACTCAGGGAAGGTCTTCTTCACACACCCCGGGTCGTCGAAGGTGGTGCCGGGGGTGCGCAGGCCCGCCACCGCGAAGCTCATCGCGATCCGGTGGTCGCCGTGGCAGCTGATCTCCACCGGCGCCGGGGTGCCGGGGTGGATCTCGATCCAGTCGCGGCCGGTCTCCACCCGGATGCCCTGACGGCGCAGGTTCTCCGCGCACGCCTCCAGCCGGTCGCACTCCTTGACCCGGGTGTTGTAGACGTCCTCGATCCGGACCGGGCCGTCCGCGAAGGGAGCGATCGCGGCGAGGGTCGGCATCGTGTCGGAGATGTCCCGCATGGCGACGGTGACACCGGAGAGCCGCCCGGTGCCGGTCACCGTGGTGGCGCCCTCGCCGATCTCCACCTCGGCGCCCATCTCGCGCAGCACGTCCACGAAGCGCAGGTCGCCCTGGAGGGCGCCGGTGCCCAGGCCGGGGACGATCGCGGTGCGGCCGGAGAGCGCCGCGGCGGCGAAGAAGTAGCTCGCCGTGGAGGCGTCGGGCTCGACCGGGTAGTCGGTGGCGCGGTAACCGCCGGGCGCGACGGTGAAGGTGTCGCCGTCGCGGGTCACCTCGGCGCCGAAGCGGCGCATCATCGCCAGCGTGATCTCGACGTACGGCACCGAGACGATGCCGGTGACCTTGATCCGCAGGCCCTCGGCGGTGAGCGGGCCGGTGAGCAGCAGGGCGGTGAGGAACTGCGAGGACAGGCTCGCGTCGAGCTCGATCGCGCCGCCCTTGATGCCGTCGGCGACGACGGTCAGCGGCAGGTGGCCCTCGGCCTCCTCATGGGTGAGGTCCACGCCGAGCTCCCGCAGCGCCCGGGTCAGCGGGGCGACCGGGCGGCGGCGCATCTGGGCGGAGGCGTCGAACCGGAAGGTGCCGTGGCCGGCTGCCGCGAGCGCGGGCAGGAAGCGGGCAGCGGTGGCCGCGTCCCGGCAGTAGACGTCGGCCTCGTCCACGGCCGGGCCGGCCGGGCGCCCGGTGATCCGCCACTCCCGCGCGCCGCGCACGACGTCGTACCCGAGGCCGGCCAGGCCCTCGGCGAAGCCGTCGGTGTCGTCGGAGAGCAGCGGGCGGTGCAGCGTGCTGACACCGTCCGCCGCGGCGGCGAGGAACAGGGCTCGGGCGGTCACCGATTTCGAACCGGGTACGGCGACGACGGTCACGGGAGATCTCCTGGCGGGGTTACGGATGAGGGCCCGCGCGGCCCCCCGCCGAGTTTAGGGCGCGCCCGCCGCGGGCCGGCTCCCGCCCGGGACCGGCCACGCTCCGCGCCCCGCCGGGCCCCTGCCCGATGCGGCCCGCGCCCGCCAGGCCCGCACCCGCCAGACCCGCTCCCGCCGGCCCGCTCCCGCGGGCCCGCACCCGCCGGGCCCGCACCCCGCCAATCCCCGCGCCCCGACCGAGCCCCGTCCGGTCCGCCGCCCGCCGCCCTAGAACCGCACCGGAAGCCGCTGCAAGCCCCGCATCAGATGGCCGGAGCGCCAGGTCAGCTCGTCGGGGGTGGCGTCCAGCGTCAGGCCGGGGCAGCGGGCCAGCAGGGAGGTCAGGGCGATCTGCCCCTCCATGCGGGCGAGCGGGGCGCCGAGGCAGTAGTGGATACCGTGGCCGAAGGCGAGATGGCCCTGGGTCTCCCGGCGGATGTCGAAGGTGTCGGGGGACGGGAAGCGGCCGGGGTCGCGGTCGCCCGCCGCCAGCACTACCGCTATCAGCTGCCCGGCGGGCAGCAGCCGACCGGCGATCTCGGTGGGTTCGCGGGTGAAGCGGAAGGTGGCGTTCTCCAACGGGCCGTCGTACCGCAGCATTTCCTCGATCGCGCCGGGCATCAGGCCGGGGTCGGCGCGCAGCGCGGCGAGCTGGTCGGGGTGGCGCAGCAGCGCGAGCACGCCGTTGGCGATGAGATTGACCGTCGTCTCGTGACCAGCGACCAGCAACAGGAAGGCCATGCCGACGAGTTCGGCGGCCGACAGCTGGTCGCCGTCGTCGTCCCGGGCCCGGATGAGAGCGCTGAGCAGATCCGGCTGCGGGCCGCCGCGCCGCTTGTCCTCGATGAGTTCGGCCAGATAGCGGCTGAGCAGGTCGGTGGCGGCGGCCCCGTCGTCATACCCGTCGCTCTCGCCGATGGCCTTGCGGGACAGGGTGCTGAAGGTCTCCCGGTCCAGATCGGGCACGCCCAGCAGCTCGCAGATGACGGTCATCGGGAGCGGGAAGGCGAGTGCTTCGATGAGGTCGGCGCTTGTCCGCGGCGCCATCTCGTCCAGCAGCCGGTCGGTGATCTCCTGGACGCGGGGCCGCAGCGCCTCGATCCGCCGGGAGGTGAACTCACGGGCCACCAGCTTGCGCAGCCGGGTGTGCACCGGGACGTCGGACTCCAGCATGTTGGCGCTGATGCTGGGGATCTCCTGGGTGTCGGGGACGACGGTCCGCCAGTCCTTGCTCAGGCGCGGATCGGCGAGGACCGCGCGGGCCTCCTCATAACCGACGACCAGCCAGATGTCCCCCTGTAAAGGTGAGTTGGCGCGGTGCAGTGGTCCCTGCTCGCGCAGGCGGGCGTAGAAGGCGAACGGGTCGGCGACGAACTCCCGGCCCAGTGCGGACAGATCGACGATCCCGGTGACGCTCATGCACTTCCCCCTGACGGTGTGTGTCCACCACCGCCACCGTAGCCAGGGTCGGTTGGGTACCGCGTCCCCCGCAAGGAGGAAGCCGAATGGGGGAACGGGCCGGTCCGGCGGAGGCCGGCCCGCCGCTCATGCCACGTCGGCGAGGCGCTCCAGCAGTTCGGCCAGCCGCTTGGTGACCGTCTCGCGGTCACCGTCAGTCAGCGACGAGCCCATGCCGACCGCGACGGCGCCGGCCGCCACCCAGTGCGGGGCCGCGGAGACGGTGATGCCGCCGATCGGCAGCAGGGCGGCCTGCGGGATGATCGCGTGCACGTCGACCACCCAGTCCGGGGTGTAGGCGGTGGCCGGGTAGAGGGTGAGCGCGTCCGCGCCCATCTCCATGGCGCGGACCGCCTCGGTCGGGGTGGCGACACCGGGGAAGACCGGGATGCCGTACCGGTGGCCGGTGCGCAGCACCTCTTCGTCGAGGTTGGGCGAGAGCAGGAAGCGGGCGCCGGCCTCGATCGCCATCCGTGCGGAGACCTGGTCGAGTACGGTGCCGGCGCCGATCACCGCGTCGTCGCCGACCTCACGGACCAAGGTGGTGACGGCTTCCAGCGCGAACGGGGTGGTGAGGGAGATCTCCAGGGTGGTCAGCCCCGCCGAGAGCAGGGTGTCGGCGGTGGCGGCGGCCTGGTCGTAGCTCTCGCTGCGGATGGTGGCGAATACCCGCTGGGCCAGTGCGGCCCGGGTGGTCTCCCAGCGGTACACGGCGGATCGCCCACCTTCCTCGGGGTCTGCGGATCTGCGGGACAGCGGGTGCGTGGGGCGGTGGCGACGGGACGGCGGCGGTGCGGCGGGCGGCGGTGCGGCGGATCGGGGTGCGGGGCAAGGCTGCGGTGCGATGCACGGGATCAGCACGTTACTCGCTGTGGGCGGCGGTAACGGAGGCCGCAAGGGCAGCTGTCACCTCAACGTGACATGAGAGGAGCATGAGACCTTCGCCGGGCGCCGTGGCGCGGGCACCCGGCATGGGGATCAGCCGGCATCGGGCCAGCCGGCGCGGGGGTCCCCCGCGCAGGGGAAAGCCCGCGCGGGGGCCAGCCGGCGCGGGGGTCAGCCCGCGTGAGTGGAGAAGAGCCCCCCGGTGGGGCCCTGCTTGTCGCCGCCCTGGGACTTCTTGAGGGCGTTGGCCAGGCCCTCGATCGTCATGGACTGGAGGATCACCTGGCCGTTGCCCTCAAGGGTGGCGAGGGAGAGGCCCTCGCCGCCGAAGACCGCGTTCATGATCCCCTGGCGGTTGAGGCCGCCTATCCGCTGGACCCCGTACTGGATGCCCTCCTCGAAGGCGACGATGCAGCCGGTGTCCACCTCGATCCGGCCGCCGAAGTCCGCCGGGTTGAGGTCGATGAAGTTGCCGGCGCCGGCGATGATCACGGTGCCGCGGCCGGTGAACTTCTCCAGGATGAAGCCCTCGCCGCCGCTCATGCCCTGCCGGCCGCCGGCGAAGGCGATGCCGAACTGGACGGTGTCCTCGGCCGCCACGAAGGCGTCCTTCTCGGCGAACCAGGCCCGCGACCCGGTGAGCTCCAGGGCCCGCATCTCGCCCGGCAGCACCCCGGCGAACCCGACCGTGCCCTCGCCGCCGGAGGCGGTGAAGTACTGGAAGGCCAGTGACTCGCCGGCCAGCGCGCGCTGGCCGACCTGCATGGCGGTGCCCATGGCCTGCCGCAGCAGGCCGCCCATGCCGCCCGCGCCCTGCTGGCCGGGGGCGCCGCCCTGCTGGCGGTTGCCGGGACCGCCGAGCCGGGTCTCCATGGAGACGTTGGCGGTCTTGAAGAGGAACTTGCCCGCCTCGCAGTACACCGTCTGGCCGGGGTTCAGGGTGCAGACGGCCATCTGCATGGCGTTGCCGACGATCTGCTGCTGCAGGGTCACAGCGGGCTCCTAGGTCGTGCTCGGGATACGTGAGCGGGTGCCCCTGGTCGCTCACGGACCGGGAGTCACCGCCAGGTCAACGTACCGCCCGCGCGATTCGGTTCCGCAAGCTCTCCGGGCGCTCGGAGTGCTCGGTGCCGTCGTGCGCACCGTCCTGAGCGGCGGGAACCCGGACCGTACGCTCGCCGCCGGTCTCCAGGAAACGGGCCAGCGGGAGGGTGGCGGCACCCACGGTGACCGCGTCCGCGCCGAGCCGGCCGAGCTCGATGGAGGTCTGGGCGCAGGGGTGGTGGAGCGAGTAGGCGGCGGCGACCTCGCGGACCGCGGGCAGCAGCCGGGGGCCGAGCAGCAGGCCGGCCCAGCCGCCGATCACGATGCGCTGCGGGTTGAAGAGGTTGATCAGGTCGGCGATGCCGGCGCCGAGGTACTCGGCGGCCTCGGCGAGCAGCGCGCCGGCCTGCGGGTCGTGGTCGGCGGCGGCGAGCAGGGCGGCCAGCCCGTTCTCCTCGCTGACGCCCTCGGGGGCGTCGGGCCAGCGGCCCAGGAGCGCCGCGGCGCCGACGTACGCCTCCAGGCAGCCGCGGGAGCCGCAGCGGCAGGTCCGGCCGCCGACCCGCAGGGTGGTGTGGCCCCACTCGCCCGCGCTGCTGCTGGCGCCGTGGTAGGGCTTTCCGTCGGCGACGACGGCCGCGCCGACACCGGAGCCGATCAGGGCGATGACCACGTTGCGCGAGCCGCGTCCGCCGCCGAACCACATCTCGGCCTGGCCGAGGGTCTTGGCACCGTTGTCGATGAAGAGCGGCAGCGCGGTGCCGGCCCGCAGCAGCCGGCCGAGCGGGACGGCCTCCCAGCCGATGGTCTGGCCGTGTACGACGATGCCCTCGCCCGCGCCGGGGACGGCGGAGCCGGAGTCGCCCTGTTCGACGATGCCGGGGACGCCGATGCCGACGCCGAGCACCTCGCTGTCGTCGATGCCGGCCTCCCTGACCACCGACGCGATGCCTTCGAGGGCGAGCCGGACCACGTGGTCCACGTCATGGCCGCTGTCGGAGAGCGGCAGGTCGGCGGAGGCACGTTCGGTGAGCGCGAGGTCGAAGAGCTCGACCCGCACCCGGGTCTCGCCGACGTCCACGCCGACCACGTATCCGTAGCCGGCGGCGACCTGGAGCAGGATCCGCGGGCGGCCTCCGTCGGACTCGACGGCGCCTGCCTCCTCGACCATCCCGTCGGCGATCAGTTCACCCACGACATTGCTGATCGAACCCGCGCTGAGGCCGGTGTCCCGCCCCAACTCCTGACGGCTCAGGGGGCCTTCGAAATACAAATGACGCAGAAGCGATGCACGGTTGCCCCGCCGCAGGTCACGCACGGTCCGCTTGCCGCGCTCTGCCATCGCGTCTCCCTCCCAGGCCGTCCCGCGGAAATCTATCGCTGCACAGGGTCTTGACGCCACCTTTTCTCACAAGTTAAATCACGGCCTGAATTAAGGCACAGGCGCTGTTCACTTCCTGAAGCGATCCCACCCCCTGAGAGGGAACCGGTATGCGCACCTCCAGCACCTCCAGCAGACTCCTCGCGGCCACCGCCCTCGTGGCCGCGCTCGGTCTGACGCTCTCCGCCTGCGGTGGCGGCAACGACGACGGCGGCAGCGGCAAGACCTCCGCCGCACCCGGCAGTCTCAAGGGCCAGACGATCACCTACTGGGCGAGCAACCAGGGCACCAGCCTGGACAACGACAAGCAGGTGCTCACCCCGGAGCTCAACAAGTTCACCCAGCAGACCGGCATCAAGGTCAAGCTGGAGGTCATCGGCTGGGCGGACCTGCTCAACCGCATCCTGGCGGCGACCACCTCCGGTCAGGGCCCCGATGTGCTCAACATCGGCAACACCTGGTCCGCTTCGCTCCAGGCGACCGGCGCGCTGCTGCCGTGGGACGCGGCGAACTTCACCGCGATCGGCGGCAAGGACCGCTTCGCGCCCGCCGCGATAGCCTCCGCCGGCGCGGCCGGCAAGGACCCGGCCGCGGTGCCGCTGTACTCGATGGCGTACGGCCTGTACTACAACAAGAAGATGTTCGCCGACGCGGGCATCGCCACGCCGCCGAAGACCTGGGACGAACTGGTCGCGGACGGCAAGAAGCTGACCACCGGCGGCCACTACGGCCTGGCGGTCGAGGGCGGCAACGGCTCGGAGAACATCCACCACGCCTTCGTGCTGGCCAAGCAGCGCGGCTCGGACTGGTTCGACGCGTCCGGCAAGGCGACCTTCGACACCCCGCAGAACGTCGCGGCGGTCAAGCAGTACGTCGACTTCATCGCCCAGGACAAGATCGCCGCCAAGGGCGACGCGGAGTACGCGCAGAACCAGACCATCACCGACTTCGCCACCGGCAAGGCCGCGATGATGATGTGGCAGTCCGCCGCGACCTCCATCAAGGCGCACGGCATGACGCCCGATCAGTACGGCGTGGTGCCCGTCCCGACGCAGACCGCGGGGGCGACCGGCGACGCCGGCATCACCTCGATGGTGGCCGGCATCAACCTGGCGGTCTTCAAGAACAGCAGCCACCAGGCCGCCGCGGTGCAGCTGGTCAAGTTCCTGACCAGCACGCCCGAGCAGAAGATCCTCAACGGGACCTACGGTTCGCTGCCGCCGGTCAAGGAGGCGCAGAGCGACCCCGCCTTCCAGACGCCCGACCTGAAGGTCCTCGCCGGTGTGCTCGGCAGCTCCGCCGCGCCGCTGCCGCAGGTGCCCAACGAGAGCCAGTTCGAGACGCTCGTGGGTACCGCGGTCAAGGACCTCTTCGCTGACGCAGCCGCCGGCAAGAGCGTCACCGAAGACTCCGTCAAGGCCGCGCTGACCAAGGCGCAGCAGCAGATGCCCGCATCGTAAGGATCGGCTCTCCATGACTGCCACCGCCCCTCCTCGGAGCGCTCCCGAGGCCGGTCCCCCCAGCGGCAAGAAGCCCGCTGCCGGGGGCCGGCTCCGGCCGCGTATCCCCGTTCGGCTGCGCCAGCTGGGCCTGCCGTACCTGCTGCTGTTCCCCGCGCTGATCCTCGAACTGCTGATCCACCTCATACCCATGGTGTTCGGCATCATCATCAGCTTCAAAGGGCTGACCCAGTTCTTCATCAGGGACTGGGGCAGCGCGCCCTGGTCCGGCCTGGACAACTACCGCCTGGCGGTGAAGTTCAACCAGCCCGTCGGTGAGGCGCTGCTGCACTCGTTCTGGGTGACCTGCGGCTTCACCATCCTGTCGGTCGGCTTCTGCTGGCTGATCGGCACCGCGGCGGCGATCTTGATGCAGGACGCCTTCCGCGGCCGGGCGCTGATGCGCGCGGTCTTCCTGGTGCCGTACGCGCTGCCGGTCTACACCGCGGTCATCACCTGGACCTTCATGTTCCAGCAGGACACCGGTCTGGTGAACCACGTCCTCCACGATCAGCTGCACCTCACCTCGGACAAGCCGTTCTGGCTGATCGGCCCGAACAGCTTCTGGGCCCTGGTGATCGTGTCGGTCTGGAAGGGCTGGCCGTTCGCCTTCCTGTGCCTGATGGCCGGTCTGCAGAACATCCCGCGCGAGCTGTACGAGGCCGCCGCGATGGACGGCGCGGGTGTCTGGCAGCAGATCCGGAAGATCACCATGCCGTCGCTGCGGCCGGTGAACCAGGTGCTGATCCTGGTGCTCTTCCTGTGGACGTTCAACGACTTCAACACGCCGTATGTGATGTTCGGTCAATCGGCGCCGCACGCGGCCGACCTGATCTCCATCCACATCTACCAGTCGTCCTTCATCACCTGGAACTTCGGCTCCGGCTCGGCGATGTCCGTGCTGCTGCTGCTCTTCCTGCTGCTGGTGACGGCGGTCTATCTGCTGCTCACGTCCCGGAAGCGAGGCGACGCCGATGCCTAGGGTCCCGGTCCAGCCGTCGCCGATGGCGTCGCCGAAGTCCTTCCTGTGGACCCGGCGGATCGTACTGACGCTGCTGCTGCTCTTCGTACTCGTCCCCGTGTACGTGATGCTCAGTTCGTCGCTGAAGAAGCTGCAGGACGTGCAGGGATCCTTCAAGTGGATCCCCAGCGGTCTGACCATCCGGCCGTACATCGACATCTGGTCGACCGTCCCGCTGGCGCACTACTTCATGAACTCGCTGATCGTGTCGGTCAGCGCGACCCTGCTGTCGGTGGCGGTGGCGATCTTCGCCGCCTACGGCGTGAGCCGGTACCGCTTCCCTGGCCGCCGGTTCTTCACCATCACGGTGCTGTCGACCCAGATGTTCCCCGGCATCCTCTTCCTGCTGCCGCTGTTCATCATCTTCGTCAACATCGGCAACTCCACCGGCATCCAGCTCTACGGCAGCCGGCTCGGCCTGATCATCACCTATCTCACCTTCTCGCTGCCCTTCTCCATCTGGATGCTGGTCGGCTACTTCGACTCCATCCCGCGCGACCTCGACGAGGCCGCCAAGGTGGACGGATGCGGCCCGTTCGGCGCGCTCTTCCGGGTCGTCGTGCCGGCCGCCATCCCCGGCATCATCGCGGTCTGCGTCTACGCGTTCATGACGGCCTGGGGCGAAGTGCTCTTCGCCTCGATCATGACCAACGACAGCACCCGGACGCTGGCGGTGGGCCTGCGCGGATACGCAACCCAGAACGACGTGTACTGGAACCAGGTCATGGCCGCCTCGCTCGTGGTGAGCGTGCCGGTGGTCGCCGGATTCCTGCTCCTGCAGCGTTACCTCGTCGCCGGACTGACCGCCGGCGCCGTCAAGTAACCCCACCGAAAGGTACCTTGTGAACGACCTGAGCGCTCTTCCCGCCGATTTCATCTGGGGAGCGGCGACCGCCGCCTACCAGATCGAGGGCGCGGTGGACGAGGACGGAAGGTCCCCGTCCATCTGGGACACCTTCTCCCACACCCCCGGCAAGGTCGCGGGCGGCGACACCGGCGACGTCGCCTGCGACCACTACCACCGCTGGACCGAGGACCTGGAGCTGATGAAGGCTCTGGACCTCGACGCGTACCGCTTCTCCGTGGCCTGGCCGCGGATCGTCCCGGAGGGCTCGGGCGCGGTCAACGCGGCCGGGATCGCCTTCTACGACCGGCTGGTCGACGGCCTGCTGGAAGCGGGCATCACCCCCAACGCGACCCTGTACCACTGGGATCTGCCCCAGGCCCAGCAGGACCGCGGCGGCTGGCCGGAGCGGGAGACCGCGGAACGGTTCGGCGACTACGCGGCCGTGGTCGCCGACGCGCTCGGTGACCGGGTGAAGGACTGGGCGACCCTCAACGAGCCGCTCTGCTCGGCGTGGATCGGCCACCTGGAGGGCACCATGGCTCCGGGTCTGACCGACCTCACCGCGGCCGTCCGGGCCTCGTACCACCTGCACGTCGGGCACGGTCTGGCCGTGCAGGCGCTGCGGGCGGCCCACTCCGACCTGCGGATCGGCATCGTCAACAACCTCAGCCCGTGCGAGCCGGCCACCGACCGGGAGGCGGACATCGCGGCCGCCAAGCGGGCCGACGGGCACACCAACCGCTGGTGGCTGGACCCGATCCACGGGCGCGGCTACCCGCAGGACATGGTGGACCTGTACGGCGTCGACCTGCCGGTCAAGGACGGCGACCTGGAGTCGATCGCCGCGCCGCTGGACTGGCTGGGCCTGAACTACTACTTCCGGCAGGTCATCGCGGACGACCCGACCGGCCCGGCGCCGCACGCCAAGATGGTGTACCTGCCGGGTGTCCGCCGTACCGCGATGGACTGGGAGGTCAACGCCGACGGTCTGGAGCAGCTGCTGGTCCGGCTCTCCGAGGAGTACGGCGCGAGCCGGATCCTGGTCACCGAGAACGGCTCCGCCTACCACGACACGGTGGGCGCGGACGGTCAGGTGGACGACCCGGAGCGGGCCCAGTACCTGGAGGAGCACCTGGCCGCCTGTGCCCGGGCGGTCCGCCGCGGGGTGCCGCTGGCCGGCTACTACGCCTGGTCGCTGCTGGACAACTTCGAGTGGGCGTACGGCTACGACAAGCGCTTCGGTCTGGTGCACGTCGACTACACCACGCAGAAGCGCACCATCAAGGGGAGTGGCCGCCGGTACGCGGAACTCATCGGGGCGCACCGCCGCAAGGCACGCCGCGCCGCGTGACCGCGATTCCGGTACCGCTCAACTCCCGCCGGCCGGCCGTTCGATGAGCCGGCCGGCGGGCTCGCCGGTCACCGCCCCGTCCCGCGCCACCACCCGGCCGGCCAGCCAGGTGGAGCGCACGACTCCGTGCAGGGTGCGGCCGGCGTAGGCGGTGATGGGGTTGCGGTGCTGGAGCCGGGCCGGATCGACGGTGAAGGTCCGGTCGGGGGCGAGGACGGCGAAGTCCGCGTCGTAGCCCTCGGCGATGGCGCCCTTGGTGGCCGCGAGTCCGGCGAGGCGGGCCGGGCCCGCGGACATCCAGCGGGCGACGTCGGCAAGGGTGTGGCCGCGGCGGCGGGCTTCGGTCCACACCGCGGGCAGACCCAGCTGGAGTGAGGAGATACCGCCCCACGCGGCGGCGAAGTCACCGGTGTCCTTGTGCTTGAGGTCGAGGGTGGACGGCGAGTGGTCCGAGACCACACAGTCGATCAGTCCGCCGGCCAGCGCCCGCCAGAGCTGATCCTGGTTGGCGGCCTCCCGGATCGGCGGGCAGCACTTGAACTCGGTGGCGCCGTCCGGCACTTCCTCGGCGGTCAGGGTGAGGAAGTGCGGGCAGGTCTCCACCGTGATCCGGACGCCTTCGCGGCGCGCCGCCGCGAGCAGCGGCAGCGCGCCGCCGGAGGACAGGTGCAGGACGTGCACCCGGCCGCCGAGCCGCCGGGCGAGCGCGATCAGTCCGGCCACGGCCTCGTCCTCGGCGGCCCGCGGGCGCGAGGCGAGGAAGTCCGCGTACTTCGGCCCGGCCTGCCGCGGGGCGCCGTCGATGATCCCGGGGTCCTCCGCGTGGACGATCAGCAGACCGTCGAAGCGGGTCAACTCGGCCATGGCTGCTTCGAGTTCGCCCGGATTCAGCTGGGGGAACTCGTCCACGCCGGAGTGCAGCAGGAAGCACTTGAAGCCGAAGACCCCCGCGTCGTGCAGCGGGCGCAGGTCCTTGACGTTGCCGGGGACGGCGCCGCCCCAGAAACCGGTGTCGGTGTGCACCCGGCCACGGGCGGTGTCCCGCTTGATCTCCAGATGCTCGGTGCTGGTGGTGGGCGGGATGCTGTTCAGCGGCATGTCCACCACGGTGGTGATGCCGCCGGCCACCGCGGCGGCGGTGGCGGTCGCGAAGCCCTCCCACGCGGTGCGGCCCGGATCGTTGATGTGCACATGGGTGTCGACCAGGCCGGGCAGCACGACGTCGCCACCCACGTCGGTGAGCCGGGCGCCGGGTGGGACCGGCGCGTCGTACGGGAGCACCGCGCCGATCGTGCCGCCGTCGAGGAGGATCGCGGCCGGGCGCTCGCCGTCCGGGGTGATCACGCGCGTCGAGCGCAGCACCTGCTTGCCCTGCACCGGCTCTACCACCGTATGACCTCCGGTTCGACGGCTGCTTCAACGTTCTGTTGACGGACATCGTGGGTATCGTTCGCGTGGACGTCAAGGGCGGTACGATTCCACAGAGCGAAAATCACCTTCCGCTCCATCCGTACCGGGCCGTATCGAACGAGGGGATCGCACGTGTCTGCTGACCGCGCCGGGGGCGTCCAGTCGCTTGAACGGGCCTTCGATCTGCTGGAGCGGATGGCTGACGCGGGCGGCGAGGTGGGTCTGAGCGAGCTGTCGGCGAGCAGCGGGCTGCCGCTGCCCACCATCCACCGGCTGATGCGCACCCTGGTGGCCTGCGGTTACGTCCGCCAGCAGCCGAACCGGCGGTACGCGCTCGGCCCGCGGCTGATCCGGCTCGGCGAGGGCGCGTCCCGGCTGCTGGGCACCTGGGCACGGCCGTATCTGGCCGAGCTGGTCGAGGCGACCGGCGAGACGGCGAACATGGCGCTGCTCGACGGCGACGAGGTGGTGTACGTGGCGCAGGTGCCGTCCCGGCACTCGATGCGGATGTTCACCGAGGTCGGGCGGCGGGTACTGCCGCACTCCACCGGGGTGGGCAAGGCGCTGCTCGCCGCGGTGCCGCCGGACGAGGTACGCGCGCTGCTGGCCCGTACCGGAATGCCGGCCGCGACCGACCACACCATCACGGAGCCGGACGCCTTCCTCACCGAACTGGAGCACATCCGCACCCAGGGCTACGCGGTGGACGACAACGAGCAGGAGGTCGGGGTGCGGTGCCTCGCGGTGACCGTGCCGGACTCCCCCACGGCCGCGGCCATCTCCATCTCGGGCCCCGCGGGCCGGGTCACCGAGGCCGCCACGGACAAGATCGTGCCGGTGCTGCACGCGGTGGCACGCCGGCTCGCGCTGGCGCTGAGCAGCGCGGGGGCGCCGGTCGGCTGACCGGCGGTACGGTGTCCGCTCTTTCGCGTCTTTCGCGAGGGCGGGGTCAGACGCGGCCTCCGTACGGCGGCGCCAGGGTCTCCACCGCCTCGCGCAGGGCGTCCAGCGGGGCGGCCAGCGCGCTGACCGAGCCGAGCGCGGCGGCCACCAGGAGTAAGGAGTGCCGAAGGCGTTCTGTGTCCAGCAGAATGCCGGCCCGGGCGGCCGTCGCGGCCTGCCCCGCCAGCTGGTCGAGTTGGTCCTCCGCGACCGCGCGGTCCGGTAACAGCGGTCGGTACGCCGCGAGTTCACGCCGCAGCAAGGCCACCGCATCCTGCAGGCCCACCGCCGCGCCCCCCGGCGCACCGTCCCCGCCCGGCCGCGCGGCCATGCCGCTGCGGTCGTCGTCGAGCACCTGAGTCTCCCCCACCACCACGTACTACCTGCCCCATCGAGTCGTACTCGTGCCCGGGCGTCCTGGCCCTCGGCGCCCGGGGCCGATCAGTAAACGCGACTCTTGCTCGATGCGCTACAGACTCGTGGAAATCTGCGCCGAATTCGATGGCGGAAGGAGGCGATCGGTCGTCGGGCCACCGGTTGCGACGAGTCCGTCCGTTACGGCGGTTGTGGCGGGGCCGGCGGTTGTGGCGGGGCCGGTGGTTGTGGCGGGTCCGGCGGGCTGCCGCCACACCGTGACGTCGACGGTGGCGGCGGGCTGCGGGTCGCCGGGCTCGGTGATCTGACGGATGGTCAGCAGTGCGGTGGTGCCGTTCGGCGACCGTACGCACACCCGGGAGCCGCCGACCACCAGCCGCCGGGGGATCGAGACGATGCGGGACGTGCTCGCGGTGCATTCGGCGAGCGTCCCCTGGCCCTGCGGGTCGAGCAGCGCGAGGGTGCCGTGCTGCGGGTCGGTGGCGAAGGCGTCGGCCTGCGGGGTGTACCCGAAGCCGCCGCTGTAGGTGCCGGGGCGCACCACGGGTGAGCCGGTCTGCCACGAGAGCGCGTAGCCCGCGGGGAGGCGGAACCCCTGGTACCTGCCCTGCGGCGAGGGCTCCGCGCTGCCGCCCGTGGGTGGGGTGGGCGCAGCCGTCGGCGGCACGCCGGGCGCCGGGGCACCCGCGCTCGCGCCGGACCGGCCGCCGTCGTGGAACTCCCCGCCGAGCACCAGTGCCGCGACGGCGATCAGCGCGAGGCCGGTCACCGCACCCAGCACCGCGGCGGTCCGCCGCCGCGGCTTCCACCCGGCCGGCGCCACCTGCGGCTGCGCCGCCCGCCCCCAGCGCTGGGGCCCCCAGGCGAACCCGGGCGCCGCCCCGGCAGCGGGCACCGGCGGCGCGACGACGACCGGGGACTGAAAGGGCGCCCCCGGGGCAGACCCCGGTGCTCCCCCGGCGCTGGGGGCCTGGAGAGGCGGGCCGGCAACAGGCGCCGGTGGCGCGGCAACGCCAGGGGGCTGAAGGGGCGGCCCGACAGCGGGCGCCGGCGATGCGGCGACGGTCGGGGACTGGAACGAAGCCCCCGGGACGGCCCCCGGCGCACCCCCCGCGCCGGGGGGCTGGAGGGGCGGGCCCGGGGCCGGTGCTGTCGGTCGGCTGGGGGCCTGGAGGGGTGCTGGGGGGTGTGCCGGGTGCGGGGGGGCCGGTGGGGGCATCGCCGGGATGATGGCGGTCAGGACCGGGGCCGGCAGCCAGGGCGCGGGGTGGCGGTGGAAACGGCGGGACGGCGCGGCCTGGGCGCACATCGCGGCGATCTGGCCGAGTGAGGGCCGCAGCGCCGGGTCCTTGATGAGGCAGCGGGTGACGATCTCCCGCAGCTCGCCGGGGAGTTCGTTGAGATCGGGCTCCTCCTGCTGGACCCGGGGCAGCACCGCGCCTGCCGCCCCCTCGCCGAAGGGCGCCGCGCCGATCGACGCATAGGCGGCGAGCTGCCCGAGGGCGAAGACGTCCGTGGCCGCCAACGGCGGCTTCCCGCCCGCCTGTTCGGGGGCGAGGAAGACCGGCCCGCCGCCGGCCGCCGGATCCGCCACGACGGGCGCGAGACCGTACCCCTTGAGCCGGGGCCCCTCCGCGGTGAGCAGCACCTGGGCCGGCCGCAGGTCGCCGTGGACCACGCCCGCCCCGTGGAGTGCCCGCAGGCCCTCCGCGACGCCGGCCACCAGCCGCAGCACCGTCCGGGTGGGCAGCGGTCCCGCCCCGGCGACGGCGGCACGCAGTGACACCGCGGGGACGTAACCGGTGGCGATCCAGTAGCGGTCGCCCTCCTTGCCGCTGCCGAGCACCGGGACCGTGAAGGGGCCGGCCGGTACGCGTCCCGCGGCCTGCGCGTGGTGGTGGAAGCGGGCCGCGAAGTCCGGCTCCGCGGTGTCCCGTGCACGGAGCACGGTGAGCGCCACCGGCTGCCCGCCGGGGGCGTGCGCCAGGTAGACCCGGCCGAGCGCGCCGTCGCCGAGCACCGCGCCGATCCGGTGGCCCGAGACCACCGCCGGGTCGTCGGCGGCGGCGGGTCCGAAGACCGGTTCCCGGAAGGCCGGACCGGTGTGCGCCATGCCCATCAGCCCCCGCCCCTCACCTGACCAACGCCCCGCCCCGGACACGGCTTGACGATACCGGAACACGCCACGCCGCCAGGGGCCTGTTCCGCCACCGTGCGGCAGGCGGTATGCAGGACGCATGGAGACGAATGGCGAGGTGGCCGGTCTGCTGCTGGCGGCCGGCGGGGGGCGGCGCCTCGGCGGCCGTCCGAAGGCGCTGCTGCCGTACCGGGGGCGGCCGCTGGTGGAGCACGCCGTGGAGATGCTGCGGGCGGGCGGCTGCGGCCCCGTGCACGTGGTGCTGGGCGCGGCGGCGGACGAGGTACGGGGGCAGGCCGATCTCTCCGGCTGTGTGATCGTGACGAACCCGCGCTGGGAGGAGGGCATGGGCACCTCGCTCCGGGCCGGTCTCGCCTCCCTGGCCGGGCACGAGCAGGACGCGGAGACCCCGGACACGCGCCGGGCCGGCTCCGCGGCGGGCGCCGGACACCCGGGGGCGGCGGTGATCTGCCTGGTGGACCAGCCCGGCGTCGGCGCCGAAGCGGTCGCCCGGGTGCTGGCCGCCGCCCGGGCCGGCGAGGACCTGCCCTCGGCGCTGGTCTCGGCGGTGTACGGGGCCCAGCGCGGGCACCCGGTCCTCTTCGGGTCGAGCCGCTGGGCCGCGGTGGCGGGCAGCGCGGGCGGGGACCGCGGGGCTCGTAGGTATCTTCGCGAGCACGCCGAGCAGACGCTTCTGGTGGAGTGCGGTGACGTGGCGGACCCGGCGGATATCGACACCCCCGCCGACCTGCGGATTCTCGATGAGACCGCCCGTGGTGCCACAGAACGTTGAACTTCCGCACTGCGAAAACTACACTCCACCTAGCAGAAGCGCCCGTATCCCGACGCGGCCCGGCACCGCGTGCCTGCCCACCGCCCCGGCGTGGGCGGCACCTCCGGGCCGTACACGGCGGACGCCGACACCCTTTGCTCTCTGGAGGAGTGACCCGCATGTCCGCAAGCGCGCCGTCCCCGTCCCCGGCCGTCGTCTCCGAAGCCGCCCCGACCGTGGCCCGCGCGGAGGAGGTGCTGACGCCGCAGGCGCTGGCCTTCCTCGGCGAGCTGCACCGCCGTTTCGCCCCCCGCCGCGCCGAACTGCTCGCACTGCGCGCGAAGCGGCGGGCCGAGATCGCCCGTACCGCCTCCCTTGACTTCCTCCCCGACACCGCGCACATCCGGGACGGCGCGTGGCAGGTGGCCCCCGCCCCGGCGGCGCTGAACGACCGCCGGGTGGAGATCACCGGCCCCACCGACCGCAAGATGACCATCAACGCGCTCAATTCCGGCGCGAAGATCTGGCTCGCCGACTTCGAGGACGCCTCCGCGCCCACCTGGGAGAACGTCATCGGCGGCCAGGTCAACCTGATCGACGCCTACGAGCGGCGGATCGACTTCACCTCCCCCGAGGGCAAGAGCTACGCGCTCAAGGACGCCGCCGAACTCGCCACCGTCGTCACCCGGCCGCGCGGCTGGCACCTCGACGAGCGGCACCTGACCGTGGACGGCGAGCAGGTCCCCGGCGGCCTGGTCGACTTCGGGCTCTACTTCTTCCACAACGCGCAGCGGCTGATCGACCTCGGCAAGGGCCCGTACTTCTACCTGCCGAAGACCGAGTCGCACCTCGAAGCCCGGCTCTGGAACGACGTGTTCGTCTTCGCCCAGGACTACACCGGCATCCCGCAGGGCACCGTCCGCGCCACCGTGCTGATCGAGACGATCACCGCCGCGTACGAGATGGAGGAGATCCTCTACGAACTGCGCGACCACGCCTCCGGGCTCAACGCGGGCCGCTGGGACTACCTGTTCTCGATCGTGAAGAACTTCCGGGACGCCGGTGAGCGGTTCGTGCTGCCGGACCGCAACGCGGTCACCATGACCGCGCCCTTCATGCGGGCCTACACCGAACTGCTGGTGCGCACCTGCCACAAGCGCGGGGCGCACGCGATCGGCGGCATGGCGGCGTTCATCCCGTCGCGGCGCGACGCGGCCGTCAACGAGGTGGCGTTCGAGAAGGTCAAGGCCGACAAGGACCGCGAGGCCGGCGACGGCTTCGACGGCTCCTGGGTGGCGCACCCGGACCTGGTGCCGATCGCCCGCGCCTCCTTCGACGCGGTGCTCGGCGACCGGCCGAACCAGAAGGACCGGCTGCGCGAGGACGTGCACGTCACCGCCGCCGAACTCATCGACATCGCCTCGCTGGACGCCAGGCCGACCTACGACGGTCTGCGCAACGCCGTCGCGGTCGGCATCCGTTACATCGAGGCGTGGCTGCGCGGGTCGGGCGCGGTGGCGATCTTCAACCTGATGGAGGACGCGGCCACCGCGGAGATCTCACGCTCGCAGATCTGGCAGTGGACCAACGCGGGTGTGGTCTTCGAGGGCGGCGAGAAGGCGACCCCCGAGCTGGTCCGCCAGGTCGCCGCCGACGAACTCGTGGCGATCCGCACCGAGGTCGGTGAGGACGCGTTCGCCGCCGGCAAGTGGACCGAGGCGCACGAACTGCTGCTGCGCACCGGCCTCGACGCGGACTACGTCGACTTCCTGACGCTGCCGGCGTACGAGCAGCTGGCCGGCTGACTGCCCCTCCAGGGGCGGCCGGCTGACCGCTGCCTCTCCAGCGGTGCGGTGGCCCGGCGGGCGCGGCATCGCCCGCCGGGCGCCGGCCGGGAGCCGTCCCTCCGCGGCCGGCGGTCCTGTGCGGGCGGCGGTCAGGCCAGGCCCGCGATCCCGGCGAGGCGGCGCGCCTCGCTGCGGGTCAGCTTCGCCACCGCCTCCTCGTCGGCCCGGGTGAGGCGGCCGTTCTCCACCACCGGGACGCCGTTGACCAGCGACAGGGTGACCGGGGCCGCCGCGCCGAGGACGAGCGCGGCCACCGGGTCGGCGATGGAGGCGTGGCCGATGCCGTCGAGCTTCCACAGCACCAGGTCGGCGAGCTTGCCGGCCTCCAGTGAGCCGATCTCGGCTGCCCGGCCGAGGACTTGGGCGCCTCCGTAGGTGCCCAGCCGCAGCGCCTGGCGGGCGTTGAGCGCCTTCTCACCGCCGCCGAGCCGGTTGATGAGCAGCGCGTTGCGCAACTCGGTGTGGAGTTCCCCCGATTCGTTGGAGGCGGTGCCGTCCACACCGAGGCCGACCGGGACTCCGGCGGCGAGCATGTCCGGCACCCGGGCGATCCCGGCGGCCAGCCGGGCGTTGGAGGACGGGCAGTGCGCCACTCCGGTGCCGGTGCGGGCGAAGGCGGCGATGTCGGCGTCGTTCATATGGACGCAGTGCGCCATCCACACGTCCTGGCCGAGCCAGCCGGTGGACTCGAAGTAGTCGGTGGGGCCCATCCCGAACAGTTCGTGGCAGAACTTCTCCTCCTCCACCGTCTCGCTGCCGTGGGTGTGCAGCCGCACACCCTTGCGGCGGGCCAACTCCGCCGCCTCCCGCATCAGTTCGGTGGAGACCGAGAACGGCGAGCAGGGCGCCGCGGCGATCTGCAGCATCGAGCCGAAGGAGGCGTCGTGATGGGTGTCGATCGCCGACTCGGTGGCCAGCAGCGCCTCTTCTGTGGTCTCCACGGCGAAGTCCGGCGGCAGCCCGCCGTCCGCTTTCCCGCGGTCCATCGAGCCCCGGGTGGCGGTGAAGCGCACCCCGAGTTCGGCCGCGGCCCGGATCTCGGCGCCGAGCAGGTCACCGGCGCCGCGCGGGAAGACGTAGTGGTGGTCCATGGCGGTGGTGACGCCGCCGCGGACCATCATCGCCAGCGACCCCGCGGCGGCCGCGTACACCATCGGCTCGTCGATCCGCGCCCAGGTCGGGTAGAGCTCGACCAGCCAGTCGAAGAGGTTGCTGTCCTGGGCCAGACCGCGGGTGAGCCACTGGTAGAAGTGGTGGTGGGTGTTGACCAGGCCGGGGGTGACGAGGTGGCCGGTGGCGTCGATCCGGCGGGTGACGCCGGTGAGGCCGCCGGGAGCGGGGCCCGCGCCGACCGACTCGATCAGGTTCCCGGCGACGACGACATGCCCCCGGGCGTACTCGGTGCCGGCCGCGTCCACGGTGGCGACGGCGCCGTTCTCGATGACGATCCGGCCGGGCGCGGGGGCGTTGCTGGTGGTCATGGTGAGCCCTCTCAGTCCGTCACCGGGATGCGGGCCTGGGCGCCGTCCCGCAGCACGGTGCCCTCGATGAGTCCGTAGGGGCGGTCGGCTGCCAGGTAGACCTCGTTGTCGTTCTTCAGCCCGAAGGGCTCCAGGTCGACCAGGAAGTGGTGCTTGTTGGGCAGCGACAGGCGTACTTCGTCCACCTCGGGCCGCTGCTCGACGATCCGGGTGCCCATCGCGAAGAGGGTCTGCTGCAGCGAGTAGGAGTAGGTGTCCGCGAACGCCTCCAGCAGGTGCCGGCGGACCTGCGGGTACGACTCCTCCCAGTCCGGCGCGGGCTGCCCGTCCTCGCTCCAGCCGAACCGCCAGCGGGCGTTGACCTCGGTGGCCAGGATGCGGTCGCGAGTCTCCGGGAGCGTCGTGTACTTGTCCTTGACGTAGCCCCAGAACTCCGAGTCGGTGGAGTTCAGCACCACCAGGTCCTTCAGACCGGAGATCACCTGCCAGCCCCGGTCGTCGAAGGTGACCTCGGTGGTACGGATCTCCTGGCCCTTGCGGGCGAAGGAGTGCTCGCCCGCGCCCTCGTGGGGGATGCGCTCCCAGCCGTACTCCTCGATCCGGATCCTGGCGCGGTGAATGGAGGGCCGGCTGTCGACGAAGTGCCGGGCCAGGTGGATGCCGAACTGCTCGGCGGAGTCGATGCCGTGTTCCCTGGCGAACGCGAAGACGGTGTTCTTGGTGGCGTCGGTGGTGAGCACATTGGCGTTGGAGCCGGACAGGTGGACCTCGTCCATGGCGCCGGAGAGCGCCACCGAGACGTTGAGGTCCTTGATGTGGTGGGTGGCGCCGTCGCGGATGATCCGCACGACACGGTTCTCCGCCTTGCCGTACTGGTTGGGTCCCAGCCGGGTGACACGGACAGGGCGGGTTTCGTCGGTCATCGTGCTAGCTCCCTCGGTATACGGAGTAGCCGAACGGGTTGAGCAGCAGCGGTACGTGATAGCGCTCGCCCGGCGTGACGGCGAAGACGACCGCCACCTCCGGGAAGAACACTCCGCTGTCCCTTGTGCGGGGGGCGTCCTGCCGGTCCTCGGCTGCGGGTGATGAGGTGCGGGTGAAGTACGGCTCGACCTCGAAGCGGAGCCGTACGTGGGTGGTGGCTTCCGGCAGCGCCGGCAGGTCCTTGCAGCGGCCGTCCGCGTCGGTGGCGGAGACGGCGTGCGCGGTCCACGGGGCCCCGCGGCCGGCGCGTACCGACACCTCGACCGCGACGGCGGCGGCGGGGCGGCCGGCGCTGGTGTCGAGGACGTGGGTGGAGACAGAAGCGGAGGGGGACGGGGATGCGGGGGACGGCGCGGGCGTCATGACGGGTCCTCCTGGGCGAGCCGTTCGATCAGCCGGCCGAGCCGGATGTGATTGATCTTCCCCAGTTCGGTGCGGACGATCTCGCGTTCGGTCGCGGTGTCGTTGCCGATGCGCTCCTTGAGCGCGGCGAGCATCTCGGCGCCGGTGCGGCCGGTGGCGCAGATCAGGAAGACATGGCCGTGGGCGTCCTGGTAAGCGAGGTTGAGCCGGAGCAGTTCGGCCCGCTCCTCGTCCCGTACGCCGCTCTGCTCCCGTGCGGAGGCCGGGTCACCCGGCCGGGGGCGGCCGATCGGCGGGTGGCCGGCCATCGCCTCGCCGAGGTCCGCGGCGGTGAGTGCCGCCATCGCGGCGTCGCTCGCCGCCAGCAGGTCACCGAGACTGCCGTACGGCCGCCCCCGTGCCACCGCGGCTCCCCAGGCGGCGCTGGCGCACACCTCGTGCAGCCGCTCGGCCAGCGGGGCCGGGGCGGCGTCGTTGAACCGGGCCAGACCCGGCGGAGCGCTGGAAGTCACCCTCGCAAGCTAAGAGCCGCCCGGGCCGGACGTCAACAGATTGTTGAAAAATCCGGGTTACGGATCCGCCCGAATGGCGCCGGCCGCGCGGTCACTCCCCCGTTCGCGCGGTGTTCTCCCTGTTCAGATAGTTGTAGACGGTGAAGCGGCTGACACCGAGCGCGGAGGCGACGGTCTCGACGCCGTGCCGTACCGAGAAGGCGCCGCGTTCCTCCAGGAGCCGGACGACGGTCTGCTTCTCCTTGCGGCCCAGCTGGGCGAGCGGTCCGTGCCGGCGCTCCAGGTCGGCCAGGATGTGGTCGAGTGAATCGGCCAGATGGGGCAGCCGCACCGCCAGCACCGGCTCGCCCTCCCAGCTCAGCACGACGTCGTCGCCGCGGGCGTCCGCCAGGGTGACGAGTTCGGCGCCCATCGCGTCGACCAGCGGTTTCACGGCCACCGCGAGCGGGTGCCCCGGCGGGAGCGGACCACCGGGGCTCATCGCTGGTCCTGGGGCGCGGCGGCGCCGGCGTCTGAGCCTGCGTCTGTGCCTGAGCCCGCGTCGATGACATTGATCTGCAGCGACACGCGGGTGGCGCCGACCGCGACCGTACGCCGCAGCAGGTCGGCGACCGCCTCGACCACCGCCTCGGTGGAGCCCTCGGCGGTGTTGCCGAACGGGCCGACGTCCACGGCCTCCAGGGTGCCGTTCTCGACCACCTCACGGGCCACCAGGGCGTGCTCGGGCGGCTCGTCCAGGTCGAACGGCTCGGTGGTGAATTCCAGCCTCAGTCTCATGTGGGCCCCCACGGCGGCTGCGAGGTTCGCCGGCCCTCCACCGCGGAGGGCGACTCGCAGGTGACCTTAACCGACGGGCCCGGGGCCGCGAGGTGCGCGCGGGCGGCGGCCACCGGCTACGGCGATCCCGCCGCGGCTCTTGGCCACGGCTCTTGGCCACGGCTCTTGGCCGCGGCTCTTGACAGCCACGCCGACCCTGCTTCACTGTTTCCACAAGACAGAATAAGTCTTCCGCATTTCGGAAGGAGCGCCACCCCGTGAGCTTCACCGACGCGCGCTTCGATGTGAACCTCTCCATCCTGTTCACCGAACTCCCGCTGCTGGAACGGCCGGCCGCCGCGGCGGCCGCGGGCTTCGACGCGGTGGAGCTGTGGTGGCCGTGGCCCGACGACCCCACCCCCGCCCCCGCCGTACTGGCGGAGCTGCGGTCCGCCCTGGAGGCGGCAGGCACCCGGCTGGTGGGCCTCAACTTCTACGCCGGGCGGCTGCCGGGGCCGGACCGGGGCGCACTGTCGCTGCCGGGCGCCGAGTCCGAGCGCTTCCGGGCCAACGTCGAGGTGGCCGCCGCGTTCGCCACCTCGGTGGGCTGCACCGCGCTCAACGCGCTCTACGGCAACCGCGTCGCGGGGGTGGACCCGGCCGAGCAGGACGCGCTCGCGCTGGAGAACCTGGTGCTCGCCGCCCGGGCCGCCGACCGGATCGGTGCCACCTTGCTGATCGAGGCGCTCAACGCCCCGGAGTCGCCGCACTATCCGCTGGTCGGCGCGGACGCGGCGGTCGCGGTGGTGGACCGGGTGAACGAGGCGAGCGGGCTCGGCAACGCCCGCTTCCTGCTCGACCTCTACCACCTGTCGATGAACGGCGAGGACCTGCCCGCGGTGATCGACCGCTACGTCTCCCGCACCGGCCATGTGCAGATCGCCGACAACCCGGGCCGCGGCGCGCCCGGCACCGGGTCGCTGCCGCTGGCCGAACTGCTGGGCGCGCTGCGCAAGGCGGGTTACGACGGATGGACCGGCCTGGAGTACAAACCGGGCCCGGCCGGCAGCGCGGCGAGCTTCGGCTGGCTGGGCTGAGGCGCGCGCCCCGGGGCCCCGAGCCCCTCCCCCGACCCGCACTCCCCGAGAGGACCCCCATGAGCACCCATCTGCCCACGATCGCCTGGATCGGGCTCGGCATCATGGGCTCGCCCATGTCCGAGAACCTGATCAGAGCAGGTTACGACGTCACCGGCTACACGCTGGAGCCGGAGAAGCTGGCACGGCTCACCGCCGTCGGCGGCACCGCGGCCGGTTCGGTGGCCGAGGCGGTCAAGGACGCCGATGTGATCATCACGATGGTGCCCGCCTCTCCGCAGGTCGAGGCCATCGCCTACGGTGACGCCGGCATCCTGGCCAACGCCCGCCGCGGCGCGCTGCTGATCGACACCTCCTCGATCACCCCGCAGACCTCGATCGACCTGGCGAAGGCCGCCGCGGACAAGGGCATACGGGTGCTGGACGCGCCGGTGTCCGGCGGCGAGGCGGGGGCGGTGGAGGCGGTGCTCTCCATCATGGTCGGCGGTGGCCAGGCCGACTTCGACGAGGCCCGGCCGATCCTGGACACCCTCGGCACGACGGTGGTGCGCTGCGGACCGCACGGCGCCGGCCAGACGGTGAAGGCCGCCAACCAGTTGATCGTGGCGGTGAACATCCAGGCCTGCGCGGAGGCCGTGGTCTTCCTGGAGAAGTCCGGGGTGGACCTGCCCGCGGCGCTGGAGGTGCTGGGCGGCGGGCTGGCCGGCTCGACGGTGCTGGCCCGCAAGAAGCAGAACTTCCTCGACCGGGAGTTCACACCCGGCTTCCGGATCGATCTGCACCACAAGGACATGGGCATCGTCACCGACGCGGCCCGTACCGTCGGCGCCGCGCTGCCGGTCGGCGCGGTGGTCGCCGGTCTGGTCGCCTCGCTGCGGGCCCAGGGCGACGGCGGCCTCGACCACTCGGCGCTGCTGCGCGGGGTGGAGCGGCTCTCGGGCCTGCCGGTCAAGGACTGACCCCGGCCCTCCTCCGGGTCCCGGCATACGCGCCAGGGCCCGACGAAGTCCCCGTCCGGCGGTGCGTGACATCCTGTCGCGCCAACCGCACCGCCGGACGGCACCACGGGCGGGGGCCCGGGACGGCTGCGTGCCCGGACACCGCGGGGTGGTCGGGGCGCCGCGGGTGGTCGGGGCGCCGCGGGTGGTCGGGGCGCCGCGGGTCACCGGTCGTACGGGTACGGTCCCAGCGGCTCCCGGCGGCGCCGGATTCCTGCACTATGGGTGCAGACGTCTTGGGCGTATCCGCCACGGCCGACCGGGAGTTGCGAGCGATGGCAGAGAACGTGCGGGTGTGCTGCCCGGCCTGCGGGCGTGTACACCGCTACACCGCCCCGACGTTCCCCTGTGCCTGCGGCACCCCGCTGGCGCCGCCGGTGCACCACGGCGGTCCGCCGGTCGCGATTCCGTACCGGTCGTGGGAGGACTCCTGGGTACGGCTGCGCTGCCCCGACTGCGGGCGCTGCGACCAGTGGCCGCAGCCGGAGTTCGACTGCTCCTGCGGCGCGCTGGTACGGCTGCCAGTGGCCGGCGAGGCGGTCACCGGAACCCTTGAACCGGCGGCGCCGCACGGTACGGCGCCGGCGCCGGTGGGCCAGGTGCCGCCGCCGACCACCGAGCGTCCGCCGTTCCGGCCGGTGACCATCCGTACCGCCCGCGACGCGCTGTCGGCCGCCTCCCACTATCTGAAGTGGCTCGGCTTCGGCGGGGTACGGCCGGCCGGCGACCGGACCGCGAGCGGCATCGATCTGCGCGGCGACGGCCTGGTGGCGCAGGTCGATCCGACGACGCTGCCGACCCCGCTGCGCGAGGTCGAGTGCCTCTGGCTCAACTGCGCCAACGAGGACGCCACCGGGGCGTTCTTCTCGCTGGCCGGCTACGCGCACGACGCCCGGCTGCGCGCCGACGAGTTGGGCGTACCGCTCTTCGTGATGGATCTGACCGGCACCCCGCAGCCGGTGAACGAGGCGGCCGGCGAACTGATCCGGTCGGGGCCCGGCACCGGGGACTGACCCGGGCAGCGCGTCCCAGCATCTCTCAGTACCTCGCAGCACCTCTCAGCACCTCTCAGCACCTCTCAGCACCTCTCAGCACCCTTCCGGCACCTTTCAGGGCGCCCGGCCGCGCGACGCGTGCCGGGCGCTTTCGTGGTGCGCCCGCGCCCTCGCCCGCCTCGGCGCACGCCCCCTTCGCCCCTCCCTTGACGGCTGCCGCACCCCGCCTTATGTTCATTCCATATTGCAGAACTGCTTTTCCGTACTGCGGAAATGAGCGAGAGCGCCCCGGCGCACCGCGCACGACGGAGAAGACCCGGCTCACGCCTGGAGAGGGAGACTCATGCCTCGTATGACCGCCGCCCGTGCGGCCGTGGAGATCCTGAAGCTGGAGGGCATCGACACCGCGTTCGGGGTGCCCGGTGCGGCGATCAACCCGTTCTACGCGGCCCTCAAGGCGTCCGGCGGCATCCGCCACACGCTCGCCCGGCATGTGGAGGGCGCCTCCCACATGGCCGAGGGCTACACCCGTACCGCGCCCGGCAACATCGGTGTCTGCATCGGCACTTCGGGCCCGGCCGGCACCGACATGATCACCGGCCTCTACTCGGCGACCGGCGACTCGATCCCGATCCTGTGCGTCACCGGCCAGGCGCCGACCGCGGTGCTCCACAAGGAGGACTTCCAGGCGGTCGACATCGCCTCCATCGCGGGGCCGGTCACCAAGGCGGCCACCACCGTGCTGGAGGCCGCACAGGTGCCCGGTGTCTTCCAGCAGGCCTTCCATCTGATGCGCTCGGGCCGCCCGGGCCCTGTCCTGGTCGACCTGCCCCTCGATGTCCAGCTCACCGAGATCGAGTTCGACCCCGCGACCTATCAGCCGCTGCCGGTGTGGAAGCCGGCCGCCTCCCGGGCCCAGATCGAGAAGGCGCTGGCGATGCTCGGCGCCGCACAGCGCCCGCTGATCGTGGCCGGTGGCGGTGTCATCAACGCCGACGCCTGCGAACTGCTCGTGGAATTCGCCGAGTTGACCGGCGTGCCGGTCATCCCCACGCTCATGGGCTGGGGCGCCATCCCCGACGACCACGCCCTGAACGCCGGCATGGTGGGCCTGCAGACCGCGCACCGCTACGGCAACGCGACCTTCCTGGAGTCCGACTTCGTGCTCGGCATCGGCAACCGCTGGGCCAACCGGCACACCGGCCGGATCGACGTCTACACCAAGGGCCGCACCTTCGTGCACGTGGACATCGAGCCCACCCAGATCGGCAGGATCTTCGCTCCGGCCTACGGCATCGCCTCCGACGCCGGGGCGGCACTGGAACTCTTCATCGAGGTGGCCGGTGAACTCAAGGCCGCGGGCCGGCTCCCGGACCGCACCGCGTGGGCGGCGTCCGCCCGGCAGCGCAAGGCGACGCTGCACCGCCGCACCCACTTCGACAACGTGCCGATGAAGCCGCAGCGGGTCTACGAGGAGATGAACCGCGCCTTCGGCCCGGAGACGCGCTACGTCACCACCATCGGCCTCTCGCAGATCGCCGGCGCCCAGATGCTCCACGTCTACCGGCCGCGGCACTGGATCAACTGCGGCCAGGCCGGCCCGCTGGGCTGGACCGTGCCGGCCGCCCTCGGGGTGGCGGTCGCCGACCCGGACACCCCGGTGGTCGCCCTGTCCGGGGACTACGACTTCCAGTTCATGCTGGAGGAGCTGGCGGTCGGCGCGCAGCACCGCATCCCGTATGTGCATGTGCTGGTGAACAACGCCTACTTGGGGCTGATCCGGCAGGCCCAGCTCGGCCTCGACATCAACTTCCAGGTCAACCTGGAGTTCGAGAACCTCAACTCGCCGGAGCTGGGCGTCTACGGCGTGGACCACGTCAAGGTCGCCGAGGGACTGGGCTGCAAGGCGATCCGGGTCACCGACCCGGCGGAGCTGGGCGCGGCCTTCGAGCAGGCGAAGAAGCTGGCCGCCGAGCACCGGGTCCCGGTGGTGGTCGAGGCGATCCTGGAGCGGATCACCAACATCTCGATGAGCACCACCGCCGACATCGGCGAGGTGGTGGAGTTCGAGGAACTGGCGACCGCGCCCGGTCAGGCGCCGACCGAGATCATCCCGCTGGGCTGACGTCCCCGCCGGAAGCGAAGTCCCCGCGCAGTTCCACCTTGCGGACCTTGCCGCTCACCGTCATCGGGAAGGCGGCCAGGATCCGCAGCCGGCGCGGGATCTTGAAGTGCGCGAGCCGCCCGGAGCAGAACTCCGTCAACTCCGCCAGGGTGGGCGGATCGGCCGGGTCGCGCGGGATCACGCAGGCCAGGATCTCCTCGCCGTACCGCTCGTCCGGCACCCCGACCACCTGCACGTCGGAGACCTTGGGATGCGCGTACAGGAACTCCTCGATCTCCCGCGGGTAGACGTTCTCGCCGCCGCGGATGATCATGTCCTTGATCCGGCCCACGATGGCGACATAGCCGTCGTCCCGCATCACCGCCAGGTCCCCGGTGTGCATCCAGCGCCCCTCGTCCACCACCTCCCTGGTGCGCTCCGGTTCGTCCCAGTAGCCGAGCATCACCGAGTAGCCGCGGGTGCACAGTTCACCGGTGGTGCCGCGCGGCACGGTGACGCCGGTGAGCGGGTCGATCACCTTGACCTCGATGTGCGGCAGCGCCCGGCCGACGGTCGCGGTGCGGTGTTCCAGGTCGTCGTCCATCCGCGTCTGGGTGGAGACCGGCGAGGTCTCGGTCATCCCGTAGCAGATGGACACCTCGGCCATGTGCATCTCGGCCATCACCCGCTTCATCACCTCGACCGGGCAGGGCGACCCGGCCATGATGCCGGTGCGCAGCGAGCTGAGGTCGTAGGAGGCGAAGGACGGCAGGCCCAGTTCGGCGATGAACATGGTGGGGACGCCGTAGAGCGAGGTGCAGCGCTCCTGCTCCACCGCGCGCAGCGTCGCGGCCGGGTCGAAGGCGGGCGCCGGGATGACGATGCACGAACCGTGCGAGGTGGCCCCGAGGTTGCCCATCACCATGCCGAAGCAGTGGTAGAACGGGACCGGCAGACAGACCCGGTCCTGTTCGCTGTAGCCGACCGTACCGCCCACGAAATAGCCGTTGTTGAGGATGTTGTGGTGCGAGAGGGTGGCGCCCTTGGGGAAGCCGGTGGTGCCCGAGGTGTACTGGATGTTCACCGGCTCGTCGCAGCTCAATGTGGCCTCGGCGGCGGTGAGTTCGGCCGGGTCGCGGGAAGCGCCGGCGGCCAGCAGCGCGTCCCAGGAGGGGTCGCCGATGTGCACCACCTCGCGCAGCGCCGGGCACTTCGGGCGGACCGCGGCGGCCATCGCCCGGTAGTCGCTGGTGCGGTACTCGGTGGAGGCGATCAGCAGCCCGACGCCCGCCTGGTTGAGCACGAACTCCAGCTCGTGGAGCCGGTAGGCGGGGTTGATGGTGACCATGATCGCGCCGAGCCGGGCGGTGGCGTACTGCACCATCACCCACTCCGGGGAGTTCAGCGCCCAGATGCCGACCCGGTCGCCCTTGATGACGCCGCGGGCCAGCAGGCCGAGCGCCACTTGGTCCACCGCGCGGCCGAACTCGGCGTACGTCCAGCGCCTGCCGCTGGGGACGTCGACCAGCGCCTCCCGGGCGGGGTGGGCGGCGATCGCCCGGTCGAGGTTGCGGCCGATGGTGTCACCCAGCAAGGCCGTCACCCCCGTCCCGTGCGCGTAGGACGGTTCGTCCGGTGGATAAGGGGCCTTCGGCGCCGGCTCCGTCACCGGTAGTCCTCCTCATGGAACTCCCTGCTGCCGTCGTGCATGGTCGCTTCGCGCAGTTCGATCCGGCGGATCTTGCCGGAGACGGTCTTGGGCAGTTCGGCGAACTCCAGCCGCCTGACCCGCTTGTACGGCGCCAGCACGGCCTGCGAGTGCGCGAAGATCGCCTTCGCGGTCGCGCCGTCGGGCTCCCAGCCCTCGGCCAGCACGACATACGCCTTGGGGACCGACAGCCGCAGATCGTCCGGCGCGGGCACCACCGCCGCCTCGGCCACCGCCTCGTGCTCCAGCAGCGCGCTCTCCAGCTCGAACGGCGAGATCTTGTAGTCGGAGGACTTGAAGACGTCGTCGGAGCGGCCGATGTAGGTGATCCAGCCGTCCTGGTCGCGGCGGCCGATGTCCCCGGTGCGGTAGTAACCGCCGCCCATGGCCTCCTCGGTGAGGTCGGGCGCGCCCGCGTACCCGGTCATCAGGCCGACCGGGCGTTCGCTCAGATCGAGGCAGATCTCGCCCTCGTCGCCGGGCAGGCCGCTGACCGGGTCGATGAGGGTGACGGTGTAGCCGGGGGTGGGGCGGCCCATGGAGCCGGCCTTCACCGGCTGCCCGGGGCTGTTGGCGATCTGCACGGCGGTCTCGGTCTGTCCGAAGCCGTCCCTGATCGTCGTCCCCCACACCCGCTTGACGTGCTCGATCACCTCGGGGTTGAGCGGTTCGCCGGCCGCGACGGCCTCCCGCGGCGGGGTGCTCAGGCCGCTCAGGTCGGCCTGGATGAGCATCCGCCAGACCGTCGGCGGGGCACAGAAGCTCGTCACCCCGGCCCGTTCCATCTCGGCCATCAGCCGGCCGGCGTCGAAACGGCTGTAGTTGTGCACGAAGACCGTCGCCTCGGCGTTCCACGGCGCGAAGAGGCTGGACCAGGCGTGCTTGGCCCAGCCGGGCGAGGAGATGTTGAGGTGCACGTCGCCGGGGCGCAGCCCGATCCAGTACATGGTCGCCAGGTGCCCGACCGGGTACGAGACGTGGGTGTGCTCGACCAGCTTCGGCTTGGCGGTGGTGCCGGAGGTGAAATAGAGCATCAGCGGATCGGCCGAACGGGTGACACCGTCGGGGGTGAAGCCGGGTTCGGATCCGTAGGCGTCGGCGTAGGCGAGCCAGCCGGGGACCTCGTCGCCGACCGCGATCCGGGTGTAGCCGCCGGGCACGCCGGTGAACTTCCCGGTGTCGGCGGAGCGCGCCACCACGTGCCGGGCCTCGCCGCGGTCGATGCGGTCCCGCAGGTCGGCGGGGCCGAGCAGGGTGGTGGCGGGGATGACCACGGCCCGCAGCTTCATCACCGCGAGGACGGTCTCCCACTGCTCCGCCTGGTTGCCGAGCATCAGCAGCACCCGGTCGCCGGCCCGTACGCCCTGTGCGCGCAGCCAGTTGGCGACCCGGGCGGAGCGCTCGGACATCTCCGCGAAGGAGATCCTGGTCTCGGTGCCGTCCTCCTCCACGATCCACAGGGCGGGGCGGCCGGCGTTGGCCGGGTCGCCGGCGATGACGTCGAACCAGTCGAGCGCCCAGTTGAAGTGCTCGGGGCGGGGCCAGCGGAAGCCTTCCCTGGCGGCCGGATAGTCCTCCCGGTAGCGCAGCAGGAAGTCCCGGGCGGACCGGAACTCCCCGGTCGCCTCCGATGCCGGCATGTGCCCTCCTCGTCGATGAGCCCCCACGTAGCATCGTGCGGTAGTGACCTGGGTCTCACTACCCCCGGACGGGGGTGAGGAGGGCGAGGAGGGCGAGGAGGCGGTTGGGGTGGACGCGCGGGGCGAGGCCATAGAGGTGCGGGCGGCACTGCTGCGGATGCGCGGGTCGGGGCTGCTGCCGGTGACCTTCGGCGGGCTGGTGGCGGGTGCGGGCGGCGCGGGCCAGCCGGCCGGTCATGGCGCCCGCAGGTTCCGGATCACCGAACTCTCCGGCGCCGCCACCGAGTCGCTGCGCGGCCTGGGCATCGCCACCGGCAACGGTCTGGGCGGGAAGACGCTGGCGATGGGCCGCCCCTTCGCGGTCACCGACTACGGTTCGGCGCGCAGCATCAGCCATGAGTACGACGCCGCGGTCGCCGTCGAGGGCCTGCGCTCGGTGCTCGCGGTCCCGGTGGTGGTGCACCGGCGGGTGCGCGGGGTGCTCTACGGGGCGCTGCGGCAGCCGTACGCGCTCGGCGACCGGGCGCTGACCGTGGCACTGGACGCGGCCCGCGAGCTGGAACAGGCGCTGGCGGTCCGCGACGAGGCGCACCGGCTGCTCTCCTTCGCGCAGGCTCCGCCGACCGCCGATCCGCGGGCCTGGGAGGAGGTCAGGGCGGCCCACACCGAACTGCGGGCGCTGGCGGTGCGCATCCCGGACCCGCGGCTGCGGCAGGAACTGCTGACCGCCTGCTCCCGGCTGGCCGCGGCGGGCAGCACGCCGCCCGGCGGCACCACCGCGGAGCGGGTCCTCCCGCCGGCCCAGCTGACCCCGCGGGAGCTGGACGTGCTCGCCACCGTCGCCTCCGGCGCCACCAACGCGGCAGCCGCCGCCAGGCTCCGGCTGCGGCCGGAGACGGTGAAGAGCTATCTGCGTTCGGCGATGCGGAAGCTGGGGGCGCACACCCGGCTGGAAGCGGTGGTGGCCGCCCGCCGGGCCGGGCTGCTGCCGTGACCCGCGGGCCGGGGGACACCTCGCCGGGCCGCCGGCCGCGCCGGGTGGACGCGTAAGGCGGAAGACGCCGCCGGGAGCCGAAAGGGTTGAGCCGGGGGTGGTGTGAGGAGAGGCACACCCCGGACGCCTGCGAAACGTTTGCGTTTCGATAAGGGCAGTCGTACGGTCAATCGAGTACGAAACCGTTTCGTTCTTCCTGCGGATCACCCGTCCCACACAGGAGTCCCACGCATGTCGACACAATCAGCCGCCGACGCGCACGTCGGCGAACCCGCCGCCGGTCCGTCGCTGGACAAGGACCTCCCCGGCGCCAGGGTGGAGAAGCCGAACCACCGCTGGTGGGTCCTCACCATCATCGCCATCGCCCAGCTCATGGTTGTCCTCGACGCGACCGTGGTGAACATCGCCCTGCCCTCCGCCCAGAAGGCGCTCGGCTTCAGCGACGGCAACCGCCAGTGGATCGTCACCGCGTACTCCCTCGCCTTCGGCAGCCTGCTGCTGCTCGGCGGACGGCTGGCCGACCTGGTCGGCCGCAAGATCGTCTTCCTGATCGGCGTGGTCGGCTTCGCCGGCGCCTCCGCACTGGCCGGCGCCGCCCAGAACTTCGAGGTGCTGGTCACCGGTCGCGCCCTGCAGGGCATGTTCGGCGCGCTGCTCGCACCGGCCGCCCTGTCGCTGCTCAACACGACCTTCACCGACGCCAAGGAACGCGCCAAGGCGTTCGGCATCTTCGGCGCCATCGGTGGCGCGGGCGGCGGTATCGGCCTGCTGCTCGGCGGCGTGCTCACCGAGCACCTGAGCTGGCGCTGGACCCTGTACGTGAACCTGGTCTTCGCCGTCATCGCCTTCCTCGGCGGCATGGCGCTGCTGCGCAAGGGCGCCCCCGCGGACCGGCCCAAGCTGGACGTCCCCGGCACCGTGCTGGTCACCGCCGGCCTGGTCGGCGTGGTCTACGGCTTCTCCAACGCCGAGACCCACGACTGGAGCTCCCCGCTGACCTGGGGCTTCCTGACGCTTGGCGCCGTGCTGCTGGCCGCCTTCACCTGGTGGCAGACCAGGGCGGAGCACCCGCTGCTGCCGCTGCGTGTCCTGCTCGACCGCAACCGCGGCGCGTCCTTCATCATGCTGGCGATCTCCGGTGCGGGCATGTTCGGCGTGTTCCTCTTCCTCACCTACTACCTCCAGCTGTCGCTGCACTACACGCCGGTCAAGACCGGCCTGGCGTTCCTGCCGATGATCGGCGCGCTGATGGTCGCCGCACAGCTGGCCACCAACATGCTGCTGCCGAGGTTCGGGCCGCGGCCGATCGTGCCGCTCGGCATGGCGCTGGCGGCCGGCGGCATGGCCTGGCTCACCGCCCTTGACCTGGGCAGCACCTACGCGGCGAACGTACTGCCGCCGCTGATCGTCACCGGTGTGGGCATCGGCCTGGCGCTGCCGCCCGCGATGAGCGTGGCCACCTCCGGTATCGCCCCGCGGGACGCCGGCGTGGCCTCGGCCGCGGTCAACACCATGCAGCAGGTGGGCGGTTCGATCGGTACCGCACTGCTGAACACGCTGGCGGCGAGCGCCGCGGCCAGCTACCTCGTGGGCAAGAAGCTGTCCGCGCCGGTGGTCGCCCAGTCTCAGCTGCACAGCTACTCCACCGCCTACTGGTGGTCGGCCGGCCTCTTCGCGGTCGGCGCGGTCCTGGCACTGCTGATGTTCACCAACGGCCGCATCAAGGAGGACCCGGAAGGCGTGCAGACCGTCCACATGTAGTGCGTGAGCCGCCCCAAACCCCCCGGCGACGCTTCTGAGCGGAGAGCAGCCGGGGACGGGGGGCGGGCCACCGGGTCATCGTGGGGACGGGACACCCGGTAGCCACTTCGCCCCCCTGTACAGCCGCCCCGCCGGTGCACGACCCCCGTGTGCACCGGCGGGGCGGCCGTCTGTGTGCTCCCCGCACACCGCTCTCCTGCCCCCGATCCGCGCGGGTCTGCACGCCGGACGCCGGGCATGCGGGTGCATTTGGCGGGCCCGCGCCGCCGGGTTCCGCGCCCGCGGGGGCCGGGCGCGGCAGGCTGCTGGGCGATCCCCCTCCCCCCACGGAAGGCCCGCCCATGAAGTACCTGCCCTCACGTTCCCGGCCCTGCCCCCGGCCGCGCGCACGGCTGCGCGCCCTGGCCCGTGTCCCCGGCTGCCTCGCGCTCACCTGCGGGCTGCTGCTGGTGGCGGCGGACGGTTCGAGCGCGTTTCCGGTGCCCCCGCTGGGCGCTGTGCCGCGCGTGCCCACTCCCGGCATCCGGCCCCTGCCGGCACCGCCCGGGGCGGACGACCGCGGCGGCACCTCCCTCCACGGCTCGGTGGCCCCGGTCGACACCGAGGTCGCCCGCGACCAGAACGGCGACTTCACGCTCACCGTCGTCAACACTGGAAGCGCCACCGCCCAGGACGTACAGGTGCTGATGGAGCGGAGCGACGAGGGCAACACCGTGGGCGCGTCCGACGGGCGGTGCCTGGGCCGGGTGAACACCGCGTCGCCGGCCGATCTGTGGTGCGACCTCGGCGATGTGGCGCCGCTGGAGAGCGTGTCGGTGGACGTGCACGCCTTCATGTCCACCTGCGTACGGGCCGCCCCGGCGGCCACGTCGACGCCGCTGCACGCCGTGGCCTTCCGCTGGCGGGTCCGGTACACCGACAGCGGCCGCGCCCTGACGCTGAACGCCCCCACGCCGCGCTGGACATGCGGAACCAGCAGGCATCAGGCGGACCTTGACACCGATCCGGCGGCCCGGCGACCCTGAAGCACAGGACCTCGCACCGCCCGTGCACGACCGCCGGCGCCCTCCGGCCACCCCCGCCCGGTCGTCAACAGCCATCACGGACCCGGTAGTCCACGAGAGGCCGCCATGCCGCCCGACAGCACCGACGCAGCGCTCTTCGGTTCCGCCTTCGCCGTACCGGAGGACTGGAGTGCCCGGCTGATCCCGGATCTCGGCGGCAGGCTGGCGGTCATCACCGGCGGCAACACCGGGCTGGGCCTGGCGACCGCGCGGGAGCTGGCCAGGGCCGGGGCGGACGTGGTGCTGGCGGTGCGCAGCACCGGGCGCGGGGCCGCGGCGGCGGCCGACATCCGGCAGGCGGCGCCGCGCTCCCGGGTGGACGTCCACCGGCTGGACCTGGCGGATCTGGGGTCGGTGGGGGACTTCGCCGACCGGTTCCTGGACGAGTACCCGGCGCTGGACCTGCTGATCAACAACGCCGGGGTGATGGCGACGTCGCGGCAGACCACGGCGGACGGTTTCGAGCTGCAGTTCGGGGTCAATCACCTCGGGCACTTCGCGCTGACCGGGCGACTGCTGCCGGCGCTGGCGGCGGCGACGGCGGCGCGGGTGGTGACGGTGAGCAGCGCGCTGCACGCGGTGGGGCGGCTGGACTTCCGCGATCTGCAGTCGCGGCGGCACTACCGGCGGCTGCGGGCGTACGGCACGTCGAAGCTGGCGAACCTGCTCTTCACAGGGGAGCTGGACCGGCGGGCCCAGGCGGCGGGGCTGGCGCTGCGGGCGTACGCGGTCAATCCCGGTTACGCGGCGACGTCGCTGCTCACCGCGGGGCGCCCGGGGGTGCTGCGGCCCCTGCTCGCCCTGCCCAACGCGCTGCTCGCGGTCGGGCCCCGCACGGGTGCGCTCCCGACGCTCTGCGCGGCGACCCTCCCCGGGCTCCCGGGGGCCACGTATCTGGCCCCCCGCCACCTCTCGGGCCTCCGCGGCACCCCCGCGGTCCTCCCCCCTTCCCCCCACGCCCGCCACCGCCCCACCGCCACCCGCCTCTGGGAGATCTCCCAGTCCCTCACCACCACCCACTACGACTTCCCCACCCCCGCGCGCCTCCCCTGACCCGCCCCCACCGCCTCCCGCGGTCCGCCGCGGCGGCGGGAAGCCGGACGGCGCGGCCCGGCGGTGCCAACCGCACGCGGGGGCCGGGGCCGGGAGGGCACACCACGCCCCCGCACGGCGAGCCGCCCCCGCCACGGGCCCGGGACCTCATTCCGCCGCGGCGGCGGGAAGCGAGACGGCGCAGCCCGGCGGTGCCAACCGCACGCGCGCCCCGGGCCGGTGAGGCCCTCGGGCCGCTGCTGGAGCGGGGCGAGTTCAGGGGCTGACGGCCACCGCCCTCATGAAGGTGTAGAGAAACGTGCCGTCCCCCTCCGCCGTGCGGCGCAGTTCGGCGACGCCCCGGTCGAAATCGGCGGCGGTGGTGAGCCCGGCGGCCACCGCCGCCTCCCGGACGGCGGCGACCATCGCGGTGAACGTCTGCCGGGTGAAGCCCTCGACCAGCGCCGGCCGGGTCCGGTCCGCGTACACCGTCAAGGGATCGACGGTCACCGCGGAGAAGCCGGCGGCGGTCAGCAGCGGACCGAGCCGCCGGCCGATCAGTGCGTCGCCGCCGGCCGCCGCCTGGAGGCGGACCTGGTGCCGTACCACCGCCCGGGCGTACGCGCCCGCCGGGTGGAAGAAGGCCGAGCCGTGGTCGCCCTCGATCACGGTGACGGTGCCGCCGGGCCGCAGCACCCGGCGCAGTTCGGCCAACGCCCTTGCGGGGTGCGGCAGATGCTCCAGTACGAAGCAGACGAAGGCATGGTCGAAGGCCCCGTCCGCGAACGGCAGCCGGCCCACGTCCGCCCGCAGCCACCCCACCGGGTGGTCCGCCGCCGGGGTGCGGGCCCTGGCGACCGCGAGCGACTCCGCGTCCAGGTCGACGGCCACGATCCGCGCGCCCGGGCCGGCCGCCGTCAGGTGCGCGGTCTGCGCGCCCACCCCGCAGCCCGCTTCCAGCACGGTGCTGCCGGCCGGCCAGGACATGCCGCGGTGCAGCAGCGCGGCGAGTGTGACCGCCTGGCCGGTGAGCCGGCGGGTCTCCCGGTCCGAGTAACCGTGGACGTAGCCGGGTACGTGGTCAACTGCGGTGCCTGGCACGGGATGGAGTACGTGGTCGGTGGTCACACGGCGAGCCTCGCCGGAGAACGGTCCGGTGGACAGGTCCAAAGACGACGCGGCCGACAGGTCCACAACGGACCCGGACGTCGGCGCGGACTTCCTGCAACTGCGGTCCGCCGAAGCGCCGTTGGGCGGGCTGGCCGGCTGGCTGACGGCCCGGCTCCGCTCGGCCATCGCCGAAGGACGGCTGCCGGTCGGCAGCCGTCTGCCACCGTCCCGGCAGCTGGCCGCCGAACTCCGGGTCTCCCGGGGCGTGGTGACCGAGGCGTACCGGCGGCTCGCGGAGGACGGCCATGTGGCGGGGCGCGGGCGCGGCGGCACCGTCGTACTCGCCGCACCCGAGGCGGCGGCCGGCGGTGGCGGGGAGCAACACGCTGACCGCGCCCGGCCGTTCACCGCGTTCCCGCCCGGGCCGGAGGTCTTCGACACGCTGCGGGCCGCGCCTTCCCGGGTGGACCTCTCCCCCGGCGTGCCCGACCTGAGTGCCTTCCCCAGGGCCGCCTGGCTGCGGGCCGAGCGCGCTGTGCTGGCCGGGCTGGCCGCGGGCGGCTTCGGGTACGGCGACCCGCGGGGCGCGTACGAGCTGCGGCGGGCGGTGGCGGCCTGGCTGGCCCGCTTCCGGGGTGTCGCCGCCGACCCGGACGAGGTGGTGATCGTGGCCGGCACCGCGCAGGCGCTCACGCTGCTGGCCCGGGTGCTGGCGGCCCACGGCGTACGCGAGGTGGCCGTCGAGGACCCCGGCTCGCTCGGCGTCCGCCAGCACCTGCGGCATGTGCTGCCCGCGACGCCGCCGGTCCCGGTGGACGCCGAGGGCATCCGGGTCGACGCCCTGCGGGCCACCGGGGCGCGCGCGGTGCTGCTGACCCCGGCGCACCAGTTCCCCACCGGGGTGGTGCTCAGCGGGCCGCGGCGGCGGCAGCTGATGGCGTGGGCGGAGGAGGGCGGGCTCGTCATCGAAGACGACTACGACGCGGAGCACCGCTACGACCGGCCCCCGGTGGCCGCGCTGCGGGCGGCGCTGCCGGGGCGGGTCTGCTACGCGGGCAGCGTCTCGAAGGTGCTGGCGCCCGCGCTGCGGCTCGGGTGGGTGCTGGCTCCGGCGCCGTACCACGACGCCCTGGTGGCGGAGAAACGGTTCACCGACCTGGGCAACGCGGTGCTCGCGCAGCTGGTGCTGGCCCGGCTGATGGAGTCGGGCGTGCTGGAGGCGCAGCTGCGGCTGCTGCGGCGGCGGCACCGGTCGCGCCGGGACGCGATGACGGCGGCGATCCGTAGGTACCTGCCGGGGGCGGTGGTGCACGGCGCGGCTGCCGGGCTGCATCTGACGGTCACCTTCGCCGAGGACTCCGTCTCGGACCTGGCACTGTCGGCCGCGTCACTCGATCGGGGGGTGAAGGTGCAGCCGCTCTCCTGGCACCGGCAGCTGCCGGGGGGGCCGGGGCTGGTGCTCGGTTACGCCGCCAACAGCCCGGATGTGCTCGCTTCGGCGGTCGCCGAGGTGGGTGCGGCCCGGTCGGAGCTCCTGAGCGCGGGGCGCTCCGCGCCGTCCACCGGCTGAGCACGCCGTACGCGTCGCCCGCCCGCCGCGTTACGGTTGCCCCATGCAGGTAAGCCAGCACCAGCCGCCCCCCGGCGAGCCGACCACCGGCAAACCTCCCACCCCCACGGCCCCCACGCCTGTGGCCCCCAGCACGGCGACCCCCGCCGCCTCCCCGACGGGCGAACGCCACGCCGACGACCGGGCCACCGCTGGCCCCACGCCCGCGGCCCCCAGCAGCGCGACCCCCGGCGAAGCCGGCACCACCACCACGGCCGGCGGCACGCCCGCGACCCCCACCCGCCACCTGATCAGCGCGGCCACCACCGGGACACCGGCCGGGCCCACGCCCACGGCCCCCAGCACGGCGACCCCCGCAGCGACCCCCGCTGACGAGGTGCCCGCGACCCACGACCGCACCCCGACGGGCGCAACGTCCGCCCACCACCTGATCAGCGCGACCACCGCCGCCGCGGCCGGCACCGTGCCCCTCGCCGACGACGGGGCCACCCCCACGCCCACGCCCAGCGGCACGCCCGCGACCCCCACCCACCACCTGCTCGGCGCGACCACCACCACGGCGCCCGCAGGGACCCCCGCTGACGAGGTGTCCGCTGTCCCCGCCGGAGGCGAAGCCGTGTTGGGCCGGGGGTCGGAAGAGGCGGTGCCGGCGCGGGGTGGGGTGCTGTATGTGCCGGTGAAGCAAGGGCCCGCCGGGGCCGTGGTGCGGCTGTGGCGGACGCCGTTCGGGACCAGGACGGCGGTCGCCTTCACCAGTGACCAGCGGCTGCGGTCCGTGCTCGGGCCGACGCAGCCGTGGATCCGGCTCTCCGAGGCCGCGCTGCGGCGGATGGCCGAGCCGCTGGGTGCCCCGCATCTGACCGTCGACCCGGTGCTCACCGCCCGGCCGCCGGCCTCCTGGTCCGAGCCCGCGCCGGCCGAGCCGTGCGGGCACGTCCCGCAGAAGCAGCAGCGCGCCGGCACCGCCCCGTAAAGCCCCCCGTAAAGCACCCTGGTCAGTCGGCCGGCTGCACATCACCCACCATCTGGGCCGACACCTCCCCGCGCCCGGCGAGGTCGCCCGGCGGAATACCGGGATGGTGGCGGCCTCCGTCCGGCAGGCCCGCGGGGCCGGCCGGGGCTCCGTCGCCGAGCGCGAGGCGGGAGACGATGCGGTAGCGGTCACCGCGGTAGACGGAGTGCACGTACTCGACCGGCCGTCCGGTGTCGTCCCTGGTGAGGCGTTCGAAGAGCAGCGCAGGGGAGAGGACGGGGACACCGATCAGCCGGGCCTCCTCCTCGTTGGTGACGGTCGGCTCGATCGACTGGACCGCCTCGTGGACCCGCACCCCATGGCGGTCGCGCAGCAGGTCGTAGAAGTCACCGGACTCCATGTCGGCCGGGCGCAGTCCGCGGACCAGGCCGGCCGGCACGTGCAGGTACTCGATGGCCATCGGCTCACCGTCGACCAGCCGGAGCCGGGCGATGTAGGTGATCTCGGCGGCCGGCGAGATCCGCAGCTTGCGGCCGACGCGGGCGCCGGCCTGGACCGTGGTGAGTTCCAGCACCTGGCTGGCCCAACTGCCGGACGCCTGCGGCAGGCGGTGGGTGCTGGCGTCCGGCACCAGCTCCTGGGTGATCTTGGCGCGGGCCACGAACATGCCGCGGCCGTGCTCGCGCACCAGCAGCCCGGTGGTGACCAGTTCGTCGACCGCGGAGCGCAACGTCGGCCGGGAGACGCCGAGTTGGTCGCAGAGGGTGCGCTCGGACGGGATCGCGTCGCCGGGGTCGCGTGACTCCACGAGCTCCATCAGGTGGTCGCGGACCCGTTCGCGTTTCAGCGCCGAGCGCACCGGCTCCCTGCCCATGACATGTGTCCCTTTCCGCTGCCGTGCCGTCCAGCCGAGGTTAACCACAAGTTGACCAGTACGCCAGTGCCGTCGGCGCCGCTCCCGGCGGAAGAACCGCACGGTCACAGCGGCCAACCGACGTATACGAGCGGGAACATGACCCGACGCACACCCTTGACGCCCTCACTGGTCTATGCCACTTTCTCTCACCAGAACCAGACCAGTCAGTGAAGTGGTAAGTTCCGCCGCTCCCTCCGAGGTGACTTCTCCGTGAGATCCAGACTCTTCCCCGGCGCCGCCGCACTCGCCCTCGCCGCCTGCCTGACCGGCCTCACCGCCTGCGGTTCGTCCGGCTCCTCCGACGACGGCGCCGGTGACGGCGCCGACGCCGCCAAACCGGCCGGACTCACCGTGTGGATCATGCGCGACAGCGTGTCCGACGCCTTCCTCAGCCGCTTCAGGACCGACTTCGAAGCCACCCACAAGGGCACCACCCTGGACATCCAGATCCAGGAGTGGGACGGCATCGGCCAGAAGATCACCAGCGCGCTCGCCAGCAAGGACGCCCCCGATGTGATGGAGGTCGGCAACACCCAGGTCGCCCAGTACGCGGCCAGCGGCGGGGTGAAGGACCTCACCGGCAAGGTCGCCGATCTGGAGGGCGCCGACTGGATACCCGGCCTCGCCGAGCCGGGGAAGATCGACGGCAAGCAGTACGGCATCCCCTGGTACGCCGCCAACCGGGTGGTGATCTACAACAAGGACCTCTTCGCGAAGGCCGGCATCACCACCCCGCCGAAGACCAGGGACGAGTGGATCGCGGACACCACCAAGCTCAACACCGGTGGCGACGACGGCATTTACCTGACCGGTCAGACCTGGTACGCGCTGGCCGGCTTCATCTGGGACGAGGGCGGCGACCTGGCGGTCAAGGGCGCCGACGGCAGCTGGAAGGGCACGCTGGACACCCCGCAGGCCAAGGCGGGCATGGCCTTCTACAAACAGCTGCAGGCACTCGGCAAGGGCCCCAAGGACTCCGACGAGGCGAAGCCGCCGCAGGCGGACGTCTTCGCCAAAGGCAGGAGCGCGCAGATCATCTCGGTGCCCGGCGGCGCGGACGCGATCACCAAGGCCAATCCGGCGATGAAGGGGAAGATCGGCTTCTTCCCGATCCCCGGCAAGTCCGCCGACAAACCGGGCGCGGTCTTCACCGGCGGCTCCGACCTGGTGATCCCCGAGGCGTCCCGGCACCAGGCGCAGGCGTACGAAGTGGTCAGGGCCCTGGCCGGCGCCACGTGGCAGACCGACATGGCCAAGACCATGAGCTACGTGCCCAACCGCACCTCGCTCGCCGGGGTGCTGGCCGGCAACCCGGGCGCCTCGGTGATGGCGGTCGGCGCGGCCAACGGTCATGCCACCCCCAACTCCCCCAACTGGGCCGCCGTCGAGGCCAACAACCCGATCAAGCAGTACATGACGCAGGTGCTGACCGGCGCCGATCCGGACGCCGCGGCGAAGACCGCGTCGGACGCGATCACCAAGGCCCTCAACACCGCCTCCTGACCGCTCCACACCCCGGGCCACCGCCACCTCACCGTCCGCCTGAACCCGCAGGAGACCGCCGTGCTCACCGCTCCTTCCGCCGCCCCTCAGGTGGCCGCAACCGATCCGCCCGCGGCGCGGCCACGGCGGCGCGGGCGCCGGATCGCCGCCGCGGCCTGGCCGTATCTGCTGGTCGCGCCGACCGTGCTGGGCGCGGCTTTCCTGCTGGGCTATCCGCTGGTCCGCAACACCGTGATGTCCTTCCAGCACTTCGGACTGGGCGAGCTGATCCGGGGCGGCGCGAGCTTGGCGGGCTTCGCCAACTACCGCGAGGTGCTGGGCGATCCGGAGTTCTGGACGGTGGTGCGGCGGACCCTGTGGTGGACCGCGCTGAACGTGGCGCTGATCATGGTGCTGGGCACGCTGATCTCGCTGATGCTGATCCGGCTCGGCCGGCGGATGCGGCTGGCGGTGATGACGGCGCTGGTGCTGACCTGGGCCACCCCGGTGATCGCGGCGACCACCATCTTCCAGTGGCTCTTCCAGTCCCGTTTCGGAGTGGTCAACTGGCTGCTGGTGAAGCTGGGTTTCACGTCCTTCCGGGACTACACCTGGTTCGCGCACGGCGGCTCCACCTTCGGCATCCTGGTCGCCCTGGTGGTGTGGCAGTCGGTGCCGTTCGCCGCGCTGACCCTCTACGGCGGGCTCACCACCATCCCGGCCGAGCTGTACGAGTCGGCGCGGATCGACGGCGCGGGCGCCCTGCAGACCTTCCGGCTGGTGACCTTCCCGATGCTGCGGCCGCTCTTCGCGCTGATCACCTCGCTCGAAGTGATCTGGTGCTTCAAGTGCTTCACCCAGATCTGGGTGATCGGCCAGGGCGGCCCCGACGGCGCGACCACCACGCTGCCGGTCTACGCCTTCCAGATCGCGCAGTCACTGCACAAGTACGACCTGGGTTCCGCGGTCTCCACGCTGACCGTGCTGATCCTGCTCGGGGCGCTGGTGTTCAACCTGCGCCGGATGTTCCGCCAGGAGGGCGCCCTGTGACCACCGGAACCGTACGTCCTCCGGTCCGCCGGCGGACCACCGGCAGGGCGCTGCGGCGGCTGCCGCTGAACCTGGCGGCGCTGCTCACCCTGGCGGTCACCGCCTTCCCGGTCTACTGGATGCTGATCACGGCGCTGAAGCCGACCTCCGACATCCAGGCCGACAACCCGTCGTTCCTGCCGCTGCACCCCACGCTCGCGCACTTCCGTACCGCGGTGGACGCCGACGGCTTCGGGACCTTCTGGCGCAACAGTCTCACCGTCACGCTCGGCGCGGTGCTGATGTCCCTGGTGGTGGCGCTGCTGGCGGCCTTCGCGGTGGGGCGGATGCGGTGGCGGGGGCGCCGGGCCTTCATCCTGCTGGTCTTCACCGCCCAGATGGCGCCCTGGGAGGCGCTGCTGATCCCGGTGTACGTGATCGCCCGGGACGTCGACCTGCTCGACAGCCTGTCGATGCTCACCCTGATCTACTTCATGACCACGCTGCCCTTCACCATCGTGACGCTGCGCGGCTTCCTCGCCGCGATCCCGGTGGAACTCGAGGAGGCCGCGCAGGTCGACGGGTGCACCCGGCCGCAGGCGTTCCGCCGGGTGACCTTCCCGCTGCTGGCGCCCGGGCTGCTGTCCACCTCGCTCTTCGGCTTCATCACCGCCTGGAACGAGTTCGCCTTCGCCAACACGCTGATCATCAAGAACCAGGACGCCCGCACCCTGCCGGTCTGGCTCTCCTCGTTCAGCAATGTCTTCGGCACCGACTGGGGCGCCACGATGGCCGCCTCCACGCTCTTCATGCTGCCGGTCCTGGTGGTCTTCCTGCTGCTGCAGAACCGGGTCACCTCCGGCATGACCGCGGGCGCCGTCAAGGGCTGACGCTCACCGCTCGTACCGGCCGTACTGCCCGTACCGGCCTGCCGTCCGCCACTGCCCGGCGCCACCGCTCCGTGTCGCATGCCCCCGCCCGCCGCTCCCCCGGCATCTGGAGACCACCGCTGTGATCATTCCGCACCCCACCCATCTGGCCCGGCTGCCCGGCCGGTTCACCTTCGACGAGAACACGACGGTACGGGCCGACGGCGACGCCATGGCGGCGGCCAAGCTGCTGCGGACGCTGCTCGCCCCGGCCACCGGGCTGCCGCTGCGGCCCTCCCCGGCCGGCACCGTGGTGCTCACCGTCGACCCGCAGCTCGGCGGTCTCGGCGCCGAGGGGTACGGGCTGACCGTCGGCCCCGACGCGGTGCTGCTGCGCGCCGCCCGGCCCGAGGGGCTGCTGCACGGGGTGCAGACGATCCGCCAACTGCTGCCCCCCGAAGCACTGTCACGGCGGCCGGTGGCGGGGGTGCCGTGGCGGATGCCCTGTGTGCAGATCACCGACGTGCCGCGGTTCGGCTGGCGCGGCGTGATGATCGATGTCGCCCGGCGCTTCCAGCCGGTCTCCTTCCTGCGGCGGCTGGTGGACCTGCTGGCCCTGCACAAGCTCAATGTGCTGCATCTGCACCTCACCGACGACCAGGGCTGGCGGATGCCGGTGGCGGCGTATCCGCGGCTCACCGGGGTCGGCGGGTCCCGGGCCCGGTCGATGCTGGGCCGGGCCGGCAGCGGCCGGTTCGACTCCCGGCCGCACGCTGGCGCTTACACCACGGCGGAACTGCGCTCGCTGGTGGCCTACGCGGCCGAGCGGGGGATCACCGTGGTGCCGGAGATCGAGATGCCGGGGCACGCCCGGGCGGCGCTGGCGGCGTACCCGGAGCTGGGCAACGTCCCCGGGCGGCAGCTGGACGTGTGGACCGAGTGGGGCGTGTGCGAGACGGTGTTCGGCGTCCACGACGAGGTGCTGGACTTCTGCCGGACGGTGCTCGGCGAGGTGCTTGACGTCTTCCCCTCGCCGTATGTGCACGTGGGCGGCGACGAGTGCCCGGTGATCGAGTGGGAGACCAGCCCGCGGGCGCTGGCCCGCACCGCGGAGTTGGGGCTCGCGGCGCCGAAGTTGCTGCGCGGCTGGTTCCTCGGCCGGATCGGGGAGTTCCTGCTGGACGCCGGGCGCCGGCCGCTGTGCTGGGCGGAGGACGGCGGCACGCTGCCGCCGGAGTTCACCGTGATGCCGTGGCGGGACGCCGATCACGGGCTGGCGGCTGCCCGGCGCGGCCACCAGGTGGTCATGGCGCCGCACCGCTCGACGTATCTGGACTATCCGCAGTCGGACGACCCCGGCGAACCGCTCGGCCAGGCCGGGGCGGTGGTCGATCTGCACGCCGTGCACCACAGTGAGCCGGCGCCGCCGTCCTGGGAGCCGGCTGCCACCGCCCGGGTGCTCGGTACGCAGGCGCAGCTGTGGACCGAGTTCGCCCGCACTCCCGGCCAGATCGAGTACCTGGCGTTCCCCCGGCTGTGCGCGCTCGCCGACCGGGCCTGGAACCCGGCGAGCGACTGGGCCACCGACTTCCTTCCCGCTCTCCGGCACCACGAGGACCGCCTCGCGGTGCTGGGCGTCCGCCACCGGGCCACCGCGCAGCCGCGCACCGGCTCCCTTCCCCGCACCACCTCGCACTGACATCCCCGCCAAAACCCCACTGTCGAAAGGGATCACCGTGTCAGGAAAGTTCCGCGTACCCACCAGGGTGCGCACCGCGATGGCGGTGTGCACGGCCGCCGGCCTCGCCTGCGCCGCGCTCACCGCGCTGCCCGCGTCCGCGGCGCAGGACTCGCTCACCGCCCAGTACCGCACCAGCGCCTCCGGCGCCACCGCCGACCAGGCCGAGCCATGGCTGGAGGTCACCAACACCGGCAGCACCACGGTGCCGCTCAGCCGGGTCACCGTGCGGTACTACTTCACGTCCGACGGCGCTGGGGTGAGTTACCGCTTCGCCTGCTCATGGGCGGTCAAGGGCTGCGCCAATGTCACCGGGACGTTCGGCACGCTCGCCAACCCGACGGCCACCGCGGACCGTTACCTGGAGGTCGGCTTCACCTCGGGCGCCGGTTCGCTCGCCCCCGGCCAGAACACCGGTGACCTGCAACTGCGGTTCTACCGGGCCGACTGGCAGACCATCACCCAGTCCGACGACTACTCCTTCAACGGCGCCCAGACCTCCTACGCGAACTGGCCGAAGGTGACCGTGCAGGACAGCGGAGCCGTGGTGTACGGCACCGCGCCGGCCGGCAACGACCCGACGCCGCCCACCACGCCCCCCACCACCCCGCCGACGAGTCCGGGCGGCGGCACGCCCGACGGGCCCACGCTCTTCGACGACTTCAGCTACACCACCAGCTCCGACGCGGCGATCGGGCAGCACGGCTGGACGGTGAAGTCCGGCCAGGGCGGCCCCGGGGTGGCCGGAGCCACCTGGGCGCCCGGCGACGTCACCTTCGTCACCGACGGGTCGAGCAAGGTGATGAACCTCAAGCTCACCACCGACGGCACCGCGGCCGGCACCCGGGAGACCGAGATCCAGACCACCGCGCAGAAGTTCAAGAACGGCACCTACGCGGCCCGGGTGAAGTTCGACGACACCCCTGACGGCGGCCCGGACGGCGACCACGTCAACCAGACCTTCTTCAACTTCACACCGCTGAACGCGCCGATGGACCCGAACTACAGCGAGCAGGACTTCGAGTACCTGCCCAACGGCGGCTGGGGCGAGACCCAGAACATCATGTACGAGACCACCTGGGAGACGTACAACCCGGACCCCTGGAACGCGGTCAACACCCACGGCCAGCAGTACGGGAGCCTGGACGGCTGGCACGACCTGCAGATCACCATCGACAACACCAGCGTCACGTACTTCATCGACGGCCAGGTGGTGGCGACCCACGGCGAGCCGTACCTGCCCGAGGGCGGCCAGTTCATCGACTTCAACCACTGGCTGATCGACCTGGCCGGCCAGACCGGCACCACCTCGCGCTCGTACAACGAGCGGGTCGACTACGTCTACTTCGTCAAGGACCAGGTGCTCTCCCCGGCCCAGGTCCAGTCCGCCGTCTCCGGCCTGCGCGCCGCCGGCACCGCCTTCAAGGACACCGTCCCGGCGAGCTGACCCCCGCCGCCCGGTTTCCGCCCACCGCGGCAACACCGCCGCAGCACCGCCGCCGCGCCGCCGGTACGCCGCCCGCACCCCGCGCACCCGGGTGCGGGCGGTCGGCCGCTCCGGGCGCCGTGCTTTTCTGTTATCCGCAGATCGTGGGAGCGTCTCCTGTCCGAGGGCAGAGAACGCGAGCGAGATGGAGCAGTGATGCGCGCAGGCGATCGGGTCGGTCCTGACCCCGGGATGGTGGTCGCGGCACGGGCGGGCGATCAGCGAGCGCTGGACCTGCTGGTCGCGGAGTGCCTGCCGCTGGTCTACAACATCGTCGGTCGGGCGCTGGACGGGCACGACGACGTGGACGACGTGGTGCAGGAGACGCTGCTGCGGGTGGTGCGCGGGCTCGGTGAGCTGCGCGACCCTGCGGCGTTCCGGTCCTGGCTGGTGGCGATCGCGGTACGGCAGGTGCGCGACCGTGAGCAGGCCCGCAAGGCGTCCTGGCACCAGCAGACCGCGCTGGACACGGCCGAGCTGATACCCGACCCGGCCTCCGACTTCGCCTCGGTGACGATCCTGCGGCTCGGGCTGACCGACCAGCGCCGGGAGATCGCCGAGGCCACCCGCTGGCTGGACCCCGACGACCGTCCGCTGCTGGCGCTGTGGTGGCTGGAGGAGACCGGTGACATCGGCCGCTCCGAGCTGGCCGACGCGCTGGGCCTGACCCGGCAGCACGCGGCGGTGAAGGTCCAGCGGATGAAGGAGCAGCTGGAGACCTCCAGGACCGTGGTGCGGGTGCTGGGCGCCGCCGAGCAGTGCCCCGACCTGCACCAGCTCGCCGTGGGCTGGGACGGCGTGCCCAGCCCGCTGTGGCGCAAGCGGTTCGCCCGCCACGTCCGGGGCTGCGAGGTCTGCGGCCGGGTCGGCGGCGTGCTGCTGCCGATGGACCGGCTGCTCAGCGGGCTGCCGATGCTGCCGGTGCCGGTCGGCCTCCCGTTCGCCACGCCCCACCCGGGCCTGGGCCCGCTGCCCGCCCACTCCCCCGCGGCCCCGCCGCCGGCCTCCCCGGCCGCTTCCCCGGCGGCCCCGGGCACCGCCGCGCACCCGCACCCCCCGGTGCGCAGCGGTGCCCGGCGCGGAGCCCACGGGCTGCGGCGGGCCCGGCCGCGGCTGCTGCGCGGCCCGTTCGGCGTGCCGGCGGCCGCGATGGGCGCTGTCGCGGCGGTCGCGGCCGGCACCCTGCTCGCCGTCCACCTGTCCGCCGGCAGCCCGGCGCCGGTCGCGCAGGCCACCGCCTCCCCGCGGCCGTCGCCGACCCTGCGGCTCACCACTGCCCCGGCGCCCACCACCGCCTCCCCTTCGCCCAGTCCGTCGAAGAAGAAACCGCCGACGAAGAAGCCGGCCGCCAAGGCCGCCACCCGGGCGCCCAGGAAGGCCCCCGCCCCACCACCCGCTGCGCCGGTCTCCTCGGTCCGCAAGGGCGTGGGGGTGTGGTCCTTCAACGGGGTGAACACCGCGCTCGACCGGTCAGGCGCGGGCTGGTTCTACACCTGGTCCACCACCCACAGCGGCATCAGCGGCCCCGGCTTCGTCCCGATGATCTGGGGCGCGGACAGCGTCAACTCCGGCACGCTGGCGCAGGCGAAGGCGGCCGGCCCGTATCTGCTGGGCTTCAACGAGCCCGACATGGCCGCGCAGTCCAACATGTCGGCGGACAAGGCGCTCTCGCTGTGGCCGCAGCTGATGGACACCGGCAAGGTGCTGGGCAGCCCGGCGGTGGCGTACGGCGGGGACACGCCCGGCGGCTGGCTGGACACGTTCATGTCCGGCGCGAAGGCCAAGGGATACCGCGTCGACTTCATCACGCTGCACTGGTACGGCGGGGACTTCACCACGCCGAACGCGGTCGCCCAGCTGAAGTCGTATCTCCAGGCGGTCTACAACCGCTACCACAAGCCGATCTGGCTGACCGAGTTCGCCCTGATCGACTTCTCCAACGGCACCCGTTTCCCGACCGACCAGCAGCAGGCCGCCTTCGTCACCGCGGCCACCAAGATGCTGGACGGACTGCCGTATCTCCAGCGGTACGCCTGGTTCGGTCTGGGGGCCGACGACTCCAAGCCGAGCAGCGGGCTCTTCCACAGCGGTCCTTCCGAGACGCCCGCGGGACGCGCCTTCGAGGCGGCACGCTAGGAGTCCGGACGCTCGCAGCGGACCTCCGGGGCGCCGACCTCCGAGGCGCCGGCGGCCGGGCCTGAGGCGGCCGGCAGGTTCACGCCACCGCGTCGCCGGTCCGGCGGGGCAGGGCGGCCGGCGGGGTGTCGTGGTGGATGGGGATCGTCGCCCCGGTGAGGGGGGCGCCGGAGCCGCCGTGGCGGAAGGCGACGATCTCGGCGGCGATCGACAGGGCCGTCTCCTCCGGGGTGCGGGCACCGAGGTCGAGGCCGATCGGGGAGTGGAGCCGGGCCAGGTCGAGTTCGGTGACGCCGTTCTCCCGCAGCCGGTCGAGCCGCTGGAGGTGGGTGCGGCGCGACCCCATCGCGCCGACGTAGGCGACCGGCAGCCGCAACGCCCGCTCCAGCAGCGGGAGATCGAACTTCGCGTCGTGGGTGAGCACGCAGACCGCGGTACGGCCGTCGATCCGCTGGGCGGTGGCCTCCGCGTCCAGGTAGCGGTGCGGCCAGTCCACGACCACCTCGTCCGCCTCGGGGAAGCGCCGCGCGGTGGCGAAGACCGGCCGGGCGTCGCAGACCGTCACCCGGTAGCCGAGGAACTTCCCGGCCCGTACCAGCGCCGCGGCGAAGTCGATCGCACCGAACACCAGCAGCCGCGGCGGCGGCACGCTCGACTCGACCAGCAGCGTGACCGGCTCCCCGCAGCGGCTGCCGTCGGCGCCGATCTCCACCGTGCCGGTACGGCCGGCCGCCAGCAGTGCCCGCGCCTGCGCCGCCGCGTCACGGTCCCGGCGGGGGTCGCCGAGCGAGCCTTCCCAGCCGTCGCCCTCCCCTACCAGCAGCGCCCGGCCCAGCAGTTCCGCCGGGCCGGCGACGACCCGGGCGGCTGCCGCCGCCTCCCCGGAGGCGGCGGCGGCCAGGGCCCGGACCAGCTCCGGGCGGGCCGCGGGGTCGATCCGCTGGATGAGGATGTCGATCTCGCCGCCGCAGGTGAGACCCACGGCGAAGGCGTCCTCGTCCGAGTAGCCGAAGCGCTCCAGCAGCGTCTCGGGACCGTGGCCGTCCAGTGCCTCCCGGCACAGGTCGTAGACGGCGCCCTCGACGCACCCGCCGGACACGCTGCCGATCACGGTGCCCGCACCGTCGACGGCGAGCGCGGCGCCGGGCTGCCGCGGCGCGCTGCCGCCGGTGGCGACGACGGTGGCGACCGCGAACGGCCGGCCGCGAAGGCACCAGCGGTGCAGTTCTTCCGCGATGTCCAGCATGGTGGCTCAACTCCCTCTGGTCCCCGTCCGCGGTGCCCCGGACGCCGGGGTGCTACGACCCGGTCAGGTGTTCCGGTCGGACCGGGGTCCGGTTCAGCTCAAGACCGGTGGCCTGCCGGATGGCGGCGAGGACGGCCGGAGTTGAGGAGAGGGTGGGCGCCTCGCCGACGCCGCGCAGCCCGTACGGGGCGTGGGAGTCGGCGAGTTCGAGGACGTCGACCGGGATGTCCGGCGTGTCGAGGATGGTCGGGATGAGGTAGTCGGTGAAGGAGGGGTTGCGGACCTTCGCGGTCCGCGGGTCGACCACGATCTCCTCCATCACCGCCACGCCGAGGCCCTGGGTGGTGCCGCCCTGGATCTGGCCGATGACGGAGAGCGGGTTGAGTGCCTTGCCGACGTCCTGGGCGCAGGCGAGTTCGACCACCTTGACCAAGCCGAGTTCGGTGTCGACCTCGACCACCGCCCGGTGCGCGGCGAAGCTGTACTGCACATGGCCGTTGCCCTGGCCGGTGCGCAGGTCGAACGCCTGGGTCGGGCGGTGCCTGAACTCAAGTTCCAGATCGACCGCCTCGCCCTCCAGCACGTCCGCGAGGGCGGCCAGCGCCTCACCGCCGTCGGTGACCACCTTGCCGCCCTCCAGCAGGAGTTCGGCGGTTGCCCAGGCCGGGTGGTAGGTGCCGAACTTGCGGCGGCCGATCTCCAGCACCTGCTCGCGTACCGCCTCGCAGGTGTTCTTCACCGCGCCGCCGGTCATGTACGTCTGCCGGGAGGCGGAGGTGGAGCCGGCCGAGCCGACCCGGGTGTCGGCGGGCTGGATGGTCACCTGGGCGACGCCGAGTTCGGAGCGGGCGATCTGGGCCTGCACGGTGATGCCGCCCTGACCGACCTCGGCCATCGCGGTGTGCACGGTGACCACCGGTTCACCGCCCACGACCTCCATCCGGACCCGGGCGGTGGAGTAGTCGTCGAAGCCCTCGGAGAAGCCGACGTTCTTGATGCCGACCGCGTAGCCGACGCCGCGGACCACACCCTCGCCGTGGGTGGTGTTGGACAGTCCGCCGGGAAGGGCGCGGACGTCGGAGGCGCCGCCGGCCACCTCCCACTGCCGTTCCGGCGGCAGCGGACGGGACTTGACCCGGCGCAGCAGTTCGGCGACGGGTGCGGGCGAGTCGACCGGCTGGCCGGTCGGCATGATGGTGCCCTGCTCCATGGCGTTGCGCTGCCGGAACTCCACCGGGTCCAAGCCGAGCCGCGCGGCCAGTTTGTCCATCTGCGCCTCGTAGGCGAAGCACGCCTGGACCGCGCCGAAACCGCGCATCGCCCCGCACGGCGGGTTGTTGGTGTAGAGGGCGAGCGCCTCGATGTCGACGTCGTCGATGACGTACGGGCCGGCCGAGAGTGAGGCGGCGTTGCCGACCACGGCCGGGGAGGAGGAGGCGTACGCGCCGCCGTCCAGCACGATCCGGCACTTCATGTGGGTGAGCTTGCCGTCCTTGGTGGCACCGTGCTCGTACCAGAGCCTGGCGGGGTGCCGGTGGACATGGCCGAAGAAGGACTCGAAGCGGTTGTAGACGATCTTCACCGGTTTGCCGGTGCGCAGCGCCAGCAGGCAGCCGTGGATCTGCATCGACAGGTCCTCCCGGCCGCCGAAGGCGCCGCCGACACCGGAGAGCGTCATGCGGACCTTGCTCTCCGGCAGGCCGAGCACCGGCGCGATCTGCCGCAGGTCGGCGTGGAGCCACTGGGTGGCCACGTAGAGGTCGACGCCACCGTCCTCGGCGGGGACCGCGAGCCCCGACTCCGGGCCGAGGAACGCCTGGTCCTGCATGCCGAAGACGTAACTGCCGGTGACGATCACGTCCGCCCGCCGCGCCGCCGCTTCGGCGTCGCCGCGGACGATCGGCTGACGGTGCAGGATGTTGGGGTGCGTGACGTGGGGGAAGTGGTGGTCGTCGCGGTGCTCGTGGACCAGCACCGCGCCGGGCGCGGTGGCGGACGCCTCGTCGGTGATGACGGGCAGCTCCTCGTAGACGATCCGGATCTTGGCGGCGGCCCTGCGGGCCGTCTCCGGGTGGTCGGCGGCGACCAGCGCGACGGGTTCGCCGTGGTGGCGGACCTTGCCGTGGGCGAGCACCGGGGTGTCCTGGATCTCCAGGCCGTAGTGCCTGACCTCGGTGGGCAGGTCGTCGTAGGTGAGCACGGCGTAGACCCCGGAGGTGGCCAGTGCCTCGGCGGTGTCGATGGACACGATGGTGGCGTGCGCGACGGTGCTGCGCAGGGTGTAGCCCCACAGCATGTCCTCGTGCCAGAGGTCGGAGGCGTACGCGAACTCGCCGGTGACCTTGAGGACACCGTCGGGACGCAGCGTGGACTCGCCGATGCCGCCCTTCGTGGCGGCGCCCTGGGTCAGCCCTGTGGGGGTGGGAGTGATGCCGCTGGTCGTCACGGTCGCACCGCCTCTTCCGCCGCTTCCGCGCGGGCGGCGGCCAGCCGGACCGCGTCGAGGATCTTCTCGTAGCCCGTGCAGCGGCACAGGTTGCCCGACAGGGCCTCGCGGATGTCGCCGTCGGAGGGTTCGGGGTTGCGTTCCAGCAACTCGTCGGCGGCGACGAGGAGTCCGGGGGTGCAGAAGCCGCACTGCACCGCGCCGGCGTCCACGAACGCCTGCTGGAGGGTCCCCAGTTCGCCGTTCTCGCCGGTAAGTCCCTCGACGGTGTCGACCTGCCGTCCTTCCGCCTGGCCCGCGGCCACCAGGCACGAGCAGACCAGGACGCCGTCCAGGCGGACCGTGCAGGAACCGCATTCGCCTTGCTCGCAGGCGTTCTTGGAGCCGGGCAGGCCGAGCCGCTCGCGCAGCACGTAGAGCAGGCTCTCGCCCTCCCAGACGTCGTCCGCCTCCTGGGGGCGGCCGTTGACCGTGAAGTTCACGCGCATGACGCGCTCCTCTCGCCGCGGTATTCCTGCCAGGTCCAGCCCAGGGTGCGGCGGGCCATCACCGCGAGTGCGTGCCGGCGGTAGGAAGCGGTGCCGCGCACGTCGTCGATCGGGTTGGCGGCACCGGCCACCAGATCGGCGAACTGCCGTGCCACGGACGGCGGTACGGCGCCCCGGCTCTCCCACAGGCCGCCCTCGTCGAGCGCGGCGGCCAGGAACTCCTCTGCGGTCTTCGCGCGGATCGGGGTGGGCGCGGCCGAGCCGATGCCGGTGCGTACCGTCCGGGTCTCGGGGTGCAGTGCGATGCCGAAGGCGCAGACCGCGATCACCATGGCGTTGCGGGTGCCGACCTTGGAGAACTGCTGCGGGCCGCTCGCCTTCTTCAGGTGCACCGCGCGGATCAGTTCGTCGGCGGCCAGCGCGTTGCGTTTCACACCGACATAGAAGTCGTCGATGGGGATCATCCGGGTGCCGCGGACCGACACCGCTTCGACCTCGGCGCCGCCGGCCAGCAGCGCCGGGTGGGCGTCACCGGCCGGGGAGGCGGTGCCGAGGTTGCCGCCGACACCGCCGCGGTTGCGGATCTGCGGGGAGGCGACGGTGTGCCCGGCGAGCGCGAGCCCGGGCAGTTCGGTGCGGAGCGCCTCCATGATGCGGGTGTACGGGACACCGGCGCCCAGCCGTACGGTCTCCGCGCCGACCTCCCACTCCTGGAGTTCGCCGATCCGGTTCAGGTCCAGCAGGTACTCCGGCCTGCGGTGGTCGAAGTTGATCTCGACCATGACATCGGTGCCGCCCGCGATGGGCACGGCGGTGGGGTGCGCGGCCTTCGCGGCGAGCGCTTCCTCCCAGCCGGCGGGGCGCAGGAAGTCCATGGGGGGTCTCTTCTCGGATTCTCGAAGGGGACGCGAATGGGGCGCGGAGGGGACGTGAAGGTGAGGGGACGGAGGGTCGCTTCGAGGAGTGCGGAAGATCTCCTCCTGTTGAGCAATGCACGCGGACACGGCCCAGTACACGGCGGAGCGCCCGTTCGGGTGCAGTCACCGAAACCATGAAGGGCCGGGCCGGTCAGCAGCCGTGTCTTGTAGATTCCTCTGAAAGGAGCCGCTCCGAAACCTGGCGGCATCCCACCGGCAATACCGATGGAACGGCTCCCCCGTCACCCTGGGATGCGCACGGATTGCTCACGACAAGGCGACAACGATGCGGCTGCGGGCCCTGCTGGAAACCGAAGGTCTCGGCCTGCGGCTGCTCGGCGGCGAGGACGAACTCGACCGTACGGTACGCGGCGTCATGACGACCGACATGCGCGACCCCAGCCGTTACCTCACCGGCGGCGAACTGGTGCTCACCGGCCTGGCCTGGTGGCACTCCCCGGCCGACTCCGACCCCTTCGTCCGGCACCTGGCCGGCGCCGGAGTGGCCGGCCTCGCGGCAGGCGAGGCGGATCACGCCGAGATCCCGGGCGACCTGATCGCCGCCTGCGCCCGCAACCGGCTGCCGCTCTTCGCGGTGAACGAGCAGGTCTCCTTCGCCACCATCACGGAGTACGTGGTCCGGCAGGTCTCCACCGAGCGGGCCGGCGACCTGGCGGCGGTCGTCGACCGGCACCGGCGGCTGATGTCCTCAGGACCGGGCAGCAGCGGCCCGGACGCGGTGCTCGATCTGCTCGGCACCGATCTGGACCTGCGGGCCTGGGTGCTGTCGGCCACCGGCCGGGAGATCGGCGGCTCCGAGCGGCCACTGCCCGCCGCGCTGCGGGCGGAGCTGGCCGGCGCCGGGCAGGCCGCGGCCCGTACCGCCCGCCCGGTGCCGTACCGGGTCGCGGTCCAGGGCGGCCGGACGTACTCGCTCTTCCCGGTCCGGGCCGGCGACGGCACCTCGGACGTACGGGCCACGGTGCTCTCCGACTGGTTCCTCGCGGTGGCGGCGGACGCCGGCGAGTGGCCGGCCGAGCGGCTCGACCTGCTGCACGGCGTCACCCAGCTGATCGCGGTGGAACGTGACCGGCGCGAGGCGGCCCGCACGGTACGGCGGCGGCTGGCCACGGAGGTCTTCGAACTGCTCGGCGGCGGCGCCCCGGCGGCCGAGACCGGTGCCCGGCTGCGGGCGGCGGCGCCGGTGCTGGTGCCGGGTGCCGGGGCGGTGCCGCAGTGGCAGATCGTGGTGGCCAGGGTCGACTGGTCGGGCGGCGAGGCGGCGTCAGGTCCGGTCGCCCAGGCGCTGCTGGAGGAGGCACTGGCCGACCCGGCGGAGGCCGGCCCGGCCGCGGCCGAGCGGATCGCGGTGGCGCACGCGGACGGCACGGCGATGGCGCTGGTGCCGCTGCTGCCGGCGCGGGGTACGGCGGGGGCGGCGCCGGGGTCGCCTGTCGCTGTGGGGGTGCCGGGGGCCGTGGGAGCGACGGAACAGCCGGCCGGCCCGGAGGGCGGCGCCGCGGCGCCGCCCGTGCCGCTGGTGGCGGAGCGGGTGCTGGCGCAGCTGCGCGGGCCGATGTCCCGCGGGCTCGGCGAGGACGGCCGGCTGACGGTCGGGGTGAGCGCGGCGGTGCACTCCCCCGAGGGGCTGCGCGGCGCGCTGGAGGAGGCCAGGCACGCCCGCCGGGTGGCGGCGGCGCGGCCGGGGCGGGTCTGCGTCGCCGGGCACGAGGAGCTGGCCTCGCACGTCCTGCTGCTGCCGTTCGTGCCGGACGACGTCCGCCGGGCCTTCACCGCGCGGCTGCTGGACCCGCTGCGGGCGTACGACCGGCGGCACCGGGCCGAGCTGATCCCGACGCTGGAGGCGTTCCTGGAGTGCGACGGCTCCTGGACCCGCTGCGCCACCCGGCTGCACCTGCACGTCAACACGCTGCGCTACCGGATCGGGCGGATCGAGCAGCTCACCGGGCGGGACCTGGCCCGGCTGGAGGACAAGCTGGACTTCTTCCTCGCACTGCGGATGAGCTGACGCTTTACCACCGTGTGCGGGGTACAGCCAGCCGCCGCATTAGTGATCCCATTCACAAGAAGTGATCTCCGACCCCTTGGCGCGGGCCCCCTCCCCGTGCTGGACTTCGGCCACTGGTTGTCGACTGACGGACATCCGGAGGTCAACTCACGGTCGGCGGCCCGCACGCGCGTACACGTGCGGGCGGGCACGGAGTTGCCTGGCTCACACTGGCTCGATGACGCGCTTGGGGGAGAGGCTGTGGCGGAGACCGCCCTGTCGGCATCTGTGGTCGGGGTACCGGACGTGTGGCGGCTGCGGGCACGCGGCTGCTGGTCCGAGGCGGCGGCGCTGCTCGCCCCCTTCTGCGAGGACGACGCGGGGGCCGCGCTGAGCAGAGCGGAGCTGCTGGTGGAGGGGTGCTTCTACCAGTTGGAGGGGTGGGCCGAGGCGGAGGACGCGCTGCGGGTGGCCGAGGCGCTGGCGGCCAGTGACGAGGAGCGGGGGGCGGCGGCCTCGGAGCGGGGCTATCTGGCGTACGGGGCGACGCTCTTCTCGGTACGGGACCGGGCGGACGAGGCGAGGTCGGCGTTCGGGCGGAGCGCGGCGCTGCTCTCCCCCGGGTCGCCGGGGCGGCCACTGCTGGACTTCCGGCGCGGGCTGGTCGCGGAGAACATCGCGGCGAACCCGACGGCGGCGCGGGCCGCCTACCGCCGTGCGCACGCCGGGGCGGTGGCCCACGGCGACACCTTCCTCACCTCCTTCACCTGGCGGCACCTGGCCGGGCTGGCCGCCGCGGACGGCGACCTCGCCGAGGCGAGGCACGGCTTCGCCGAGTCGCTGCGGATCCGGGTCTCCCTCGGCCACCTCGTCGGCACCGCGCCGGCCCTCCTCGCCCTCGCCGACCTCGAACCCGACGAAACCGCCGCGGCCCTCCGCGCGGAAGCGGCCCGCCTCTACACCCTCCTCGGCAACATCCCCGCCTGGCTCTCCCCCGCCTTCACCCTCTGACCGCCCCCACCGTCCGCCGGGAGAACGCCACCGACCGCGGCCGGCCCCCACCCCTGTCCGCGCCCCACCGGCCACGCCGGGAGAACGCCACGCGCGGACGACCCCCGGGCCGGACCGGACTCCGCCGGACCCGCACAGGCGGACGACGACGCTGGGACGCGAAAGTCCTGTCCGCGCCCCCCGGGCCCGCCGGGAGAACGCCACGCGCGGGCAAGGCCGTGGGGCGCGCCGCCAGGGCCCCGGGGACGCACCGCGGACGGGGGTTCGGGGGTGCCGCCGGAGGCTAGCGCCAGGTGGAGCCGGCGAAGTGCTCGCGGGCGAGGGACTCGACAACCCGGACGTCGCCGGCGATCAACGCCTCCAGCAGGACCCCGTGCTCGGTCGCGTCAGCGAGAATCGTGCCGGGCCCGCGCGGCCCCGCCGGCGGCCACTGGGCGCGGCGGTGCAACTCCTCCGCGACCGAGACGAGCTGAAGGTTGCCGGAGAACTCCAGCAGCGCCCGGTGGAAGGCCCGGTCCGCCTCCGCGTACGCCGCCCGGTCCCCGAGCGCCGCCACCGCGACCGTCTCCTCGGCCAGCGGCCGCAACCGCTCCCACCGCCCCGACGGCACCGACCTGGCCAGCGCCAGCACCACCGGGACCTCCAGCAGCGCCCGCACCTGCGCCAGCTCCGCCAGATCCCGCGCCGTGCGCTCGGCCACCCGGAACCCCCGGTTCGGCAGCACCTCGACCGCCCCCTCGCGGGCGAGCACCTGCATCGCCTCCCGCACCGGCGTCGCCGACACCCCGTACCGCTCGGCCAGCGCCGGCGCCGAATGCACCGACCCCGGCGCCAGCCCGCCGCCGACGATCTCCGCCCGCAGCCCGTCGAGCACCTGGTCCCGTACCGACAGCCGCTCCGGCAGCCGCGGCTCGCGGGGGGCCGGGACCCCGGTGTGCGCGGCCTGATCCACCGAGGTCCCTTCCGTGTCCGAGGATTCCGCCAGCCGTCACCCGGGTGGCGTACTGGGGTCAGGGTAAACCCCCGTTCCCGTGGCTAAGGTAAGCCTTGCCATGCAAGCGATCACCTCCAGTTACGCCCGGCTCGCCGCCGTCCACCCCGGCCTGAAGATCAGCGCCGCCGCCCCCCGCGGCGGCGCCGGCTGGATCACCGCGGACGAGCTGGCCCGCGGCGGCCCCGCGCTGACCGCCCACGTGGCGCGGGAGACCGACCGGCTGACCCGCGAACACGGCCGAGCGCCGCGGCCCGACGTGGCCGCGACACTGGCCCTGCACCGCTACCTCTGGCCCGCCTGCCTGCTCTTCACCGCGCCGTGGTTCCTGCGCCGCCGCGTGCCGCTGCTGCCCGTCACCGCCGTGGCCGCCCACCCGGCCACCGGACGGATCACCGTCCGCGTACGCGACTTCGTATGCCTGCCGGACGACCCGGCGGCGCGGCTGCCGGGGGCCCGTCCCGTCCCCGGCGAAGCGGCGCTGCGCCGTGAACTGCGCGCCGCGCTCGCCGGACATCTCACCCCCGTGCTCACCGCGTTCCGGCCGCTGCTGCGCCGCGGGCCGCGTGCGCTGTGGGGCATGGCGACCGACGAGGTCGCCGAAGGGCTCTGGTACGTCGGGCGGTCGCTCGGCGAAGCGGACCGCGCGGTGGCCGAACTGACCGCGCTGCTGCCGGGCGGCACCGCTCCGTTCGCCGGCGGCGCCGCCTTCACCGCCGTACCCGCATCACCTGCAGAAGCCGACTCTCCGTCAATTCCCGTACGTCAGACGGCCGGAGCAACCCGGAAGCGCCTCTCGTGCTGTCTCTTCTACACCATCAGTCCCACCGCCCCCTGCGCGGGCTGCCCGCGGGACCGCAATCCGGACCGTATCGACCGCCGGGCGACGGCAGCCTGAGCCGTCACGCTACGATCTCGATCAACTCAGCTGTTCTGGCACGAGAGTTCGAGGACAGGTCACCGTACGCGTGCTCTTGTGCCATAACGTCTGCACGTATCCGCGCTCTTCGCAATGATGGCGGTCGTCAACCGGTCCACGACCCCGAGCGCGACGGAAGCGACACGAGGATTCGCACATGAGACTTACCGACATATCGCTGAACTGGACGATCTCGGGCATCGTCGGCCTGGTCGTTCTCGTTGCCTGCGCCGTCGTGTTCCGCAACCGCCGCACCACGGGCGGGGCGGACGAGGCCGACTCGTGGGAGCGCAGCGAGGAGCGCCGCCGGCGCAAGGAGGCGGTCTACGGCAGTGCGTCGTACGTGCTGCTCTTCTGCTGCGCGGCGGTCGCCGCGGCGCTCTCCTTCCACGGCCTGGTCGGCTTCGGTCAGCAGAACCTCGGCCTGACCAACGGCTGGGAGTACCTGGTGCCGTTCGGCCTGGACGGCGCGGCCATGTTCTGCTCCGTGCTCGCGGTCCGCGAGGCCAGCCACGGCGACGCGGCCCTCGGCTCGCGCATGCTGGTGTGGCTCTTCGCCGGCGCCGCGGCCTGGTTCAACTGGGTGCACGCCCCGCGCGGCATCGACCACGCCGGCGCCCCGCAGTTCTTCGCGGGCATGTCGCTCTCCGCGGCGGTGCTCTTCGACCGGGCGCTGAAGCAGACTCGCCGGGCCGCGCTGCGCGAGCAGGGCCTGGTGCCGCGTCCGCTGCCGCAGATCCGGATGGTGCGCTGGCTGCGGGCGCCCCGGGAGACCTACGGTGCCTGGTCGTTGATGCTGCTGGAGAACGTACGGTCGCTGGACGAGGCGGTCGAGGAGGTCCGGGAGGACAAGCGGCAGCGTGAGCACAACGCGCTGCGCCGCCGGGACCACGACCGTCTGGAGCGGGCCCGGATAAAGGCCTTCAACCGCCAGCACCGGCCGTGGCCGCGCGGTGGCGGCCGGGGCGGCCGGCAGGTGGAGCTGCCCGCGGCGAGCGCGGCAGGCGGCGGTCAGGCCGCATCGGAGCCTGCCATAGGGCCATCGGCCGAACTCCCGGCCGGTGAACTGCCGGTACGGGCCCGGCCGGCGCTGCAGCCGGTCCGCGAGGAGGCCGCCGCCGATCACGGCGCGTCCACCGCGGTGGAGGCGGCGTCGCCGTTCACCGTCGATCTGACGGCTGAGGACGACACGCTGACGCTGCCCCGGCTGGACTCGCTGGAGCGCAAACTCCAGGACCTGGAGCGGCAGTTCGGCTGAGCCGAAGCAGTGACAGGATCCGGCGGACGGATCCGGGCGGCGCGGCCCCGGTGGGAGGTGACTTCCCCGGGGCCGCGCCGCTTGCGTCTTCCGGTGCGCGGTGGCCGGGGGCCCGGCGGTCAGGCCGCGTCCGTGTCCGCGCCGGCCACCGGCCCGGCGTCCGCGGCCAGTTCGAACCAGACCACCTTGCCGCGGCCCCGTGGCTGCGCTCCCCAGTCGTCGGCGAGCGCCTCGACCAGGATCAGCCCCCGTCCTGAGGTGGCGTACTCGCCGACGGCGGAGGGCTTGGCGGAGATGCCCGCCCCCGGCAGCCTGGACCGCCGGGCGGCGGAGTCCCGTACCTCCACCCGCAGCCGGTGCTGAGGGCGGCGGGTCAAGGTGGCGGTCAGCACCGCGCCGCCGCCGGTGTGCTGGAGTGCGTTGGTGAGCAGTTCGCTGGCGAGCAGTTCCGCCGTGTCCGAGAGCGCGGGGACACCCCAGCGCCGCAGGTGGTCGCGGAGCAGCCCGCGTGTTTCGGACACGGCCGGCAGGTCCGCCCGCCGTACCGCGTGTCGTAAACGGTTCCCGGTGGTATCCGTCGGCTTCCCCCGATCCGGCCGTACTCTTCCCCTGCCGATAGGCATGCCCCGCCCCGGACGCGTCCAGTCGTCTGTGCGCCAAGTCACTGGCTGGTTCAGACCAGATCTCCAGCAACTCGCCTTATACGTCCGATGTATTGCCGATTCTTCCCTTGACATGGTCGGTCCGGGACGCCACTGTGTGGCGCACTCATCCCCTGTGTTTCATGGATGTTGCGCCGCCTGTGTCGTATTCCCGTTGCCTCGGGAGGGGCCGTGTCCTCACAGCACCGCACATTCGGAGGTCTCCGAATGGTCCGACCACCCGTCATCGCAGCCGCCGCACTTCTTGCGGCCGGACTGCTCGTACCCGCTGTTTCTTCCCAGCCGGCCGCGGCGGCCACCGCCACCACCGCCTGGCAGAACGGCAGTTTCCACGTCGACACCCCCAATGTGATCCGCCGCTCCGACATCGTGCTGGGCGCCCCGAACACGGCCGCCGCCCAGTCGCTGCCGCTGGGCAACGGCTCGCTGGGGGTGGCCGCCTGGGCGGCCGGCGGATTCACCGCCCAGCTCAACCGGGCGGACACGCTGCCCGACCGCAAGTCGCCCGGCCAGGTGCAGATACCGGGCCTGTCGGCACTCACCGGCGCCAGTGACTTCAAGGGCTACCTGGACGTCTACACCGGGGTGCTCAACGAGTCCGGCGGCGGTATGACGCTCAAAGCCTGGGTGTCGGCGACCAAGGACGAACTGATCGTCGACGTCACCGGCGCCAACCCCAACGCCCAGCAGACTGCCACCGTCAGCCTGTGGTCCGGCCGGACCCCCACAGCGGCCGTATCCGGTGCTACCGGCACTCTCGCCGAGACCTGGGTGGACAACTCCCAGCCCGGGCACTCCGACCGCACCTTCGGCTCGCTCGCCGCGATCACCGCGGGCGGTCGCGGTGTGACCTCGTCGGTGGTCAACTCCACCCAGGTGCGGACCACGTTCACGCCCAACACCGACGGTTCGTTCCGGGTCGTCGTGGGTTCGCCGGTGTGGACCGGCGGCAACGCGGCCACCACCGCGGCGAATCTGCTCGGCTCCGATCCCACCGCCGCCGAGTCGTCACTGCTGTCGTCCCAGCAGTCCTGGTGGGCCGACTTCTGGGCCAACACCGGTGTTCTGGAGGCCAATTCGGCCGACGGCCAGGCCCAGTACATGGAGTCGCTGCGCACCCTCTACCTGTTCATGGAGGCCGCCTCCATGCGCGGCACCATCCCGGGCAGCCAGGCCGGGGCCGCCGACATGTTCAACTTCGGCCAGGACCACCAGAACTGGACCCCCTCGGAGACCTGGCTGTGGAATCTGCGCACCCAGATCTCGGCCAATATGAGCAGCGGCAACTTCGCGCTCAACATCCCGATCTTCAACCTGTACCAGAACGCTCTGCCCGGCATCGAGGCGTGGACCAAGCAGCAGATGGGCGGCCTGCCGGGGGCCTGTGTCCCCGAGGTGATGCGGTTCAACGGCAACGGCGGCGACCCGGGGGCCGGCCAGAACTCGGCCTGCAGCGAGCCCGGCAGCCCCAACTGGAACGCGCTCAACGTCACTTCGGGCGCCGAGATCAGCCTCTACATCTGGCAGCAGTACCAGGACACCGGTGACCTCAACTTCCTGCGGACGTACTACCCGCTGCTGAAGGACTCCGCGGTCTTCCTGCTCGCCTACCAGAAGGTCGGCTCGGACGGAAAGCTGCACGCGGTCGCCAACGCGCACGAGACGCAGTGGGCGGTGCAGGACCCGACCACCGACCTGGCCGCGGACGCCGCGCTCTTCCCGGTGGTGATCAAGGCCGCGCAGCTGCTGAACACCGGGGACAGCGCGCTGATCTCCCAGCTGACCACCGCGCAGGGTCAGATACCGGACTGGCCGCGTACCGACTACAACCGCACCCAGGTGCTGCCGCCGTCGGCGGACGCGTCGAACAACGACATCATCGCGTACTCGTACCAGCCGACCGCGCAGATCAGGAACAGCGAGAACATCGACCTGGAACCGGTCTGGCCGTACAACCTGATCACCGACGACCCGGGTGCGCTGCACGACCTGGGGGTGCGCTCCTACAACCACCGTGCGGTGACCGGCGGCAACGACTGGAGCATGGACGCCATCGACGCGGCCAGGCTCGGGCTCGCCGACCAGGTCGCGGCGAAGCTGGTGTCCATCACCCAGGACCATCAGGTCTACATCAGCGGCCTGGCCGACCTGGGCGCCACGGTCGGCACCGAGTCCTACATCGAGCAGGTCTCCGGCGTCGCCACCGCGCTCAACGAGGCCCTGGTGCAGGACTACGACGGCACGCTGCGGATCGCGCCGGCCTGGCCGGCCGGCTGGGACGTCAGCGGCACCGTCTCGGTCCAGGGCAACACCAAGGTCGATGTGCAGGTCCAGGGCGGCACCCCGGTCACCGTCGCCATCCAGGCGGGCACCACCCAGACCATGAAGGTGCGCAACCCCTGGCCCGGCCAGTCGATCGAGGTGGTCAACGGCTCGAGCAACGCCGTCGTGGTCTCCCCGACCACCGCCGCGAGCATCAACGTCCCCGTCAGCTCCGGCACTTCCTACCTGGTGGAGCGGACCGGCAGCCTCACCACCGCGCTGCCGTACGCCCAGGTCTCCGGTGCTCCGGCGACCGCCGCCAAGCATCTGGGCAGCCGGCAGATCGGCCTGGACGGCAACGGCGGCACGGTGCCCGGCAACGGTTCCGTGATCAGCCTGCGCGCGCACGCCAACGGCGACTACGTGACGGCCGACAATGCCGGCGCTTCGCCACTGATCGCCAACCGCACCGCGATCGGGCAGTGGGAGCAGTTCGACCAGATCGACGAGGGCGGCGGCTACATCGCCCTGCGGGCACACGCCAACAACAAGTACGTGACCGCCGACAACGCCGGGGCGGCGCCGCTGCTGGCCAAGGTGGACGCCGTGGGCGACTGGGAGCAGTTCCAGCTGATCCACAACGGCGACGGCAGCGTCAGCCTCAAGGCGAAGATCAACGGCGACTACGTCACGGCGGAGAACGCCGGTGCCTCGGCGCTGATCGCCAACCGCACCGCGATCGGACCCTGGGAGGAGTTCGACCTGATCAACGACTGACGCTCCGTCAGCAGCTCAATCTGCCGCGCCCGTGGTGAAGTTCACGGGCGCGGCAGTCGCGTGTGCGGGCCGCGGCGCGGCCGGCGTCGCTTTTGTGGCGCTTTTGCGGCACGGTCAGGGGCGCGGCACGTTGCGGAGGTTGGAGCGGGCCAGCTGGACCATCTTGCCGACACCGCCGTCCAGCACCATCTTGCCCATCGACAGCGCGAAGCCGCCGATCTGTTCGCCGGTGATCTTCGGCGGGATGGAGAGCGCGTGCGGGTCGGTCACCACGTCCACCAGCGCCGGGCCCTTGTGCCGGAAGGCGTCCCGCAGGGCGCCGCGCAGGTCCTTGGGCTTCTCCACCCGCACCCCGTAGGCGCCGGACGCCTGGGCGATGGCGGCGAAGTCCGGGTTGCGGTTGGTGGTGCCGTAGGCGGGCAGCCCCTCGACCATCATCTCCAACTCCACCATGCCCAGTGAGGAGTTGTTGAAGAGCACCACCTTGACCGGCAGGTCGTACTGCACCAGGGTCAGGAAGTCGCCCATCAGCATGGCGAAACCGCCGTCGCCGGACATCGAGACCACCTGCCGGCGCCGGTCGAGGAACTGCGCCCCGATCGCCTGCGGCAGCGCGTTCGCCATCGAGCCGTGCGAGAACGAACCGATCACCCGCCGCTTGCCGTTGGGCGTCAGATAGCGCGCCGCCCACACGTTGCACATCCCGGTGTCGACGGTGAACACCGCGTCGTCCGCGGCCTCCTCGTCCAGCACCGAGGCCACGTACTCCGGGTGGATCGGCAGGTGCTTCTCGACCTTGCGGGTGTACGCCTTCACCACGCCTTCGAGCGCGTCGCTGTGCTTCTTCAGCATCCGGTCGAGGAACTTGCGGTCCGTCTTGGCGCGCACCTTGGGTGTGAGACACCGCAGCGTCTCCCCCACGTCGCCCCACACCGCCAGGTCCAGCTTCGAACGGCGGCCGAGGTGTTCGGGCCGCACGTCGACCTGGACGATCTTCACGTTGTCGTGCGGCAGGAAGGCGTTGTACGGGAAGTCGGTGCCCAGCAGGATCAGCAGGTCGCACTCGTGCATGGCCTCGTAGGCGGCGCCGTAGCCGAGCAGTCCGCTCATCCCGACGTCGTACGGGTTGTCGAACTGGATCCACTCCTTGCCGCGCAGCGCGTGCCCGACCGGGGACTTGACGCGTTCGGCGAAGGCCATCACCTCGTCGTGGGCGCCGGCCGTACCGCTGCCGCAGAAGAGGGTGACCCGGGAGGCGTCGTCCACCAGCCGTGCCAGCTCGTCGAGTTCGGCGTCACCGGGGCGGACGGAGGGCCGCCGGGTCACCAGCGCGTGCTCACCGGCCGACTGCGGCGCCTCGTGGGCGGCGATGTCGCCGGGCAGGCTGATCACCGAGACGCCGCCGCGGCCGACCGCGTGCTGGATCGCGGTCTGCAGCACCCGGGGCATCTGCTGGGCGTTGGAGATCAGCTCGCTGTAGTGGCTGCACTCCTGGAAGAGCCGGTCCGGATGGGTCTCCTGGAAGTACGTGGTGCCGATCTCACTGCTGGGGATGTGCGAGGCGAGGGCGAGCACCGGCGCCATCGAGCGGTGCGCGTCGTAGAGCCCGTTGATCAGATGCAGGTTGCCCGGGCCGCACGAGCCGGCGCACGCGGCGAGCTTCCCGGTCAGCTGCGCCTCGGCGCCGGCCGCGAACGCGGCGGTCTCCTCGTGCCGTACGTGCACCCATTCGATGGAACGGTTGCGGCGCACCGCGTCCACCACCGGGTTGAGGCTGTCGCCGACGACCCCGTAGAGCCGCTGCACGCCCGCGCGCACCAGGACATCGATGAACTGCTCCGCAACCGTCTGCTTCGCCATGTACCCATCTCCGCACAGGGACAGGGGTCACGCATCCCGGACGCGCTCAGGCATCCCAGACCGTCACCGCCGTACGATCATCGGCATAGCCTTTCACCCTGGTCTGTGTATCCGCCAGATAGGCCGCGAGGCCGGGCACCTTCCCCGCTCCCCAGCGGGCCGCCAGATGCACCGCCAGTTCCGGCTCGCCGCGCAGGGGTTCGGCCAGGCCGCCGCTGCACATCAGCAGCGCGTCACCCGGCTGGGCGACGGTGGCCCGGAACCGGAACGGTGCGGAGGTCTCGTCCGGTGCGAGGTCCAGGTCCTGCCAGGCCCCGTCCCTGATCCGGAAGAGGCCGCCCTCCCCGACGCCGAAGAAGAGCCGGATCCGGCTCTCCGGGTCGGTCGGCAGCAGCAGGCAGCGCAGCGAGGCGGTGTACGTGCCCTCGTCGAGGCCCAGATCCTCGCCGCGGGCCCGCAGCCGTCCGTAGCAGCGGTCGGTGAGCCGGTGCAGTCCGGACTTCAGCGAGCCGCGCCGGGCGCCGCGCAGGTCGTCGGCCAGCCGGGCCCGGCTGCGGCCGACGGCGCCGGCGATCCACCGTACGGCGTCCTGCGCGGCCAGGTGCGCGTCGTCCGCCCCGCGCGCGCCGCTGGCCATCGCGACCAGCAGCAGCGCGTCGTCGCCGGCGCCGAACCGGGCGGTGAGCAGCGCGTCCCTGCGGGGCCGGCCCCGGTACCGGGCGGAGTCGCCGCGCAGCGCCACGGTTCTGATCGTCAGGCGTCCGTACTGGGCGCCGTCCAGCACGGTGTCGGCGACCAGGCCGTCCAGCGCGTCCGGGTCCGCCTCCGGCCAGGCGGACGGCTCGGCGCCATAGGTGGGCGGGCCGCCGCCCACCACCTCGGGCTCCCCCACCGGCTCCCGCGGTTCCCAGGCCGGCTCCCACCCGGGCGGCAACTCCGGCGCCCACCGCACGTCCCCTTCCGCGAACCCGGTCTCCCCCCACCCGGGCCGCTCCGTTTCCCGCCGCACGGGAGTGAGCGAAGTGGTGTCCTCGCCCGACCCGGTCCCGGGCTCCCCCTCGGGGCCGGCCACGAAGGGGGACGCACCCGAGGGGGAGGGCACGTAGGGCCGCCCCGGACGGAACGCCACCGCCTCCGGGGGCGCCGGATCGGGCAACGGGCTGACTTCCCCAACCGGCGCGGGCGCGGCGTCACCCGCTGGAGGAGCGACGTCTTCCACAGCGGGCACGGGCGCGGTGAACGGGTCGTCGCCCGACGCAGGGACCTTCTGGGCGGCCGGATCGGGCAACGGCCCCGGGTCCCGCACAGGAAGCGGGCCGGTCTCCGCAGCCGGCACGGGCGCCGGAGGCCCGCCGGGGGCGGACGGGGCGAAGGGGCCGGAGTCCCCCGCCGGAGACGCGAAGTCCGCCGCAGGGGGCGGGGGCGCCGGAGGCCCGCCGGGGGCCGATGCGGGGAACGGGGCGGGGACGCCCGCAGGGGCCTCCTGTGGGGCCGGATCGGGCAACGGCCCCGGGTCCCGCACCCGAAGCGGGCCGGCCTCCGCAGCCGGCGCGGGCGCGGCGAACGGCTCGGGCTTCCCCACCGCAGGCGGGCCGGCTTCCTCAGCGGGCGTCAGGGGCCCGCCGGGGGCCGATGCGGGGAACGGGTCAGGGCCGGACGCAGGCGCCTCCCGGGGGGCCGGATCGGGCAACAGGCCCGGGTCCCGCACCGGAAGCGGGCCGGCTTCCGCAACCGGCGCGGGCGCCGGAGGCCCGCCGGGGGCGGGCGGGGCGAACGGGGCGGGGTCCCTCGTCGGAAGCGGGCCGGCTTCGGCGGCCGGTGCGGGCGCGGGGTCGGACGCTGGAGGGGCAGCGTTTTCCGCAGTGGGTTCCGCCGGGAGGGTGAGGCGGGGGTCGGGCGGCTGCTCGGCACGGGGCGGGGCGGCGGGCTCGGCGGAGGGGGCTGCCGGGTCCTGTGCGGGCGGGGTCTCCGGTGGGGGTCCCCACTCTTCCGCGGGGGGCGGAGCCGTGGGCCTCGCCGGGGAGCGGGGGGCGACCCACGCCTCCCAGGGCTGAGCCGGCGGCGGCTCGTACGTCCGCTCGGCCGGCGCCTCCCGCCCGCCGAACGTCGGCTCGGCCGACCACGCGTCCCACGGTCGGGGTTCGTCCTCCTCGCCGACGTCCCCGTCCGCCTCTGGCCCGGAGCCGGCCTCGGCCTCGGACTCTTCCCCGGCGCCGAAGGTGGGCGCCGCCGACCACGGGTCCCAGGGCGAGGGTTCGGGCTCACGGACGGGCGCCGGCGGCTCCGCAGCCTGCCGCGGCACGGACACCGCCGGTGCCTCCACCTCGAAGGTGGGTGGCGCGGCCCACGGGTCCAACTGCTCGCGCTCCCCGCCCTGTTGGGCCTCCGGCCCGGACCGGACCGGTGCCGATCCGTCCCCATGGCGCGGTGCGGGTGGAGCCTCCCGGGTCGGCCGGGGCCACGAAGGCGGCGGCTGGGGCGCCGTCGGGCGGCGCAACCGCATCGCCTCGGGCCGTGGCGGAGGCGGCGGCGACATGGCGTTCAGCGCCGAGTCGAAGTGCGCGTCGACGGCCTCACCGCCGGGCCCCGCACTCCTTCCCGGATCGGGACCGGCAGCGGACGGACCGCCGGACGCGGTCTCCGCGTCGTACAACTGCCGCCACCAGTCGTCCTCTTGACTCCCGCGTGCGTCGCCCTGCTGGCTCATGCCCTTATTGTCCACCGCCCGGGCCGACGGGAAACGCGAAACGCCGGGGCGGGCCCTGCCCCCACAGTCAGGGCCGCCCCGGTCCGGCCGCATGCCTTCCCCGGACCGTGCTGATCGCACATGCGGCGCCGATCACAGTGGCAGAACCCGCCGCGGCAGAGAGAAGATGACCACGGCGGAAAACCGCCGTGGCTCATTCCCGCCAGGTCCGGCACCGCCGCAGGACCCGTACCGCACCCGCACGACCCGTACCGCCCGCGTCACCGCACACCCGCACCGCCCGCACCAGAACAAGGAACGAGGGGGACTTCGTTGCTCGGCGCCATCGGCCTGGACGACGTACAGGAATCCGCGTACCGCGCCTTGGTGGCCCTCGGCGCCGCCGACGTGGGTGATCTGTCGCACCGCCTCGGCCTGCCCGAGGACGACACCGCCCGGATACTGCGCCGGCTCGAAGGCCACGGCCTGGTCGCGCGCTCGTCGGCCCGGCCGGCCCGCTGGGTCGCCGCGCCGCCGGGCGTCGCGCTCACCGCCCTGCTCACCCGCCGGCGCCATGAGCTGGAACAGGCCGACCTGGCCGCCGCCGTGCTCAGCGCCGAGTTCCGCGCGGAGGCCACCGAGCCGGCCGTGCACGACCTGATCGAGGTGGTGACCGGCGCCCACGCGGTCTCCCAGCGGTTCCTGCAGTTGCAGTTCGGCGCGGAGAGCGAGGTGTGCGCGCTGGTCACCGACCGCCCGGTCGCCATCAGCGGGACGGACAACGACGCCGAGGAGGACGCCGCCAGGCGCGGGGTGACCTACCGCGTCGTGGTGGAGCGCGAGGTGGTGACCGGCGCCAACGGCCTCACCGAACTGGCCGCCGCACTCGGCCGCGACGAGCAGGTACGGGTGGTGGACCGGGTGCCCACCAAACTCGTCGTGGCCGACCGGACGACTGCCCTGGTCCCGCTCACCCGCGAGCTCGCCGAGCCGGCCGCGCTGGTGGTGCACGCCAGCGGGCTGCTGGAATCGCTGATGGGGCTCTTCGAGGGCGTCTGGCGGCAGGCGGTACCGCTCCGCCTCGAAGGCGCGGGCCTGGTCGCCGAGGACCTCCCGGACCAGCCGGACGGCACCGACCTGCAGATTCTCTCCCTGCTGCTGGCCGGTCTCACCGATGCCTCGGTCGCCAAGCAGCTCGACCTGGGCCTGCGGACGGTGCAGCGCAGGGTAAAGCGGCTGATGGAGATCGCCGGAGTGGCGACCCGGCTGCAACTGGGCTGGCAGGCGTACGAGCGCGGCTGGGTGGCCCGGTTCTGAGCACCCCGGGCGGGCGCCCGCAAGGTTCTTCGGGCAGGGTTGGCCTCATGGGGACCGCACAGGTGTGCCTGATCGGCGCGGTGATGCTGCTGGGCCTGGTCTGCGTACCGGCCCCCGGTGTGCCGGGGACGCTGCTCTGCTGGGCCGCCGTGCTCTGGTGGGCCACCTTGCAGCACACCACGCTGACCTGGGGCGTCCTGGCGGGGGCCACCGCGCTGCTCGCGCTGACCCAGGTGCTGCTGCGGCTGATGCCGCCGCGCCGGATCCGCGACTCGGGGGTCAACTGGCGGATGGTGCTCACCGCGAGCGGGGCGGCGATCGCGGGCTTCTGCGTGCTGCCCGTCCTCGGCGCACCGCTCGGTTTCACCGCCACGATCTACGCCATCGAACGCGCCCGGCTGGGCAGCCACCGCTCGGCCTGGTCGGCGACACGCCGGGTGATGCGGACGGTGGGCGGCTCGGTGCTGGTCGAACTCCTCAGCTGCCTGCTGGTCGCGGGGGCGTGGGTGGGCGCGGTGGCGGCGGGCTGACCCCGGCCGGGTCCCGCACCGCGGTAACCGCCCGTGCCGCCCGCACCACCACCCGCGGTTGCCGTCCCGTAGCGGGTGGAACACCACCCGGAGCAACCCAGAGAGCGCTCTCACACTCCGCCCGGTAACCGGATACGCTGTGTCCACCGAAATTCACCCGGGAATTTCTGTTATCCGTGCGCCGAGGAGCCCTCCGTGTCCGACCCCACCTTCGCGCCCCGTCCCACCCTGGAGGAGGTGGCGGCACGGGCCGGCGTCTCCCGGGCGACCGCCTCCCGGGTGGTGAACGGCAGCGACGGCGTACGGGCGCCGCTGGCCGAACGGGTCCGGCAGGCGGTCGACGAGCTCGGCTACGTACCCAACCAGGCCGCCCGCACCCTGGTCACCCGGCGCAACGACGCCATCGCCGTGGTGGTCGCCGAGCCGGAGACCCGCTTCTTCACCGACCCGTTCTTCGCCCAGCAGGTCCGCGGCATCAGCCGTGAACTCACCGCGCACGACAATCAGTTGGTGCTGCTGCTGACGGAGGGCGCGGCGGACTACGGCCGTGTGGGCCGGTATCTGGCCGGGGGCCATGTGGACGGTGCGCTGATCTTCTCCCTGCACAGCGACGATTCGCTGCCGGTGATGGCCCGCAAGGCCGGGGTGCCCACGGTGATCGGCGGCCGGCCGAGCTGGTCGGACGCGGACACGCTCTATGTCGACTGCGACAACCGGGGCGGCGCCCAGGACGCGGTACGCCATCTGCAGGGCCTCGGCCGGCGCCGGATCGCGCACATCGCGGGTCCGCTGGACCAGACCGCTTCGATCGACCGGCTCGACGGCTTCCGCGACGTGCTGCCGGACATCGACCCGAAGCTCATCGTCGAGGGCGACTTCACCCCGGAGGGCGGGGCGCGGGCGATGGCCGAGCTGCTGGAGCGCCGGCCCGACCTGGACGCGGTCTTCGCCGCCTCCGACGTGATGGCCTCGGGCGCGCTGCGGGAACTGCGGCACCGGGGGCGGCGGGTGCCCGAGGACGTGGCGGTGATCGGCTTCGACGACATCGTGTCGGTCGCCGAGTGGACCGACCCGCCGCTGACGACGATCCGTCAGGACATCGAGGAGATGGGCCGGATGATGGCGCGGCTGCTGCTGCGCCGGGTGGCCCCACCGGTGGCCGGCCCCGAGGGGGAGGTGCCCGCACTGTCCTCGATCGTGACACCGACCCAGGTGGTGGTGCGGGCCTCGGCGTAAGCCGCCTGCCCAGGAGCCCTGTTGGGGCCCCTGGACCCTTCCCTCTGACCTGCTCCCTGGCCGCTTCGCGGGGCCTGTCCCGGCCCCCGCGAACTCCTCGCACCCGGCTGTGGGTTGGAAACACCGCGCAACGGGAATGTCACGGGCACGTAGCGAACGTGATGGTGCGGTGAAGACCGCGCGCGTGGCGAGGAGGGTTCGGCATGGCTTACAGCGTGATTCTCGGGATCGTGATCGTCGCACTCGTGGTCGCCGTTGTCATCGGCTCCTTCTGGAGCTCGGGCAGCCCGATCGCGGTGCGGCGCCGGCACGGCCGCGGCGGCGGGGCCGGATGAGGTCCGCCCGCCCGGCACCCCCGGGCAGCGGCGGCCGTCGTTGGGACCGACGGCCGTCGCCGTGACTCACCCCGGCAGCGGGTCAGTAGACGCGCCCGTGGCGGTGACCTCCGCCCCCGCCACGCTTGCGCTCGTACATCTCCCGGCCGGCCGCCGACCGCTGCTTCCACTCGCGCCGCATCTCCGAGCGCAGCCGCTGGTCGGTGCGTGAGGCGATCCAGGCGTTCTCCCGCAGCAGCTTGCGGTAGCTCTCCAGCCGGCGGTGCGGCAGGACGCCCTCTTCCAGCGCGGTGAGTACGGCGCAGCCCGGCTCGCTCTGGTGCGAGCAGTCGTGGAAGCGGCAGTCGCGGGCGAGTGCCTCGATCTCGGCGAAGACCTGGGAGACCCCGGACTGGGCGTCCCAGAGCCCGACGCCGCGCAGCCCCGGCGTGTCGATCAGCACCCCGCCGCCGGGCAGCGGCAGCAGGTCCCGGGTGGTCGTGGTGTGCCGGCCCTTCCCGTCGGCGTCCCTGACGGTCTGTACCTCCTGCACCTCACTGCCCAGCAGGGCGTTGGTGAGGGTGGACTTGCCGGCGCCGGACTGGCCGAGCAGCACCGCGCTGCCCCGGTCGAGCACCCCCGCGAGCACGTCGAGGCCGGTGCCGTCGGCCGCGCTCACCACGACCACCCGCACGCCGGGCGCGGCGGCCTCCGCGTCGGCCAGCAGATGCGTGGTGTCCGGTACGAGGTCCGCCTTGGTCAGCGCGACCACCGGCTGCGCGCCGCTCTCCCACGCCAGCGACAGGAAGCGTTCGAGCCGGCCCAGATCCAGCTCGGCGGCGAGGGACACGCAGACCACCACGTGATCCAGATTCGCGGCCAGCACCTGCCCCTCGGACCGCTTCGAGGACGTCGACCGTACGAACCGGGTCCGCCGCGGCAGCAGCTTGCGGACGAACCGCGGGTCGCTGTCCCCAGGGTCCAGCACGGCCCAGTCACCCGTGCAGACGATCCTCATCGGGTCGGACGGCATCACCATCGCCGTGTCGGCCCGGACGATGCCGTCCGCGGTGAACACATCACACATGTTCCGGTCCACCCGCACCACCCGCCCGGGCACCAGCCCGGGCGCCGTGTGCGCGGCGAACTCCGCCTCCCACACGTCGTCCCACCCATAGGGCACGAGGGCATGCGAAGAAGCCGAGAGAAAAGAGAAAGACAACGGAAAACCCTTCGAACAGGGCCCCGGCACACCACGCGCCCACGCGCGCCAGAAGAGAGAAGAGTGAGTCAGCCGGAGACCACGGAGGTGAACAGCACGATCAGCCGAATGCGGGCAGCGCCCATCTCAAAAACAGCCATCGGTCACACCTCCCTGATCCTGCACACGCCCAACCGGGCCCCGTCCGGGCCCCCTCCAACACCCACGGACCCTAGCCGCACCCCGCCGCCGGCCGCCACCGAATTAACCCACCCGCTCACGCGGCCGGCAGGGGCCTTGACCCAAGGCCCGGCTTGATCAGTCGAGCGGGAGGCGTCGAACTTCGGTCCACTCGTACATCCGGTGGTCGCGGTTGATGCGGATCAGGTCCACGTGGGTGATCCGTGCCTTGGCCGGTGCGATGTCAGAAGCCGCAATTGCCTCGGCGAATGGAGCAGCTGCGCCGTCGGAGTTGCTGTACGCGAGGGAGACGTGGGGCACGAAACCCCCTGCGCTCTCCGGGACTTCGCCAAGAACGTCGCCGATGGAGACGCGGATCGCATCGCGCAGCTGAGTGACGGTCTGGTGCGGCTGAACAGGCACGAGGAGTGCCTCAGGGTCCACGATCGGCGTACTGAGGGTGATAGCGAAGGAGTGGAGTGCTGCGAGTCGAGGTGCGGCGGCGCTTGCGATCTCCTCGACCGTGGACTCGGGTATCTCTCCTGCGAAGCCAATGCCTTGCATGGTCAGGTGCAGCCATCGGTCGGGGATGAGGTCGAGGCCGGCCAGGCGGCCGAGGGTCTGTCGGTACTCAGCGGCGAAGCGGTGTACGTCCGGCTGGTCGGCGAAGGTCAGATGCCATGTGTAGAACGAGCGGCCTTCACGCCAGCCGGGTCGCCACCACCAGTGATCGCGCATGGTCATGGGCTCGTTCTGATCGGTCACTGATGGCTCCTCGCTCATCGGGCCTTGCCGGGCCGGCCGGGTAAGGGAAGTGTGGCAGGCGTCTCGTCAGGAGAAGGTGCTGCCCGAGGGGAGAGCGAGGCGTGAGGGAGCAGAGTCCTGGCACCAGTCGGTGAGCTCCGCCCGCGCGCGGACACTTTCCGCCCCACGCGAGCCAGGTACGTGCCTCATCATCGCGGTGAGTTCCCGCATGCGGCTGACGACGGTGTCGAGGCGCTGCTCAGGCCGTAGTTGGAGTACCGAGACGAGCACTTCCATCACTGCTTCCGGATGGCCCAGGCCGACGTGCCCTATGGCCTGGCTGATGGCGGTCTGAGCTTCTGTGCCGTAGGCGCGTTGCGGCTGGGTTTGCAGATGGGCCTGTGCGCTGTCCGCTTCAGCAAGGGCCGGCTCGTACTTGCCGGTCCGCAGATGAGCGCTGGCGTGATACTGCTCCTGGCGGCCGAGGGAGCAGGCGAACAGGCCGCCGATCTCGTCCTGGCCCGTGACTGTGCTGCGAGCGGACTCGGCGCGGTGCAGGGCGTCTTCCGTCTCGGCGGCAGCTCCGATCTTGGACCAGGCATCAGCCTCCTGACAGGCGAGCAGGGCGCCGACTGTCCCTTCTGCGGCGTAAGAAGCGCCGCGTCGGGCATGGTTGACGGCGTCGCGCAGGCGTCCGTCCCAGATGGCGATCTTGCTGCGTGTGGACGCGGTCCACGCGAGCAGCCCCTGGTGACCGGCCTTCTCTCCGCACAACCAGGCGGTGCGGCCGTGGGTGTCGGCATCGGCAAGGTGGCCGAGGTCTGATGACATCCAGGCGAGCAGCGCGCATGCATAGCCGGCGACGACGTAAAGCTCCGCGGACTGGCGGGGGCTCTGATGTCCCTCCAGCAGTCGGAAGACACTGTCGCGAAGGCTTCGGGTGCGTACGAAGACGCTCACCGCGTCGCCACCGAGGTACTCATCGGCGAGGCGACGGACGTCGGCATGCAATTGTTCCAGAGCGATGTCGCCGATGTTCGTCGGATCCGCCCATGCTGCCCAGGCCGCCGACTCCTCGGCTGCCCGGCGTACCGCCTCAGATCCCGTGGGGCTGTTCAGCGCCGCAGCCGGCGCAGGGTGCTGCGCATGCGTGGAGACCGGATCGGAGACCTCCGCCGTCAGTGCCTGACTCGGTCGCATCGAGCGGGCAGGCATCGCCCGGTGGTCTTCCAGGTCCAGGAGTTGTCCGACGGAGCACCCGTACGTCTCTGCCATCAGGGAAAGCAGTTTTTCTCCGGGCCGGCGGCCGGCGGCTGATGGCCATTTCTCCCACTTGCCAACCAAAGACGCGTCTGCCGCGACCGCGTCCCGGCGACCCGTGGCCACCTCGTTGATACGGTCCGCCGCCTGCTGGGTGCTCCAGCCAAGGGTGTGCCGCCACGCCTCACGGGGGCGGAAACCGAAACGTGCGCGCATCTCGGATGCGATATCGGCGAGGGTGAAGCCGCCGGACAGCATCTCGTGACGCAGAGAATCGCGTTCGGATTTACTACCGGTCTTCGGTCGCTGAGCCATGGCGGGCTCCCGGGGATCGTGCGAGATGCGTGATGGTGCATCAACCGTACTCAAGCAGGGATCCCGACCGAAGAGCTTTGCCCGGTTTCAGGAGTGACCCAGCGCCCGAAATCCCGCCCGAAAATTACCGTTTCCCCAGGTCAACAAAGTGTCACCTGTACGGATTCAACGGACACCCATGCCCGTGACGGGCCATCGGCTTCAGCGGGATCGTTGGACCACGCCGCCATCCCGACCCGGGGCGAGCCTGAGGCCGGGGCATGCACTACCGATGCCCTGTTCCGCCTCCGCCGAAATCGACTTGGAGCCGACAATGACGACCACTCGTCCGTTCCCCCAGCAGGACGTCTGTCGTCGTGCGGTCGAAGCCTCTGCCGACGAGGACCGGTTCTGCTCTCGTACGACTCTCTCGGCGGCTTCAGCCGGCCTCACCGCGTTACACGCTGGCGGGCCCGAAATGGTTGTGGATGAACTGGTCCTGCGCCTGGTGCGCGAGACCGGGCGCCCTGGGGCGATGGCGGAACACGAGCGGCGGTGGGCGGGCCTCCTTCGCCGGCTGTCGACGGCGAAGTTGCGCAGCTGGGGGATCCATGAACTCGTTGATGACGCGGAACTCCTCATCAGCGAACTCGCCGCGAATGGCCTCCAGCACGGCCAGGGACCGGAGTTGGTATTCCGGCTGGTTATCGCGAGGGATCTGCTGCTCATCGCCCTTGACGACGGTTGTCCACGTCGTCCTCAGATCCATGAAGCCGGGGTGGACGACGAGCGTGGCCGTGGCCTGCTGATCGTTTCCCAGGTTGCTGCCGACTGGGGTGTCAGTTCAGACGGGACGACGACCTGGTGCACGCTTGCCCGGGGTCGGGCGTGAGCCGCATGGAGCGGGGCACTCCCGCAGGGGAGTACCAGCCGGCGTTCCAGCCCGCCGGCCTGGACACCGCGCTGCAGTGGGCGGTCGACGCGATCAAGGTCGGGCACTGGATGCCGATGCGGGACCTCCTGGCCGATACCGGCACCAGCTGGGCACCGCGTACGTCACACTCCCAGGTCCTCGGGTCGGCCGCGGCCGGCACGCACGTGGTGCGGCAGCGGCTGGACGAGGAGCCGGGAAGCGGCGACACCCTGATGATGCACGCGCGTGTCAGCGCCGAGCTGGTCCTGCGCGCCTACCGCCCCCAAGGCGCCGACGTCTGCTCCTACCTGCCGGCCACCGATCTCGACATGCGGCCCCTGTACGGCTTCGCCCTGACCTCCTGGGAGACCGGCTTCGGCGACATCTTCCTCCAGCCGGATCTCACGGCCTGGTGGCCGGTCACGGGAGCGCACCGTACCGACGGCGACACATCGCGAGACATCCGGGAAGTCATCGTCCTGGCCGACGCCCACCATCTGCAGGCAAGTCCCGTCGAGGTCTCCCCGCGCCAGGTGCTCCGCCGCCAACTCCAGCGTCTTGAGTTCAGCTGGGGCCTGACGGCGAAGGCCGGCCTGGAGTGCGAGTTCACGGTGTTCCGCGGCCCGCAGGACGACGCCGTCCACACCCTCCGACCCCTCGGGACGTACAGCGGCGACTACGCCCTGCACCATCCGCTGCACCAGGGGCAGTTCCTGCGCGAACTGGAAGACGGTCTCACCGGCGCCGGGCTGCCGCGGGAAGCGGTCAAGACCGAAGCCGACCCCGGCCAGAAGGAGGTCACCTTCCGCTACGGGCCTGCCATGGCCGCAGCCGACCACCACACCCTTTTCAAACACCTCGCCCGCCAGACCGCCGACTGGACCCAAAAAACCGCCACCTTCATGGCCGCCCCCACCACCGCTACCAGCAACGGACTGCACCTGCACCTCTCCCTGTGGCGGCAAGGCCATCCGGCGCTCAGCCACAACGGCGGCGACACGCTCTCGGAAACCGGGCAGCACGCACTCCACTCCCAGTCCGACGGCTGGTACAGCCTCGTCGCGCTGCGCCTGGCGGGGCTGCTCCGCCACCGTGTCGTTTGCACCATGTATGAGTCGCGGGCCGGGGACCGCAGCCTCGGTGCGCACGACGACGAATGGGACGGCGTCATCGTCAGGTGCGGGGAGCAAAGTCCTGGCGGCTCTGGCCGCCCGGCGGCGATCCGTACGACCTGCTCACCCGTGCAGGGGACGTGCTGCTGCTTCCCCGTGGCGTCAAGCACGAGGTGACCACGCCGGACTACTCGGTGCACCTCACGCTGGCCGTGACCGACACACCCCTCGCAACCGAGGCGTGACAACGGCCGCCCGGCAAACGCGCATTCCGGCCGGCCCTCCCAGCGGTCCAAGTGCCGGCCAGGGCGACGGGACGCACCCGGATACGGACCACCTCTTCCCGGCGGTAGCCATCCCGGAAGGTCTCCGCCCTCGCCCCCTCTGCCGGGTTGCTCGTGGCCACGCACCACGGCACCGTCCGCGGTCGCCTGGCACCAAGTCCCCGGGCCCGACGGGGGCCCGGAACCGTGCACTACCCGTCACTACGCAAGGAGACCCGTATGACCGTCCACCTGGAGGAGCCGGTGGCTGCCGTGCCGCCGGCCGCCGAGGTCATCCACGACGACCCGTTCCAGCTCGACATCACCTTCATCGAGAACACCCCGGCAACCGAGACGGTGCTGATGTGCGGCACCGGCGACAACTGCGGTAGCTCCTGCCCGAGCGCCTGCACCACCTCGTAGCCGGTCCAGTCCAACGGTGCGGGCTGGACGGGCGACCCCGTCCAGCCCGCACCCTCTGCCCAGAACGGAGTGTGGGTGATGACACGGTCACGCCATAGCTGGTATCGCGGTATCCATGGCGGGATGCTGCGCGCCGCGGTGAACCTCAGCGGCCCGGACATGCCGCCCTGGCCGGGACCTTCCGCCTCACTCGCACGCTGGCGTTCGTGGCTGGCCGCCGTGTGGGCCGATGACACCTTCCGGCAGGCCGTGACCAGCGCGAGCCCGGACCTGGCCCGCCAAGTCCAGTCGATTCTCAACGGAGCATCCCCGAAGGTGCGCCGGGCACGGCGGGCGGCCCTCGCCACCGCGCGTTACGCCATCAGGTCCACGCGCCGCTCCACCCCGTACGGCCTGTTCGCGGGTGTCGCATCGGTCGGGTTCGGCGAAGCGGCCGAGGCCCGTGTCGGCGAGCGGCACCAGGCCGTCGCCCGGCCGGACCCGGTGGCGCTGGACGCGGCGATCACCGCCTGGGAGACGGACGCCCAGCGGATGGCCGGCATCGACGTATGCGTCAACAACCTCGCGCAACAGCGAGGCGGGCGCGTCTACGTCCCTTCCGAGGGCGCCTCGGAGTTCACCCTCGCGTTGACGCCCGCGGTCGCGCTGGTGCTCGACGCGGCCCGGTCCCCGATCCGGTACTCGGCCCTGGCGGACAAGCTCGCCGCCGAATTCCCGAACACGGCCGCGCACCACCGGGCCGGACTGCTCGCGCAGCTCCTGGGGGTGCGGCTGCTGCGTTCCTCGCTGCGGGCCCCCGCCACCGTCGTTGATCCGACCGGTTCCCTGCCGGCCGCTCTGCGTGAAGAGGCCCGGCACAGCTGGACGGCGCCGGATCTGCGGTTGGACGCCGCGGTGCGGTTACCGGAGGCTGTCCTGACGGAGGCGGAGACCGCCGCGACCGTCCTGACCCGGCTCGCCGCGCATCCGACGGGAACCCTGGTGTGGCGCCGGTACGCCGAGCAGTTCGCCGAGCGCTACGGCGAGGGCGTCGAGGTGCCGCTGGAGCTGGTGACCGACAGCGAGCGGGGCTTGGGCTTCCCCGAGGGGTTCGGACAGGTGTCCGTGGCTCCCCGCCCGATGACCCGGCGGGACCGGCTCCTGCTGGAGCTGGCGGGGATCGCGGGTGTCAAGGGCAGCAGGTCGGTGGCCCTGTCCGGCGAGATGATCGAGCAATTGGAGGCCGCCGCGGGTAAGGCCGTTCTCCGCCCGCCTCACCTGGAGCTGGGCGTGCAGGTGCGGGCCGGCTCGACGGAGGCTCTGGACCGCGGTGACTTCCGCCTTCAGGTGTCCACCGTCTCCCGTGCGGCCGGTTCGATGACGGGTAGGTTCTGGCACCTGTTCCCGGACGCTGGCACGGCTTACACCGTCCTGCCCACGGTCGAGCCGGGTGCGGAGCTGGTCCAGCTCTCCTTCCACGCCGCCCGCGTCCATGCGGACCTGCTGACCCGTGCCCCGCAGGTGCTGCCCCGGGTGATCAGCGTCGGGGAGTTCCGGCACCGCACGGAAGGGGTCCTGTTCCCGTCCGACCTGGCCGTCGGCATACGCGACGGCCGCCTCTATCTCGTCGAGGCCGCCACCGGCACACGCCTGGAGGTGCTCGCGCCCACCGCGATCAACTTCCTGTGGAACAACTACACCCCTTCCCTGCCGCGATTCCTCGCCGAGATCAGCCGGTCCGCAGCACCGCAGGTGACGTGGTTCGACTGGGGCGCGGCCTGGACGCTGCCGTTCACCCCGGCAGTGCACTACCGGCGGTCGATCCTGGTTGCCGCGCGGTGGAAGCTGCGCGCCCGGGATCTGCCCGGCCGCGCCGCGACGCTGGATGAATGGGCCGTGCGGCTCCACGCCTGGATGCACCGGTTCGGCGTGCCGGACTGCGTGCTCCTGGCCGAGGACGACCGACGGCTTCCCCTCGATCTCCGCCAGGACATGCACCTGGACCTGCTGCGCGCCCACCTCGACGCCGGCCCGACCGGTGTCGCGCAACTGCACGACGCGCCACCGCCGGATGCCGACGGATGGCTCGGCGGCCGGGCCCACAGCCTCGTCATCCCGCTGCAGGCACGCTCATGACGGCGGCCACCGGCCCCCGGACGCAGGATCTGTCGGAGGGCGCACTGGGTGCAGCGCTGCTGCACATCGAGCGCGGTGATCTCGCCTCCGCGCGGCACCACCTGACCCAGGCGGTGGCGGGCGGTGTCAGCGCGGGTGGCAACGCATCCCTTTTCCATGGCGCCCCGGCGGTGGAGTTCGTGCTCAGCCGCGCCGGGCGTACCGGCCGGGAAGTCCGTGATGCGGTGGACCGCGCCGTGGCAGCCCGGCTGGCCGCAGCGCGCCGCCGGCAGGCATCCGGGACCCTGCCCCATCTCGCCGAGTTCGACCTCATCCGGGGGCTGACCGGGCTGGCCGCGCTGCTGCTGACCCGCAGCGCGGCCTCGCCGCTGCTGAAGCAGGTCTTGGCCCACCTGGTCTCCCTGTCCCGGCCGGTCCCTATCGCAGGCCGGGAGCTGCCGGGGTGGTGGTCGCAGGCCGGCCCTGCCGGTGAGGAGATGGACGGCGGGCACAGCAACAACGGCGTCGCCCACGGCATCGCCGGTGTCCTGGCCGTACTGTCCATCGCGCTCCGCGACGACGTGCAGGTGCCGGGGCAGCAGGACGCCATCGAGACGTTCGCACGTTGGCTGGACACGTACGGCGGCTGCTACTGGACCACCCACGACCAACTCTCGGCCAATGGAACACCCGAGCCGGAACCCGCCCGCCCGTCCTGGTGCTACGGCGAGATCGGGATCGCCCGCGCCCAGCAACTGGCCGCGCTCGCCCTCGGCGATCCGGTACGCCGGTGCGCGGCAGAGGAAACCGTCGTGCGCACGCTGGGCGACCCCAAGCGCCTGGGCCGGATCACCGACGCCTCGCTGTGCCACGGCTGGGCCGGCCTGGTGACCGTCGCCCGCGCCGTCGCCCAGGACAGCACAGCCCCGGACAGCTTCGCACCGCTGATCACAGACCTGACCAAGCGTCTGGCCGCTGACCTGGACCGGCTGTCCAAGCCCGGGTTCCTGGAAGGCCGGGCCGGCGCGCAACTGGCACTGCACGGGGCCGACACCACCGGCTGGACCCGAGCGCTGCTGATCACCTGATCCCACCCCCACCAGCCGAACCGAGCACACCGACAAGGAGCGCCCAGGACCATGAACTTCGACGACGAGAACCTCTCCACCCGCGCCGAGACAGACTGGTGGCACGCCCGCGTGTCCTTTCCGGGCGGTACCGGGATAACCCCCGAAGCCGCCGGCGCACTGTCCTCCGCCCTGGGCGAGCAACGGTTCCACTTCCTGCGCAAGGACGGGGATCTGCGCCTGCGCACCCAGCAGCCCGCAGCCGACCTGCTGGAGCGCCTCGTCGCCGACCAGGCAGCCACAGCCTGGGTCGTCGGCATCTACGAACCGGAGACCCATGCCTTCGGCGGCCCCGAAGGCATGAGCCTCGCACACGACGTGTTCTGCGTAGACAGCCGCGCCGCCCTGGCCGAGACCGGCAGCCCCGGGGCCAGGGAACGCTGTGTCCTGCTGCTCTCCGTCCTGATCCGGGCGGCCGGACTGGACCCGTTCGAGGCCGGCGACGTCTGGGCGAAACTCGGCTCCCTGCGACCGCCCATCGCCCCGCCCACCGGCTGGCCCCGCGAACGGGCAGTCGCGGCCATGCGGCGCCTGATGAACGCCGATGCAGCCCTGCGGCCGGACGCCGAGCCCCACTGGGCCGAGCGCGTCGCGGTGTTCGAGAACGCCGGCCGCCAACTGCGGCAGCTCGCCGCTGACGGAGAGCTGACCCGGGGCCTGCGCGCCGTACTCGCCCATCACGCGATCTTCGCCTTCAACCGCGCCGCAGTACCCACCACCGAGCAAGCCGCGACGGCCTGGCTGGGCCGCCAAGCCGCCTTCTCCGACCAGGAACCGGCCGACGTGTCCCCCCGCAAGCCCACCCCTCACACCTCTAACCTCACCCGAATGGAGACCACCGTGACGCCCGCCACCGACCCCACTGAACTGCGCGAAGCGCTCGTCAACCGCCTCATCGACAGCACCACCCTGCACACCCCCGACGTCATCACCGCCTTCCGCGACACCGAGCGCCACCAGTTCCTGCCCGGCGTCGACCTGCCGACCGCGTACATCAACGACGCGGTACCCACCAAGCACGACGCGGCCGGCGAGATGATCTCCTGCATCTCCGCACCCTCGATCGTCGCCACCCAGCTGGAGCAGATGGGGGCCAAGCCCGGCCACAAGGTCCTGGAAGCCGGGGCCGCCACCGGCTACAACGCCGCGCTCCTCGGCCGGCTCGTGGCCCCCGGTGGCCACGTGTGGACCCTGGACGTGGACCAGGACCTCGTGGACGGCGCCCGCAAGAACCTCGCGCAGGCCGGGGCCGCGAACGTGACGGTCGTACTGGGCGACGGCGCCGCCGGCCTTCCCGAGCACGCCCCCTTCGACCGTATCCAGTTCACCGTCGGCGCCGGCGACGTGCCGGCGAAACTGCTCGACCAGCTCGCCCCCGGCGGACGCCTGGTCCTGCCCATGCGGATCCGCGGAAGCATCTCCCGGTCCTTCGCCTTCGAACGCGACGGCGACACCTGGCGGACCGTCTCCTGCGAGATGGCGACCTTCGTGCCACTGCGCAAGGGCGTCATGAACGACATCTACACGCCGGTGCCCATGGCCGGTGAGGGGAACGTCCGCCTGGAGACTTTCAGCGAACAGGAAGTGGACCGCGACACGATCCGCACCGTCCTGGACCAGCCGCCGGCCAAGGTCTACTCCGGCGTGAAGTTCCGCCAGGGCGACCCCTGGGAGTGGCTGTACCTCTACCTGGCCTCGGCACTGCCCAACGGCCTGTCCCGCATGCCCGGCTCCCGCCCCGGCTTCACCCCGCACTTCGGCTGGGGCTCCATGGCCGCACTCGACGGCGACACCCTCGCTTACCTGACCGTGCGCGAAGGCGAGGACGAACAGGGCAGGTTCTGGGAGATCGGCGTCATCGGCCACGGCTCCCGCGCCACCGAACTCGCCGGCCACGTCACCGGCGAGATCCGCGACTGGAACGAGGGCTGGGGCAACCACGCCCCCGAACCCACCTTCCGGATGGCCATCGGCGCCGCACGCGGCCAGCTCACCGCCACCGAGCCGCGCTTCGTCATCGACAAGCCCTTCAGCCGTCTCGTCATCGACTGGCCGCGCAAAGGCTGACCCGCGATGGTCCCCGCGATAGCCGGCCGCATCCCCCTGGTCCGCCGGCCCAAGGCACCCGCACTACCGCTGGACGAACGCATCACCCACCTCACCGGACTCACCATCGCGCCCGCCGGCGCGGACCACCATGATCAGGTGGCCCGCGCCGGCGGAGTCCTCAACTACGCCGCGCTGATCGCCTCCGACGTCGGGATGCCCGACCTGGCAGCCGAGCTCTGCTGGAGACAGCACAAGATCTTCGCCGACGCCGGACACCTCACCGGGAACATCGCCGTCATGGCCCTCATGCCCCTGATCAACATCTCCCGGCTGCTGACCCGCCAAGGCGACGGCGACGCCGCCTACGACGTACTCACCCGCCTGTACCGCGCCGCCCAGAAACGCGACACGGCGGAGATCCACGGCAACACCGTCGACCTGTCGCTACTGACCGACACCGAAGCCGGCCACCGGAAGATCTGCGAGGAGCTATGGATCACCGTCCTCGTAGACGGCGCAAGAGCACTGGCGAGGATCGGCCGCTGGACCGAAGCCGCCGACGCCATGACCGCACACCGCGGCATCGGCAACCGCCTCCTCGACGGACGCCAAATCAAGATCATGTCGCTGATGGAACGCGGCCTGGACCAGGAAGCCCGCGCCACGATCAACTCCACCGCCCCCACCGAACCGTGGGAAAACACCGTCGCAGCCCTCCTCCGTGTCTGCTGCCGGCCCCCCGACTCAACCACGCCACAGCAGGAACTGGACCTCGTCCTCCAACAAGCACACGCGCTGGTCAGCCTGCCCGACCCCACAACCGCCGCGTTCCAGACCCGGGTCGGACTGACCGCGCTCGAACTCCTCCAGGACCGCACCAGCCCTCACGCTGGCCTCCTGAAGAACGCCGTCGCCGAAGCAGCCGGACTCGACGCCCACGCCGCCCGAGACGTCCTGAACCACCCGGCGACCCACCTCACCAGCGAGCAGAAACAGAAACTCGAAACCGTAATCACTGCCTCCGGGCTCGGCGCCGGGAAACTCTCAACAGCCCACACCCAAACCCTCACCGCGGCTGTGGACCAGGCCGATGCCGCGCTCCACGAGCTTCTCTAACCCGAACGCGTGGGAGTACCGCCGACGGCCGGGAGACGGTGGGCTTCTTCGCCGAGGTCAAATCGCGCACGCTCGCGTGGTCAGCGCAGGGTTCATAAGCAGCTGCTACGCGGTCCGCTCCGGAGTCGAGGGCACTGTCAACGAGTTCGCCCACGCACACGGCATGCGCCGGTGCCGCTACCGAGGACAGCCGAAAGCCCATCTGCAACACGTCCTCACGGCCATCGCCGTGAATATCGAACGACTCAGCAGCCTGTCAGCGACCGAGGAAGCCTCATCACCGAGACCACCGACCGCCTTCGGTCGAGGAGTTGCTGGGCCCGGGTGACGGCGACGTAGGCGAGGCGGCGGGCCTCGGCGCTGTCGACGGGCCCGGGAATGGGGCGGGCATCGGGGCCGAGTTGGTCGGTGTCCTTGGGCGGGTGGAAGTCGGCGGCGATCTGAACGCGCGGGTATTCAAGCCCCTTTGCCTTGTGGGCGGTGGAAACGGTGACCTGGCAAGCCGCCTCGTCGTGCAGGCCATCGACCGCACCGGCCGGCACGCATCCCACCCCGCGACGACTCCCGTGGCCCGGTCCGGACACGGTTGGCGTTCAGGCTGCGCGAGATCCCCGAGACCGGGTGCTTCGCGGTGATGACGAAGAGTTCACCGTGCGAACTGCGAGTCCACGCAGTCGAACAAGGTGAGGTCAGCCCGGCACACGAACCGCTCGCAGGGCACGGCGCAACCATGGAGAACCACGGTCCTGCGGCGAATGCGATGGTCGATACACGTCACAGGTTCCTACTCAGGAGGCTTGGGTGTCGATCACCGAAACGTCAGAGCGTCAGCCGACGCTCGAAGAACTGAAGAACTCCTTGGCCGCCTTGGTCCCGGTGCTCCGCGAGAAGGCACAGTGGTCCGAGGAGCACCGGCGCATCCACGACGACTCCATCCGGGCCATGGACGAAGCAGGGATCCTCAAGTTGCGGATGCCGGTCCGATTCGGCGGTTACGAGGCCGACACCCGGACACTGGTGGACGTCGCCATCGAACTCGGCCGTGCCGACGGCGCGCTGGCGTGGACGGTGTCGACCTACTGGATCGCGTCCTGGATCGTCGGCCTGTTCCCCGACGAGGCCCAGGAGGAGGTGTTCCCGACCCCGGACGTCCGGATCTGCGGCGCCGTCAGTCCGAGCGGTGCGGCGGTGCCTGTGGACGGCGGGGTCCTGCTCAACGGCTCGTGGCACTTCGTCAGCGGCGCCCTGCACGCGAACTGGCAGGAACTCGCCACGGTGCTGCTCCGGCCGGGCGCGGAGCCCGAACCGGTGATCGTGGCCGTGCCCATGTCGAGCCTGGAGATCGTGGACGACTGGCACACGTCGGGGATGGCCGCCAGCGGCAGCGTCACCACCGTGGCGAAGGACGTCTTCGTTCCGGATACCCACATCATCCCCATGGAGTCGGCCATCCGGCCGAACGGTCTTTCGAAGGCGAATGCCGACTCGACGATCTGGCGCAGTCCGACGATCCTGGCCGGATCGGCCGCGACGGTCGGCATCCTGGTCGGCATGGCGAAGGCGGCCCGCGAGGCGTTCTTCGAGCGGATGCCCGGACGCCCGATCCGGTACACCGACTACGAGCACCAGGCGGAGGCGCCGATCACGCACATCCAGGTCGGTACCGCCGTGATGAAGACTGAGCAGGCCGAGTACCACGCGTACCACGCGGCGGAGCTGGTGGATGCCAAGGCCGCCAGCGGCGAGCCGTGGACGATCGAGGAGCGCGCGCGGGTCCGCGCCGACGAGGGGTGGGCCACCCGCCTGGCCAAGGAGGCCATCGATCTTTACGCCTCGGCCAGCGGGGGTTCTTCCATTTACCGGCACGAGCCGATCCAGCGGATCGTGCGCGACATCCACGCCATCAGCGTGCATCCGATGTTCAGCCCTGACTCCAACACCGAGACGTTCGGGCGGGTGCTCTGCGGGCTGGGTCCCAACACGATGTTCATCTAGATCGGTCCGGCTCGCCCGCTCCGTCCGGCGTCATCCAGTGCGTACGGCATCTCGTGGCGGCGTATCGCGCAGGGGTCCCCGTTCCAGCAGCGGGGGCCCCTGCGCGTTTTCACCCACTCATACGCAACCCATCGGTTGCGTCTCCTCGCGGCAATGTGCAACCATTGGGTTGCACTAATCGGCGACGAAGGAACCCTCATGAGCGACGATCGCATTGAAAGCGAAACCCTGATCGAGGCCCCGGTGGAGCGGGTCTGGTCTCTGGTGGCCGAGCCCGGTTTCTGGGTCCTGCCCGAGGAGAGCCTGACCGGTGCCGTCGCCAAGGCCGGCGACTCCACGGTGGCCAAGAACCCCGAGCACGGCGAGTTCCCGGTGCGGGTGGAGAAGGTCGAACCGCCCACCTACGTGGCGTACCGCTGGGCCAGCGCGTTCCCCGGCCAGGAACTGACCGAGGACAATTCCACCCTCGTCGAGTTCACCCTGACCGCCGAGGGCGACAAGACCCGCCTGCGTGTCGTGGAGAGCGGCTTCGCCGCGCTCACCGTCCCTGGCGAGGCCCGGGACCAGGCGCTCAAGAACAACACCACCGGCTGGGTTCAGGTCCTCGGATCGGCCAAGAAGCGCAGCGAGGCGTAGTCCGTGTGACGGACGAACGTCGCGACAATGCCGATGGGGTCGACAACGTCCTCGGCGCCCTGGCCGATCCGACGCGACGTCAACTGCTCGATCTCCTTGCCGCACAGGGCGAGGCGACTGCGACCGCACTCGCCGAGCGGCTGCCCATCTCGCGGCAGGCGGTGGTCAAGCACCTTGCCGTTCTGGACGCCGCCAAGCTGGCCGTCGGCACCAGGGTCGGACGCGAGGTGCGGTACTCCCTACGGCCGGCAGCACTGAACGCCACCGCCCGTTGGATGGCCGGTCTCGCGTCCGAGTGGGATCGACGGCTGGCGGCCGTCAAACGCGTCGCTGAGGCGGCGGAGCGCGACTCACGCGAGTAGCGCGTGCCGGTAATTCCCGCTGGCCAACGGGGGTTGCCGGCACACCCGGCCGTCGGTCGGAGGGGGCACCGCCGGTCCGCCGAAGACGGCACGCGGGAAGAACCGCCGCACAGCCGCTGCCAGAAGGCTTGTTGGCACCACTTCCTGTGACCGACAAGGAGACTGCACCATGAGCGATCAGACCAGTCACCGGTTCGTGCAGACCAACGGCATCCAGACGCACATCGCCGAACAGGGCGAAGGGCCGCTCGTCGTGCTGCTGCACGGCTTCCCGGAGACGTGGTACTCCTGGCGGCACCAACTGCCCGCCCTGGCGGCGGCCGGCTACCACGTCGTGGCTCCCGACCTGCGTGGCTACGGACAGACCGACCGTCCGGCTGCGGTGGAACAGTACTCGCAGCTCCACCTGGTGGGCGACGTGACAGGTCTGCTCGACGCGCTCGGCGAAGAGCAGGCCGTGGTGATCGGCCACGACTTCGGCACCTCGGTCGCCTGGAACGCGGCGTTGCTGCGTCCCGACCGCTTCCGTGGTGTCGCCGCCCTGAGTGTGCCCTACCTGCCGCGCGGCCCGATCAGCTCCCTGGCGGGCCTGAGGCAGGCACTCGGCGACGGGTTCTACATGCAGTACCTGCAGGAGCCCGGCGTTGCCGACGCCGAGCTGGCACGGGATGTGCGCACCACGCTCACCCGCGTCTTCAGCTGGGGCTTCGGCGACTCCCCGCAAGCGCAGGCTCCCACCCTGCCGGTGGTGCCCGAGGGCAAGGGTCTGCTCGACCTCATGCCGGAACCCGCGGCGCTGCCCGACTGGCTGACTGAGGCCGAACTCGACCACTACGTCGCCGAGTTCACCCGGACCGGTTTCACCGGCGGCCTCAACTGGTGGCGGACGCTCGATCTGAGCTGGGAGTTGACTGCGCCCTGGCAGGGTGCGCCGCTGACCACCCCTGCTCTGTACATGCACGGCGATCGGGACGGCAGCATCACGCTCCCGGGGATGGACCAGCTGATCGCCAACCTGCAGGCGTTCGTGCCGAACCTGACGCGCACCGTGGCGCTGCCCGGGGTCGGGCACTGGACGCAGCAGGAACGGCCGGAAGAGGTCAACGCGGAACTGCTGAAGTTCCTGGGCGGCCTCTGAGCACGGCCACGGTGCACATCGAATCCGCGCGCTCCGGCCCTGCCACGGCATGCGGGGGTGACACCGACGCGGGCTCGGACAGGACAGAGCGCGCGGATTCTGACCATCGGGTCCTACACGAAGAGGAGATCCCACCTTGACGACCGCCACAGACTCTCCGCCCGGATTCAGCGGTAGGCAGCGGTTGATCCTGCTCCTGCTGCTCGGCTCCGGCTTCCTGTTCGCCGCCGACTACTCGCTGCTGAACGTGGCGCTGCCGAAGGTCGGGAGCGGCGTCGGCCTGGGGCTGACCGGGCTGCCCTGGATCGGGGCCGCGTATACGCTGCCCGCCGCCGGCTTCATGCTCATGTTCGGACGACTGGCCGACCTCTACGGGCGGCGGCGGTTATTCCTGTACGGCATGATCCTGCTGGCCGGAGCCTCGCTGCTCGGAGGGTTCGCGACCAACCCCGAGATGCTGCTGACCGCCCGGGTGCTCCAGGGCACCTCCACCTCCATGGCCCTCCCCGCCGCACTGTCGCTGATCACCACGACCTTCGCCGAGGGCGGCCTGCGCGACCGCGCGCTCGGCCTCAACGGCGCGATCCTGTCCGGCGGCTTCACGGCTGGTGCACTGGTCGGCGGCATCCTGGTCAGCCTGCTGAGCTGGCGCGCCGGATTCTTTGTCAACGTCCCGTTCGCCATCATCATCCTGCTGGTCACACCCTCGCTCGTGACCGAGAGCAAGGCTCCGGACCGGGTGCGGATCGACCTGCCGGGCGCGGTGACAGTGACCGGGGGGCTGCTGGCCCTGGTCTACGCGGTGGTACAGAAGAACATCATCACCGCCGTCGTCGGCGTGGTGCTCCTGGCCGCCTTCTGGGTGATCGAGGGCCGGTCGTCCGCCCCGCTCGCACCGGTGCACGTCCTGCGGCGGCCAACGGTCAGGTGGGGCAACTTCGCGGGGCTCGTGACGTTCTCCATGGAGACCGGCATGATCTTCCTGATGACGCTCTACCTGCAGGACGTGCTGAAGTTCGCGCCTGTGATCACGGGGCTCATCTTCGGTGTCCCCGGTTTGGCGGCCGTGTTCGCCGGACCGATCGCCGGCCGCATACTCGGGCGCTTCGACGGGCGGAAAGTCATCACCGTGGCGCTGTCCCTGCAAGCGCTGATGATCCTCCCGCTGGCGTTCCTCGGCTCCGACCGGCTGGTGCTCGCGGTCCTGATCCCTGCCCTGTTCCTGGGGTTCTTCGTGCACGTCATCGTCATCGTGTCCTACACCGTGATCGGGACCTCCGGTCTGCCCAACGAGGAGCAGGGACTGGCAACGGGGCTCGCCTCGCTCACCCAGCAGGTGGCCCTCACCGTCGGCGCCCCGGTCATGGTCTCCATCGCCGCCACGCAGAGCTCCTCGCTGACCGGCACACACCTCGCGATCGGGGTGAACGTGGCGGTGATCCTGGTCAGCGCGGCCGCCATCTGGTTCGGACTGCGCCCGCGCACCGAGCGGACCGGGCCGGCAGCACAGACACCCGGCCCCGCGGCGAAGGGAAACGCCGAGGAACTTGCCGCGTCCCTGGACTGAATCACGTCATCCTGACCCCAAGCCCATCATGAGAGGACCAACGCAACATGATCACTCCGAAGCTCAGCAGCATGCTTCTCGGCACCACCCGGCCCGCGGAACTGCGTGAGTGGTACCGCAAGGTGCTCGCCCCCGAGTACAAGGGCGAAGGCCCCATCGACCTCGGCGGGTTCCTGCTGGTCATTGAGGAGCGCGACGACGTCGATGTGAAGAACGCCGAGCCCGGCCGGATGATCATCAACTTCCATGTGGACGACTTCGACAGCGTCGAGGCGCAACTCCAAGCGGCCGGCGTGAACTGGACGAGCCCGGTCGCGGACCGCCCCTCCGGCCGCTTCGGGACGTTCACGGACCCCGACGGGAACCTCCTCCAGATCATCCAGTTCAAGTAAGCGCCGCACGCACGGGCGCCGGGGCGGAACCACATCGTGGTTCCGCCCCGGCGCCCGTTGTGCTGCGGGCCTCAGTCCGCCCTCCGCAGCCCCGCACCGGTCAGCAGGTAGCCGGGCGCGAGTGAGGAGGCATCCACGGTCAGCAGCTCCACGACCGCGGCGCCGGCGCCCTCCGGGGTGAGCACCGGTCCCATCTTCCGCACGAACTCCTCCTCGGGCACCCCGCTGCGCGCCGCATACGCCCTGACCGCGGAACGGCCGAAGGCGGTCGACGGCGTCATCCGGGGCATCACCACAGTGAAGGCGATGTCCAGGCCGGCCCGTTCCGCCTCCTGCTGGGCGTAGGCGGTGATGAAGCGCTGGGTGGCCTTGGCGCCGGCGTAGCCCCCGCTCAGCGGCGATCCGGCCAGTGCCGCGCCGCTGCCGAACACCACCACGCGACTGCCGGGGCGCAGCGGTGTGAGCAAGACCTCGCGTACCCAGTGGAAGGAGATCCTGACATCGCTGTGCCAGTGCGCGGAGAAGCTCTCCCAGGTGTGCTGCTGCAGGGGACGCATGTACAGGCTCGCGCCGGCCACCACCACGATGCCCGTGGGCTGATGACGGTCGATCAGGTCGGCCACGGCGGACGGGTCGCCGGCGTCGGCGGTCTCCGTCCGGATGGCTCCTGACCCGTTGGCCGGCTCGGGGAAGTCGGTCACGGTTCGGGACACCGCCACCACCGGGGCACCGGCCTCAGCAAGGGCCGAGGCGACGCCCCGGCCGAGGCCGCGGCCGGCCCCGACGACAATCGTGGTCCGGCCGGACAGGTCGCTCATCGGGATCCTCCAACTCGTCGGTGCCGCACCGGCGGAGAGCCGGTGCGGATGCCCGGTACCCACTGACAGACCGTCACTATGACGGTTCGCCGGTTGGGGACCGGGGCCGTTCACGTGTGTGCCGCCCGCCGGATCGGCGGGCGGCACACGGGGTGCGGAGAACGCCACTACGACTGGAACCGAGTGCCGTTCCACCAGTTGCCGCCGGGACCGGCCGCGTTCAGGTCCTCGTAGCTGTCCTTGAACCGCCACCAGTCCCAGGGGTGTTCGAGCTGCTCCTCCTGTCGCCCGAGGACCGTGATGTCCAGGTAGTTGTAGAAGCTCTTGAAGATGTCCCCACCGCGGTCGAAGATCGAGTAGGTGTGGAAGACCTGGTCCCCCTCGCGGACGAACGCGCTCACTCCGGGGGATTCGCCCTGGTCGGTGGTCACCTCGTAGTCGCGGTTGAACTCCTCGCCGACGGCGGTGTACCAGGGGATCTTCCAGCCCATCCGGGCCTTGAACGCCGCCAGCCGCTCCTGGTCCGCCAGTGAGACCATCACGAAGGTGGTGTCGCGGGCCCACATGTGGGCGAGTTCGCCGACGCTGTCCGCCTGCATCGAGCAGCCGATGCAGCCTTCCGTCGCCTCCGGCCCGAACATGAAGTGGCGAACGATCAGTTGACGGCGCCCCTCGAAAAGATCGAGTATCGAGCGCTCTCCTTCCGGCCCCACGAACCGGTAGTCCTTCTCGACCCGCACCATGGGCAGTCGCCGGCGCTCGGCGGCGATCTCGTCGCGCGCCTTGGTGACCTCCTTCTCCTTTTCCAGCAACTCCTTACGTGCCACCAGCCATTCTTCCCTGGAAACTACTTCCGGAAGGCCCATCAGATCTCCTTCAGAAATGACGGCGACAATTCCGGTCTCCCGTCATATCGCCGACCGATCGAAAGTCCATTCTGATGTCCAGGATGTCATCGATTCCAGAGAACTTCTTCTCCGAAATTGACCATATGGCGCGGGCCGTCGGTCAACCAGCCACAATTTCGCGCTTCTTGAGGGCGCGGCGCTCTATCTTCCCGACCGGGGTGCGGGGAATCTGTTCGACGAATTCAATGCGGCGGATTTTCTTGTAAGGCGCCACCCGCTCCGCCACGAAGGCCATCAGTTCCTCGGCGGTGACGGGCTCCCGGGCCACCACGATGCCCTTCGGCAGTTCGCTGGCCTCTTCGTCCGGCACCCCGACCACGGCCGCGTCGGCGACCTTCGGATGGGCCATCAGGACGGCCTCCAGTTCGACCGGAGAGACCTGTTGGCCCTTGTACTTGATGAGCTCCTTGATCCGGTCGACCAGGAAGAGCTCCTCGTTCTCGTCGAAGTAGCCGAGATCCCCGGTGTGCAGAAAACCGTCCGGCTCCAGCACCTTGCGCGTGGCCTCCTCCGCGTCGAGATAACCCAGCATCACGTGCGGCCCCCGGATCAGCACCTCGCCCCGGTGGTGCGGACCGAGCGCTTCCCCGGTGGTGATGTCGACGATCTTGCACTCGATGTTGGGAGTGGGCACTCCGACCGATCCGTTCGGCTCGGCGTCCTCCACCTGCATGAAGGAGACCATTCCCTCGGTGAGCCCGTAGCCCTGGCCTATCCGGAGCCCGGTGCGGTCGCGAACCTGACGTGCCACCTCCGGGTCGAGCGCGGCGCCGCCGGAGACGGCCGAGCGGAGCGAGGAGAGGTCGAAGCGGTCGACCAGCGGGCTGCGGGCGAGCAGCACCGCGATAGTCGGCACGATGTAGAGCCGGCTGATCCGGTGCTCCTGGATCGCGCGCAGATACGCCTCGGGGTCGAACCGCTCCATGGTGACAAGCGTCGCACCCTGGAGGAGGCTGGCGTTCAGCGTCATGATCAGCCCGAAGGCGTGATGGAACGGCGGAACGGCGAGCACCTTCTCCCCCTGGACAAGTGGTGCCACCAGGCTGGTCTGGAGCACATTGGCGACCATGTTCCGGTGTGTCAGCAGCACTCCCTTGGGATACCCGGTGCTCCCGCTCGAGTGGAGCACCGCAACGACGTCCCGCGCGGGGGTGACGACCGGCGCGGGTGGCGGTTCCTCCTCGCAGAGCAGAGCGGAGAAGGGTGTCGCGCCCGGCTCTTCGCCGAACACCACCACCTCCTGGACCTTGGTACGAGACTGGAGCGCGATCGCCTTGGCCGCCTCAGCGGGTCCCGCGACGAGCACCCGGGCGGTGGCTTCGTTGAGGAGTCCGACAAGGTCGTCCGGCGTGTCGAGCGGGTTGAGCACGACCACGGCGCCACCCGCGAGTGCGGCGGCGTGGAAGGCGATCGGGTACTCGGGCACGTTCGGCGAGAGAATCGCCAGCACGTCGCCGCGGTTGAAGCCGCGGGCCCGCAGGCCCGCGGCGGCACGCCGTACCGCCTTCGCCAGTTCCGCGTAGGTGCAGGCCCGGTTGCCGGCGATGTCGACCGTCGCGGTGGTGTCGCCGTACTGCTCAGCGCGCTCCAGAACGAAGTCGGTGAGGGAGACATCCGGAACGGGGACGCCCGGACGGGGTCCGGTGAAGATCACGACGTGGCTTCCGCTCGGGCGTAGGTGCTCAGCCCCGGCTGGAAGCTGCGCTTCTCGAACTGCTTCAGCGCCACGTTGATCCACTCGTTGCCGCTGAGCCGGGACAGCTCCCAGAGCTTGGCCTGGTCGTAGTCGATGGCGGCCGGGAGGTCGAGGAACGTGGTGCGCTCGTAGACCTGCTTGGCCAGCGCCAGGGTGACCGGGTTCTTCCGGACGATCTTCTTGACCAGCTTGTCGACCTCCTCGTCCAATCGGTCGGCCGGCACGGCCTTGTTGACCAGGCCGTGCCGCTCGGCCTCGGCGCCGGTCATGGTGTCACCCGTGAGGATGTAGTACAGGGCCTGCTTGCGGGCCAGATTGTGGGTCGCCGCCCAAGTGGCGCCGCCGGCCGGGAAGATGCCGAAGTTGATCTCCGACAGACCGAACAGGGCGGTCTCGTCCGCCACGGCGAGGTCGCACAGGCCGGTCACCAGGAACCCGCCGCCGAAGGCGAAGCCGTTCACCTTGGCGATGGTGACCGCATCGAACGCCTTCAGCCGCTGGAACCACTTCAGCGCGACGAGATTGGTCCGGTAGAACACCTGCGGGTCGTCGAAAGGCTTGAGGAAGCACTCCTCCAAGTCCATTCCGGCACTGAAGCTGTCCCCGCTTCCGGTCACCACGACGGCTCGCACTCCGCCGTCCTCTTCGATTGCGTCCAGGACCTTGTTCATGTCCTGGTGCATCTGCGGGTTCATCGCGTTCTTCTTGTCCGGCCGATTCAGATGGACCGTGGCCCGGGGGCCTTCGATCTCAAGGTTCACCGTCTCGAAGGTGATCACTTTCCGACCCTTTCTGTCAGGACGCAATTCGCACGATCGAGCGTTGCACGCCTTCGCTCAGCGGGACTTCTCGCAAGATGCCGAGCCGCAGACCCACCCGGCCCCATGGGGCGCCCCTGCCCTGGGACTGCCCGGCGCTTTTGGGAGCCCCGTCCGGGCCGGTGGCACAGGCAACGCCGGCGGCGGCGCTGCGGAGTTCGGCAGTACGGGAGAAGGCGGGGCGTCCCGCCCCTGCGAAGCTCGGTCCGGGAGGTGGGTGCCGATGCGGATGAGCGCGCCCGAAAGACGGGCCCTGATGGTACGGATGGCGGCCGAGGAATTCGCCCGTGGCGGCTTCCAGGGGACCTCGACCGAGTCGATCGCCGCGCGCTCCGGCGTCTCGCAGCCGTATCTGTTCCGGCTTTTCGCCAGCAAGCGCGACCTGTTCCTGGCCGCGGCCGACCACGGTACGACGCGCGCCGAACAGGCATTCCGGGAAGCGAGCGACGGGGCGGCCGGGACACAGGCGCTGCTGGCGGGCGAGCGCGCCTGGCGCCAACTGGTCCAGGAGGACTACGTGTTCGCGCTGCAGGCCCAGGTGCACGCCGCGGCGGCCTCGGACGCGGTGATCCACGCCGCCGCCGCCCGGCAGTGGGCGCGGCTGCGAAGGACGGTCGCTGCCGCCACCGGCCTGCCCGCACCGGCGCTGGAGGGGTTGTTCGGCCGCGTGCTGCTGCTGAGCACGGTCACCGCGTTGGACCCCGGCCGCCGAAAGCGGCGTGGGGAAGGCGGTACCGCTTCGGCCGGTCCGGCGATCACCACTCCCCCGCCACCCACAGCGCGTGGAAGCCGTGCGGCACCCGCATCGGCAGCTGCACCACCGCGGCCGGCTCCCCGGTGAAGTCCGCGGTGTCCAGCACGTGCAGTTCGCTGCGGTCGGTGGCAGGGTCGTACACCAGCGTCAGCAGCCACCCGTCGGCCTCCGGCGCCAGCGCGTCACGCGGCACGAAGACGCCTTCGCCGGCCGTCCGCCCGCCGGTGAAGGCGTGGCGGTCGGCGCGCCCGCTGACGTGGTCGTGCCGCAGCAGCGCCGGGCCGCAGAGCGCCGCGCCCTGCTCCGGGTCGAGTTCGACGGTGAAGGCGTAGCGGTGGGGCAGCCCGGTGCGCCGTTCGTCGATCCGCGGGAATTCCTGCACGCGGTCGTCCAGTTGCCGTTCCACCACAGCGCCCTCGCGCGGGTCGAGGGTCCAGCGCCACAAGGTGGGCGCCGACTCGCTGGGGTGCAGCCGGTCCCGGTCGAAGGCCCGCTCGTGCCGGATCACGTCCACGGTGATGCGGCCGTCGGCGTCCTCGAAGGCGTTGACCGGGTGGAAGACGAAGCAGGGTGAGACCTCCAGCCACAGCGCGGTCGCCTCGCTCCGGCCGCGGGGCACGATGCCGATCCTGGCGTCGCGGTCGCCCTGCCAGGAGTAGGGCACGGGTGAGCCGGCCCGCGCCTCGGCGGCGTCGTAGGCCACCGGCAGGTCGAAGAGCACGGTGTGGCGTTCGGTGAGGGCGAAGGAGTGCATCCAGGGCCGGCCCTTGACCGGGACGGGCGACGCGCCGCGCACCCGGCCCTCGACGTCGACGGTGAGCAGGAGCACCTCATCGTCCGTCTGGCCGGCGGCGACCGCGTGGAGTTCGCCGGTGACCGGGTCGGTGAGGGGATGCGCGCAGAATCCGCCGGGCAGGGTGCCGTCGAAGTCGGTGCGGGCGAGGGTGCGCAGGCCGGAGTCGATGACGAGCGGCAGGGCGCCGCCGTCGGTGACGGCCAGCGTACGGCCGGCATGCCGGACCAGGTTGGCGTTGACGTTGTCGTCCGCGCCGTGGCGCGGGCCGGGGGTGGGCAGCTCGCCGAGCGCGCGGCTGATCGCGTCACCACGCAGCCAGCGGTTGCGGTACCAGTGCGCCCGGCCGTCGCCCAGGCGCAGCCCGTGCACCATGCCGGCGGCGCCGAAGGAATGGTCCACCGCGGGGTCGTGGGCGCCCCGGGCGTTCGCCCCGATCCGCAGGAAGGTGCCGTCGAGCGCGGGGGGCAGGGTGCCGTGCACGGTCAGCGCGGTGTGCTCGGTCTCGGCGGACACCGGCTGGTAGCCGCGTTCGAGGAGGTGCGCCGTGCGGTGCGGAAATCCGCCGGGAAGGTGTCCTTCGGGCGTGTGACCAGTGGTGCGAGGCATGGCCGCCTCCTTCGAATAGCACTGTTATATAACGCCGTCATGGAAAGCGTCACAGCCGGCTGCCATACTGTCAAGGGTGAGTCCACGCCGGGTCGACCCGAATCTCAGTGCCCAACTGATCGACGCCGCCGCCAAGTTGCTCAGCGAAGAGGGACCGGCCGCGCTGTCCACCCGCAAGCTGGCGGCCATCGTGGGCACCTCGACCATGGCGGTCTACACGCATTTCGGCGGCATGGACGACCTGGTGCGGGCCATGGTCCGCGAGGGCTTCATGCTGCTCAGCAGCAGGCTCGGTGCGGTCGGGGAGAGCGACGACCCGGTCGCCGACGTGGTCGCCCTCGGCTGGGCCTACCGCGCCAACGCCCGCGAGCACTGGCACCTTTACAACGTGATGTTCGGCGGGTCGAGCCTGAGCGGTTTCTCGCTCACCGACGCCGACCGGCAGCACGGCCGGTACACCCTGGACGTACTCGTGGGGGCGGTCAAGCGCTGCGTCGCGGCCGACCGCTTCCGGCCCTCCGACCCCGAACTGGTCGCCCACCAGCTCTGGATCGCCCTGCACGGCCTGGTCACCCTGGACCTCGGCGGCTACCTGATCGAGCCCAACACCGCCGACGTCTGCTTCGAGGCGCAGGTGTGCGGCATGATCCTGGGCGCCGGGGACGATCCGCAGCGGGCCCTGGAGTCGGTGGCCCGAGCAGCACGACGGCGGGTCTGAGCCCCCCGCGGGGCCCGGACCCGCCGTCGTCAACCGGCGGCAAGCAGGCGGCCGTTACGTGTTCCAGGGCGCCTTGGGGAACCAGATGTAGCCGAGCGAGCCCAGCAGCCGCACGTCCCAGTAGATGACCGTGAACGCGCCGGCCACCAGGAACGCGGACGACGTCAGCGTCGCCACCCGGCCCGGTTTCGCAGCCAGCCAGCGCTGGATCGGCCGGCCGAAGCCGTAGGACAGGATCAGGAACAGCAGCGACATCACCAGGATGTTGCCGATGGACTGGAGCGAGAACGCGACCGCCCCGTAGAGCGGGTTGTGCTCGTCGGCCGCGTGCCGGAACAGGTTGCGGAACAGCGGGTACGGGCGGCCGATCAGGAAGCCGCCGACCATGACACCGACCAGCACCAGCGGGGCGTTGGGACGCCGGCGGGCGAGCGCCGCCAGCGGGTCCGGGATCAGGCCCGCCGCGGCCAGCCCGAGCACCAGCATGAACACGCCGATGACACCGAACACGATCATCGCCTGGGCGATACGCGGCGAGATGCCGGCGGTTGCCGCGGTCGAGAACTGCGGCATGTGCGTGCCGACCAGGCCGACCAGCACGCCGTAGGCGGCGGAGACCGGCAGCATGCCGACCGTCACCCAGCCCAGCGGCCGCAGCGTCTGGGCCAGTCGCTGGCGGCGGGTGAGGCCGGCCTGCCCGACCAGCGGGCCCACCGCGCCGAAGACGGCCACGTTGCAGGCGGTGAAGGAACCGGCCAGACCGGAGACGAAGGCGAAGAGCACGCCGGTGGCGATGCCGGTCAGCGGGGTGTTCACGGCGTTGTGGCCGAGCAGGTGGTTGGCGGTGTTGAAGCCGATCTCGTCGTCCGCCACGTTGGACGACCAGGCGTACGCGAGCAGCAGGCCGCCGAGCAGGCCGAGCAGCAGGACCAGTGCCCGGCGGCGCGGGAACAGGCCGTTGACGAACAGCGACGTGGCCCGCGGTGGCGCCTCTGGTGCCGGCGCCGTGGTGGTGGTCTCGGTCACGTGAGATCTCCTCTGGGAACAGGGGGGCGGAGGCATTGCGTGCGATCCGACAGCGGCAGCCGGGCGGCCGATCCCGTACGGCGGTGGCAGTATGTGAGCCGCCCGGTGCCGAGAGTGCAGGGAACGGGCCTGATTGTTCGGACTCAGCCCGTTCCACGCCTACTTCCGTGTTGCCCCGGCCCCGGCACGGTGGGAGTAGTGCCGCGGGCCCCGGCGCCGAAGCATGTAAGCGGAGAGCTGCGGCCGTCCGGGCACGCGGCGGGCTGGAGGCAACGATGAGCGGGAGCTGGCGGGCGGTCAGGCGCCGCCTGATAACGCCGAGCCACAACGAGACGAAGCTGTCGACCCGGGGCTTCTACGACAAAGGCCCCGAGGCGCGTGAAAACCTGGAGCGGGTCGGAGCGACCTTCCTGGACGGGTACGCGTTCGCCGTCGAGGCCCGTGACCAGGACGAGGCGCACCGGCGGCTGGAGCGCATTCCGGTGGGTTACCGCGGCTTCGGCTACGAGGGCGCCGCGATGGGTCTGGCCATGCTGGACGGCCTGCCGGTGCCCGGCAACGGGCGGGTGGCCGCCTTCCTGGCGGGCCACGGCGCCCCGCACGACTACATGGTGCACGTCGGCGTCGGCTGGGCGATGGCCCGGCTGCCCCGCTTCCGGTGGGCGTCAATCGCGCCCGCCGACCCGCTGCTGCGCTGGCTGGCCCTGGACGGATACGGCTTCCACCAGGCGTACTTCCGCACCCAGCGCTATGTGCGCGAGCAGTACCAGGAACGGGACTTCCCCTGGCCGGGCGACAGCACCCGGCGGTACGCGGGGCATGTCATCGACCAGGGCATCGGCCGGGCGCTGTGGTTCGTCGGCGGCACCGACCCGGCGGTGGTCGCGGACCTGGTGGACGGCTTCGCGACCGACCGACGCCCCGACCTCTACAGCGGGGTGGGGCTGGCCGCCTGCTACGCCGGCGGCGCCGACGAGGCGGAGCTGCTGACCCTGCTGGAGCGGGCCGGCCACTACCGGCCGCAGCTCGCCCAGGGTGCTGCCTTTGCCGCGACCGCCCGGGTGGAGGCGGACCTGGTGACCCCGCACACCGAACTGGCCACGAAACTGCTCTGCGGCCTGACCCCGCAGCAGGCCGCCGAGGTCTGCGCGCAGGCCCGGCCGACGCCGGTGGTGGACGACCGGCTGACGGCGTACGAGGTGTGGCGCCGGCAGATCTCCGAGCGGGTCGCCAACGGCGCTCCGGAGGCGCGGACATGACCGGCGTGGAGTCCGCGGCCGCCCCGGTCCGGCCGCGCGGCGCCGGTCCGCGCCGGCCCCCGGGGCCCTCGCGCGCCGCCACCCCGGTGCTGCTGGCCCGGATGGCGTCCGACCGGCTGGCGGTGATGACGGACGCGGCGGCCACCTACGGCGACGCGGTCCGGCTGCCGCTCGGCCCCAAGACGCTCTACTTCTTCAACCACCCCGACCATGTGCGCCAGGTGCTCACCGACAACAACACCAACTACCACAAGGGCATCGGCCTGGTGCACGCCCGCAAGGCGCTCGGCAACGGACTGCTGACCAGCGAGGGCGAGCTGTGGCGGGCCCAGCGCAAGGTGATCCAGCCGGTGTTCCAGGCGCGCCGCGTCTCCCGGCAGGCCGGCGCCATCGCCGAGGAGGCACTGCTGCTGGCCGAGCGGCTGCGGCTGCTCGCGGGCTCGGGGCCGGTGGACATCCGGCAGGAGATGACGGGTCTCACCCTCGGGGTACTGGGCCGCTCGCTGCTGGACGCGGACCTGGGGGCGTACGAGTCCATCGGCGAGGCGTTCGAGGTCGTCCAGGACCAGGCCATCTTCGAGATGATGAGCCTGAGTTCGGTGCCGTCCTGGGTGCCGCTGCCGCTCCAGCTGAGGTTCCGCAGAGCGCGGGCGGAGCTGGACCGGATCGTGGCCGCCCTCGCCACCGAGCGGGAGCAGCACCCGCCGGCGGACGGCACCCGCGACGACGTGCTGTCGCGGCTCATCGACGCGACCGCCGGCGAGCGGGACCCGGCGGTGCGGCAGGACCGCATGCGCGACGAGCTGATCACCCTGCTGCTGGCCGGGCACGACACCACGGCCAGCACGCTCAGTTGGACGCTCTACCTGCTGGACCGGCATCCCGAGGTCGGCGACCGGGTCCGCGCGGAGGTCGACGAGGTGCTGGGCGACCGGCTGCCGGACTTCGAGGACATCCACCGGCTGACGTACACCTCGATGGTGCTCCAGGAGGTGATGCGGCTCTACCCGGCGGTGTGGCTGCTGCCGCGCAAGGCGCTGGCCGAGGACGAGATCGGCGGCTTCCGGGTGCCGGCCGGCGCCGACGTGGTCCTCTGCCCCTACACGCTGCACCGGCATCCGCAGTTCTGGGAGGACCCGGACCGGTTCGACCCGGAGCGGTTCGCCAGGGGCCGCTCGGCGGGCCGGCACCGCTACAGCTACGTGCCCTTCGGCGCGGGACCGCGGGTCTGCGTGGGCAGCAGCCTGGGGATGCTGGAGGCCACGGTGGTGCTCGCCGTCCTGCTGCGCCGGCTGCGGCTGACCGTTCCGGCCGGCCACGAGGTGGTGGCCGAGCCGATGCTGACGCTGCGGATCAAGGGCGGTCTGCCGATGACCGTGGCGCCGCGGAACTGACCCTGTCCCCTGAGTACGAGGAAGCCCCCCGGCGGTCCGCCGGGGGGCTTCCTCAGGTGCCGCGGTCAGTCGGCGAGCCGGCGGAAGGCCCCGCCGAGGTACAGCAGCGGGTCCTCCGCAGAGGAGCGGCCGGCCCCCAGGACGGCGCCCACGAAGATGGTGTGGTCGCCCCCTTCGTGGACGGCGCTGAGCCGGCACTCCAGCCACGCCTGGACGTGGCCGAGCACGGGAGCGCCGGTGTGCCGTCCGGGCTGGTACTCGACAGCGGCGAACTCCCGTGTCCCGCGCGGGCGTCCGTGGTCGGCGAAGTGCCGGGCCACCCACTCCTGGTCACGGCCGAGCACCGAGACCGCGAACGCCTGCTCGGCCAGCACGGTCTGGTGGATGGCCGCCGACTTCACCACGCACACCAGCACCTGGGCCGGCTCCAGCGAGACGGACGTGAAGGAGTTGGCCGTCATACCCCGCGGGGTGTCGCGCCCCGCGGTCAGTACGGTCACCCCGGTGGCGAAACGCCCCAGCACCCCGCGCAGCGCGCGGCGGTCGTGGACGTCCGCCTCGGGTGCCTCTACGGGCAGCGGTGGCAGGTCGAGCGGGCCTGGCAGCGGTACGGAGGCCGGTTGGACGGTGGACATGGGAATCACCCCGCGGTGGTGGTGACGGTCAGGGAGGTCGCCGTGCCGGGGACGGCGTAGGGGACCAGGGCGAGCCGGAGCGGCTCGGGAACCCTGGTCGGGCGCGTGTCGGTGTTCGGGCCGCGCATGCAGGCGATCCGCTGCTGCCCGCGGGCGATCAGCGACTCGCCCCCGTCCGGCCCGAGGCGGACGTAGTCGAAGGTGAAGGCGACCTGGGTCTGGGTCAGGTCCAGCAGCCGCATACGGATGGACAGTTCGTCGAACGCGGTGATCTCGGCGAAGAACTCGCAGTCCACCTTCAGGGTGAACAGCTTGAGGTCCGCGCGGATGTCGGCGAGCACGCCGGGGGCCTTCTCCCGCAGGAACATCTCCCGGCAACGGCCCTGCCAGCGCAGGTAGTTGACGTAATAGACGTTGCCGACGAGGTTGGTCTCCTCGAAGCCCACCAGGTGGCGGTACTCGTAGTAGTCCGGCAGGGTCATCGGGTCCCCTCGGTCAGCACGCTGAAGGACACCGGATCGGCGACGCCGTCCAGGGTGGTCAGGAAGGTGACGACGCGGTGCTCGCCGCCGCGGAAGGCCACCCAGCCGGCGGGCAGTCCCGCGTCGCCGTCCAGGCTCAGCGACGCGACCGCGCGGCCCGCCTTGCGCAGCGTCTCCACCGCGCCCCACACCCGGGTGGCGGCCTGGCTCAGCGGCTCGCCGCGGCCCTCGGCGAGGAGGCTGGCCAGCGCCAGGCCATCGGCTCCCAGCAACCCTGCCCACTCGCTCTCCGGACGCTCGGCGGCGACCTCGACGTCGCAGGTGACGGCGTGCTCGGCGACCACGGCGAAGGTGACGCCCGCCGCGTGCGAGGACGACATCCGCCGGCCGTCGGCCAGTTCCGGCCTTCCGTCGGGCCGGTGGTGCACCTCGGTGGTACGTCCCAGCGCCCAGCTCACCGCCTGCGCGGTGCGCTGCCGCCGCTCCTCGACCGAGGAGCCGGCCGCCGCGCCGCCGGGCAGGACGACGCAGCGCACCGGGTGACCGAAGGCCGCCTCCACCCGCCGTTCCAGGAACGGGCCGAGCAGTGCGGGCAGCCAGGGACCGGCGCCGTCCTGCTTGCGGACCGCCTGGAGCAGCAGGCCCTCCCAGCGTTCGACCAGGAGGCCCGCCTCGTCGCGGACGTCAAGGTCGTAGAGGTAGCTGTCGCCGTCCCGGGAGCGCTCGCGCGCGTCGAGGAACAGCAGCCGGCCGGTACGGGCGGCGGACGCGGCGGCCAGGTGCAGCCGCTCCACGCTCACCGGCAGCAGGGTCGCCTCCGGTACGCACGCCTGAATGGAGTGCATGAGGGCGTCCCGGGTACCGGGGTCGGCCAGGACGAGGTCGCCCGGGTGGTAGCCGGCGAACCAGTCCGAGCGCGGGGTGTCGTCGATCTCCGCCAGGCAGTGCTTGGCGGCCAGGTCCCGGTAGCCGAGCAGCCGCTGAAAGCGGTCGCCCTGGAAGAGCACCGGCCCGTACAGCTCGCCGGGGGCCAGCGGCACCCGCGGCACCTGGTCGGTGACGGGTACCGGTTCGCCGTCCGGCAGGGAGGTGCCGAAGCGCAGGGTGGCCCGGAAATGGTCGGCCTGGAAGCCGGTCTCACCGCTGCGCACCACCGCCTCGACGGTGTCGGGGCCAGTGGCGAGGACGGCGACCCGCAGGGTCGTCGCGCCGTTCACCGGAACCACGATCGGCCGCAGGAACCGCATGTTCTCCAGCACCGGGGTGTCCTGCCGGCCGGTCAGCGCGGTGGCGGCCTGGGTCATGGCCTCCATGCCGAGGACGGCAGGGAAGAGCAGGTCGCCGTCGAGCAGGTGGTCGGGCAGGTAGAGGTCTCCGCCGGCGCTGAGTTCGCAGTCCGCGACCAGTTCGATGCCGGGGTAGTGCACCTGGGTGCGCTCCAGGAAGCGCAGCAGCGGCAGTTCGCGCTGTTCCAGGGTGATCGTCGGCAGCCCGCCCGCCCGGCCCATCACGACCAGGGCCGGCGGCGTGGTACAGGTGGCCAGCAACTGGCCGAGCAGTGCCACACCCTGGTCGGCGGGTATCGGCTCGATGCCCTCGCGGACCAGCGCCTCCAGCACACCCAGCCGCTCCCCCATACCGGCGCCGGACCAGACCGACCACTCCAGAGCAAGGCAACGGCAGTCGGGGTATTCCTGCTGGAAGCGGACCGTGAGTTCGGTGAGCCAGTCGTTGGCGGTCGCGTAGTCCGCCTCGCCGCGCAGTCCGGCCCGGCCGATGATGCTGCCGAAGGTCACGAAGAGCCGCAGCGCCGCCGGGTCGATCGCGGCCAGGACGGTCTCCACGCCGTCGATCTTGGTGGCCAGGGTACGGCGGAACGAGTCCTCGTCGAGGGTGGCAAGCGCCTGCGGCTCGTTGCGGCCCGCGCCGTGCAGCAGGCCGGTGACCGGGCCGAGCGCGCGGGTGATCTCGCCGACCGCCGCCTTGACCTGGTCGGCGGAGGTCACATCGGCCCTGGCGTAGTGCACCCGGACCCCCGCTGCTCTCATCCGGGCCAGGTTGTCGGCGAGTTCGGCGTCCTCGGCCGGGTCGGAGCGGCCCATCAGACCGACCGCCGCGCCGTCCTCACCGGCCAGCGAGATCGCGCACTCGGCGGTGATGCCCTTACCGCCGCCGGTGACCAGCAGCACGTCATCGCTGCCGAGCGCCTGGTGGGCGGGATCGGGTTCGATGTCCACCACCCGCAGCACCGGCACCCGCCGTACTCCGTCTGCGTCGTAGTGCACCTCGCTGAACGCGGTGGTGGCCGCCGTGTCGGCGGCGATCCTCTCGCTGAGCGCGTCGGCGCGGTCGGCCGGCAGGTCCTCGGGCAGCGGCAGCGTCACGACGGTGACGGGGATGTCCGGGGCCTCCAGGTGCAGTGTCTTGGCCAGGCCCGCGGCTCCCCTGCGGTCGCCGATCGCGACCAGCCGGGTGCCCGCGGCGCGGCGAGCCGGGTCGAGCGCGGCCCTGGCGGCGGCGAGCATCAGGCCGGTGTGCTCCTGGTCGCAGTCGCGGGGCAGCGCCAGCAGAACGCCGCTGCCAGGCCCTGACGCGCGCAGCCGCTCGGCGAGCGGTCCGGCCAGCGGGTGCCGTTCGGAGGCGAAGACCTCCCACTCGCCGCCGGGTCCGTCCGCCGCGCCGGCCGGCGTTTCGGCCGGTGTCAGATCGACCAGGAACGGCCGCACCCACGGCGCGACACCTGGTGCGGTGGCCGGCCGGCGGTCGCCGTCCGGCGCCTGCTCGGCCAACTCGTCAAGCAGCTCGGCGAGTTGGCTGAGGGTCGAGGTGGCGAAGGCGGTGGTGACCATGGGGGCGCCGATGCCCAGCTCCTGGGCGGCCTGGTTCATGATCTGGCCGACGGTGATGGAACTGAGATGCAGTTCGTCCAGCGGGTTGGCCGCCGGGTCGACGGTCTCGACCGGAAGTTCGGCCCGCTCGGCGGCCAACCGGACCAGTACCTCCAGGCTGGAGGCGGTCTCCCCGCCGCCGTTCGGTGCCGCGCCGGCGACCGCGCTGTCGATGCCGGCCGCGAGGGCGGTGAGTTGGGGCGGCGTGACCGGTTCCGGCTGCTCCAGTACGAAGTCCTCGCCGTTGGCCTCGCAGGGACTGGCGAAGAAGCGGAACTCCTTGTCCAGCGGCAGCGGCCGGGTGAACCGGTTCGTGAACAGCCGGTCGTGCCGGACGGGCGCGCCCATCGTCCAAGCGGCCGCGACCGAGCCGAGCAGCCCGCTGAGCGACAGGGCGTCCGCATCGGTGGCGACCGCGGGCACGGTGGGCGCGATGTCGGCGGCCAGCGACTTCAGCACGTGGCCGGGGCCGACCTCGATCAGCAGGTCGACGTCACCGGCCAGTTGCTGGAGAGCCTCGGTGAACCGCACCGGTCGCAGAATCTGCTGGGTGAGCAGGTCCACCACGTCGGTGTCGGCGGGCAGCAGCCCGCCGGTGACGGTCGAGACCATGCCGTCACCGACCGTGCCGAACCGCTCGTTCGCCAGGTGCTCGGCGAATCCGGACGCCGCCGGGGCGACGGCCGGGGAGTGGAAGGCGTGGGAGACGTTGATCCGGGTGACGCCGACGCCCTGTCCGGCGGCCAGCGCGCAGACCCGTTCCACCGCCGCGGCGGGACCGGACACCACCGTCTGCTGCGGGCTGTTGTAGCCGGCGATCACCACCGGTTCGCCGACGGTCAGCGCCTCGGCGAGCGCCGGTGTCGTGGTGAGCGCCGCCATCGTGCCGTCGCCGTCGCTGGCTTCGGCCATGATACGACCGCGGGCTGCCGCCGCCCGCAGCACCGTGGGCTCGTCCATGGCGCCCGCCCAGTGCAGGGCGGTCAGTTCGCCGAGGCTGTGCCCGGTGGCCCGGACCGCCTCGATTCCGAGGATGTCCAGTATCCGCAGGCCCGCCACCGAGGCGGCCACGATGCGCGGCTGTGCCACGTCGGTGGCGACCAGGTCGCCGTCGGTCGGCAGCGCCAGCCGGTCGTACAGCTCGTCCACGGCGGCGAACCGACGGCGCAGTGCGCCTCCGTCGCCACGCTTTCCGGCGCCCTGGCCCGGGAAGAGGAAGCCGATCCGGGGGGCGGACCCGGCGCTGCCGAGAAAGACCCCGCGGGCGGTGTGCACCGCGGACCGGACCCCGGAGGCCAGCAGGTGGGCCAGCGCGGTCAGCCGCTCGGTGGCCTGCTCGGGTGAGGCGACGACCACTGCGGCACGCAGGGGCCGGTCGGCCAGTTCGCCCTGCAACGTGGCGGCCAGGTCGGCGAGTTCTGCGTAGGACAGCTGGGCGCAGAACTCGGCGAGCCGGGTCGCCTTCTGCTGCAGTTCGTCCGGGTCGGCACCGTCGAGCAGGAGCAGCTCCACATCCTGCCGGGAGGCGACAAGCCGCCGGGCGACGGCGGGCACGCCGGTGCGGCGCACGCCGTCGGCGTGCTCGACCACGACGTGCGCGTTGATGCCGCCGAAGCCCATGGAGGAGACTCCGGCCCGGATGGGCGCGCCCTGCGGCCACAGCTCGGCCCGGTCCGGCACCCGCATCGCGGGCGCCGGACCGGTCAGTTCGGAGTGCGGGTCGACGTGGCTGGTGGCGGGCGGGATCACCTGGTGGCGCACGGCGAGGATCGCCTTGAGGAGTCCGGCGACGCCGGCCGCCGCCTTGGTGTGGCCGAAGTTGCCCTTGACCGTGCTGAGGGCGGCGGGCCGGGTCGCGGCGGCGTCCCGGCGAGCCTCGGAGAAGGCCCGCAGTTCGGTGGCGTCGCCGACGGCGGTGCCGGTGCCGTGGCCCTCGAAGTAACCGACCGTCTCGATACCGAAGCCGGCCGCGCGGTAGGCGCGGCGCAGGGCGAGCCGGTGGCCACTGGCCTCGGGCCGGGTGATGCCGCCCTTGCCGTCGGAGGAGTAGCCCCAGCCGGCGATGGTGGCGTAGCGGAAGCGGTCCTGCGCGCGGGCGTCCTCGTCCCGCATCAGGACCAGCATGCCGCAGCCCTCGCCGGGCCAGAAGCCGTTGGAGCCCTTGTCGTAGACCCGCATCTCGCCGGTGGCGAGCGCGCCGGTCTTGGCGAAGCCGATCACCTCAAAGGGGTCGATGCTCAGGTCGACGCCGCCGGCCACCGCCACGTCGATCTTGCCGCCGGCCAGCGCGTCGCACGCGGTGGACACCGACAGCAGCGAGGAGGAACAGGCGCCGTCGACGGTGAAGCCGCCGCCCTTGAAGTCGAAGTGGTTGCAGATCCGCCCGGCGATGGTGTTGGCCAGGCCGCCCGCGAGGGTGTCCTCGCCGATGGGCGGGAAGGCGCTCTTGTAGCGCTGCTCCAGGTTGTCGAGGAAGGCGGTGAGCGCCGCGTCGTCCCAGCCCTGCTCGCGCAGCGCCGCGCCGACGGTGCGGCGGACGTACGGCCAGCGCAGCCGCATCAGGTTGGCCCGGCTGAACTCGCCGGTCAGGGTGTTACCGATGATGACGCCGGTGTTGGCACCCTCCAGCCCCTCACCGAACGGGAAACCGGCGTCCTCCAGCGCGCGGGCCGCGGTGTCCAGGGCGAGCCAGTGGGTCATGTCGGTGGAGCGGAAGGTGCTGCCGGCCACCCGGTAGCGGACCCGGTCGAACTCGAAGCCCTCGATCACCGCGGCCTTGGCGCTGTAGAAGCGGTCGGGGGCCGTGGGGTCGGGCGAGTAGTAGTCCTCGGCACGCATCCGCTCGTCGGGCAGCTTGCGGAAGGCCCGGCGGCCCGCGAGGACGTTCTGCCACAGCTCTTCGGGGTTCTCCGCGTCGGGATAGCGGCAGGCGATGCCGACCACCGCGATCCGCCCTGCCTGGGGACGCTCCTCGTCATCGGCCGTGGTGACCGGCCGGAAGTCGCGTACGGTCATGCGGCCACCGCCTCGCTGCCCGTGGGGCGCTCCGGTTCCGCGGTCTGCTCCACCGGGCCGCCGGCCGCGCTGTTCTTGCGGGCGCGCTGCTGGATGAGGTGCGCCACCCACCAGCCGATGCCGCGCAGGCCGCAGACGATCGTGGTGGCGAAGAAGAGCGTGTAGACGACGTTGAAGACCATCAGCACCGCGTAGACCATGGCGACCGAAGAGCCGAAGACGAACTGGTTGCGGCCCTTGGAGGGCGTGGTGCCCGGGTCGGTGATCATGTAGTTGGTGAAGAGCACGAACGCCACGCCGCTCATCGGCCCGAGCGCGGACCAGATCGCCACGTGCCAGATGAAGTGCCGCAGCACCGCCTGGATGACGAAGCCGCCGAGCCAGCCGACGATCAGCGGCACCCGCTTGGTGAGCATCGCGTTGATCACCGTGCCCGCGGTGGCGATGACCAGCGGGATGCCGACCCGGAAGAAGGTGTTGGCGTTCTCGGTGAACTCGTACGGCGGGGCGATGCTGATCCAGGAGCCGAACATCACCAGCGAGACCGTGATGCCGAAGTTGGACGGGTTCATGAAGTGCCGCATCCGGCCGTTGACCGGGGCCTGGAGCACATGCTTGCCGGCCACGCCGATGAACACGCCGAGCAGGATCGGCAGCAGCCGGCTGTTGGCGTAGAGCAGCATGTTCACCGCGAGCGCGGTGATGTGGGACGGCAGCAGGAACTCGTACACCCCGCGGGCGCCGTTGCCGAGGAAGCGCGGCTTGCGCTCCTGGGCCCAGGCGCTGATCAGCTCCAGCGCGATCTCGACGACATAGGCGAACGGGGCGCAGATGACCGGCCACAGCCAGGGCTGCTCGAAGCCGAGCAAGGTGTAACCGAGGACGTTGAACACGGACATGGACAGCGCGAAGTTGCGCAGCGCAAGATAGCGGGGGTCTCTGTTGGGTTCCTTCTTCTTGGTGCGGGGCCGGACTGCGTGCGGCGTCGCGTTGACGGTCTCGGTCGCGGTCATCAGCTCGTCACCTCCTGGATGTCGTCGGTCAGCATGAGGGTGTGGCTGCCAGCGGTGAGCTGCTGGGTCGTGGTGTGCAGACCGCCCTGGCTGTCGCGCCAGGTGAAGTGCGCGGTGACCGGTCCTGAGTAGCTGCCGAGGCCGAAGCGCACGTCGAAGCTGCGGAAGCCGCCGTGGCCGCCGCCGCCGTCGAGCTGGGCGATCTGCTTGCCTTCCGGCGTGGTGATGCTCACGGTGGCTCCGTAGGCCGGCGAGCCGGGGGCGGTCAGACCCTGTCCTGCGGTCGCGCCCTGGGCCGGCCGGAACAGCCGCAGCGTCAGGTCGTGGCCCAGCGCCGGGGACTGGTTGGCGTAGAAGGCCGGCGGGCCCCACTGGCGGGCCACCGCGAAGTCCAGCGAGCCGGTGCCGGTGGTGTCGGCGGTGGCGATGCCGCGGGTCGGGATCTGGACGTCGAGGCCCAACTGCTTGCTGACATTGGCGTACTTGCCGCCGGCGGTCCTGGCGTAGAAGGCCAGCACCTCGTGGCCCGCCAGGTCGTCACCGGGACCGACGTGCGGCCACATCGCCGGATTGGACAGCAGGTCGTCGTTGGTCATGGCCATTTCCTGCAGCCACGGCCAGCGGTCGATGTCGCCCTTGACGAAGCCGTCCGCCTGCAGGATGTTCTGCCGGCCGTCGTTGAGGAAGTCGCCCATCTTGGCGTCCCAGCCCCAGCCGGTCCAGGCGACGCCGTTCTCCTGCGCCTCCTGCTTGAACGGCGCGACACCGGCCTGCATCTTGCTCTTGGCGGCGGCCGGGCTGCCGGCCTGGTTGACCCAGAGGAAGTTGCTCTCCTCCAGGCCCCAGGCGACGGTGATGTTGCTGACCATCATGTCGAAGCTGCCGTTGGCGTCCACATCGCCGAAGTCGACGCCCATGCCCTTGAACGACCCCTTGCCGAGCACGAAGGACTTGGGGGTGGTCGGGGTGCGCTGCCCGGTCACCTCGGTGAAGTGGATGTTCCCGGGGGTGGAGGTGTTGTACAGCAGGTGGCCGTGTCCGAAGTCGTTGGCGATGTAGACGTCGGGCAGGCCGGAACCGGTCAGGTCGGCGCCGGAGATGGCCAGCGTCCAGCCGGTGGAGGCGGCGTACGGAATGGCGTCCTTGTCCTCGATGAACGTGGCGTCGGGGTCGGTCCCGGCGCTGGACCGGTAGTAGCGCAGCACGTGGTCGCCGCCGGCGTTCTTCGCGCTGGACAACGAGTTGTTCATCTGGACGTTGTTGAGGCCGTGCGGGTCCAGGACGTCGGAGTCGGGGAAGTAGTTCCCGATGATGATCGACGGGTGGCCGCTGCCGTCGAGGTCGGCGACGTAGGCGGCGTCGGTGTTCCACCGCGGGCCGTGGTACCTGCCGTCGACGGACTGCGAGGGGACGACCTCACGCGGGGTGTACGCGGCGACGGACGGTGTGGTGGCGTCGGACTTGGCCAGGAACAGCACCGGGGTCCGTCCCCAGTACGTGACCAGGAAGTCGGTGCGGCCGTCACCGTTGAAGTCGCCGGGCGTGCAGCCGGTCGGCGCCATGGTGTCGTCCATCGGCAACGGCTTCCCGTCCAGCACGAACGGGGTGAACCGGTCGGTGGGACGGGCAGTGGGGGTGTAGGTGACGACGACGTCGTTGGTCCGCGTGTCGACGATGCACATGCCGTCGGCCAGTCCATGTCCGGTGACGTCGTTGACCGCGATGCTGGCACCGACCGAAGAGATCCAGGCGCGAATCTTCTCGTAGGCCGGATTCACTTTCCGGATCGTGTTCATCGGCTGGGACTCGTAGCCGGGAGGCATCGCGATCGGCATTTCCTTGAATTTGTACGCCGCGGCTGCCTCGTCACCTCCGGCTACTGCCACGGAAGCGCGGACGACAAAGAACAGCGAGGCTGCCACCAATACGGTGACAACCCCGGGTACGAGTCTGCGGAATCGTCGACGGTACGACATCCAAATTCCCTCCGTTTGAACGACGACAAGGGAGCCGGCCAGGCCGTCACGAATTTAATTCGACAACGTCGGTCGACAATTACCTGCTGGACCTCACACTTGAGGATGCCTTGCCCGAGCAGGGCATGTTTCTCTGACGTTGCTGGGGTTCGAACGGGTGCGCAGCCATCGGGAACAACGGATTTCCGAGGTTGTCGCTGAGCACTCTGGAAGAAGACCGGATGCAGACTTCCGGTGAAAATCGGAGGAGATCGGCCCGGTTGAATCCCTGTCTGGCGAGGTTGAATCCATGGTGCACACGTATGACGTGATAGTCGTCGGGTCCGGCTCCGCGGGGGCGGCGCTCGCCACCCGGCTCAGCGAGGACCCGGTCCGTTCGGTGCTCCTCATCGAGGCGGGCCCGGACTTTCCCGAGCCGGCCGACATTCCGCACGACATCACCGACGGCAACGCGATGTCGATGAGCAAGCACGACTGGCACTACCGCGCGGAGATCCTCGACGGCCGGCGCATCCTGTTCCCGCGCGGAAAGATCACCGGCGGATCGTCCGCGGTCGGTGCCACCATCGCGCTGCGGGGCGTACCGGAGAACTACGACCAGTGGGCGGCCGTGGGCAACCCGGCGTGGGCGTACGACCAGGTGCTGCCGTACTTCCGCCGGCTGGAGGACGACCTGGACTTCGACGGCCGGTACCACGGCAAGGGCGGCCCGGTGCCGATCCGCCGCTTCCGGCCCGACGAGATGACCACGGTGCAGCGGGCGTTCACCGAGGCGAGCCTGGCGGCGGGCTTCCCCGAGGTCGCGGACCACAACCACCCGGAGGCGACCGGCATCGGGCCGATCCCGTCCAACCGGCGCGACCCGCGCTACCGCGTCTCGACGGCGATGGCCTACCTGACCGGCGAGGTGCGGGCCCGGCGGAACCTGACGATCCAGGCCGGGACACTGGTGCACGAGGTGCTCTTCGACGGCGAGCGCGCCACCGGCGTCCTGGTCTCGGCGGGTGGCGGCGAGCCGGAGGAACTGCGGGCGCACAAGGTGGTGCTGTCGGCCGGCGCGGTCAACTCACCGACGCTGCTGATGCGTTCGGGCATCGGGCCGGCCGACGACCTGAGGCGGCTCGGCATCCGGGTGCGGCTGGACCGGCCCGGAGTCGGCGCGCACCTGATGGACCACCCGCGGACCGGTGTGTTCATGCGGCCCAAGGACGGCGCCGTCGACCAGAACGTACCGTTCCTGCAGTCCATGGTCCGGACCACCGCCAAGGGGTCCACGGCGTTCAACGACATGCAGTACTACATGGTCAACCACTTCGACCTGGAGCTGTTCCCGGAGCTGCAGATGCTGGCCGGCGCGCCGATGATCCTCGGCGTGATGGTGGTGGACCAGCAGCCGGAGTCCGTCGGCCGGCTGCGGCTGGTCTCCGCGGACCCGGCGGCCGGACCCGACATCTCGCTCGGCTTCCTGTCCACCGAGCGGGACCTGGAGAAGATGGTGGACGGCGTGCGGACCTGCTGGGAGCTGGCCAACCACCCCGGCATCCGCGAGCAGGGCGACGGCTTCATCGTGCTGAACGACAAGCTCATCGAGAAGGACGCGATGGTCGAGCAGTACGTGAAGGTGAGCCTGGACAGCGGATACCACCCGGTGGGCACCGCCCGGATGGGCACCGCCGACGACGAAGGCGCCGTGGTGGACGAGCGGTTGCGGGTGCACGGGCTGGCGGGCCTGTACGTGGCCGACGCCTCGGTGATGCCGAGCATCGTCAACTGCAACACCAACCTCACCTCCATCATGATCGGCGAGCGGCTGGCGGACTGGCTGCGCGCCGAGTGACCTGATCCGGCCTCCTGCGACGGCCGTTCCGGCGCCCCTGCCGCGCCGGGACGGCCGTTCGCGCGTCCGTGTCCGGGCCCGCGGGCGGGCGGCGAGCGCCGGCGGCTCCGGGCGCGCAGAGCAATTTGAGAGACGAGACGCCCCCGGTATTCCTGTCACCATGGTGGAAAACCACGCCGCAATTGCCCGCCGGGCAGGAATCCCGCATTTTCCCCCCGTTTATTCGGCAGCGGACCGCGGGGCGGCCCCACCACCGGAAAGTGAAGGCGATTACCCATGACCGATCCGAATGTGCTGAGTACGGTTCGCGTCCCCCTGGTGGAAGAAGCCGATGCCGAGGGCCGTACGGCCGAGCTCTACGACCTGATCAAGTCGCGGATGGGCATTCCCTTCGTGCCGGACATGTTCCGGCTGGTGTCCAGCCGGCCCGACCTGCTGGAGGTGGTGATCGCCGGCTACGGCGGCGTCTTCAACGACGGGGTGCTGCCGCGCGCGACCCGCGAGATGATCTCCGCCTGGAGCTCCAAGGTCAACGGCTGCCCGTACTGCGTGGGCACCCACAACTGGTTCCTGGCGCAGTTCGGCGGCGAGCAGGAGCTGACGGACGCGATCGAGACCGCGAACTCGGTGGACGAGCTGCCGATCGACGACCGCACCAAGGAGCTGATGCGACTGGTCACGCAGGTCGGCACCGGCGCCTTCCGGATCACCGAGGCGGACTGGGCCAGGACCGAGGCGGCGGGCTGGTCCAACGCGGAGATGCTGGAGGCGGTCTTCACCGCCGCCATGTTCGCCTTCATCAACCGCATGGTGGACGGCCTGGGTCTGGGCAACTCGGTGACCCGCAGCCGGGTCGCCTCACAGCCGGAGGGCGCCACGGTGTCCGAGGACCGGCTGGCGGAGTCCCGGTGAGCAGCCCCTCGCGCGCGATCCTGCTGACCGGCGCCTCGTCCAGCACCGGTATGTCCTCCGGCACCGGGAGCGCCGCCGCGCTGCGGCTGCACCGGGCCGGCTGGCCGGTGTACGCGACCGCGCGGCGGACCGAGGCGCTGGCCGGACTGGCGGCCGAGGGCATCAGGGTGCTGCAACTGGACGTCAACGACGAGGAGTCGATGACGGCGGTGGTGGAGAAGATCACCGCCGAGCACGGCGCGGTCGGCACGCTGATCAACAACGCCGCCTACAGCCTCAACGGCACGATCGGCGAGACCCCGATCGACGAGGTGCGCAGCCAGTTCGAGACGAACATCTTCGGGCTGTGCCGGCTGACGCAGTTGGTGCTGCCCGGCATGCGCGAGCAGGGCAGCGGCCGGGTGGTCATGATGTCCTCCATCTTCGGCCAGTTCGCCACCCCCGGCCGCGGCTACTACCAGGCCACCAAGCACGCCCTGGAGGCCATCGGTGACTCGCTGCGGCTGGAGGTGGCGAAGTTCGGCATCAAGGTGGTGCTGATCGAGCCGTCGCCGGTGCTCGGCGGGTTCGTTCCGATGACCGTCGCCGACCTCGGGATGTCCGGACAGGAACGGACCGGCCTGTACGACGACTTCTGGCAGTACTTCGTCGACTGGCACGGCGCGTACCGGGAGACCGACCGGCCCACCGGCCGGGGCCGGATGGCGGTGCGGGCCGAGACGGTGGCGAAGGTCATCGAGAAGGCCGTGAGCAGCGACAACCCGAAGATCCGGTACCGGATCGGGATGCCGTCCCGGCTGCTGCCGCAGATGCGGTGGACCATCGGGGACCGGCTGTTCGAACACTTCGTCCGGTTCTTCTTCCCCATTCCCTGACGGGCCGCGCGCCTGCCAAGGGAAGAAAAACGGAGGAGTCGGAAGGAATAAAAAGTGACGCGTGTGATCCCTTCCGTCACACCAACACCTCACGTCCGAATAGACCCAATTCTCGAACCGCAAGGATGAAGAAAGAATGACCCGCCACGGGTGCGACGATCGGGTGACGCGTCGACCGGATATCGCCCAAGAGCCGAGGGGACGGCCACGGATGCCGGAAGGCAACAAGGAAAGAACGCAAGCAAGTTCCGCGGGCCCGGTTCCCGGAGCGGGCTCATGACCGACAGGAGGCTGCTCGTCCAGGCACCGCTCAGGGGACTCTCGCTGCAACAGGTCCGGTACGTTGCCACCGTGCCGTTCGGCGAGGCCACCGGCGACACGGCACGGGTCTACCGGGAACTGGAACGGGACTTCGGGGTGCTGGCGCCGCCGGTCGCCCTGCACGCACCCGTGCCGGAGCTGCTCGCCGCGGCGTGGGTGATGCTGCGCGAGACCATGCTCGTCAGCAGCCGGGCACCACGGACGGCGAAGGAGGCGGTGGCATCCGCCGTCTCGGTGAGCAATCAGTGTCCGTTCTGCACCACCATGCACACCACGATGCTCGACTCCCTGACCGCCCGGCCGCTCGCCTCCGGGCCGGGCGGCCGGTCAGGGCCGACGACGGACCAGCTGACGGCATGGATCACCTCGGCTGGCAAGCAGCCGTTCGCGCCCGATGCGCTGCCCGAACTGGCCGGCACCGCGCTCTGCCTGCAGTACCTGAACCGTATGGTCAACATTTTCCTGGTCTCCCGGCCGCTGCCCCCGCACGCCCCGGTCCGCGCCCTCGGTCCGGTGCTGCGGATACTGACCGGGCTGATGCGCGGCTCGGCGCGTGGGAGAACACGGCCGGGCGCTTCGCTGTCGCTGCTGCCGGACGCGCCACTGCCGCGGGACCTGGCCTGGGCCTCGGCCGACCCGGGAATCGCCGGGGCCCTGGCACGGAGCACGGCGGCCATCGAAGCCGTGGCCGAGGATCTGGTGCCGGAACAGATCCGAGTCCTGCTGAACGGCGAACTGGACCGGTGGGACGGCCATGATCCCGGCCTCGGCCGGGCCTGGCTCGACGCCCCGCTGCGCGAACTGCCGCCGGCTGAACGCGCGGCGGGCAAGCTCGCACTGCTCACCGCCCTGGCCTCCTACCGGGTGGACGAGAAGATCGTCGCCACCTTCAGGCAGGACGGTGCGAGCGATCGGGAAATGCTGGCGATCACGTCGTGGGCGAGTCTGCAGGCGGCCCGGCGCCGTAGCCGCCAGCTTATCGGCGACAGCTGAATATCCGGCCTCCTCGGCCGACAGCCTCCGTTCCACCACCCTGTTATTTTGCGGCGGCGTCCCGCCGGCTTCCGTCTGGAGTGCGGCTCCCGCGTGCCGATTTCCGGGCAGGCGCATTCAGCGGTCGGTGGATTCGCCTGCCGAGGGACCAAGGTACGCCAGTACATCGCTTTCGAACGCGCAATACCGCATCGGCCGACCCGTTGTCCGTGGTGCCCGGCCGGTTCCGTCAGTATGCATTCGTTTCGTTGACGAGCTCAGGGAGATGCCATGCAGACCGCTGTCGAACGCGCCATCGCAACGATGTGGGAGCGCTACGAGGAACCACTTTCGCTCGATGAGATCGCCAACACGGCGATCCTCAGCAAGTTCTATTTCTCCCGGGTGTTCCGCGATCTCACCGGGACCTCTCCGGGGCGCTTCTTGTCCGCAGTCCGACTGCACCAGGCAAAGGCCATGCTGCTGGAGACCGATCTCAGCGTCACCGAGATCTCCTATCGCGTCGGCTACAACAGCCTGGGGACTTTCACCAGCCGTTTCACCCGCAGCGTGAGCCATTCACCGGCCCGTTATCGGGCGCTGGCCAGAGCGGGGCTGCCCGGGCCGGGCTACCAACCTGGCCCGGCACCGCAGCCGGCCAGAGAGAGCGACGAGTGCGGCTGCGTCATCGACGGGTTCATCAACACGCCGGACACGGGACAGCCGGTACGGATCTATGTGGGCGCGTTCCGGGAGCCCCTCGTGCAGGGTCGCCCGATCGCCTGCGAGATCCTGGACGGATCCGGGCCCTTCGCGCTCCGCGTGTCGGAGGGCGTCTGGTACGTCCGGGCAGCTGTGGTGGCCCTCAGCGACTTTCCGGCACCGCCCTGGGAGCGGCGCCCGCTGCTGGTGGCCTCCAGTGAGGAACTGTGTGTGCGCCGGGGCCAGGAAACGCGGGTGGGCCTGGAGGCGCGTCCGCTGACCTCGCTGGACCTGCCGATCCTCCTGGCGCTGCCGGAGCTGGACTCGTGCCGGCCTCCGGACCCGGGCAGCTCTCCCCTCCGGCTGCCGGCTCTCGCCGATACGCATCGAACGGGTTCATGACGAACGGGTGCCGGCGGCCCGATTTCGTCATGCGAGAACGCAGGTCCGCCCGGCACCAGGGGCGGGACCGCTGCACGGTCCCGCCCCTTCACCTGTCGCCGTTCCCGCCGTCAGGTGCCGTGGACCGGATCCACTTCCGCTGCGGGCGGCGTGAACGGCCCCCAGGTGAAGGCTCTCATCCATGTCGCCGACGACTGCCCGGACCAGCGCAGGCGCTCGATCTGGCGCCAGGTGCGGCGGCCGGTCAGTGAGCGGAACACATCGAAGCCGGAGCCGCGCACGGTGGTGGTGGGAGGTCCCTCCCCCACCACCCAGTCCCGCTCCGGGGTGCGAATCCTCATGGCCGGCAGTTCGTTGCCGTGCACCGCGAGGCCGAAGCCCATGGTGGCCAGGTCCAACGCGCCGGCGAACGCCGGGTGCCCGGCCGGCGCGACGGGCACGCCGAGGCAGACCCGCAGGTCGACCTCGTGCGAGAACACGTCGAGCAGCAGGATGCGCCGGCGCAGTTCAGGGGTGCGGACCAGCGCTTCACGCAGCGGACCGTCCAGCGCGGCCCACCGGTCGAGCAGACGGTCCAGTCCGACTCCCTCCGACGGGCGCAGGTCTATCTGGCTCTCCTCCAGAGCCACGAACGACTCGCAGATGTGCACCAGGTGCCCGACCAGATCCCGTACGTTCCACTCGGGACATGCGGGCACCCCGGCGGCGTCCACGTCAGGTTTCCCTGCGACGAGTGCGGTGATGTTCTGCCGGGTGCGCCGGTAGGCCAGATGCTGCTCGGCGGGCTCATGCTCCGTGCCGATCACCGTCCCGGGGTCCCGCGCCGCCGTCACGACCCGCTCCGGCCGGCCGGGGCGCCGGCGGACACCGGCACGGCGTGTACGCAGGTGTAGACGGCACCGTACTCAGCGGGTATGTGCCACGGCCACCACCGTCGCACCGTGTCAGTGCGGACCGGGGCCCCGTCCTCCTGGAACCGGCGGGCGGCCGTCTCGCACGCCGCCTTGCCGGCCACGTACGGCACCCCCGCCGGATGGATCACCGCGCCGGCGTCACCGACCGCCGGCGCGGCGACCGTGTGCGAGCCGAGGAAGCCGGTGCCTCCCGTCAGACAGATCAGCATCTCGTTCCTCGCCTTTCGTCCGTTGCGCTGCCTGCCGCTACGGCCGTGCGGCCGGGGCACGGGTGTTCACAGCCGGTCCGGGAGCAACTGTTCGGTGATGTCCTCCAGCCTGCGGCCCCTGGTCTCGGGACCGATCCACAGAAAGGCGACCGCGGCCAGCAACAGCGGTACCGCGCCCAGCAGCGCGGTGGTGGCCAGCGAAGGCACGGTCGCAGCGGCCACGGTGAGGGCGAGGATCAGCACGCCGCCCGCCTTGGTCATTCCGGCGGCGAAACCGGTGGCGCGTGACCGCACCAGAGTCGGATAGACCTCGGCCGCATAACTGACCACGACCGCGACCACCGAGCTCACCCCGGACAGCGGCACCACCAGGAGCAGCGACAACAGTGTCTGATCGTGGGCGAGTTGGTCGCCGGCGATGACAAAGCCGAGCAAGGTCAAGCCGGTGACCGCGCTGACCGTGACGATCGTCCTGCGGCTGCCCCACACGCCGTACATCCAGGCGGTGAGCACGGTCAGCGGAAGGCCGATCAGCGCCGCGTTGCGGACGACATAGTCGGAGTTGACGGCGGAGTAGCCGAGCTGCTGGAGGTTGGTGGGGACCCAGAGCTGGAAGCCGTAGGTCATCAGGCCGATTCCGATGCCGAGCACCGTGATGGCGGCGGTCGGGCCGAACAGCGGGCGGCGGAACAGCAGGAACACATCGCTGCGCTCGACCTCGCGGCTCAGCTCGGCCTCGTCCGGGGCCAGTTCCTCGGCCACGGCCCCGAAGCGGGCCATCACCTGCTCGGCCTCCTCCTGCCGGCCGGCGGCCAGCAGGAAGCGCGGCGACTCGGGAATCCACCGGTTGAGGGCGATGAACACCAGTCCGGTCGGCAACCCGATCAGCCACAGGATGCGCCAGCTGTAGGTGGGCGTCAGCCACCCGGCCAGCCAGCTGGTGATGACATACGCACCCGCGATGTCGCCGCCGATGAGCACCATCAGCCACCCGCGGTGTCTGGACGGGATGGTCTCGGCGAGCAGGGTGAAGGCGATCGGCAGCATGCCGCCGGCGCTGATGCCCATCAGCAGGCACATCAGCAGATTCCACGAGAAGCCAGGCATGGTGCCGCAGATGGAGGTGGTGACGAAGAGCATGCCGGCCATGACGATGGACGCCCGCCGGCCGATCCGGTCGCCGAGCCAGCCCCAGATGAACGAGCCGAGCACGGTGCCGGTGATGCCGACCAGCGGCAGCCAGGAGACGGGGATGTGGCCGTGCGGGTTGGCGGGCGAGCGCAATCCGTATTCCGCGGCCATGCCGGGGGCGACGAAGGACAGCGCGGTCGGCTTCATCACGTCGATGGTGACGGCCAGAGCCATGGCGAGGATCAGCGCGACGTGCGGACCGCTGATCGGGGCGTCGTCCAGCACCCGGACCCGGATCCGATGGGCGTTACGACTGATCACAGCGCTGTAGCGGGGCATCACCCCGTAAAGGCTCAGGCCCAGACCGACGACGATCAGGACCATGCCGGTGATCATGGTGCGGTCGGGGGCCATCCCGTGCATGTGGTAGCCCATGTCACGGGCGCCGATGTACATCGGCAGGTGCAGGATCACGCCGACCGTGCTGGCCAGCGCACCGGTCCAGAACGCGACCGGGTGCGTGAAGCCGCTCCCGGCCTTGCGGTCACCGCCGGTACCGGTCGTGTCGTCAACGGACATATCTGGCTCCTCCTGTACAGGGCGGATCCGGCTTCTGCGCGTGCCGGAGCGGCGCACCGGGCGGTACGAACGCGGGCGGATACGTGCGGATACGAACGGGGCAGTGCGGGCAGTGCGGGGCAGTGCGGGCGCCGGCGGTACGGGTGGACGGGGAGGCCGTTAAGCGGCCTGCTCACCGGACTCGGCCCTCGCGCGGCGCTCGGCATCCACCTGGACGTCCTTGGCGAAGGAGGCCATGAGCACGGGGACCGCCTCGGCCTGGAAGTCGACCTCGGAGTCGAACTCCTTGATCATTCCCTCCAGTACCAGCAGTGACAGCAGCGGAAAGGCGAACTCGGCGGCGGCGAACACTCCGAAGTCCCGTTGCAGCTTGAACAGCCGCGGTGCGAACGCCCCGAGGTCGAAGTCCTTCGACAACGCGCCGGCCACCTCGTCCACCAGCTCCGTCACCGCCGTGCGGAAACCCTCCCGGTCCAGGTCGCCGGGCAGACGCGCGGCGCTGTCCAGCACGATGTCCGCACACCGCGGTCCGTTGCCCTGGGCCATGTTGAGGAAGAAGCCGGCGAACGAGCGCCGCACCGCGTCGGGCAGTTTCACCACGAAGCCCGCGTCGAGCACCACCACCCGTCCCTCGCCGTCCAGGCAGAGGTTCCCCGGATGGAGGTCGCAGTGCACCACGCCGTCGACGAAGAGCATCCGGTAGACCGCCTTGAGCACGTCGCGGACCACCTCCTGGCGACGGGCCATGGTCATGCCCAGCGGCCGGAACCGGCCGAGGTCCCGGACGAACTCCATGGTGAGCACGGTCGGCCCGCACAGGCCGTCCACCGGCGCCGGGATGCGCAGTTCGGTGTGGTCGGAGAAGTTGGCGCGCAGCGCGACCAGCGAGTCCCGCTCAGCGGTGAAGTCGAGCTGGTGCAGGACGGCGCCGCCGAGCTGGCCGATCATCTCCTCGGCGGGCAGGTCCCGCATGCCCGGCATCACCCGTCCGGCCCGTACGCCGAGCAGCGCCAGCCGCAGATCGGCCTCCAGCACCGGGCGGATGCCGTGCCGCTGCACCTTGACCGCGACCTCGGTGCCGTCGGCGAGGCGGGCGCGGTGCACGCTGGCGATGCTGCCGCAGGCCACAGGCTCCCAGTCGAACTCGGCGAAGGCATCGGCGAATCCGGCTTCCGCCAGGGTCCTGGCCACCGCGGCACGGCCGGGCGGCCGTACCTCGTCGGCCAGTTCGCCAAGCGCGTCGCACCAGTGCTCGGGAACCAGATCACGGCGAGTGCTGAGCAGTTGCCCGGCCTTGACGAAGAACGGGCCCAGTGCGGTCAGCAGTCGTGGCGCCCGGCCCGCGAGACGCGCCCGGCCGCCGCGGGTCACAGCATGCGGCAAGGCAGCGAACACGTGCACCGTGACGATCAGGGCAGTGGTGCAGGCCCTCTTCGGCAGTAGCCACCAACCAGTCCCTTGCTTTCGCATGGCACCCCCAGATCCCTCTCGTCGGGCGGACCGAAGACGGCCCGTCAGCGAGGAAACCAGTCCCCGGACGCGTGATCTATACGCGATATTGCCCAATGGGGGCGCGGCCCTCGCCGGGCGGCCCGATATAGGTCTGAGCGATGTCCAGCCAGTGGTCCGCGTCCGTACCGCCGGCCTTCAACGCGAGGTCGTCGCGGTGCCTGCGGCGGGTGACGAGCAAGCAGAAGTCGGCAGCCGGACCGGTGATCCACTGGTCGGCCTCCGGCGGGCCGAAAGCCCACAACTCGCCTGATGGGGAGGTGAGTTCGAACCGGAATGGCTCGGCAGGCGGCTGCTGGCCGCGGGCGTGATAGGCCAGGTTCCGGGTTCGGGTGCCGAGAAAGACGATGTGGCCTATGCGGTCGGTGAGGACCCGGGTACGGCCGAGGCCGTCGCGGATGTCCTGGCCGTGTGCGAACAGTTCCATCAGAGCGACGGCAGCGAGCACACTGGCCGGCAGCGGACCGCCGAGCCATGGCACCGGTTCACGCCGGGGCAGCGCGGCCAACGCCTTCTCGGCGGCGGCGCGTTCCTCGCCCCAGCGGCGCAGCAGTTCCGGGACCGGCACGGCGGCGTACTCAGCGAGCCGGGCGTCCATACCGGCCTGAAAGTTTTCGCGGGCCGCAGCAGTCCCGGCCGCGAAGGCGTCCGGATCTCCCGTCGCGAGCACCAATAGATGTGCCACGTGGGTCAGGTGTGCCACCTGGTGCCGGACGGTCCACCGGGGAGCCGGAGTTGCCGTATCCCACTCACGACGGGGCAGATCTGCAACGATTTCACCGAGTTCGATGCCCTCTGCAACCAAGTCGGCGTATACGTCATGCAATGCCGTCACGTGGAAAATCCTTTCGGCGCGGGCAGAGTATACAAAAGGCGATCCTGTGACCGTCCCGTCCATTGTCGGGAGGGGACACCGGCGGCACTTCTCCATACGTGCTCTTGCCGCCCGACCCGAACATGGGGCATGTTTCGACCGCACGACCGATGCCGACGGCCACGGGGAGGCGTCTTAGCACGTGAGCGAGCCACCGGTCAATCCGCACGATGCTCTCCGGCAGCCCACGGTCGGCCCCCTGCCCCTCAGAGGCAATACCGCAGCAGACCGAGGGAGAACCGCTCACCGCATCGATCCGATCGGCGACACCCACTCATTCCGAGCGGGATTCCGCACTTCCGCGCGCACGCACACGCAATCTCAAATTCCACAATCGGGGGATACGGATGCGCAGAGCAGCAGAGGTAGCGATAGAGCGCAGCATCAGCACGATGTGGAACAACCACGCCGAGCCGCTTTCACTGGAGCAGTTAGCGGAGGCCGCGTACTTCAGCAAATTCCACTATGCGCGGACTTTCACCCAGGTCACCGGAACGTCGCCGGGCCGGTTCCTTGCCGCGATCCGGCTGTTCATGGGTAAACAGCATTTGCTCGAAACCAGAGCGAGCGTCACCGACATAACCTACCGGGTGGGCTACAACAGTCTGGGCACGTTCACCAGCCGCTTCACCCAGAGTGTGGGTATCTCGCCTGCCCGGTACCGGTTCCTGGCCCGGTGCGGCCTGCCGCCACTGATCCTGCCGACCCCGCACCTCGACCATGCGACCTCGACGGTGACCGGACACCTGCAATTCCCGCCCGACGCCGGCCCGGTCCGGGTGTACGTGGGGGCGTTCAACACCCCGGTCCTGGCCGGCTTCCCGCAGTCCTGCGACATCCTGGACGAGCCACGCCCGTTCCGGCTTCACGTGACCGACGGGCTGTGGTTCATCCGGGCGGCGGCGGTGGCACCGCACGACGCCGAACCGGTACCGCATATCCGGCTCCCGCGCCTGATCGGTTCCGGCTCGGCGATCCGAGCCCGCGGCGGTCGCATGTACCGCGCGGACGTGCAATTGCGGACGGTCACAAGCATCGATCTGCCGGTCCTTCTGGCCTTACCCGAACTCGACGGCACCCGCAGTGCCTCGGCCCCCGCTCCGCCTTGGCCGCGTCGAGTCCCGCCGCGTCATGGGTGAATGGTCCGGTGGCCGGTCCGGTAGCGGCCCGGGGTCGTTCCGATGATGCCGGTGAACGCCGCGATGAAGCTGCTGGGGTTGGACCATCCGCAGGCCGAGGCGGTGCGGGTGGTGTCGTGGCCCTCGGCGAGGAGCACCAGCGCGTGGTGGACGCGCAGCTGCGTGCGCCACTCGTAGAAGGTCATGCCGAGTTCGTCACGGAACAGCCGGCTGAGGGTACGGGTGCCTGCTCCGATCGTCTTCCCGAGTTCGGCCAGCGTGGCGTTGTCCCCAGGCGACTCGTACAGCATCCGGGCAATGGCCCGCAGCCGGTCGTCCCGTGGTTCGGGCAGGTGCAGCGGCTGTTCGGGGGCTTCGCGGAGTTCCTCGACGAGGACATGAAGGAGGCGGGAGCGCGCGGAGCGGCTGTAGTCGGGCACGGCGGGGTCGTAGTTGCGGGGGCCGGTCAGGGCGAGCAGGACCTCGCGGGCAAGGCCGGAGGCCAGGAACACGGCGGGGTGCTCAGGGACGAGCCGGGCCAGGGACGGCGTGAGAAAGACGATCCGCATATCGGTGTCGCCGTGGGCGCGGTGGTAGTGGGTGAACCCGGCGGGGGTCCAGGCGACCCGGTTGGCGGGAACGATCGACGTGCCGCGCTCGGTGTGAACCGCCAGGACACCACCGGCCGCGTACACCAAGTGCCCCCGGGTGTGCGACTGCACGGCGCTCGTTCCGCCGGACGGCCACAGGTGGCGCCCGCCGGAGGGCCAGATGTGCGACGTCGCCCCGGCGGCCGGACGAGGTTGGCGGTGAACAGGCATCAATTGGCATCGTAGCGGTAGCACGCCACGCGTTGATCCGGCGAAACTGCCTGCATGAGCGGTGGTTGCCAGCCGCGCGGAGCCCGGCCGGACCACAGGGCATCGAGGCGGCGTGCCTCGATGCCGCGGGCTTGAGACAGGCCGCGGGCTTGAGACAGAAGGAGAAACGCATGACGACGTTCGTCCTGGTGCCCGGCGCCTGGAAGGGTTCCTGGTCGTTCGAGGCGGTGGTTCCGCTGCTGGAGCGTGCCGGTCACACCGTTCACGCCCTGACCCTGACCGGTCTGCGGCCGGACGACGACAACGCGACGGTCGCGACCGCCAACCTCGACACGCACGCCGACGACGTGCTGCGGCACCTCGACCGCCACCGCATCACCGGCGCGACGCTGGTCGGCCACAGCTATGCCGGGATGGTGATCGCCGCCGCCGCCGACCGCGCCGGCGGCCGGATCTCACGACTGGTGCATCTCGACGCCTACGTGCCGCGCGGCGGCGAATCGTGCTGGTCGTCGACGAACGAGCACTTCCGGGCTGTGTTCGCGGCCGGCGCCGCGGGCAGCGGCTACGCCGTCCGGCCGCCGGCCGGCGGCGATCCCCGCCGCCGTCCCCATCCTCTCGCCTCGTTCCTGCAGACGGTCCGGCTCACCGGCGCGCTCGCCCAGGTCCCCCGCCGGGAGTTCGTCTACTGCTCGGGGTGGGAGGACCGGACGCCGTTCGCCGGACTCCGCAGCCGGCTGCAGGCCGATCCCGCGTGGCGGGTCCACGACCTCCCCACCGGGCACGACGCGATGCACGAGGCCCCCGAGGCGGTCGCCGCACTGCTGCTCGACGGGTAACGCGCCGCCCAGTCCGTCCGGCCCGTCCAGTCCGTCCGGCCTATCCGGTGCGTCCGGCCTACCCGGTGCGTCCGGGCAGGTGGCTCGGCGGGCAGCGCGAACCGTACGCCGGGACGGAGTGCTCCGTCCCGGCGTACTCCCCCGCACCGCCGGAGCCGTAGGGACTACCGTGCTCCGACGAGGACTTCCGCGGCGGCGACACCGGAGGCGGCGGTCGCGCCGTGGGTGAAGATCCGCACCGCGCCCGCACCGGAGTCGCCGGGCAGGCCCATCTCCACCACGATCGCGTCCGGCCGCCGCCTGGCGAGTTCCGCGAGCGCCTGGCCCATCCAGGTGTTCCGGGACGCGTCCCGGACGACGACGACCAGCGGGCGCCCGGTGGCGGGCGCCAGTGCGTACTCCTCAAGAATGGCCGGGCGGGCGGCGAGCTGCTGGTGGTGGACCCGGACAAAGGTGGTTCCGGGCAGCCGCTCGCGCAACGGCACCGCGACACCCCACGGGGTCTCCTTGCCGATGGCCAGGTTGGTGGCCGGCACCAGCTCGACCACGTGCGGCGGTGCGGTCAGCGGCAGCACGTCGTCCACCGAGCCGCTGCAGCGGATGGCGCGCCGGGCGGCGACGAAGCCGATGTCTCCGCTGATCGGGTTGACCGGCAGGGACCGGGCGCGGCCGGCCGACCAGTCGGCGAACTCCTGGACCTGGCGGGATGCCTCGGTCAGCCGGGCTTCGGTGAGTTCACCGGACTCCACGGCGGCGACGAGCGCGCCGGCCAGCTGGTCGGGCACCCCTTCGCCGGCGTTCTCGCCGCCGACGCAGACCGCGTCGGCGCCGGCCACGACGGCCTTGACCGTGGCGCCCTCGATGCCGTAGGCGTCGGTGACGGCGCCCATCTCGATCGCGTCGGTGACGATCAGGCCGTCGAAGCCGAGTTCCTTGCGGAGCAGGTCGCCGAGGATACGGCTGCTGAGGGTGGCGGGCAGTTGCGGGTCGTAGGCCGGTACCAGCAGGTGGCCGCTCATCACCGCGCGCACGCCGGCCTCCAGCGCCGCCCGGAAGGGCGGCAGCGCCTGGGTGGCGATGGTCTCCAGGCCGGCGTCGTAGCTGGGCAGTCCGTGGTGGGAGTCGACGGCGACATCGCCGTGCCCGGGGAAGTGCTTGGCGCAGGCGGCCACCCCCGCCGACTGGAGTCCCCTGATCCAGGCGGCGGCGTGCCGTGCCACGCGTCCGGGGTCGACGCCGAAGGACCGGACGCCGATGATCGGGTTGTCGGGGTTGGAGTTGACGTCGACGCTGGGCGCGTAGTTGAGGCTGACCCCGACCGCGTGCAGCTGCCCGCCGAGGTCGCGGGCGACCGCCTCGGTCAGGTCGAGGTCGTCGACGGCGCCGAGGGCGAAGTTGCCGGGCCGGGTGGAGCCGGTGGAGGACTCGATCCGGGTGACATCGCCCGCCTCCTCGTCGATGGCGATGATCAGCGAGGGGTTCTCGGCACGCAGTCGGGCGGTCAGCAGGGCGACCTGCTCGGGCGAGACGATGTTGCGGGCGAAGAGCACCACGGATGACAGGCCGTCATTGATCGCCCGCAGTACCCAGTCCGGCGCCTGCGTCCCCACGAACCCGGGTTGCAGGACGGAGAGTGCGAGTCGTCGCAGCTCCTTGCTTTGCTTGCTGGCGGACATCAACTGGGCCTTCCACGTAGAGCCAACGCACTGACCGCGCCCGGCGATCATTGGTACAGACCAACGGATACTCGCTCAGCCCGCTCAGAGGTGTCAAGGGTGAGCCCGGCCGACTCCGGTGCGGTACGTACCGGCCGCGTTGCGTACACACCCCTTCACCCGCTACTAATGACGGGAAGTCACCCGCGGTAGGGATAAGACTGCATACGGCAACGAAATCCGCCGTATCGCCCCGGGCCCATGTGCCGGAGCCATCAAAAGCGCTGAAAATACTCCTTCCGCCGTAAGCGCCTCATTGCTGACACTATGTGAACCAAAGAGCCACGGAGCCGAGTTGGGAACCACACAGGCCCAACTCACCGTTTGACAGCGGCAGATGGTCTAATCCATTTTAGGAAGACGCGAGTTCAGCAGCGACAACCGCGGCGTGACGCCGAGGGCGGACGAGGAAGCCCGCTGACGGAGCCCACAGGGAACCCATAGGCATGACCGGCCGGGATCTGCGAGCCCCACCACCAGGCTTTCCGTTCGTCATGGCCGCGCCACCCATTGCCGTGCGTGATTTCTCGCGCACCGAGGGCCAGACCCGCGGTGACCGCTCAAGAACATCCGAACCCTGGAGCGATGTTTTGCTGGCGCCCAACCGCCCTTACCGAGCCTCCTGTGAACTCCCGTACTTCAGCTCGGACGGCGACACCTATATCGCGCAGACCCCACTGCGGAGCCTGCGGAAGACCCAGAAGCTGCGTGTCCTGTCCGAGGCCGACTTCGATTTCTGGCAGACCTATGGCTATGTGGTGGTGAAGCAGGCGATCACCACCGAAGCCGCCGCGGAACTCCTCGCATTCACCTGGGACTTCCAGGGCCTCGACCCCGACCGGCCGGAAACCTGGTACGACGACCGGGAATTCCGCTCGGACCTGGACCGCGAACTGCACATCTACGGCTTCGTCGAGGCGTACCACCACCAGCTCATCTGGAACAGCCGCCAGACCCAGCGGGTGTACGACGCGTTCGTCGACGTCTGGGACTGCGAGGAGCTGTGGGTCACCCAGGACCGGCTCAACCTCAACCCGCCGAACATCAAGAACCGGGACCGCGCGCTCATCGCGCCCACCGAGCGCGGCTTCGACATCAGGCTGCACTGGGACATCGACACTTCGCTCGACGATCTCCCGCAGCGCGTCCAGGGCATCATCGCGCTCAACGACACCGCACCGGACCGCGGCGGATTCCAGTGCTCGCCCGAGCTGTTCCGCCGGTTCGACGAGTGGAAGCCGCTCCAGCCGGCCGACCGTGACCCGATCCGCCCCAGCGTCGACCAGGCCGAATTCCCGGTCATCCGGCCGGAGCTGAAGGCCGGGGACCTGCTGATCTGGAACGGCCAGCTGGCACACGGCGTGGCGCCGAACACCTCGGCCGACGGGGTGCGGGCCGCCCAGTACCTGTCGATGATGCCCGCGTTGGAGTCGCACCGGGAACTGCGGCGCTCCCGCGTCGAGTCCTGGCGGACACTCAGCACCCCGGAGTGGAACACGACGCTGGTCGGCGACGCCACCAAGCACGAGTCCCTGCGGTACGGCCCCGCCGAGCTGACCGAGCTGGGCGCCAAGCTGCTCGGTCTCGACTCCTGGCACCCGCGGAACCCTGACCAGGTGACCGGAGAGTAGCCATGCGCCGAATCTGTCTGGCCCTTCCCACCAACAGGCCGTGCGCCGCGGCGATCTCCGCCGTTCACCAGGAGGCGGCGTACGCCGCCGAGAACTTCGACGTCGAGGTCCACCTGCTGGTCCTGGACTCCTGCGACCGGGCTTCCTTCACCCGGCACGCGGCGGTCGTCGGCGGCCTGCCGGCAACGCCGGGAGTCGTCACCCACCATCTCGACGAAGCCGCGCAGCGCGAATTCCTGCGGCAGGTGATCGGCGCCGCCGGCCTGGACAAGCCGGAACTGCTCCTCGATCTCATGCTCCCGGCCGCACTGTCCTACGGCGCCTGCACCAACCGGGCATTCCTGATCGCCGCCGCACTCGGCTGCGCGTCGGTGCACCGCCGGGATTCCGACAGCCGTTATCAGGAACTCGACGGGGTGCCGGTCTTTCCGATCCACCATGAACTCCGCTCGCTCGGAAAGCGCGCGGCGGACGCGGCGAGTTCGGTGACCGGAACCGATCTCGACGCCCGGCACCGGGACAAGCCCGTTTCCATGGTGGGCAGTTCCTTCGTCGGCGAGATGTCCGTGGACATCGACGAGATGTACCGGCTCGACCCCGAGGTGTATTACGAAGTGGTCGGCCTGTGGGCTCCTTTCCACTGGCCGCAGGAGGAGAAACGCCGGTTTGTCGACGACTCCTTCCGCGGCGCCGGCACCGAAATGTTCACCCGCGACCGTGCGACACTCACTCTGGTCGATCCCATGCGGGTGGACATGTGCAACATCGCCTTTTCCGGGGTGCAGGAACAGGTGCCGCTGATGCCGGCCACCGACACCATCGGCAGCGACTACTTCCTCATCCATCTGGTGCACGACGCCACCTTGCCCGGCGTCCTGCACAACCGGAACATCGTGAATTTCTACACCGGTGAACGGCGCACCGATCCCGGATTCATGGCGTATCACCTGCGGTTCGCGAAGTTCTTCCTGTCGATGCTCTACCTCAATCATGTCTACGACCGGATGGAAAAGGCCGGCGAGACGCTGCTCGACGGCGAACACCGGATACGGGTGCCCGCGATCGTCGAACTGCTGCGGGAGAGCAGCGGTCTCGACGTCACGGAGAACGTGCAGCGACTGGACGCCCTGGACCGGACCTACCGCAGACTCGGCGGCAGATACGCCCGGTTCGCCTCGGCACTGGCGGAGCGCCGGGCCCGGCTGCTGGACGAGGCCCGCCGGGACATCGAGGACTACGCCCTGCTCACCGAAGCCTGGTCGGCGATGATCCGGGCGAGCAGAGCCACCGACCTCCACCGGCTCAAGCGGCTGCCCGGCTGAAACCTTTCATGATGCACGAGAACGCTCTGTTCGACGCCCTGTCGGCCACCGCCGACGACCAGATCGTCTTCGATCTCACCGGAATCGAAGAACGCTACGCATCACTGCTGCGGGAACTGCCCGACGTATCGGTGCGCTTCGCCATGAAAGCCTGCCCGGTGGACGAGGTGCTGTCCTGCCTCGCGGAGCAGGGCAGCGGAGTCGACGCGGCCAGCCTGCGGGAGATCTCGCAGGCCATCGACGCCGGCGTCCCACGCGACCGCATCCACTACGGCAACACCATCAAGTCCGACGCGGACATCGCCGAGGCCTACCGCCTGGGCATCCGCGATTTCGCCACCGACAGCCTGGAGGACGTCGCGGCGCTCGCCGTGCACGCCCCCGGTTCCCGGGTCTTCTGCCGGCTGGCCACCGACGGACAGGGCGCCCTGTGGGGGCTCAGCAACAAATTCGGGTGTTCGGCCGACGACGCCTCGGCGGTGCTGGCGAAGGCGCGGGAGACCGGCCTCGACCCGGCCGGCCTGTCGGTGCACGTCGGCTCCCAGCAGATGACGGCCGACGCCTGGCGGCGGGCTTTCGACCAACTGGTGCACGTACTGGGCGACCTGACCCGTCGCGGCATGTCGCTGCGGTACGTCAACCTCGGCGGCGGCCTGCCGGCGCTCGGCTATCTCGACAAGAAGGGCCGGCCGCTCGACCCGCCGCTGGACAAGATGTTCGCGGTGATCCGGGAAGGGATGCAGCAGTGCCGGGACGCGGCCGGGCACGAACTGGATTTCGTGGTGGAACCGGGCCGCTATCTCATCGCCGACCAGGGCGCCGTGCGGGCCCATGTCTCCCGGCTCTCCCGGCGCCACGCACCCGACGGCGAACCCCAGTACTGGCTCTACTTGAGCTGCGGCAAGTTCAACGGCCTGTACGAGATGGACGAGTTGCAGTACCGGCTGGTCTTCCCCACCCGGCCCGACGGCCCGTACGTCATGGCCACCGTCGCGGGTCCCACCTGCGACAGCGACGACGCCTACTCCCGCGCGCACGGCCTGGTGCGGGTGCCCGCGTCGGTCGCGTCGGGCGATCCGGTCTGGGTGCTCTCCAGCGGTGCCTACGCCGTCAGTTACATGACCCAGGGGTTCAACGGCTTCAGCCCCCTTCCCTGCCGTTGCGTCCGAAGGGCGGGCGGCCGATGAACCACCCGGTACGCATCCGCCGTATCGCCGAGGAGGACTGGGACGCCATCGTCGCACTGGAAGCCGGCGCCTACACCGCCCTCGGGCTCTGCGAGGGACGGCCCGCGCTGGAGGCCAAGGTCCGGGCGTCCCCCGCGACCTGTTTCGCGCTGGACCACGGCCGGCGGCTGGCCGGCTACCTGCTGGCGCTGCCGTATCCCGGGTCCGAGTCACCCGCCCTCACCAGCCGGGAGGAGGTCGTCTTCCACTCGCGCAACCTCCATCTGCACGACCTCGTCATCGCCCGGGACCTGCGCGGCAGGGGGCTCGGCAAAGCCCTGGTACGTCATCTGACGGCCGGTGCCCGGCAGTTGGGGTACGAGCAGATCTCGCTGGTCGCGGTCGGCGGCAGCCACACCTTCTGGGCGGCCATCGGTTTCACCGCCCGGCGCGAGGTGGTCAACTCCCCCGGCTACGGCCCGGGTTCTGTGTACATGTCGATGTCCCTGCCACCGGAACAGGCCGAACGCCCCACAGCCGAACACCCGGCACCGGCCGGCGCTCTGCCGAGCGGAGCACCATCACGAGAATACGAAGTGGGATGAACCCTATGCTGCGCGTGCACGACCCCTTCCGCCGGGGACAACTGGCCATCGGTGCCCTGTTCTTCTCGCTGGGTTTCCAGTACGCCACGTGGGCGTCGCGGCTCCCCGCGATCAAGTCGCATCTCGGCCTGACCGCCGCCGAGGTCGGCCTGCTGCTGATGGCCACCGGCATCGGGGCGGTGTCGGCCTTCCCGCTGGTGGCGACGCTGATGCGCAAGCTGGGCTCCCGGCAGGTCGCCCTCGGCTCCGCTGCGGGTCTTGCGCTGCTGCTGCTGGCGATGTCGGCGCTGCCGAACTACCCGGTGGCGCTGCTGGTCATGTTCTGCGACGGCGCTCTGGTGGGGGGCCTGAACGTCGCGATGAACGCGCAGGGGGCGGCGCTGGAGGTCGCCCACGAGCGCAACGCCATGGCCAAGCTCCATGCCACCTTCAGCGGCGGGTCGCTGGGCGCGGCGCTGCTGGCCTCCGGGATGAACACCCTGACCTCGCGGGTGATCGTGCACTTCGGGGTCGCTGCCGCGCTCCTGCTGCTGCTCGTCGGCTACTGCGTCCCCGGCCTGCTGACGCAGGACCAGGCGGTGGAGAAGAAGGACAAGAGCCGTAGCCGGTGGACCCTGCCGTCCCGGGTGACGCTCTGGCTGGGCGCCGCGATGGTCTTCGGCACGGTGACCGAGGGCGCCATGAACGACTGGTCGGCCATCTACATGAGGGACGTCGCCAAGGCGTCGGCGGAGGTGGCGCCCCTGGGGATCGCCGTCGTGTCGGTGATGATGGTGCTGGCCCGGATCTTCGCCGACGGCTGGCGCAGCCGGTGGGGCGACGGCCGGATCGTACGGTCCGGCAGCGCACTGGCCGGCGCGGGGCTGGCGCTGGCGCTGCTGAGCGGCGGTGTGGTGCCCGCGCTGATCGGTTTCGCCTGTGTCGGCCTCGGGATCGCGGCCGTGACCCCGTGCGTGTACGTGGCGGCGGCCAGGAGCGGCTCGGACGCGCTGACCGTGGTCGCCACCATGGGCACGGTGGGCCTGCTCGCCGGGCCGCCGGTCATCGGCTTCATAGCGAACGCCAGCGGGCTGGTGTGGGGCCTGGGCGCGGTCGCCGCGTCGGCGGTCCTGGTCTCGGTGTGCAGCACCCGCATCCGGTGGACGGCCGCCACCGGCTGAGCCGGCTCCACGGGTGCCGAAGGGGCCGCTCCCCCTCGGCGCCCGCTCACCCTGTTCACCCCGGTGGCAGCGGCGGCAGCGCGGTGCGGCGGCACCAGGCGGCGAAGAGTCCGTCGAGCGGCAGGGAGGTGTACTGCTGCGCGTGCGCGGCCAGGCTCGCGGTGGTCACCACCCCGTGGCGGTGTATCACGCTCCAGCCCTTGATCATCCGGAAGAAGGTGCCCTCGCCGAGCGCGCGGCGCAGGGCGTGCACGGTCAGGCCGCCGCGGTCGTAGAGCCGGTCGTCGAACATCAGCCGCCGTCCCGGGTCGTCGAGCCGCAGGTCCTGCCGCTGCCGGGCCAGCAGGGCGTGCGCGGCGGCGGCGTGCGCGGCGGCCGTGGGGCCCCCGGAGTGCTCCGACCAGAGCCACTCCGCGTACTTCGCGAAGCCCTCGTTGAGCCAGATGTGCCGCCAGTCCGCGATCGAGACGCTGTTCCCGAACCACTGATGGGCCAGCTCATGGGCGATCAGCCGCTCGGAATGGCGCTTGCCGCCCAGGTGGTTGGTGCCGAAGGTGGCCAGCCCCTGCGCCTCGACCGGGACGTCGAGTTCCTCGTCGGCGACCACCACGGCGTACTCCTCGAAGGGATACGCCCCGAAGACGTCCTCGAAGAAGTCCATCATCCGGGTCTGCCGGCCGAAGTCGACGGTGAACTCGGGGACCAGCCGGGCCGGCACGTAAGCCCGCTGCGGGACCGGCCGGCGCGGGTCGAAGCCGCCGGCCGGGCCGGTGAGCCGCACCGTCTCGTAGCGGCCGATGGAGACGGTCACCAGATAGCTGGAGGTGGGCGCCGCCTGCTCGTAGACCCAGGTGGTGCTGCTCGCCCTGGTGGTCCTGGCCAGCAGCCGGCCGCTGACGACCACGGTGTACGGGGACGGGGCGGTGACCGAGATCTGGTAGGACGCCTTGTCGGCGGGTCGGTCGTTGCACGGATACCACGACGGTGCGCCGACCGGCTGGCTGGCCACCAGCGCGCCGTCGGTCAGCTCCTCCCAGCCCAGGCCGCCCCAGGGGCTGCGGACCGGCGTGGGGTTCCCGGTGTACCGCACCTCGGCGGTGAAGGCGGCGCCCGGCTCCAGCGCCTTCGCCGGGCGGACGCGCAGCTTGCCGGCCCGGTGGGTGTAGTGCGCGTCGCGGCCGTCGACCAGCACCCCGCCGAGCCGGAACCCCGGGGCGAGGTCGAGGGCGAACTCCCGCAGCGGGTCCTGGCCCGCCACCGCGCTGAGCCGGGCGGTGCCCTTGAGCCGGTTCGACACGGGCCGGTAGTCCAGCGCCAGTTCGTAGCGGTGGACCCGGTAGCGGACGTCTCCGCTGGCGGGGAAGTACGGGTCCGCGGCGGGCTGCGCCGGCTGCCTGTGGCTCAAGGTCTCCGAACTCCCTCGCGGTCGGCGGACGGACGGTGCCCCGCCGAACCGTGCCTCATCCTTCGCCAAGCCAGGCTTCCGCCGGATTGCCCAGCCACCGGGTGTCCGGCGGGATGGACTCCCCGCGCATCACCAGCGAGGCCGGTCCCAGCGTGCTGCGGGCGCCGATCTCACTGCCCGGCAGCACGATGCCGCCCGGGCCGAGCGTCGCACCCTCGCGGAGGACCACCGTATCCATCTGCATGATCCGGTCGTGAAACAGGTGGGTCTGCAGGACACAGCCCCGGTTGACGCTCACCCCGGCCCCCAGCGTGACCAGGTCGGCCTCGGGCAGCCAGTAACTCTCGCACCACACGCCCCGGCCGACCTTCGCGCCGAGCCCGCGCAGCCAGAGGTTCATCACCGGGGTGCCCGGCACCGAACCGACCAGCCACGGCACCGCCAGCACCTCGACGAAGGTGTCGGCGAGTTCGTTGCGCCACACGAAGCCGCTCCACAGCGGGCGCTCCACCGCGCGGAAGCGCCCGACCAGCAGCCACTTGGCCACCACGGACACCAGCGCGGCGGCGGTCCCCGCGCCCAGCAGCACGACGCCCGACAGCGCCGCCGCCCAGCCGAGCGGCACGGCGCCGGTCAGCCGCACCAGCGCCGCCAGGGTGACCACGGCCAGTGCGGCGGAGGCCAGCACCGGCACCACCCGGCACACCTCGACCAGTGCGCGGGCCCACACCAGCCGGGCCGGCGGCTCGTAGGTACGGCTCTGGTCGCCGTCGTCGGCCGAGCGGGGCAGCCGGACCGGCGGCATCCCCAGGTAGGAGCGGCCCTCCTTGGCCTTCTTCGGGGTGGCCGAGAGGACTCCGACCAGGCCGCGGTCAGGGACGGCGCGGCCCGGGGCGGTCATGCCGGAGTTGCCGAGGAAGGCCCGTTCGCCGATCTCGGCCGGCCCGATCCGCAGCCAGCCGCCGCCCAGCTGGTACGGGGCGACCAGCGCGTCGTCCGCGAGGAAGGCTCCGTCGCCGACGGTGGTGAGGCTGGGCAGCGCCAGCACCGTGGAGACCTCGGCGCGGCTGCCGACCTTCATACCGAGCACCCGGAGCCAGACGGGGGTGATCAGGCCGGCGTAGAGCGGGAAGAGGATCTCGCGCGCCGCGTCCATCAGCTGGCTCACCGTCCACGACTGCCAGCCGACCCGGCTGTGCAGCGGATGCCAGCCGGGGCGCAGCCGCACGCTCAGCAGCCGGACGGCGGCGGCGAGCAGGGCCGCGTACGCCAGGCCGAAGGCCAAAGTGGCGGGCACCAGGGCGACGAGCGCGCCGCGGACTGCGCCGCCGAGGCCGGCGCCGGAGGGCACGATGCAGGCCGCGACGGCCACCGCGGCGGCGCCGGCGGCCACCGGGAGCAGGCTCAGTCCGAGGCCGCTCGCCCCGTAGGCGGCGGCCCAGATCACCCGGCGGGCGGGGCGCTGCTTGGGCCAGCGCCGCTCGGCCCGGCCCAGCTTCACCGCGGGGGCGCCGGACCAGCGCTGGCCGGTCGGCACCTGCCCTGTGACGCTGGAGCCGGCCGCGACCTGGGCGCGCTTGCCGACCCGGGCCCCCGGCAGCAGGGTGCTGCGGGTGCCGACCACCGCGCCGGAGCCGACCTTCACCGGGCCGATCTCCAGCCGGTCGCCGTCCAGCCAGTAGCCGGAGAGATCCACTTCGGCCTCGACCGCGCTGCCCCGGCCGAGCCTGAGCATGCCGGTGACCGGCGGCAGGGAGTGCAGGTCGACGTCCTGCGCGATACGGGCGCCCAGCGCGCGGCCGTAGCGGATCAGCCACGCCCCGGACAGGGTGGTCGCCCCGGTGACCTCGGCGAGCCGCTCCGCCGTCCACAGCCGCAGATGCACGCTCCCGCCGCGCGGGTAGCGGCCCGGGCGCACCCCGCGGAGCAGCAGCCGCGCCCCGCCGGCGGCGAGCGCGAGCCGGCCCGGCGGGCTGAACAGGAGCACGCCGCCGGCTCCCACCAGCCACCAGGAGGCGGTCGGCGCCCAGGCGTAGCCGCCGGACCAGGACAGCACGTTGCCCAGCGCGAGCAGTCCGACCGTCCAGCGCAGCCCGGCCACGGTGAAGAGCGGGAGCAGCAGCAGGAGCTGGAGGAGCTTGGCGCGTGCCGGGACGGGTGCGACGGGCCGCGCCGCCCGGTCCTCCGGCACGGAGGCGTCGAGCAGCCGGGCGAGCTTGCGGACGGTGGGCTGCTGGTAGATGTCGACGACGGCGACCGCGGGGTAGCGGGTGCGCAGCAGCGTGGTGAGCTGCGCGGCGGCGAGACTGCTGCCGCCGATGGCGAAGAAGTCGTCCCGGGCGCCGGTGACGGGCGTACCGAGGACCTCGCTCCACTGCTCGGCCAGCCAGGCCTCGGTCCCGGTCAGCCGCTGGGCCGGGCCGGGTCCGGCGGCCGGTTCCGCGGTGCCGGGCAGCGGCCAGGGCAGCGCGGCGCGGTCCACCTTGCCGGAGGTACGGGTCGGCAGGACGTCGACGGGGGCGATCAACGGCACGAGGGCGGCGGGCAGGTGGGCCCGCAGCTGCCGGACCGCCTGTTCCCGGTCCCAGCCGTCGGTGGTCACCACGTAGCCGACCAGGAGCGGGTTGCCGCGCTTGGCGGTCCTGACCGCCGCGGCGGCGCCGGCGACACCGGGCAGCGCCTGCAGCGCGGCGTCCACCTCGCCGAGTTCGATCCGCCGGCCGCCGAGCTTGACCTGCTCGTCGGCGCGGCCGAGGAAGACCAGCCCGTCGGGCTCGGCCTGGACGAGGTCACCGCTGCGGTAGGCGCGCTCCCAGCCGAGCGCGTCGAGCGGTGCGTACTTCTCGGCGTCCTTGGCCGCGTCCAGGTAGCGGGCCAGGCCGGCGCCGCCGATGATCAGCTGGCCGCTGCCGCCCATCGGGACGGGCGCGCCGGCCTCGTCCACCACGGCCAGCTCCCAGCCGTCCAGCGGCAGGCCGATACGGACCGGTCCCTCGCCGGTCAGCAGCGCGGCGCAGGCGACCACGGTCGCCTCGGTGGGGCCGTAGGTGTTCCAGACCTCCCGCCCCTCGGTGACCAGCCGCTCGACCAGCTCCGGCGGGCACGCCTCACCGCCGAAGATCAGCAGGCGTACCTCGTTGAGCGCCTCGGCGGGCCACAGGGCGGCGAGGGTCGGCACGGTGGAGACCACGGTGATCTCCTGCTCGGCGAGCCAGGGCGCCAGGTCGGCGCCCTCGCGCACCTGGGAGCGGGGTACGGGCACCAGGCAGGCGCCGTTCCGCCAGGCGAGCCACATCTCCTCGCAGGAGGCGTCGAAGGCGACCGACAGGCCGGCCATCACCCGGTCGCCAGGGCCGATCGGCTCCTCCTGGAGGAAGAGCGCGGCCTCGGCGTCGACGAAGGCCGCCGCGTTGCGGTGGGTGACCGCGACGCCCTTGGGCCGGCCGGTGGATCCGGAGGTGAAGATGATCCAGGCGTCGTCAGCGGGGACCGGGCGGCGCGGCGCGGTCCGCGGGGTGCGGACGTGCCGCACGGTGAGCGCGCGGCCCGCTCCCAGGACCGCGTTGACCTCGGCCTCCGCGAAGACGAGGTCGGCGCGCTCGTCGGGGTCCTCGGCGTCGACCGGTACGTAGGCGGCGCCCACCGAGAGCACCGCCAGGATGCAGATGTAGAGGTCGTTGGTGCCCGACGGCACCCGGACGCCGACCCGGTCGCCCGCGCCGATCCCGGCCGACGACAGCCGGCGGCTCAGCGCACCGACCTCGGCGGCCAGCGCCCGGTAGCCGAGCGCGGTGCGGCCGTCGTCCAGGGCCGGCTCGTGCGGGTGGGTGAGCACGGTGGCGTCCAGGATCTCCAGCAGCGTCCGCGGCGCGGCGGCGGCACGTCCGGCGAAGTGGGCCAGGTCCGTGCCGGGCCCGACGCCGCCGGCCGCGGCCTGCGGCCGGTCCTCGTCCGGCAGCGTGCCGGTCTGCACGCTCGCGTTCATGCGCTCCCCATTCCTGGCTGCCGCCGGTTCCCTGCCGCCGGCGGGTGGCCGGCTCCGGAGACGGTGAAGTGCCCGCACGGGCGCCGCACTCCGTACCAAAACAAGACAACCGGCCAATATTAAGGGCCGTTCCCCGGGCAGCCGCCCGGCCACCGGTGGCGCGGGGAGCCGCCGGAGCCGTCCGGGGCGGTGGCGGGAAGAGCCTGACCTGCGGGGACGGCACGGCAGTGTGACGTTCGGAACGATGCGGCCGGCACCGCCGAACGGGGCCCTGTCTGCCCGGATTCGCCGGATGTACTCACGATGCGCGCAGTGTCATTGGAACCCCGACGAGCGGTCAGGAGCGTTCCATGTCGCACATGTCGCACACCGGGACCAGCACCCACAGCGCCCACGCCTGGCACGGTCACGGCCGGCTCGGCACCGACGGGCAGCCCCACCACCATCACGCACGGGCCGACCACGGCGCCCCCTCGGGGACGCTGCGGGCCGGCCGGACCCTCATGCTCGCGGTGGCGGTCCTGATCGTCCTGGCCGCCGCCTTCATCGTGCTGCTCCGGTGAGGGTCCGCTGAGTACGGCGCGGGCAGCGCAACCCTGAAGGCCACCGGACGCCGACGCGGCGTCCGGTGGCCTTCCTTCTGTCACGAGCCTTCTGTCACGCGCCTTCTGTCGCAGGCCCTCCGTCGCGGGCCTTCCGTGACGAGCGGCGCGGTTACGGCACCTGCGGGCGGTGACCCGGCTCCTGGTGGGGCACCCGCTGGTGGGCGATGGGCGCGACCGGCATCGGCAGGTGGGCCGCCTCGTACTGGGCCAGGTTGTACTGGCCGTTGGTGCCCGGCAGCGAGGGGATGTACCGGCTGGCGTCGTGGAAGCGGAAGGCGGACGTCAGGTCACCGACCGTGCGGCGCCGCCACTGGCTGATGTTCGTCTCCACCACACCGGTGACCTTCTCCAGGAAACGGAGCTGCGAGGTGTGGTCGAAGAGCTCGGAGCAGACCCAGCCGCCCACCGTCCACGGCGAGACGATGACCGCGGGCACCCGGAAGCCGAGGCCCACCGGGAGGCCGGCGCCGTCGACGCCGGTGACCGACGTCTTGAAGACGAACTCCCCCGGTGTGCCGGCCTTCGGCGTGGGCGGGACGACGTGGTCGAACATCCCGTCGTTCTCGTCGTAGGAGAGGATGAAGACCGTCTTGGCCCAGACGTCCGGGTTGGCGGCGATGGCGTCGATCACGCTGGAGACGAAGGTCGCGCCGGCGGCCGGCGAACCGGCCGGGTGCTCGTCGAAGCCGCTGGGCGGCAGCAGCCAGCTGACGGTGGGCAGTTGGTCGTTCTTCGCGTCGAACTCGAACTGTCCGAGCGGCGAGGAGGCCATCGCCTGGTCGTGCAGGGGCGTACCGGGCTGCGCGTTGAAGTACTGCGCGATGTGCTGCAGGCTCGGCAGGCCGGTCGCGCCGTCCTGGTGGTAGATCTTCCAGCTCACGCCGGCCTCGGTGAGGCGCTCCGGGTACGTCGTGAAGGAGTAGGCGGCGTTGGGCGCGCCGGTGGTGAGGGACGGTCCGCCGAACCGGCCGTCCGGGTCGACGGTGCCGGCCATCCACATGTGGCGGTTCGGACCGGTCGGGCCGAGCACCGAGCAGTGGTAGGAGTCGAGCACGGTGAACGCGTCGGCGAGGGCGTACTGGAAGGGGATGTCCTCACGGGTGAAGTAGCCCATGACGTAAGGGCCATTGGCACCGTCGGCAGCGCGGTGCGCGGGCAGCCAGCTGTCCATCCTGCCGTGGTTCCACGCCTGGTGCTGCACCGCCCACTCGTGGCTGGTGGAGGGGATGACCTGGGCGGCGGTGGTACGGGTGTCGAGTCGGTACGGGAGCAGCTTGCCCTCGGGGCTCACCGCGTCGGGCTGCTCCCAGACGGGGCTGCCGTTGGGCAGCCGGACGGCGTGCGGGTCGCTGAAGCCGCGGACACCGGACAGGGTGCCGTAGTAGTGGTCGAAGCTGCGGTTCTCCTGCATCAGGAGCACGACGTGCTCGACGTCCTTGAGCCGGCCGCGGCGGCCCGACCCGTCCTGGGCGAGGGCCTTGCGTACGTTCGTGGGAAGTGCGAGGTCGGCGGCGGCGATGGCGCCGACGGTGGCTGCCGAACCGAGAAGTCTGCGTCGGGTGAGGCTCGTTGACTCCTGCCGGGTGTCCGGAGCGTCGTTCATCGAAGTCCTTTCGAGATCGGCCTGCCGGCCGAAAGAAGGGTGCACTTCGCGACACTCATGGGCATTGTTGATGATCACGCCGTTGTTCGGCGCACGCCGGCTGAACTTCAGTTGAAGGTAAAACGGTCTTACCACCGCTGTCGGTGAGGGGTATGACGCCCGTTCAGGCCGCCGTCACCGGTCGGTCCGCTTCTCCGTGCTCTCGCGCGCCGGACGCGGTCGCCCGCGGCGCACGGCCAGGATCGCCAGCGCGGCGCCCAGGGCGATGGCCACGGTGCCGCCTGCGTACCAGGCGGCCGCGGGCGGTGCGGAGGGGCGGGCGGACCCGGCGCGCAGCGGTTTGCCCGCGGCGGGGACGGTTGCCGGCCCGGCGCTCGGGGCGGCCGGCGGGGCGGCGTTGAGGGTGCCGACGGCGGTGGTGCGGCCCGCCGCGGCGAAGCCCCAGTCGAGGAGGGCGCCGGCTTCCTTGTAGACGGCTTGCGGCTTGCCGGACTGCGGGTTCATGACGGTGGCGATGAGGGTGCGGTCGCCGTGGGTGGCGGCGGCGATCAGGGTGTTGCCCGCGTTGGTGGTGTAGCCGTTCTTCACCCCGATGACGCCGGGGTACTTGGTGACGCCGTCGGCGCCGGTGAGCAGCCGGTTGGTGTTGCGGATGCCGAAGGAGGCCACGAACGTGCCCTTGGCGTCGTAACCGCCGGGGAACTGGGAGGTGGCGGTGTCGGCGTAGCGGGCGAAGTCCGGGTTCTTCAGGCCGGCCCGGGCGAAGAGCGACAGGTCGTAGGCGGAGGAGACCTGGCCGGGCATGTCGTAGCCGTCGGGTGAGACCACATGGGTGTCGTCGGCGCCGAGCATCTTCGCCTTGGCCTGCATCTGGGAGACGGTCAGCGGCACCGAGCCGTTCATGTGCGCCAGGACGTGCACGGCGTCGTTGCCGGAGGCGAGGAAGACCCCGCGCCACAGGTCGGCCACGGTGTACGTCCGGCCGGCCTGCACGCCGACCAGGCTGCTGCCCTCCCCGGTGCCGGCCAGGTCCTCGTCGGTGACCTTGTGCGTGGTGGCCGCCGGGAAACGGGGCAGCACGGTGACGGCGAAGAGCGTCTTGAGGGTGGAGGCGGGCGGCAGCTGCCGGTGCGCGTCCTTCGCGGCGAGCACCTGGCCGGTGCGGGCGTCGGACACGATCCACGACAGACCGGAGAGGTCCTTCGGCAGTGCGGGCGTCCCCGCCCGCGGCAGCACCTGAACCCCCGGCCGCCCCAGCAGGGCCCCACCCGCCAACGAAACGTGCGCCTGCGCGGCGGGCGCGGCCGGGAGGGACGCCTGCGGGGACGCGACGGGCACGGCGGTGCCCTGCGGGGACGCGGCAGCCGCGGTCGCCGGGTCCGCCTGGGAGCCCGGGGCGGGTACGGTCGCGGCGGCGGCCTGCGGGGACGGCGCCCACGTGAAGGTGGCGGGTGCGGGGGCGGGCGCGACGGCTCCGGCGTCACCCGACCGGGCCACCGCACTCGCGGCGAGGACAACGGGCAGGCAGCCGACTGCGAGAGCGGCGACTGCGGCCGCCGTCGAACGCGTGGAGATCCCGGTCATGCCTCGACCGTAGGAACGCGCGCCCGGCTCGGCGCGGTGACCGAGCCCATCCGGATGAGCCCCGACCGCCCGCGGCGCGACCCGCGACCCCCGCCGGCCGGGGTTGCAGGCGTCGTGGGCGCGGGCTTGCTCAGGACGTGGTCGAAACGGAATAGGGATTCCTCATACGATAGTCTGTGCACCGCTGGCGGAATGTTGGTTCCGCTTACGGCCGACCGGTGAGGGAGTCCCATGGCGTCAGAGACCCGGCGCACGCACCATCAGGTCACGTTCGCGGTGCTCGCGGCGGGCGTCGCCGCCTATGCGCTGCTGCAGTCGCTGGTCACCCCGGTGCTCGCCACCATCGCGGTGGACCTGCACACCGACCAGAACACCGTGACCTGGGTACTGACCGCCTACCTGCTCTCGGCGTCGATCTTCACGCCGATCATGGGCCGGATCGGCGACATGATCGGCAAGGAGAGGGTCTTCGTGGCGACCCTCGCCGCACTCGCCGTCGGATCCCTGCTGGCCGCGCTCGCCACCAATGTGACGGTGATGATCGTCGCCCGCGTCATCCAGGGCGTCGGCGGCGGCGTGCTCCCGCTGGCCTTCGGCATCATCCGGGACGAGTTCCCCCAAGAGAAGCTGAACGGCGCCGTCGGCGCCATCGCCTCACTGAGCGCGGTCGGCGCGGGCCTGGGCATCGTGCTGGCCGGCCCGATCGTCAACGCGCTCGACTACCACTGGCTCTTCTGGCTGCCGATGATCCTCACCATCGCCGCCGCGGTGGCCGCCCACTTCTTCGTCCCCGAGTCGCCGGTGCGGACCGAGGGGAAGATCAGCTGGCCGCCCGCTCTGCTGCTCTCGGCATGGCTGGTCGCCCTGCTGGTGGCACTGAGCGAGGCGCCGACCTGGGGCTGGGCCTCGGGCAAGGTGATCGGCCTGCTGATCGCCGCCGTCGTGCTGGCCGTCGCCTGGGTCGAGGTCGAGCGGCGAGCGGCGGCCCCGCTGATCGACATGAACATGATGCGGAAGAAGGCGGTGTGGACCAACAACCTGGTCGCGCTGCTGATCGGCGTCGGCATGTACGCCGTCTTCGCCTTCCTGCCGGAGTTCGTGCAGACGCCGAAGTCCACCGGATACGGCTTCGGCGCGAGCATCACCGAGTCCGGCCTGATCCTGCTGCCGGCCTCGGTGACGATGTTCCTGGTCGGCATGTGGGCGGGCAGCTTCGCCCGGCGGATCGGCGCCAAGGCCGTGGTGATCATCGGCTGCCTGGTCGGTCTGGTGTCGATGGCGATCCTCGCCTTCGCGCACGAGGAGAAGGGGGAGCTGTTCGTCGCCACCGCGGTCATGGGCGTCGGCTTCGGGCTCGCCTTCTCGGCGATGTCCAGTCTGATCGTCAGCGCGGTGCCGCCGGAGCAGACCGGCGTGGCCAGCGGCATGAACGCCAACATCCGTACCATCGGCGGCTCCATCGGCGCCGCCCTGATGGCCAGCATCGTCACCTCGGGCCACGGTCCGGGCGGCCTGCCCAAGGAGTCCGGCTACACCAACGGCTTCGCCATGCTGGCCGGCGCCCTGGTGGTGGCCGCGCTGGCCGCGATGCTGATCCCCGCCGCCGGCCGCACGCTGCGCGGCGGCACCGACGGCGAGCCGGAGCACGCCGAACTCGCCCTGGTACCGGGCGGAACCGTGGTGGGTGACGCCCCGGAGTAACGGTCCCCTCCGGGGGAGGAACCGCGCGAGCGACCGGCCACCGGCCGGTGGTCAGGACACGACAGCGACTGCCCCTTCTGGCCGGGCCCCCGGAAGGATCAGCCGCACTTCAACGGCCGTCGTGCGGCGCCCTGTTGCCCGCTCCCGCCCCCGCCCGCTCAGCCCCGTTCCGTGTGCGGCGCGGGGAGGTGGGAGGCGACGGCGATGGCGGTGATGCCGCTGATGTGGCGGGCGCCGCAGCGGTCCTGCGGGAGGACGAGTTGCGGGCCGGGGGAATCCAGCGGCTCGTCGTCGATGCGGGTGGCCAGCAGGACGGGCGCGCCGCCGAAGTCGGGGTCGATCTCGGCCCAGGTGAGCAGCGCGTGGTGGCCGTCGCCGCCGCTGACGGTGATCAGGAAGCGCAGCCGGTCGCGGCGGCCGGCCGCCGGACGGAAGGCCGGCCCCGCGGTGATCAGGACATCGTGCAGCAGCGGGCCGCGGAAGCGGTGGCGCTGGGTGCCGCTGGTGGCGCACTCGAAGCTGACATCGGTCTCCCGCTCGGGCCAGCCGCGCAGTTCGGCGACGGTGAGCAGGGCAGGCCGGGTGAGGTCACCGAACAGGGCGACCGACCCGGAGGGTCGCGGATGCGAGGGTTCTGCGTCGGATACCGCGCGGACGCGGTCGGGAAATACCGTCACCCATCTCATATGCGCCCGCGCCGACCGGAGCGCAAGAGGGTGTCAGGGCGCACCGGGGGCGGCCGGAGGCACCGGGCGCCCGGCGTCGTGCGACCCGTCTGTGCGATCGCACCAGCAAAGGGGATCATCGCATTCGTTCTGATTATGCAATGCTCCAGCAGACATCCCCCTCGCAGATGCGGCACTATCATCATCATCGCCCATACCGAGGATCGCCCGCGTCGGACCGGGACCGTCCGACCGGGAGCGGCGGATTCCGCGCCACCGCGCGCGGCAGAGAGGGAGACATCCTGTGACCACCCGTTTCGCGCGGCGCAGCACCCTGCTTGTGGCGGCCGGCAGTGCCGCGGCCCTGCTGGCGCTGACCGCCTGCTCCTCGGACTCCGACACGTCCTCCGACGCCTCGCCCTCGGCCCCGGCGACAACCACGGCCGCCCCGTCGGCGAGCGCCTCGCCGACGGTGTCCGGCACGGTCGTGGTCTTCGCGGCGGCCTCGCTGCAGGAGAGCTTCACCACGCTGGGCAAGGAGTTCGAGAGCGAGAACCCGGGGACCAAGGTCCAGTTCAACTTCGGCGGCAGTGACACGCTGGCCGCCAGCATCACCAGCGGGGCGCCCGCCGACGTGTTCGCCGCCGCCAGCCCCAAGACGATGAAGACGGTCACCGACGCGGGCGACGGCGACGGCACGCCGGCCACCTTCGTGCGCAACCAGCTGGAAATCGCCACGCTGCCGGGCAACCCGAAGCACATCACGTCGCTGAAGGACCTCACGCAGAAGGGGCTCACCGTCGTGCTCTGCGCCAAGACGGTGCCGTGCGGGTCGGCCGCGCAGACCGCGCTGACCGCGAGCAATCTGAAACTCACCCCGAAGTCGTACGAGCAGGACGTCAAGTCGGCGCTGACGAAGGTGGAGTTGAAGGAGGCGGACGCGGCCGTGGTGTACAAGACGGATGTGAACACCGCCGGTGGCAAGGTGGACGGCGTGGACTTCCCCGAATCCGCCAAGGCCATCAACAACTACCCGATCGTGCGGCTCAAGGGCGCACCGAACCCGGCGGGCGCCAAGGCGTTCATCGCGCTGGTGCAGTCCACCCTCGGCCACAAGGTGCTGCTCCAGGCGGGCTTCCTGAACCCGTGAGTGTCCGTACCGCCGAGGGGCAGGGCGCCGCGCCCGGGCCCGGCGGCGTCCGGGCCCGGCGACCGCGTCGGCCGGGGCGCCGGCCGGGTCGCCGCCCGGTCGCCGGCGGGGCGCCGCTGCCGTTGCTGCTGCCGGCGCTGATCGGGCTGGCGTTCCTGCTGCTGCCGCTGCTCGCGCTGCTGATCCGGGCGCCGTGGCGGACGCTGCCCGACCAGCTGACCAGTGCGTCGGTGTGGCAGGCGCTGCGGCTCTCGCTGCAGACCGCGACGACCGCCACCGTGGTGGCGCTGGTGCTCGGTGTGCCGCTGGCCTGGGTGCTGGCCCGTACCAGCTTTCCCGGCCGGCGGATCGTACGGGCCCTGGTGACGCTCCCGCTGGTGCTGCCGCCGGTGGTCGGCGGCGTGGCCCTGCTGCTGGCGCTCGGGCGCAACGGCGTGGTCGGGCGGTCGCTGGACGACTGGTTCGGCATCACGCTGCCGTTCACCACCTCCGGGGTGGTGGTCGCGGAGGCGTTCGTGGCCATGCCGTTCCTGGTGATCAGCGTGGAGGGCACCCTGCGGGCCGCCGACACCCGTTACGAGGAGGCCGCCGCCACACTGGGCGCTTCCCGGTTCACCGCCTTCCGCCGGGTCACCCTGCCGCTGATCATGCCGGGGGTGGCGGCCGGCGCGGTCCTCGCCTGGGCCAGGGCGCTCGGCGAGTTCGGCGCGACGATCACCTTCGCGGGCAGCTTCCCCGGCCGCACCCAGACGATGCCGCTGGCGGTCTACCTCGCCCTCCAGAACGACCCGGCGGCGGCCATCGCGCTGAGCCTGGTACTGCTCGCGGTCTCGATCGCCGTCCTGGCGGGTCTGCGGGACCGGTGGACGGGAGCGGTATGAGGCTCGGCAAACGGCTGCCTGCGCCGGACCTGGACGAGGCCGGCGGCAGGGCCGACGGCGGGGGCGGGGGCGGGGCCGGCCTTGACGCGCATCTCGTGCTGGACCGGGGGGCGTTCACCCTGGATGTCCGGCTGAGCGTGGCGCCCGGTGAGGTGCTGGCGCTGCTCGGGCCCAACGGGGCGGGGAAGACCACGTCGTTGCGGGCACTGGCCGGGCTCGCGCCGCTGACCGGCGGGCATCTGCGGCTGGACGGTGTACCGCTGGAGGAGCCGGGGGTACGGCGCCGGGTGGCGCCGGAGGGCCGGCCGGTCGGGGTGATCTTCCAGGACTACCTGCTCTTCCCGCACCTGTCCGCACTGGAGAACGTGGCCTTCGGGCCGCGCTGCCACGGCATGCCCCGGGCGCAGGCGCGCGCGGTGGCGGCCGATCTGCTGGAGCGGATGGGCCTGACCGACCACGCGGGCGCCAAACCGCGGCGGCTCTCCGGCGGCCAGGCGCAGCGGGTCGCGCTGGCCCGGGCGCTGGCGACGGAGCCGCGGCTGCTGCTGCTCGATGAGCCGCTGGCCGCACTGGACGCACGGGCCCGCCTGGACGTACGGGCCGAACTGCGGCGCCACCTGGCCGCGTTCGAGGCGGTGGCGGTCCTGGTCACGCACGATCCGCTGGACGCGATGGTGCTCGCCGACCGCCTGGTGGTGATCGAGCACGGGCGGGTGGTACAGGAGGGCGGCCCGGCGGAGATCGCCCGCCGGCCGCGGACCGACTACATCGCCCGGCTGGTCGGGCTCAACCTCTACCAGGGTCAGGCGGCAGGACACACCGTGCGGATCGGCCCCGAACTCGCGCTGACCAGCACCGAGTCGCTGACCGGTCCGGCGTTCGTCGCCTTCCCGCCGAGCGCGGTGACCCTCTCCGGCACCCGGCCCGACTCCTCCGCCCGCAACGCCTGGCGGGCCCGGATCACCGGCCTGGAGACGCACGGCGACCAGATCCGGGTGGCGCTGACCGGCGTCGCCGACGGGCTGCCGCTGGCCGCCGACCTGACCACCGTCGCGGTCGCCGAACTCGGCCTGGAGACCGGCGCGGAGGTGTGGGCACAGGTGAAGGCCGCCCAGACGCACGCCTATCCCGCGTGAAAGCACCCGCCGGACCGCACCCGGCCGGCCCCGGCCGTGGCAAGGTGATGCGATGCTGCTGCGCCAGCTCGAATACCTGGTGGCTCTGGCCCGCGAACGGCACTTCGCCCGTGCCGCCGCGGCCTGTTACGTCTCGCAGCCGTCGCTGTCGGCGGCGATCCGCAAGCTGGAGCACGAACTGGACGTGCCGATCGTCCGGCGCGGCCGGCGGTTCGAGGGGCTGACCCCGGAGGGCGAGCGGGTGCTGGCCCGGGCGCACCGGGTACTGGCCGAACGGGACGCGCTGCAGCAGGAGTTGTCGGCGATGCGGGGCGGTCTGGCCGGCACTCTGCGGTTCGGTGCGATCCCCACCGCGCTCAGCGCGGTGTCGCTGCTGACCACGCCCTTCTGCGCTCAGCACCCCGCGCGCCCGGGTGTCGTTGGAGTCGCTGTCGTCGCGGGAGATGACCCCGCACATCTCCGGCACCAGCCTGTCGGCGCAGGCGCGTTACGCGGCCGGCACCCGGGAGATCCTGGAGAGCCGGCTGGAGGGGACGCCGATCCGTGAGGAGTATCTGATCGTGGCGGGCGGTGCGCTGGCCGGCACCGGCGCCCAGTCGTACTCGACCAGGAGCTGACGGACGGCGCCGCGGCACCCGGGAGCGGGCCTCCCGGGTGCCGCGGCGTTCGCGGTCTCAGCTCAACTCGGCAGCGTCCACTGCTGGTTGGCGCCGGTGCCGCAGGTCCAGATCTGCAGCCGGGTGCCGTTGGCCGAACTCGGCCCGGTGGCATCCAGGCACTTCCCCGACCCCGCGTTCACCAGCGTGCCACCGCTCGCCGCCCACTTCTGCGCGGCAGTGCCGTTGCAGTCGTACAACTGCACGGTCGTCCCGTTCGCCGTCCCGGCCGCCGTCACATCCATGCACTTGCCCAGCGCCCGCAGCGAACCGTCAGAACCCACCGTCCACGTCTGCGCATTGGTGCCGTTGCAGTCGTAGAGCTGCACCGCCGCCCCGTTCGCACTGCTCGCCGCCGCGATGTCCACACACTTGCCGCCGTACCCGTGGATCGCGCCGGACGGCTCGGACGGCGGCGGGGTGACCGGTCCCGACTGGCCGGCCGCCCAGCGGATCTCCTGGATCAGCAGCTGGTTCTGCTGGGCGCTGGCGAAGGTCGACGACAGCGCGGTGTTGGTCGCGTAGTTCATGTCGTTGTGCCCGAAGTTGTTGTAGACCATCTTGTAGTTCTTGTTGGTCCACACGATCGGGTAGTAGCCGCTGTACCAGGTCTGGCTGGGGTCGGTGCCGATCGGGAAGGTCGACTGGTCCATCGACGCGAGGATGTCGATGTTCGGGTTCTGCCGCAGGTCGTTCTGCCAGCTGTACCACTCGCTGACCGAGGAGGCGATGGTGCCGGGCAGGCCCGCGGTGGCCGGGTGGTTCGGGTCCTCGATCTTCAGCGTCTCGGCGGTCGGGCCCCAGCTGTTGGACTTGAAGGTGCCGGTGCCGAGGAAGGTCTGGTGGTACCACGACCAGCCGCTGGACGACGCGTCGTTGTACGCCGCGACATGGAAGCCGATCCAGCCGCCGCCGTTGTTCATGTACGTCTGGAAGGCGCTCTGCTGGGCCGCGGTCTGCGGGTAGTTGTCGAGGAACATCACCACCTGGTAGTTGGCCAGATTGGCGGTGTTGAGCTGGCTCCAGTCGTTGGTCGAGGTGTACGAGAAGCCGTACTGCGCCGCGTGCGCGGGGAACCACGCGTTCGCCTCGTGCACGAAGCTGATGTGCGCGGCGTCGTAGGTGCCGTCGTAGAAGGCGAGCACCTTGACCGCGGGGGCGGCCTGGGCGTGATGGGCGGGCGCCGCCTGCAGGCCGAGCACCACGGCGAAGAGTGCGAAGAGCCGTATCAGGGTGCGGGGCCAGGCGGCGATCGCCGTACGGGGTCTGGACATGGGGGGACCTTCCTGATGCGCGACGGTGGGGGAAACGTGCGCGTGCAGCAGGATTCAAAGGTCTAGACGTTGTTCATGTCAATGACCTATGGTCCATACCAGCCTGGCGGCAGGATCCGACGCCGGGATCACCACAGAACCGCGCCGCCGCGGAGCAGGGTGCGCCTTCGCGGCGGCGCAGCGAACCGGGTGTGAGCAACCATCCGGGGGCGGCATGGGCGGGTGTCCGTTTCCTTCAAGACGCGGGCACCCGCCCTGTCTAGCGTGAGCGGTATGACAGCACGCACCGCACCGCGTATCGACCTGATCGGCATCGTGGCCGCCGACATGGCGGCCTCGCTGGCCTTCTACCGCCGGCTCGGCCTCGACCTGCCCGCCGACGCGGACACCCGGCCGCACGTCGAGGTGGCCCTGCCCGGCGGGCTGCGGCTCGCCTGGGACACCGAGGCGACGGTCACCTCCTTCGACCCCGGCTGGAGCCGGACCCCCGGCGCCCGGATCTCGCTCGCCTTCGACTGCGGCACCCCGCAGGGGGTGGACGAGACCTGGGCGGAGCTGACCGGCGCGGGTCACACCGGGCACCTCAAGCCGTGGGACGCCTTCTGGGGCCAGCGGTACGCCGTCGTCCACGACCCGGACGGCAACACCGTCGACCTCTTCGCGGCGACCGACCGGGGTCAGTGAGCCAGCAGCGCCGTCAGCGGCACCCCGGCAAGTGCCTTCACCTCACGGGAGAGATGGGGCTGGTCGGCGTAGCCGGCCTCGGCGGCCACGGTGGCCGGCGGGATGCCGGAGCGGGCCAGCGCCAGGGCCCGCTGGAGGCGCAGCACCCGGGCCAGGGTCTTGGGTCCGTAGCCGAAGGCCGCCTCGCAGCGCCGGCGCAACTGCCGCTCCCCCAGGCCGGTTCCGGCCGCGACCTCGGTGACCGTACGGCCCTGGCGCAGGGCGGCGGCGACGTGGCCGGGCAGCGGGTCCGGCGTTCCCACGGTACGGACGCGGTGCACCGCCCACGCCTCCAGGCCGGCCGCCGGGCCCCCGGCGGTCCGCTCGATCCGCTCGGTGAGCACCCGTGCCGCCGGGCCCGGCCAGGCCGCGTCGAGCGGCACCCGCAGGTCGCGCAGCTCCCGGGCCGGGATGCCCAGCAGGCCGGGTCCCGACCCCGGCGCGAAACGCAGGCCGGCGTAGGAGGAGCCCGGCGGGTCGTCGGAGAGCTGGGCGGCGGTGTCCGGGCCGGCGATCAGAAGGGTGCCGTTGTGCCAGATCAGGTCCATGCAGCCGTCAGGCAGCACCAGATACCTGCCGGCGGCGTCGCCCCGGGTCCAGACGGTCACCCCGGCCGCCCGGCCGGGCCACTCGCGGTAGGCGTCCTCCACGGGTTCATTGTCCACCGGGGGCGTGCCTGCGGCGCCCGGCCGTGCCCGCGGGGGGGCTGCCGTTCCCGCGGCGCCCGGCCGTTCCCACCGTGCGGTCGGCGCACGCCGCCGGCGGCATCGTGTCGTGGACGGAAAGGGTGGTGTGTCCACGCATCTGAACTCCAGCCCTCAGCGGTCCCGCTCCTCCCCCTGCCAGGGGGAGATCACCGGGGGGTACGGCGGTGGCGGCGGCAGGAGTGGGGGCTGGGCGGGGGGCGGCACATAGGAGCCCCGTTCGCCGAACGGGGGGTGCGGGGCGGGCGGGGCCTCGGGGCGGTCCGGCGGCGGGTAGGCGATCGGTCCTGGGCCACGGGGGCGGCGCAGCCGGGCCCGGACGTCGGTGGGCGGCAGGAAACCGGCCCAGCGCTCCGGGTACTCCGACGGCGCGTCGTCGGGGAAGTCCTCGTCCTCGCCGCTCTCCAGGGCCGCCAGGTCGGCGGTCGCGCGGGCCACCACCTCCGCGGCGGCGGCCTCCCGCAGCCGCGCGGTCTCCTCGCGGGCCGCCGCGGTGGCCAGCGACGGCCAGACCCGGTCCACCGCCGCGTTGACCGCCGCGCCGACCAGCACCGCGAAGGCGGACACCCCGATCCACAGCAGGACCGCGACCGGCGCCGCCAGCGAGCCGTAGATCGTCGGGCCCTCGACGCTGTGGGTGAGGTAGATCCGCAGGACGAAGCTGCCGAACACCCACATCAGCAGCGCGACGAGCGCGCCCGGCACGTCCTCGTACCAGGCCGACCGCACCGGCACCGACACGTGGTAGAGGGTGGTGAGGAAGGCGATCGAGGCCAGCAGCGCGGCGGGCCAGTACAGGACGTGGACGACGCCCGCCCCGCCGGGCACCCAGTTGGTGACCGCGTCGGGGCCCGCCACCACCAGCGGCAGCACGGCCGCGCCCAGCACCAGCGCGACCACGTACAGCACCAGCGACATCAGCCGGGTCTTGACGATGCCGCGGTGCCCCTCCAGGCCGTACATGATCGTGATGGTGTCGACGAAGACGTTCACCGCGCGGGACCCCGACCACAGCGCGAAGAGGAAGCCGATCGAGACCAGATCCGGCCGCCGGCCGTGGAAGACGCTGTTGACCAGCGGTTTCACCAGGTCGTTGACGCCCTTGTCGGAGAGCACGGTGGAGGAGGCGGTGAGGATGTTCTGCTGGATGTGGTCGATCGTGTCGAGCCCGATCACCGTGTCCACATAGCCGAGCGCGCCGACCAGGCCGAGCAGCAGCGGCGGCAGCGAGAGCAGCACGAAGAAAGCGGCCTCCGCGGCGAGCCCGGTGACCCGGTACTCCATGCACGAGTCCACGGTGTCCTTGGTGAGCAGCCAGGCCACCTTGCGCGTGGAGACGTTGCGGTACAGGGCGCGGACCCTGCGCCACCGGTTCGGCCGCCGGTGGCTTCTTTCCTCTGCGTGCACCCCCTTACGTTATCTGCCATGAGCACCCCCACTCACACGGTCGGGAACCAGCCGCCCCCGCTGGTCGGGCATGACGTGTACAGCACCGACAGCGCACTCACAGAAGCGGTGTCCCGGCACGCCGGTCCTGAGCGGCTGGCGGGCATCGAGGCGGAACTCTCCGAGCTGGGCCGGGCCGCCGGTTCGGTCCAGGCGCAGGCGTGGGCCACCGAGGCGAATACGTATCCGCCGGTGCTGCGCACCCACGACCGGTACGGCAACCGGGTCGACGAGGTGGACTTCCACCCGTCCTGGCACCGGCTGCTCGGGCACGCGGTCTCGGCCGGGCTGACCGACGCCTGGTCGCGGCCGGACGGGCACCTGCGGCGGGCGGCGGGCTTCCTGGTCTGGTCGCAGGCCGAGGCGGGTCACGGCTGTCCGGTGTCGATGACGCACGCCGCGGTGCCGGCGCTGCGGGCCGACCCGGAGCTGGCCGCCGAGTGGGAGCCACGGCTCGGCTCGCATGCCTACGACCAGCGGCTGACGGTGCCGGGCGGCAAACCGGGGGCACTGTTCGGGATGGGCATGACGGAGAAGCAGGGCGGCTCGGACGTGCGGGCCAACACCACCACGGCGCAGCCGCTGGCGGAGCCGGGCACGTACGCCCTGACCGGGCACAAGTGGTTCTGTTCCGCGCCGATGTCGGACGGCTTCCTGGTGCTGGCGCGGGTGCCGGGGAACAGCTCCGGGGGCGGCGGGCTGACCTGCTTTCTGCTGCCCCGTGTGCTGCCGGACGGCAGCCGGAACGTCTTCGCGATCCAGCGGCTCAAGGACAAGCTGGGCAACCGCTCCAACGCCTCCGCGGAGGTGGAGTTCGCGGGCAGCTGGGCGCGGCGGGTGGGCGAGGAGGGCCGCGGGGTGGCGGTCATCATCGAGATGGTGGCGGCGACCCGGCTGGACTGCGCGCTGGGTTCGGCCGCGCTGATGCGGCAGGCGGTGGCGCAGGCGATCCACCACGCCACGTACCGCAGCGCCTTCGGCGGCCCCTTGGCGGACAAGCCGCTGATGCGCAATGTGCTGGCCGATCTGGCGCTGGAGTCGGAGGCGGCGACCACCACCGCGCTGCGGCTGGCCGCCTCCTGTGACGCGGACACCGAACAGGAGCGGCATATGCGGAGGCTGGGGGTCGCGATCACCAAGTACTGGGTGACGAAGCGGTGTCCTGCGGTCGCGGCGGAGGCGCTGGAGTGCCTGGGCGGCAACGGCTACGTCGAGGAGTCCGGCATGCCGCGGATCTTCCGCGAGTCGCCGCTGAACTCGGTGTGGGAGGGCTCGGGGAACGTCCAGGCGCTCGACGTGCTGCGGGTGCTGCAGCGCGAGCCGCTGGCGCTGAACGCCTTCCTCGGCGAGATCGGCCTCGCCCGGGGCGCCGACCACCGGCTGGACCGGGCGATCAAGGACCTGCTGGGCGAACTCGCCGACCTGGACGGCGTCGAGGCCCGGGCCCGGCGGATCGTGGAGCGGATGGCGCTGGTGCTGCAGGGTTCGCTGCTGGTGCGGTTCGCACCGGCCGCGGTCGCGGACGCGTTCTGCGCCTCACGGCTCGGCGGGGACTGGGGGTCGGCCTTCGGGACGCTGCCGCACACGCTGGATCTGACCGCGATCGTGGACCGGGCGCGGCCGGTGGCGCGCTGAGCCGTACGGGACGGGTGGCGCGCTGAGCCGTACGGGACGGCCCGGCGCGGCTGCGAAGGATCCCGCCCGCACCGGCGTGCTGCCTGCGGCCGGCTGCCGGCTGTCTCGTGTCGGGCGTCGGCGGCCGGCCGGCCGGCCGGCGGAAAGACGAGGGTGGTGCCGCGCCGACTCGGCACCACCCCCGGTCCTGGGGCCGCGGTCACCGCGGCGTGCACGCACCGGACTTCCGGGTTCGGTGATGCGGCGTCACTCTCCGTCGAAGTCACGTACGCTCGCAACCGTTGCAACCCGTTGCATGTGCTGCGCGGTCCTCCCAGGGGGCTCCCGGGGACGGCGGGGCACGGGAGGGGGCCGGCAGGTTTCGAGGGCGGGGGCTTCGTGTCAGACCTACCGATCGGGCTCGGACGGCTGGACACCCTGGACATGCGGACCTCGGCGCACCTGCTGGCCGCGGTGCGCGAGGCGACGCTCTCCGGTGAGGTGCCGCCGCGGCCGCCCCGGACGGTGATCGGCGAGTCCTGGGCCCGGATGCTGGCCGCCGGGCTCGACCCGGACACCGGGCGGCACAGCGGGCTGCTGAGCACCGACGAGATCGAGCAGCGCCGGCAGGACACCCCGCTCGGCGAGATCCTGCCGGTGCTCCGCGACGGGCTGGTCACCGTCGCGGACGCGGCCTGGCACATCATGGTGGTGACCGACGCCGAGGGACGGGTGCTGTGGCGGGACGGCAACCTGGCGGTGCGCAAGAGCGCGGACCGGCTGGGCCTGGCCGAAGGTGCCTCCTGGGCCGAGGACGTGGTGGGCACCAACGCGATAGGCACCGCCCTGGTCACCCGGTCCCCGCTCCAGGTGCACTCGGCCGAACACTTCGTCCGGGTCCACCACGGCTGGACCTGCGCCGCCGCACCGCTGCACGACCCGCGCAGCGGCCGGCTGCTGGGGGTGGTGGACGTGAGCGGCCCGGCGGCCACCGCGCATCCGGCGACCCTCTCCCTGGTGTCGGCGGTGGCCCGGGTCGCCGAGGGCGAGCTGCGGGCCGGGCACTGGGCCGCGGTGGAGCGGCTGCGGGCGATGGCCGCGCCGCTGCTGGCCCGGATCGGCGGCCAGGCGCTCGCGGTGGACCGCAACGGCTGGACCGCGGCGGTGACCGGGATGGCGCCGACCGGGCGGGTGGCACTGCCGGTGTCGGTGCGGGCCGGGGAGGTGTGGCTGCCGTCGCTGGGGCTGTGCGCGCTGGAGCCGCTGCCGGGCGGCTGGCTGATCCGGGTCGGCGGACGGGAGCGGGCGCCGGCCGCCGGCCGGGTGGTGGTGGACCTGAGCCGGCCGCGGGAGTGGCTGGTGACGGTGGAGGGACCGGCCGGCAGCTGGGTGCAGCGGCTCAGCCCCCGCCACGCGGAGCTGCTCTTCGTCCTGGCGGTGCACCGGTCGGGCCGCACCGCGGCGCAGCTGGCGGCGGACCTCTTCGGCGACCCCGGCCGCGCGGTGACGGTCCGTGCCGAGCTGTCGCGGCTGCGGCGCAATCTCGCCGGGGTGCTGGCGCACCGTCCGTACCGCTTCGCCGACGGGGTGGACGTCGAGCTGGTCCGCCCGGCCCTGCGCACGGAGCTGCTGCCGCACTCGGTGGCACCCGCGGTGGTGGCCGCCCGCCGGTGACGGCTCCGGGCGCCGCTTAGGGTGGCGGCATGACAGGCACCGCCGTGACCACCTGGTATCTCGAACTGACCGCGCCCGAGGAGCTGCGGCCGGCCGCCGTACCGCCGGCGGAGGCCGGGGTGACGGTGGTGCGGGCCGAGGAGCCGTCGGGGGTGTTCGGGCGGTTTCTGTATACGGCGGTGGGCGGCGACTGCTCCTGGACCGACCGGTTGCCGTGGGCGCCGGAGCAGTGGCAGCGGCACCTGGAGGAGCCCGGCCGGGAGCTGTGGGTGGCGTACCGGCACGGCACGCCGGCCGGTTATCTGGAGCTGGCCGGGCAGGACGAGGGGGCGGTGGAGATCGTCTACTTCGGGCTGCTGCCGCGCTTCCGCGGCCTCGGCATCGGCGGACACCTGCTGTCGTACGGCACCGCGCGGGCCTGGGAGCTGGCGCGGCGGTGGCCGGGGCGGCCGGCCACCGGGCGGGTGTGGCTGCACACCTGCTCGCTCGACGGGCCCCACGCCCTGGGGAATTACCGGCGCCGGGGGTTCCGGGTGACCAAAACCACAGTGTCTCAGTCCGTGGGATAAAGAAGTCCACATACTGGATCCTGGTGGACGCTCCGGAGACCCGCGTGCCACGCTTTCGACATGTCACGCACTGGAATCGCCTTGGTAGGTCGGCCGCACGTCGACTTCTGCCGCGTGTCCAGCGCCATCTGTCCGGCGGGCTGACCACACCAGCGCCAGCACTCGAAACAGCGCCGCCCTCCCCGTCGTCGTGGACCGCGCGGTCGCCCCGCTGCCCTCGCTGAGCCTCGCCGCTCCGCGTTTTCGCAGGCCGTAGGGTACTTCCGCGCCGCACCGACCCGTACTCCTGCCTGCCCGAAGGACGCATCGCCATGGCTTCCAGCCCTGACCAGCCCCAGACCCCCCGGGGGAGCGCCCCCGCGGCGGGTGCCGCCGCGCACCGCAAGGCGAGCCGGCACCGCGGTGAGGGCCAGTGGGCCATGGGCCACTTCACGCCGCTGAACCCCAACGAGCAGACCAAGAAGGACGACGACGGTCTCAATGTGCGGACACGCATCGAGACGATCTACGCCCACCGCGGCTTCGACTCCATCGACGGCGCCGACCTGCGCGGCCGGATGCGCTGGTGGGGCCTGTACACCCAGCGCCGGCCCGGGATCGACGGCGGCCGTACCGCGATCCTGGAGCCCGAGGAGCTGGACGACCGCTACTTCATGATGCGGGTCCGGATCGACGGCGGCCGGCTCACCGTCGCCCAGCTGAAGGTGATCGGCGAGGTCTCGCAGGAGTTCGCCCGCGGCACCGCGGACCTGACCGACCGGCAGAACATCCAGTACCACTGGATCCGGATCGAGGACGTCCCGGAGATCTGGCGCCGGCTGGAGGAGGTCGGCCTGTCCACCACCGAGGCGTGCGGCGACACCCCGCGGGTGATCCTCGGCTCCCCGGTGGCCGGGATCGCCGCCGACGAGATCATCGACGGCACGCCCGCGATCGACGAGATCCAGCGGCGCTTCATCGGCAGCAAGGAGTTCTCCAACCTGCCGCGGAAGTTCAAGACCGCGATCTCCGGCTCACCGCTGCTCGACGTGGTGCACGAGATCAACGACATCGCCTTCGTCGGCGTCGAACACCCCGAGCACGGCCCCGGTTTCGACCTGTGGGTCGGCGGCGGCCTGTCCACCAACCCCAAGCTGGGGGTGCGGCTCGGCGCCTGGGTCCCGCTCGACGAGGTGCCGGACGTGTGGGCCGGCGTGATCGGCATCTTCCGCGACTACGGCTACCGGCGGCTGCGGACCCGCGCCCGGCTGAAGTTCCTGGTCGCCGACTGGGGCGCGGCCACATTCCGTCAGGTGCTCCAGGACGAGTACCTGGGGCGCGAGCTGACCGACGGCCCCGCGCCCGAGCAGCCCGCCCAGGTGTGGCGGGACCACATCGGCGTGCACCGGCAGCAGGACGGCCGCTACTACGTCGGTTTCGCCGCCCGGGTCGGCCGGATCGACGGCGCCACCCTGACCAGGATCGCCGCCCTCGCCGAGGAGCACGGCTCGGGCCGGCTCACCACCACCACCGACCAGAAGATGATCGTGCTGGACGTCGAGGAGTCCCGGGTCGAGTCGCTGGCCGCCGGCCTCAAGGCACTGGACCTCCAGGTCGAGCCGTCGGCCTTCCGGCGCGGCACCATGGCGTGCACCGGCATCGAGTTCTGCAAGCTGGCGATCGTCGAGACCAAGGCCCGCGCGGCCTTGCTCATCGACGAACTGGAGCGCAGGCTGCCGGAGTTCGACGAGCCGATCGGCATCAACATCAACGGCTGCCCCAACTCCTGCGCGCGGATCCAGACCGCCGACATCGGTCTCAAGGGCCAGTTGGTCACCAACTCCGAGGGCGAGCAGGTCGAGGGCTACCAGGTGCACCTGGGCGGCGGCCTCGGTCTCGACCCCGGCTTCGGCCGCAAGGTCCGCGGTCTGAAGGTCACCGCCACCGAACTGCCCGACTACGTCGAGCGGGTGCTCACCCGCTTCCAGGCCGAGCGCACCGACGGCGAGCGCTTCGCCCAGTGGGCGGCGCGGGCCACCGAGGAGGCACTGTCATGACCGAGCGCGCCGCCCCGTTCTACTGCCCCTACTGCGGGGACGAGGACCTGCGCCCGTCGGAGGAGGGGCACGGCGCCTGGGAGTGCCGGGCGTGCAATCGCGCCTTCGGGCTGAAGTTCCTCGGCCTGCTCGCCCAGGGGCTGACGTCAGGGCAGTCCACGGCCGGTTCACCGCAGGGAGGCGCTTCGTGACCGTCGCACGGCACCGGACAGCGGAAGAACTCAGACCCCTGGCCGAACAGGCCGGACGCGACCTGGAGGAGGCGTCCGCGCTCGACGTGCTGCGCTGGGCCGCCGACACCTTCGGCGGCCGGTTCTGCGTCACCTCCTCGATGGAGGACGCCGTCGTCTCCCACCTGGCGTCACGGGCGATGCCCGGGGTGGACGTGGTCTTCCTCGACACCGGCTACCACTTCCCGGAGACCATCGGCACCCGCGACGCGGTGGCCGCCGTGATGGACGTCAACGTCCTGACCATCGCCCCCCGCCGTACGGTCGCCGAGCAGGACGCCGAGTACGGCCCGAAGCTGCACGACCGCGACCCCGACCTCTGCTGCGCGCTGCGCAAGGTCGCCCCGCTGGAGGAGGGCCTGCGCGCCTACGACGCCTGGGCCACCGGACTGCGCCGCGACGAGTCGCCGACCCGGGCGAACACCCCGGTCGTCGGCTGGGACGAGAAGCGGCGGAAGGTGAAGATCGCGCCGATCGCCCGGTGGACGCAGGAGGACGTCGAGGCGTACATCGCCGAGCACGGTGTGCTCACCAATCCGCTGCTGACCGACGGATACGCCTCGGTGGGCTGCGCCCCCTGCACCCGGCGGGTGCGGGCGGGCGAGGACGCGCGCGCCGGACGCTGGGCGGGCCTGGGCAAGACCGAGTGCGGAATCCACCTGTGAGCGGGGTGCCGGTGCCCGCGGCGGCTCCGGCCGCCGCCGCGGCCGCCCCGACGAGTCAGGAGAACGCGATGACCACCGGAGCCACCGTCTGGCTCACCGGGCTGCCCAGCGCGGGCAAGACCACCATCGCCCGCGCGCTCGCCGAGCGGCTGCGCGCCGGCGGCCGGCGGGTCGAGGTGCTCGACGGCGACGAGATCCGCGAGTTCCTCTCCGCGGGCCTCGGCTTCAGCCGCGAGGACCGGCACACCAATGTGCAGCGGATCGGTTTCGTCGCCGAACTGCTGGCCTCGCACGGGGTGCTGGTGCTGGTCCCGGTGATCGCGCCCTACGCCGACAGCCGCGAGGCGGTGCGCAAGCGCCACCAGGCACAGGGCACCGGCTACCTGGAGATCCACGTGGCCACCCCGGTGGACGTCTGCTCGGACCGGGACGTCAAGGGGCTGTACGCCAGGCAGGCAGCCGGTGAACTGACCGGCCTGACCGGGGTGGACGACCCGTACGAGGCTCCGGACCGGCCGGACCTGCGGATCGAGACGCAAGGGCACACCGTCGAGGAGTCCGCGGCGGCCGTACACGGGCTGCTCGCCGAGAAGGGTCTGACCACATGACGACGACCGTCGCGACAGCCGGCGCCACCGACAGCCCGTACGCACTGACCCACCTGGACGCGCTGGAGTCCGAGGCGGTGCACATCTTCCGCGAGGTGGCGGGCGAGTTCGAGCGGCCGGTGATCCTCTTCTCCGGCGGCAAGGACTCGATCGTCATGCTGCACCTGGCGCTGAAGGCGTTCGCGCCCGCCGCGGTGCCGTTCTCGCTGCTGCACGTGGACACCGGCCACAATTTCCCCGAGGTGCTGGAGTACCGGGACCGTACCGTCGCCCGGCACTCCTTGCGGCTGCACGTGGCGAAGGTGCAGGACTACATCGACGACGGGCGGCTGCGCGAGCGCCCGGACGGCACCCGCAACCCGCTGCAGACGGTGCCGCTGACCGAGGCGATCCAGCGGGAGCGGTTCGACGCGGTGTTCGGCGGCGGCCGGCGTGACGAGGAGAAGGCCAGGGCCAAGGAGCGGGTGTTCTCGCTGCGGGACGAGTTCTCGCAGTGGAACCCGCGCCGGCAGCGCCCCGAGCTGTGGTCGCTCTACAACGGCCGGCACGCGCCCGGTGAGCATGTGCGGGTCTTCCCGCTCTCCAACTGGACCGAGCTGGACGTGTGGCAGTACATCGCCCGGGAGGACATCGAGCTGCCGCGGATCTACTTCGCGCACGAGCGTGAGGTCTTCAACCGGGCCGGGATGTGGCTGACCGCGGGCGAGTGGGGCGGTCCGAAGGCGGACGAGCCGGTGGAGACCCGGCTGGTGCGCTACCGCACGGTGGGCGACATGTCCTGCACCGGCGCCGTCGACTCGGGCGCCACCACGCTCGACGCGGTGATCACCGAGATCGCCGCCTCCCGGCTGACCGAGCGGGGCGCGACCCGGGCGGACGACAAGATGTCCGAGGCCGCCATGGAAGACCGCAAGCGCGAGGGGTACTTCTAACGATGACCGGCACCACGAGTCCGCTCACCGCCGAGCAGTTGTCGGCGACCACCTTGCTGCGGTTCGCCACCGCCGGCTCCGTCGACGACGGCAAGTCCACGCTGGTGGGCCGGCTGCTGCACGACTCCAAGTCGGTGCTGACCGACCAGCTGGAGGCGGTGGAGCGGGCGTCGCTCAGCCGCGGCCAGGAGGCGCCGGACCTGGCGCTGCTCACCGACGGCCTGCGCGCCGAGCGGGAGCAGGGCATCACCATCGACGTCGCCTACCGCTACTTCGCCACCGCCCGCCGCCGCTTCATCCTCGCCGACACCCCGGGCCATGTGCAGTACACCCGGAACATGGTGACCGGCGCGTCGACCGCGGAGCTGGCCGTGGTGCTCGTCGACGCGCGCAACGGGGTGGTCGAGCAGACCCGCCGGCACGCCGCGGTGGCGGCGCTGCTGCGGGTCCCGCACGTGGTGCTCGCGGTCAACAAGATGGACCTGGTGGCGTACGCGGAGCCGGTCTTCGCCGCGATCGCCGAGGAGTTCACCGCCTACGCGGCGTCGCTCGGCGTGCCGGACGTGACGGCGATCCCGATCTCCGCGCTGGCCGGGGACAACGTGGTGGAGCCGTCGGCGAACATGGACTGGTACGGCGGCCCGACCGTACTGGAGCACCTGGAGACCGTCCCGGTCAGCCACGACCTCACCGCCTGCCCGCCGCGCTTCCCGGTGCAGTACGTGATCCGGCCGCAGACCGCCGAGCACCCGGACTACCGCGGCTACGCCGGCCAGATCGCCTCCGGCCTGCTGCGGGTCGGCGACCCGGTGACCGTGCTGCCGTCCGGCCGCACCACCACCATCACCGGTATCGACGCGCTCGGCCGCCGGGTGGACACCGCGTGGGCGCCGCAGTCGGTGACCGTACTGCTCGCCGACGACCTGGACATCTCCCGCGGCGACCTGATCGCGCCGACCGCGAGCGCGCCCGGGGTCACCCAGGACATCCGCGCGACCGTCTGCCACCTGCACGAGCGGCCGCTGCGGGTCGGAGAGCGGGTGCTGCTCAAGCACGCCACCCGCACGGTGAAGGCGATCGTGAAGGCGCTGCCGTACCGGATCGAGCTCTCCTCCGGCCTCGCGCACGTCAGCGACCCCGCGGAGCTCGCGGTCAACGACATCGGCGCGGTGGTCTTGCGGACCGCGGAGCCGCTGCCGATGGACGCCTACGCCGACTCCCGGCTGACCGGCTCGTTCCTGCTGATCGACCCGGCCGACGGCACGACGCTGACCGCCGGGATGGCGGGCGAGGCGTTCGCCGAGCGGAAGCCGGCCGATGCCGCCCAAGACGACGAGGAATGGGATTTCTGACCGTGTCCCCACTGGTCCATGACGCCTTTTCAGGCTTCGCGAAGGAGGGCGGCCGCGTCGGCAGCGGCTCGCTCGGCTCCGGTACGGGCGGGGTGGCGCGATGTGTGCGCTGACGCCTCCGGTCACGGTCCGCGCCAGGACCGCGGCCACCGCCGTACCCGCCCGCCGCGTTGCGCGCACCGCGCCGCACCGCCTTCGAAGACCTGACGACACTCCGGCCGCGCCCTAGTCGCGCGACACGCCGGGCCTTACGAAAGGACACGCCCGTGTCTGCCCAGCCCCGCCTCGCACCCGGCACCTCCCGCCGCCGCAGACTCGTCGCCGCGGCCGCCGCCCTGCCGATCCTCTTCGGCGCACTGGCCGCGTGCGGCTACGGCTCCGACACGTCGGACGACGCCGCCGACGCCTCCCCCTCCTCGGCCCCCGCGGCGGGCGCGAAGAAGCTCTCCGCGGACGAGGTACGGATCGGCTACTTCCCCAACCTGACGCACGCGACCGCGCTGGTCGGGCTGAAGGAGGGCTTCTTCCAGAAGGAGCTGGGCGCCACCAAGATCAAGCAGTCCACGTTCAACGCGGGCCCCGCCGAGATCGAGGCGCTCAACGCCGGCTCCATAGACATCGGCTGGATCGGCCCCTCCCCCGCGATCAACGGCTACACGCAGTCCAAGGGCACCAGCCTGCGGATCATCTCGGGTTCGGCGTCCGGCGGTGTGAAGCTGGTGGTGAACCCGAAGAAGATCACGTCCCTGGCCGACGTCAAGGGCAAGAAGATCGCCACCCCGCAGCTCGGCAACACCCAGGACGTGGCGCTGCTGGCGTGGATCAAGTCCCAGGGCTGGAAGGTCGACGCGCAGAGCGGCAAGGGCGATGTGTCGGTGGTCCGCACCGACAACAAGATCACCCCCGACGCGTACGCCAACGGCTCGATCGACGGTGCGTGGGTGCCGGAGCCCACCGCCTCGAAGCTGGTCAGCGAGGGCGCGAAGGTGCTGCTGGACGAGAGCACGCTGTGGCCCGACAACAAGTTCGTGATCACCAATGTGATCGTGTCGCAGAAGTTCCTCACCGATCACCCGGACGTGGTCGAGGCAGTGCTGCGCGGCTCGGTGAAGACCAACGCCTGGATCAACGCCAACTCCGACCAGGCCAAGGCCGACGCCAACGCCCAGCTCAAGGCGCTCACCCAGAAGGCGCTGCCGGCCGACCAGCTGGACCCGGCCTGGAAGTCGATCACGCTGCTGGACGACCCGCTGGCCAAGACCGCGCAGGAGGAGGCGGACCACGCCGTGTCGGCCGGTCTGCTGAAGGCGCCCAAGCTCGACGGACTGTACGACCTGACGCTGCTGAACAAGGTGCTCAAGGAGCAGGGGCAGCCGGCGGTGGACGCGGCGGGCCTGGGCAAGCAGTAGCGGCCCGTACCGGCAACGACGACCCGACATCCCGCTGAAGAGGACCCCAGGAGGTGACACCCATGGCTGACACGCTCGCCGGCGCCGCCGCGCCGACCGGGGAAGCCGCCGCGTACGCGGCCAGGCTCGACCATGTGTCGAAGGCGTTCGGCCGGCCCGGCGCCCAGCAGCTCGTGCTGGACGACATCACGCTGGACGTACGGCCCGGTGAGTTCGTCTGCCTGCTGGGGGCCTCGGGGTGCGGCAAGTCCACCCTGCTGAACCTGGTCGCGGGCCTGGACAAACCGACCGCCGGGAGCATCGAGGCTCCCGGCGGCCGGCCGGCCCTGATGTTCCAGGAGCACGCGCTCTTCCCGTGGCTGACCGCGGGCAAGAACATCGAACTGGCGCTGCGGCTGCGCGGGGTGCCGCGCGAGCAGCGGCGCCCGGAGGCCGAGCGGCTGCTCTCCCTGGTGCGGCTGGGCGAGGCGTACGGCAAGCGGGTGCACGAGCTGTCCGGCGGTATGCGGCAGCGGGTGGCGCTGGCGAGGGCGCTCGCCCAGGACAGCCAACTGCTGCTGATGGACGAGCCGTTCGCGGCGCTGGACGCGATCACCCGTGATGTGCTGCACGACGAGCTGACCCGCATCTGGTCGGAGACCGAGCTGTCGGTCGTCTTCGTCACCCACAACGTCCGCGAGGCGGTACGGCTCGCCCAGCGGGTCGTCCTGCTGTCGTCCCGGCCCGGGCGGATCAACCGCGAATGGGTCATCGACATCCCGCAGCCGCGCCGGATCGAGGACTCGGGCGTGGCGGACCTGTCCGTCGAGATCACCGAAGAACTGCGTGGGGAGATCCGCCGCCATGGCCAGCACTGAGACCGGCACCGCAGAGAAGGACCCGCGGGGCACCGTGCCGCGGCAGGCGACCGACGGCTCCGGCACGGACGGCGCGCTGCGGGACCTGTCCGGCCTGGAGGCCGGTCTGGACGCGCTCGACACGGTCGTCATCAAGCGGACGTCCTTCGGCCAGGTGCTGGTGAAGAAGGTGCTGCCGCCGCTGAGCGCGGTGGTGCTGGTCCTGGTGGTGTGGCAACTCGCGGTGTGGGGCAAGGTGGCGAGCCCGACCAAGCTGCCCAGCCCGCACGCGGTCTGGTCGGAACTGGTCGCCCGGTGGAGCGCAGGCGACCTGTTCTCCATCATCTGGACCAGTGTGGAGCGCGGCCTGCTCGGCTTCCTGGCGGCGCTGGCCATCGGCACCCCGCTGGGTCTGGTGGTGGCCCGGGTGCCGTTCGTCCGGTCCGCGATCGGCCCGATCCTCTCCGGGCTCCAGTCGCTGCCGTCGGTGGCCTGGGTGCCGGCCGCGGTGATCTGGCTGGGCATCGAGGACTCGGCGATGTACGCGGTGATCCTGCTGGGCGCGGTGCCGTCGATCGCCAATGGCCTGGTGGCCGGCATCGACCAGGTGCCGCCGCTGTATCTGCGGGCGGGACGTACCATCGGTGCGACCGGGCTGCGCGGCGCCTGGTACATCCTGCTGCCTGCCGCGCTGCCGGGTTATGTGGCCGGCCTCAAGCAGGGCTGGGCGTTCTCCTGGCGCTCCCTGATGGCCGCCGAACTGATCGCGTCCTCGCCCGATCTGGGCGTGGGCCTCGGCCGCTATCTGGAGAACATGCGGGAGGGTTCCGACATGGCCGGTGTCTTCCTCGGCATCCTGCTGATCCTGCTGGTCGGCATCGCCATCGACCTGATCATCTTCTCCCCGCTGGAGCGCTGGGTGCTGCGCACCCGGGGCCTGTCCGCCGGCCGCTGATGTCCCGCCCCGCCACCGGCCACCAGCGCCGTACCCACCCCGGCTCGGGCCGCCCGCCCCTGCTGGTCATCGCGCACGGCTCCCGTGACCCGCGGCACGCCGCGACGGTCCGCGCGCTGACCGCGCGGGTGGCGGCGGCCCGGCCGGGGCTGCGGGTGGAGACGGCGTTCCTGGACTTCTGCGCGCCGTCGGTGCCGCAGGCGGTCCGGCGGCTGGCCGCCGACGGCGTACGGGACGCGGTGGCGCTGCCGCTGCTGCTCACCCGCGCGTTCCACGCCAAGACCGACATCCCCGCGGTGCTGCGGGAATCCACGGCGGCGCTGCCGTCGCTGCGGCTGCGGACCGCCGACGTACTGGGCCCCTCGCCGCTGCTGACCGCGGCGCTGGAGCGGCGGCTCCAGCAGGCCGGGCTGCGGCCCGGCGACCGCGCGTCGACCGGTGTGGTGCTGGCCTCGGCGGGCTCCACCGACCCGGAGGCGGGCGCGGTGATCGCGGCGATCGCGCGGGAGTGGCGGCGTACCGGCTGGTGCGCGGTGCGGCCGGCGTTCGCCTCCGCCGCCCTGCCGCGGACCGAGGACGCGGTCCGCGCGCTGCGGGCCGAGGGGGTGCGCCGGATCGCGGTCGCGCCGTACGTCATCGCGCCGGGCTTCCTCCCGGACCGGATCGCCCGCGGCGCCCGCGAGGCCGGCGCCGATGTCCTGGCCCCCGTGCTGGGCGCGGCGCCCGAGGTGGCCGCGCTGCTGCTGCACCGGTACGACCAGGCGCTGCTGCCGGTCCGGCGCCGGATCGCGGCCTGAATCCTCCCCAAGTGCCCCGGTTCGCACAGGGATTGCACAGCCGTCCCACAGACCCCGTGCAAATCACCCGTATGCATGGGTCATTTCCTCCCTAATGGGTCAACCCGGTCACCGCTCCCGCCGCCGCCGTGTGAGAGGGTCGACAGCGCATGCCGTACGACCTGACGAAAAGCACCCACGGACGACAGGGGAGAACCGGCTCGTATGAGTGGCTTTACCAAGGCAGCCGACAGGACGGTCACCGCACCCGAAGCCGCTGCCCGGAGTATCGGACTGCCACCCCTGCACCGGCCGCTCCCCCCGGCGTCCCAGGGCGGCAGGCCACCGGTGGCGGCCGCACAACGGGGCGGCCGACTCGCGGTGCTCGACGGACTGCGCTTCCTGGCCGCCCTGTCGGTGGTGCTCTTCCACTTCGTCGGGCAGACCCCGGCCTCGATGGAGTTCGTCTGGGGCCGCCCCTACGACCAGGTCTTCTCCGAAGGGGCGCACAGCGTCTTCGCCTTCGGCCGGCTCGGCGTCGATCTCTTCTTCCTGATCAGCGGGTTCGTCATCTGCATGAGCGCCTGGGGACGCAGCCCGCGGGACTTCTTCATCTCCCGGGTCTCCCGGCTGTATCCGATGTACTGGACCGCGGTCATCCTCACCACGGTGGTGCTGCTCGCCTTCGACTCGCCCTTCGACCCGCCGCAGGGGCAGACCGTCGTCGCCAACCTGACGATGTTCCAGACCCCGCTCGGCGTGAACAACCTGGACTCGGTGTACTGGACGCTCTGGCCCGAGCTCTGCTTCTACCTGCTCTTCGCCGCCGTGGTCTGGCGCGGCCTGACCTACCAGCGGGTCGTGGTCTTCTGCGGCCTGTGGACGGTGGCCGCGGTGCTCAGCGCCGGGTCCCACATCCAGCTGCTCACCTTGGTGGTCAATCCGACCTCCGCCCCGTACTTCATCGGCGGTATGGCCTTCTACCTGATGTACCGGTTCCGGCCGACCCCCATCTTGTGGGGCATCGTCGGGATGTCGTACCTGCTCGGGCTGTACTTCCTGCTCACCCCTACCGGCGGCCGCAACAACTGGGCGACCTGGCACCCCTGGCGGCCGTGGCTGGTGCTGGCCACCACGCTCTTCTTCGCCGCCGTCGCCGCCATCGCGCTGGGCTGGACCGGGCGGGTGCGGTGGCGCTGGCTCTCCACCGCCGGCACCCTCACCTTCCCGCTGTACCTGATCCACGACGTCATCGGCGTGACCGTGGTCAATCACTACGGTGACGCCGTCGACCCGTGGCTGCTGGTGCTCTCGCTCACCGCGGGCCTGGTGCTGCTCGCCTATGTGCTCCAGCGGTTCGCCGAACGGCCGGTGGCGGACGCGGCGCGGCGCGCCATGCGCTCGGGGAGCTTCGGGCTGCGCACCCCGCCGCCACAGCGCTGAACTGAGCCGGCCCGGGGCGACCCGGCCGCCGGGGAACCGCCTGCCCGGCGAACCCTTGTAGGGGCCAACCGCCTGGTCATGGTGGGGTTTCCCCCACCCGAGGAGGGGAGAAGCCCGGGGGTCGAGTCACCAGCAGGCCGGATGGGTCACGGCCTTTCCCGCCCCTAGCGTCATGGGTGGACGGAGCGGCACCGAGCCGCCACCCATGACGATCCTCACAAGGGGGCACACCGTGAGTCGCGGACGCGCACACGGCAACACGATGGGCATCGCCGCGGCGATGGGCGGATGGAGCGCCCGGCACCGCTGGGCGGCGGTCGGGGGCTGGCTGCTCTTCGTCATCGTGGCCATGGTCATCGGCCAGGCGGCCGGCCGGACGGACGTGGACGAGAACCGCGCGATGCCCGGCGAGGTCAAACAGGCCGCCACCATCATCGACGACTCGGGGCTGACCGACGCGGCCGGCGAAATGGTGCTGATCCAGGCCACCCACGGCGGCAGCACCTCCGACCCGGCCTTCCGCACGGCGGTCTCCGACGTCGTCACGGCGGTGCGGGCGACCGGCAAGGTCACCGCGGTCACCTCCCCGTACGACACCGGGGCGATCTCCGCCGACCACCGCAGCGCACTGGTCAGGTTCGACATGCGCGGCGCCGCGGACGACGCGGCCGACCAGGTGCAGCCGGTCCTGGACGCGGTCGGCAGCGTGCAGGGGCAGCACAAGGACCTGCGGATCGAGGAGTTCGGCGACGCCAGCTCCGCCAAGGCGGAGAACGACGCCTTCGGCAGCGACTTCAAGACCGCCGAGTTCTCCGCGGTGCCGGTCGCGCTGGCCATTCTGCTGATCGCCTTCGGCGCGCTGGTCGCGGCGCTGCTGCCGGTACTGCTGGCGATGACCGCCTTCCTCGGCGCGACCGGTGTGGTGGCGCTGGTCAGCCACGCGGTGCCGATGAGCGACACCGCCAACTCGGTGATGCTGCTGGTGGGTCTGGCGGTCGGCGTCGACTACTGCCTGTTCTACCTGCGCAGGGAACGGGAGGAGCGGGAGGCGGGGCACGACGCGGGCACCGCGCTGCGGATCGCCGCGGCCACCTCGGGCCGGGCCGTCCTGATCTCCGGCATCACCGTGATCGTGGCCATGGCCGGCATGCTCTTCACCGGCATCGGCGACTTCAAGGCGATGGGCGTGGCCACCATGATCGTGGTGGCGATCGCGATGTTCGGCTCTGTTACCGTGCTGCCCGCGCTGCTGTCGCTGCTCGGCGAGCGGGTCGAGAAGGGCCGGATCCCGTTCCTGAACCGGCGTGCCAGGGCGCAGCGCGGCCACGGCGCCGCCGACGGCGGCAGCCGCTTCTGGCGGACCGTCCTGCGCCCGGTGCTGCGCAACCCGAAGACCGCCACACTGATCGCCGGCGGTGCGCTGGCCGCGATCGCGATCCCCGCCTTCGGCATGCACACCGCGAACCTGTCGATGGACCAGGAACTCGGCGACGGGCCGGCCATCGTACGGACCTACCAGCACATCAGCGCCGCCTTCCCCGGCGGCCCCGACCCGGCCCATGTGGTGGTCAAGGCCGACGACATCACGGCGCCCGCGGTGGTCAGGGCGATCGAGGCCTTCCGCGCCGAGGCAGTCTCCTCCGGTGCCAGTAGCGGTCCGGTCACCGTCACCGTGCACAGCGCGCAGAACGTGGCCCAGCTCGCCGTACCGCTGGCCGGCGGCACCGACCGCGGCAAGGCCGAGGCCGATCTGACCACCCTGCGCGATCAGGTCAGGCCGGACACCCTCGGCAAGGTGGCCGGGGTGCAGGCACCGATCACCGGCCAGACCGCCGGGTCCATGGACTTCACCCACAAGATCACCAGCAGTGTGCCGCCGGTCTTCGCCTTCGTCACCGTCTTCGCCTTCCTGCTGATGCTGCTCTCCTTCCGGTCGCTGACCATCGCGCTGACCTCGATCGCGCTCAACCTGCTGTCGGTGGGCGCCGCCTACGGGGTGCTGACCATGGTCTTCCAGCACGGCTGGGGCGCCGGGCTGGTCGGCGCCACCGGGACCGGTGCGGTGGTGGCCTGGCTGCCGCTCTTCTTGTTCGTGATCCTGTTCGGGCTGAGCATGGACTACCACGTGTTCGTGGTCTCCCGGATCCGCGAGGCCCGGATGCGCGGGCTGAGCACCCGCAGCGCGATCGAGCACGGCATCACCACCACGGCCGGTGTCGTCACCAGCGCGGCGGTCATCATGGTGGCGGTCTTCGCGATCTTCGGCACCCTGTCGATGCAGAGCATGAAGCAGATGGGCGTCGGCCTGGCCTTCGCGGTGCTGATCGACGCCACGGTGATCCGCGGGGTGCTGCTGCCCGCGGTGATGACGCTGCTCGGCGAGCGGAACTGGTACCTGCCGCGCTGGATGAACCGGCTGCCGGACATGACGCACGACGAGTCGGCGCTGCCGAAGCCGCCGGCCACCGCGGGCCACCGGCTCCCGGTCGCGCCACCGCAGGTCCCCGACCGCGTGTGACGCCTTCCCACCCGGCCGGCCTGGGTGTTCGCCGACGGCAGTGCCCCCGTACCGGTCCGGTACGGGGGCACTGTCAGTGGCCCCGGTTACGGTGGAGTGCATGACCGTACGGGAGAGTGCGAGCGGTTCGACGGCCCTGGCCGCCGACGAGGTGGAGCACCGGTTGGAAGAGCACCGGGTCGAGCTGACCGGTTACTGCTACCGGATGCTCGGTTCGGCCTTCGAGGCCGAGGACGCGGTGCAGGAGACGCTGGTGCGCGCCTGGCGCGCCGCCGACCGGTTCGAGGGCCGGTCCAGTCTGCGTTCCTGGCTGTACAGGATCGCCACCAACGTCTGCCTGGACAGCCTCAGGGCGGGCAACCGCCGGGCCAGGCCCATGGATCTGTCGCCCGCCTCGCACGCCGACGCGGTACTGCCCGGCATGACCGCCGGGTCGATGTGGGTGGAGCCGGTGCCGGACGCGCGGACGGCGCCGTCGGCCGGTGATCCGGCCGATGTGGTGGTCGCCCGGGAGTCGATCCGGCTGGCCTTCGTGGCGGCCCTCCAGCATCTGCCGCCCCGCCAGCGCGCGGTGCTGATCCTGCGCGAGGTGCTGGCCTGGAAGGCGGACGAGACCGCGGAACTCCTGGGCACCACCGTCGCCTCGGTGAACAGCGCGCTCCAGCGGGCCCGTGCCACCCTCGCCGACAGCGGCCCGGGCGGCGCGCAGCCGGCGCCCCCCGCCGAGATGGACGAGGAGCAGCAGGCACTGCTCGACCGCTATGTCGACGCCTTCGAGCGGTACGACCTGGACTCGCTGACCAGCCTGCTGCACGAGGACGCCACCCTGTCCATGCCGCCGTACCCGCTGTGGCTGCGGGGCCACGAGGACATCCGGGCCTGGTTCCTGGGCACCGGGATCGAGTGCAAGGGCTCACGGCTGCTGCCGGTCGCGGCGAACGGTTCGCCGGGTTTCGGCCAGTACCGGGCGAGTCACGAAGGCGGTCACCGGCCGTGGGCGCTCCAGGTGCTGGAGATCTCCGACGGGCGGATAACCGGGATCAACTCATTCCTGGACACCGCGCACCTCTTCCCCCTCTTCGGGCTCCCACTGGAACTCCCCGGCCAGCCCTGACCGCCCCAGCAGCGCCCGCAGGCCCGGATCGGCGCCGGTCAGCCGCACCTGGCGGCCGGCCCGCCGGGCGGCCAGCCCCAGCCGGGCCAGCGCGGCGACGGCAGCCAGGCCCCTGCCGGCGCCTCGGTACGGCAGGCCGCTGACGTCGACGGCGACCGGCGGGCGCGGATCCGAGCGGTGGTTCCCCGCGGGCCCGGGCGGGCCGGCACCGGGGTCCGGCGGCGCCGGCCGGGGCGTTCGCGGACTCACCCGGGGGCTGTCCTGCCCGGCCGCGCGCGGGCGGGCAGGTTCCTCCGGGTCACGGGCCGCCACCACGGCGTTCCTCCTCGTTCCGGCCCCGCCCTGGGGCTCCCGCTGATACCGACCGGGCCCGGCGCCGTAACTCATCGCAGCGCCGGAAACGTATGCGCGGCGGATGACCGGGAAACCCGGCGCGGGGCACCGGCGGTCGGGTGGGACACTTGCGGTGTCCACCGCACTGTCCGGTGACCGGGGCATATGCGGGGGGACGGAGGCGCGGACAGCGGGCGATCGGGACCAGTGGACGAGGCGAGAGGCGCGGCATGGCGGACGCGGTGTTCACGCAGGAGCGGGCCCGGGCGGTGCTGGATGCCGCGGGGCACCCCGATGCCGAACTGCTCTCCTTCGGGGAGAACGCGGTGTACGCGGCCGGCCGCCTGGTGATCAAGGTCGGCCGGGGCGCCGATCTGCTGGACCGGGCGCGCCGGGAGGTGCGCACCGCGGACTGGCTGGCCAAGCACGACGTACCGGCGGTCCGCTCGGCGGAGTCGGAGGTCCGGCTGGTCGAGGGGCACCCCGTCACCTACTGGCAGCGGCTGCCGGAGTCGCTGCGGACCGCAGAACCGGCCGATGTGGCACCGCTGCTGAAGCTGGTGCACGCGCTGCCCGAGCCGGACTTCGGGCTGCCGCCGCGGGATCTGCTCGGCGGGGTGGAGCGGTGGCTGCGGAACGCCGGGGACGCCATCGACCCGGCCGACGCGGCCTATCTGCGCCGCCGCCGGGACTCCTTCGCGCAGGCCACCGCCGACCTCGTCCCGCACCTGCCGCGCGGCCCGATCCACGGTGACGCGCTCCCGCGCAATGTGCACATCGGCCCGGACGGGCCGGTCCTGGTCGACCTGGAGACCTTCTCCTCCGACCTGCGCGAGCACGACCTGGTGGTCCACGCGCTCAGCCGGGACCGCTACGGGGTGCCGCAGGCGGCCTACGACGCCTTCACCGCGGCCTACGGCTGGGACGTGGTCGCGTGGCCCGGCCACGCCACCCTGCGCGGCGCCCGCGAGACCGCCTCCTGCGCCTGGGTGGCCCAGCACGCCCCGGCCGGCCCGGCCGCGCTCGCCGAATTCCGCCGCCGGGTCGCCTCCCTGCGCGCGGACGACCCGACGGTCCGCTGGTACAGCTTCTGACCGGGGGTCAGCCCAGCGGCTGGGTGAGCCGCAGCGGCCAGCCGGTGTCGACCTCGGCGTCGGCTGAGCCCTTCTTGCGCAGCCAGTCGGCGAAGTCCTCGGCCCAGGCGAGGTACCAGCCGCGCTGCGAGGCGTGGAGGTCCCAGATCTCCGCCTCGGCGGCCTGCGGGTAACGGGCGGCGACCGCGCGGGCCACCCGGACCGCGGCGAGCGCGTCCGCCCCCGCGTCATGGGCGCCGTCCAGCCGCACCCCGTAGACCGCGCAGGCGGCCTCCAGGGTGCGCTTGCCCCGGCGGTACTTGTCCAGGGCGCGGTCCATCACCAGCGGGTCGACGACCGGTCCGGCCAGGCCGCCGGGCGCGACCAGCGGCGGCAGCGCGTACCGGCGCAATTCTTCATCCAGAAGGGTGAGATCGAAAGGCGCGTTGTAGACGACGACCGGCACCGAGGCCGCCCAGTACCCCCGCAGCGCGTCGGCGATCTCGGCGACGACCTCCGGTGCGGGCCGGCCTTCGGCCGCCGCCCGCGCGGTGCTGACGCCATGTATGGCGGTGGTCTCAGCCGGGATCGGCACCCCGGGATTGGCCAGCCAGGCCCGGTGCCGCACCGGCTCGCCGCCCTTCACCTCGGTGACCGCCGCGGTCACGATCCGCGCCTGCCGGGGATCCGTCCCCGTGGTCTCCAGGTCGAAGCCGACCAGCAGATCCTCGTGCCATGCCATGGCGAGTCCTTCCACCCGATTCCCCCGTGCGTGCCCTTGCGCTGCCCATCATCGCGTGGGGCACTGACAATCCCCTCGGGCGGGGTCCGGTGACGCAGCGTCAGGAGACCGGGCGCGAATCGGTCCAGATCCCCTCGAACTCCTCGCGGTACACCTGGAAGAGCCCGCTCTCCGGAGCCGGCCCGCCGTCCGCCACGACCCGCCGGGAGCCGCCGCGCAGCACCAGCACCGGCACCTCCATGCCGCGGGCCCTGCGCAGGTACGTCTGCACCACCGCGAGTCCTTCGGCGGAGTCCCCGTCGATCAGGTAGGCGGTGAACCGCGGGATCTCGTCGAAGACCTGGATCTCGAAGGCGCCCTGGTCCCGCAGCCGGGCGCGGACCCGGCGCATGTGCATGATGTTCATCTCGATCGACCGGCTCAGCTCGCCCCGCCCGAGGCCCAGTTCGCGCTCCCGGCGGCGGGTGGCGCTGCTGGCCGGGTTGAGGAAGAGCAGCCGGACCCGGCAGCCGGACTCGACCAGCCGGACCAGCCGCCGCCCGGAGAAGTTCTGCACCAGCAGATTGAGCCCGATGCCGACCGCGTCGAGCCGCCGGGCGCCGGAGAAGAGATCCTCCACCGGCAGCTGTCGCTGCAGCCGTACCCGGTCGGGGTAGACCCCGATCACGTCGGCGTACCGGTCGGCGACCAGTTCCTCCATCGCGTCCACCGGCAGCCGCTGGGCGGCCGAACTCGCGGGCCCCGCGCCCAGCAGCTCCAGCACCCGGGCGGAGGCCCGCTCGGCCTGGTCGAGCACCGTCCGGGACAGCGCCCGGTTGCGGGAGACCACGTGCCGGGCCACTTCCAGCTCGTCCAGGGCGAGTTCGAACTCGCGCCGCTCGTCGTAGTAGGGCTCGAAACAGGGCCAGTGCTGGACCACCAGCTCGCGCAGCTGAGGCAGCGTCAGGAAGCTGAGCACATTGTCGTCGGCGGGGTCGAGCAGGAAGCCCTTGCGCCGGCTGACCTCGCGGACCGCGACCGCCCGCTGCACCCATTCGTGGCCGGCCGGACCGGCTGCCGCCACCACCCACTCCTCGCCGTGCACCGGTTCGTAGATCGGGCGGAGCACGGCGTTCACCACGGACCGCAGCCGCTGCTCGACGAGGTTCAGCCAGATGTAGGCCCGGCCGGCCCGCCGGGCGCGGGTGCGCACCTCGGCCCAGGCGTCGGCGTCCCAGTCCAGTTCCGCTCCGATCTCCATCGGCGCGGCGACGGTGACCGCGCCGGGCGGCCCCTCCGCGGCGGCGCCCTCCGCGACGTGCCGGTCTCCCTGCTCACCGCCACCCGGGAGCATCAGACCTCCGGACGTCACCACGTCACCGCCTCCCGCCCCCGTCCACGATCAAGGAAGGGTACTGCGGTGCGGGGGGCGTCGCAGCCGTATCGACCCTACTTGACTACTACCGGACAACCTCATCACCCTTGCGGTCGCTGCCTGTTGCGGCTGTGTCACCCTCGGGTGGAACCGGATGGGAGGATGCGTCTTCGGCAACGTGATTTCCGGGTACCGGAGAAGACCGAACGGAACCCAGTAGTCCGGTTACGGAGTGGAAGAGTCATCACATGCAAGTCTGGCCGGGTCAGTCGTATCCCCTCGGCGCCACCTTCGACGGGGCGGGCACCAACTTCGCCGTGTTCTCCGAAGTGGCGTCCCGGATCGAGCTGTGTCTGCTGCACGACGACGGCTCCGAGACGGCGGTGGAGCTGCGCGAGGCGGACGCCTTCGTCCGGCACGCCTACCTGCCGGGGGTGATGCCGGGACAGCGCTACGGATTCCGGGTGCACGGGCCCTACGACCCGGCGCGCGGCCACCGCTGCAACTCGGCGAAGCTGCTGCTCGACCCCTACGCCAAGGCGATAAGCGGGAACATCGACTGGGACGAGGCGGTGTACGGCTACCGCTTCGGCCAGCCCGACTCCCGCAACGACCTGGACTCGGCCCCGCACACCATGACCTCGGTCGTGGTCAATCCGTACTTCGACTGGGCCGACGACCGCGCGCCGCGTATCGATTACCACAAGACCGTCATCTACGAGGCCCATGTGAAGGGTCTGACGATGACCCACCCGGGCCTGCCGGAGGAGATCCGCGGCACCTACGCGGCGCTGGCGCACCCGTCCGTGATCGGCCATCTGGTGGAACTGGGAGTGACCACGCTGGAACTGATGCCTGTGCACCAGTTCATCCAGGACCACCGGTTGGCGGACGCGGGGCTGGCCAATTACTGGGGTTACAACACCATCGGATTCTTCGCCCCGCACCACGACTACTGCTCGCTGGGCGACCGCGGGCAGCAGGTGCTGGAGTTCAAGACCGCGGTCCGCGCGCTGCACCGGGCCGGCATCGAGGTGATCCTTGACGTGGTCTACAACCACACCGCCGAGGGCAGCCACCTGGGGCCCACGCTCTCGCTGCGCGGCCTGGACAACGCGTCCTACTACCGCCTCGGCGGCGACAAGCGCTACTACACGGACACCACCGGCACCGGCAACAGTCTGCTGATGCGCAGCCCGCACGTACTCCAGATGATCATGGACAGCCTGCGCTACTGGGTCACCGAGATGCACGTCGACGGCTTCCGCTTCGACCTGGCGGCCACCTTGGCCCGGCAGTTCCACGAGGTGGACCGCCTGTCGTCCTTCTTCGACCTGGTCCAGCAGGACCCGGTGGTCTCCCAGGTGAAGCTGATCGCCGAGCCCTGGGACGTCGGCGAGGGCGGTTACCAGGTGGGCAACTTCCCGCCGCTGTGGACCGAGTGGAACGGCAAGTTCCGCGACACCGTGCGGGACCTGTGGCGCGGTGAGAGCGCCACCCTGGCGGAGTTCGGCTCGCGGCTCACCGGCTCCTCCGACCTCTACCAGGACGACGGCCGCCGCCCGCTGGCGTCCATCAACTTCGTCACCTGCCACGACGGCTTCACCCTGCGCGACCTGGTGTCGTACAACGACAAGCACAACGAGGCCAACGGCGAGGGCAACCGGGACGGCGAGAGCTTCAACCGGTCCTGGAACTGCGGCGCCGAGGGCGAGACCGAGGACCGGGCGGTACGGGCGCTGCGCGGGCGGCAGATGCGGAACTTCGTGGCCACCCTGATGCTCTCCCAGGGCGTGCCGATGATCAGTCACGGCGACGAGTTCGGCCGCAGCCAGCGCGGCAACAACAACACCTACTGCCAGGACAACGAGCTGTCCTGGATCTCCTGGCCGGGCAAGCCGGGCACCAGCGAGGACGACGACGAGGCGCTGCGGCTGCACGACTTCGTGCGCAGCATGGTGTGGCTGCGCCGGGATCACCCGGTCTTCCGGCGGCGCCGCTTCTTCCACGGCCGGCCGATGGAGGGCACCCACGACGAACTCTCCGACATCGCCTGGTTCACCCCCGAGGGCCAGGAGATGGCGCAGCGCGACTGGCAGGCCGCGCACGCCAGGACGCTGGTGGTGTTCCTCAACGGCAACGCGATCTCCGAGCCGGGCCCGCGCGGTGAGCCGGTGATCGACGACTCGTTCCTGCTGATGTTCAACGCGGCGCCGCGCGCCCAGGAGTTCGTGGTGCCCGACAACCACGGCAAGGAGTGGCACCTGGTGGTGGACACCGAGCGGCCCGAGGGGGTGCCGCCGGGCACCGGCGAGCGGGTGCAGGCAGGGGACCGGCTGCTGCTGGCGGACCGCAGCATGGTGGTGCTCCAGCGGCCGGCGGACTGAGGCCGGCCCGGGCCGCGGCGCCCGCGGGCGACACGAGAGCCCCCGGACGCGCCTGAATCGCTGATCCGGGGTAGAGAAGACCCCATGACCGCACATCCCGTGACGCCCGGCTCGACCTACCGGGTGCAGCTGCAGCCCGGCTTCACCTTCGCCGACACCGCGGCCGCGCTGCCGTACCTGGCCGAACTGGGCGTCACCCATCTGCATCTGTCCCCGGTGCTGACCGCGGTGCCCGGCTCCACGCACGGCTACGACGTGGTGGACCACACCCGGGTCCGCGGCGAACTGGGCGGCGAGGAGGGCCTGCGCGAACTCTCCCGCGCCGCCCGGGAGCAGGGCCTGGGCCTGATCCTGGACATCGTGCCCAACCACATGGCGGTGCCGGCCCCGGAGTACCTCAACGCCCCGCTCTGGCAGACGCTGCGCGAGGGGCCGGGCTCGCCGTACGCCTCCTGGTTCGACATCGAGTGGGACGCGCTCGACGGCAAGGTGCTGCTGCCGGTGCTCGGCGAGCCGCTGCCGGACGCGCTGGGCAGTCTGTCGGTGGTGAACGACGAGGCGGCCGGCGAACCGGTGCTCGCCTACTACGAGCACCGCTTCCCGCTGCGGCCCGGCACCGGGGAACTGCCGCTGCCGGAACTGGTCGAGGCCCAGCACTACCGGCTCGCGTACTGGCGGGCCGCCCGCACCGAGCTGAACTACCGCCGTTTCTTCACCATCTCCGAGCTGATCGCGGTCCGCGTCGAGCGCCCGGAGGTCTTCGAGGCCACCCACGCCACGGTGCTGCGGCTGCTGCGTGACGGTGTGGTGGACGGCCTGCGGATCGACCACCCGGACGGTCTCGCCGACCCCGCGGGCTATCTGCGGCGGCTGGCGGCGGCGAGCGGCGGGCGCTGGACGGTGGTGGAGAAGATCCTCCAGCGCGACGAGCGGCTGCCGGCGGACTGGGAGTGCGCGGGCACCACCGGATACGACGCGCTGGACCGCGTCGACGGGCTGTTCACCGACCCGGCGGGTGCGGCCGAGGTGGCCGGCTTCTACCGGGACTTCACCGGCGTCGGGGACGAGACCGGCGGGCGCTGGGCACCGACCGTCCGCCGGGCCGCCCACCGGGTGGTGTCGCTCGACCTGGCCACCGAAGTGGCCAGGCTCCGGCGCGCCGCGGAACAGGCCCGCGGCGCGGTCCCCGGCAGCCCCCCGTACGGCCCCGAACTCCTCGCCGACGCGATCCGCGCGCTCCTGGTCCAGATCCCGGTCTACCGCCCCTACGTCGTACCCGGCACTCCGGCCACCGACCTCGACACGGCCATGCTGGAGCAGGCCGCGGCGCAGGCCCGCCGGGAGTCCGCGCCGGAACTGGCGCCGGCCGTCGACTTCGTCCGGGACCTGGCGCTGGGCCGGGCGGCCGGCGCCGCCGCCGACGACTTCGTGCCCCGCTTCGCCCAGGTCGCCTCGGCGCTGCACGCCAAGTCCGTGGAGGACGCCGCCTTCTACCGGTACGTGCCGCTGCTGTCGCTCTGCGAGGTGGGCCGCGACCCGGGCGAACCGGCCACCACGCCCGCGGAGTTCCACGCCTACTGCGAGCGGATGCGGCGCGAGCGGCCCGCCACCGGGACGGTCCTGTCCACGCACGACACCAAGCGCAGCGCCGACCTGCGGCTGCGGCTGGCGGTCCTCACCGAACTCCCCGGTGCCTGGCGGGAGTGGCTGGAGGCGCCGGCGGGCGGTGCGGAGGCACCGGACCGCCACACCGAGTACACCGTCCGGCAGACCGGCGTCGGCCTCGGCTCCTGCCCGCCGGACCGGCTGGTCCCCGCCGCCCTCAAGAGCGTCCGCGAGGCCGGCCTGCACACCACCTGGACAGAGCAGGACGGCGCGTACGAGAAGGCCGTCGCCGACTTCACCGAGCAGGGGCCGTGCACGGCCGGCGCCGGCGGGGTCGTCACGTTCGTCCGCTCGCTGGCGCGCTACGAGTCAGCGAACAGCCTGGGCGCGGCGCTGCTGCACCTGACGATGCCGGGCGTGCCGGACGTCTACCAGGGCACGGAGCTGCCGGTGTACACCTTGGTGGACCCGGACAACCGCGCCCCGATGGGCAGCCCGGACGCCGGCCTCCTGCGCGAACTGCTGGCCGGCCGGGCGCCCGGCTCCTTCGCCGAGGAGAAGCTGCGGCTGACCGCGGTCGCCCTGCGGCTGCGCCGCGACCACCCGCACTGGTACGGGCCGGACGCCGGCTACGAACCGCTGGCAGCGGCCGGTCCGGCGGCCGGCCACTGCGTCGCCTTCGTCCGCGGCGGCGGCGCGCTGACCGCCGTCACCCGGCTCTCGCGCCGGCTGGAGGAGGCGGGCGGCTGGCGCGACACGGTCCTGCCGCTGCCGCCAGGACGCTGGCAGGACCGCCTCGGCGGCGGCGCGTACGAGGGCCGGGTGCCCCTGGCGGACCTGTTCGCCCACTCCCCGGTGGCACTGCTCACGGCCGTCAGCGGAAGCTGACGTCGCTCACGTCGATGGAGACGCTCAGCACGTCCTTGTTCGGCTTGTTGCCCTCGCCGATCCGCCAGACCCGCCGTTCGGCCGGCACCACGATGCCGTCGTACTCGCGGTGCCCGGAGATCATGTGGGCGGCGCGGGTGACGCCGGTCCCGAGCACTTCGGCGAAGTAGTCGTGCCGCCGGATCAGGCCGTCGGCGTCGATGTAGTAGACGTTCTCCCTGCTGTGGCCGGTGAGTTCCGGCGCGAGGAGCACCTTCAGGCGGCGCCAGGTCTCGCCGTCCTCCTGCCAGGGTTCGATCTCCTCGGTGACGGTGCCGGGGGCGGCCAGTGAGAAGGGCTCGGTGAGGTACGTCCACATGGCGTAGCCGGTGAAGTAGGCCAGGTGCAGGCGGTCCCACGGGGTGGTGAACTCGTGCCCGGCGAAGGCCGCCCGCGGGTCGGTGCGCTCCTCGACCACCTCACCCGTCTCCTTCTCTACGGCCACCCGGTCGGGCGTGTAGACGCTGAGCAGGCCGGGGCCGGCGAACGCGTGGGCGGCGTACTGCCGGTGCAGTTCGATACGGGTGGTGTAGTCGTCGAGCACGCCCTCTTGCTGCTTGAGCGTCCACAGCACGCCGCCGCCCCGCACGCGGGCGGTGAGTTCGCGGTAGCCGTTCCAGCGGTCGAGGCCGCCATAGGTGTCGATCACGTGCTGCAGCAGGTCGTTCATGGCGGTCAGGCGTCCTTCTGGTCGGTGCCGGTGGGGTCGGTCGCGCCGGCCGGGCCGGTGGGTCCGGCCTCAGCGAGGCGGTGACATGGCCTTCGTAGCGAAGACACTTACACGCTACGCAGGGAAGGTGCCCGATGTAAAGGTCTTCGTGAAATAGACCATGTCGACGTAGGATGCGGTCATGGCACCGAAGACCACGGCACCCCAGCGGCGCGAAGCGGCCATACCCCAGGTCGCGGTCGCCGTGGTGGACCTGCTCAACTCACGGCCGTACGCCAACCTCGGTGACAAGCTCGACGACCCGCGGACGGCCGCGGCCGTCCTGCGCCCCTTCGGCGCCCACCCGGTGGAGGGTTCCGGCGCAGCGGACCGGCTGGAGGCGGCGCGCGCGATCCGCTCGGACCTGCTGGCACTGGTGGCCGCGGCCGACCCCGCGGACCGGGCGCACCACTGGGCGGCGCTGTCCGGCCGTATCGCGGCGGTCACCTTCCGGCAGGAGTTCACCGGCCCCGGCCGGGTGGACCTGCGGCAGACCGATGGTGACCCGGTCGTCGGCGGCATCGTGCAGGCGGTCGCCGCCCTGGTCGCCGCGGACAACTGGACGCGGATCCGGCTCTGCGCCAACGAGGAGTGCCACGAGGCGTTCTACGACACCTCCCGCAGCCGCACCCGGCGCTGGCACTCCTACGAGGTCTGCGGCAACCGCACCAACGTCGCCGCCTACCGGGTCCGCCACCAGCAGTCCTGACCGGTCGGCGACCTGCGGGCACGGGGGTTGTCGGACCCCGCTGTTACGTTCGGTGCCATGACCACCACCGAGACGGACACGCACTCCCTGCTGGGACGCATCCTGGGGAGCCGGGAGGCGGAGGAGTTCCTCGCCTGGCCGGGTGACTTCGAGCCGTCCAGGTCCGGGCAATGTGAGGCGATACGGCTGCCGTCCGGGACCCCGCTGCAGGCGGTCGCCGGTGACGGCAACGGCGGCACGTACTACCAGGCGGGCGCGGGCGCCGGGGCCGGCCGGCCGGTGCTGTACGTGAGTTCGGAGGGTGAGGGCGGGCTGATCGCCGCGTCGCTCCCGGAGGCGCTGGAACTCCTGATCGGGCTGCCCTACTGGCAGGACTGCCTCCCGGGCCGCGACTTCCCGGTGGCGGAGCTGGAGGCCGAATACGGTTCGACCTTCCCCGACCTCGACGAGCGCCGGGACCGGGTGACGACCCTCCTCGGCCTGAGCCGTCCCGACACCCCCGAACTGCTGCGCCGCCTCCACACAAGCCTCTCCCGCACCACCCCCCACTACCTCCCCCTGGGCCCCCACGGAGACCCCTACACCCCCCTGACCTGACCCCGGACCACCGAGCACGCACGCAGTCAGGCACACGGTCAGGCCCGCCGGCGGGAAAAACGGCTGGACCCGTCGCCGCGGGCCTGGCTAGGGTGCTCGGCACGCCCATGGCTGATCGGAAGGAGGCGAGTGCGATGAAGACTTCTCCACCGCGCTCCCGCCTCTTCCCCGGGCGTCCGTGAACCTTCCGGGAGCGCTCCGTCCGCTCACGAAGGAAACACATGCCGGACCTGTCGGACCTGGTCATCCGCCCGCTCACCACGGGTGAGTCCACCCTCTTCAACTCCCTTCCTGCCACCTCCCTGGTGGGCCGCGCACTGCTCGGCCTGCGGTTCGCGACCCTCGACGCGGGCGGTGAGTTCCGTCCCGAGTGGTCCTGGGTCGCCCTGCGCGGCGGCATGGTGGCCGCGCGCGCCGCGTGGTGGGGCAAGCCCGGGGACACCAAGCCGCTCGCCCTGGACTGGTTCGACTTCGCGCCCGGCGAGTCGGCCGCGGCCGCCGCACTGCTGCGCACCGCGGACATCAGCGCCGAGTACGACCTGCTGCTGCCGTACGGCTGGCGGGAGCAGCCCGCGGTGCGCGCCGAAGCCGAGGCCCGGATGGCGGCGGCCGAAGCCGGCGGCCTGCGCAAGCTGGTCGAGCGGTACCGCTACACCTGGCAGGCCGGCCGCGACCCGCTGCCGCCCCGCACCGGCCGGCTGATCTGCCGGCCCGAACCCGACGACGCCGCCTTCCGGGCGGTGCTGGCCCGCGTCATGACCGGCACCCTGGACGCCCACGACCGGCGGATGCTGGACGAGCACGGCCTGGAGGCGGCGCTCGACGAGGCGATCGGCTTCCTCGACTGGCTGACCTCCGCGGCCGAGTGGCGGCGGGTCGCGTACACCGCGCAGGGCGAGGTGGCGGGCGTGCACGTCCCGGCGAAGAACCCCGGCGGGTTCTGTGTCGGGTTCATCGCGGTGGTGCCCGAGCAGCGCGGGCACGGCTACTCCTACGACCTGCTGGTGGAGTGCACCCACGATCTGGTGGAGCGGGGTGCTGAGGAGGTCGCTGCGGCTACTGATCAGGAGAATTTCCCGATGGCGGCGAACTTCGCGAAAGCGGGGTATCCGATCACTCAGGAGCGTGTGAACTTCGTCTGAATCCGGCCGCCCCGGGCATGGAAGTGCCCGGGGCCAGGGCATGCATGTGCCCGGGGTTCGGTACGAACCCACGACGTTCCGCACCACCGGTGCAGAGCCGGTACAACCGCGTCACCAACGCATCAGACACCAACCGCGTCAGACGGGAGCCGTGCGTGCTGTTCGAGGTGTGGGCGCCGAACGCCCAGCAGGTGGAGATCCAGATCGAGGGCGGTGCCCATCGGCTGGGTCCCGATCCGGCCCGCACCGGCTGGTGGCGCGCCGAACTGCCCGCCACCGACGGGACCCGCTACACGTACGCGCTCGACGGCGGCCCCGCGCTGCCCGACCCCCGCTCCCGCCGGCAGCCGGACGGCCCGGACGGCCCCAGCGCGGTGGTGGACCAGGACGCCTTCCGCTGGCAGTCACCCTGGCCCGGCCGGCCGCTGCCCGGCGCGATCCTCTACGAACTGCACGTCGGCACCTTCACCCCCGAGGGCACCTTCGACGCGGCGATCGAGCGGCTGCCGCACCTGGCCCGGCTGGGGATCACCCATATCGAGCTGATGCCGGTCTGCCCGTTCCCCGGCACCAACGGCTGGGGGTACGAGGGCGTGTCGCTCTGGGCGGTGCACGAGCCGTACGGCGGCCCGGCGGCGATGAAACGGTTCGTCGACGCAGCCCACCAGCACTGCCTGGGCGTCATCCTGGACGTGGTGCACAACCACCTGGGTCCCTCCGGCAACCACCTGCCGCCGTTCGGGCCGTACTTCACCGACCGCCACCACACCCCGTGGGGCGACGCGGTGAACCTCGACGCACCCGGCTCCGACGAGGTGCGGGACTTCCTGATCGGCAGCGCCCTGGCCTGGCTGCGGGACTACCGGCTCGACGGCCTGCGCCTGGACGCGGTGCACGCACTGGTCGACACCCGGGCGCTGCACTTCCTGGAGGAGCTGTCCACCGCCGTCGACGGCCTGGCGGCGGCGCTCGGCCGCCCGCTCTTCCTGATCGGCGAGTCCGACCTCAACGACCCGCGCACCACCGCACCGCGCGAAGCCGGGGGCCTGGGCCTGCACGCCCAGTGGAACGACGACTTCCACCACGCCGTGCACACCGCGGTCACCGGCGAGGCACAGGGCTACTACGCCGACTTCGCGGCGGCCGGCCCCGGCGCGGTCGCCAAGGTGCTCACCCACGGCTTCTTCCACGACGGCAGCTGGTCCTCCTTCCGCGGCCGGCACCACGGCCGCCCGCTGGACACCACCGAGGTGCCCGCGCACCGGCTGCTCGGCTACGCCCAGACGCACGACCAGATCGGCAACCGCGCCACCGGTGACCGGCTCGACCCCGACCAGCTCGGCGCCGCCGCCGCGCTGGTGCTCACCTCGCCGTTCACCCCGATGCTCTTCATGGGCGAGGAGTGGGGCGCGAGCACCCCCTGGCAGTTCTTCACCGACCACGACGACCCGGAGCTGGCGGCGGCGATCACCCGCGGCAGGCGGCGGGAGTTCGCCGCGCACGGCTGGGCCGAGGAGGACGTACCCGACCCGCAGGACCCCGCCACCCGGGACCGGTCGTGCCTGGACTGGGCGGAGCCGGAGAAGGCGGCGCACCGGGACCTGCTGGAGTGGTACCGGGCGCTGATCGCGCTGCGCCGGGCGGAACCCGCGCTGACCGATCCACGGCTGGACACGGTGACCGCGACCGCGGGCGGCCGGACGCTGCTGGTCGCCCGGGGCCCGTTCCGGATCCTGGTCAACTTCTCCGACGCGCCCGCCAGGGTCCCGCTCAACGCCCCCTGCGAGGTGCTGCTGGCCCGGCCGGCCGCCAAGCTGCTGCCGGGCCCCGCGGTGCGGCTGCCGGCCCGCGGAGCGGTGGTGCTGCGGGTCACCGGCACGGGCAAGGGCCCGGGAGGGACAGGGGAAGGGACAGGAGAGCGGACCGCCGAAGAGACCGCCGCCGGCGTTACGGTAGACGGGTGACGCCGACCCGGCCGGAAGCTCCCGGCACCCCGCAGGAAGAGCTCGCCGACTGTGTGCTGTGCGGCGAGCCGACGGAACACCCGGCGAGCACGCGGGGCGCGACCTTGTGCCCGGTGTGCGCGTGGCAGGAGGCCCAGCGGACCGCCTGCTCGGGGTGAGTGCGGTCCCTGGCGGCCGGCCGGTGAGCCGGCGCCGCGCTCAGAGGGAGAGCAGCAGCCGGCGGCTGTCCTCCACGTCGAAGTCGGCCTTCGGGTAGGCCGGGTCGATCTCCTCCAGGTGCGCCAGCAGCAGCTTGCTGATCGCCCAGTTGCGGTACCACTTGCGGTCGGCCGGCACGAGATGCCAGGGCGCGTTCACCGTCGAACACCGCTTGAGGACGTCCTCGTACGCCTTCTGGTAGTCGGGCCACAGCTTGCGGTCCTCGATGTCGCCGGGGCTGAACTTCCAGTGCTTGCGGGGGTTGTCCAGCCGGGCCAGCAGCCGGTCGCGCTGCTCCCGGTAGCTGATGTGCAGGAAGACCTTGAGGACGGTCACGCCCTCGTCGGTGAGCGACCGTTCGAACTGGTTGATCTCGGTGTAGCGGCGGCGCCAGGTGTCCTTCGGGACGAGGCCGTGCACCCGGACGGCGAGCACGTCCTCGTAGTGGGAGCGGTCGAAGACACCGATCTCGCCGGGCTGCGGGAGCGCCCGGCGGATCCGCCACAGGAAGTGGTGGCGGCGCTCCTCCTCGGTGGGCGCCTTGAACGCGCGGACCCGCAGGCCGGCCGGGTTGAGCCCGGCGACCACGTGCTTGACGGTGCCGCCCTTGCCGGAGGTGTCCATCCCCTGCAGGACCAGCAGCAGCCGCCGGGGGTCGCCCGCCACGCTCTGCGCGAAGAGCTTCTCCTGGAGTTCGGCCAGCAGGGGCCGCATCTCCTCGATCTCGGCGAGCGCCCTGCTCTTGTCCTTCGGCCCGCCCGGGGTGGCCGCGGCGTCGTACGCCAAGAGGTCGACCGGTCCGCCGCGAGGAGCGATGCGCAGCCGGGCGCGGACATCGGCTGGGTGCTGCTTCGACTTGGCCATGGCACCGATCGTCCGCCGGTTCGCCGCGGCCCGCCAGCCCGCGGGCCCCGCGGTGGGCACCCGCCGCGGCCGGCGGGTGTCCGCGTTCAGTCCCGCTGTCCGCCGGCGAGCCGCTGCCCGTCACGGGCCAGCGCGGTGAGCCGGGACACCGCGCGGAAGTACTTCTTGCGGTAGCCGCCGCTGAGCATGTCCTCGCTGAAGAGGCGGTCGAAGGGCGTTCCGGAGGCCAGCACCGGGACCTCCCGGTCGTAGAGCCGGTCGGCGAGGACCACCAGCCGCAGCGCGGTCGCCTGGTCGGTGATCTGCTCGACGTCCCGCAGGAACACCGCGCCGATCCCGTCGCAGAGCGCCCCGTACCGGCTGGGGTGCACGGTGGCCAGGTGCGCGGTCAGCGCCGCGAAGTCGTCCAGTGCGGCCCCGGGGGTACGCAGCGCCGCCGCGGTCACCTGTTCGTCGCTGAAGGGCGCGGGGGCCTGCGGCAGGCCGCGGTGGCGGTAGTCCTCGCCGTCGATCCGCAGCGAACTGAAGCGGGCCGACAGGCCCTGGATCTCCCGCATGAAGTCCGCGGCGGCGAACCGTCCTTCGCCGAGCTTGCCCGGCAGCGTGTTCGAGGTCGCGGCGAGCCGCACCCCGGCGTCGGCGAGCTTGCCGAGCAGGGTCGAGACCAGCACGGTGTCGCCCGGGTCGTCCAGCTCGAACTCGTCGATGCAGACCAGCCGGTGCCCCTGGAGCGCGCGGACCGCGCCCTGGAAGCCGAGGGCGCCGACCAGGTTCGTCAGCTCCACGAAGGTGCCGAACGCTTTCTGCTCGCGCGGGGCGGGGGCGGCGTGCCACAGCGAGGCCAGCAGGTGCGTCTTGCCGACGCCGTACCCGCCGTCCAGATACACCCCGCCGGGCCCGGTGGGGGCCTGCGGCGCCCGCCGGAACCACCGCTTGTGCTGCTCGCTCCTCGCCGGCCCCAGCCCGGCGGCGAAGTCGGCGAGCCAGGTCACCGCCGCGGCCTGGCTGGGCTGCCCGGGATCGGGCACATAGGTCTCGAACCGCACGCCGTCGAACCGTGGCGGCGGAACCATGTCGGCCACCAGCCGCGACACCTCCACCTCGGGCCGCCGTTCACTGAGCGCTACGGGCCCGGTGGTCATCGGGCTCCCCTGGGATGTGGTGATGGTGGACACGGCTGATCAGCTTAATGCGTGGTGGTGAACGGCCGGTCACGGGAGCGTCGCGGGCCCGATCTCCTGCGAGGCCGGCGGGCGGGAAGGGCGGCCTCCCGGACCTGACCGCGGCCGGCCGGGCACCGGCCGGCGCATCCCGGCCGGTGCCCGGCAAACGTACGTGCGAGACTTCCGGCATGCAGCGGCTGTTTCCCCGCCCGGGGCCCGGAGCGACGCGAGAGTCCCTGGACGAGGTGCTCGGCCTGGCCGATGCCTACGCCTACCCCGCCGGCGGCCCGCCGGGCACACCGTATCTGCGGGCCAACATGGTGAGCGCGCTGGACGGCGCCGCCCGGGCCGAGGGCAGGTCCGCCCCGCTCTCCTCCCCCGGCGACATGCGGCTCTTCGGCACGCTGCGCGGCCTCGCCGATCTGGTCCTGGTGGGCGCCGAGACGGTGCGCCAGGAGGGCTACCGCCCGGCCAAGGTGCGTGATGTCTTCGCCGCCCGCCGTGAGGCGGCCGGCCAGAGCCCCGCTCCGGCGGTCGCGGTGATCTCCCGCCGGCTCGACCTGGACTTCACCGCGCCGCTGTTCACCTCCCCGGCCGTACCGACCCTGGTGCTGACCGGCGCCGGCGCTCCGGCGGACGTCGTCGCCGGGGCCAGGAAGGCGGGCGCGCAGGTGGTGATCGCCGGCGAGGGCGACGCGGTGGACCCGGTACGGGCGCTGCGCGAGCTGGGCGCCCTCGGTTTCACCCGGCTGCTGCACGAGGGCGGACCGCGCATCCTGGCCCAGTTCGCCGCAGCCGACGTGCTCGACGAGCTGTGCCTGACCCTCTCCCCGCTGCTCACCGGCGGCGACGCCCCGCGGATCATGAACGGTCCCGGGGTGCTGCCGCCGTCCCGCTTCACCCCGTTGTCGATCCTGGAAGAGGACGGATTCCTCTTCACCCGCTACGTCCGCGCGTGACGAAAAAAGCGGATTGTTCCGTTCCGCTTGGCGTCGCGCGGGAACACTTACAGCGGTGCTCCGTGCAGATCGGGGCAGGATGTTGCTGTGGCGGCCCGGTGGCTGAAAGAGCCCGGTGGGCCCATGAGAAAGAAGGACGCGTCCGTGTTCACGACCGTACTCATGATCGAGAAGCCGCTCGTCCCTGCCGATGTGGAGATGGTCACCACCCTCCACGGTGACGAGCAGGTCTCCTTCGTCGTACTCATGCAGCCGCGCGGCGACCAGGACCGCCTGCTGCGGGCCGTGGACGATGTGGCGCTCGGCCATCTGGAGACCGCCACTCGGGAGAACGATGTGCCGGAGGGCCAGGATGCCTTCCCGCCCGCCGAACGGGCCCTCGCCCACTCGCTGGAGGCGCTGCGGCAGACCGGCGCGCAGGCCGTCGGCGAAGTGGTGGAGTCCCACCCGCTGGACGTCCTGACCCGGGTGGTCGAGCAGACCAAGGCGGACGAGGTGATCGTGCTGACCGCGCCGCACTTCGTGGAGGAGTTCTTCCACCGCGACTGGACCTCGCGGGCCCGGCACAAGGTGGGTGTCCCGGTGCTGAAGCTCTTCGCCGAGCAGGACTGACGGCGGCGGGGTGGCGCACCGGGGCCTGCGGGGGAAAGCGCGCGCCCGTTGGTGCGAGAATCGGTGACCCGACACCCCGCCGATTCACCACCCCCCGGGAGACCCGCGCATGAGCCCGTCGATTCCGCCCGCCCTGGAGCGACCGCACTTCATCGGCATCGGCGGCGCCGGAATGTCGGGCATCGCCAAGATCCTGGCGCAGCGCGGGGCCCGGGTGGCCGGCAGCGACAGCAGGGACTCCGAGACCGCCGAGGCCCTGCGCGCGCTCGGCGTCACGGTGCACCTCGGCCACGATGCCGCGCATCTCGCGCCGGACGCGACCGCCGTGGTGATCTCCAGCGCGATCCGGCCGGAGAACCCGGAGCTGGCCGCGGCGGCCGGCCGCGGCATCCCGGTGGTGCACCGCAGCGACGCGCTGGCCGCCCTGATGGAGGGCACCCGGCCGATCGCGGTCGCCGGGACGCACGGCAAGACCACCACCACCTCGATGCTCGCGGTGGCGCTCGGCGCGCTCGGCCTCGACCCGTCGTACGCGATCGGCGGCGACCTGGACGCACCCGGCTCCAACGCCCGGCACGGCGACGGCGAGATCTTCGTCGCCGAGGCGGACGAGAGCGACCGCAGCTTCCACACCTACTCCCCCGAGGTCGCGGTCGTCCTCAACGTGGAGCTCGACCACCACGCCAACTACGCGTCCCTCGAAGAGATCTACGAGTCCTTCGAGACCTTCGTCGGCAAGATCAGGCCGGGCGGCACCCTGGTGATCTCGGCCGACCAGCCGGGCGCGGTCGAGCTGACCGGCCGGGTGCGCGACCTGGGGTCGCTGCGGATCGTCACGGTCGGCGAAGCCGAGCACGCGGACCTGCGGATCACCCGGATCAACGCCCGCGGCCTCACCTCCGAGGTGACGGTGCTGCTGGAGGGCCGGCCGCTGACCTTCACCGTCTCGGTACCGGGACGCCATTACGCGCACAACGCCGTCGCGGCGCTCGCCGCGGGAGTGGCGATCGGCGCCCCGGCCCGCAATCTGGCCTCGGCGCTGGCCAAGTACACCGGGGTCAGGCGCCGCCTCCAGCTCAAGGGCGAGGCGGCCGGCGTCCAGGTGATCGACTCCTACGCCCACCACCCCACCGAGATGGCCGCCGACCTGGAGGCGATCCGCGGCGCGGCCGGGGACGCGCGGGTGCTGGTGGTCTTCCAGCCGCACCTGTTCAGCCGCACCCGCGAGCTGGGCACCGAGATGGGCGGCGCGCTGGCGCTGGCCGACGCCTCGGTGGTGCTGGACATCTATCCGGCCCGCGAGGACCCGGTCCCGGGGGTCACCAGTGAGCTGATCATCGACGCCGCGCGGGCGGCCGGCGCGGACGTCACGGCGGAGCACGACAAGGCGGCGGTACCGGAGGTGGTGGCGGGAATGGCCAAGGCGGGCGATCTCGTTCTGACTATGGGCGCCGGGGACGTGACCGATCTGGGTCCGCTGATCCTTCGACGCCTCCAGAGCTGAAAGGACGTCCATGTCGTATGAAGTGAAGAAGACCGACGAGCAGTGGCGCGCGGAGCTGTCTCCGCAGGAGTACGCGGTCCTGCGCGAGGCCGGCACCGAGCGTCCCTTCGTCGGCGAGTACACCGACACCAAGACCGAAGGCGTGTACTCCTGTCGCGCCTGCGGGGCGGAGCTGTTCCGTTCCGATACGAAGTTCGAATCCCACTGCGGCTGGCCGTCCTTCTACGACCCGAAGGACAGCGACGCCGTGGAGCTGATCCAGGACCGCTCGCTCGGCATGGTCCGCACCGAGGTCCGCTGCAACCGCTGCGGCTCGCACCTGGGCCATGTCTTCGAGGGTGAGGGATACCCCACCCCGACCGACCAGCGCTACTGCATCAACTCCATCTCGCTGCGGCTGACGCCCGACGGGCAGTGACCCTGCCGGCGCACCGCTGGGCCCGCGCGCTCCCCGCGCGGGCGGCGGCCCTCCCGGACAGCCACAGGGCAGGCGGCCGTCAGCGGGGCGGCGACCGCCGGCCGCCGGCCGGTCCCGCCACCCCGCCTCGCATGCGCCTGTCCTGACCCACCCCGCGGGACCGGCCCCACCCCGGTGGCAGACTGGGCTCCGTGAGCACCACTCCCGCCGACCACACCGGCTCCAGCCCTTTCGAAGACCAGGCCCTCGACCGGGACGCCGCCCCGCAGTACGTCCTCCCGCTGGTGGTACGGATCGAGCGCGACGCACCGCCGCCGCGTACCGACGCGCTGGAGACCGCCGCCCGGGCCGTGCTGACCCTGCTCAGCGACGAGCGGACGACCGCCGAGGACGGCGTGTGGGCGCAGGCGGTGCGGGACTGGCAGGACGCCCGCATCCGCAAGGTGGTCCGCCGGGCGCGGGGCGCCGAGTGGCGCCGGGCCGAAGGGCTCCCGGGCATCACGGTGACCGGTTCCGCCGCCGAGGTACGGGTCTTCCCGCCGGTGCCGCTGGACGGCTGGCCCAAGGACCTCGCCAAGCTCCAGGTCTCCGGCACCGAGCTGGACGACCCCGGCCCGGTGGAACCGGCCGGCCCGGCCGGCCCCGTGCTGTGGCTCAACCCCGGGGTGGCCATGTCGGCCGGCAAGGCGATGGCACAGGCCGGGCACGGCGCCCAGCTCGCCTGGTGGGAGCTGTCCGAGGCCGACCGCGCCGCCTGGCGGGCGACCGGCTTCCGCCTCGCCGTGCGCACCCCCGGCACCACCGACTGGTCCCGCCTCACGGCATCCGGTCTGCCGGTGGTCCGCGACGCGGGCTTCACCGAGATCGCCCCCGGCTCCTGCACGGTCGTCGCCGACCACCCGGCCCTGCGGAAGAACTAGGGCCGGGGGCGCCCGCCGGGCTCACACCCGGGGGCGGGGGTCAGGCGAGGCCGGCGACCAGTTCGGCGACCGAGCGGCGGCGGCCGGTGTAGAAGGGGATCTCCTCACGGACGTGGCGGCGGGTCTCGGAGCCGCGCAGGTGCCGCATCAGGTCCACGATGCGGTAGAGCTCGTCCGCCTCGAAGGCGAGGATCCACTCGTAGTCGCCCAGCGAGAAGGAGGCGACCGTGTTGGCCCGCACATCGGGGTAGTCGCGGGCCATCTTGCCGTGCTCGGCGAGCAGCCTGCGGCGGTCCTCGTCGGGAAGCAGATACCACTCGTAGGAGCGGACGAAGGGGTAGACGCTGATGTACGAGCGCGGGGTCTCGTCGGCGAGGAACGCCGGGATGTGCGACTTGTTGAACTCCGCCGGGCGGTGCAGCGCCATGTTCGACCAGACCGGCTCCAGCGCGCGGCCGAGCCGGGTGCGGCGGAAGAGGTTGTACGCCTCCTGCAGCGCGTCCGCGGTCTCCGCGTGCCACCAGATCATCAGGTCCGCGTCGGCGCGCAGGCCCGAGATGTCGTACGTGCCGCGGACGGTGATGTCCTTCGCGGCGAGCTGCGCGAAGAGCTCCTCCACCTCGTCCGCGTAACCCTTGCGGTCCTCCGGCAGCACCTCGCGCAGCCGGAACACCGACCAGAGGGTGTAGCGGATGACGTCGTTGAGGTCCTTCGCCTTCTTGCCGGCGTTCGGGGACTTGGCAGAGGCGGCGGCTGGGTCGTGGGCGTGGTTCGCGTCGGTCATGCGGCTATTCTCCCGCGCCGCCGGCCGGGCCCGGCACCAGGGTGGCGAGTACGCCGGCGGCGGCCCGCCGCCCGCTGCCGATGCAGGCGGGGATGCCCACTCCGTCGTAGAGGGCACCGCACAACGCGAGGCCGGGCAGTTTGCCGGCCTGCTCGCGGATCCGCGCGACCCGGTCCAGGTGCCCGACGGTGTACTGCGGCAGCCCGCCGTCCCAGCGGGTGACGCGGGCTGCGACCGGCGCCGCCCGCAGCCCCACCGCCTCGCCGAGGTCCTCCCGGGAGAGCCGGACCAGGTCGGTGTCGTCCCAGGCGAGATCGGCCTCGCTGCCGTAGCGGCCGACGGAGGTGCGCAGCACGAAGGTGTCCTGGCCGGCTTCGGCGAGCCAGCCCCACTTGTGGCTGGCGAAGGTGGACGCCTTGATGGTGCGGCCGTCCACCGGCGGGACCAGGAAGCCGCTGCTGACCGGGAGCTGCAGCAGGTCGCGGCGGCGGAAGGCCATGGTGACCAGCGCCATGCTCGCGTAGGCGACGCCGCTGAGCTCGGCCGCGGCGGCCGGTGACTCGGCGGCCAGCAGGCGGGCCGCGGCCGGCGCGGGGGTGGCGAGCACCACCGCGTCGGCGGTGAGGGTGCGGCCCTCCAGGCCGATCTGCCAGCCGTGCGCACCAGTGCGGCGCAGTTCCCGTACCGGTGCGCGGGTCTCGATGGTGACGCCGGCCGCCCGGCACGCCTCGGCGACCGCGACCGGCAGCCGGCCGACGCCGCCGCGGATGCCGTTGAAGACCGGGCCGGTGGCGCCCGCCGCGGCGGCTTTGCGCTGGACCGCGCGGGCGGCCTCGATGAGCGAGCGGCCGTCGCGCACCGCCGGATAGAGCTGCGGGACCGCGGCGCGCAGCGAGATCTCATAGGCGTTGCCGGCGTAGACGCCGCCGAGCAGCGGCTCCACCAGCCGGTCCACCACCTCGTGGCCGAGCCGGGCGGCGACGTAGGCGCCGACCGCGATGTCGTCGCCGACCTCGGTACGGGGCAGTACGTGGTCGAGCGGCAGCCGGGCGAGGCCGGCCGCGGAGAGCAGTCCGGAGGCGGCGAGCGGCCCGAGGTCGCCGGGGACGCCCATCACATGGCCCCGGGGCATCTGCCGCAGCTTCCCCCGGGTCCACACGGTGGCGCCGAGGACGGCGGGCGGTTCCAGCTCGTCGGCCAGGCCCACCTCGCGGGCCAGGCCGACCGCTTCGGGGCGGCGGGCCAGCAGCGACTCGGCGCCGAGGTCCACCGGGACACCGGCGATCTCGTCCGCCCAGAGCTTGCCGCCGAGGCGCCCGGTGGCTTCGAGCAGCGTCACCCGGGCTCCCGCTGCGACCAGGTCGTAGGCGGCGGCGAGGCCCGAGATCCCGCCGCCGATGACCACCACATGCCCCGGGGGGAGCGTCACGCCGTGCGTCTGGCTCATGCCCTCCACTGTCTCAGATTCCGGATCGAGTTCCGAACGTGACCCCTTCGGGACCGCCACCCGGCAACCCGTTTCGCGGGCCGCACGTCAAAGGAGCATCAGCGTTTCAACGGCCCTGATTCCGGGGGGATTTGATGTCCGATGCAACCGATGCCCAGCAGTCGCGCCGGAGACCGGGGGTGCGGCGCCCCGCGGTGGTGTTCGCCGTGCTGCTGGCCGCCGCACTGACCGTCGCCGGGTGCAGTTCCTCCGCCGGGAGCGGCGCGAAGTCCGACAGGTCGGTCTCCGGGGCCAAGGCCCCCGCGGGACCCGCGGCCGGCGGCGACAGCGCGGGCGCCCCGTCCGCCGGCAGCACCACGGCGGCCACCACCGGGAACGCGCCCGGCGCCAAGGCCCCGGCGCCGGCCACGTATCTGGTGCGCACCGCGGAGCTCAGCGTCCGCACGAAGGAGGTGCGCAAGCAGTTGGACGCGGCCCGGGCGTACGCCGCACAGGCCGGCGGGTACGCGGGCGACGAGGACACCACGGTGGACGCCAGGGGCCACGCCTCCTCCAGCATCCAGCTGCGGGTGCCGCCGGCCGCGTACGACCGGGTGCTGACCGAGCTGGCCGGGCTGGGGCAGCTGCTCGGCCGCCAGGTGAGCGTCGAGGACGTCACCGGCCAGGTGGTCGACGTGCAGAGCCGGATCACGTCGCAGCAGGCGAGCGTCAACCGGGTGCGGGCGCTGATGGACCGGGCGGACCAGCTCAGTGACGTGGTGTCGCTGGAGAGCGAGCTGAGCACCCGCGAGTCGGCGCTGGAGGCGCTGGAGGCCCAGCAGGCGTCGCTGCGGTCACGGACGAATCTGGCCACGATCACGCTGCGGCTCACCGAGCCGCCGGTCCCGCCGCGGACCGCGCCGCCCAGGGCGGACAAGCACGACGGTTTCTGGACCTCGGTCGGCCACGCCCTCGGCGACGGCTGGCACGCGTTCTACGAGACGGTCCGGGTGGTGCTGGTCGTGGTGTCGGTGGCGCTGCCGTTCGTGCTGGTGGCGCTGCTCGGCTGGTTCGGCTACCGGCTGCTGCGCAGGCGGCTGCCGGGGCTGCCCCGGCGGACCGCCGCGGAGTCGTCGCTGCGCGGGCCGGGCGGCCGTCCGGCCAGGACGCCGCAGCCGGCCGGGCAGTCGGCAGGGCAGTCCGCCGGGATCCCGCTGCCGCAGCACCCGCCGGAGTCCGTCCCGGAGCCGGAGCGGCCGGCCGGCGAGTGAGGCTCGGCGCGCGGCCGGCGCACGCGTGAGGCTCAGCGCTGCGTCGACCGGTGCACGAAGTCGACGAGGCGGGTGAGCGCGTCGGGGTCGGTGCTGGGCAGCACACCGTGGCCGAGGTTGAAGATGTGACCGGTGGCCGGAGCGGCGTCCAGCACCTCCTGGGCCTTCGCCTCGACCGCCGCGGTCGGGGCGAAGAGCACCGCCGGGTCGAGGTTGCCCTGCAACGCCCGGCCGGGGCCGACCCGGCGGGCCGCCTCGTCCAGCGGCACCCGCCAGTCGACGCCGACCACGTCCGCGCCGGCCTCGCCCATCAGGCCGAGCAGCTCGCCGGTGCCGACCCCGAAGTGGATCCGGGGCACCCCGTAGCCGGCCACCGCGTCGAAGACCTTCACCGACGACGGCATCACATAGCGCCGGTAGTCGGCGGGGGCGAGGGCGCCGACCCAGGAGTCGAAGACCTGGACGGCGCTGGCGCCGGCTTCGATCTGCACCGTGAGGAAGGCCGCGGTGATGTCCGCGAGGCGGTCCAGCAGATCGCGCCACAGCTCGGGTTCGCCGTACATCAGGGCCTTGGTGCGCTCGTGGTTGCGCGACGGGCCGCCCTCGACGAGGTAGCTGGCCAGGGTGAAGGGCGCGCCGGCGAAGCCGATCAGCGGGGTGGACCCGAGCTCGGCGGTGAGCATGCCGATCGCCTCGGTGACATAGGAGACGTCACCGGGCTCCAGGTCGCGCAGCCTGGCCAGGTCGGCGCGGCCGCGGATCGGGTCGGCGACCACCGGGCCGACGCCCGGCTTGATGTCGAGGTCGAGGCCGATGGCCTTGAGCGGCACCACGATGTCGCTGAAGTAGACCGCCGCGTCGACCCGGTGCCTGCGCACCGGCTGCAGGGTGATCTCGGTGACCAGCTCGGGCCGCATGCAGGACTCCAGCATGGGGATGCCCTCGCGCAGCTTCAGGTACTCGGGAAGCGACCGGCCGGCCTGCCGCATGAACCACACCGGAGTGTGCGGCACGGGCTCGCGGCGGCAGGCACGGATGAACGGGGAAGCAGCGGTCTGCTGGGGCGCACTCACACAGCGAATCTTCGCACGGCACCCGGACCGGTCGGCTCGGTACGGGTGTTGCTGCGAGCACACGGGCCGCCGGGGTCCTAGTCTTCCGGGCATGGCAGCGGTTACCGGGCACTTGGGCGACGAGGCCCCCTTCCCTTTCCGGCACGCGGTGGAGGGCCTGCGCGCTGCGCGGGTCCGGCCCGAGGTCCGGATCGAGGACACCGCGGCGCCGCGCCGGCTCGCGGCGTACGCGTACGCCCTGGAGGCCACGGTGCTCGCCGACGGCGAGGAGCTGGCCGACGGGCGGCTCGTGCTGCTGCACGAGCCGGACGGGCAGGAGGCCTGGCACGGCGACTTCCGGCTGGTCACCTTGGTGCGGGCCGAGCTGGAGCCGGAGATGGCGGCCGATCCGCTGCTGCCCGAGGTGAGCTGGTCGTGGCTGACGGGGGCGCTGACCTCACGCGGCGCGGGCTTCGCGGAGCCCAGCGGTACGGTCTCGCGTGCCTCGTCGCACTACTTCGGTGCCATCGGGGACCGGGCGGACGACACCCAGATCGAGATGCGGGCGTCGTGGACGCCGCTGGACCGGCCGGCCGGCGGCGGTCCCGACGTGGCGGCGCACCTGGCGGCCTGGTGCGATCTGCTCTGCCAGTGCGCCGGGCTGCCTCCCTCGGAGGGCCCCGAGCAGCCGCTGCGCGGGGGCGCCGGGGTGCTGCCGCTGCCGAAACGGCGGACCTGAGCCTTTCAGAGGAGGCCGCTCGGGGGCCGGTCCTGCGGCCGGCCGGTGGCACTGCGGAGCCGGTCTTCGGCCGGTCCGGGGCCCGTCCCCGGCCCGTTTCACGGTCGGATCAGGCCGGATCAGGCCGTAAACCGGCAGCAACAGGCACCGCGTGGTCGCCGGGAGATCCGTACCTCCCGGCGCGTTGGGCGCAAGGGGGCGCGCCGCAGGGCGTGAAAAGCCGCGCACATTCGTGCCCTGACAGTCCGTCCGTTCGATCGGCCGTCCGATTTGCCGGAATTGATACTCAATAAATCGTGATCTTTCCCTAAAGGCCGGAGCAATTGCTGCCGAAGGAGACTGTGACCGTTTCAGTCCCCTTTGCCACAGGAGGCCCGGTGTCCGTTCTTCTCGAGCAGCCCACGAGCCTGGTCGCCTACCGTCCCAGCAAGCCGACGGCCATGGTCGTCGTGGCCGACCCCCGCGTCCGCTCCACTGTCACCCGGCACCTGTGGGCGCTCGGGGTCCGTGACGTGATCGAGGCCTCGTCCATCGCCGAGGCCAGGCCCCGGGTCGGTAATCCCCGCGACATCTGCGTCGCCGACGTCCATCTGCCCGACGGCTCCGGCCTGACTCTGCTGGCCGAGACCCGCGCCGCGGGCTGGCCCAACGGCCTCGCGCTCTCCGCCGCCGACGACATCGGCGCGGTGCGCAACGCACTGGCCGGCGGCGTCAAGGGTTACGTCGTGACCGGCACCCGCAACAGCCCCGGCTCGCTGGCCGGCCGACCAGGTCTCGCCCCGCTGGGCGCCACCGCGGCCCGTATGCAGCGCCGCCCGCCGGGGGCGCCCGGTCACCCGGGCGGTTACCGGGAGCTCTCCGGCCGCGAGGTCGAGGTGCTCCGGCTGGTCGCGGAGGGCCAGTCCAACAAGGCGATCGGCGTGTCCATGGGCCTGTCCGCGCTGACCGTCAAGAGCCACCTGGCCCGGATCGCCCGCAAGCTGGGCACCGGCGACCGGGCCGGCATGGTGGCGGTGGCCCTGCGTACCGGCATCATCCACTGAAGGCGCGAAAGCCCCTGGCGCCCGCCGGGCCGCGGGCCCACCGGCCTCCGATACGCACCCGCCCCGCCCGTACGCACCGGTCCCCGGTACACCGGCACCCGCCGGCACCCCCGCGGCCCACCGGTCCCCGGGGCCGGCCCACGCCCGTCGGCGGAACGTTCCGCCGGCGGGCGTTCCGCATGCGCCGGCGGCCCCCGTCCGGAGGTGTGGCCGATGGTTCTACGCGGCGTCGCGGCGTAGAACCATCGGTCAGGCCCTACCCGGCTACCCTTGACAGGTGACCGACGCGAGAGAGACCGCAACCCAGACAACCGCGGCGCCGGTCCCGCTGCTGGATCCGCGCGAGGGCATCCCGCCGGTGACCGCCAGCCCGGAGGCGCTCGAAAGTGTTGTCGCGGCCTTCGCCGCGGGCTCCGGTCCGGTCGCCGTCGATGCCGAGCGCGCGTCCGGCTACCGCTACGGGCAGCGGGCCTATCTGGTCCAACTGCGCCGCACCGGAGCGGGGACCGCGCTGATCGACCCCGTCGGATGCCCCGACCTGTCCGCGCTGGGCGACGCCCTGGCCGACACCGAGTGGGTGCTGCACGCCGCCACCCAGGACCTGCCGTGCCTGGACGAGCTGGGCATGCGCCCCAGCGTGCTCTTCGACACCGAACTGGCCGGCCGGCTGGCCGGCTTCGCCCGGGTCGGCCTGGGCGCCATGGTGGAGAATGTGCTCGGCTTCGCCCTGGAGAAGGGGCACTCCGCGGTCGACTGGTCGACCCGCCCGCTGCCCGACCCGTGGCTGCGGTACGCCGCGCTCGACGTCGAGCTGCTGGTCGATCTGCGGGACGCGCTGGAGGAGGAGCTGCGCACCCAGGGCAAGCTGGAGTGGGCGCTGGAGGAGTTCGCGGCCATCGCCGCGGCCCCGCCGCCCGCGCCCCGGGTCGACCCCTGGCGGCGTACCTCCGGGATGCACAAGGTGCGGCGCCGGCGGCAGATCGGCGTGGTGCGTGAGCTGTGGCTGGCCAGGGACCGCACCGCCCGGGAGCGGGACGTGTCGCCGGGCCGGGTGCTGACCGACGCGGCGATCGTCACCGCCGCGCTGGAGAACCCGCCGAATGTGCACGCGCTCGCCGCGCTGCCCGGCTTCGGCCACCGGATGGGCCGCCGCCAGCTGGAGCAGTGGCAGGCCGCGATCGACCGGGCCAGGGCGCTGCCCGAGCGGGAACTGCCGCAGCCGGCCGCCGCGTACACCGGTCCCCCGCCGCCGCGCGCCTGGGCCGACAAGGACCCGGCCGCCGCGGCCCGGCTCTCCGCGGCCCGGGCCGCCGTCTCGGCCCTCGCCGAGGAGCTGAACCTCCCGCAGGAGAACCTGGTCTCGCCGGACACCATCCGGCGGCTGTGCTGGGCGCCGCCCTCCGACCTCTCCCCCGAGGTCATCGCCTCCACCCTCACCGCGCTGGGCGCCCGGCACTGGCAGACCACCTTGATCACGCCCCTGCTCCCCGCCGCGCTGGCCGCCCGCCCGGCTCCGAGTAACCCCGGGTAACCTACCTTCTGATGTGACCTGCGCCGCTTCCGCGAGTGGGGCTGTGCGCCTCGGTTACCGACGAGTAGCATGGCCTCCGGACCCGCGCTCGCTTCCCGGCGGACGCCCGCGCCCGGCGGTTCGCCGGTGAGCGGGCACGCGGACGCCGGCACCGGGTCGAAGCGCCGGAGACGAGCGAACACATAAAAGAGGGAGAGCCATCGTGCCTCGTAACGTGAGGGATGTCGTCTTCGTCGACGGCGTCCGCACCCCGTTCGGAAAAGCGGGCCCGAAGGGCATGTACCACGAGACCCGGGCCGACGATCTGGTGATCAAGTGCATCCGGGAGCTGCTGCGCCGCAACCCGGATCTCGACCCGGCCCGTATCGACGAGGTCGCGGTCGCCGCCACCACGCAGATCGGCGACCAGGGGCTGACCCTGGGACGTACCGCGGGCATCCTCGCCGGGCTGCCCACCACGGTGCCCGGCTTCTCCATCGACCGGATGTGCGCGGGCGCGATGACCGCGGTGACCACCACGGCCGGCGGCATCGCCTTCGGCGCGTACGACGTGGTGGTCGCGGGCGGCGTCGAGCACATGGGCCGGCACCCGATGGGCGAGGGCGTCGACCCGAACCCGCGGTTCGTCTCCGAGAAGCTGGTCGACGAGTCCGCGATGTTCATGGGCATGACCGCGGAGAACCTGCACGACCGCTTCCCGCAGCTGACCAAGCAGCGCTCCGACGAGTTCGCCGTGCGCAGCCAGGAGAAGGCCGCGAAGGCGTACGCGAACGGCCGGATCCAGCAGGACCTGGTGCCGATCGCGATCCGCCGCACCACCCCGGAGGCAGGGGAGACCGGCTGGGGCCTGGCCACCGCCGACGAGCCGATGCGCCCGGGCACCACCCTGGAGCAGCTGGCCGGACTGAAGACCCCGTTCCGCCCGCACGGCCGGGTCACCGCGGGCAACGCGGCCGGCCTCAACGACGGCGCCACCGCCTCGCTGCTGGCCGCCGAGGACGTCGCCGAGGAGCTGGGCCTGCCGGTCAGGATGCGCCTGGTGTCGTACGCCTTCGCGGGCGTCGAGCCGGAGGTGATGGGCATCGGCCCGATCCCGGCCACCGAGAAGGCCCTCGCCAAGGCCGGGCTGACGATGGATGACATCGGCCTGCTGGAGGTGAACGAGGCGTTCGCCGTCCAGGTGCTGTCGCTGCTGGACCACTACGGCATCGCCGACGACGACCCGCGGGTCAACCAGTACGGCGGCGCCATCGCCTACGGCCACCCGCTGGCCTCCTCCGGGGTGCGGCTGATGACGCAGCTGGCCCGGCAGTTCGAGGAGCAGCCGCACGTCCGCTACGGCATCACCACCATGTGCGTCGGCTTCGGCATGGGCGGCACGGTCGTCTGGGAGAACCCGCACTTCGACGGAGGCACCAAGTGAGCACCGCTGAACTGCTGAAGAGCGCGGCCGAGCTGTTTCCCGGCGAGGTCGTCACCCAGGCCCAGGTACGGCACCTGGACCTGCCGGGCGCGGGCCGGTTCGCGCTGATCACCCTGGACAACGGCCTGGACCACACCAAGCCGACCACCTTCGGCCCCCAGTCGCTGGCGAACCTCGACGCCGCCATCGACCAGGTGCACAAGGAGGCCGCGGACGGCGCCATCACCGGCGTCGGCATCACCGGCAAGCCGTTCATCTTCGCGGTCGGCGCCGACCTCAAGGGCGTGGAGCTGCTCAAGAGCCACGAGGACGCGCTGGCCATCGGCAAGGGCGGCCACGACGTCTTCAAGCGGCTCCAGTCGCTGGCCGTGCCGACCTTCGCGTACTACAACGGCGCCGCGATGGGCGGCGGCGTCGAGATCGGCCTGCACTGCTCGTACCGCACCGTCTCCGCCTCGGTGCCGGCCTTCTCGCTGCCCGAGGTCTTCCTCGGTCTGGTGCCCGGCTGGGGCGGCTGCACCCTGCTGCCGAACCTGATCGGCGCCGACCGCGCGGTCACCGTCATCATCGAGAACTCGCTCAACCAGAACCGCCAGCTCAAGGGCGCCCAGGTACGCGAACTCGGCATCGCCGACGCCCTCTTCGAGGCAGCGGACTTCCTGGAGCAGTCGCTGGCCTGGACCGCGGCCGTGCTCAAGGGCGAGCTTGAGGTGATCCGCCCTGAGGTGGACCGCGGCGAGGCATGGGAGCAGGCGGTCGCGCGCGGCCGGGCCATCGCCGACAGCAAGGTGCACGGCGCGGCCCCGGCCGCCTACCGCGCGCTGGAGATCATCGCCGCGGCGAAGAACGGCGACCTGCGGCACGGCTTCGACGCCGAGGACACCGCGCTGGCCGACCTCATCATGGGCGGCGAACTGCGCAGCGGCATCTACGCGTTCAACCTGGTGCAGCGGCGCGGCAAGCGCCCGGCCGGCGCGCCGGACAAGGCGCTGGCCCGCCCGGTGTCGAAGGTCGGCGTGGTGGGCGCGGGTCTGATGGCCTCGCAGCTGGCGCTGCTCTTCGCCCGCCGGCTGGAAGTGCCGGTGGTGCTGACCGACATCGACCAGGAGCGCATCGACAAGGGCGTCGGGTACGTCCACGGTGAGATCGACAAGCTGCTTGCCAGGGGCCGCCTCGGCCAGGACAAGGCCAACCGGCTCAAGGCCCTGGTCACCGGTCACCTCGACAAGGCCACCGCGTTCGGTGACGCGGACTTCGTGATCGAGGCGGTCTTCGAGGAGCTGGGCGTCAAGCAGCAGGTCTTCGCGGAGCTGGAGGCGGTGGTGCGGCCGGACACGATCCTGGCCACCAACACCTCCTCGCTGTCGGTCTCCGAGATGGCCGCGAAGCTGGAGCACCCGGAGCGGGTCGTCGGCTTCCACTTCTTCAACCCGGTGGCGGTGCTCCCGCTGCTGGAGATCGGCCGCGGCGAGACCACCGACGACGCGTCGCTGGCCACCGCGTTCGCGGTCGCCAGGAAGCTGAAGAAGACCGCGGTGCTGGTGAAGGACGCCCCGGCGTTCGTGGTCAACCGCATCCTGACCCGCTTCATGGGCGAGATCCAGACCGTCATCGACGAGGGCACCCCGGTGCCGGTCGCCGAGAAGGCGATCGAGCCGCTGGGGCTGCCGATGTCACCGCTGGTGCTGCTGGAGCTGGTCGGCCCGGCGATCGGCCTGCACGTCTCGGAGACGCTGCACGCGGCCTTCCCCGACCGCTTCACCGTGTCGCCGAACCTCGCGGCCGTGGTCAAGGCGGGCAAGCGCGGCTTCTACGTCTACGAGTCGGGGAAGCCCGAGCTGGACCCCGAGGTCGCGGCGCTGCTGCAGCAGGGTGACACCGTGCTGACGGAGGACCAGGTGCGGACCCGGGTGCTCGAAGCGGTCGCCCAGGAGATCGGTCTGATGCTGGACGAGGGTGTCGTCGCCGAGGCCCAGGACATCGACCTGTGCCTGATCACCGGCGCCGGCTGGCCCTTCCACCTGGGCGGCATCACGCCGTACCTGGACCGTGAGGGCATCTCCGAGCGGGTGAACGGCAAGCGGTTCCTGGAGCCGGGCGTGGCGAGCGTCCCGGCGTAGTTCCCCCGATCCCCCATGGGTGTGGGCCCGGCGCACCGCGCCGGGCCCACACCCATGTCCGCCGCCGGGCCGCGCCCGGCGGTGGATCGACGCGGTGTCAGCCGGTGGCCGTGAACCCGTCCGTGGGAGTCCCGGTGGCGGAATCGGTCGGCGTGTCCGTGGAGGAGTCGCTCGGCGTGTCCGAGGGCGTACCGCTCGGCGTCCGGCGGGGCGTCGCGCTCGGTGAGGCGGAGGGCGTCGCGCTCGCCGACGCGTCGGCGGCCGCCTTCTCCAGCGCGATCACGCGCTTCGCCTCGGCCAGCACCTTCGAGTGCAGCTTGCCCGGGGTCAGGTCGTGCGCCACGTTCTTGATCGTGGTGTCGTCGATCTGCACCACCGGCACCGCGCCGAGTCCGGAGGCCGCGTACTGGCTCTGCGACTTCTTCACCCAGCCGAGGTGGTCGGCCTCCTCCACGCAGGGCTCGAACTTGCCCATCGTGATCTTGCCGGCCCGCTCCGCCGTCCGCTTCAGGAAGCTCTCCTGGGAGAGCGTGCCGGACTGCGGGTCGGGCTGGTACGCGAAGAGGGCGTCGACGAACTCGGGGAACCGCCCCTGGTCCTGCGCGCACGCCGCCGCGTTGGCCGCGTCCAGTGAGCCGGTGCCGCCGTACTTCTTGTCGGAGGCGGTGACCAGCCGGTAGTGCAGCTGCATCTGACCGGTGCTCAGCAGCTGGTCGAGGACCGGCCGGTACGTGTCGGCGAACGCCTTCGACTCCGGGCTGCGCAGGTCCTCGTAGATGGTCACGGTGACCGGGACCGACGGGTGCACCGGCACATCGAGCTTGGGGCCGGCCGGGGTGGCGGTGGGCGACGCGGAGTCGGCCGGCCCGGTGGGCACCACCGCGGGACCGACCGCGTTCGCCGGTCCGCTGACCTTCTCCTGCTTGCCCGCGCGGACGTGCGCGCCGATCACCGCGGAGATACCGAACACCACGGCCATCGTCACCACGGCGAACGCGTAGGGCCGCAGGCGCCTTATCCGGCTGCCGCGCTTCTTCTTGCCAGGGACCGCCGTACTGTCCTGCTTGTCGGGTCCCTTGGACTCCGTCATGACTACGCCACCTCGATCATCCCGCACAGCTCTCCGCGCATTTCTACCACCGGTCACGGCGGTTCCACGAAGCCGGGCCCCCACCTGCCGGCCCATGAGGGCCAGGAGCACGCCGTCACGGGCCGGGAGAGGGGTCTGGAGGGCCGGCAGGCCCTCGCCCGGCCCGGGCGACGCTCGCTCAGTCGCGGGCGCTCTCGCCGGCGGTCTCGGGCGCCTCGGCCTCGTCGGCGAACCGGCCGCCGATGGTGGCGACCAGACCGGTCACCTGGCGGGCGATGTCCGGGGCGGTCAGACCGATACCGGCCATCACGTCCTTGCGGGAGCCGTGCCCGAGGAACTCCTGCGGGATGCCGAAGTCCCGCAGCGGCACGTCCACGTCCGCGTCGCGCAGCGCCTGGGCGATGGTGGAACCGACGCCGCCGACCCGGCCGTTGTCCTCGACGGTGACCACCACGCGGTGCCGCGCGGCGAGCCCGGGCAGCTCCGGGTCGACCGGCTTGACCCAGCGCGGGTCGACCACGGTGCTGGTGATGCCCTGGGCGTCCAGCAGCCCGGCGATCTCCAGGCACATCGGGGCGAGCGCGCCGACCGACACCAGCAGGACGTCGGGGCGCTCGGCGCCGTCCGCGGGGGCACGCAGCAGGTCCATGCCGCCGATCCGGCCGACCGCGGCGACCGCGGGGCCGACGGCGCCCTTCGAGTAGCGCACCACGGTCGGCGCGTCGGCGACCGCCACCGCCTCGCGGAGCTGGGCACGCACCTGGTCGGCGTCGCGCGGGGCGGCGATCCGCAGGCCGGGCACCACCTGCAGGATCGACATGTCCCACATGCCGTTGTGCGAGGCGCCGTCGCTGCCGGTGACCCCGGCGCGGTCGAGCACGAAGGTGACGCCGCACTTGTGCAGCGCGACATCCATCAGCACCTGGTCGAAGGCCCGGTTGAGGAAGGTCGCGTAGACCGCGACCACCGGGTGCAGGCCACCGGTGGCCAGCCCCGCCGCGGAGGTCGCGGCGTGCTGCTCTGCGATACCGACGTCGTAGACCCGGTCGGGGAAGGCGGCGGCGAACTTGGTGAGGCCCACCGGGTGCAGCATGGCGGCGGTGATGGCGACGATGTCGCCGCGCTCCTTGCCGAGTTCGAGCATCTCGTCGCCGAAGACCGAGGTCCAGTCGGCGCCGGCCGCCGCGATGGGCAGGCCGGTGTCGGGGTGGATCGGGCCGATGCCGTGGAAGCGGTCGGTCTCGTCGCGCTCGGCGGGGCGGTAGCCGCGGCCCTTCTCGGTGATGCAGTGCACGATGACCGGGCCGCGGAACCGCTTGGCGCGCTCCAGCGCGGACTCGACCGCCTCGATGTCGTGGCCGTCGATCGGGCCGACGTACTTCAGCCCCAGATCCTCGAACATGCCCTGCGGGGTGATGAAGTCCTTCAGGCCCTTCTTGGCGCCGTGCAGCGTCTCGTAGAGCGGCCGGCCGATCAGCGGGGTGCGCTCCAGCACCTCGCGGGTGCGGGCGAGGAACTGCTCGTAGCCGTCGGTGGTGCGCAGGGTGGCGAGGTGGTTGGCCAGGCCGCCGATGGTCGGGGAGTACGACCACTCGTTGTCGTTGACGACGATGACCAGCGGGCGGTCCTTGGCGGCGGCGATGTTGTTCAGCGCCTCCCAGGCCATGCCGCCGGTGAGCGCGCCGTCGCCGATCACGGCGGCGACGTGGTCGTCGCGGCCGAGCAGTTCGTTCGCCTTGGCCAGGCCGTCGGCCCAGCCCAGCACGGTGGAGGCGTGGCTGTTCTCGATCACGTCGTGCTCGGACTCGGCGCGCGAGGGGTAGCCGGACAGGCCGCCCTTGCTCTTCAGCCGGCCGAAGTCCTGGCGGCCGGTCAGCAGCTTGTGGACGTACGCCTGGTGCCCGGTGTCGAAGAGGATGCGGTCCTTCGGCGAGTGGAACACCCGGTGCAGTGCGATGGTCAGTTCGACCACCCCGAGGTTGGGGCCGAGGTGCCCGCCGGTCTTGGACACCGCGTCGACGAGGAAGGACCGGATCTCGCCGGCCAGCTCCAGCAGCTCGGGCTGGCCGAGTCGGTCGAGGTCACGGGGTCCGTTGATACGGGTCAGCCGGGTCAGCGCTGCCACCCGTTCCTCCTCTTGTCGCTCGCCGGTGCCTTGGGCCGGTCCGGCTTTCGGACGAGTCTAATGTTCCGGTTACCGGCGCGTCGGCCGACCCGTGCGACGTATCTCACGAGTGGTCCTGATACCTGCCGCGGGCGCGCGTATGTACGAAACCGCCGGGCGGGCCTGGAGGTCCAGGTCCGCCCGGCGGTCCGGGGTGGTGCTCGAAGGTGCCGCGGGGGGCGTTACGCCCGGCCGGACGTCTTCTGCGTACGGCGCGAGACCGAGTCGATGACCACGGCGGCGAGGAGGACCGCGCCGGTGATCATGTACTGGATCGACTGGTTCATGTTGAGCAGGTCGAGACCGGTCTGGATGGACTGGATGACCAGCATGCCGAGCAGCGCCGACCAGACGTTGCCGCGGCCGCCGAAGAGGCTGGTGCCACCGATGACGGCGGCGGCGATGGCGAGCATCAGGGTGTTGCCGCCACCGGCCTGGAGGGTCGCGGTGTAGGTCTGGCCGGCCAGGAACAGACCGCCGAGGGCCGCGAAGCCGCCGGAGATGGCGAAGACCGAGATACGGACCATGTCGACGTTGATACCGGCACGGCGGGACGCCTCGACGCTGCCGCCGAGCGCGAACACCTTGCGGCCGAAGGTGGTGCGGCGCAGCACGAAGTCACAGATGATCAGCGCGACCAGGAAGATCACCAGCGCGTTGGGCACGCCTGAGGACTTGTTGAGCACGAACGCCACGACGTACGCGACCACGGCCAGTGCCACGGTGCGCAGCAGGATCTCGCTGGTGGGCCGGAAGGGCACCCCGGCCTTGCGGCGGCGGGCCTGGTCGTACAGACCGCCGAGCAGCATCGCGGCGACCCCGATGGTGGCCAGGATGTACGCGCCGGCGATGGACTGGTCCATGAAGTACGAGCGCTGGCCCAGGATGTGCAGCGGGCCCTTGTCCGCGATGCTCAGCGAACCGGTGTCGCCCAGCACCCACAGCATCAGGCCGTTCCAGCCGAGGAAGCCGGCCAGGGTGACGACGAAGGCCGGCACTCCGATCTTCGCGAAGAAGAAGCCGTGGAAGGCGCCGATCCCGATGCCGATCAGGACGGTGACCAGGAAGGCCAGCCAGTTGTTCCACCCATGGGTGGTGGCGAAGACCGCGAAGAGCGCTGAGGACAGACCGCTCACCGAGGCGACGGAGAGGTCGATCTCACCCAGCAGCAGGACGAACACCAGGCCGATGGCGAGCATGCCGGTGCCCGACATGAAGTAGGCGATGTTCACCATGTTGCTGGAGCTGAGGAAGAGGCTGTCCTTGCTCTGGAAGATCGCCCAGATGACGATCAGGGCGACGACCACCGGAAGGGAGCCGAGCTCACCGCCCTTCAGGCGGCGCTGGAACTCCGTGAGGTAGCCCTTGAAGCCCTGTTCGCGGACCAGCAGCCGCGGGTCGATGGCCTGGACGGCGGGCGGCGGCACCTCTTCGGTTGTCTTCGAGGTGTCCAGGGTGCTCTTGTCGCTGCTCACTTGGCCGCCTCCGCGTTGCGCGCCAGCCGACGGGTCACGGCGTTGTCCGTGGCGCCGGTGATCGCGGCGATGATCGTCTCGTTCGTGGTGGTCTTCACCGGGAAGTCACCGTTGTTGCGGCCCAGCCGCAGCACGTGGACGGTGTCCGCGACCGCGGTGACGTCCGCCATGTTGTGGCTGATCAGGATCACGCCGAGGCCGCGCTCGCGCAGCCGCTCGACGAGGTCGAGGACCTGGGCGGTCTGCTCGACACCGAGGGCGGCGGTCGGCTCGTCGAGGATGACGACCTTGGGCTCACCGATCAGTGCGCGGGCGATGGCGACCACCTGGCGCTGACCACCGGAGAGGCTGGCGATCGGTATCCGCACGCTGGGGATGCGGATGGAAAGGGTGTTGAGCAGTTCGCGGGCGCGCTGTTCCATCGTGACCTCGTCGAGGCTGCCGTAGCGGAGCAGCTCCCGTCCGAGGTAGAGGTTGCCGACCACGTCGAGGTTGTCGCAGAGGGCGAGGTCCTGGTAGACGGTGGCGATTCCGAGCTGCTGGGCGTCCTGCGGCCGGTTGATGGTGACCGGCCTGCCGTCCCACTCGATGACGCCTTCGTCGATGGGGTGAACCCCGGCGATCGTCTTGACCAGGGTGGACTTACCGGCACCGTTGTCGCCCACAAGGGCGGCGACTTCTCCGGGGTGAACCTCCAACTCGACTTCGGTGAGGGCCTGAACCGCACCGAATCGCTTGGAGACTCCGCGCAACGCCAGCACGGGCGTAGCGGACACGTGAACCATCTCCTTCGCCGCCTGACCGGCGGGGATGCCGCGCCTGGAACAGCCGCGGAGGGAGTGCACAAAGCACAGGATTACAAGGTGAACGGGGAACTGGGAAGGGGTATGCCCGTTCCCCCTGGACTGCTGCCCCAGAAGAACCGTTTCCGTCCGGCGCCCCGCCTCGGCAGCGGGGTGGTTTGGTTGAGGCGGGGCGCCGGACAGGCTTCTTCGGGAGGGTGCTACCGGGTGTTCCGGGTGTTACTGGATGCCGGCGGTCTTGCAGGCGGCCGCGAACTCCGCGGTGCAGATCTGCGGGATCGTGTACAGACCGTCCTTGATCACGGTGTCCTTGATGTTCGCCTTGGTGACCGCGGTCGCACCGATCAGGTGGGCCGGCACGGTCTGGCCGGAGGCGCTGGTGGCCTTGGTCTCCGTGATGGAGCTGAAGTCCTTGCCCTGGAGCAGGTCGACGGCGATCTCGGCGGTGGCCTCGGCCTCAGGCGCGTACGGCTTGTAGATGGTCGCGGCCTGGGTGCCGGCGAGGATCCGCTGGATGCCCGCGAGCTCGGCGTCCTGGCCGGTCAGCGGCGGGTTGATGCCGGCGCCCTTGAGGGCGGTGGCGATACCGCCGGCCATACCGTCGTTGGCCGAGTAGACGCCCTTGATGTTCTTGGCGCCGAGCTGGGTGATGGCCGCGGTGACCTTCTGGTTGGCGACCGTGTCCTTCCACAGACCCGACTGCTCGTAGGCGATCTTCACCTTGTTGTCGAGGATCTTGTGGGCGCCGGCCTTGAACATCGCGGCGTTCGGGTCGGCCGGGTCACCGTCGATCATGACGATGTTGGACTTCGGGGTGGCGTTCGGCCCCATCGCGTCCAGCAGCGCCTGGCCCTGGAGCTCACCGATCTTCTCGTTGTCGTAGCTGACGTACGCGGAGATCGGGCCCTCGGCGAGGCGGTCGTAGGCGACGACCTTGATGCCCTTGGCGACGGCGGCCTCGATGGAGGACTTGATGCCGACCGAGTCCTGCGGGTCGACGATCAGCACCTTGACACCCTTGGTGATCATGGTGTTGACCTGCTGCGCCTGCTTCTGCGGGTCGGCGCCGGCGTTGTCGTACTGCACCGAGCAGTCGGCACAGAGTTCCTTGATCTTCGCGGTGATCAGCGGGCGGTCGAACTTCTCGTACCGCGTGGTGGCGTTCTCCGGCAGGAGCAGACCGATGGACTTGCCGCCGGCCGAAGAGCTGCTGCTGTCCGAGCTGCCGCTCGACTTGTTGTCACCGGCCTTGCCACAAGCGGCCATGGTGAGCGCGATCGAAACGGCTACCGTTCCGACGGCGATGCGACGCGTCATTGCGTTCATGTTGAGGTTGCCTCCCTGACAGGGCCGCAACACCGCGGCCGAGGTGCTCGTGAGTCAACTCCGGCTGACACCGTGTCGTCAAGAAGTAAACACTTAACGAGATGGCAACGGCGCGTTTCGTTAGCTGTGTGAACGCTCCGTTATGCCGAAAAGGCGGGCTCATCAACCGGGGTATTACCATCCAAAAGTGTCGAATCGCCCATCTCACTCAGAACCAGGGCGAGAGCCCCCAGAACCTCCGCCCGGGCACCGAGCGCGCCCGGCATCACCGACAGCCGCTGGGCGGCGCTGGGGATCGCGTAGCGTGACACCGATTCCCTTATCGGGCCCAGCACCAGCTCCCCCGCCTCGGCCAGATCGCCGCCCAGCACGATCCTGCTGGGGTTCAGGATGTTGCAGAGACTGGCCACACCCATGCCGATGTGCCGGCCCACGTCCCCGATCACCCGGCGGCAGCCGGGGTCGCCCTCGCGCGCCAGCTGCACCATCTTGGGGACGGTGACGCCGTCCCCGTGACTGCCGCGGAGCAGTTCGAGTACATAACGCGCCGCGGTGAAGGTCTCCAGGCAGCCGCGGTTGCCGCAGCGGCAGACCGGGCCGGACTCGTCCAGCGTGATGTGACCGATCTCGCCCGCCGTGCCGCCGGGTCCGCGGTAGATCCGGCCGTCTATCACCAGGCCGGCGCCGACCCCGCTGGCGACCTTGATGTAGGCGAGGTCCCTGACCCCGCGGCCGCCGCCCCAGACCAGCTCGCCGAGCGCGCCGAGGTTGGCGTCGTTGTCCACCTGGACCGGGACGCCGAGCCGGTCGGTCAGCTCCTGGCGGGGGTTGATCCCGCTCCAGCCGGGGAGGATCGCGGTGGAGCCGAGCGTCCCGGACTCCACGTCGATCGGGCCCGGCACACCGAGCCCGACACCGAGCACTTTCTCCGGATTGATCCCGGTCGACTCCACCAGCCGCGCCACCAGTTGCTCGGCCCGGTCGAAGCCCTGCGAGGCGGACGCGTCCACGTCGATCGGCTCGGACTGCTCGGCGAGCACCTGGTGGGCCAGGTTGCCGACCGCGACCCGCAGGTGCGAGTGGCCGAAGTCCACCCCGACGACGATCCCGGCGTCCCCGGACAGCGCCACGCTGCGCGCCCGCCGACCCCCCGAGGAGGTCGGCGTGACCTGCACCGTTCCGTTGTCCCGCAGTTCGCGGACGATGTTGGACACCGTCGCGGCCGACAACCCCGTGCTCCGCGCGATCTCGGCCTGGGTCAGCGACCCGGCGAGCCGCACGGCGCGTACGACGCGTTCCAGGTTGGCCCGGTGCAGCGATGACTGCGATCCCGGAGTCTCCACGACATCCACTCCTGCCCGGCAGCCGGAGGCGGCTCCGACTGCCCGCACGGACGGCACCGCACCGGCATCACACCAGTGAGACCCCGTCGTCTACAACATGTGAACTCTAAGTTGAGTGTTTGGGGTGATGTCCCGTCAAGGGGGAGAGCCACACCGTTACGCGAATCGGCCGGGAACGCCGAGCAGCGGCCCCGCGGGTGCGCGGAGCCGCTGGTAACGGCGTTCGGCCTGGTCAGCCCTGGTACGGCGACCGGCGGGCGGGGACTACTTCAGGGCGCCGGCGGTCAGGCCGGCCTGCACCTGGCGCTGGAAGACCACATAGACGGCCAGCACGGGCATCATCGCGATGGACAGCCCCGCGAAGAGGCCGCCCCAGTCGCCCTGGTAACCCTGCTGGACGGCGAGGTCCGCCAGACCCTGGGTGAGGACCCACTTGCTGGTGTCGCCCTGGTTGAGCACCAGGGGCAGCAGGTACTGGTTCCACTGGCCGAGCACGTTGAAGATCCCGATGCTGATGATGCCCGGCTTCGCCATCGGCACCATGATCTGGAAGAAGGTGCGGGTGTGCGAGGCCCCGTCGACCAGTGCCGCCTCCGCCACCGAGGTCGGCAGCGTCTTGAAGAACGACGTCATGAAGAAGACGGTGAAGGGCAGCGAATACGCGATGTAGACCAGGATCAGGCCGGGCAGCGTATTGAGGATCCCGAGATTCTTGGTCACGAAGAAGAGCGGGACCAGCACCATCACCACGGGGAAGGCCATGCCGCCGACGAACAGGAAGTAGATCAGCCGGTTCAGCGGGAACTCGAAACGGGCCAGCACATAGGCCGCCATCGAACCGAGCAGCATGGTGCCGACGGTCGAGAAACCGACCACGATCACCGTGTTGATGAAGTAGCGGCCCATGTTCGCCTTGGACCAGGCGTGCGACCAGTTCTCGAAGTGGAGGTGGGTCGGCAGCGACCACGGGTGGCTGAGAATGTCACCCGAAGTCTTGAACGAACTCCACAGCGCCCACAGCAGCGGCACGCCGACCATCAGCGCCCACACCACGAGAAACACATGGCTGAAAGCGTTGAGCACCAGGCCCTCGCTGCGCTTCCAGCCCCACCGGGCATTCGCCTTGGGCCGCGCCCCGGTCTTCTCCGAGGCCGGGCCGGTCGGTTCAAAAGTCTCTGCGGTCATCGCGCCACCCCTAGAACTCGATACGCTCGCGGCGCGACAGCCGCAGGGTCAGTACGGCGAACACCAGCGTGACGATCAGCATGGCGACACCCATCGCCGCCGCCAGACCGTACTGGCTGTTGTCCCGGAAGGCCGTCTTGTACAGCAGCAGCGGCACGACGTCCGTGGTCTCGTTCGGCCCGCCGTTGTTGACCGACATCAGCTGGACATAGGCGAAGGCGTCCATCGCGATGATGCCCATGTAGACCCAGCCGGTGGCCACCGTGTCGCGCAGCAGCGGCAGGGTGATCCGGAAGAAGGTGGTCAGCCGGGTCGCCCCGTCCAGCAGCGACGCCTCATAGATCTCGCCGGGGATGGACGACATGCCGGCCGAGAACAGGACGACGTAGAAGCCCACGTTCGCCCAGATCATCACGGCCATGATGCACGCCAGCGCGATCGACGGATCACCCAGCCAGGACTGCTGAAGGGACGTCAGACCGATGTGCCCCAGCAGGGAGTTGAGCAGACCGTCTTCCGGGTCAGGGTTGTAGATCTGCTGCCACAGGATCGCGATGACGGTGACCGACAGGACCTGCGGGAAGAAGTAGATGATCTTGTAGAACCCGGCTCCCCTGACGCCGGCGACCGACGCGCTGCCTTTGCGCCGGCCGCCGACATTCAGCATGAAGGCGAAGAACAGACCGAGAGCGAGCGTCACGACAGGGACGATGAGCAGCAACAGTACGTTGTGCCACAGCGCCTTCCAGAAGAGGTCGTCGTGGATGATCTTCCGGTAGTTGGCCAGCCCGACCCAGTGCTTTTCGGGTGTCAACCCGCTCCAGTTCGTCATCGAGATCTGGAAGTCCTGGACGAAGGGCGAGATCACGAGGACCCCGTACAACGCCAGCGGGACCGCCAGGAAGCCGATGATGAACCGGTACTTGCCGTGTCGCATGTCTCCGGTCGCTCTCGTCTCAGCCGTCGGGGGAATCGTCAGACGTGCTTGAACTTCGGCACGGACGAGTCTTTCTTGGTGGCGTCGGCAGCCTTCTGCGCGCCCTCGATCCACTTCGCGGCGGTGAGCTTGCCGGTCAGCAGCTGAGCCGTCAGGTTACCGATCGTTTCCTGGTTCAGCTTGACGTACCAGTCCTGGATACGCGCGTTCAGCACGTTCGGACCAGCGGCCTTCAGCGCGGCGCTCGCGGAGGCCAGACCCGGGGTGAGGGTCAGACCTTCGGCGGCACCGGTGACGCAGGTGAGCGACTTCGTGGTGTTGGTGAAGTTGTCCGTCTGCTTCTTGCTGAGCATGATGCGCAGCAGTTCCATGCCACCGGTCGGGTTCTTGCCGTGCGCCGAGACGATGTACGGCTCACCGGCCGCCGCGTACAGGGTGCCGAAGGGCAGCTTGTCGCTGTCGCCGGTGCCGATCAGCGGGCCGACGGCGAGGTCGAAGTCCTTGGGCATGGTCGGGGCGGCCTCGTTCTCCACCCACGAGCCGTTGGCCACCAGGGCCGCCTTGCCCTTGGTCCACGCGGTCTGCATCTGAATGTGCGTCATGCCCTCGGAACCGGCCAGGAAGTACTTCTTGGCGGCCAGTTCCTCGTAGTAGCCGATGACCTGCTTGACGGCGTCCACCTGGAACGCGCCGTCCTCAAGGTCGTCGATGGCGTTGAGCACGTCCTTGCCGCCGACCTTGCCGATCTGGGCCAGCAGGTCGAAGTGCACGTAATAGGGGTACTTGCCGGGGTACGTGAAGGGCGCGATACCGGCCGCCTTGATCTTGCCGGCCAGCGTGATCATCTCGTCGAAGGACTTCGGGTACTCCCAGCCCTTGTCCTGGAAGAGCTTGTTGGAGTACCAGGTGCCGTACACGGTGAAGGCGTAGTTCAGCGCGTACATGGCCTGGGTGCCGAACTGGCCCTGCTCGATGGTGCCGGCGATCAGGACGTCGCGGACCTTCTTGCTGGGGTCGTCGACGGTGGCCGCGTCCAGCAGCGGGGTCAGGTCCAGCAGCTGGCCCTGCTTGGCGAGCGCCGCGGTGTCCAGGTTGTCGGCACCGGAGTTGTCCATCACGTCCGGCGGGGTGTTGCTGGCGAAGCGCGGCTGCAGCTTCGGGCCGAGGCCCTGGGTGCCGGTGTGCTTCACCGAAATGCCGTATTCGGTGTTGTAAACGGACTCAGCGGCCTTGACGTAGTCGTCGCCGAAGCCGCCCTTGAAGATGAACGCCTCCAGCGGCGCGCCCTTCTTCACACCCAGCGGGTTGTTCGCCGACTTCGCACCGGTCGGGGCCGCCTTGGCCGGCTTGTCACCACCGCTGTCGGACGCGCACGCCGACAGCAGGGAGGCGGACGGAATCGCCACCAGTCCGATGGCCATGGCCCGCTTGAGTGCGTCGCGCCGATTGAGTTCGGATCCCATGCTCAAGTCCTCGCCTTCTACAGGACTCATGCGGTGCAGCGGAATCCGCCGACGACCGCGAACAGTTGAAGCGTGAGTGAAGCAATACATCCAGTGAGGCGAGGAACGATAGCGAACCACTGGCTCTGCCGCCTGTCTGGCCCCCCGCCGACCCGCGCTCGGCGGGTTCCCTTGGACGCGACAGGTATAGTCCACTTCTCTCCGGCAGGGCAAGATCAGGTGAAGGTTGGTCGATAAGCTTTCCCGAGTTGAGACCTGTCCGAAACGTGGGACGACGAACTGGCCACCGCCACATTTCCGGTCGGCCCGCCGGACCTGCGAGGGTGTGCCACAACCATGCCCATCGCCCGGTCGGCAGGGCGGCGACCCCTGCCGCCCGCAGTCCCGGGAACGGGGAGGTCACCCGGCATCACCACGATCCGGTCCGGCGCCGCCGGGCCGGCGCGGAGTGCTGCGCCGGGCTGTTACGCCGGTGCCTCCGGCGGGGGGCGGTGGCTGCGTACTTGGCCGGATTCCACCGGCCCGGGCCGACCGCTACGGGTGCCTTCGCCATGCCGTCCCGCGCCGCCGCCGGGCGCTCCTTTGCGGCCGGGCCGCCGGGCGCCGGACGCAGCGAGCCGCCTGCTCCCGCCGCCGGGCCCCCGTCGCCGACGCCGACGTGTGCGCGGCCGCACACCACGCCGTAACCGCGACGCAACACGCCACCGACTCCCACGGCACGCCCGCAGCTCGTGCACAGCCCCGCCCGGGTCACCGGGCCGTCGGGGCGGCGGGGCGGCGGGGCGGCGGGGCGGCGGGGCGGCGGGGCGGCGGGGAGCCTCCAGGGGCGCTGACCGAGTATCAGCGCCGGGGCGGGAATCCGGACCGGTGGGGGCTTCCTGCGGCAGCTGTGAGGCGGCTGAGCGGGCCGGGGCCGCCGGCGCGGTGCGCAGAGCCGCCTGCTGCCCCCTGCACGGCGCCCGGAGGGCGCCTGGCAGGCCCCCCGGGGGCACGGCGGGCGTGGGCCCGGGGCGGACGCGCGGACGGCCGCGTCCCCGGGTGGGGGACGCGGCCGTCCGGTGGCGGGTGCGGCCGTGCCGCGGCGGGGCTACTTGCGGATCAGCGACCGCAGCACGTACTGCATGATGCCGCCGTTGCGGTAGTAGTCCGCCTCACCGGGGGTGTCGATCCGGACCACCGCGTCGAACTCGACACCGGTGTCGGTGCTGACCTTCACCGTGCGCGGGGTGCGGCCCTCGTTGAGCTCGGTGACGCCGGTGATGGTGAAGGTCTCCTCACCGGTGAGGCCGAGCGTGGCCGCCGAGGCGCCCTCGGGGAACTGCAGGGGCAGCACGCCCATGCCGATCAGGTTGGAGCGGTGGATGCGCTCGTAGGACTCCGCGACGACCGCCTTGACGCCGAGCAGCGCGGTGCCCTTGGCCGCCCAGTCGCGGGACGAGCCCGAGCCGTACTCCTTGCCCGCCAGCACGACCAGCGGGACGCCCTGCTCGATGTAGTTGCGCGACGCGTCGTAGATGTAGGCGACCGGGCCGCCGTCGCGGGTGAAGTCCCGGGTGAAGCCGCCCTCGGTGCCCGGTGCGATCTGGTTGCGCAGCCGGATGTTGGCGAAGGTGCCGCGGATCATGACCTCGTGGTTGCCGCGGCGCGAGCCGTAGCTGTTGAAGTCACGGCGCTCCACACCGTGCCCGGTGAGGTACTGCCCCGCGGGCGTGTCCGCCTTGATGGCGCCGGCCGGCGAGATGTGGTCGGTGGTGACCGAGTCGCCCAGCTTGGCCAGCACCCGGGCGCCGGAGATGTCGGTGACCGGCTCCGGGTCCATGCCCATGCCCTCGAAGTACGGGGGCTTGCGCACGTAGGTGGACTGCGGGTCCCACTCGAAGGTGTCACCGGTGGGGATGGGGAGCGACTGCCACTGGGTGTCGCCGGCGAACACGTCCTGGTAGGAGTCGCGGAACATCTCCTGGCCGATGGCGTGCGCCACCACATCGTTGACCTCGGCCTCGGAGGGCCAGATGTCGTCGAGGTAGACCGGCTTGCCGTCGGTGTCGATGCCCAGCGCGTCCTTGGTGATGTCCACCTTCATCGAGCCGGCGATGGCGTACGCGACGACCAGCGGCGGGGACGCCAGGTAGTTCATCTTGACGTCGGGGTTGATCCGGCCCTCGAAGTTGCGGTTGCCGGAGAGCACCGCGGCGACCGCCAGGTCGGCCTCGTTGACCGCCTTGGAGACCTCCTCGGGCAGCGGGCCCGAGTTGCCGATGCAGGTGGTGCAGCCGTAACCGACCAGGTTGAAGCCGAGCTTGTCCAGGTACGGGGTGAGGTTGGCCTTGTCGAAGTAGTCGGTGACGACCTTCGAGCCGGGGGCGAGGGTGGTCTTGACCCACGGCTTGCGGGTCAGGCCCTTCTCGACCGCCTTCTTCGCCACCAGCGCGGCGGCGACCATGACGTACGGGTTGGAGGTGTTGGTGCACGAGGTGATCGCGGCGACCGTGACGGCGCCGTGGTCGATCTCGTAGGTGTCGCCCTCGGGGGTGGTCACCAGGGTCGGCTTGGTGGGCACGCCGTTGTGGGTGGCCGGGGAGTCGGAGGCCGGGAAGGACTCCTTGCCCGCCTCCTCGTCGTCGGTCACGTAGTTGCGGACGTCGCGGGCGAACTGCTGGGCCGCGTGCGCGAGCACGATCCGGTCCTGCGGCCGCTTGGGTCCGGCGATGGACGGGACGACCGTGGAGAGGTCGAGCTCCAGCTTCTCGGAGTAGTCCGGCTCGGCGGCCGGGTCCAGCCACAGGCCCTGCTCCTTGGCGTACGCCTCGACCAGCGCGACCTGCTGCTCGGTGCGGCCGGTGAGCGTCAGGTAGCTGATCGTCTCGGCGTCGATCGGGAAGATCGCCGCGGTGGAACCGAACTCCGGCGACATGTTGCCGATGGTGGCGCGGTTGGCGAGCGAGGTGGCGCCCACGCCCTCGCCGTAGAACTCCACGAACTTGCCGACCACGCCGTGCTTGCGCAGCATCTCGGTGATGGTGAGCACCAGGTCGGTGGCGGTGGTGCCGGCCGGCAGTTCGCCGGTGAGCTTGAAGCCGACGACCCGCGGGATCAGCATGGAGACCGGCTGGCCGAGCATCGCGGCCTCGGCCTCGATGCCGCCGACGCCCCAGCCCAGCACGCCCAGGCCGTTGACCATGGTGGTGTGCGAGTCGGTGCCGACGAGGGTGTCGGGGTACGCCTGGCCGCCGCGGACCATGACGGTACGGGCCAGGTGCTCGATGTTCACCTGGTGCACGATGCCGGTGCCGGGCGGGACCACCTTGAACTCGTCGAAGGCGGTCTGGCCCCAGCGCAGGAACTGGTAGCGCTCCTTGTTGCGGCCGTACTCCAGCTCCACGTTCTGGCTGAAGGACTCCGGGGTGCCGAACCGGTCGGCGATCACCGAGTGGTCGATGACCAGCTCGGCCGGGGCCAGCGGGTTGATCTGCGCCGCGTCGCCGCCGAGCTCCTTGACGGCCTCGCGCATCGTCGCCAGGTCCACCACGCAGGGCACGCCGGTGAAGTCCTGCATGATCACGCGGGCCGGCGTGAACTGGATCTCCTGGCTGGGCTGGGCCTGCGAGTCCCAGCCGCCGATCGCCCGGATGTGGTCGGCGGTGATGTTCGCGCCGTCCTCGGTACGCAGCAGGTTCTCCAGCAGCACCTTCAGGCTGTACGGCAGCCGGGCGGAGCCCTCCACCTTGTCCAGCCGGAAGATCTCATACGATTCGTCGCCCACCTGCAGGGTGCTGCGGGCGTCGAAGCTGTTCGCCGACACGACAGTCTCCTTCATGCATGTTTTCCGTGCGTACCACCGCTTTGCTGCCGACTGACAGTACGCCTCAGCAGATATCTCGATGTCGAGATAACTGTACTCCACGCACACCGCCCGCCGTCGGACGGGCACCGGTACGAAAAGCCCTCCGTTCGGCGGTGCGTTCGCCCCGCCCGGGCGGGGCGAAGACCGTCCCCGGGCGGCGTGGCGCGGGTCCCCGCGGGTACGGTAAAGGCGGGTGGAGGTACGGCGCGGGCCCCGTCACGGCGGCTCCCGGATTCTGTCCCGGCCGTGTCACGAACGGCTCCACCGAGTTGCCTCATCTCATATAAGAGATAGCCTCGGTGTCATGACCGACGACTACCTGGTACGTATCGGCAGGCTCATTCGGGACGCACGGCAGCACCGTGGCTGGACACAGGCGCAGTTGGCGGAGGCGCTGGGGACCAGTCAGAGTGCGGTGAACCGCATCGAACGGGGCAACCAGAACATCAGCCTTGAGATGATCGCCCGCATCGGTGAGGCGCTGGACAGTGAGATCGTCTCCCTGGGCTACGCCGGTCCGATGCATCTGCGGGTGGTCGGCGGGCGCCGGCTGTCCGGTGCCATAGACGTCAAAACCAGTAAGAACGCCTGTGTGGCGCTGCTCTGCGCCACCCTGCTGAACGCCGGCCGCACCACGCTGCGCCGGGTGGCCAGGATCGAGGAGGTCTACCGGATCCTGGAGGTGCTCGGCAGCATCGGTGTGCGCACCCGGTGGATCAACGACGGCAACGACCTGGAGATCGTGCCGCCGGCCGAGCTGGACCTGGCCGCGATGGACACCGACGCCGCCCGCCGCACCCGCAGCGTCATCATGTTCCTCGGCCCGCTGCTGCACCGTACCGACCGTTTCCAGATCCCTTACGCGGGCGGCTGCGACCTGGGCACGCGTACCGTCCAGCCGCACATGAACGCGCTGCGCCACTTCGGCCTGGACATCACCGCCACCGACGGCTCGTACCACGCCGAGGTGGACCGCTCGGTCACCCCGCACCGGGCGATCGTGCTGACCGAGCGCGGCGACACGGTGACCGAGAACGCGCTGCTGGCCGCGGCCCGCTACGAGGGCGCCACCGTCATCCGCAACGCCAGCTCCAACTACATGGTCCAGGACCTCTGCTTCTACCTGGAGGAGCTGGGCGTCCGGGTCGAGGGCATCGGCACCACCACGCTCACCGTGCACGGTGTCGCGCACATCGACCGCGATGTGGACTACGCGCCCTCCGAGGACCCGGTGGAGGCGATGAGCCTGCTGGCCGCGGCCGTGGTCACCGAGTCGGAGCTGACCATCCGCCGGGTGCCGATCGAGTTCATGGAGATCGAGCTCGCGGTGCTGGAGGAGATGGGCCTGGACCACGAGCTCACCCCGGAGTACCGGGCGGACAACGGCCGCACCCGGCTGGTCGACCTGACGGTCCGTCCGTCCAAGCTGCGCTCCCCCATCGACAAGATCCACCCGATGCCGTTCCCCGGCCTCAACATCGACAACGTGCCCTTCTTCGCGGCCATCGCGGCCACCGCGCAGGGCTCGACGCTGATCCACGACTGGGTCTACGACAACCGGGCCATCTACCTCACCGAACTCACCCGCCTCGGCGCCCAGGTGAAACTCCTCGACCCGCACCGGGTGCTCGTCGAGGGCCCGACCCGCTGGCGGGCCGCCGAGATGATGTGCCCGCCGGCCCTGCGCCCCGCGGTGGTCGTCCTGCTGGCGATGATGGCCGCCGAGGGCACCTCGGTGCTGCGGAACGTCTATGTCATCAACCGCGGCTACGAGGACCTCGCGGAGCGGCTGAACACGATCGGCGCGCAGATCGAGATCTTCCGCGACATCTAGCGCGGCACGCGGCCGGGGAAGCCGCCGGCGGGACGGGGCGCCGGCGGGTTCCCTGCCTGCGGCCCTCAGCCGAGGGTCGCGACCAGGACCGCCTTGATGGTGTGCATCCGGTTCTCCGCCTGGTCGAAGACGACCGACCGCTCGGACTCGAAGACCTCGTCGGAGACCTCCAGGAACTCCAGCCCGTGCCGGGCGTGGATCTCCCGGCCGATCGTGGTGCCCAGGTCGTGGTACGCGGGCAGGCAGTGCAGGAAGGTGGCCCGCGGATTGCCGGTGGCCCGCATCACCTCGGCGGTGACGGCGTACGGCTTCAGCAGCGCGATCCGCTCGTCCCAGACCTCCTTGGGCTCGCCCATGGAGACCCAGACATCGGTGTGGACGTGATCGGCGCCCGCCACTCCCTCGGCCACCTCCTCGGTGAAGGTGAGCCGGGCCCCGGTGGTCTGCGCGAGCCGGCGGGCCTCGGCGACCACCGTCTGGTCCGGCCACAGGCCCTTCGGCGCCACGATCCGTACGTCCATGCCGAGCAGCGCGCCGGTGACCAGCAGCGAGTTGCCCATGTTGGAGCGGGCGTCGCCGAGGTAGGCGTAGGAGATCTCGGGAAGCGGCTTGGGGTTGTGCTCGGTCATGGTGAGGACATCGGCGAGCATCTGGGTCGGGTGCCACTCGTCGGTGAGACCGTTCCAGACCGGCACGCCGGCGTACGCGGCCAGCTCCTCGACCACCCGCTGGCCGTGGCCCCGGTACTGGATGCCGTCGAACATCCGGCCCAGCACCCGCGCGGTGTCCTTGACCGACTCCTTGTGCCCGATCTGCGAACCCGACGGGTCGAGGTAGGTGGTGGAAGCGCCCTGGTCGGCGGCGGCCACCTCGAAGGAGCAGCGGGTACGGGTGGAGGTCTTCTCGAAGACCAGCGCGATGTTCCTGCCGCGCAGCCGCTGCTGCTCGGTGCCCGCCTTCTTGGCCGCCTTCAGCTCCGCGGCCAGTTCCACGAGGTGCCGGAACTCTGCCGGGGTGAAGTCCAGTTCCTTGAGGAAGTGCCGGCCCACCAGGTCGACGGCCATACGGAAACTCCTCGCTCGGGGCGCTGCCAACCCTGGAACTCTATACGATAGTCGACATTTTTATACAGCCGGGTCTCCCGCCGCCCGCCCGCCCCTCACACCGGATCGCGCTCGATCGGACAGGTCATGCACCGCGGGCCGCCCCTGCCCCGCCCCAGCTCGCTCCCCGGGATCTCGATCACCTCGACACCGCGCTTGCGCAGGAACGTGTTGGTGGTGGCGTTGCGCTCGTAGGCGACCACCACCCCCGGCTCGACCGCCAGCACATTGCAGCCGTCGTCCCACTGCTCGCGCTCGGCGGCGTGCACGTCCTGGGTGGCGGTCAGCACCGTCACCGCGTCGAGGCCGAGGGCCGCGGCGATGGCCCGGTGCATGTGCTCCGGCGGGTGGTCGGTGACCTTCAGCTCGGCCTCGGAACCGCCCGGTTCGATGGTGTACGAAGGCAGCATGCCCAGCCCCGCGTACTGGGTGAAGGTGTCCCCGTCGACCATCGTCATCACCGTGTCCAGGTGCATGAAGGCCCGCCGCTTGGGCATGTCGAGCGCCACGATCGTCCGGGCGGAACCCGCCGCGAACAGGCCGCGGGCCAGCATCTCCACCGCCTGCGGAGTGGTGCGCTCACTCATCCCGATCAGCACCGCGCCCTTGCCGATGACCAGCACGTCGCCGCCCTCTATCGTCGACGGGTACGCGGCCTGGCCCCCGGCCCAGACATGGAAACCGCCGCCCGCGAAGAGCGGATGGTGCTTGTAGATCGCCTCGAAGTGCACCGTCTCACGCTGCCGGGCCGGCCAGCGCATCGCGTTGATGCTCACCCCGTCGTACACCCACGCCGAGGTGTCCCGGGTGAACAGGTGATTGGGCAGCGGGCTGAGCAGGAAGTCGTCCAGGCCCATCGCGTGGAAGAGCACCGAGACCGGCTCCGCGAAACCGGCCAGGAACTCCCGCTTGGTCATCCCGCCGACCAGCGCCTCGGTCAGCTCCGCCACGCCCAGCCGCTCGAAGGCGGACCGCAGATGACCGGTGGCCAGCGGCCCGTACGCCTTCTCGTCGAAGACCCGGTCCAGCACCAGCTGCTTGGCCCGCGGGATCGTCAGCGTCTCCCGCAGCAGGTCACCGAAGAGATGGACCCGGACCCCGCGGTCCCGCAGCACATCGGCGAAACCGTCGTGCTCGGCGCGGGCCCGGCGCACCCACAGCAGGTCGTCGAAGAGCAGCGCGTCCTTGTTGGTCGGGGTGAGGCGCTTCAGTTCGAGATCCGGGCGGTGCAGGATGACGCTGCGCAGCCGCCCGGTCTCGGAGTCCACGTGGAATCCCATGGACAAAGACCTTCCCACGCCCGGGGGCGCGCGGCACGCTCCCCCGGGCGCGGGTCACCGCGTCACCGTACGGCGGCCCGGCCGCCGCGCCCCTTCACAGCCGCGGGTCCACCGGCTCGGACTCCAGCGCCAGCACCGCGAAGACCGCCTCGTGGACCCGCCACAGCGGCTCACCGCCGGCCAGCCGGTCCAGGGCCTCCAGGCCGAGGGCGTACTCGCGCAGCGCCAGCGACCTCTTGTGCCCCAGCGCCCGGTTCCGCAGCCGGGTCAGGTGCTCAGGGCGGGTGTACTCAGGCCCGTAGATGATCCGCAGGTACTCCCGCCCGCGGCACTTGACACCGGGCTGCACCAGCCGGCCCGCCTCGGTCCTGATCAGCGCCGCCAGCGGCTTGACGACCATCCCCTCGCCGCCCGCCCCGGTCAGCTCCAGCCACCAGCGCACCCCCTGCGCGACCGACTCCTCGTCCCCGGTGTCGACCAGCAGCCGCCGCGTGGTGTGCAGCAGGCCGGAGGTGTCGGCCGCGGCGAGGCGGTCGATCATGGCCAGCTGCGCGTCGTGCGGCAGCCCGGCGAGACTGCGGCCCTCCACGGCGAGCAGCTGGAACGGCGCCAGCCGCACCCCGTCCAGACCGTCGGTGGTCCAGCAGTACCGCCGGTACGCCTCGGTGAACGCGGTCGCGTCCGCGGCCCGCTCCCGCTGCCGGTCCAGGACCGCGGACACCTCGCTGCCCCGGGCCGCGGCCGCCTCCAGCGCGGCCAGCGCCGGCGGGAAGACCGCACCCGCCGCGGCGCCCACCGCCGCGTACTGCTTGCGCAGCAGACCGGACGCCTTCAGCGACCAGGGCAGCAACTCGGCGTCGAGCAGCAGCCAGTCGGTGCCCAGCTCCTCCCACAGGCCGGCCCCCGTCACCGCGGCCCGCAGCCGCGCCAGCACCTCCTCGGTGACCGCCGGGTCGTCGAAGAACGGCCGGCCGGTACGGGTGTGCAGCGTGCCCGTCACCCCGTCGACGCCGAACCGCTGCCGCGCCGCCGCGGCGTCCCGGCAGACCAGGGCGACCGCACGCGAGCCCATGTGCTTCTCCTCGCACACCACCTCCCGCACCCCGTCGGTCCTGAAGGCGGCGAACGCCTCCCGCGGGTATTCGAGGTAACCGTCCTCGTCCGAGGTCGCGCACGGGGACATGGTCGGCGGCAGGTAGCCGAGCAGCCGCGGGTCGACCGCGAACCGGCTCATCACCTCCAGCGCCGCCGCGGCGTTCTCCTCCCGCACCGCGAGCCGCCCCATCCGGCTGGTCTCCACCACCCGCCGGCCCGCCACGTCACCGAGGTCCAGCGGACGGCCGTCCACGCCACCGGGGGTCTCAGCGGCCAAGGGCCGTACCGGCTCGTACCAGACCTTCTCGGCCGGCACGTCCACGATCTCCCGCTCCGGCCACCGCAGGGCGGTCATTTTCCCGCCGAACACCGCACCGGTGTCCAGGCAGATGGTGTTGTTGATCCACGAGGTGGTGGGGACCGGGGTGTGCCCGTAGACGACCGCGGCACGGCCCCGGTAGTCCTCGGCCCACGGGTAACGGACCGGCAGGCCGAACTCGTCGGTCTCACCGGTGGTCTCCCCGTAGAGCGCGTGCGAGCGGACCCGGCCTGAGGTGCGGCCGTGGTACTTCTCGGGCAGCCCGGCGTGGCAGACCACCAGCTTGCCGCCGTCCAGTACGTAGTGGCTGACCAGCCCCTCGATGAAGCGCGCCACCTTCCCCCGGAACTCCGGGTCGCGGGCGTCCTCCGCCGCCAGCTGCCCGATGGTCTCCGCCAGCCCGTGGGTGTGCTGGACCTTGCGGCCCTTGAGCCAGCGGCCCAGCTTGTTCTCGTGGTTGCCGGGCACGCACAGCGCGGTGCCCGCCTCGACCATGCCCATCACCCGGCGCAGCACCCCCGGACTGTCCGGGCCGCGGTCCACCAGGTCACCGACGAAGACCGCGGTACGGCCCGCCGGGTGCCGGCCGTCGTCGTAACCGAGCGTGGTCAGCAGCGTCTCCAGCTCGGCGGAGCAGCCGTGCACGTCCCCGATGATGTCGAACGGACCGGTCAGGTGCGTCAGGTCGTTGTACCGGCGCTCGGTGACCACCTCGGCGGCGTCGATCTCCTCGGTGCCGCGCAGGATGTGCACCTTGCGGAAGCCCTCGCGCTCCAGGCCGCGCAGCGAGCGGCGCAGCTCCCGCTGGTGCCGCTGGATCACGTGCCGCGGCAGGGCGGCCCGGTCCGGGCGGCGCGCGTTGCGTTCGGCGCATACCTGCTCCGGTACGTCCAGCACGATGGCGATCGGCAGCACGTCGTGCTCCCGGGCCAGCGCGATCAGCTGCTTGCGGCTCTCGGACTGCACGCTGGTGGCGTCCACGACGGTGCGCCGGCCCGCCGCCAGGCGCTTGCCCGCGATGTAGTGCAGGACGTCGAAGGCGTCGGTGGTGGCGCTCTGGTCGTTCTCGTCGTCGCTGACCAGAGCGCGGCAGAAGTCGGAGGAGAGCACCTCGGTGGGCTTGAAGTGGCGGGCAGCGAAAGTGGACTTGCCGGAGCCGGTGGCGCCGATCAGCACGACGAGGGAGAGGTCGGTGACGGCCAGGGTGCGGTGGGCTTCGGTACGGGTGCGCTCGGCGGTGTCGCTCATGCGGCTGCCTCCTCCTTCTTCTTCTGCGCGGTCAGCGTGAACACGGCCAGCTGGGTGGGCGGACCCACCTCCGGGTCGTCCGGCCCGACCGGGGTGTACGCCACCTGGTAGCCGTACCGGCCGGCCACCGCCCCGGCCCAGGCGGCGAACTCGGCCCGGGTCCACTCGAACCGGTGGTCGGCGTGCCGGACATGACCAGCCGGCAGCGTCTCCCAGCGCACGTTGTACTCGGCGTTCGGCGTGGTCACCACCACCGTGCCGGGACGGGCGGCACCGAACACCGCGTACTCCAGCGACGGCAGCCGCGACAGGTCCAGGTGCTCGATCACCTCGCTCAGCACCGCCGCGTCATAGCCCTTCAGCCGGGCGTCGGTGTACGCCAACGACCCCTGGAAGAGACTGATCCGGCCGGCCTGCCGCTCACCCATCCGGTCAAGCCGCAGCCGGCGGGCCGCGATGTCCAGCGCCCGCACCGACACATCCATCCCGGCGATCTCGGTGAACCGCGGCTCCTTGAGCAGCTCCGCCACCAACTGCCCCTGCCCGCAGCCCAGATCGAGCACCCGGGCGGCCCCGTGGTCGCGCAGCGCGGCCAGGATCGCCGTCCGCCGCAGCACCGCCAGCGGCGTCGGCCGCTCCTCGGCCTCCTCCGGCACCTCGGCGGCCACCGCGTTGTCGATGTCCTCGACCTCGATGTCGTCGGCGTCCGCCAGCCGGGCCAGCTCCAGGCGCTCCAGCGCGTCCCGGGTCAGCGACCACCGGCGGGAGAGATACCGGCTGGTGATCAGCTTCTGCTCCGGGTGCGCCGGCAGCCAGCCCGCCCCGAACCGCAGCAGCTTGTCCACCTCGTCGGGCGACACCCAGTAGTGCTTGGCGTCATCCAGCACCGGCAGCAGGACATACAGGTGCCGCAGCGCCTCCGACAGCCGCAGTTCGCCCTCCAGCACCAGCGAGACGTACCGCGACGCACCCCACTGCGGGAAGTGCCCGTCCAGCGCGACCGGCTCCGCCGCCACCTGCCAGCCCAGCGGCGCGAAGAGCCGCTCCACCAGCGGCGCGCCACCACGGGCGGGAAGCGCCGGCACCTCGATCCGCAGTGGCAGCGGCGCCGCAGCACGCTCCGGCAGCGTCCGGCACTCGCCGCGCAGCGCACTGGAGAACACCGTCCGCAGCGCCACCGCCAGCAGCGACGAGGCGGCATACGGCCGGTCGTTCACATATGCCGCGAGCGCCGCGTCGGGTGCGCCGCCCCGCCCCCTGCCCTGCGTCCGGCCACGCCGGACCAGCGCCGGCGGATCGACCTCCAGCAGCAGCGCGGCCGTGGTCCGCTCGGCGGACGCCTCAGGGTAGAAGACATGGGCGGCGCCGTAGGAGGTCGAGAAGACCTGGGACCTGTCCGGGTGCTTGTGCAGCAGGAAACCGAGGTCGGTGGCGGCGCCGGCGGCGCTTGCGGTGGTCGATATCGTCAGGAACACGCACTGAGTATCCGTGCCGCCCGCCGGTGGCGGTAGCGGATAAAGGCGGTAGTGGATCAAAGGACCTCCGGTCTTCCCCGGGGCCGCCGTTCGAGCGGCCCGGGGAAGACCGGCGGCCCGGCCGCCTACTGCCCGTAGACGCCGAACTCCCAGAGGGAATAGCCGAACTGGGTGCCCCGGACGGTGCCGAGCAACCGCACCCAGCGCCCGCTGCCGCTCACCGGGACCTGCACATCACCACCGCGCCCGGCGGTGGACGAGGCGATCGTCTGCCAGGAGGACGTGCCGTCGGGCGAGACCTGGATCTGCCAGGAGGACGCGTACGCCGTCTCCCAGTCCAGTTCCACCTGGGTCAGCGTGCGGGTCTGCCCGAGGTCCACGGCGAGGGACTGCGGGTCACCGGAACCACTGGCCCAGCGGGTGTCACGGTTTCCGTCGACCGCGTCGGCCCCCACCATCGTGCTGCCCGCCTCCACGCTGGACGCCTGCACCGGCCGGCCCAGCGCCAGATTCACCCGCGGCGCGGTGGTGGCGGCGCCGAAGACACTCAGCGGCACGGCGTCCGCTATGGCCTGCATCCCCAGGTCATTGGGGTGCAGGTGGTCGCCGGAGTCGTAGGAGGGCAGATACGCCTGCGGGTCGGACGGGTCGTGCGTGGCGGCGTCGACGTCGTTCACCGCGTCGCAGCCGCTCGACGACGTACGCAGGAACGCGTTGTACGCCTCCCGGACGTCCTCACGGCTCTGTGTCCACCCGGTGGTGCCCTTGAACGGGGTGAGCGTCGAGCAGAGGAACCCCACACCCCGCGCATGGGCGGCCGTCACCAACTGCGAGGAGGCGGACTCGATCTGACCGATCGTCGGCGGGTTGGAGTTGAGCAGGTCGTTGATGACGTCGTCGCCGAAGACCACCCACGTCACGCCGGACTGGTCCAGGACGTCGCGCTGGAAGCGCGTGGTGGCCTTCTGCCCGCCGCCGTCGAAGATCAGACCGTTCCCGGAGATGCCCTCGTTGATGACACCGACCGCCCGGCCGCTGTCCAGCAGCCGGTCCGAGAACAGGTCGGGCCACCGGTGGTAGGCGCCGAACGTCGAGGAGATCGCGTCGGTGATCGACGCGCCGAAGGCGACCACCGCACCGGGCGAGGCGGCGTTCTGCACGTCCAGACCGGCCAGGAAGCTGGTGTTGGTGTCGCTCTGGGCTCCCGAGAGCACCGCGGAGCCGCTCTGGTCGCCCGGCGCGACGTAGTTCGTCACGTTCGCGGTCTGATGCCAGGTCGACAGCGCCGACTGCGGGACGTAGAAACTCACCGCGAGGTCGGCGTCGGAGGGGACGGCGAACGCCACGCCGTCGCTGACCGCGCTGCCCCCCGCGGGGATCGTCACCGACGAGGCGCCGCCGAAGGTGACCGTGCGGTCCGTCGAGGTGTCGACCGCGCCATTGGCACCCGGCTCGGCGAGGTGGACGTCGGAGAGCGTCACGGGCGCGCTGCCGAAGGCGTTCGAGAGGTGGATACGCGCGCTCGTACCGCCGATGCTGGTGTGCACCGTCTGCCGCAGTGTCTGCTGGGCGAACGTGGCACCCGCCGACTGCATCGCGGTGCCCCAGGTCCCGGTGAAGGGGGTCGCGGCGGCACGCGGTAAACCGGCGGGACCGGCGGGACCGGCGGGACCGGCGGTCGAAGCGGCGGGACCGGCGGGACCAGCGGTCGAAGCGGCGGCCGGTCCGGCCACGGCCAGGGGGGCCAGGGGCACGACCAGCCCCAGGGGGAGAAGCAACGGAGGCAGAACCCTGCCCAGAGCCCTTCGCATGTGGTGCGTCCTTCCATCGGGGAAACGGGAACCCAACGGGCGGGGCGACGCACGATCCGTTACGACGCCCCGCACTGCCGGACCCCGGACAGGACACGATCCCGCGCGCCGAACGGTTCACCCGGGCGCGCCCGGGGCGTCCGCGCCGCGGGTGGTGAGAGCGGGCGACGCTGGGGTCGGGCGAGGTCAGGTGAGGGCGGCGGCGAGGCGCGCGATCTGCGCGGGCCCCACCCGGCAGCAGCCGCCGATCAGGCGGGCGCCGGCGGCCTCCCAGCGCCGGGCCGTCCCGGGGTCGAAGGCCGAACCGCCGGACCAGCGGCGCGCCTGCCCGTCCCACTCCTCGCCGCTGTTGGGATAGGCGACGGCGGGCTTGCCGGTGACCGCCACCGCGGTCCTGACCGCCGGCTCGACGTCCCCCGGAGCGCAGCAGTTGACGCCGACCGCGACCACCTCGTCACGGTCCGCCGCCACCGCGAAAGCCTCCGCCAGCGGCTGGCCCGCGCGGGTCCGGTCGCCGGCCACCGTGTAGGACAGCCACACCGGCACCCCCGTCCGCTCCGCCGCCCGCAGCATCGCCTCCGCCTCATCGGCGTCCGGCACCGTCTCCAGCGCCAGCACATCCGGGCCCGCCTCCGCCAGCGCCTCGATCCTGGGCCGGTGAAAACGCTCCAACTCCCGCACCGACAAGCCGTACCGCCCCCGGTACTCGCTCCCGTCCGCGAGCATCGCACCGTAGGGTCCGACGGACGCCGCCACACGTACGGGGGGCTTCCCCTCCCCCCTCCCCTCCCCCGCCCCCGTCCCTTCCGCCCCGCTGCTGGCCGCCGCGTCGCGGGCCAGGGTGACGCTGCGGTGCAGCAACCGCGTCGCCTCGGGCCGGCTCAGCCCGCGCCGGGCGAACCCTTCGTAGGTGGCCTGGTAGCTCGCCGTGATGAGCACCCGTGCCCCCGCCCGCAGGTAGGCGGTGTGTGCCGCTTCGACCTGGGCCGGCTCGTCGGCGAGCAGCCGGGCCGACCACAGGGCGTCGGACAGGTCGCAGCCCTGTGCGGCGAGCTGGTTGGACAGGCCGCCGTCCAGGAGCAGCGTGCCGCCGTGGCCGAGGAGCGGTTCGGCGGCGGGCGGGGGCACGGGAGGGGTCATCGCCGTGTCAGCTCAGCTGGGACTGGACCTGCGCGGAGATGAGCTCCAGGTGGTCCAGGTCCTTCGGGTCGAGGATCTGGAGGTAGAAGCGGGTGGAGCCCTGTTCGGCGTACCGCCCGATCTTGTCGACCACCTCGGCCGGCGAACCGGCCAGGCCGTTCGCCTTGAGCTCGTCGACCTCCCGGCCGATGGCGGCGGCCCGGCGGGCCACCTCCGCGTCGTCCTTGCCGACGACGGCGATCAGGGCGTTGGAGTACACCAGATCGCCGGGGCCGCGGCCGGCGGCCTGGAGTGCTTCCCGTACCCGGGCGAACTGGCGGGCGGTGTCCTCCACCGATCCGAAGGGCAGGTTGAACTCGTCGGCGTAGGCCGCGGTGAGCTCCGGGGTGCGCTTGGCGCCCATACCGCCGATGAGGACCGGGACCTTGGGCTGGGCGGGCTTCGGCAGCGCCGGGGAGTCCTTCAGCTGGTAGAACGTCCCGTCGTAGTCGAAGGTCTTCCCGACCGGGGTCGCCCACAGTCCGGTGATGATCGCCAGCTGCTCCTCCAGCCGGGCGAACTTCTCCTTCGGGAAGGGGATGCCGTAGGCGGTGTGCTCCGCTTCGTACCAGCCGGCGCCGATGCCGAGTTCGACCCGGCCGCCGGACATCTGGTCGACCTGGGCCACTTCGATGGCCAGCACGCCGGGGAGCCGGAAGGTGGCGGCGGTCATCAGGGTGCCGAGTTTGATCCGGCTGGTCTCGCGGGCGAGGCCGGCCAGGGTGATCCAGGCGTCCGTGGGTCCGGGCAGGCCGTCGCCGTCGCCCATCGACAGGTAGTGGTCGGAGCGGAAGAAGGCGTCGAAGCCGAGGTCTTCGGTGGCCTTGGCGGCGGCCAGCAGGGTGTCGTAGGTCGCGCCTTGCTGGGGCTCGGTGAAGATTCGCAGGTCCATTCCTCCATCCTGCCCGCATCACGGTGTACCGCGTCAATCGCCTCCCTGGCTGGTCAGCTCCTTGATCCGGTCTTTGGCTTCGTCGACGGCGTCGAGCGCTTCGATGCAGTTCCAGTACGCCGTCTCGTCCTCGGCGGTGCGGGTGACACCGACGAGGGTGAGGCTGATCTCGCCGAGCAGGGTGCGCAGTGCCCGCAAGGTGGCGGCCCGGTCGCGTACGGCGGTGAGACGGGCGGCCCGGGGCGGGCCGGCGCCGGTGGTGGTGATCGTGGGTGCGGGTCCGGCGCGGGCCACGGGCTGTGCGTGGCTGTCGCCGAGGAGGTGGCTGATGGCTTCGGTGAGTTCACAGGCCTGCCAGGCTTCGGCGATGACGTGTTCGGGCTGGGGGTCGCTCCGCAGTGCCCGTTCTGCCTCGGTGATGAGCCGGGTGGCGTCCATGGTGGTGCCCCTTCGGTCCGTCGCGGCGGGTTCGGTGACCGCCGCCCTGATGTCACTCAGCGTGACACGTGGAGGGCGGGGCGGAAGGGGCGGTCCGTGGATCTGTGGACAACTCGCCGGTTGTGGACAACTCGGCCACCCTCACGGGTGATGTGCGCGGCCCGGGGCAGCGGTCTCAATCCTGCTCCGGCGGCCCCAGTACCGCTCCCGGCCGGGGGAACCGCAGCTCGTTGCGGTCGATCTTCGCGTCGAGCGCGGCTGCCGGGTCGACGCCGAGGACCGCGCAGAACTGCAGCAGGTAGGCGAGTACGTCCGCGACCTCGTCCCGTACGCGGTGGGCGCTGTCGGGGTCGTCCATCACGGCCGCGGCCTGTTCGGGGGTCAGCCACTGGAAGATCTCCAGGAGTTCCGATGCCTCGACGCTCAGGGCGACCGCGAGGTTCTTCGGGGTGTGGAACGGCTCCCAGTTGCGGGCGGCGGCGAAGTCGACGAGGCGGCGCTGGAGGGCCGCGAGGTCCGGGGCGTGGGGTTCGGTCACCCGGACTGGTCTACCTCATCCTCGCGGTCGCCGCCCGCGCGGTGCGCGGTTTGTCCCTGGGTGAGGCCGAGGGTGGTGACCGAGACGCCGCCGATCCGGTCGAGGCAGGCGGTGTCGCGCACGGTTCCGAGGAGCCGGATGTGGCCGCGGGCGGCGGCCACGGAGGCCAGTCGCAGGAGTTCGCCGGTCTGCCGCTTGTCGAGGCCGAGGTCGAGTCCGTCGGCGATGACGGTGAGCACCTGGCCGGCCGGCAGGAGTTCGGTGCTGGTGTCGACGTCGAGGACGCCGGGTCCGGTGAGCAGGACCAGGGCGAGGGCGAGGAAGCGGAGTTCGCCGTCGCCGAGCCGGTCGATGGGGATCAGGCCGAGGGGGCCGCGGTCGACGGCCGCGATGGTGCCTGCGGTGGGGAGGCGGCCGTTTCCGGTGAGGGCGGCGGGCAGGGTGGTCAGTCCTTCGACGGGTGGGCTGCACACGGCGCGTACCGCGTTGACCAGGGCGGCGTGCCGGGTGACGCATTCACCTTCGGTTCTGGCCAGGACGGCGGAGAGGTTGTCGCAGGCGGCGCGGAGCCGGCCGTCGCCGAGCGGTACGGGTGCGCGCATGAGTTCGGGGCGGGGGGCCACGGGGAAGACACCGCGCAGGGCGACCACGACTTGTTCCGCCGCGGCGAGGACGAGGCGTTGTCCGTCGGTGCGGCCGGCGACGCGCAGGGGCAGCAGCGCGGTGGCGAGTCTGTCGTCGGGGAGCGGGGCGCGGGTGACGGCGACGACTCCTGCGGTGTGCCAGGCGGCTTGGACGGTGGGGCGGGAGGGGTCGCGCAGGGCGGTGGTGAGCAGGGTCTCGCCGCCGGCGCTGAGCCGTTCGCCGACGATCCGCAGGGTGGGTTCCGCCTGGACGGCGACGTCGAGGCGGACCGGGCCGACGGGACCGGTGACGGTGCAGCCGATGCGGAAGCCGCGGCGGCCTTGGGCGTCGGGTTGGGCGGCCTGCGGGACGCAGGCGGCGGCGCCGCCGCGTACCGCGGCGCCGAACACCTCGTGCAGTCCGGCGCCGCAGGCGAGCCGGCCGAGTGCGCAGAGCCCTTCGAGCACGCTGGACTTGCCGGTGCCGCTGCCGCCGGTGAGCAAGGTGAGCGGGCCGAGCCCGAAGGTCGCTCCCCGGTGCTGTTTGAAGGCCGAAAGCCGCAGTTCGGTGACGACGGGTCGGTGCTGCGTGGTGCTCATGGCCGCGAAGGTAACGACCCGGAGGGGTGCCGAACCGTTCAAGCGGCTTTCTCGTCCTTCGAACGAGGGACAACACGGGCGAACGAGGGACAACGGAGCATGACCGGCGTCCGGCCGACGGGGAGTTGGCGCCCCTGGCACGCCGGGACACACGCACGGGTGCGCGGAGCGGCTCGTACGCCGGGCATGGGTGAACGGAGCAGCCCGTGCGCGGAGCCCCGGTGAACGGAGCAGCGCCTACGCGGAGCACCGGTGAACGGAGCAGCGCGTACGCCCGGCACCGGTGAACGGAGCGCCGGTGCCGGTAGCGTGGCGAAGGTGACCGAGACCACCACCAGCTATGCCGCGCTGCTGCGCGGCATCAACGTCGGCGGCAAGAACAAGGTCCCCATGCAGACGCTGCGGGAGATCGTCGCCCAGATCGGCGGTTCGCGGGTGCGGACGCATCTGCAGAGCGGCAACGCCGTCTTCGTGCACGAGCAGCGCGATCCGCTGCGGGTGGCGGCGGATCTGCGGGAGGCGCTGCTCGCCGAGCTGGGGCTGACGATCGCGGTGCTGGTGCGTGACCACGCGGATCTGCGGCGGGTGGTGGACGCCAATCCGTTCGCGATGGGGGGCGTCAACGGGTCCCGCTTCATGGTGGTGTTCCTGTCGGGGCCGGCGCCGGCGGACCGGCTGGCGCTGATCGACGCGGCGGCGTACGCGCCGGACGCGTTCGCGGCCGGGGAGCGGGAGATCTACGCCCATTTTCCCGACGGCATGCGGGACTCGAAGCTGGCGGCGCTCTTCACCGACCGCAAGCTGGGGCTGACCGCGTCGGCGCGCAACTGGAACACGGTGACGAAGCTGCTGGCGATGAGCGAGGACGTACGGCCGGCGTGAGCCGGTGGGGTACGGGACCGTGCGCGGCTGCCTGGGCCCGCGCGGTCCCGTACCCCGTACCTTCTCCGGCGTGCGCCCGTCACCCGGCGGCGAGCGCCTCCTGTGCCAGGTCGTCGCCCGCCGCCGCTTCCGTGACGGGGATGGCGATGGCGGTCTCCTCCTCGGGGACGACGAAGACCGGGTCGCCGTGGCTGAGGCCGACCTTCTCCCGGTACATCCGGGAGCGCAGCAGGGTGTCGCCGACCCGGACGTGGTAGTCCCAGCAGTCACCGTGGTAGATGCTGAACTCGACGGTGCCCTTCCAGCCGCGGCCGCTGGGGTCCTTGCGGGACAGCACCAGGCTCTCGGGGCGGATGAAGACGTTGACCTGGCTGCCGACGTCGGCCCGGCCGGTGGTCAGACAGCGCAGCCGGCCGTTGGCGAGGCTGATCTCGGCCATGTCCTCGGCGGCGGACTGCACGGTGCCGGGGAGGCTGTTGGAGATGCCCATGAAGCGGGCGGTGAACTCCTCGCGGGGGCGGCGGTAGATGTCGTGGGCGTGGCCGCGTTCGACGATGCGGCCCTGGTCCATGACGATGACCTCGTCACTCACGGCCAGTGCCTCGTCCTGGTCGTGGGTGACGAAGACGGTGGTGATGCCGAGCCGCTGCTGGACCGCGCGGATCTCGTCGCGGACCCGGTCGCGCAGGCCGGCGTCGAGGTTGCTGAGCGGTTCGTCGAGCAGCAGCACCTCGGGTTCGCGGGTCAGGGCGCGGGCCAGTGAGATGCGCTGCTGCTGGCCGCCGGACAGGGCGGGGGCCGGGCGGTCGGCGAATTCGGTGAGGCCGACCATGTCGAGTGCTTCCATGGCGCGGCGCCGGGCGGCGGCCTTGGGCAGCTTCTTCTGTCCCGACTGGAGCGGGAACATGACGTTCTGCACGGCGGTCATGTGCGGCCAGACCGCGTAGGACTGGAAGACGACGCCGATGGGGCGGTGGTGGACGCCGACGTAGACGCCGTCCTCGGGGGCGCACATCAGCCGGTTGCCGATCCGGATCTGGCCGGCGTCGGGGCGCTCCAGGCCGGCGATCAGCCGCAGGGTGGTGGTCTTGCCGCAGCCGCTGGGGCCGAGCAGGGTGACCAGTTTCCCTTCGGGTATGTCCAGGTCGATGCCGTCCACGGCGTTGCGCGACACGGTCCGTCCCGGGTAGCGCTTGGTCAGTCCGCGTACCTCGATCACGAGACTCTCCTTCGAGTGCTCACTGGCGGTTCAGCCCGGTTCTCCTGGTGAGGAGGCGGACGATGGCGACGATCACGGCGAGGAAGGCGACGATGACCACACCGAGGGCGGCCACGATCGGGTAACTGCCGTTGGACCACTGCTGGTAGATCGTCACCGACACGACTTGCGTGCCCTGGGTGTAGAGGAAGATCGCCGCCGAGATCTCGCGGAAGGCGACGATGACCGTGTAGAGGAAGGCGGCGGCGAGGGAGGGGGCGAGCAGGGGGACGTAGATGCGCCAGAAGGTGCGCACCCATGATGCGCCGCTCGCCGCGGCGGCCTCTTCGAGTTCGTCCTTGATCTGGGACATGCCGGGCACGATGTACCGCAGTCCGTAGGGCAGGCCGATGGTGACGAAGGCGATGACCAGGATGGTCAGGGTTCCGTAGAGGTGGAGCGGGATCGGGGCGGTCAGGTACCAGTAGAGGATGCCGACGCCCATGACGACGCTGGGTACGGCCAGCGGGATGGTGGCCAGGCCGTCGAGCAGGCCGCGGCCGCGGGCCTTGGTCTTGACGGTGATGTAGGCGACCAGGGAGCTGAGCACGGTGACGATGGCGCCGGCCAGCAGTGCGGTGATCAGGCTGTTGCGTACCGAGGAGACCAGGCCCGGGGTGTGCCAGATCTCCCGGTAGTTGGAGAAGGTGAGGTGGTGCAGCGCGGAGATGGACGGTGGTTCGTAGCCGGGCAGCAGCGACGACCAGATGAGCATCAGCAGCGGGAGGGCCACCGCGACGATGAAGAAGAGGATGAACAGGGCAAGGCCCATCCAGCGCCAGCGTCCGATGTCGGTGCTGGTGGGGCGGAAGCCCTTGCCGGTGATGGTCTGGGCGCCGGCGCCCGAGCCGCCGAGCCGGCGGGACATCCACAGTCCGGCGGCGGCGACCACCAGGATGAAGACGCCGATGACGCCGACGGTGCCGTAGTCGGTGGGGAACGCCTGCAGCGCGTTGTAGATCTTGCTGACGAAGACGAAGGTGTGGCCGGGGACGCCGATGAGCTGCGGCACTTCGAAGGTGGAGATGGTCTGGACGAACATCAGCAGCACCGCGGAGAGCACCGCGGGGCGGATCAGCCGGGCGGTGATGGAGCGGAACACCCGCCAGGGTGAGGCGCCGGAGGCCAGCGCGGCCTCTTCCAGTGAGGAGTCCATCTGGGTGAAGGCGGCGGTGCCCATCAAGAACGCGACCGGGGTGACGTGCATGGACTGCACGAGGACCATGCCGGCCAGGGAGTAGATGTTGAACGCCGGCAGATGGATGTCGCGCAGCAGCACGTTGAGGGCGCCGGTGTGCGGGGCGAAGAGCAGCGCCCAGGCGACGGTGTTGAGGATGCCGGGGATGATCAGCGGCACCAGGGCGGCGACCTGGGCGAAGAACTTGGCGGGGGTGTTGGTCCTGGACACCAGGTACGCCAGGCCGAAGCCGATGACGGTGCTGATCAGGGCGGTGGCGGCGGCGTAGAGGAAGGAGTTGCCGACGAGCGTCCAGAAGTCCGAGGTGCCCAGGGTCTCGGTGTAGTGGCGGAAGGTCCAGTCCACCGGTCCGGTGCTGAGGAACTGCGACTGGAGGCTTGCCACCGCCATGGTGCCGGCCGGGACGATCGCCAGGTAGGCGACGACGATCGCGACCACGGCCAGCAGCAGGTTGCGCGGGTCGCGGAACCAGTTCAGCAGACCGCCCGCGCGGCTGCGGCGCGGTGTGTCGAGGGTGGGAAGTGGCGCTGGGCGGGACCGGCTGAGCAAGCTCATGGCATGGCCGTCCTCGGGGCTCGGAGTGGGTGGGTGCCGGGGGGGATGGAGACGTGGCGGGTCCGGTCACGGACGCGGACGGCGGGAGGGGTCCTGCCGCGGAGACTCAGATGGCGTGCAGGGCCTTCTGGTACTCCTGCAGGTACCGGTCGTACGTGTCCGCGGTGATGACCGGCAGGGACCACGCGGGCTTCCACTTCGCCGGGTTCCACACGCTGGTGTCGTTCTTCGCGGCGGTGTCGAGCGAGGTGTGGTTGGTGATGCTGACCACGTTCGCCTGGCCTTCCGGGGACATCAGCCAGTCCATGAAGAGCTTCGCCGCCGCCGGGTGCGGGGCGTCGCGGGCGACTTCCGCGAGGGCGGCCGCGGCGGGCTGCGGGTCGGTGTTGCTGAACGCCATCCGGGTGGGCGTCTTCTTGGCGAGGGACGCGGCCTTGTAGGCGTACGCGTTCACCGAGGCCAGCGGTTCGCCGGACTGCACCTGAGTCAGGGACTGGGTGTGGCTCTCCACCAGCAGCGGGGAGTTGGCGCCGAGTTTCCTGACCAGTTGGAGGGCCTTGTCGTGCCCCATGGAGGTGATGAGGCTTTCATACCAGTTGATGGCCGACGGGTCGATGGAGAAGCGGCCCTTCCACTGGGGTTCGGTGAGGTCCTCGATCGTGGTCGGCGGCTGCAGGTGCTGCGCCTTGACGCCGCTGGGGTTGTAGGCGATGGCGCTGGTGAGGATGTACACCGCGTTGCCGTAGCCCTTGGGCAGATTCTGCAGCTGGGCGGGGAGCGGCGGCACCTGCGGGGGTTCGTACGGAGACAGGGTGCCGGCCTGGATCAGCTGGTAGACGGGCTCGCAGTCGGCGGAGATGACATCCGCGTTGTACTTGCGGCCGCGCTGCTCGGTGACCAGGCGCGAGGGCAGCTTGTCGGCGCTCAGCCGCAGGGCGTCGACCTTCACCCCGGGGTAGCTCTTCTGGAAGGCGGAGATCATGTCGTCGACATCGGAGTCGGCGAAGGTCGTGTACCAGACGACCTTGCCTTCCTGCTTGGCCTGCGGGAGGAGCTGCTCGGGCTGCTGGGCGGGCTGGATGTCGTTGCTGCCGCCGATGGCACTGCTCCCGCAGGCGGTGAGCATGCCGGCCAGCAGCAGGGCCCCCGCGGCCAGGGGCGCGCGGCGCCGCATCCTGCCCGCCCTTCGTTGTCTGACTTCGTGCATACGGTCATCCTCCATTTGGGGGCCCGGAAAAGAGCTGGCCAGTGGCCTCTTTTCGCGGGGGTTGCCTCCTCGAAACCAGTGACATTGTGGGCTGTCGGTATGACCATTGCAATAGATAGAACATAATTGGATGAACGGAGAGTGCGCCGGCGGCGGCGCCCGTCAGGCTCCGGCGGTCACATGGAGGGCGTGTTCGCCGGTCCGGCCGGCCGCCGTGCGCAGCGCCGTGTCGGCCTCCGCCAGGGCGAAATGATGGGTGGTCAGGAGGTCGAGCCGGTGCCGGCCGGAGCGGATGACGTCCAGCGCCGCCTCCACCGACCGGTGGTCGTGCCCGCGCGCTCCGGCCAGCCGCAGTTCACCGCGGGCCACGGCCGTATACGGCAGGGCGGCGTTACCGGCGGATCCCGGGGCGGCGAGCAGGACCGCGGCCCGCGGGGCCGCCATGCGGACCGCCTCGGCGAGCGTGCCGGGCTGCGGCGACAGGTGCACGACGGTGTCGGCGCCCCGGCCGCCGGTCAGCGCCCGCACCTCGGCGACCGCGTCCTCCTCGTCGGCGAAGACCACATGGTCGGCGCCCAGGTGCTTGGCCAGGTCGAGGCGGCGCAGCTGCGCGGTGCCGCCGACGACCACCACGGCGCCCGCCCCGGCGTGCCGGGCGGCCGGTACGCAGGCCAGCCCCTGCCGGGACGGCCCGTGGATGACCACGGTGTCGCCGGGGCGGGTACGGGCCTGGCGGGCGATCCAGCGGATGCCGTTGGCGAGCGGTGCGAAGAGCGTGGCGACCCGCGGGTCGACGCCCTCGCCGACCCGGTGGACCACCGCCCGCGGGTGCAGATACAGGTACTCGCTCAGCCCGCCGTACAGGCCGGGCGCCAGGGCAACGGGCGTACGGCCGTAGCCCGGTGGCCGGTCGGCGCCCGGGGTGCGGGCGATCCGGCAGCCGCGGTGCTCGCCGCGCCGGCAGGGGCCGCACGCACCGCAGGACAAGAACTCCTCCACCGCGATACGGTCGCCGGGTCCGACTCCCCAGCGTTCGGCGGCGGCCGGGCCGACGGCGGTCACCCGGCCGATGATCTCGCGGCCGAGGATGACACCGCCCGGTCCTGAGGTGTAGCGGCGCCAGTCGGCGCCGCGCACGCCGGTTGCCTCTACCCTGAGCAGGCCGTCGTCGGGTCCCAGCCGGGGCAGCGGCAGTTCGTACAGGCGCGTGGTGCCGGCCCCGCCGGTGACGGCCGCGCGCGACACTCCGGCCGGCCACGGCCGGGACAGTGCACCGTTCACGCTCGTCTCGCCCCCAGGGCCTATTGGTCATACCGTAAGCCGGTAGAATAGGACCGTCAACGTCTACGGAAGGAACCTTCATGGCCCCTCGCCGCCCGGAAAGCAAGCCGGTGGACGGCAAGTCGGGCGGGCTGCTCAGCCCCGTCACCGACCGCCGGATCTCCGCACTCATCGTCGACCAGGTGCGGTCCCTGATCCACGAGGGCAAGTTGACCCCGGGCGACCGCCTGCCGCCCGAACGCGAGATGTGCGAGCGGTTCGGCGTGAGCCGGGTGACCGTGCGCGAGGCGCTGCGGGTGCTGGAGGCCAGCGGCCTGGTGGAGATCCGGGTGGGCGCGCACGGCGGCGCCTTCGTCACCCAGCCGACCAGCGACCGGGTCGGCGCGAGCATCACCGACCTGCTCACCTTGTCGTCGGTCACCGCCGCCGATGTCACCGAGGTCCGCCTGGTGCTGGAGGTCGGCATCATCCCGCACCTGTGCGCCAACGCCGACGACGAGGACATCGAGGCGCTGCTGGCCATCTGCGACCGGCAGGAAGAGGGCCTGAACAGCGGGACGTACGACGTCGCGCTCTCCGCGGAGTTCCACACCCGGCTGGCGGCCAGCACCCACAACACCGCCTTCGAGATGCTGATCCACACCTTCCACGGCCCGCTGCTGATGTCGCTGGCGACCGCGCAGAAGACCGCGCCGGAGATGGGGCGGCGCGGCGTGGAGGAGCACCGGGAACTGATCACGGCGATCCAGCAGCGCGACACCGCGGCCGGCGAGCGGATCATGCGCGAGCACCTGAGCCGTACCGCGGCCCGGCTGTGCCTGGACGAGCCGAAGCGCAAGGCGCCGCGCAAGGTGGCGGCGGCGAAGAGCTGACGGCCGCGGCGGGCCGGTGCGGGCCGGTCCGCCCAGGGGCGGAGGTGGTGCGGTGCGGTGCCCGGTTCGGTGCTCCGGCTGCTCGCCGCTGTGCTCAGCGCGGTGCCGCGCGACCCATGAACAGGCAGGTGTAGAACGCCTTCCAGGCGATGTCCACCTCGGTGATCCCCGCCGCCCGGTAGCCGTCGAGGTGGTCCTCGATGCCGGGCAGCGGCCGGTCGTGGTGGTGGGTGCCCGCCGGGCGGGGCGGGGTGAACTTCTTGCGGGCCGAGCGGAAACGCCGGTTCCAGACCTCCTCGGGGGCGATGTGATCGAGGTTGACCAGCCACCCGCCGCCGGCCAGCAGCCCGGCCGCCTCCTGGTAGAAACCGTGCAGTTCGGCGCGGTCCAGATGGTGGCTGGCCCGCGAACTGGCGATCAGATCGGCGTCCCCGGGCACACCCGCCGCCCGCAGTTCGGTCATGTCACCGGGACGGAACTCCACCCGGTCACCGAACCGGGCCAGTTCGGACCTGGCCCGCTCCAGCATGGTCGGCGACGCGTCCAGCCAGACGCCCCGGGCACCGGGAAACGCCTCAAGCAGCACCGAAAGGAAGGCGCCGCCGCCACCGGCCACATCGACGATCAGCCGGGGCTCGGGCGTCTCCTCGGCCACCACCCGCGCCGCGATCAGCCGCGGCAGCGCCAGCAGATCGTGCTCCCCGCGCGGATCGGCGGCCAGCCACGCCCCGGCGAAATCCGGGTCGGACCACACCGCGGCCGCCGAACGGCTCCGTTCCGCCATGTCGTCCCCAACTCCTCGTGCTCCGCCCCGCGTCCACGGGGCCGCTCACTGACACCGCACCGGTCAGCGGGCCGGTCACCGCACCCGTCACTGGGCGGCGTCGTACTCCGGTGCGTTCTCCAGGTACGTGACGGTGTCGTAGCCGAGCTGCTTGAAGAGCCGGTTCTGGGCGGAGATGAGGACCAGGGGCTCGCCGTCGGCCGAGAAGTGCTGCGCGACGGTGTTGTGCGGGACGTAGAGGGTGTCGCCGGCCTTGATCTCGTGGCGGGTCGGCTCCTTGGCGATGCGGGCGTAGTACTTCTCGGCGATCTCCGCCTCCACCTCCCAGTGCAGGCTGTAGCCGCCGCCGGAGCGGACGTAGAGCACCTCGTCGGCCATGTGCCAGCGCTTGCCGGAGCGGCTGCCGGCCGGGATGTCGAGCACGAAGGCGTCGACGCTGAAGGTACGGACGTCGTCGCCGGGGGCGGAGAGCACCCGCACCTTGCCCAGCGGCGTGGTCTCCCACTTGGTGTCGCCGACCTTGACGACCTTGCGGAGCTTGTCGACGTTCGGCGTCCAGACCTGCGACCAGTCCTCGCGGGGCCCGAAGCGGTCCTCGTTCTCCACCGGGCCGCTGCGGCCCTGCTGGATCAGGCCGAGGTACATCCACATCGACTTGGCCTTGAAGATCAGGCAGCGGGCCATCTCGTCGTACGGGTTGAAGTGCCGGTGCACGGAGTCGGTGTGGACGATCACCATGTCGTCCTTGGCCCACTCGTAGCGCTGGTCGTCGTGGATCTCGTAGCCGGCGCCGTCCAGGATGTAGAAGGCGGCCTCGTTCTGGTGGCCGTGGCCGTGGTTCGAGGAGTGCGGCGGCAGTTCCACGAAGTGGACCTGGAGGCTCTGGGTCAGGAAGGGGTCGTCACCGGGGCCGATCCGCCACCAGGTGCGCGATTCCGCGGAGTCGCCGGAGTGGCCGACCTTCGCGTCGTCCACCACGATCGAGTCGTCCCGGACCCGGGGGGCGTCGAGCTGGCTGCGGCGGAACTCCTTCAGTCCGTACGTCTCCGATGTGATGCCCCGGAGAAAGACCCGGCCCTTCTTGCCACTCATACGGCTCTCCTCATGGTCGCGACCTCGCCCTCATTGGCCTAACCGTTATATCAACGTACCTCTGGGCCGTCAACGAGCCGGACGCTATGGCATAATGGTATGACGTTAAGCGTCGACGCGTGAGAGGAGTCGCGGTGAGCGGCAACGGGACACTGATCATCGGCGCCAGTCAGGCGGGCCTTCAACTGGCCGTCTCACTACGGCAGTTGGGCGACACCGCACCGATCACCCTGGTCGGCGCCGAGACCCACCCGCCCTACCAGCGGCCCCCGCTCTCCAAGGAGTTCCTCACCGGAACCGCCGGGCCCGACACTCTCGCGCTGCGGACGCCGGCCTTCTACACCGACAACCGGATCGACCTGGTCTGCGGCGAGCGGATCACCGCGGTGGCGCTGCCGGGCCCGGCGGGCGCCGGCCTCGCGGCGACCGCGAGCGGGCGCGAGCTGCGCTTCGACCGCCTGGCGCTGACCGTCGGCGCGCGGCCACGGCGGCTGCCGCTGCCCGGCGCGGGCCTGGACGGGATCTGCCGGCTGCGCGACCACGCCGACGCCGCCGACCTGCGCCGACGCCTGCCCTCGGCGCGGCATGTGGTGGTGGTCGGCGGCGGGTTCATCGGCCTGGAGGCCGCCGCCGCGGCCCGCGCGCTGGCCGGCGCCGCCTCGGTGACCGTGGTCGAGGCCGCCGACCGGCTGATGGGCCGCGCGGTGGCGCCGGTGGTCTCGGAGTTCTACCGCCGGGCGCACCAGCGCCGCGGCACCGAGGTACGACTGGCCACCGCCGTCGCCGCCTTCGAGGGCGCCGGCGGCCGGGTCACCGCGGTCCGGCTCACCGACGGCACCCTGCTCCCCGCCGACCTGGTGCTGGTCGGCGCCGGCGTGGTGCCGCGCACCGAACTCGCCGAGCAGCTGGGCCTGGCCGTCGACGGCGGCATCGTGGTGGACGCCTACGCCCGCACCAGCGACCCCTCGGTGGTCGCGGCAGGCGACTGCACCACCCGGCCGCACCCGCTCACCGGGGAGGGCAGGTTCCGCCTGGAGTCGGTGCAGAACGCCATCGCCCAGGCCCAGGTCGCCGCCGCCACCTTGCTCGGGCGGTTCGAGGAGACCCGTACCGTGCCGTGGTTCTGGTCCTACCAGGGCGACTTGAAGCTCCAGATGGCCGGTCTTTCGGCCGGACACGACGGTTATGTGGTCCGCGGCAGCCTGGACGACGAGAAGTTCTCCGTCCTGTACTACGGGCACGGCCGGCTGCTGGCGGTCGACGCGGTCAACCGGCCCGCGGACTACATGGCGGTCCGCAAGGCGCTCGGCGACGGCGCGACCATCGACCCGGACCGCGCGCGGGACGCGGAGGTCCCGCTGAAGTCCCTCATCACCACCCGGGTGGAAGCGGGTCTGCCCGCCTGAGGCGGGCACCCCTCTCCGCCCTCCCCGCTCCCCCATTCCCGGCTCACCTCCGGCCGGAAAGGCATCCCACCGGCTCCCGGCCGGAAGGGCAACTCCCCCCCCGGCCCCCCGCCGGAAGGGCATCACCGCCGGCCCCGGCAGCACCCCGCTGCCGGTCCGAAGGGCACGGCCCAGGACCGTTCGCGCAATTTCTGCGCGACTCCTTGTCCCATGGTGCCGTAACGGAATCCGCGACCGGCGCCGCACGGAACTCCGCACCGGAATCCGCGACGGGCGCCGCCGGTCCCGCGCCGGTCGGCCTCGACGTGGCGCCGGTGGCGCCGCGGCAGGTGGTGGCCATCGGCTGGGTGGTGGGGCTGCTGCTGGTGGTCTACGTCTTCGGCTTCGAGGTCGCCATTCCGGCGTTCTTCCTCGTCTACTTCGGAGTGATGAGGGCGTGGCGCACCGCGCTGATCAGCGCGGTGGCCATGTGGGCCGTCACCTACGGGCTCTTCGAGATGGCGCTGGGCGTGCCGCTCCCGCACGGGCTGCTGTGAGCGGTACGAGCCGCGCGACACGGCCGGGGCGGGGCCGGGATCGTCTCCCGGGCCCGCCCCGCCGGGCACGGCGCCCCGCCGCACGCCGGCGGTCACCCGTGAGCGGCGGGCGTCACCTCGGTGCTGAAGACCAGCGACTTGATGGTGACCGGCACGGTGTTGGACGGGTGGCGGACCCGGCCGATGTCGACGTAGTCGAAGTCCCGCAGGCTCAGGCCGTCCACGACCAGCAGTTCGCCGGTGACGTCGAGTTCGTCCCGCAGCAGCCGCCCCAGCGTCATGGCCACGTCCCCGTCGAGCACGACGTACACCGGCCTGCCGCGGGCGATCCGCCCGGCGAGGCCGTCGCGGACGCCGCGGGCGAAGGCGATCAGCCGGTCGTAGCGCGGTTCGCCGCGCCAGCCCAGCGCGAGCACGATGTCCGCGTCGGTGGTGTCCGCGCCGAGCGCGGCCAGTTGCCCGCGGATCGCCGCGGCGAGCGCCTTCGCGTCCACCTCAGCCGTCAACTCGTAGGCAGGCTTGACAACTTGGAGGTTACGGCGGGGCAGCAGCCGGTCGGGGTCCGTGATGCAGCCGGTGTTGCCGCTGAGCTGCACGCTGTACTCGGACGCGCCGAGCGCGGTGGCGCGGATGCATTCGCCGGCCGGCAGCAGCGGATACGGCAGCGCCCCGGCGTCCACCCGTCGCCGCAGCGCGCGCCCGAGCGGCTTTCCGAGGTCCCCGAAGTCCCGGGGTTCCCGGTCGTAGACGTACTCCGCGACGCCCCCGGAGAAGACCACCCCGTCCACCGCTCCCGGGTTCCTCAGCGGCTCGGTCAGCCAGAGGGATTCCCCGCCGGGGGAGTTGGGTGTTCCGCCGTCCGGGGAGGGCGCCGGGAGCGCGGCGAGCAGTGCTTCGGCCATGGTGTCCGCGAGCCGTTCGATCTGCTCCGGGCTCACCCGGCCGCCGAGGTCGAGGGTGAGGCCGGCCCGGGCGGCGTGGGCGCGGCCGGCGGGCTCCAGGCGCACCACCTCGCCGGTGTCGTCGTACGCGAGGAGCCGGCCGCCGATGTGCAGGGCCGCGGTGGCGACGATCCGGCCCCGGTCCAGCAGTGCCAGCTTCGTCGTGCCGCCGCCGATGTCGACGGTGAGGATGCGGGCGCCGGTGTCGTAGGACGTCCTGGCGGCACCGGACCCGTAGGCGGCGAGCATCGCCTCCATGTGGTGGCCGGCCGCCGCGGTGACGAGTTCACCGCCGCGCTGGGCGAGGACCCGGGTGATCGCCTCGGCGTTGCGGCGGCGCAGCGCCTCACCGGTGAGGATGACCACCCCGGTGTCGACCTCCTTCGGGTCGACGGCGGCGGCCTCGTACGCCCTGTCGATGATCGCGCCCAGCGCCTCCGCGTCGATCCGCTCGGCCCCGGTGTACGGGGTGAGCGCGACCGGTGAGCGGTAGACGTTCTCCCGGCGGATCACGATGTAGCGGCTGGTGAGTTCCTCACCGATGCGCCGCATGTGCAGCCGGGAGAAGACCACTTGGGTGCCCGACGAGCCGATGTCCATGCCGACGCTGTGCAGTACGACATTGTCCTGCTGCCAGATCGGGTTCTCCTCGATCGGCGCGAGCGGTTCGTCGTCGTGGTCGTGATCGTGGTCCGGGACGTACGCCGAGTACACCGCGGGGGCGTGGGTGTGATGGTGGTGGTGCCCGTGGGCGTGCGGCTCGGCGGGACTCACGGACGGGCTCCTCGCGGTCGGTACGGCGGGGCGGCCGGCCGGGCGTTGCTCGGGGGCGGCCCGGCCGGGGGACGGAAAGGGAGCCGCAGGTTACGGCTTGGGCGGCAGCGAGGCCAGCTCCGCCTCGTAGGCCGCGTCCATCTCCGGCTTCTCGCCGTGCTCGGCGAGCGCCTGGCGGAAGGTCTCGCGCACCACCGGCGACTCGTCGGCGTAGTCGATCTGGTCACCGCCGATACGCCGGCTGATCCACGCCTTCGGCACGCCCTGGGCGTTGCGCAGCGACACCGCCTCGTGCTTGAAGGCGAGGTAACGGCCGGGCTCGGTACCGGTGTTGAAGTGCTGGTGGAACCAGAGGTTCGGCGGGACGATGAGCGTGCCGGGGCCCCAGTCGTACCGCTTGGGCTCCTCGCCCTCGGGCCACATCAGGCTGTAGCCGGTGCCGGACAGGATGATGACGTGCGCGCCCGGGCCGTGCCGGTGGCCCTTCTTGTACGTCCGGGTGGGGAACTGCGAAATGTGGCTGTTCATCGAGCCCTTGGCCATCGCGAACCGGATGTGGCCGCCGCCGGCCCCGCGCTCCTTGGCCTCGATCAGCGGCAGGTTCACCGCGTCCGCGACGAAGTTGGTGTCGAGCAGCAGGCCCTTCTGCTCACCCTTGGGGGCGAAGTAGTCGGGTTCGCCGGCGAAGCGGCTGGGGAAGTCCCGTTCGGTGTGGAAGACGAAGTCCACGTCGTCGTAGAGGTTGATCACCGGCGGCAGGTTGGTGGACGACACGAACCGCGCCGCCTCCCGGCCGGAGCCGTTGAAGTGCTGGTGGTGGGCGTTCAGCGGGATCGCGAAGAGCGAGTTGGGGCCCCATTCGAAGGTCACCTCGGCGCCGGCGTCGTTCCACACCCGGGTCGACCCGTGGCCGTCCAGGACCAGGATCATCTCCTCGAAGAGCTGCCGCTGCGGGGCGAGCTGCCCGCCGGCCGGGATCTCGCAGACGTAGCAGTCGTTGGAGGTCCTGGTCGCCTCGTGGTTGATGAACACCCCGCGTCCGCCGCGCCGCTCCCACGGCTTGAGCTCCACCGTGCGCAGGTCCTGCACATAGTGGGCGGCGATGATGTCCAGCCCCTCGGCGGCCACCCAGCGGGTGTACGGGGACTCCTTCTCGGTGGCGAACTTCGCCGCGAGGTTGTCGTTGACAATCGCCTCACTGGACATGGGGGTAGCCTTCCTGCCGGCACTATTGGTAGGACCATACGGCCAAAAATTTTGGCCTGTCAACGGGGGTGCGGGCTGCTTGTGCGTGCACGGACACCTCTGGTCTAATGGACATACCAACGGACGTCGGTCCGGGGGCGTGACGCTCGCCGCCCCCGGCACGACCAACCGCGAGAGGGCTGAGGGGCCTTGGCCAAAGTGATCTACATCGGCAGCGCCGGTGACGAGTACGCCGTCGAGGCCGACGTCGGTGACACCGTCATGGCGGCGGCGGTCAGGAACGGCGTTCCCGGGATCGTCGCCGAATGCGGCGGCAACTGCTCCTGCGCGACCTGCCATGTCTGGGTGGACGACGAGTTCACCCCGCTGGTGGGGCCGCCCGGGGACATGGAGGAGGACCTGCTCGACATGGCCGTCTCCGAACGGCGGGCCGGCAGCCGGCTGTCGTGCCAGATACGCGTCACCGAGGAGCTCGACGGGCTGACTGTCGCGATTCCGCCGGAGCAGCCCTGACCTTCGGGCCATCATGTGAAAGGGAAACGGCCGTGCTTAGACCAGACATCAATGAGCTGCTGACCCAGACCGGCCCCGGGACCCCGATGGGGGAACTCTTCCGGCAGTACTGGATCCCGGCGCTGCACGCCGAGGAGCTGCCGGAGAACGACTCCCCGCCGGTCCGGGTGAAGCTGCTGTCGGAACGCATGATCGCCTTCCGGGACAGCGACGGCCGCTACGGGCTGGTCGACGAGTTCTGCGCACACCGCGGCGCCTCGCTGTGGTTCGGCCGCAACGAGGGGTCCGGGCTGCGCTGCCCGTACCACGGCTGGAAGTACGACGTCACCGGCCAGTGTGTCGAGGTACCGTCGGAGGCCGACAACAGCAGCTTCTGCCAGAACGTCAAGCTGACCGCGTACCCGCTGGTCAAGGTCGGCGACCTGCTGTGGACCTACATGGGTGACCCGGGCAAGCAGCCGCCGCTGCCCGAGTTCGAGTTCGCGCATGTGCCGGCGGAGCAGACGTACACCTCCAAGCGCTGGCAGCAGTGCAACTGGCTGCAGGCCTTCGAGGGCGGTATCGACTCCAGCCATGTGACCTTCCTGCACTCCGGCGGCCTGAAGACCGATCCGCTCTTCAAGGGTGCCAAGGGCAACGAGTACAACATGAAGGACACCAAGCCGTTCTTCGAGGTCGCCGACAGTGAGGGCGGCCTCTTCGTCGGTGCCCGCCGCAACGCGGAGGAGGGCACCTACTACTGGCGGATCACGCCGTGGGTGATGCCGGCCTTCACGATGGTGCCGCCGCGCGGCGACCACCCGGTGCACGGCCACTTCTGGGTGCCGATCGACGACGAGAACTGCTGGACGTACTCCTTCGACTACCACCCGGTGCGGGCGCTGACCGAGGCCGAGCGGCAGGCGATGATCGACGGCCACGGGGTGCACAGCAAGAACATCCCCGGCACCTACCGGCCCGCCGCCAACATGGACAACGACTACCTGATCGACCGCGAGGCACAAAAGCGCGGCGACACCTACTCCGGTGTCGCCGGGATCGCCATGCAGGACGCGTCACTGCAGGAGAGCATGGGCCCGGTCGTGGACCGCAGCAAGGAACGGCTGGTGCCGGCCGACAGCGGGATCATCAAGGCCCGGCAGAAGCTGCGCAAGGCGGCGGTGGCACTGCGGGACGAGGGCATCACCCCGCCCGGAGTTGACCCGGCCCACCACCGGGTGCGGTCGGCGGCGGTGGTGCTGCCGCTGGCCGAGTCCTTCCTGGACTCGTGCCGCGACGCGGTCACCGTCACCCCCGGCGTCGCACAGTCCTCGGTATGAGCATGACGGCACCGGTCATCCATCCGAGCGAGTCGGCGCGGGCCGCCTCGGCGAGCGAGTCCCGGTTCCGGATCACCCGGCCGATCGCGCCGGCCAGGAACGCCCGGATCGTCGCCCTGGACTCTGCGGCCGAGGCGGTCGCCCGCCGGGTCTCGCACGGCCCGTGGGCCCGGGCCCGGTTCTACGGCTGCGCGCCCCGGCCCGGTGATCTGGGCCTGTACGAACTGGACGGCCGGCCGGCCGCGCTGCCCGAGGTGCTGACCAGCACCGACGTGGTGGTGATCCTGGCCACCGAGGACGGCGGCAGGGCCCAGGCGGCGGAGATCGGCGACGCCTGCTGGGCGCGTTCGATCACCACGGCCGGGGTGGTGCTCGGCGACGGCTTCGAGGCCGAGGACGCGGTGGCCGCGCTGCGCCCGTACGCCAGGGTGCTGCTGCTCTCCGCCGACGAGAGCGATGTGTTCGAGCTGCTCACCGCGCTGCGGGTCTGACCGGTACGGGGCCGCGCGGGGAGGTTCGCCCCGCGCGGCCCCGACCGTTCCCGCCACCGGCAAGCACCGGGCAGCAGCACCACCGGACCGGACGAGCGGAGCCCAGCGCCGTCCGGCATGACCGACCAGCACCACCGACCGGCAGGAGTCGAAGGCGAGATGCCAGAGAAGATCACCCCGCATGTACTGCAGCGGATGAAGGACGACGGCCGGAAGATCGTCGGCGTCGTGGCCTGGGACTACCAGATCGCCCGGATCGTGGACCGGGCCGGCGTGGAGATCGTCTCCGTCGGCGACACGGTCGGGGTGAATCTGTGGGGGCACTCCAACCCCTTCGAAGTGACCATGGACGAGATGGTGGTGGTCACCAAGGCGGTCCGGCGCGGGGTGCGACGGGCCCTGGTGAGCGTCGACTTCCCGTTCGGCCCGCTGCAGGAGGGCACCGCCAGCGCGCTGCGGGCGGCGGTCCGGTTCGTCAAGGAGACCGGCGTCGACATGGTCAAGCTGGACGCGGCCTCCGACCACCTGGACGCGGTGACGGCGATCAGTGCGGCCGGCATCCCGGTCTTCGCCCAGTTCGGCATCACCCCGCAGACCGCGCTGCGCTACGGCGTGGCGTACAACGCGGTGCCGTCCGCCGCCGACCAGGTGCCGGTGGAGATGAAGGACGCGATGGTGCGGGAGGCCAAGCGGCTGGAGGAGGCCGGCGCGGTCCTGCTGAACTTCACCAACTCCGGCCCGGTGGTGGGCGCCGCGGTCGCCGCGGCGGTCTCGGTGCCGGTCCTCGGCGGCTTCGGCGGCGGCCCCTGGCTCGACGGCCGGATGCGAATGGCGCACGCCGCCATCGGCTACGCGGCCTCCGCCGTCGACGACCCGCCCGAGACGTACGCCAATGTGGCCCGGATCGCGCACGACGCGATCACCACCTACGCCGAGGACGTCAGGGCCGCCCGCCAGATCGCCGGCGGCATCCGCGTACCGCCTGTTTCCTGACGTCACGTCACATCCTGCCGCCACCTGGGAGAGGAGCGCCTGCCATGCCCACCACCGTACTCGACGGAATCGCCACGCGTTACGAAGTGGCGGGCTCCGGCCCGCCGTTGCTGATGTTCTCGCCCGGCGGTTTCGACTCCACGCTGGAGAGCTGGCGCACGGTCGGCATCTACCGGCGGCTGCGGATGCTCGACCACCTGACCGAGCAGTACACCTGTGTCACCTTCGACCGCCGTGAGTCCGGGGAGTCCGGCGGCAGGCTGGAGCGGATCTCCTGGCCCCACTACGTACGGCAGGGGGTCGCGCTGCTGGATCATCTCGGCTTCCAGCAGGCGTACTTGATGGGCGGCTGCGTGGGCTGCTCCACGGTCGCCGCGGTCGCGGTGGCGCACCCGGAGCGGACACTGGGCATGGTGCTCTACTCGCCGGCCGGCGGGGTGAAGTACCGGATGAAGCAGCACGCACGGTTCCTGACGCACCTGGCGTACGCCGAGGAGCACGGTCTGGCGCAGGTGGTGGCGCTGGCCCGCGGCACCCTGGCGGGTTTCTCGGCGGACCCGCGGGTCGGCCCGTGGGCGAGTGTGCTGCGCCGGGACCCGGAGTTCGCCGCCCGGTACGCGGCCACCGATCCGGCGCGCTACCGGTTGCTGGCCGGCGGGACGGCCCGGCTGCTCTTCGACCGTGACACGGTGCCGGGGCCCGAGCCGGAGGATCTGCTGACGCTGGACGTGCCGGCGCTGATCGTGCCGGGCCAGGACGACTCGCACGCGCCGTCGGCGGCCCGCTACCTCCAGGAGTGCCTGCCGCGCGCGGAGTTCTGGGACGTGCCGGTGGCCGAACAGACCGAGGCGACGGCGCCCGAGCGGGTGCTGCGGTTCCTGGGCGGCGCGTGAGGCCGTCGGACCGAGCCGAACGTGCGGCGAAGAGGCCGGTCAGGCGGGCGAGAGCCCGCCTTCCAGCGCGGTGATCTGGTCCACCCGGTGCTGGTGGACGCCGCCCTTGAACGGGGTGTCGAGCCAGGCCGCGAGGATCTGCTCGGCGGCTTCGGGGGCCAGCACCTTCGCGGCGAGCACCAGGACGTTGGCGTCGTTGTTGCCCCGGGAGATCCGGGCGCTCCACTCGTCGTGGCAGAGCCCCGCCCGCACCCCGCGGATCTTGTTGCAGGCGATGGTCTCGCCGAGGCCGCTGCCGCCGAGCACGATGCCGCGGTCGGCGCCGCCCCGGACGACGTGCCAGCAGACGTCGGCGCACAGCGGCGGGTAGTCCACCTGCACGGTGCCGGGGTAGGCGCCCCGGTCGTCCACCAGGTGTCCCCGGTCGGTGAGCCAGCCGGTCAGCCGGGACTTGAGGACCAGGCCGTTGTGGTCGGCGGCGATGGCGATACGCACGAAATCCCCCTCACACCGTGAGGTCACGGGTGCCCTCGGCGAACAACTCGTCGAGGGGCAGCGGCTCTTGGAGGATGTGTTGCTCGACGGCGTGCCGCATCAGCTCTTCCAGCACCGCCCGGTTGGGCGGCAGCCCGTAGGGCAGCGGGTCCTGGCCGGTGACCTCCATGACCCGCAGGTTGAGCCGGTCGGTGGCGGTGGGCTCGGTGATCGAGCCGTCCCGCAGCCGGTCCACGTAGAGCTGCTTGGCGCGGGCGAAGGCGGCGAAGACCTCGGTGCCGAGGCGGGGGTGCTCGCGCAGGCGCTCGTCCTTCACCACCACCAGGTGGTTGATCGGGAACAGACCCCGCTCGGCGAGCATGGTGAGTCCTGCCTGCCCGGGGTCCTCGATCAGCGGCCGCAGCCGGGTGGTGCGGGTGTTCAGGCCGATGACGGCGGCGAGTTCACCGCTGAGCACCATCTCTTCGAGGGACGCGCCGGCCAGCATCGGGACGACGTTGGCGGGCGGCCGGTAGGACGTGACGTGCTCGTCGCCGGAGAGCACCCAGGTGACGCGGTCGAGGTCGACGCCGTGCTCCTGGCTGAGGACGGAGCGGGCCCACACCCCGGTGGTGACGGTGTAGCCGCGGTTGACGCCGACCTTGCGGCCTTCGAGGTCCTTGGGGCCGCGGATGCCGGACTCGGGGTCGTAGAGGATCGCGCCGTGGTGGAAGCCGCGGACCAGGAACGCGGGGACGGCGGTGAACCGCGCGCCGTGCGCCTTCGCGACCAGGTACGTGGTCAGTGCCATCTCGCTGACGTCGTACGCGTGCTCGCGGACCATCCGGCGGAAGGCGTCCACGAGCACGGGCACCTCCTCGAAGGCGAAGTCGAAGCCGTGCGGGCGCACGGTGCCGTTCTTCAGCGCTTCGTTGGCGCCCTGGGTGCGGGTCACTGCCTTGAGCTTCAGTCCTCCAGCCATGGACAGAAAGGTAGCATGGTCAGTCCATAAGGCCATAGAATTGGGCGGACCCCGCACTGCCGGGTCTGAGGACGAGGACCAGCACCAGGACGAGGAGAGGCCATGCCAGAGCAGGTACTGGCAGCGGTGAGAACCGCGCCGGGCACCACCGAGCTGCGCGAGTTCCCCATGCCGGACATCCCCGAGGACGGCGCCCTGCTCAGGGTCGAGGTCGCCGGGATCTGCGGCACGGACGTGAAGATGTACGCCAAGCCGCCGTTCACCGACCCGGTGATCATGGGGCACGAGAACGTCGGCGTCATCGCCAGGGCGGGCCGCGAGTTCAGCGAGCGCAAGGGCCTGGTGGAAGGCGACCGGATCTTCGTCGAGCACTATGTGGGCTGCTTCCGCTGCGAGTGGTGCCACGCCGGCGAGTACCGGCACTGCGAGGCGACCGACTGGCGCACCAACCCCGACGCCCGCCGCTACGGCTACACCTCGTCCGACAACCCGGGCCGGCTGTGGGGCGGGTTTTCGCAATACCTCTACCTGCCGTGGAACTCCGTCACCCACCGGGTGCCCGACGGGGTGTCGCCCGAACTCGCCGGTCTCGTCACGCCGTTGTCGAACGGCATCGAGTGGGCGCTGGTCACCGCCGGCGTCGGCTACAACTCCACGGTGCTGATCCAGGGCCCCGGGCAGCAGGGTCTCTCCCAGGTGGTGGCGTGCAAGCAGGCCGGCGCCTCGCTGATCATCGTCTCCGGCACCACCCGGGACACCGCCCGCCTCGCGATGGCCCAGGAGCTGGGCGCCGACGCGGTGATCGACGTGACCCGCGAGGACGCGCTCGGCCGGGTCATGGAGATCACCGGCGGCCGCGGTGTGGACGTGGTGCTGGACTGCACGGCCGGCGCGGGCACCGCCCCGATGCTGCTGGGCATCGACGCGCTCAAGCGCCGCGAGGGCACCATCGTGGTCCAGGGCGAACTCGCCGCCTTCCCCGACTTCCCGCTGAAGAAGGTCACCGAGAAGTCGATCAGCGTCAAGAGCGCCCGCGGGCACAGCTACCGCAGCTGCGAACTCGCCCTGGCACAGCTGGCATCCGGCCGCTTCCCGCTGGAGAAGCTGGGCACCCACACCTTCCCGCTCGCCGACACCGACCGCGCCATCCGCACCGTCGCCGGCGAGTTCGGCGGCGACGCCGTGCATGTGTCCCTGCTTCCCTGGGAGCAGGCCGTATGAGCGTCGTCGTCAGGAACCCCCCGCGCGCCGACGCGGCCACCACCAAGGGCCTGGCGGAGTACGGCGTCGCCACCGTGCACGAGGCGCAGGGCCGTACCGGACTGCTCGACCCGGCGCTGCGCCCGGTCTGGTCCGGCGCGCACATCGCGGGCACCGCGGTGACCGTCAGCGTGCCGCCCGGCGACAACTGGATGCTGCACGTGGCGGTCGAGCAGTGCCGCGACGGCGACATCCTGGTGGTGGCGCCCACCACCCCCTCCGAGGCCGGCTACTTCGGCGACCTGCTCGCCACCTCGGTCGCCGCCCGCGGGGTACGCGGCCTGGTCATCGACGCCGGCTGCCGGGACATCGCGGTGCTGCGCGACATGGGCTTCCCGGTCTGGGCCCGGCACATCAGCGCCTTCGGCACCGTCAAGGAGACCCTCGGCGACGTCAACACCCCAGTGGTGTGCGGCGGTCAGCTGATCACGCCGGGCGATGTGCTCGTCGCCGACGACGACGGTGTGGTCCGGGTGCCGAGGGCGCGGGCCGAGCAGGTGCTGGAGGCGTCGCGGGCCCGGGAGGACCGGGAGGCGGCCCTGCGCGACCGGTACGCGAGCGGTGAACTCGGCCTGGACATCAACGCGATGCGCGAACGGCTGGCCGCCAAGGGCCTCACCTACGTCGAGTACGGGGACGCGACCGCATGATCATCGACTGCCACGGGCACTACACCACCACTCCCCCGCAGCATCAGGCCTTCCGTGACGCCCAGTTGGCCCGGCTGGCGGACGGCTCGCTGCCGCCCGCCGCACCGGCGGTGATCAGCGACGACGAGATCCGCGACAGCGTCGAGAACCACCAGCTGAAGCTGCTGCGGCAGCGCGGCGGCGATCTGATGATCTTCTCCCCCAAGGCGTCCGGCATGGAGCACCACGTGCCCGACCCGGACACCGCCCGCGCCTGGGCGGCGGCGAGCAACGACCTGATCCACCGGGTGGTCGGCCTCTTCCCCGAGCACTTCGCCGGTGTCTGCCAGCTGCCGCAGGTGCCGGGCGGCCGGCTGGACGGCGTGGTCGCCGAACTGCGGCGCTGCGTCGAGGAACTGGGCTTCGTCGGCTGCAACCTCAACCCCGACCCGTCCGGTGGCCACTGGACGTCCCCGCCGCTCACCGACCCGTACTGGTTCCCGCTGTACGAGGCCATGACCGAGCTGGACGTCCCCGCGATGGTGCACGTCTCCACCTCCTGCAACCCGAGCTTCCACACCCTGGGCGCGCACTATCTCAACGCCGACACCTCGGCGTTCATGCAACTGCTCGAAGGGGACCTCTTCACCCGCTTCCCCACGCTGCGGTTCGTCATCCCGCACGGCGGCGGCGCGGTGCCGTACCACTGGGGCCGCTACCGGGGCCTGGCGATGCGGATGGGACGGCCCGACCCGGCCGGACTCCTGCGGGAGAACGTCTACTTCGACTCCTGCGTCTACCACCAGCCGGGCATCGACCTGCTGCTGGACGTGGCCGGCACCGCCAATGTGCTCTTCGCCTCCGAGATGCTCGGCGCGGTACGCGGCGCCGACCCGGCCACCGGCGTCGAGTGGGACGACACCAAGACCTACCTCGACCGCGCCGGCCTGGACGAGGCGCAGCGCCACCAGGTCTTCGAGGCCAACGCACGGCGGGTCTACCCGCGGCTGCACACACGACTCGTTTCGGAAGGCAGGTAGCCAGACCCCATGGCACGACTGCAACTGACCTTCGCCTGCGGCGACTACGACCGCACCCGGGCGATCGACGAGGGCACGGTCCGCGCGGACGGCATCGACCTGACGTATCTGCGGCTCCCGGTCGAGGAGACCTTCTTCCGGATGATGCGGCACCAGGAGTTCGAGGTGGCGGAGATGTCGCTCTCCTCGTACGTCGTCTCGCTCCGCGGCGACCCCGCACCCTTCGTGGCGCTGCCGGTCTACACCTCGCGGATGTTCCGGCACAGCTCGCTGTACTGCAGCGCCGATGCCGGCATCAGCGCTCCGGAGGACCTGCGCGGCAAGATCGTCGGCACACCGGAGTACCAGCTCACCGCGTGCGTGTGGATGCGCGGCATCCTCGGCGACCGGCACGGTGTGCCGTTCGACTCGGTCGAGTACCTGACGGGCGGCCAGGAGACGGCCGGCCGGATCGAGAAGGCGGCGCTGCGGCTGCCCGGCTCGGTGAAGATCAGCCGGATCCCGGAGGACCGGACGCTCTCGCAGATGCTGGCCTCCGGCGAGATCGACGCGCTGTGCACCCCACGCGTCCCCAGTCCCTTCGCCCAGGGCGACCCGCGGGTGCGGCGGGTCTTCCCCGATGTGATCGGCGCGGAGAAGGAGTACTACGGCGCCACCGGCATCTTCCCGATCATGCACGTCGTGGTGATCAGGCGCGATGTGTACGAGGCCCACCCATGGGTCGCCCAGTCCCTCTACAAGGCGCTGCTGACCGCCAGGGACCAGGCGTACGCGAGTCTCTACGACACCTCGGCGCTGCGTTTCATGCTGCCGTGGCTGACCCCGCAGCTGGAGGAGGTGCGGGAACTCCTCGGCCCGGACTACTGGTCCTACGGCGTCGAGGGCAACCGCGAGGTGCTCGCCACCTTCCTGCGCTACCACCACGAGCAGGGCCTGTCGGAACGGCTGTGGACGCCGGAGGAGCTCTTCGCACCGGAGTCCCTGGAGGCGGCGGTGATCTAGCCGATCAGGCCGGGCCGGCGTTCCTGCCACCGGGCAGCAGTCCGTACTTCACCTGCCGCCTCAAGGACGCCACGCAGCTGACCAGCACACCGCCCGCCGCCCACGCGGAGACCACCCACCACGCCGTACTGGTGTGATGGCCGCCGAAGTAGACGTAGTTGCGCACCAGGGTGACACCGGCGCCGTTCGGAAGAGCGGGGCCGATGTCACGCCAGAACGGCGGTAGCAGCGCCGCGGGATAGACCCCGCCCGCGCTGGGATTTCCCAGGATCACGAAGATCAGTACCGAAAGGGCGATTCCGGCCGAACCGAGCAGCACCTGGAAAGCCATCCCGGCCGCCGCCGCGGCGAACGAGGTCAGAACCGCGATCCACCAGAGCGTCGCGAAATGCCCCGGCAGCGCGTCGAATACCAGGTCGACGATGATCGCGCCGCCGAGTCCCGAAACGACCGCCAGCCCGGCGAGTGCGGCCAGCCGGATGACAGTGCGGTGCGGATTGGCCGGCCGGGCGCCGAAAGAGGCGGAGAGCGCGGCTGAGGCCAGATAGCCACCGATGATCACGCCCAGTACAAGATAGAAACTGCTCAGCCCGCGCCCGTCCGCGGAATGGGGTGGCCGCAGATCGGTGAGCATCACACTGCGGGGGCCCTCGGCCTTCTCGAAGACCAGTTGCAGCGCCTGCACCCCCGACGGTCCGCCGGCCGACGCCACCACCAGCCGGTCCGGGGCCGCCCCCGGGGTGACCACCAGTGCCGCGTCCACCCGGCGGTCGAGGACCATGGCGCGCGCCTGGGCGGGGCTCCGCGCGGGGCGGGCCGACAGCGGCCGGCCGGGCAGCGCGTTCAACCTGCCGACCAGCGCGGCCTGTGCGGGCGCGGGGGCCACCACGGCCAGCGGAATATGACTGGGTTTCGGCGAATGGAAGGCGCCGATATAGGAGACGACGAACGCCAATTCGAGAATCAGGACGCCCAGCAGCATCACCGCCGCACGCGGACTCACCGCGTCCTTCACCTCTTGCCGGAATCCCTTCGACGGCCGGAGCCCCGCGGGGGGCGAGGGTTCGGCGGATTCTCCCGGCGGCCCCGGCTCAGGGGTCGACCGATCGTTCCCGTCACTCATGTCAACTCCGGCTCGGTTCCGTGGAAAGACTCTTTGACGCAGTGTCAGTATCCGGACGGAGACGGAGACACCGTCCGGGAACACGGCACCGGACGGCGGAAGTCACTCCTACGGCGACTGCGGCGGGAACCCGGACCCCGGCATCCCTGCATCCCGGCCGCGGAGGCCGTCCGTCCCCGGCTCGGGCGGACGGCTCGCCTGCATCTCCTGTGCCGGGATGCCGCTCAGGGCGTCACATCTCGAAAACGATGCGGGCCTTGACCCGGCCGCCGAGCACGTCGTCGATCGAAGCGTTGACCGACTCCAGCGACCGGGACTCGCGGATCACCCGGGTCCGGCCGGCCGCGTGCAACTGGTAGACCTCAGTGAGGTCCTGGCGGGTGCCGACGATCGAACCGATGACGGAGGTGCCGTCCAGCACGGTGTCGAAGATCGGGACCTGGACGGTGCCGTGGGCGGGCAGTGCGACCATGACGAGTTTCCCGCCGCGCCGAAGTCCCCCATAAGCGGCCGAGAAGGCGGCCTCGTTCACCGCGAGGGCGATCGCCGCGTGCGCGCCGCCATGCGACTTCAGCACCTTGCTGACGTCCTCCTTGCGGGCGTCGATCACCAGGTCGGCGCCGAGTTCGGTGGCCAGCTCCAGCTTCTCGTCGGTGACGTCGATCGCGGCGACGGTGGCGCCGGCGATCTTGGCGTACTGCACCGCGAGGTGGCCGAGGCCACCGACGCCGGAAATGGCGACCAGTTGGGCCGGGCGGACCCCGGCCACCTTGAGCGCCTTGTAGGTGGTGACGCCCGCACAGGTCAGCGGAGCCGCGTCACGGGGGTCGATGCCGTCCGGTACGGGCTGGGCGAAGTCGGCCCAGGCCAGCATCTTCTCTGCGTAGCCGCCGTCGCAGCCGTAGCCGGTGTTGATCTGCTGCTCGCAGAGCGTCTCCCACCCGGACAGGCAGTGCTCGCACCGTCCGCACGCCTTTCCCAGCCAGGGCACGGCCACGCGCTGCCCGAGGGTGAGGTGGGTGACGCCCTCGCCGAGCCGCTCCACGGTGCCGACGCCCTCGTGGCCCGGGACGAAGGGCGGGGTGGGCTTCACCGGCCATTCCCCGCGGGCGGCATGGATGTCGGTGTGGCAGAGCCCCGACGCCTCGACCTTCACACGGACCTGACCGGGTCCCGGTTCGGGGTCGGGGCGGTCCTCGATGACCAGGGGTTCACCGAAGGCCCGGACAACAGCTGCTTTCATGGCGGCGCTCCTTGGAGGTGGCTGACCGGTTGGCTGACTCACTCGTGCGGGACGACCCCTTCCGTGATCTTCCGAGTCCCACCATCCGCCGGTTCGCGGCCTTCCCGGCAGAGCTGTCCGGGACCCTCCAGCCGGGCCGTTCGGCCCTCGGACACGGGCCCTGGGCCTCCAGCGCCACCACCCCCCACCACGGGACAGTCATCCCGTAGCCGGACACCACCCCACCGACCAGGGAGCCACCATGACCCTCCACAACCACATCCGCCTCCACACCGGATTCCACCTCCCCATCCGCACCAAGACCCGCACCACCCCCGACACCCCCGCCACCGCCAGCACCACAGCCACCACCACCCACGCCACCGCAGCCGCCAGGTCCCTCGCCGTCCTCCGCATCGCCACCGGCTTCATCTTCCTGTGGGCCTTCCTCGACAAGCTCTTCGGCTGGCACTACGCCACCGCCACCGGCAAAGGCTGGACCGACGGCGGCTCCCCCACCAAGGGCTTCCTCTCCAACGTCTCCGCCGGCCCCCTCCAGTCCTTCTTCCACACCATCGCCGGCCAGACCTGGACCGACTGGACCTTCATGCTCGCCCTCCTCGGCCTCGGCATCGCCCTCACCACCGGCATCGCCCTGCGCATCACCGCCATCGGCGGGACCATCCTCATGGCCATGATGTGGGCCGCCGAATGGCCGCTCGCCCAGCACCTGTCCAACGGCGACCCCAGCGGCTCCTCCAACCCCCTGGTCGACTACCACTTCCTCTACGCCCTCGCGATGATCGCCTTCGCCCTCACCGCCGCCGGCACCACCTGGGGCCTCGCCCGCACCTGGGCCCGCCTCCCCCTCATCCGCACCACCCCCTGGCTCCAGTGACCACCCCTCACTCCCTCCGCCTCGCAGCGCCCGTCCTCCGCGAAAAGCCGCCCCGCCGTAGTCCGGCAGGGGCGGCTTCGCCGTATGCCCGGCGGCCCGGGCAGTGATCGACGGGCCCCGGTGGCGGCTCCTTCGCCGACACTGGCGGCTCGGCAACCGGCAGAAGTTACCTCCGTCCTGCGCCTCTCAAAATCTGCAGCGGCGGGAGTAGACATTCCGTGGCGGTGTGGTTATGGTTTCTCTTGTAGTCGAGATCGAGCACGGCCCGGCAGACATGAACTGCCGGGAAGCCGCACAGGCAGTTCGCAGGTCGGTGCGGTGGTGGAGTTCCGGAGCCAGGCAGTCGCAGGACGGTGACGGGACTGACCGCCGGACCGGGTGGCCCGCGGTGTTCAGGGGCCGCCACCAGCAGTACGCAGTATCCGAAAGTGCGGTATCAGCAGCGATCAGTGGTTCCCCGGTAAAGGCGCCGTGCTGCGGGCGCGCGTACCGGGGCCGGCAGTGAGGTTCCGAGCCGGAGCAGTTCGCCGTACCGGTTCGGCACCCGATCGATTCAGAGGGAAGAACGGAGGAGTTGAACGCCATCCAGGATCGCCCGGGCGGAAGGTTCGACCCCGGGTACCGCAGGACATCGACAGGCAGGTGGTCTCCGGTCACGTATTCGCGATCCCCGCACACGTCGCCACCCCCCCTGCGGCGGTGCGGACACAGTAGGCCGGCGCGACACTGCGGCCGGCAGGTGGTGTAGCAGTTCCTTCGGGGCCTTGGTGCCGTACGGCACCAAGGCCCCTCGACACGTTCTCCAGTGACACGTTCTCCAGAGAGGTGAGATGACAGCAGAAAGCTCCTTCGGCCGTCTCGACGACGACGACTATCCCGCGTACACCATGGGCCGGGCCGCCGCGATACTCGGGACCACCCCCGCCTTCCTGCGCGCCCTCGGCGAAGCCCGTCTGATCACCCCGCTGCGCTCCGAGGGTGGCCACCGCCGCTACTCCCGCTACCAACTGCGCATCGCCGCCCGCGCACGCGAACTCGTCGACCAGGGCACCCCCGTCGAAGCGGCCTGCCGCATCGTCATCCTCGAAGACCAGCTCGAAGAAGCCCGGCGCATCAACGAGGCACTGCGCCGGTCCGAGGCCCCGCACCCGGCCGACACCTGACACATCCGGCACGCTCCCTGTCCCCAGGCGCCCGTACCGGCACCGCACCAGCCACCCGTTTCCCGCCCTGTGCGGCTCAGCCCCCGGCGGATACGAACGCACCTCAGCCGGCCGGCCGCCGGCTCCTCCTCAGCGCCGCCCAAGGCACATGCCCGCGCACGGTCCGGCGCGGTTCCAGCCGTCCCTGCGCCCGCGCGGGCCGCCTTCGCAGGCGGCCCGCGCGGGCGCAGGGGGTGTCCAGGAGGGGGCCTCGCGTCCTCAGCGGTACGGTGCCGGCCCCGTCGGCCTCAGCTGGTGATCTCCCGCCGGGCGGATCCCCCGCCGACGCTGATCTTCCGGGCCTTGGCACGCTCGGCGATCGGGATGCGCAGCGTCAGCACCCCGGCCTCGTAGTCAGCCCCGATGCGTTCGGTGTCGAGGGCATCGGCCAGCACGATCTGGCGGGTGAAGACGCCCACGGGCCGCTCGGACAGATCGACGTGCACTCCGTCGCCGTGCTCGGCCGCCCGGCGCTCGGCCTTGACGGTCAGCATGTTGCGCTCGACGTCGATGTCGATCGCCTCGGGTGACACGCCGGGAAGATCGAAGGAGACCACGTACGCGTCGCCTTCGCGGTAGGCGTCCATCGACATCACCGCGGGCCTCGACGTCCCGGGGCGCAGGAGCTGCTCGGTGAGTCGGTCCAGTTCACGGAAGGGGTCGGTACGCATCAGCATCGCGGAACACCTCCAGAGAGTCGGGCAGTTCTTGCCGGTGTCTTTCACCTGCCATCGGTTGTAGCACGTCATCCATTCGATGACAAACATCGGCGTCATCCTTAGGGTGACGCTCGCGAAGCTCCCCGACGCCGGCCGGCCCGCACCGCCCGTGGACCACCGGGCAGAGCGCCGGGCTCGGCAGCCTGTCGCTCCTCCACCCCCGCCGCGGTCGAAGCCGCTCCCGCCGCGATGTCATCACCACGACGACTCCGCGATTGTCGTCCTTTGGACGACGTGCTACAACGGATCCGAAAACGAGCGCACAGGCAGCTTCTGCCTGGACACACAGGGGGTGTTTCGGGATGTTGAGGCGCACTGACCTGATCAGCGAGCGGTCGGTGTACGGGTCCGACAGGGCGAGCCAGTCGTACGAACGGGAGCAGGAGCGGCCGGGTCGAGGCGGGACGCTTCCGGCCGGCCCCTTCGCGGTGCCGGTGGTGCCGGCGTATGCGACCCCGCACGCCCAGCCCGGTGGTGAGGGTTTCGGTGGTGGTTTGGGTGGGTCGGGGTGGGGGGCGCAGTTCCCGCCGGCGCCGCCGGAGGGCGGGCGCAGGCGGCGTGGGACGGGTGTGCTGATCGCGGCGGTGGTGGCGGCGCTGGTGGCGGGCGGGGTCGGCGGGGCGATCGGGTACAACGCCGCGAAGGACAACGACACCGGCGGGTCGACGACCGTGTCCGCACCGAAGGACGCCGCGGCCCTGAACCGGGCACCCACCTCGGTGGCCGGCATCGCCAGCACCGCCCTGCCCAGTGTCGTGACGATCAAGGCCAGCGGCAGCCAGGAGTCCGGGACCGGCACCGGCTTCGTCTACGACACCCAGGGCCACATCCTCACCAACAACCACGTGGTCGCCCCGGCAGCCGACGGCGGCAAACTCACCGTGACCTTCTCCAACGGCAACACCTACGACGCCCAGGTCATCGGCCGCGCCCAGGGCTACGACGTCGCCGTCGTCAAACTGAAGAACCCCCACGGCGTGAAACTCACCCCCCTGCCGCTGGGCAACTCCGACAACGCCGCGGTCGGCGACGCCACCATCGCCATCGGCGCCCCCTTCGGCCTGTCCGGGACCGTCACCACCGGCATCGTCAGCGCCGTCCACCGCCCGGTCGCCTCCAGCGACGGCCAGGGCAGCACCTCCTCCTACATGAGCGCCATCCAGACCGACGCCTCCATCAACCCCGGCAACTCCGGCGGCCCCCTCCTCAACGCCAACGGCGCCGTCATCGGCATCAACTCCGCCATCCAGCCCGGCGGCGCCAGCGAACCCGGCGCCCAGGGCGGCAGCGTCGGCCTCGGCTTCGCCATCCCCATCAACCAGGCCAAACGCGTCGCCAACCAGCTCATCAAAACCGGCCGGCCGGTCTACCCCGTCATCGGCGTCAGCCTCGACACCCAGTACGAAGGCGACGGCGCGAAAATCGCCGACGACACCGCCACCGGCGTCACCCCCGGCGGCCCCGGCGCCCAGGCCGGCCTCAAACCCAACGACATCATCACCACGTTCGACAACACCCTCATCGACAGCGGCCAGACCCTCATCGGCGAAATCTGGCAGCACCAGCCCGGCGACAAGGTCAACCTCACCTACACCCGCAACGGCACCACCCACACCACCACCGTCACCCTCGGCAGCCGCACCGGCGACACCGACAACTAACCCACTGAGCCACACCCCCGCGGACCACACACACCGTCACCGCGTGGGAGACCGCTCTGGGCGTGGGGTGGTGACAGGCTGCGGGTGGATACCGGAACCGCGGCCCGCGCCTGCCGGGACAGGGGTGCGGGCAGGCGCGGCCGGTGCGGTGAGCGGTTGCTCCCGTCTGAGTGCTCGGGGCCGGAAGGAAGGGGCTGCTGGTGATCTTCAGTGGGCGGCGGCGTGGCGGGGAGGCGCGGGAGGACCGCTCGGAGGGGTTCGGTGAGCGGTTGCTGGGTGTGCTGCTGGACCGGGCGCACGAGATGCCGCCGCAGCTGATCGCTCCGATGGTCGCGGAGGAGGTGGGGCGGATCGGCGGGCGGGACGTCTCCATCCTGCTGCAGGACTACGAGCAGTTGCTGCTGGTGCCGCTGCCGGGACGGCGGCTGGCCATCTCCGGCCCGGATCCGGTGGTCGGCTCCCCGGCGGGTGAGTGCTTCCTGCTCCGCCGGACGGTGGAGGTACAGGAGCGCGGCGGGGTGCGGATGTATCTGCCGCTGCTGGACGGCAGCGACCAGATCGGCGTCATGGTCGTCACCCTGGACCAGGTCGATGACGACGACCGGCGGCTGCTGCGCCGGCTGGCCGCTCTGGTCGCCGACATGATCGTCACCAAGGACGCGTACACCGACGAGTTCTTCCAGGCCCGCCGCCGTGCCCCGATGGCCGTGGCCGCCGAGATCCAGTGGTCGCTGCTGCCACCGCTGTCGATGACCGTCCCCCAGGTCGAGGTGGCCGGAATCCTGGAGCCCGCCTACCAGGTGGCCGGCGACAGCTTCGACTACGCCCTCAACGGGGACACCCTGCATGTCGCGATGATCGACGCGATGGGGCACGGCCTGGACGCCGCGACCATGGCCACCGTCGCCATCGGCTCCTACCGGCACACCCGGCGGGCCAACACCGACCTGTCGCAGATGTACGCCTTCATGGACCGGGCCATCGGGAAGCAGTTCGGCCCCGACCACTTCGTCACCGCGCAGATGCTCTGTCTCAACGTCACGACCGGCCATCTGAAATGGGTCAACGCCGGCCACCCGCCGCCGGTCCTCATCCGCGCCGGCGCCGTCCACGGGCGGCTGGAGAGCCCCACCACCCTGCCCCTGGGCCTCGGTGGCGAACAGCCCCGGGTCAGCGAACGACTGCTGCGGCCGGGCGACCGGATCCTGTGCTTCACCGACGGTCTCGTCGAAGAACACCGCGGCGGCGAGGCCCAGTTCGGCGAGCCCCAGTTCCTCGACGCCATCGACCAGGTCCTCGCCGCCAAGGGAACCGAAGGCGTGCGCGCGGTCGTCCGGGTCCTCTCCCACGAGCTCAAACACAGACGCGGCGGCATCACCAGCGACGACGCCTCACTCTTCCTGATCGAATGGCGCGGCGGCGCCGCCGACCACCTCGCCGTCATGAGCCAGGCGAACCACCGGGGCCGGCCTTCCGGCACCCGCCAGGACGCGGGTCAGGCGCCCTTGGAGGCCGGGACCAGGATGGCGACGCACTCGACGTGGTGGGTGAAGGGGAAGAGGTCGAAGGCGCGCAGGGTGACCGGGCGGTAGCCCTCCTCGGCGAACCAGGCGAGGTCGCGGGCGAGGGCGGCCGGGTCGCACGCGACGTAGGCGATGCGGCGCGGGTCGAGCGAGGCGATGTGGCGGACGGTGGGGCGGCCGGCGCCGGCCCGCGGCGGGTCGAGGACGACCAGGTCCACCTCGGAGATGCCGGTACGCGGCAGCACCTGCTCGACCTTGCCCGCCTCGATGCGGACCCGCTCCAGGTCCTCCAGATTGTGCCGGGCGTCCTCCACCGCGCGTTTGCCGGACTCGATGCCGAGGACCGCGCCGCGCTCCCCGACCCGTTCGGCCAGCGCACCGGCGAAGAGGCCGACCCCGCAGTAGAGGTCGAGCGCCATGTCGCCCTTGCGCGGCATCAGACCCTGCATGACCGCCTCCACCAGCAGGTCGGCGGCCTTCGGGTGGACCTGCCAGAAGCCGCCCTCGCCGACCCGCCAGGTGCGGCCCGCGGCGCGCTCACGGACGAAGGGGCGGCCGTGCACGCGGTGCACCGCGTGGTCCCGCTCACCGATCCGCTGCACCGAGACCGGCCGGTCGAGTTCGACGATCGGCAGCCGGCCGCCGGGCCGCGGGGTGAGGATCACCTGACGGTCGTGCGAGCCGGTGGCGGCGATGGCCTCCACGGAGGCGATCTGCGGCCAGCTACGGGCCTCCACACCGAGTTCGGTCACCTCGGGGGCGGCGATCAGACAGTGGTCGATCACCTCGACCTCGTGCGAGCGGTGCTTGCGCAGGCCCGCGTGGCCGTCGGCGTCCACCGCGTACTGCACCCGGGTCCGCCAGGCCGGCACCTCGCCCTTGGCCACCTTGTCGCCGGGCGCGGGCGCGACCGTACCGTCCCAGCCGGCCTGCTCGGGGGTGAGCCCGGCCAGCCGCTCCAGCTGCTCGGCGATCACCGCGGCCTTCAGGCGGCGCTGGGCGCCCGGCGCCGCGTGCTGCCAGTCGCAGCCGCCGCAGCGCCCGGGACCGGAGAAGGGGCACGGCGCCTCGACCCGGTCCTTGGAGGCGGTCAGCACCTGGACCGCGTCGGCCCGCAGGAAGCGCGCACCCTCCTCGCCCTCGGTGACCCTGGCCACCACCCGCTCGCCGGGCAGCGCGTGCCGGACGAAGAGCACCTGGCCGGCTTCGGTCCGCGCCACGCAGTGACCGCCGTGCGCCACCGGGCCGACCTCGACCTCGTACTCCCGGCCGACGAGCGAGACGGCGGGAACTGAAGAGTCGGTCTGCATACGGGGCTGCTCCTGGGCTGGTCAGCGGGGTGTCCGCGAGGGCTGGCGGCGAAGGTGCGGCCGGGCCCGGCGGCCCGGCGGCGACAGCCCACCAGTCTACGTGCCCGCGCCCGGCCTCATCACCGGCGGAAATCCCGGGGCCCGCGGCCCCGGAACACGGTCGGCGCGCGGGTCCCCGCTGCTTCTTCTCCGGCTACTTCTTCTCCGGCCCCGCGCCCGGCGTGCTGTGCGCCCGGTCCCTGGACTGCGGCGGCCCCACCGGACCGCGGCGGATCGACCCGGGCGCGTTCCAGTCCGCGCGCCGCCTGGCGCGGGCCCTGGCCGCCTCGGAGGACTCCAGCTGCCACGGCACCGACGTCACCATCACGCCCGCGGTGAAGAGCAGCCGCCCCTTGAGCCGCAGCGCGCTCTGGTTGTGCAGCAGGTGCTCGTACCAGTGGCCGACCACGTACTCCGGGATGTAGACGCTGACCACGTCGCGCGGGCTGTCCCGGCGCAGTCCCTTGACGTAGTCGATGATCGGCCGGGTGATCTCGCGGTAGGGCGAGTCGAGGACCTTCAGCGGCACATCGATGCCGTGGGCCTGCCACTCCGCCTGCAGGGCCTTGGTGTCGTCGGGGTCGACGTTGATGCTGAGCGCCTCCAGGGTGTCGGAGCGCATCAGCTTGGCGTACGACAGCGCCCGCAGGGTGGGCTTGTGGAGTTTGGAGACCAGCACGATGGAGTGCACCCGGGACGGGCGTACGTAGTCGTCCCCGGGTTCGTCGTCGGCGGCGATCTCCTCGGAGACCCGGGTGTAGTGGCGGCGGATCGCCGTCATGATCGCGAAGAAGACCACCATGCCGAGGACCGCGACCCAGGCGCCGTGGGTGAACTTGGTGAGGAGCACGATCACCAGCACCAGGCCGGTGAGGAAGGCCCCGAAGCTGTTGATCGCCCGGGAGCGGTGCATGTGGCGGCGCTTGCCGGGGTCGAGCTCGGTCCGCAGGTGGCGGTTCCAGTGCCGGACCATGCCGATCTGGCTGAGCGTGAAGGAGACGAAGACGCCGACGATGTAGAGCTGGATCAGCCGGGTCGAGTCGGCGCCGTAGATGTAGACCAGCACGCAGGCGAAGCCGGCCAGCAGCACGATGCCGTTGGAGAAGGCCAGCCGGTCGCCGCGGGTGTGCAGCTGGCGCGGCAGGTAGCGGTCCTGGGCGAGGATCGAGCCGAGCACCGGGAAGCCGTTGTACGCGGTGTTGGCGGCCAGGAAGAGGACCAGCGCGGTGACCGTGGCGAGGAAGACGAACGGGATCGAGTTGTGGCCGAAGACGGCCTCGGCGACCTGCGCGATGACCGGGTCCTGGGTGAAGCCGGAGCCGACCGGCTTGCCGTTCACCAGCAGGTCGGTGGCCGGGTTGGAGGCCATCCGGACCTTGGTGTTTATCGCCAGCGCGATGATGCCGCAGAACATGGTGACGGCCAGCAGGCCCATCGCGGCCAGCGTGGTGGCGGCGTTCTTGGACTTGGGTTTCTTGAACGCCGGCACGCCGTTGCTGATCGCCTCCACGCCGGTGAGCGCGGCACAGCCGGAGGAGAAGGCTCTCAGCAGCAGGAAGATCAGCGCGAAGCCGCCGATCCCTGAGGACTCCGCATGGATGGTGAAGTTCGCCGTGGGCGCGTGCATGTCATGCCCAGTGGCGATCTTGATGATGCCCCAGCCGATCATGCAGAACACGCCGAAGACGAAGGCGTAGGTGGGGATGGCGAAGATCGTGCCGGACTCGCGCACCCCGCGCAGGTTCATCAGCATCAGCAGCACGATCATGCCGACCGCGCCCAGCACCTTGTGCGTGACGAAGAACGGCACCGCGGAGCCGAGGTTCTCGATGCCCGAGGCGACCGACACCGCCACGGTGAGCACGTAGTCGACCAGCAGGGCGCTGGCCACGGTGAGGCCCGCCTTCGGTCCCAGATTGGTGGTGGCGACCTCGTAGTCGCCGCCGCCCGAGGGGTAGGCGTGCACGTTCTGCCGGTAGGAGGCGACGACGGTGAACATCAGCACCACGACCGCGACCGCGATCCACGGGCTGAAGTGATAGGCCGACGCTCCCGCGATGGACAGGACCAGCAGCACCTCGCCCGGTGCGTACGCCACGGAGGACAGCGGGTCCGAGGCGAAGACGGGCAGCGCGAGTCGCTTGGGGAGCAGTGTTTCCCCCAGCTTGTCACTGCGCAGCGCCCGGCCGATCAGGATCCGTTTCGGCAGGTCGGTCAGTTTGGACACCCCGCGATGTTAAGGGATCGTCAAGATGCGCGGGTGCCCGGTCGACTTATGGAGTGTGGCGAACTTGTGACCCCGCCATGGCGCAACCTTGGGGGCCGCCACGCACGTGTGTAGCTTTGGCCGCGGTCTGAGACGCTTGACGTACCGCTTGGAGGAAGGACGGTCGTGCACGTCGTGATTATGGGATGCGGGCGAGTGGGTTCGACGCTCGCGCACTCCCTCGAACAGCAAGGTCATACGGTCGCTGTGGTGGACCAGGACCAGACGGCGTTCCGCCGGCTGGGCGCTGGTTTCGCCGGGCGCCGGGTGACCGGAGTCGGGTTCGACCAGGACACGCTGCGCGAAGCCGGAATCGAGGAGGCGGGCGCCTTCGCGGCCGTCAGCAGCGGTGACAACTCCAACATCATCGCGGCCCGGGTGGCCCGCGAGATGTTCGGGATCGAGAACGTGGTGGCCCGGATCTACGACCCGCGGCGCGCCGAGGTCTACCAGCGGCTCGGCATCCCCACCGTGGCCACCGTGCGGTGGACCGCCGACCAGATGCTGCGCCGGCTGCTGCCCTCCGGGGCCGAGCCGCTGTGGCGCGACCCCAGTGGTGGCGTGCAGCTGGCCGAGGTGCACACCCCGGAGAGCTGGATCGGGCACAAGGTGAGCCTCCTCCAGGAGGAGACCGGGGTCCGTGTGGCCTTTATCACCAGGCTGGGCGAGGCGACCCTGCCGACGTCGCAGACCGTGCTGCAGGAAGGCGATCTGGTGCATGTGATGATGCGCACCGACGGCGTCGCCGAGGTCGAGGCGGCCTTCGCGAAGGGTCCCGGGGGGGCGCAGTCATGAGGGTGGCCATCGCCGGGGCCGGCGCGGTGGGACGTTCCATCGCGGGCGAGCTGCTGGAGAACGGGCACGAGGTGCTGCTCGTCGACAAGAACCCCACCTCCATCTCGGTGGAGCGGGTGCCGCAGGCCGAGTGGCTGCTCGCCGACGCGTGCGAGATCACCTCGCTCGACGAGGCGGCGCTGCAGCGCTGCAACGTGGTGATCGCGGCGACCGGTGACGACAAGGTCAACCTGGTCGTGTCACTGCTCGCCAAGACCGAGTACGGGGTGCCGCGGGTCGTCGCCCGGGTGAACAACCCCAAGAACGAGTGGCTCTTCAACGAGTCGTGGGGGGTGGACGTCGCCGTTTCCACCCCGCGGCTGATGTCGGCCCTGGTCGAGGAGGCGGTGAGCGTCGGCGACCTGGTCCGGCTGCTGCGCTTCAGCCAGGGCGACGCGAATCTGGTGGAGCTGACCCTGCCGCAGGACGCGGCGCTGGTCGGCACCCGGGTCGGCGACGTGGAGTGGCCGGTCGACACCTCGCTGGTCACGATCATCCGCGGCAACCGGGTGCTCACCCCCGCCAAGGACGACGCGCTGGAAGCCGGTGACGAGCTGCTGTTCGTGGCGGCGCCGCACCGGGAGGAGCAGCTGGAGGACCTGCTCTCGGTCCAGGGCGACCCTGAGGAGTAGCCGCCGGAGGCCACGACGACGTGGGGCCCCGGCCTGCCCGGCCGGGGCCCCACGCTGTTCCGCGTTCGTACGGCGCTGCGCACCTCAGGTGAGCGAGGTGCTCTTCTCCGCTTTCTCCTTCTCCGCCTTCTCGGCCGCTTCCATCTCCGCGATCACGTCGATGGGCGGCGGCGCCTTCACCAGGAAGATCCAGGTGAGGTAGACCGACAGCAGGAAGGGCGGAATGCCGAGGGCGACCTTGACCCAGCCCAGCTGGGTGGCGTTCCCCCACCAGTACAGCGGGAAGAGGATCGCGGACTTCGCCAGCAGGATCAGGCCCCAGGCCCAGCTGGCCTTGGTGTACGCGCGCAGCCGCCCGGGGTTGCGGGTCCGCCAGGAGAGGTTCTCCTTGAAGATCGGCCCGAGGATCAGGCCGAGCAGCGGGAAGCGGGCCGCGGCGCTGACGATGTAGGCGACGGCCAGGCCGAAGGTGTAGAGCATCCCGGGCAGGTAGAAGTTCTTGGCGTTGCCGGACATCAGCGCGAAGACCGCGCCGAAGGCCACACCGAAGACCCCGCTGAAGGCGTGCTTGAGGGTGTCGCGCTGCACCAGCCGGGAGACGCCCAGCACCACCGACAGGGCCAGTGCCGCGATCGCCGACGACTTGATGTCGTGGTTGACGGTGTAGATCCCGACGAACACCAGGCCGGGGACCGTGGTCTCCACCATGCCGCGGACGCCGCCGAACGCCTCGAAGAGCGCCGCCTCGGTCACCGCCCGCGCCGCGTCCTCACCCGGTGGGGCGGCCGTCTCCGGGCCCGGGCCCGTGTGTTCTGCGGTGCCCGTGTTCTCTGGTGACGCCACCTGTTACTCCTGTCCGACCGGACGCAGCTCGTACTTGGGATTGAACAGCACCGGACGGCCCCGGTTCATCGAGATCCGGCCGGAGGCGATGATCCTGCGGCCGGGCTCTATGCCCGTGATACTCCGGCGGCCGAGCCACACCACGTCGAGTCCCGCGGACCCGTCGAAGAGTTCGGCCTCCAGTGCCGGCACGCCCGCCCGTGGACGGAGCGTGACCGTACGCAGCGTACCGGTGACGGACACGATCTGCCGGTCGGAGCAGTCGCAGATCCGCGTGCAGCCGGTGGCAAGCGCGTCCTGCTGCAGTTCCTCGGAGTCCATTTCCTCCTGGGTGGAGGACAGGCGGTCCAGCATGCGGCGGAAGCGGCCCGCGGGCCGTTCGGAACGGAGTGCACCACTCATGTCTTCAAGGGTACTCAACCCTCGAAGCGGTAACCCATGCCCGGTTCGGTGATGAAATGCCGCGGCCGGGCCGGGTCGGTCTCCAATTTGCGGCGCAACTGGGCCATGTAGACCCGCAGATAATTGCTCTCCGTCCCGTAGGCGGGTCCCCAGACCTCCTGGAGCAGCTGCTTCTGGCTGACCAGCCGGCCCGGGTTGCGGACCAGGACCTCCAGCAGATGCCACTCGGTCGGGGTGAGCCGGACGTCGGCGCCTTCCCGCTGCACCTTCTTGGCGGCGAGGTCGACGGTGAAAGTGTCGGTCTCGATGGTGGCGGCGTCGTCCTCGGGCCCGCTGGGGGCGGCCCGGCGGACCGCGGCGCGCAGCCGGGCGAGGAGTTCGTCCATGCCGAAGGGCTTGGTGACATAGTCGTCGGCGCCGGCGTCCAGCGCCTCGACCTTCTCGTCGGACGCCTGCCGTGCGGAGAGCACGATGATCGGCACCCGGGTCCAGCCGCGCAGCCCCCTGATCACCTCGACGCCGTCCATGTCGGGCAGGCCGAGGTCGAGCACCACCACGTCGGGGTGGCGGGCCGCGGCCACCCGCAGCGCGGTGGCGCCGTCGTGGGCCGCGTCCACCTCGTACGACCGCGCCCGCAGATTGATGGCAAGCGCGCGTACGAGCTGCGGCTCGTCGTCGACCACGAGCACCCGGTGCATCTGTGTCCTCTCCTCCGTTGTCCTGGCCGCTGATGACCGCGGTCAGGTGGTCGCCGTCACCGGCAGGCCGGCGCGGGCCGGGGCGCCACCGGGCGCGGCCCGCAGGGTGAACACCATGGTCAGGCCCCCGCCGGGGGTGTCCTCCGCGACGAGGGTGCCTCCCATGGCCTCGGCGAAGCCGCGGGCGACCGCCAGGCCGAGACCCACGCCGTTGCCCCGCGGCGCGTCGCCGTACCGCTGGAAGGGCTCGAAGATGTGCTCCTTGGCCTCCTCGGGGACGCCGGGCCCGCGGTCGACCACCCGCACCTCCACCCGGTCGCCCAGCGCGCTGGCGGCCACCAGGACCTTCGCGGCCTCGGGGCTGTACTTGACCGCGTTCTCCACCACGTTGGCGACGCCTCTTTCCAGCAGTCCCGGGTCGACGGCGACCATCGGCAGCGTCTCGGGGATGTCGAGGGCGACGGACCGCTCGGGCACCCCGCCGAGCGCCATCGGCACCACCTCGTCGAGGTCCACCTCGCGAATCAGCGGGACGACGGTGCCGGTCTGCAGCCGGGACATGTCCAGCAGGTTCCCCACCAGGTGGTCAAGCCGGTCGGCGCCGTCCTCGATACCTGCCAGCAGCTCCGCCTCGTCCTCAGGCGACCAGGCGACGTCGTCGGAGCGCAGCGAGGAGACCGCCGCCTTGATGCCGGCCAGCGGGGTGCGCAGGTCGTGCGAGACCGCGGCGAGCAGGGCGGTACGTATCCGGCTGCCCTCGGCGAGCTCCCGGGCCCGGCCGGCCTCGTCGGTCAGCCGCTCGCGGTCGAGTGCGACCGCGGCCTGCGCGGCGAAGGCGGAGAGCACCCGGCGGTCGGAGGCGGGCAGCATCCGCCCGGTCAGCGCCAGCGACAGCCGGTCGTTGACGGGCACCTCCACGTCGGCCTCCTCCGGGCGCAGGCAGGGCCGGCTGCCGACGCTCACCACCCGGTGCCAGCCGTCGTCTTCCCCGGCGCGTTCCAGCAGCACCACCGCGTCCATGGCGAAGGACTCCCTGACCCGTTCCAGCAGGGCCTTGACGCTGCTCTCACCGCGCAGCACGCTGCCGGCGAGATACGAGAGGATCTCCGCCTCGGCCCGCAGTCTGGCGGCCTGCTGGGTACGCCGGGCGGCCAGGTCCACCACCGAGGCGACCGCCGCGCCGACCACGACGAAGATCGCTATGGCGATGATGTTTTCGGGCTCCGCGACGGTGAAGGAGTGCCGGGGCGCGGTGAAGTACCAGTTGAGCAGGAGCGAGCCGCCCAGTGCCGAGACCAGCGCCGGCCACAGCCCGCCGACCAGCGCGGCGGCGACCGTCAGGGTCAAGAAGAGCAGCATCTCGGTGGCCTGGCCCATGCCGGGGTGCCAGTGGGTGAGCAGCACCGCGAGCAGCAGCGGGGCACCGATCCCGGTCAGCCAGCCGGCCACCACCCGGGACCTGCCGAGCTTCGCGCCGCGGGCGGCGGGCAGCCCGCGGCCCCTGGCGGCCTCCTCGTGGGTGACGATGTGCACGTCGATGTCGCCGGACTCGCGGGCCACGGTGGCGCCGACGCCGGGCCCGAAGGCGTACTGCCAGGTCTTGCGGCGGCTGGTGCCGAGCACGATCTGGGTGGCGTTGACGCCGCGGGCGAAGTCCAGCAGCGCGTCCGGCACGTCGTCGCCGATGACGTGGTGGAAGGTGCCGCCCAGGTCCTCGACCAGGGTGCGCTGCACCGCGAGTTCCTTGGTGGAGCCGGCCGCGAGGCCGTCGCTGCGCACGATGTGCACGGCGAGTATCTCGCTGCCGGAGCCCTTGGCGGCCATCCGGGCCGCCCGCCGGATCAGGGTGCGGCCCTCGGGCCCGCCGGTGAGGCCGACCACGATCCGCTCGCGGGCCTGCCAGGCGGCGGAGATCCGGTGGTCGGCGCGGTACTGCTGGAGGTATTCGTCGACCCGGTCGGCGGTCCACAGCAGCGCCAGTTCGCGCAGCGCGGTGAGGTTGCCGGGCCGGAAGTAGTTGGACAGGGCCGCGTCGACCTTGTCGGACTCGTAGATGTTGCCGTGCGCCATCCGGCGGCGCAGCGCCTGGGGCGACATGTCGACCAGCTCGATCTGGGCGGCCCGGCGCACCACCTCGTCCGGCACGGTCTCGCGCTGCTTCACGCCGGTGATCGACTCGACCACGTCGGCCAGCGACTCCAGGTGCTGGATGTTGAGGTTGGAGACCACGTCGATGCCGGCCCGCAGCAGCTCCTCGACGTCCTGCCAGCGCTTGGTGTTCCGCGAGCCCGGCGCATTGGTGTGGGCCAGCTCGTCCACCAGGGCGACCTCGGGGGCGCGGGCAAGGACGGCGTCGACGTCCATCTCGCTGAAGAGGGTGCCGCGGTACTCCAGCTCCTTGCGGCGGACGGCCTCCAGCCCGTGCAGCATCACCTCGGTGCGGGGCCGCCGGTGGTGTTCGACGTAGCCCACCACCACGTCGGTGCCGCGTTCGGCCCGTCGGTGGGCCTCGGAGAGCATGGCGTAGGTCTTGCCCACGCCGGGGGCAGCTCCGAGATATATGCGCAGTGTGCCGCGTGCCATGGCTCCATCGTCCCGCCGGTGCGCGACCTTCACCCGGGGGGCCGGGGCGCGCGCTCGTCTACGACAGTAGATCGCACGAACCGGTCATACCGGATTTCCCCGCTGCGGGACCCCGACATTGACGGCGTCTTGACGCCGCTCCTGACGGCTTCCGGCGGCCAGACCGGGGCTAGGTGTCGGAGACGATCGTGCCGTCGCGCAGTTCCAGGACGCGGTCGGCGAGCGCCAGCAGCTGGGTGTCGTGGGTGGCGACCAGTGCTGTGACGCCCTCGCTGCGCACGACCGCGCGCAGCAGGTCCATCACGGCGAGGCCGGTGTCCGCGTCGAGCTGGCCGGTGGGTTCGTCGGCGATGATCAGCACCGGCTGGTTGGCCAGCGCCCTGGCGATGGCCACCCGCTGCTGCTGGCCGCCGGAGAGCTCGCTGGGGCGCTGGTTGGCGTGGTCGGCGAGGCCCACCAGGGAGAGCAGCAGCTCGACCCGGCGCTCGCGCTCACGCGTCGGGACCTTGCGCAGCCGCATCGGGACGCCGACGTTCTCGGCCGCGGTGAGGATGGGGATCAGGCCGAAGGACTGGAAGACGAAGCCGATCCGGTCGCGGCGCAGCGCCAGCAGGTCGTCGTCGCCGAGGCCCGCCAGGTCGGTGCCGTCCAGGGTGATCCGGCCGCCGTCGGGCGAGTCCAGGCCGCCGACGAGGTTGAGGATGGTGGTCTTGCCGGAGCCGGAACGGCCCTTGAGGGCGACGAGTTCGCCGCGCGGCACGGTGAAGGAGACCCCGCGCAGCGCGTGGACCGCGGTGTCACCGCTCCCGTAGGTGCGGTGCAGGTCCTCCACCACCACCATGTCGCCGGCCGGCGCCTGCGCCACCGCGGTGGCACCTGCCCCGGTGGACTGCTCGCTCACGTTTCCTCCCCGTACCGTCCCACCGTCGCGTTTCCGTCACCGTACGCCGCACCTGGCCGGATACGGGCGGCCCGTGGATAACGATCACGGCACCGGTGCCGCGCCCGCCGGGCCGTCGCGGACGCTGCCGCCAACCGGCCGGATACGTAAGGCCGTTGCCGCCGCCAACCGGCCAAGGCCGGACATGGCGCACCCGGCTGCCGTGATATCGGCAGCCGGGTGGCTGTGTGCTGTACGGGCTCCGCCCACGTCCCGCCGCGGCGGCGGGAGTGGCCGGCGGTCAGTGCAGTTCGGTGATCTCCGGTCCGCGCCGCATCGGGTCGATGCCGTCACCGAACTTGGAGACCTCGGCCTGCTCCGCGGGGGCGGCGCCGTCCGGCACCATCTGCGCGTCGTTCGGCAGCTTCAGCACGATCGGGTCGCGCGGCGCCATCGGAGCCTCACCGCGTACCACCACGGTGTCGCGGAAGATCGACTCCAGGACGCCGGCCGCGGCCGGCTGCACCGCGCCCTGGCCGGAGATCACTCCGCGCAGGAACCAGCGCGGACCGTCGCAGCCGATGAAGCGCACCAGCTGCACGCCGTTGGTGCCGTCGGGCAGCCGGACCGGGACCTGGGCCCGCAGCTCCCACCCGAGCGGACCCTCGATCTCGTCGACGATGCCACCCTGCTGAGTGATGCCGGACGCGATCTCGTCCCGCACCTCGCCCCAGATGCCCTCGGACTTGGGGGCGGCGAATCCCTGCAGCTGGACGGCGCTGTCCCGCAGCACCACGGTGGCGGCCACGATGGACTCGCCGGCCACCTCCACCCGCAGTTCCATGCCGTCGACACCGGGGACGAACAGACCGCCGAGATCGACCCGGCCCTCGCCCGGCTCCCGGACCTCGCTGATGTCCCACGGGCCGTCGGGCCGTGCGGCGGGCGGCAGGTTGTACCGGACCGACTCGTCGGAGCCGTCCTGCTCCACCCCGGCATCAACGGCGTCCTCGGCCGGCTCGTCCAGGCCCTCGGCCTCGTCGAGCTCGTCGATGGCGTCTTCGCGCTCCTTGCGACGACGGAACACGGTCACTGTCCTTCCCGGTCGCTGAGGACCGATGCGTATCCGTTGCTGGACGTGTCGGCCGACGGCGGCTCCACCGCGGCGTGACCCCCCGTGGAGCCGAAGCCCCCCGTGGCCCGGGCAGAGCCGGGCAACTCCGCCACCTCGTGGAAGCGGACCCGTTCGACCTGCTGGACGACCAGTTGCGCGATCCGGTCGCCGCGCTCGAACCGCACACTCTCGCGCGGATCGAGATTGACCACGATCACTTTGATCTCTCCACGGTACCCGGCATCCACCGTTCCCGGGGCATTCACCATGGCCACCCCGCAGCGGGCCGCGAGGCCGGAACGGGGGTGCACGAAGGCCGCGTAGCCGTCGGGCAGCGCCAGCGAGATGCCGGTCGGCAGCACCGCGCGCTCGCCGGGCGCGAGCTCGGCGGACTCGGTGGTGGTCAGGTCGAGCCCGGCGTCCCCGGGGTGCGCGTACGAGGGCACCGGCACCGACGCGTCGAGCCGCTTGAGCAGCACGTCCACCGGCGGCCGGCTCACGGGTTCACCTCGAAGGCGCGGGCCACCTTGACCTGGTCGGGGTCGGCCATCGCCGCCTCGATCTCGGCCGGGCGGCCGTTGCTGGTGAAGTGGTCGAGTTTGACCTCGATGAAGAGGGCGTCGGCGCGCACCGCGACCGGCCCGTCGGGGCCACCGATCCGGCCTTCCGCGGTGCTGTAGATCTTGCGGCCGGCCACCGCGGTGCAGCGGGCCGACAGGTGGAGGGTGGCACCGACCGGCACCGGGAGCAGGAAGTCCGACTCCAGCCGGCCGGTGACCGCGATGACCCGCAGCAGCCAGCTCAGCGAGCCCAGCGTCTCGTCCAGCGCGGTGGCCAGCACCCCGCCGTGCGCCAGGCCCGGTGCGCCCTGGTGGGCGGGCCGCACGGTGAACTCGGCGGTGACGCTGACGCCCTCGCCGGCCCTGGCGGCCAGCCGCAGTCCGTACGGCTGCTCCTCGCCGCAGCCGAAGCACTGGTCGTAGTGCGCGCCGAGCAGCTCACCGGGCGCGGGCGCGTCCGGATGCCGCACGGGCGCGGTGGCGCCGGGCGGCGGGATCGCACCCGGCCGGCCGCCGCTCGCGGATGTCGTGGCTGCACTCACGCCGGAGACCCTACCCTCCTACGGGATCCTTTCCCTTCCGGTGTCCGTTGCTCTTCGGGGGCCGCCCGCCACGGGCGGTACCGGGAGCCCCGCCGGACCACCGAACTGCAGCGGAGCCACGGATGAATCCCAGGAGCGTCGTCGTCACCGGCGCCGGCCGAGGCATCGGCCGGGCCATCGCCCTCGAACTGGCGCACACCGGTTTCGACGTCATCGCGACGGTCCGCACCGAGGAGCGGGCGGAGGCGCTGCGCACCGAGGTGGCCGGTACCGGCGCGGCGGTCCGCACGGTGCTGCTGGACGTGGCCGATCCGACCTCCTGCGTCACCGCCTTCACCCGGATCGCCGGGATGACCGACGGCGGCCCGTGGGCGGTGGTGAACAACGCGGGTTTCGCGCAGCCGGGCGCCGTCGAGGACGTGGACGACGAACTGGTCCGGCGGCAGCTGGAGACGAATCTGGTGGCGCCGGCCCGGATCGCCCGGCTGGTGCTGCCCGCGATGCGCGACCGGCGGGCCGGCCGGATCGTCAATGTCTCCTCGGTCGCCGGGCGGGTGTCGCTGCCGATGCTGGGCTGGTACTGCGCGAGCAAGCGCGGTCTGGAGTCGGTGACGGACGCGCTGCGGATGGAGACCGAGCCGTTCGGTGTGAAGGTCAGTCTGGTCGAGCCGGGCTCGTACCGCACCGGCATCTGGCGGACCGGCGCCGAGCTGCTGCCGGACGACCGGGCGTCGGTGTATGCCGAGCAGTACGCCGCCGCCGGCGCCAGGCTGCGCGGCGGCCAGGACCTGCCGGGGCCGCGGCCCGTGGCGCTCGCGGTGCGCAAGGCACTCACCGCGCGGCGCCCGCAGCCGCGTTATCTGGTGGGCGGCGGGACCCGGTCCACCACCGTGCTGGACGCGGTGGCGCCGACCGCGGCCTCGGACCGGGTGAAGCAGCTGGCCACCGGGCTGCGCTCGGCGCCGCCGCGTGTCACCCGGGCGCTGGCGCGCCTCCGCGTCAAGTAGCACAGGGGCGCATGGCAGTCTTGTGCCATGTCCGATCCCGTTCAGCGTCCTTCGCAGCCTTACGACGAGCGCCTCACGGTGCCGCGCTCCTGGTGGGTCCTCGCCGTCGGGGTCGGGGTGGCGTTCGCGCTGATCCTCTTCCCCTTCGGACCGCTGCCGATCCTGGCCGGCCTGGTGGGCGGCGCGGCACTGGCCATGATGGGGGTCAGTTCCTACGGTTCGGCCCGGATCAGGGTGGTGGCCGGTTCGCTGCTCGCGGGCAAGGCCAGGATCCCGCTGGACGCGCTGGGCGAGGCCGTGGTGCTCGACGCGCAGGAGGCCGTCGCCTGGCGGCTGCACAAGGCGGACCCGCGGGCGTTCATGCTGATGCGCTCGTACGTGCCGACCGCGCTGAAGGTCGAGGTCGTCGATCCGGCCGATCCGACGCCGTATCTCTATCTGTCGACGCGGTCCCCGCAGCGGCTGGCGGACGCGCTGACAGCGGTCAGGACCGTCGCCTGACGGTGGGTCGCCCGGGAGCGGGCGGTGCGGACGCCCGGGAGCGGGCCGGGGAGCGCCGGGAAGGCGGTCAGGACGGGCGCGGGTCGCCCTGCTGTCCCTCATCGGGGCCGGGCAGTTCCGGCCGCTTCAGCAGCGCGTCCAGGGAGTCCTCCGGCGGCGATTCCAGCTCGGGCCAGGCCAGTTGGTGGCTGCGCAGATCGCGGCGGACCCGGGCGGCGAGCTTGCGGGTGTCCCGCCGGTTGAGCACCGCGCCGACGGCGGCGCCGACCATGAACGGAGTCAGCGACGGGGCGTGCCGCAGGCTGCGGCGCAGCAGCCGCTGGCGCAGCTCCCGCTTCATGGTGGTGCCGAGCGCCACATTGACGGTGGTCGGTTTCAGCACGTCGATGCCGCGCTGCTGGGTCCAGGACCAGAGGTAGGCGGTGGCGCGGTCCCGGGCGTTGCCGGGGACCCGCAGGCCGTACACCTCGTGCAGTTCGGCGATCAGTTTGTACTCGACGGCGGCGACGCCGAGGGTCTCGGTGGCCAGTTCGGCCGGCATGGCCGGTGGCGTGGGCATCATCGCGGCGGCGCCCACACCGGCGCCGACGGTCATCGTGCCCTTCACCGCGGCGGCGGTCAGCCGGTCCGCGATGTCCTCGGGGCCGAGCCCGGGGAACTGCTTGCGCAGGGTCCGCAGATCGCGGACCGGAATGCGCGGGGCGGTGTCGATCAGCCGCTCGGCGACCGAACCGATCCCGACCTTGGCCATCCGGCCACCGACGCGGGCTCCGCCTGCCATGCCGCGGCCCAGGCCGCGCACGGTACTGGCCGCGAGCGAGGCCGCACGGCCTCGCTCGTCGCCCTCGGGTCGTTCCGGCGAGCCGGTCACGGGCGCCCGCGGATCAGGCCGCGCAGTCGCGGCAGATCGGGTTCCCGTTCTTCTCCGAGGCCAGCTGGCTCCGGTGATGAACGAGGAAGCAGCTCATGCAGGTGAACTCGTCCGCCTGCCGGGGCAGCACGCGGACCGACAGCTCCTCGTTGGAGAGGTCGGCGCCGGGCAGCTCCAGGGACTCGGCCTGGTCGAACTCGTCGACGTCGACCGCGGAGGTCGACTTCTCGTTCCGCCGGGCCTTCAGTTCCTCGATGCTGTCTTCGTTGACGTCGTCGTCGGTCTTGCGTGGGGTGTCGTAATCCGTAGCCATTTTCGCTCTCCCCCTGTGGGTGTCTGTGGTGTCTCCAGCGCACGTAACGCGCGGGAGGCCGGACTTGTGCCCGACCCGAGGCGGAGATTTTGCCTCACATCAAGGCCCGTTACGCGATCGACACCCGACTACGCCCCCGAAGAGGTGATCGCGCGGGTGGCCGATCATGAACCGTGACGGTTGGAAGATACTCCGGCACGGGCGCCTTCACGTGTACTTCCCGTGATCATGACCTGGGGAAACATGGATTTTGTGGCCCTTTTCCCAGGTCTTGCGATCACCGAGAGTACCCGCTGTACAACATCTGTGTGCGATCGGTCACAGTCGGTACCGGCTGAGAACAGACCCTGAAATTACTCGCAAAGCGAACGACCGGTTCTTCCGGCCGATGTGGCCCACGCGTCGGAAGTGACGCGGTTCACAGCTGATGAGAGCGTTGGAGGGGCTGCTTCCGCAGGTCCGGTGGGAGACCCTACAGCGGGATCGCGACCCGCATGACCAGGCCGCCACCCTCCCTGGGCTCGGCGGCGATGACGCCACCGTGCGCCCTTGCGACCGAGCGGGCGATGGACAGACCGAGCCCGACTCCCTTGTCGCTGCCGGTGCGCTCGGTTCTCAGCCGTCGGAACGGCTCGAAGAGGTTGTCGATCTCGTACGCGGGCACCACTGGCCCGGTGTTGACCACCACAACGAGCGCATGCCCGCTCTCGGTGCTGGTACGCACCTCGACCCAGCCGTCCTGCGGCACGTTGTAGCGCACCGCGTTCTGCACCAGATTCAGCGCGATCCGCTCCAGCAGCACGCCATTGCCCTGGACCACCGCGCCCTGCAGTTCGGCGCGCAGCTCCACGCCCTTGGCCTGCGCCTCGCCGCGCACCTGGTCCAGCGCCCGGGAGGCGGCCTCGGCCAGGTCCACCGGTTTGCGGTCCACGATCTCGTTCTCGCTGCGGGCGAGCAGCAGCAGGCCCTCCACCAGTTGTTCGCTGCGCTCGTTGGTGGCCAGCAGGGTCTTGCCGAGCTGCTGCAGGTCCGGTGATGCCTCCGGGTCGGAGAGCTGCACCTCCAGCAGGGTGCGGTTGATCGCCAGCGGGGTGCGCAGCTCGTGCGAGGCGTTGGCGACGAAGCGGCGCTGGGCGTCGAAGGAGCGCTCCAGCCGGTCCAGCATGCCGTCGAAGGTGTCGGCCAGCTCCTTGAGCTCGTCGTCCGGGCCGTCCAGTTCGATCCGGCGCTTGAGGTCGGAGCCGACCACGCTGCGCGCGGTCCTGGTGATCCGGCCGAGCGGCGCCAGCACCCGGCCGGCCATCACATAGCCGAAGACGAGCGCGACCACGGCCAGCCCTATCAAGGCGATCAGTGACCGCTTCAGCAGGGTGCTCAGCGCCATGTCCCGCTGGTGCTGCATACAGGTGTTGAGCGCCTGGGTGAACTGGTCGGAGGTGATGACCTGCCCGGCCGGCAGCTCCGAGCAGTTGGTCGACTGGATGCTGGTGCTGCCCAGCAGCTTGAAGGGGAAGACGCTGCCCTGGTCGAGCGCCTGGGCGGCCAGCAGGTAGATGATCCACAGCAGCAGTACGCCGGCGATCAGGAACATGCCGCCGTAGAGCACGGTGAGCCGTATCCGGATGGTCGGCCGCAGCCACGGCGGCGGGCTCTCGTCCGGGTGCGGGTCCCAGGAGGGGCGCGGCGGGGCGGGCGGTCCGGCGTGCGGGCCCGCCGGGGTCTGTGGGGAGACGGAGGCCACGGCGGATCAGATCCGGTAGCCGGAGCCGGGCACGGTGACGATCACCGGGGGCTCACCGAGCTTGCGGCGCAGGGTCATCACGGTGACCCGCACCACGTTGGTGAAGGGGTCGGTGTTCTCGTCCCATGCCTTCTCCAGCAGTTGCTCGGCGGAGACCACCGAGCCCTCGCTGCGCATCAGGACCTCCAGCACCGCGAACTCCTTGGGCGCCAGATGCACCTCGTCGCCGTTGCGGAAGACTTCGCGGCGGTTGGGGTCGAGCCGGATTCCGGAGCGCTCCAGGACCGGCGGCAGGGCCGCGGTGGTACGGCGGCCGAGCGCGCGGACCCGGGCGGTCAGCTCGGTGAAGGCGAACGGCTTGGGCAGATAGTCGTCGGCGCCGAGCTCCAGGCCCTCCACCCGGTCGCTGACGTCGCCGGCCGCGGTGAGCATGAGCACCCGGGTGGGCATGCCGAGGCCGATGATCTGCCGGCACACCTCGTCACCGTGCACCACCGGAAGGTCACGGTCGAGGACCACGACGTCGTAGTCGTTGACCCCGATCCGCTCCAGGGCGGCACCGCCGTCGTAGACCACATCGACGGCCATGGCCTCGCGGCGCAGGCCGGTGCCCACCGCATCGGCGAGCAGTTGCTCGTCCTCGACGACCAGTACGCGCAAGGCGCTGTTCCTTCCATGAGCTGTGCGAATCCCCCTCCATCCTGCACCGGAGGTCCGTAAATCGGCGGTAAGGGACCGTAGGGGACGGTCCCGGCACCCGGTCGCGTGAACTTATCTGTGGCGGGGATGTTTCCGGCCGGAAACGCCTGGGCAAGACGGCTGTACACCCACCCACCATGCCTTGCCACGCGTTTCCCACGCGGGGCAGCCGGGCTTTGACACACCTCGTGTCAACGGAGTCGACGAGGGGGCGCACATGAACGCGTTCACTACCGGAATCCTGCAGCGCATACACAGCACGGAGTCGGACCTGCGCAGGGCACGCGAGACGGGCGACGACTTCCTCGCGGACGTGGAGCAGAGCGAGCTGGAGGACCTCCAGCGGCTCGCCGCGGAACACGGGGTGGACGTACGGCCCAAGGTCGCCTGACCCACCGGATCCGCACCGGTCGACCCCCGAGCCGCACGCCCCGGCCACCAGGAAGGTGCCGGGGCGTTCGCATGTCTACGCGCGGTGCGCCGGTCAGCTCGGGCGCGGCCGGTCGTGCCAGGCGCCGAGCTCCTCCAGCATCGCCTGGAGCGGCTCGAAGAGCCCGGGGGGCGCGGCGATGGTGAGTTCCCCCGAGGCGGGCTGCCCGGGCCGTCCACCGGTCAGGGCGCCCGCCTCCCGGGCGAAGAGCGCGCCGGCCGCCAGGTCCCACGGGTTGAGGCCGCGCTCGAAGTAGCCGTCGAGCCGGCCGCAGCCGACGTCGGCCAGGTCGATCGCGGCGGCGCCGGCCCGGCGGATGTCCCGGACCCGCGGCACCAGGGTCCGCACCACTTCGGCCTGGGCGGCCCGGCGTTCGGCGAGGTAGCCGAAGCCGGTGCCGATCAGCGCGTGCGAGAACTCCGGGGCCGGGCGGCAGCGGGCCGGCTCCCCGTTGACGAAGGCGCCGCCGCCGCGTACCGCCTGGTAGGTCTCGCGCCGCATCGGTGCCTCGACCACCCCCGCGATCACCTCCCCGTCGTACTCCGCCGCGATGCTGACCGCCCAGGACGGCAGGCCGTAGAGGTAGTTCACCGTGCCGTCCAGCGGGTCGATCACCCAGCGCACCCCGCTGGAGCCCTCGCTGCTCGCGCCCTCCTCGCCGAGGAAGCCGTCGTCGGGCCGCAGCCGCCCGATGCGGTCGGTGATCAGCTTCTCGGCGGCGATGTCCATCTCGGTCACCACGTCGATCGGGCTGGTCTTGGTGGCGGCCACGCCGAGGTCCGCGGGCCGTCCGTCGCGCAGCAGGACGCCGGCCCGGTGGGCCGCTTCCAGGGCGATCGTCAGCAGTTCCGCGGGGTCCGGGCTCGCCGGGGTGGTGGTCATGGGGTGACTCCTCAGTCGATGCCGGCCGCGGCGGGCAGCGGGGTCCTGGCCGGGCAGCAGCCCGCGGGGCAGATGTCGTGGCTGGGGCCGAGGGTGCCCAGTGCGCACCGCCGGGGCGCCAGGCCGCGCTCGGTGGCGGCGCGCTCCAGCACCAGGTCGCGGACGGCGGCGGCGAACCGCGGGTCGGCGCCGACGGTGGCGGCGCGGCTGACCGGCAGGCCCAGTTCGCCGGCCCTGGCCGCGGCCTCGGTGTCGAGGTCGTACGTGACCTCCATGTGGTCGGAGACGAAACCGATCGGCACCATGACCACCGCGGGCGCCCCGGCCGCGTGCACATCCGTCAGGTGGTCGCAGATGTCCGGCTCCAGCCACGGGATGTGCGGGGCCCCGCTGCGGGACTGGTAGACGAGCTGCCAGTCGCGTTCCACGCCGGTGGCCGCCTGGACCGCGTCGGCGATCACCCGGGCGGTGTCCAGGTGCTGGGCGACGTAGGCGCCGCCGTCGCCGTGGCCCGGCACCGGCCCCGAGGTGTCGGCGGCGGTGACCGGGATGGAGTGCGTGGTGAAGGCGAGCCGGGCGCCGTCCCGGACCGCCGCGGGCAGTTCGGCGAGCGCGTCCAGGGTGGCCTGGATCATCGGCTCGACGAAGCCGGGGTGGTTGAAGTAGTGCCGCAGCTTGTCGATCCGCAGCGGCTCGCGGCCCTCCTCGGCCAGCACCGCGAGCGACGCGGCCAGATTCTCCCGGTACTGGCGGCAGCCGGAGTAGGAGGCGTAGGCGCTGGTGGCCAGCACCAGGATCCGGCGGTGCCCGGCGTCGCTCATCGACCGCAGGGTGTCGGTGAGGTACGGCGTCCAGTTGCGGTTGCCCCAGTACACCGGCAGGTCGAGGCCGCCGTCGGCGAAGTCCTTGCGGATCGCGTCGAGCAGCGCGCGGTTCTGCGCGTTGATCGGGCTGACCCCGCCGAAGAGGAAGTAGTGCTGACCGACCTCCTTGAGCCGCTCGCGGGGGATACCCCGGCCGTGGGTGACGTTCTCCAGGAACGGCAGCACGTCGTCGGGGCCCTCGGGTCCGCCGAAGGAGAGCAGCAGCAGGGCGTCGTACGGTCCGGCGTCGGGCCGGCCCGCGGGGGTGGGCTGGTGTGGCTGATCGGGCATGCCTCCGATCCTGCCACCCGCGGGTGACCGTGCCGGTGACCGGCTCCCCGGGCAGCCGCGTGCGGCCGCCCGCCGGCGGCAGGAAAATCGTTTGCCCGGCTCCGTAAGCTGTATGGGCCAGCTGCACGCCTTACCGGGGAGAGACCGTGAGCAGTCCGTACCGCGCGATCTTCACGGTCCCCGGCAGCAAGGCGTTCTCGGCGGCCGGCCTGGTCGGACGGATGCCGCTGTCCATGCTCGGCATCGGCATCGTGACGATGATCTCCCAGCTCACCGGGCGCTACGGGCTGGCCGGCTCGCTCTCGGCGGTGCTCGCGCTGTCCGCCGCGGCCTGCGGTCCGCAGGTCTCCCGGCTCGTCGACCGGTACGGCCAGCGGCGGGTGCTGCGGCCGGCCAGCGCGGTGACGGTGGCCTCGGTGGGCGGCCTGCTGATCGCGGTGAAGGCCGGCGCCCCGGACTGGGTGTACTTCCTGTGCGTACTGGGCGCAGGGGCCACCCCGAGCGTCGGCGCGATGGTCCGGGCCAGGTGGTCGGCCATCCACCGCGGTTCGCCCGAACTGCTGCACACCGCCTACTCGCTGGAGTCGGTGGTGGACGAGATCGTCTTCATCCTGGGGCCGATCATCTCCATCGGGCTGTGCACGGTGTGGTTCGCGGAAGCCGGCCCGCTGCTGGCGGTGCTCTTCCTGGGCACCGGCGTGCTGCTGCTGACCGCCCAGCGCCGTACCGAGCCCGCACCGCATCCGCGCGGCCCGGGACCCGGCCGCTCGGCACTGCGCTCGCCGGGGATGCCGGTGCTGGCCGGGGTGTTCGTCGGCACCGGCACGATCTTCGGCGCGGTGGACGTCTCCACGGTCGCCTTCGCGGACGAGCACGGCCACAAGGGCCTGGCGTCCCTGGTGCTGGCCAGTTACGCCCTCGGTTCGTGCCTGGCGGGGCTGGTCTTCGGGCTGCTCACACCGCGTGGCACCAGGGCCGGCCGGTTTCTGCTGGGAATCGCACTGATGTCGGTGAGTATGATCCCGCCACTACTGGTCGGAAACTTGTGGTTCCTGGCCGGTGCGCTGTTCTTGTCGGGCCTGACCATCGCGCCGACGATGGTGACCGCGATGGGCCTGGTGGAACAGCTGGTACCGCGGGCGAAACTGACCGAGGGCATGACGTGGACCACCACGGGGCTCGCGGTCGGGGTCGCCGCCGGAGCCGCGCTCGCCGGTCGGGTGATCGACGCGCGGGGCGCCTCGGCGGCGTTCGCGGTGCCGGCCTCCGCGGCGGCGTTCGCCCTGGCGGTTGCGTTCCTCGGTTACCGCCGGCTGCGGCCGGCCCCGGAGCGGGAGGAGTACGGCGATGGCCGGATCGAGCGGCACGACCGAGAAGGTGTGGCGTAACTGGGCGGGCAATGTCACGGCCAGGCCGGTCCGCAGCGCGACGCCGGCCTCGGTGCCCGAACTCGCCGAGGTCCTGCGCGAAGCGGCTGCCGACGGACTGACCGTCAAGGCGGTGGGCTCCGGTCACTCCTTCACCGGCGCCGCCGCCACCGACGGGGTGCTGGTCCGGCCCGAGGGGCTGACCGCGATCCGCGGCATCGACCGGGCCGCGGGCACCGTCACCGCCGAGGCGGGGGTGCAGCTGCGGCACTTGAACGCGGCGCTGGCCGCGCAGGGTCTGTCGCTCACCAATATGGGCGACATCATGGAGCAGACGGTGGCCGGCGCGACGAGCACCGGCACCCATGGCACCGGCCGCGACTCCGGCTCGATCGCCGCCCAGATCACCGCACTTGAGCTGGTGACCGCGGACGGCTCGGTGCTGAACTGCTCGGCCGCCGAGAACCCGGAGGTCTTCGCCGCGGCCCGGATCGGCCTCGGGGCACTCGGCGTGGTCAGCGCGGTCACCTTCGCGGTGGAGCCGGTCTTCCTGCTGACCGCCCGTGAGGAACCGATGACCTTCGACCGGGTGACGGCCGAGTTCGAGCAGCTGGCCACCGAGAACGAGCACTTCGAGTTCTACTGGTTCCCGCACACCGGGAACTGCAACACCAAGCGGAACAACCGCAGTCAGGGCCCGGCCGCGCCGGTCCCCGCGGTCCGCGGCTGGATCGACGACGAACTGCTCTCCAACGGGGTCTTCCAGGCCGCCTGCGCGCTCGGCCGGGCGGCGCCGGCCGCGATCCCGGCGATCGCCCGGGTCTCCAGCCGCGCGCTGTCCGCCCGTACGTACACCGACATCCCGTACAAGGTGTTCACCAGCCCGCGCCGGGTGCGGTTCGTGGAGATGGAGTACGCGGTGCCGCGGGAGGCCGCGGTGGACGCGATCCGTGAGCTGCGGCTGATGGTGGAGCGGTCCTCCCTGCGGGTCAGCTTCCCCGTCGAGGTACGGGTCGCGCCGGCCGACGACATCGCGCTGTCCACCGCGTCCGGGCGGGACACCGCCTACATCGCGGTCCACATGTACCGGGGCAGCCGGTACCAGGAGTACTTCACCGCGGTGGAGAAGATCATGACCGCCCGCGAGGGGCGGCCGCACTGGGGGAAGATGCACAGCCGCGATGCGGAGTACCTCGCGGGGGTGTATCCGCGGTTCGGTGAGTTCACCGCACTACGCGATCGGCTGGACCCGGGACAGCTGTTCGGCAACGATTATCTGCGAAGGGTGTTGGGTTCATAGGAGTACGTCCCCCTTTGCCCGGCGCACGCCGGGCGCACTTGTGAGTCGCATCACCCAACTCCCCCTCCACGGACGAACATTCGACGGCGCGGCAGCCACCCTGCGGTGGCCCGAATGGAGTACCGTGACGAATCCTGGCGCCCGGTGCCCGTCCGGTCGCCCGTTGGTCACAATCCGTGGCCAATAGACCACCGTCCCATAACGGCGTGTCACCATGTAATCCCGACACGCCGGGTAACTCTGCAAGGTTGTGGCACGCTGCACCCGGGCAGGCCACACTCGTGTCGAACGGGAGCAGCGACGCATCGGACGTCGGCAGGCACCACCCGGGAGGTAACCGTGCCCGAACTGCGCGTCGTGGCCGTCAGCAACGACGGCACACGACTGGTGCTCAAGGCTGCCGACAGCACGGAATACACGCTCCCCATCGACGAGCGGCTTCGTGCCGCGGTGCGCAACGACCGGGCCCGGCTCGGTCAGATCGAGATCGAGGTCGAGAGCCATCTCCGGCCCCGTGACATCCAGGCCCGGATACGGTCCGGCGCGTCCGCGGAAGAAGTCGCGCAGATGGCGGGCATCCCGGTGGAGCGGGTCCGCCGCTTCGAGGGACCGGTCCTCGCCGAGCGGGCGTTCATGGCCGAACGGGCCAGGAAGACGCCGGTCCGGCGGCAGGGCGAGTCCACCGGACCCCAGTTGGGCGACGCCGTCACCGAACGGCTGCTGCTGCGCGGCGCGGAGAAGGACCACGTGCTGTGGGACTCCTGGCGCCGCGACGACGGCACCTGGGAGGTGCTGCTCGTCTACCGGGTGGCCGGTGAGCCGCACTCGGCGAGCTGGACCTACGACCCGCCGCGCCGGCTGGTGCAGGCGGTGGACGACGAGGCCAGGTCGCTGATCGGCGAGACCGCCCAGAGCCAGGCCCAGCAGGAGCCGAGCTTCCCGTTCGTACCGCGGATCGCCAGGCTGCCCAGGGACCGTCCGCTGGACCGCTCCCAGGACCGGCAGCAGGCCGAACCGCGTGCCGAGGAGCGGGCCGAGGCCGCCGCGGACGAACGGGACTCGCTGACCAGCCTGCTGGAGGCGGTGCCGAGCTTCCGCGGCGACATGGTGGTGCCCGCGCCGCCGACCGCACCGCCCGACGCCGCTCCGGCCGCCGAGGTCCCGGCCGAGGAGGCGGAGGAGGCGGCCCCGGCAGCCAGCGCCGGCGCCGCGTACGCGGATGTACTGATGCCCCGGGCAGTGGCGGGCCACCGCGACCGCCTCAAGGGCACCACGGACCGCCAGGCCGAAGCGGACGGCGTCCGCCCCGGCCGCCGCGCCACGGTGCCCAGCTGGGACGAGATCGTCTTCGGCAGCCGCCGCAAGAAGCAGGACTGACCCCACCGGGTCGGTCCCCACCGGGGTCCGTCTTCACCGGGGTCCGTTCGGAACAGCACCGGTAAGGGCCGGCCACCAAGGTGGCCGGCCCTTACCGCGTGCTGAGGGCGGCCGGGCCGCGTCAGCCCGGGTGGGGGCCCGTGGCGACGGGACGGGCGGAGGTGGCGGTCCACTCGCTCCAGGAGCCCGCGTAGAGGGCCGCCGGGATGCCTGCCGCGGCCATGGCGAGGACCTGGTGGGCGGCGGAGACGCCGGAGCCGCAGTAGACGCCGACCTCGGTGCCGGGGACGGCGCCCAGCGCGGTGAAGCGGGCTGCCAGGTCGGCGGCGGGCAGGAAGCGGCCGTCGGGGCCGGTGTTCTCCGTGGTGGGGGCGTTGACCGCGCCGGGGATGTGCCCGGCGACCGGGTCGATCGGCTCGGTCTCGCCCCGGTAGCGCTCCCCCGCCCGGGCGTCGAGCAGCAGGCCGCCGCGGGCCAGCCGGGCCGCCTGGTCCGCGTCCAGCAGCGGCATGCCGCCCGGCACCGCGGTGAAGTCTCCGTCGCCGGGGGCGGGTTCCTCGGTGCTCAGCGGCAGTCCTGCGGCCTTCCAGGCGGCGAGCCCGCCGTCCAGCACGCGGACCCGCCGGTGGCCCGCCCAGCGCAGCAGCCACCAGGCGCGGGCGGGACCCCACCCGTTCCAGTCGTCGTAGACGACCACGTCGCTGTCCCGGCCGACGCCGGCCCGCCGCATCGCCGCGGTGAAGTCCGCCGGATCGGGCAGCGGATGCCGGCCGCGCGGCCCGGGCGGCGCGGCGAGGTCGGCGTCGAGGTCGACGTAACGCGCCCCGGGGATGTGGCCCTTGGCGTACTCACCGGCGCCGGGCGGGCCGCCCATGCGGTAACGGACGTCCAGGATCGTCGTCCCGTCCAGCGCGTCCGCGAGCGCGGCCGCGGAAATGATCGGTTCCATACGTCCATTGTGAGGGCCGCCGGGTCGGCGCAGGAGCGGTTCGAAGGCGCCACCCGCGAGGTGACGGACCGCTGTGTCCGACGGCTCTTCCCGGTGAGCCGGAGGCGGCCGGGCTACGCGGGTTCGGCCGCGGTGATCTGCGGTTCGCCCGTGGTGGCCGAGAGGAGCTGGGGCGCGTCCGCGAGCACCAGGCCCGCCGCGCCGCGGACTTCGGCGCCGTCGCCGAGGCCGCCGGTGACGATCTCGACGCTCTCGGCGGCCGACGGGAGGGTGTGGCGGCGCACCCCGGCCCGCATCGGTTCGAGGATGTCCTCGCCGGCGCCGGCCAGATCGCCGCCGACCACGATCAGGCTCGGGTTGAGGAGCGTGACGAGAGTGGACAGCGCCCGGCCGACCGCGTCCCCGGCATCGCGGACGGCGCGCAGCGCACCGGTGTTGCGACGGCGGATGAGGTCGGGCAGGTCGCGGGCGGAGACCTGCTCGCCCCAGCTGTCCGAGAGCAGCCGGGCGACGGCGACCGGGCTGGCCACCGTCTCCAGGCAGCCGCGGTTGCCGCAGCGGCAGATCAGGCCGTCGGTGATCAGCGGGAGATGGCCGATCTCGCCGGCCAGCCCGCGCGCCCCGAGCAACAGCCGCCCGTTGCTGACGATGCCCGCGCCGATGCCGGCCGACAGCCGCACGTACACCATGTCGCCGGCCTGCCGGCCGGCCCCGTACATCCGCTCGGCGAGCGCCCCCGCGTTGGCGTCGTTGGTGACCCGGACCGGCAGCGAGGTGCGGCGGCGCAGCTCCTCGGTCAGGCGCATGCCGACCCAGCCGGGCATGATGCCCTCGGCGCCGAGCGCGCCGCTGCTCTTCTCCACCGGAGAGGCGATGCCCGCTCCTATGCCCAGGACCCTGGCCCGGGTGACGCCGGTCTCCTGGAGTGCGCGGTTGACCAGCACGGCGACCAGGTCGAGGGTCTCCTCGGGCGCCCGGTCGACCTCCTTGGCCACCCAGTGCTCCCAGAGCACCGCCCCGAACAGGTCGCAGAGGATCACCCGTACGTGCTGGTGGCCGATGTCCGCGCCGATCGCGTACCCGGCACTCGGCACCAGCGACAGGGACTGCGCGGGCCGCCCGGTGCGCCGCGGTTCGGGTTCCTCGGGCCCCTCGTCCTCGGTGACCAGGCCGACCGCGATCAGATCGGCGATGAGCGAGGACACGGTGGCCCGGGACAGGCCGGTGACCCGGACGAGTTCGGGGCGGCTGCTGCGCGCGGTGCTGTGCAGGGCCTCCAGGACCCGCAGCCTGCCCACCTCGCGCAGGTTCACTGGCGTATCGATCATGACCCCCGGAGTGTGTACGGACGGTGAACCGGTTCGCACCGTGCCTTGTCCCCGATCCTTCCGTCAAGAGCCTTGACTTATGACAAAGTTCAGGCAGAAACTCACGAACTGCCCGCTCCGGCGCCGTCACTTTCTGTCGACTCCGGATGAATGACGCTCCGCCCCGGCCAGGAGGACGTACGTGACGACGACCGCACCCCCGCCCCTGCGGATCGGCATGGTGGGCCATGCTTTCATGGGCGCCGCCCACTCCCACGCCTGGCGCACCGCCGGCCGCTTCTTCGACCTGCCGCGGCGCCTGGAACTCACCGCGGTCTGCGGCCGTTCCGAGCCGGGCGTACGGCGGGCCGCGGAGCGCTACGGCTGGGACTCCTACGAGACCGACTGGCGGCGGCTGGTCGAGCGCCCCGACATCGACGTGGTGGACATCTGCACACCCGGCGACACCCACGCGCGGATCGCCCTGGCCGCGCTGGCCGCGGGCAAACACGTGCTCTGCGAGAAGCCTCTGGCCAACTCGGTGGCGGAGGCGGCGGAGATGGCCGGGGCCGCCGACCGGGCCAGGGCCGCGGGCGTACGCTCCCAGGTCGCCTTCAACTACCGCCGGGTGCCTGCCCTGGCGCTGGCCAGGCAGCTGATCGGGCAGGGCCGGATCGGCACCGTCCACCAGGTGCGGGCGAGCTATCTGCAGGACTGGCTGGTCGACCCGGAGTTCCCGCTGGCGTGGCGGCTGCGCAAGGAGCGCGCCGGGTCCGGGGCGCTCGGCGACCTGGGCGCGCACAGCGTGGACGCGGCGCAGTATCTGACCGGGCAGCGGATCTCCTCGGTCGGCGCGCTGCTGGAGACCTTCGTCACCGAGCGGCCACTGCCCGCCGAGGCCAGCGGCCTGTCCGGCACCGCGAGTACGGAGCGCGGACAGGTGACGGTCGACGACGCGGCTCTGTTCACCGCGCGCTTCGAGGGCGGTGCGATCGGGGTCTTCGAGGCGACGCGGTTCGCCACCGGGCACAAGAACGCGATGCGGATCGAGGTCAGCGGCTCGGGCGGCAGCCTCGCCTTCGACGCCGAGTCCCTCAACGAGCTGGAGTTCTACGACCGTGCGCAGGAACCCGGCACCGCGGGCTTCCGGCGGATCTCGGTGACGGACCCGGTCCACCCCTACCTCGACGCCTGGTGGCCGCCGGGCCATCTGCTCGGCTACGAGCACACCTTCACCCACCAGGTGCGTGACTTCGTCACCGCGGTCGCGGAGGGCACCGATCCCCGGCCGTCCTTCGCCGACGGCCTGCAGGTACAGCGCGTGCTCGCCGCCGTCGAGTCCAGCGCGGCGGCCCTCGGCGTGCACATCCCCGTCCAAGCCTGACCTCTGGAGGATGCTCATGGCCCGACCCGTCACCCTCTTCACCGGCCAGTTCGCGGACCTGCCCTTCACCGAGGTGTGCGGGCTCGCCGCGGACTGGGGCTACGACGGTCTGGAGATCGCCTGCTGGGGCGACCACTTCGACGTCCAGGCCGCGCTCACGGACGACGCCTATCTGCCCCGGCTGCGCGAGACGCTGGACAGGCACGGGCTGCGCTGCTGGACCATCTCCTGCCATCTGACCGGCCAGGCGGTCTGCGACCACCCGATCGACGAGCGGCACCAGGGCATCCTGCCGGCCAGGATCTGGGGGGACGGCGAACCCGAGGGGGTGCGCCGCCGGGCCGCGGAGGAGATCAAGAACACCGCGCGGGCCGCGGCGGCCTTCGGCGTGCGGACGGTCGTCGGCTTCACCGGCTCCTCGATCTGGCACACGGTGGCGATGTTCCCGCCGGTGCCGCCGGCCATGATCGACCGCGGCTTCCAGGACTTCGCCGACCGCTGGAATCCGATTCTGGACGTCTTCGACGAGGTGGGCGTGCGGTTCGCGCACGAGGTGCACCCGAGCGAGATCGCCTACGACTACTGGACGACCGTACGGGCGCTGGAGGCGATCGGGCACCGGCCGGCCTTCGGCCTCAACTTCGACCCGAGCCACTTCGTCTGGCAGGACCTGGACCCGGTCGGCTTCCTCTACGACTTCAAGGACCGCATCTACCACGTGGACTGCAAGGAGTCGGTCACGCAGCTGAACGGCCGCAACGGCAGACTCGGTTCGCATCTGCCGTGGGGCGACCCGCGGCGCGGCTGGGACTTCGTGTCCACCGGGCACGGCGACGTGCCGTGGGAGCCGGTGTTCCGGATGCTCAACAGCATCGGCTACGACGGGCCGGTCTCGGTGGAGTGGGAGGACGCCGGCATGGACCGTACCCTGGGCGCGCCCGGCGCCCTCGCGCACGTGCGCGCGCTGGCCGCGATCGAACCGCCGGCGGCCTCCTTCGACTCAAGCTTCAGCTCGGGCGGCTGATCCGGCCGCCGGACCGCGGGGGCCGGTCTCCTGGAGGGGAGAGCGGTCCCCGCGGCCTTGTGCGGGCCGGCGGCGGGATCAGCCGCCGATGGCGATGGAGAACAGGTGCATGGCCACCTGGTGGTCCACCTGGGTCTTGCTGACGTTCGGCAGGGTGATGGCCCGCACGGTCTTACCGGGCTGCAGATCCACCGTCGCCGCGTAGATGTGCACGTTCTGTGTCTGCTGGCCGCCGCCGTTGTTGAGGTACGGCGTGGTGGCGGCGATGTCGCTGCCCTGGGCGGCCGAGCCCGACCACCAGTCGGCGAGTGCCAGCGCGTACGTCTGGGTGGTGCCGTCGGTGTAGACGATCGTGCCGCTGCCGGAGGTGGCGCCGAAGGCGCTGGTGCCGACGAAGCCCAGCTTGCCGCCGCTGCCGGTGATCTTTATGGCCTGGCCGCCGGCCACCGCGTTGTCGGGGCTGCCGGTGCCGGCGGTCGCGGGCCAGGGGAAGCTCACCCCGTCGTGCACGGTCTCCTTGCCGGCGTTCCAGCCCGCGGCGGCGAGCGCCTGGAGCGAGAAGCTGGCGCCCTCACCGTCGAGGCTGGCGGCCTTGGTGTCGGCGTCGTCGCTGATGCCGGTGTTGTTGTAGGCGGCGGTCAGTGAGGCGTACGGCACGGTCACCGGGGTCTGGGCGCTCAGGTCGCCGCCGGGTGCGGTGACGGTGGCGTTCAGGGTGAAGGAGTCCGGGTCGGTACCGGCCGGGATCGCGACCTGCCAGGTGGTGGTGACCTTCTGGCCGGGGGCGACGCTCGGGAAGCTCGCCGGGGTGGTGGCCGTCGCGGTCCAGCCGGCGGGGGTGTCGAGGCCGACGGTGACATCGCTCGTCGCGGTGGTGCCGCCGTTGGTGTAGGTGGTCGTCGCGGTCAGCGTGCTGCCCGCGTCGGCGATCGGCAGGGCCTGCAGCGTCAGGGTGTTGTGGACCACGATCGCGGTGGATCCGGTGACGCCGCCCACCGTGGCGGAGATGGTGGCGACGCCGTCGGAGACCGCGTGCACCAGACCCTTCTTGTCGACGGTGGCGACCGCGGGGTCACTGCTGCGGTAGGTGACCTTGGCGGTGCTCAGGTCCACGAACGACTGGTCGTTGTTGACCGCTTCGACGACGTTGTCCGCGGTGATGGACGTGTCGCGCTGCTCCTTGCTGTGGTCGGTGTCGTCCTTGATCCACTTGTTCTTCGCGGTGAGGCTGAAGGTGTCGCCCGCGTTGTACACCACGCTCTCCGGCTGCACCGTGACCGTCTGCACCTTCGGCGTCAACTGGCCCTTGACCCTGACCGATTCGGTGCCGGCGGCGTGCGCGGAGTCCGGGCCGACCTGGAAGGTGTATGTGCCGTTGTAGACGGTCTGCCGGGAGCTGGTGGCGTCCCAGAAGGACAGGTCGGCGGCCTTGACGGTGATGGTCAGGTGCTGGCTCCTGCCGGGCTTCAGCACCTTGGTCTTGGCGAAGCCGACGAGCCGCTTGGCGGGCAGCTGGACGCCGGGGACGGTGAAGGGCGTGGCCGCGTAGAGCTGCGCGACGGTGGCGCCGGCCGCCTTGCCGGTGTTGGTGACGTCGACCCCGATCTTCACCGAACCGTCCGGGGTGATCTGGGACTTGCTGGAGGTGATGCCGGTGAAGGAGAAGGTGCTGTAGCTCAGGCCGTAGCCGAAGGGGTAGGTCGGGGTGCCGGTGAAGTACTGGTACGTGCGGCCGAGGCCGCCGGTCTCGGCCGGGGTCAGGCCGTAGTTCTGCTTGTCGGGGAGCTGAGAATCGTCCTTGTACCAGGTGAAGTTGAGGTGCCCGGAGGGATTCTGTGCGCCGAAGAGCACATCGGCGAGCGCGGTGCCCTGGTCCTGGCCGTTGTAGCCGCTGAAGAGGATCGAGGAGACAGGTGAGGCGGGGCTCTGCTCGGCCTGGATGTCCACCGGGCCGTCGGACTGGATGACCAGCGCCAGCTTGTCGTTGCCGAGGGCGGCGGTCTGGTCGATCAGCGACTGGTAGTTGCCGGGCATGCCGAGGTTGTCGCGGTCGTTGCCCTCGTCGGCGTTGGCCTGGCTGGTGCCGACGAAGAGCACCACCAGGTCGGCGGCCCCGATGTCGGCCTTGGTCTTGTCGGAGAGCACCGCGGCGCCGGTCCCGGTGGCGGAGGAGCCGGCCGCGTCGTAGATCACCGAGGCGGTCGGGTTCGCGGCGCAGACGGCGTTCTTGATGCCCTGCACGGGGCTGGTCCGGTGGGTGGGGTCGCCCGAGTACAGGCCGAGCGAGGTGGTGTTGGCGAGGTCGCCGAGGATCACCACCTTCTTGGTCTTCGCCAGGTCCGCCGGGAGCAGCTTGCCGCCGCCGGAGGCCGGCTTGTCGTTCTTCAGCAGCACCAGGGAGTTGTCGGCGACCTTGGTGGCCAGCGCCTGGTGGGCCGGGCTCTCCACCTGGTCCTTGGTGATGTTGGTGTACGCCACCTTGCTCGCCGGGTCGAATTCGCCGGTGGCCATCCGGACGGTGAACACCTTCACCAGCGCGGTGTCGACGACGCCCTCGCTGAGCACGCCGGCCTTGATGGCCTCCTCGATGTTGGCCGTGGTGGCCTCGTCACCGGTGCAGTTGAGGTCGGTGCCGGCCCGCAGTGAGTACGCCTGGGCGCCGGCCTGGCCGGAGACCTTCGTGCCGGTGGCGGTCTCGGTCCAGGTCGGGTTGTCCTTGTGGTCGGTGGTCCAGCCGGGCGGCGCCCAGTCGTGACCGCCCGGGAAGAGCCGCCAGTTGGTGCCGACCGCGCCGCAGTCCGAGGTGATGTAGCCGTCGAACCCGTAGGTCCGCTGGGCGAGTTCGTTGGTGGTGTAGGTGTCGGAGGTCGACGGTGTGCCGTTGATCGCGTTGTACGAGGTCATCAGGCCGGCGACGTGCGCGTCCTCGATCAGGCTGCGGAACTGGGCGGTGTAGTAGTCCCGCAGGTCGGTGTCGTTGACGTCGGAGCTGATGCCGGTGCGGTTGTCCTCGACGTTGTTGAGCGCGTAGTGCTTGGCGGTGGCGGCGACCTTGAGGTAGCCGGTCTGCGAGGTGCCGTCCTGGTTGTTGCCCTGGTAGCCGTTGATGAACTGCCCGGCCATCTGGCCGACGAAGTACGGGTCCTCGCCGAACGCCTCGTCGGTGCGGCCCCAGCGCGGGTCCCGGTCGAGGTTGACGGTCGGCGCCCAGTAGGTCAGGTCGCCGTAGTCGTCGGCGGACGGCCCGAGGTTGTTCTGCCCGGTGCCGAAGAGCGACTTGTCGAGGAAGCCGCGGGCCTCGTCGGAGATCGCGGTGCTCTCCTGGTACATCAGGTCCTTGTCCCAGGACATGGACGAGGCGAAGTTGGTCGGGAAGCTGGTGGAGTGCACGCCACCTTGGACCCCGCCGTTGTTCTGGTCGGCGCCGAGCTGGTTGATGCCGTGCTGGCCCTCGCTCCAGTACGTGTACTGCTGGACGCCGAGCCGCGGGATGGCCGGGCCGCTGTTGGTGCTGAGCTGCTGCACCTTCTCCTGGAGGGTCATCCGGGACACCAGGTCGGCGGCTCGCTCCTGGAAGGAGTAGCTGGTGTCCAGGTAGACCGGGGTGCCGGCGACCTTCGCGCTCGGCGCCTGGGCCAGCGCCGTACCGCCGGAAGTGGCGCTCAGTCCGGCCGCGCACGCCATCGCGCAGACCACGGCCAGTCCCGCACGCCGGCGCTTTCGCTTGTCCATCCTGCCTCCGTCGTCATCGAGCAGGGGACCCGGCTCGCTTCGGAGTTCCGTACAAGTCCGAAGAAATTCCGGGGCTTGCGTTATCAATGTGGCAGTTTGTTGCCTGTTTTGATGCAGCGTCAAGAGTGGTGCCGGGACTTTCCGTCAGCCGTTTTGACTGATGGCGGCAGAATCCCCGAAGGTGCCCGACGGTCGCCGCGGCGGCCGGTCAGGGGCGGTCGCGGCCACGCAGCCGGGGGGTGAACGTGGCGTGGAAGATGGTCGACGCGGCACCGACCGCGGCCGCCTCGGCGCTGAGCACCGACCGCTCGACCTCCACCCGGCGCAGCCGCCGCGCAGTGGGGAATTCGTTGACCACCCGGCTGATCTCGTCCAGGTAGTGCCCTGCGGTGTCGTCGGTGAAGAACGGGCCGCCGAGCACGATCAGGTCGATGTCCAGCAGGTCCACCAGGCCCAGCGCACCGCGGCCGACCGCGCCGGCCACCGCCCGGATCGCCTCGACCGCCGCCGGGTCGCCGGCCGCCGCGGCCCGCCCCACCGCCCGGTAGGCGGCGGCGCTGCCGAGGCCGGGGCCGGCCCGGGGCAGGCCCCGCCGGGCGGCGAACTCCGGTACGGAGACCGGTGGATTGCACTCCGGCACCATCTCGGGGCGGCCGTCGGGGCCGGTCCGGCCGAGCGCGATCGCGCAGAGCTGGCCGAATTCCCCGGCATTCGCGCTCACCCCGCGGTAGAGGTCGCCGTTGAGATACAGCCCGGAGCCGACGCCGGTGCCCAGATAGAGGTAGGCGAAGTCACGGGCCCGCCGGTCGCGGCCGATCCACCGCTCCCCCGCCGCCGCGGCCAGCGAGTCCTTCTCGATGATCACCGGGCAGGGGAAGTGGTCCTTGAGCAGGTAGAGCAGCGGGAGGTCGTCCCACGCGGACAGGAGCGGCGGGCCGAGCACGGTGCCGGAGGCGATGTCCACCGGGCCGGGCACGGCGACGCCGATGCCGAGGAAGCCGTCCGCGCGGACCGCGCCGCCCGCCTTCGCCAGCGTCTCCCGGCCGAGCGCGACGGCCTGCGTCACGAACTCCCCCGGGTCGATGTCCGCGGACACCGGGCGGGTGCGGGCGCAGACGATCGCGCCGTCCAGGTCGATCACCACGGCGGTCAGCACCTCGGGGTCGATGTGCAGCCCGAGCGCGTGCGCGGCGGTACCGCAGAGGCGGACCGGGGTCCGGGGCTTGCCGGAGGTGGCCCGCCGCTGCGACTCCTCGACCAGGATGCCGCGGTCCAGCAGGGAGCGGGCGATCCGGGAGACGGACTGCTGGGTGAGCCCGGTGCGGTGGGCGATCTCGCCGCGGGTGATGGTGCCGGAGAGCCGCACCGACTCGATGACCACGCACTCGTTGAACGATCCGAGGTCGATCTGGTTGACCCCGCTGGCCGTTGGGGCCGCGGGGCTCTCCTGCGGTGCACGCCACCGCAGGTGCCCGGCCACACGTCCGCGCAGCCACCGCACGGGACCGCCGGGCCGTTCCAGCGCGGCGACCAGGTCCAGGTAGACCCGGCGCGAGGACTCGGGGTGGGTGGTGCTGTCCAGGGCGATCACCGCACGCAGGAAGCTGCGCCAGGTGGCGTTGGCGGGGAGCTGATGCCGCGTCACCGTGTTCTCGGGGGAGGCCCCGGGGGAGGGTTCCGCGGGAGCGTCCTCCCACAGCGTGACGGCGTGCAGGGCGATCTCCGGATGGTGGGCGGCGGCCTCGGCGAGGTAGCCGGTGAGGCCGGCGGCGGGCTCCTGTTCCTGTGCCGCCCGTACCGTCTCCAGTGCGTCGGCGAGACCGGTCAGTACGTCCTCGCCGAGCACGCTGGCGTCGGCCGCCCGCGGGGCCGCCACCGGACGGGTCCCGGTCAGCAGAACAGCCCGGCTCCGGTCCGCGTACAGACCCATCACCCAGACATCGGAACCCGGCAGCGGCGGCCGGGCCGGCACCTGGGCGGCCCCTTCGCCGCCGAGTCCCCAGCGGCGCCGGATCGCGGCGACGGTGGCGTGCGACAGCCCCAGTTCCCGGGCGATGGCCCGGCTCGCGCCGCTTCCGCCGGGGGCGAGCAGTGCGCGGGCCACCACCTCCGCCTCGTCCACGGTGGCCGGGCGGCCTGTCCGCGGCCGTTGCTCAAGACCGGCCAGGCCGGCGCTCTGCCAGCGGTGCCGCCATGTCCCGACGGTCTGCCGCGACACTCCGAGCCGCCGCGAGATCTCCGCGTCCCGCAGCCCTTCGGCGGCCAGCAGCACCACCCGGGCCCGCGTCGCCAGCGGCCCGCCGCCGGCCCACTCCCGCAGGACCCCCATCTCGTCAGCCACGCTCGCCCCCACCTGCCGGCCCGCTCCCGGGGAGCGCGCCGGCCCTCGCGGGCGCCGGCGCCGGTGGCCGCGGGGGCCGGCGGCCGGTCCGGCCGGAGCGGGGCGTCGGGACGGTTCTGCTGGGCTCAGGCAAGGCTGGTCCCTTCCTGGGCGGCGCGCCGCAGACGGAGGGTGCGGATCTGGAACGGGCGGAGGGTGAGGGTCACGGTGGTGGCGGCGTGGGCGAGCGGGGTGGGGTGCTCCTCCAGGAGGTCCGTGGCGTGGACCGCGGCGAGCGGGAAGTCCGTGCTGAGGGTGGTGCGGGCCCGGCCGCCGCGGGACTCGTAGAGGCGGACGACGACGTCGCCGCTGCGGTCGTCGGCGAGTTTGACCGTCTCGATCAGGACGTCGGGGTGGTCGACGGCGACCAGGGGCGGCCGGGGCGGGGCGGACGGGCCCGGGCGCAGCGGGCGGCCGAGCGCGTAGCCGTCGCGGATCGCGTCGCCGAGGCAGGCGCCGGGGCGAAGGGTGTGGCGGAAGCGGTGCGGGCCCCGGTCGGCGTAGGGGTCGGGGCTGTGCGGGGCCCGGAGCAGGGTGCCGCGCAGCAGTGTGGTGGTGCCGCCGTCCGGGCGGGCGTCGCGGCTGACGTCGTAGCCGTAGGTCGCGTCGGAGGCCAGCGCCACGCCCCAGCGGTGCTCGCTGACGTGCACCCAGCGGTGGGCCGCGTGCTCCGCCGTGTCGTGGGCGGGCCGGGTCACGTGCCCGAACTGGACCTCGGCGGTGGCGTGTTCTGCGTGCACGTCGAGCGGCCAGCACACCTTGAGGACGTGGTCCCGCTCGCGCCAGTCGACCTCGGTGTCCAGCACCAGCTGCGGACTGCCGGCCCTGAGCGTCAGTTCCTGGACGATCCGCGAGCGCCCGGTGCCGCGCACCACCCGCAGCGTCGCCAGCAGCGGTCCGGCCGCGCCGATCTCCACGCTCTGCGCGGTGTCGAGGTCGCGTCCGGCGCGGGGGTGAAGGTGCCGTGCGCTCCAGCCGGCGGGTTCGTCGCGCAGCAGCCGCAGCAGGTTGCCCGCACCGCCAGGGGCGATCGTCTCGCGGCCGGTGGCCGTTTCGACCACCGATCTGACCAGGCCGTCCGCGTCGACCCGCACCCGCAACAGGCCGTTCTCCAGCAGGTGTTCACCGCTCGCGCCGACCGGCCGGACGGTCGCCGGGGCGAGGTCGCCCAGCGGCAGCCCGGCGGTTCCGGCGCCGAGCGCGGGTGCCTCGGCGAGCACCGCGAACCGCCCGTCGGCGAGCGGCTGACCGGTGCCGGGCCGGGTGCCGGGCCCGAGGACGACGACCTCGCGGCGGGCGTGCGGGGCCGGGTTGAGCACGCTCGCCCCGTCCGGATCGCCGGCCGCCCGCCGTATCAGCCGGTCCAGCCGGCGCCCGGCCTCCCGGTGGGCCTGCTCGGCCTCCTCGTGCACCCACGCGATGGAGGTACCGCCCAGGACGTCCTGGCGCTGCTGGAGCAGCACCTTCTTCCAGAGCGCGTCCAGCTCGTCGTAGGGGTAGCGGACCCCGAGCCGTACGGCGGCGGTCGCCGACCACAACTCGGCCTCGTGCAGCAGCGCTTCACAGGTGCGGTTGCCGCGCTTGGTACGGGACTGGCTGGTGTACGTGCCCCGGTGCGCGGCCAGGTCGAGGCCGCCGCGCCAGACCGGGGCGTCGCCGTACCGGCTCCCCTGCCCGAACTCCTGCTCCGCGTCGCGGAAGAAGGCCGCCGGGGTGGACGGGACGACCCGGGGGGCGCCTTCGAGGCCGGCGAGGCGGCGGGCACGCTCCAGCGCGGCCCGGCCGGGGCCCGTGCCGCCGCCGAAGGGCAGCAAGGAGCCGGCGACCGTGTCCGCGCCTGCGAAGTCGGCTGCGGGGACGGGGAGTTCGCCGCCCGCCGGATCGCCGTCGGCCGGCGCCAGGTGGGTGAAGAGCCGGGTGCCGTCCAGGCCCTCCCAGCGGAAGGTGTGGTACGGCGGGGCGGTGCCGAAGCCGGGGTCGGGTCGCCGGCCGAGGAACCAGCGGGCGCCGGAGAGGACGGCGAGCTGCGGGAGGGCGGCGGACGCGCCCGGCGCGGCGGGCAGCCACACCCCGTCGCCGTCGGCGCCGAGTTCGTCGCGGAAGAACCGCCGGCCGTGGCCGAACTGCCGCACCAGCGCCTCACCGCCGGCCAGTTCGGTGTCGGCCTCGACCCACATGCCGCCCACCGGCGTCCAGTTGCCGTCGGCGACGGCTTTGCGGATCCGCTCGAAGATGCTCGGCTGGTGCTCCTTCATCCAGGCGTAGTGCTGCGCGGAGGGCGCCGCGACGGTCAGCTCCGGGTACTCCTCGGCGAGTTGCGCGAAGGTGCTGAAGGTGCGGGCACAGCCCCGGACCGACTCGCGCACCGGCCACCGCCAGGCCGGCCCCGGGTGCGCGTGGCCGACGGCCGCCAGGGTGGGCGCGGACGCGGGTGCGGGCCGCCGCAGCGCCGGGGCGAGGACCGTACGGGCCAGGGCCGCGGTTCCGGCGACGTCCCCGGGGTCGACGGCGTCGACCGCGCTCTCCAGTGCGGTGAGCAGTTCGTGTCTGCGGGGCTGCCCGGCGGGCAGCGAGCGCATCAGCCGGTCGAGGGTCTCGACGTCGTTCAGCAGCTGCCAGACGTTCTCGTCGCGCGGTGCGAGGTCGGCCCGGCGCAGCCGGTACAGGAGGGTGTCGCCGCAGGTGACCGGGGAACCGTAGGACAGACCGGTGCCCGTGCCGCCGTCGATGGCGGGGTTGGCGGCGGCCTCGACCAGCAGCCGGACCGGTGCGCCGCCGGTGGCGGCGGTCGCCACCAGCACCGCGTCCACCTCCCGGGTCAGGCCCTGGACCGGGACGCCGTGCTCGTCGTGGACGAGCCCTTCGGCCCGTCCGCCCGCCGGGTCGTCACCGAGGTCGATGAGCGCTTCCACCCGGCGCCCGGCCCAGCGCTGCGGCACCCTCGCCCGCATGGTGAACCAGGTGGTGGACCAGGGCTGCCCCCAGGAATCGCCGGCCGCGAACGGCACGTACGGGGCGCGCGACGCCACGTCCACCGCGGCGGGTTCCCCCGGGATGTGCCAGGCCCCGATGTCCATCGGAAGGCGCTGCGGATAGAGGGCGGGACGCAGCCGTTCGGCGAGGAATGCGGCTATCCGGTCTTCTCCGGATTCGCCGGAAGTGATCCGGTCACGCATGGGCGGCCCTTCCTGTCCAGCCAGTGACCGCCATGTAAAACCCTGTGTGTTATCAAGTCAACGCCTGTCACAATCTCCCCTCCGGTGCAGGTCGTGACCTGCGAGAACGGTTGTGTCAGGGCAATTTCGGGCCGGTGCGTTGCATCATTGTCGGATAATTGGCCTGACAATCCGGGCGGCAAAGACGGCGGAAAGAGCCGCCACCGCGTCTTCCCGCCGTCTCCCGACACCTCCCGACTCTTTCGCCGTCTCCCGCCGTTTCCTTTCCGGTGTCTCGCTACCCGGTGTCTCGTTATCCGGTGTCTCGCTACCCGGTGTCTCCTCGTCCGGTGTCCGCCGCTTGGCGCGGGAGTACGGGCGCGGGCCGTTCACAGCGGGAGGCCACCGGGAGCGCGGCGCCGCGTTCCGCGGCGTCGAGCAGGGTGAGCATCACATCCAGTACGTGGGCGGCGAGTTCGGCGGACGCCAGGTGCGGCCGCCCGGTGACCAGGGCGTCGGCGAGGTCGGCGAGCCCGATACCGCGGCCGGCGCCGGGGTGCCCGGCCGAGACCGGCAGTTCCCGCCATCCGCCGTTCTCGTACAGCTCCACCGGTCCGGCGAAGCCGTTGGGGTCGGGTACGGAGAGCGAGCCGGTGGTGCCGTGCACCTCGATCCGCGGCAGCCGGGCGGCGTGGATGTCGAAGCTCATCATCAGCGTGGACAGGGCGCCGCCGGTGTGTTCCAGTATGCCGGTCACGTGGGTGGCGACCTGGACCGCGAAGCGCCGGCCGGCGCGCGGGCCGCTGCCGATGACGCGTTCGGCGCGCGGGGTGGCGGCGGCGCCGGTCACCTTGACCACCGGGCCCAGCAGGTGGACCAGTGCGGAGAGGTAGTAGGGGCCCATGTCGAGCAGCGGGCCGCCGCCGGGCCGGTAGTAGAACTCCGGGTCGGGGTGCCAGGCTTCGTGGCCCGGGGTGGTCATGAAGGCGGTGGCGGCGACCGGGGTGCCGATCAGCCCGTCGTCCACGGCCCTGCGGGCGGTCTGGGTGCCGGTGCCCAGAACGGTGTCGGGCGCACTGCCGACCCGTACTCCGGCGGCCCGGGCGGCGGCCAGTACGGCGGCGGCCTCCTCGCGGGTGGTGGCGAGCGGCTTCTCGCCGTAGACGTGCTTGCCGGCCGCGACCGCGGCGAGCGCGACCTCGGCGTGGGCGGCCGGGATCGTCAGGTTGAGCACGGCGTCCACGTCGTCGCGGGCGACGAGTTCGGTGACGCTGCCCGCCACGTCGGCGCCCGCCCGGCCGGCGGCCTCCCGGGCGCGGCCCGGGTCCAGGTCGGTGACGGCGGTCAGGCGGAGGCCGCCGGCCTTGGTCAGGGTGTCGAGATAGGCGCCGCTGATCCGGCCGGCGCCCACCATGCCGATCCGCAGAGCGGTCAGCGGCTCGCCCACAGCAGCCCCCGTTCGGTGAGGGTGCGGACCTCGGGCACGTCGAAGTCGTCGGCCTTGTGACCGATCGAGGAGACGAAGACCCGCCCGGCGCCCCGGGTCCTGGTCCAGACGGCGGGCATCACCACCGGCCGGCCGCCTTCTGCGCCGGCCGGGAAGGTGGTGGTGGCCAGAACGTCGTTGGCGGGGTCGGTGGCCACCCAGTACTGCTCGGTGTGCACGGGGAAGTCGCCGAGTCCGGCGATCACCGGGTGCCCGGCGCGCTCCGGGAGCGGGTGGACGGTGTGGTCGAGGAAACCGGGTGGGTGCATCAGGAACTGACCGCCGGTCAGCAGGGCGTAGTCGACGTCGCCGCGGAAGGAGTCGATGATCCCGCCGTGCCAGCCGGCGAATCCGGTGCCGTCCTCGACCGCACGGACCAGTCCCCCGGTCTGCTCCTGGGTGATCTCGCCCATGCTCCAGCACTGCACGATCAGGTCGGTGGCGGCCAGGAGACCGGCGTCGGCGTACACATCGAGGCGGTCGGAGGTCTCGACGGTGAAGCCCTGGTCCTTGAGGAAGGGCAGGAAGAGATCGGTGATCGCGACCGGTGAGTGGCCCTCCCAGCCGCCGCGGACCACGAGGGCCCGCCGGGTCGCTGAGGGCTCGGGGGCCAGGGGGCTCGCGGGGGACACAGGGCTCGCGGGCATGAACGCTCCCATCGGTGGCGCTCGGCAGGACCGTACGGCTACCTGAACGGCATCCATACGGATAGCAGAATGTCGTACCGCTTTCCGAACGTAAGGAGGGCCGGAAGAGTTTGTCAATCCCTTTGACAAACCCACGTCGCCCCCGGAACGGATGGGGCGTCAGTGCGAGCCGAGGCGCTTGAGAAGGGTGCTCAGCGAGTGGGCCGCCTCGGTGACCGCCCGGGCGACCTCCTCGGTGCGCACGTCGTCCATCCGGCTGGCGGGCGCCGAGCAGCTGATCGCGTCGCCGCCCTGGCCGCCGCCGAGCGCCACCGCGACGCAGCGGATGTCCACCGAGTTCTCGCCGTCGTCCATCGCCCAGCCGCGCAGCCGCGCCTCGGCCAGCTGGGCCAGGAAGGCGTCCGGGTCCACCACGGTGTTGGGGGTCAGCCGCTCCAGCGGCCAGTCGAGCCGGCGCTGCACCTCGGCGTGGTCGTACTGCGAGAGCACCGCCTTGCCGAGGGCGGTGGTGTGGGCGGGCAGCCGGCGGCCGACCGCGGAGTACATCCGCAGCGCGTGTCTGGATTCGCGTTTGGCCAGGTAGACCACGTGGGTGCCGTCAAGCCTGCCCAGGTGCACGGACTCGCCGGTCTCCTCGGCGAGGGCGTCGAGCACCGGTCCCGCCAGGCTGGTGACGTCGTCGCCCTCCAGGTAGGCGGTGCCGGTCAGCAGCGCCTTGAGACCGAGGCTGTACCGGGTGCCGGACGGGTCGAGATCGACCCAGCCGCGCGCCTCCATGGTCCGCAGGATCGCGTGCAGGCTGCTCTTGGGCACCGCCATCGCGCCGGCCATCTCGGCCAGCGACAGCCGGGCGCCGTCGGCCCCCAGCAGCTCCAGCACCTCCAGCACCCGGGCCGCGGACTTGACCTCCTCGGGCTTCCGCCCGCGCGCCGCTTCTGCCACCGATTCCACTGATCCTCCGCTCCCGCGCCGACGCCTGACGGCCCGTGCGTGCCCACCCCATCGCAGCGCGCGCCTTGACGCTATCTCAAACGCGACTCTATGTTCATGGACTCCAACGTCATTCGGTCTTCTGAACGATCGAACCCTAGGCAGGGGCCATGCGCATACCTCGCATACCTTTCGCACGATATTCCCCGGGCGGCACGAGGTCTCCGGGCGGCACCAGGACTCCGGCCGGTACGGCGGCCCCGGGCAGTACGAAGGCCCCCGGCGGTACGGCGGCCCCGGTCGGCGCGAGGAACGGCGGCGCTCCCCGGACCGGCAGGACCCGCCTCACCGTCGCGGTCCTGGCCACGGTCGTCTCCCTGGCGCCGGTCGCGGCCTGCGGCGGCTCCTCCGGCGGCTCCGGCGACAGCAAGTCCCTGGAGATGTGGACCTTCAAGCAGTCCCATGTCGCCGGTCTGCGAGACGCCGCCGCCGTCTTCAAGCAGCAGACCGGCATCACCGTCAGGATCGAGGCGTACGGCCCCGACGACGCCTACACCACCAAGGTGCAGGCCGCCGCGAAGACCCACGACCTGCCCGACGTACTCGAAGTGCACTCCGACGGCGAGGACTTCGCACTCGGCGCCACCGGTATCGCCAGGAACATCGCCGACGACGTCGACAGCGCCTGGAGCGGCCAGTACCAGAAGGGCGTCCGGATCTCCGGCACGGTGACCGCGGCCAAGTACAAGGAATCGCTGCCCGGGGACTCCAAGTCGCACGGCGTGGCACGGGGCCAGCGCTTCAGCGTGCCCTTCACCTCGGGCACCTTCGGCATCGTGCTGGCGAACAAGAAGACGCTCGCCGCGGCCGGCATCACCCGGCCCCCGGCGAGCTGGGAGGAGTTCCTCGCCGACCTGAAGGCCACCACCGGCAAGAACGCCAAGACCGGCGGCGTCAGCCTCGGCCTGAAGGTCAAGGCGACCGGCCTGACCTGGGTCCTGCAGCCGCTGGCCTTCGCCCAGCTCGGCCGGGAGAAGTACCACGCCCTCTTCGGCAAGGACGCCGCCGCGGACTTCGCCTCCCCCGACGGCCTCAAGGCACTTGGTCTGTACGACCAGTTGCAGCCGTACTGGATGCCCGGCACCCAGAGCCTGGACATCGACGCGGCCGACCAGGCCTTCGCACAGGGTAAGTCGGCGTGGGACATCGGCGGCACCTTCACGCTCGCCTTCCTGCAGCAGAACGGCATGGCCCCCGACGACGTGATGGCCTTCGGTCTGCCCGGCCCGCAGGCCGGTGCGGTGCCCAAGCCGGCCCTCGGCCCGCTGGCGCTCACCGGCCTGGCCGTCTCCTCCACCAGTGCGTATGCCGGCAACGCCGAGAAGTGGATGAAGTTCCTGGCCCAGCCGGCGGTCGCCTCGACGTTCGCCAGACAGGCCACCGAGGTGCCCGCCACCGAACTCGGCCCGGACGCGGCCCAGGTGATGGGCCCGACGCTGGCCGACATGACCAAGACCTTCGCCGGCACCCCGGCGACCACCTACGACCCGGGCGACAACTCCTTCCGGCCGCCGACCTACGACCAGGACTCGATGGGCGAGGTGCTGGCGGACCTGACCCCGCTGGGCCAGAAAAGCGTGGCGGCCACCGGCAAGGCGATGGCCAAGCTCAACAACTCCTTCTGGGCGACGTCGAAGTGACCACGGTGCCCCGTCCCGCACTCACGGAGACGACCGCGGCCGGCCGGGACCCGCGCCCCCGGCCGGCCGGTCCGGCCGGCGCCGACCGGACCGGCCGGCGCTCCCGCCGCCGCGGCTACGAGGCGGTCTCCGGCTATCTCTTCGTCGCCCCGGCCGTGGTGCTCTTCGCGGTCATGGGCCTGTACACCGTCGGTTACGGCTTCCTGCTCAGCTTCGCCCGCTGGAACGGCTTCGCGCCCCACTGGTCCTGGGTCGGCGTGCAGAACTACAAGGACCTGCTCTGGGCCAACCCGGCGTACGCGCCCCGGGTCCGGCACGCGGCCGGCCACACGCTGTCGGTGATGATCGCGGTCCCGCTGCTGACGGTCCTGGTCTCCTTCCCGCTGGCGATCCTGCTCAACTCCGCCAAACGCCTTCAGGGGCTGCTGCGTTCGGTGTACTTCGTGCCGTACGTGACCAGCGGTGTCGCGGTCTTCTTCGCCTGGCAGTACATCCTGCAGCCGGACGGCGCGGTCAACGCGCTGCTGAGCGCTGCGGGGATGGGCTCGCTCGCCCAGCCGCAGGGCTGGCTCGGCAATCCGCACACCGCGCTGCCGACCATGATCGTGGTGACGGTGTGGGGCGCCGTGCCGGTGGCGCTGCTGATGTACCTCACCGGGCTGCAGACCATCGACCGCAGCGTGCTGGAGGCCGCCCAGCTGGACGGCGCCGGCTGGTGGCGTACCAATGTCTCGGTGGTGTGGCCGCTGGTCCGGCCGATCACCGCGATCGTGGTGCTGCTGAACCTGCGCGACTCGCTGCAGGGCTTCCAGACCTTCCTGGTGATGACCAACGGCGGCCCCGGCGACCACACCAATGTGCTCGGCCTGGAGGCGTACCGGCTGGCGTTCCTCAAGGAACTGGCGCCGACCCTGGGCCTGGCCAGCGCGCTGGGCTGGCTGCTCTTCGCCGCGGCGGTCGTCCTGGCACTGGTCAACCTGCGAGTCCTGCGGAGCAAGACATGACGACGACCTCCCCTGCCCCTGCCTCCCCCGGCACCCCCGGCACCCGCTCCCGGCAGGGAGCTTCCGCGCTGCCGCGCAACGCCGCGAAGGCCGTGGTCGGCCTGCTGCTCGCGCTGTACGGCCTGGTCAGCGTCTATCCCTTCCTGTGGATGGTGTCGGCGGCGTTCAAGGACCAGGCCGAGGTGGTCCGCGGCGGCCACCTCGTCCCGCACCGGCCGACCTTCGGCACGCTCGCCGACACCTGGAGCCAACTGCACTTCTTCCGCTACTTCCTGAACAGCGTCGAGGTGTCCGCGCTGACCGTGGTGCTGACGCTGGTGGTGTACGCGGCGGCCGGCTACGCCTTCGCGGTGCTGGACTTCCCCGGCCGCGGGCTGCTGCAGAAGCTCTTCGTGGCCCTGCTCTTCGTGCCCGCGATCACCGTGATGCTGCCGATCGTGCTGCTGGAGAACAAACTCGGCATCCTCGGCTCGCACCTCGGGCTGGTGCTGCCCTTCGTCAACGGCGGCGCCCCGCTGTCGGTGCTGCTGATGACCGGTGCCTTCTCCGCGGTGCCGAAGGAACTGCGGGAGTCGGCCCGGGTGGACGGCGCCAACGAGTTCCATGTCTTCACCCGGATCTACCTGCCGCTGACCCGGCCGGCGCTGATCACGGTGGCGCTGCTCACCGCGATCCCCACCTGGAACGAGTACCTGCTGACGCGGGTCTCGCTCAACGACGAGAGCACGTACACCCTCCCGCTGGGACTGCAGACGCTCGCGTCGCAGAACGTGCCGCACTACAACAACCTGATGGCCGGCGCGCTGATCGTGGTCGTGCCGGTGGTGCTGCTCTTCGTCTGCCTCCAGCGCTACTTCGTCAACGGCCTGGCCGGGGCGGTGAAGGGCTGATGCCGGTACTGGTCACCGGGGCGGCGGGACACATCGGCGGTCATGTGACCCGGGAACTGCTGGCGGCCGGCCACCAGGTGGTGCTGACCGACCTGCTGCCGGTGCGCGAGCCGGGCGCGGAGCGGGTGCACACCGGCGACCTCCAGGACCCCGGACTGGTCGACGCGGCGATGGACGGGGTGACCGCGGTGGTGCACCTCGGGGCCGTCCCGCACCCCAATGTGCCCGACCCGAGTGCGCTCTTCGCCCACAACTGCCTCACCGCGCACCGGGTGTTCGAGGCGGCGGGCCGGGCCGGGGTGCGCCGGGTGGTGGCCGCCTCCAGCATGGCGGCGGTGGGTCTCGCCTGGTCCCCCGAGCCGCTGTCGCCCGCGTACGTGCCCCTGGACGAGCGGCATCCGACGCTGGTCCGCGACCCGTACGGGCTCTCCAAGCTGGTGCTGGAGGAGGTGGCCGCCACCGCACACCGGCGCTGGGGGCTGGAGTCGGTGTGCATGCGCTTCCCGTTCACCGGCGCCGGCGACCGGCTCGACGGCTTTCTGGCCGCGTGCGCCCGCGACCCGGCGGCGCAGCGGCACGACCTGTGGGGCTGGCTGCACACCGCGGACGCGGCCACCGCGGTCCGGCTCGCCCTGGAGGCGGAGCTGGACGGCTGCCATGTCGTCAACGTGGCCGCCGCCGACACCACCTCGGCGCTGCCGACCGCCGAACTGATGGCCCGCCACCATCCGGGGGTGCCCGTGCCCGCCGGGCTGCCCCCGCACAGCACGCTCTTCGACCGGCGCGCCTGCGCCGGCCTGCTGGGTTTCACCCCCAGCCGCACCTGGCGCCGGCCCTGAGAGCCCCGCGGCCGTCACCGCCACTCCGGCACGCGGGTTCCGGCTGCTCGGCTGAGCCCTGGACGGCGCCGGACTCCCGGTCAGCGGAAGGACGATCACCGTTCCGGTGACCGCCGACCGCACCGTCGTCGCGCGGTTCGGCCCGTCGGAAGAGGACCCGGCCGGCTGACCGGCGCGGCTTGACCAGCGGGCCCGGGCAGGCACGAGGAGGGGAGCCCGGGTCCGCTGCGGCAGCGGGAGGCGTCAGCCGTGGTTGACCGGTAGGACGTCGGGCGAGAGCGTGCTCGCCCGCGCGGTGGCACTGGTCATCCGGCGGCGGTGGTGCCGGCGGCAGAGCACCTCGTACCCGACGTCGTCGGCGTCACGGTCCACGTCGCCGATGACCACCTGGGCGCCCTCGACGACCATCACGCCGCCGGCCGTACGGGCGTTGTGGGTGGCGCGTTCGCCGCACCAGCACAGCGCCTCGACCTGCAACGCCTCCACCCGGTCGGCGAGTTCGATCAGCCGCTGGGAGCCGGGGAAGAGCCGGGTGCGGAAGTCGGTGGTGATGCCGAAGGCGTAGACGTCCTTGTCGAGTTCGTCCACCGCCCGGGCCAGCTGGTCTATCTGGCCCGGCGCCAGGAACTGGGCCTCGTCCACCACCACGTAGTCCACCCGGCCGCCGCGGCTGATCTTCTCGACCAGATAGCCGTACAGGTCCGCGTCGTCGGTGACCTCCACCGCGTCGGTGACCAGGCCGAGGCGGGAGGAGAGCTTGCCCTGGCCGGCCCGGTCGTCACGGGTGAAGATCACCGACTGCAGGCCGCGGGCGGTGCGGTTGTGGACGATCTGCAGGGCGAGGGTGCTCTTGCCGCAGTCCATCGTTCCGGAGAAGAAGACCAGTTCGGGCATGGGAAGGGCGACGGCCTTTCGGGGGACGACGGGGCCGGGTTCTCCGGTACGGAGTTCTCCGGCGCGGGACGCTCGGGGCGGGGGTCGGTGCGGGGACTTCGGGGGGCGGGACGTTCGAGGGCGGGACGTTTTCGGTGCGGGGCCTTCCGTACGGGCCTTCCGATGGGCGTTCGGCGGGGAGCCGGCGGCTCGGGGTGCGCCGGTCAGGACCTCAGGAGCGTACTTCCAGCAGCGGCACCAGTTGCTCGACGGGGGCCAGCGAGCCGTGCAGCCCGATCATCTTCGACTCCCCCGGCTCGCTGCGGGTGGCCACGACCGCCATGTCGTCCCGGGCGGCGGCCACCACGTCGCCGATCCGGCCGAGCATCCTCGCCTCGGGTGCGGGCCCGAACCACCCGGCGGCGACGGCCTCTTCGCGGCCGGCCACCCACATCCGGTCCCCCAGCACCTCGCTCCACACCGCGAGGACGTCGCCGGCCGCGCCGGGCACCGCGTAGACGTGCCGGGCCCTGCCCTCGCCGCCCAGCACCGCGACGCCGGCCCGCAGTTCCCAGTCCTCGTCGAAGTCGATCCGTGACTCCTCGTCGAAGGGCACGTCGAGCATGCCGTGGTCGGCGGTGACGTACAGGGCGCTGCGCGGCGGCAGTTGCTCGGCGAGCCGCTGCACCAGCCGGTCGACCATCATCAGCTGGCCACGCCACGCGTCGGAGTCCACGCCGTGCCGGTGGCCCATCGCGTCCAGTTCGCTGTAGTACGTGTAGACCAGCGTGCGGTCGGCCGCCCCCAGCCGGTCGGCGGCCAGGTCCACCCGTTCCTCGCCGGTGAGGCGGCCGTGGAAGGTGCCGCCGGAGAGCGCGATCTTGGTGAGCGGGGTGCCGGCGAAGGCCGGCGAGGACACCTGGCAGGTGGCGATCCCGGCCGCGTCGGCCAGCGCGAAGACGGTGGGGTGCGGCTGCCAGACGCCGGGCGGGGTCCACGGCTGCCAGCGCAGCTGGTTCATCAGCTGACCGGTGTCCGGGTTGAGCGTGGTGTAACCGGCCAGGCCGTGCCCGCCCGGCGTCAGACCGGTGCCGACCGACGCCAGCGAGGTGGCCGTAGTGGCCGGGAAGCCCGCGGTGATCGGGCGGCCGGTGCCGCCGCGCGAGGTGTCCAGCAGCGAGGTGAGATAGGGCGCCTCGTCCGGGTGCCGCAGGATCAGCTCCCAGCCCAGGCCGTCCACCAGGAAGAGGCAGACCCGGTCGGCGGGTTCGAGACGCATGCCGGTGAGGGGCATGCCGGGGACGGCGAACCCGGCGACGGCGGCCGGGATGACGTCACACAGCGCCCCCGTGCCGTACTCCGGGGCGGGGGCGGTGCGCGGGTCGAGCGGCTCGAAGCCGTACGCGTCAGGGAGCAGGGGGACCATCAGTCCGTGGCCGCGGTCGCCTCGGAGAGCGCCTGGGCGAACGCCAGCGTCTGGCGGACCGCGTCCGGGCCGTCGCCCGCCTCGCTGACCCGCAGCGAGAGGTCGTCGGCGGTGGACGAGCCGGTGTAGCCGTGGTCGGCCTCGCAGTTGGGGTCGCCGCAGGCTGCGGGCTCCAGGTCGAGCCGGGAGACGGCGCCCCAGCCGATGGTGAGCACCACCTCGCGGGGCAGTGTGCCGGGGGTGTAGGACTCCGGATTGGCGACGACCCGGCTGACCACGACGGACGCGATCCGGCCGATCTTCACCGATTCGGTGGACGTGGTGGCGTACGGGCTCGGCGAGGTGTCGTCGGCGGCCTGCTCATCGGTGTGGCTGACCAGGAAGCGGCTGGCGGTGAGCACCAGGACGGTGACGTGCCGGCGGACCTCGTTGGCGTCGAAGGTGGTCTCCTGGTGGACCAGGTACGAGGAGACCGGCTCGCGGCCGACCGCCGCCTCGACGGCCTCGGCCACCAGGGCCGGGTAGTAGCCGCTGCGCTCGATCGCCGTGCGCAGGCCCTGTGTCGTGGTACCGGTCTTCGCCATGCCGACCATCCTAAGGGCGCGGGGTGCGCCGGCGGCTCCTTGGGAGGCGGGCGCCGCGTGGGGCCGGCCGGGCGGCGACGGCGTCGGCCACGGTCAGAAAGAGGACAGCGCACGCGGCCCGAGGTCGGTGCGGGCGGGCGGTTTCGCCAGCCGTACCCAGGCACCGAGCACGGTGAGGCCGTGCGCCGCGACCACCACCGGCTCCAGGTCCACCGCGACCACCTCCGGCAGGTCGTCGGCGAGCATCGACACCCGCAGCAGGAGTTCCTCCAGCGCCGCGGTGTCCACGGGTTCCGCGCCCCGCCAGCCGAAGAGCAGCGGTGCCGCCTTGATGGACCGCACCAGTTCCGCTGCGTCCCGGTCGGTGGCCGGAACCAGCCGGTGCGCCACGTCGCCCAGCAGTTCGGAGGGTGCCCCGGCGAGTCCGAAGGAGAGCAGCGCCCCGGCCGCGGGGTCCACCCCGGCCCGTACCACCGTGTCCACGCCCCGCGGCGCCATCGGCTGCACGACCGGCAGCAGCTCGGCGGGCTCGCCGAGCCGCGCGGTCAGCTCCTCGTACGCCCGCCGCAGGTCGCCCTCGTCGGCGAGGTCGAGCCGGACGCCGCCGAGATCGGCCCGGTGCCGCAGGTGCGGGGCGGTGGTCTTGAGCGCCACCGGGTAGCCGAGCCGGGCGGCGGCGGCCACCGCGGCCTCCGGGTCGGGGGCCGGCAGGGTCCGGCGGACGTGGATGCCGTAGCGGCCGAGCAGCGTCGCCGTGTCCTCGTCGGAGAGCACGGTCTCGGTCTGCGCGGGTGCGCCGGCGGGCAGCAGCCGGGCCACGTCCTCGGCTGCCGCGGCCTGCTGGATGTCGTCGAACTCCGGGACCCGGCCGGGTTCCGCGGCGCCGGCCCGCCAGGCGGCATAGGCGGCGGCCTCGGCCAGTGACCCGACCGCGCGGTCGGCGGCGCGGTAGGCGGGGATACGGGCGCCGGGTCCGGCGGGGTCGGCGAGCCGGTCGGCCATCGCGTCGAGCGCGAGGTGGACGACGGCCACGGGTTTCGTGGCGCCGTCGGCGGCCCGGCGCAGGGCCTCGGCGAGGGCGGGGTCGTCGCCGGACTCCGGGTCGGGGCCGGCGGGCCCCGGGTCCGCCGGTGTCCCGGAGGGGTCGCCGGCCGCTCCCGCGGGTGCCACCGGTCCGCTCTCGGAGCCGACCCTGGGGATCACGGTGACCAGCACCGCGTCGTTGCCCTCGTCGGCCAGGGCGGCGGTGAGGGCCGCGGTGATGTCCTGCGGGCGGGCCGCGGTGGTGAGGTCGAGCGGGGCGGCGGGGCGCAGCCCGGCGGTGAGGGCCGCGTCATAGGTGAGCAGGCCGATGGACTCGGAGTTGCCGAGGATGGCCACCCGGTCGCCGGCCGGCAGTGGCTGGAGGGCGAGGAAGAGCCCGGCGTCGAGGAGTTCGGTGACGGTGTCCACCCGGATCACACCGGCCTGCCGGAAGAGCGCGGAGACGGTACTGTCCGGGATCCGGGCGACCGGGACCGCGTGCCCGGCGGGCACCGAGCCGGAGTGCAGGGCGCCCTTGACCACCACCACCGGTTTGGCGGCGGCGGTACGGCGGGCGAGCCGGCTGAACTTCCGTGGGTTGCCGAAGGATTCGAGGTACATCAGCACCGCGTCGGTCTCCGGGTCGTCCTGCCAGAACTGCAGCAGGTCGTTGCCGGAGACGTCGGCGCGGTTGCCGGCCGAGACGAAGGTGGAGGGGCCTGCGCCCCTGCGGTGCAGGCCGGAGAGGAGGGCGATGCCGATCGCCCCGGACTGGGTGAACAGGCCGAGCCGGCCGTGGCGCGGCATCTCCGGCGAGAGCGAGGCGTTGAGGGCGATGTCGGGGGCGGTGTTGACGATGCCGAAGGCGTTGGGGCCGATCACCCGCATGCCGTGGCTGCGGGCCTGCCGGACCAGGTCGCGCTGCCGCTCCCGCCCTTCGGGGCCGGTCTCGGAGTAGCCGGCCGCGACCACCACCAGGCCGCGTACCCCGGCCTCGCCGCAGTCGGTGACCGCTTCGGGCACCCGGTCGGCGGGGACGGCGACGATCGCGAGGTCCACTTCGGCGCCGATGGCGCGGACCGAACGGTGGCCGGGGACACCGTCGAGGTCGGCGCCTGCGGCGGGGAAGGAGTGGTTGACCGCGTAGAGCCGGCCGGTGAAGCCGCCGGCCACGATGTTGCGCAGCACCGTCCGGCCGATCCCGCCGGGGCGGCGGCCCGCGCCGACCACCGCGACCGAGGCGGGGCGCAGCAGCCGCTGGACGGAGCGGGCCTCGGCGCGGTGCTCGCGGGCCCGCATCACCTGGACCGACTCGTCGGTGGGCTCCAGGTCGAGGTCGAGGTGGACCACGCCGTCGGCGAAGCTGTGCTGCTGGGTGTAGCCGGCGTCGGTGAAGACCTTCACCATCTTGCGGTTGGCGGGCAGGACTTCCGCGGTGAAGTGCAGGATGCCGCGTTCCCTGGCGACCGCGGCGATGTGCTCCAGCAGGGCGGAGGCGACCCCGCGGCCCTGGTGGGCGTCCTGGACCAGGAAGGCCACCTCGGCCAGGGTGCCGGCCGCCCCGGAGGCGGGCCGGCCGTCCGCGGTGGTGCGGTCGTAGCGGACGGTGGCGATGAACTCGCCGCCCACGGTGGCGGCCAGGCCCACCCGGTCGTTGTAGTCGTGGTGCGTGAAGCGGTGCACGTCACGGTCGGAGAGCCGGGGGTAGGGGGCGAAGAAGCGGAAGTACTTCGACTCGTCGGAGACCTTCTCGTAGAAGTCGACGAGCCGGCCCGCGTCGCCCGGACCGATCGGACGGATGTGGGCGATGCCGCCGTCGCGCAGGACGACGTCCGCCTCCCAGTGGACCGGGTAGGGGTGAGCCGGCTGCTCCGTCATGGCCCCAGCGTAAGCGGGCGCGCCCTACTCGCGCGGCCGACGCGTAACAGGCAGGCTGGACGCACTGTGCGGGACCTAACCGAAGGGCATCACCATGGCTGAGCGCCGCGTCAACGTCGGCTGGGCAGAGGGTCTGCACGCCCGCCCGGCGTCCATCTTCGTCCGCGCGGCGATGGCCGCCGGCGTGCCGGTCACCATCGCCAAGGCGGACGGCGGCCCGGTGAACGCGGCGTCGATGCTGGCCGTGCTGAGCCTGGGCGCACAAGGGGGCGAGGAGGTCGTGCTCGCCTCGTCGGCCGAGGGCGCCGACGCCGCGCTCGACCGGCTGGCGAAACTCGTCTCGGAAGGGCTCGACGAACTGCCGGAAACCGTCTGAGAGATCTTCTTCCGGACCCGGGCGGCGCTTATTTCAGGCCACCGCCCGGCCGCGGGCAGCGGAATGCAACGGGGCCGGACATTCCCCCATGGAATGTCCGGTCCCGCTTTCTTGCATTTACGCGGGCCACAATTCTATGCCCTTGTATACGGTGTGAATGTTAAGCGCGGCGGCGCACCGCGTTTACGGGATGTTTCAGGATCCTCACCGCGGCCGCCCGCTCCACGTGCACCGCGGCCAGCCGGCGGGCCCGTTCGGCGTCGCCGCGCGCCACCGCGTCGATGATCGCGGCGTGCTCCTCCCACGACTCGGCGGCCCTGGTGGTGCCGCCGTCGCCGTACACCCAGGCGATCTTGTGCCGCAGCTGGGTGAGCAGGGCGGCCAGTGTCGGGCTGCCGGACGCCTGGGCCAGCGTCTCGTGGAACCAGCCGTCGAGGGACGGCAGGTCGGACAACTGCCCCTGCACCGCGCGTTCCTGCCCGAGCCGGACCAGACCGCGCAGCACCTTCAGGTGCGCCTCGGTCCGCCGCTGGGCCGCGCGGGCGGCGCCCAGTGGCTCCAGCAGTCCGCGTATCTCCAGCAGGTCGGCCGCCTCCTGCTCGGTGGGCTCCGCGACGGAGGCCCCGGCATGTCTGCGGGTCCGGACGAACCCTTCGGACTCCAGGGTGCGCAGTGCTTCGCGCACCGGCACCCGGGAGACCCCGTACCGCTGCGCGAGCAGCTCCTCGGTCAGCCGGCTGCCCGGCGCGAAGAAACCGCCGACGATGTCGTCGCGGATGGCCGTACACACCACCTGCGCCGAGATACGCCGCCCCGCGCCGTCCGCCCCGTTCACGTCCGGTTCCGCATCGCCGACTCCGTTTCTTTCCCCGTATTGTGCCGCGACTCTATTCCAGCACACCGGGAAAAGGGAAAGCACCCCTGGAATAGTTGGATTGTTTTTGGACAGGAGGGGCGCTTTCGGGCACGCCCGGGACCGATCCGGAGCGCTTTAGGACACCAACGGACAAGGACGAAGGCCCCGGCGGGGGCAGCCGGGGCCTTCGGTCGTGCCGGTCCGCGGCCGGGGCGGCGGACCGGAGCCGGATCAGATCGTGACGCCGTGCGAGGCCATGTACGCGACCGGGTCGATGTCGGAGCCGTAGTCGGGGGTGGTGCGCACCTCGAAGTGCAGGTGCGGGCCCGTGACGTTGCCGGTGGCGCCGGAGATGCCTATCTCCTGGCCCTCGGTGACCGTCTGGCCGGCCGACACCAGCGGCTCGGTGAGGTGGCCGTAGAGGGTGTACTTGCCGTCGGCGTGCTTGATGATCACGTCGTTGCCGTAGGCGCCGTCGGCGCCCGCGGAGATCACCGTGCCGACCGCGACCGCGTGGACCGGGGTGCCGGAGCCGACCAGGAAGTCCACACCGGTGTGCGAACCGCTGGACCACAGCGACCCGGAGGCCTTGTAGCCGGTGCCGATGGCCGCGTCGCCGACCGGCTTCATCCAGCCGGAGTCGGTGCTGACGGGCAGTGCGGCCCGCGCCTCGGACCGGCTGGCGGCGGCCGGCGCCGCGGTGCGGACCGCCGCGGCCTTCGCCGCCGCGGCTGCCTTGGCCTCAGCCTGTTCCCTGGCCTTCGCGGCAGCGGCGGCCCTGGCCCGGGCCTGCGCCCTGGCCTGCGCCGCGGCCTTGGCCTTGGCCTTGGCGGTGTCGGCTGCCTTGTGCTGGCTCTCGGCCTGGGCGGCCAGGGTGTGCGCCAGGGACGCGTGCACGTCCAGGGCCTGGGTGAACGCGGTGGGCTGCGCGGCGGCCGCGGGGGCCTGCCCGGGGGCGGCCATCGCGCTGGCGCCGATGGCGCCGCCCGCGGTCAGTACGGCGATCCCGGCCACGGTGGCGGCGGTACGCCCGGGGTGGACGCGACGGTGCTTCCCGCCGGGGGCGGGCAGAAATTTGAACGCCATGAGGAGGCGTCGCTCCTTTCCTTCCTTCTCGCCTACCGGGTTAGCTGACGGGTTCGGAGCAGGAAGGTCTCCTACGGGGCATCCGCGGCTACGGCGGCGGGTGGCCCCGATTCACCCCAGGGACGTGGGTCCCCGGCTCCCCTCGCGGGGACTCGGCGATGTCTGGGTGCGGCCGGACGAATCGGACGCTGCTGCCTTTCACGGGCAACGCGCGTTGACGCTAACCGGGCACTTGGCCGTACACCAAACAGATCAGCTGATATGTAGCGCACGCCACACACACCCCGGCAGGGCGCAAAACACCCCGGAACCCCGATGCCTGAGGGGCGACCGGGGTTCCGGGGTGTGGGGGTGAAGCCTGCGGCGGGCTCGCGGAGCCCGGCCGGCACCTCGCCGGTGCGGCCCGGTGTGCCGTCAGCCGATGACGCTCACCGGACCGATCCCGAGGGCCCGTACCGGCTCCTCGATGGAGGCCGCGTCACCGACCAGGACCACCACCAGGCGGTCCAGCGGGAAGCCGTTCACCACCGCCGCGGTGGCCTCCACGGTGCCGGTGGCCGCCAGCCGGGCGTACAGCCGGGCCTGGTAGTCGTCCGGCAGCTCCTGCTCCACCTGGTCGGCGAGCGTGTCCGCGACCGCGGCGGCGGTCTCGTACCGCAGCGGTGCGACCCCGACGAGATTCTGCACCGCGACGTCCCGCTCCTCCTCGGTGAGACCGCCCTCGGCGAGGGTGCGGATCACCTGCCAGGTGTCGGCCAGCGCCGGGCCGGTCACCTCGGTGGCCACCGAGCCGCTGATCGCCAGCAGCGCGGCGCCGGTGCCGTCGGCCGAGCTGAGCAGCACCTGGGCGAAGGCCCGCACGCCGTAGGTGTAGCCCTTCTCCTCGCGCAGCACCCGGTCCAGCCGTGAGGTGAGGGTGCCGCCGAGGCTGTACGTGCCGAGCACCTGGGCCGCCCACACCGGGTCCTGGCGGTCGGGCCCGGTACGGCCGATCAGCAGCTGAGTCTGCACCGCGCCCGGCCGGTCCACGATCACCACCCGGGCGGTGTCGTCCGAGGTGAGCGCCGGGCGGGGACGCGGCTTCGCGGCGCCCCCGGTCCAGCGGCCCAGGGTCTCGGTGAGCAGCGCCGGCAGGTCGATGCCGGTGAAGTCGCCGACCACCACGACGGTGGACGTCGCCGGCAGGACATGGGCGGTGTAGAACTCCCGGACCGCTGCCGCGTCGATGCCGCGGACGGTCTCCTCGGTGCCCTGACGCGGCCGTGAGATGCGCAGCGTGGACGGGAAGAGCTCCTTGGACAGCGCCATGGCCGCGCGGCGGGCCGGGTTGGCCAGCTCGTGCGGGATCTCGTCGAGCCGGTTGGCGACCAGCCGCTTCACCTCGGACTCGGCGAAGGCGGGGGCGCGCAGCGCCTCGGCGAGCAGGCTGAGCGCCTTGTCCAGCCGGGAGGCGGGCACTTCGAGGGAGACCCGGACACCGGGGTGGTCGGCGTGCGCCGACAAGCTGGCGCCGCACCGCTCCAGCTCGGCGGCGAACTCCTCGGCGCTGTGCTCGTCGGTGCCCTCGGAGAGCGCCCTGGCCATGATGGTCGCCACGCCCTCCAGGGCCTCCGGTTCCGCGTCCAGCGGCGCGGCCAGCACCACCTCGACCGCGATCACCTGCTGTCCCGGCCGGTGGCTTGTGAGCAGTGTCACCCCGTTGGGCAGGGTGCCGCGCTCGGGCGCCGGGAAGGCCCACGGCTTGGGCTCGCCCGGCTGCGGCTGCGGGTGGAACGTCATGACGGCCGCGGTGTCGCTCACGCTTCGCTCTCTTCCTGCTCGGTCGCCTCGGTGGCTTCGGCGCCCTCGGCACCCTTGGCGTTTTCGGCGCTTTCGGCGCCTTCGGCCTGGTCGCCCCCGGTGGGTTCGTAGACGAGGACCGCCCGGTTGTCGGGCCGCAGCCGCCCCGCGGCCACCGCCTTGACCTCCTCGGCGGTGACGGACAGCACCCGCTGCACCGCGGTCAGCGCGAGCTGCGGGTCGCCGAAGAGCACCGCGAACCGGCAGAGTTCGTCGGCCCGTCCGGCCACGGTCGCCAGCCGGTCCAGCCACTCCCGCTCCAGCTGCGCCTGGGCCCGCTCCATCTCCTCGGGCGTCGGGCCCTCCTCGGCGAAGCGGGCCAGCTCCTCGTCCACCGCGCTCTCGATGGCGGTCAGTTCGACCCCGGAGGACGCCTTGACGTCCAGCCAGCCGAGGGAGGGCGCCCCCGCCAGCCGCAGCAGCCCGAAGCCGGCCGTCACCGCGGTGCGGTCGCGCCGCACCAGCCGGTTGTGCAGCCGGGAGGACTCGCCGCCGCCGAGCACGGTCAGCGCCAGGTCGGCCGCGTCGCCCGCCCGGGTGCCGTCCTCCGGCAGCCGGTAGGCGGCCATCAGGGCGCGGGAGGGCACGTCCTCCTCGACGACCTCGCGCAGCTGGCCGCCCATGACGTCGGGCAGCGAGCCGTCGCGCGGCGCCGGCTTGCCGTCGTGCGCGGGGATGGTGCCGAAGTACTTCTCGATCCAGGCAAGCGTCTGCCCCGGGTCGATGTCCCCGACCACCGACAGGACCGCGTTGCCAGGCGCGTAGTAGGTGCGGAAGAAGGCCCGGGCGTCCTCCAGGGAAGCCGCGTCCAGGTCCTCCATCGAGCCGATCGGGGTGTGGTGGTAGGGGTGCCCGTCGGGGTAGGCGAGCGCGGTGAGGCGTTCGAAGGCGGTGCCGTACGGCACGTTGTCGTACCGCTGGCGGCGCTCGTTCTTCACCACGTCCCGCTGGTTGTCCAGGCTCTCCTGGTCCAGCGCGGTGAGCAGGCTGCCCATCCGGTCCGCTTCCAGCCACAGGGCCAGTTCGAGCTGGTGGGCGGGCATGGTCTCGAAGTAGTTGGTGCGCTCGAAGCTGGTGGTGCCGTTGAGCGAACCGCCCGCGCCCTGTACCAACTCGAAGTGGCCGTTGCCCTTCACGCTGGCCGAGCCCTGGAACATCAGGTGCTCGAAGAGGTGAGCCAGGCCGGTACGGCCCTTCACCTCGTGCCGCGAACCGACGTCGTACCAGAGGCAGACGGCCGCGACCGGGGTGAGGTGGTCCTCGGAGAGCACCACCCGCAGGCCGTTCGACAGGCGGTGTTCGGTGGCTGTCAGGCCGCTGGAGTGTGCCTCCGGGGTGGCCGTGTGACCCATGGGCAAGCTGTCCTTCCGGTCGCTGCTGCGTGACTGCGTAGAGTGCTGCCACTCTAGGGAAGCGAGCCGGTGCCGCGCGAAGTTCCCGCCCACGGCGCGCTCGCGGCGGGCGGTGGTCCGCGCTGTCGGTGGCGCGGTCCACAATGGTCCGCAGCAGTCCCGACCGGGCCGCGGGGCGTCAAGTCCCGCCGGTCCGGCAGCAGTCCCCAGGTCCAGAAGAAGGAGCGCCGCCGAGATGGCCCGCCGCACGACGAAGACCCCGCCGCCTCCCGACGACGGTTTCGAGGAGCGCATCCTCGACATCGACGTCGTGGACGAGATGCAGGGCTCCTTCCTTGAGTACGCCTACTCGGTGATCTACTCGCGCGCGCTGCCCGACGCCCGCGACGGCATGAAGCCGGTGCACCGCCGCATCGTCTACCAGATGAACGAGATGGGCCTGCGTCCGGAGCGGGGCTACGTCAAGTGCGCCCGGGTCGTCGGCGAGGTGATGGGCAAGCTCCACCCGCACGGCGACTCGTCCATCTACGACGCCATGGTGCGGATGGCGCAGCCCTTCTCCCAGCGGCTGCCGCTGGTCGACGGCCACGGCAACTTCGGCTCGCTGGACGACCTGCCGGCCGCGATGCGGTACACCGAGGCCCGGATGTCCGGTCCGGCGCAGCTGATGGTCGAGTCGATCGACGAGGACACCGTCGACTTCGCGCCCAACTACGACGGCCAGGAGCAGGAGCCGGCCGTCCTGCCGTCGGCCTACCCCAACCTGCTGGTGAACGGCTCGTCGGGCATCGCGGTCGGCATGGCCACCAACATGCCGCCGCACAACCTCGGCGAGGTCATCGCCGCCGCCCGCCACCTGATCCGCTACCCGAACGCCGACCTCGACGCCCTGATGCGGCACGTCCCCGGGCCGGACCTGCCCACCGGCGGCCGGATCATCGGCCTGTCCGGCATCCGGGACGCGTACGAGTCGGGCCGCGGCACCTTCAAGATCCGCGCCACCGTCACGGTGGAGGACGTCACGGCCCGCCGCAAGGGCCTGGTGGTGACCGAACTGCCCTTCAATGTCGGGCCCGAGAAGGTCATCGCCAAGATCAAGGACATGGTCGGCGCCAAGCGGCTGCAGGGCATCGCCGACGTCAAGGACCTCACCGACCGCGAGCACGGCCTGCGGCTGGTCATCGAGATCAAGAACGGCTTCAACCCCGAGGCCGTGCTGGAGCAGCTCTACAAGCTGACGCCGATGGAGGACTCCTTCGGCATCAACAACGTCGCCCTGGTGGACGGCCAGCCGCTCACCCTGGGCCTGCGCGAACTGCTCCAGGTCTATGTCGACCACCGCTTCGAGGTGGTCCGCCGCCGCAGCGAGTTCCGCCGCACCAAGCGCCGCGACCGCCTGCACCTGGTAGACGGCCTGCTGGTGGCCCTGGTCGACATCGACGAGGTCATCGCGATCATCCGGGCCAGTGAGAACGCCGCGGCGGCCAAGCAGGGCCTGATCGAGCGGTTCGGGCTGTCGGAGATCCAGACCCAGTACATCCTCGACACCCCGCTGCGCCGGCTGACCCGCTTCGACCGGATCGAGCTGGAGTCCGAGCGGGACCGGCTGAACGCGGAGATCGCCGAGCTGACCCGGATCCTGGAGTCCGACACCGAGCTGCGCAAGATGGTCTCGGCCGAACTGGCCGCGGTCGCCAAGCAGTACGGCACCGAGCGCCGCACGGTACTGCTGGAGTCGGCGGACTCGCCGGTCTCGGCGGTGCCGCTTGAGGTCGCCGACGACCCGTGCCGGGTACTGCTCTCCTCGACCGGCCTGCTGGCCCGTACCGAGATCGGCGGTGACCTCGGCGAGAGCGCCGGGCGGCGCGCCAAGCACGACGTGATCGTCTCGGCGGTGCCCACCACCGCCCGGGCCGATGTCGGCGCGGTCACCTCCACCGGGCGGCTGCTGCGGCTGACCGTCATCGACCTGCCGATGCTGCCGCCCACCGCCGGCCCGCCGTCGCTGGCCGGGGGCGCGCCGATCGCCGAGTTCCTGTCGCTGGAGGACGGCGAGCGCGTGCTCTGCCTGACCACGCTGGACGAGTCCTCGCCCGGCCTCGCGCTCGGCACCGAACAGGGCGTCGTCAAGCGGGTGGTGCCGGACTACCCGTCGAACAAGGACGACCTGGAGGTCATCTCCCTCCGGGACGGCGACCAGGTGGTGGGCGCGGTCGAGCTGCGGACCGGCGAGGAGGACCTGGTCTTCATCACCGACGACGCCCAGCTGCTGCGCTACCCCGCCTCCCAGGTGCGCCCGCAGGGCCGCGCGGCCGGCGGCATGGCGGGCATCAAGCTGACCGACGGCGCGAAGGTGATCTCCTTCACCGCGGTCGACCCGGCGGTGGACGCGGTGGTCTTCACCGTGGCGCGGGCCGAGGGCACGCTGGAGGACGCCGAGCAGGCCACCGCGAAGCTCACCCCGTTCGACCAGTACCCGCGCAAGGGCCGGGCGACCGGCGGTGTGCGCTGCCAGCGATTCCTGCGCGGTGAGACGGGGCTCGCGCTGGCCTGGGCCGGTCCCGCCCCGGCCCGCGCGGCGACCGCCACCGGCGCCGCCGCCGAACTGCCGCCGAAGGACCCGCGCCGCGACGGCTCCGGCGTCCCGCTGCTCAAGCCGGTGGCGGTGGTGGCCGGCCCGGCGTGAGGCCGCCACGGCCCGCAGGGCGCCCGAACGGATTCACGCCGCCGGGCCGACTAGGCTCGGCGGCGTGATCACGTGTACGAAGGCGTCCCTCGAACTGGCCGAGGACGTGGCAGGAACCGGTGCGGTCGCCCGCACCTGGCTGCTCGTCGAGCAGCCGGGCAGCTGGGGCGCGAAGGCGCTGCGGAGCAGCGGCCTCGACCCCGCGGTGGGGCGCGTGCTGGAGGAACGGGCCGACGGCACGGGGGTGCGGATCGGGCTGATCCGGCGTCCGGACCGCCCGGCCGGTCCTGGCCCGCGCCGGGTGCTGCTCGCCCACACCGCGCCGCACGACCCGTGGGTGCGGACCGCCGATGTCGCCGACCCGGCGGAGCTCACCGCGCTGGACTTCCGGGCCCTGGGCGCGGGCGCGCACGGCGGTTTCGGGGCTCCGTACCAGGGGCCGCCGATCGCCCTGGTGTGCACCAACGGCAAGCGCGACCGCTGCTGCGCGGTGTACGGCCGCCCGCTCGCCGCCGAGCTGGCGGCCTCCGGCGGCTACGACATCTGGGAGACCACCCATCTCGGTGGGCACCGCTTCGCGCCCACCATGCTGGTCCTGCCGTACGGCTACAGCTACGGCCGGGTGGACGGCCACCACGCCAAGGCGATCCTGGAGGCGGCGCACTCGGGGCAGGTCGTCCTCGACGGCTGCCGAGGCCGCTCGGCCTGGGAGGCTCCGGGGCAGGCCGCCGAGCTGGCGGTCCGCGCGCTGACCGGTGAGGAGCGGGCGGACGCCCTCACCGTGACCGGCACCGAGACCGGCCCCGACGGCTGGACCGTGCGCGTCGCCCACACCGACGGGCGCGGCTGGCAGGTCACGGTGGCCCGGCGGCCCGCCCTGCCGCCGCGCCCGGTGAGCTGCGGCGCGGACCCGGTCACCCCGGACCGCCTCGCGGTCACCACCGTCACCGCCGTGACGGCGGTCACCGGGGCGGGGCCGGTGGCACCCACGGTTTGAGGTTCTGCACGGACTCGGTGGTGAACGCTCAGCGCCCCGGAGGTGACCGAGCGGGCCGGGTTGAGCCGCTCCACCGCGAGCGCTACCTCAAGCACCTGGAGCCTCCGGCCGGGTGCCCGGCAGGTCCGCCGGGCGGGTCAGATGGGTCCGCCTGGCTCAGGCGGCGCCGGCTCCGGTGAGCGAACGCACCTCCGTCTCGGCGAATTTGCCCTCATCGGCCGGCTCCGGCGACAGCACGGTGCCGAGCCAGCCGGCCAGGAAGCCCAGCGGGATGGAGACCAGGCCGGGGTTCTCCAGCGGGAAGAGGTGGAAGTCCACCCCGGGGAAGAGGGCGTCGGGCCGCCCGGACATCACCGGCGACAGCACCACCAGCACCAGCGCCGGTACGAGGCCGCCGTAGATCGACCAGACCGCGCCCCGGGTGGTGAAACGGTGCCAGAACAGCGAGTACAGCAGCGCGGGCAGATTCGCCGACGCCGCCACCGCGAAGGCCAGGCCGACCAGGAACGCGATGTTCTGGTCCTGTGCGAAGAGGCTGAGCCCGATCGCCACCGTGCCGATGCCGACGGCGGCGAACCGGGCCACCCGCACCTCCTGCTGCTCCATCTCCCCGTCGGTCCCGGCCTGTTGAACCGGGACGGACGGGTTGGCGGGGTTGGCGGGGTCGGCCGGGGCTGCCGGTGCGGTCTTCGCGGTCCGCCGCCGGCCGTGCCTGCCCTGGGTGGGCGGTCGCCGCCAGGAGGCGTAGAGGTCGTGCGCGACCGAGGCCGAGGAGGACAAGGTGATGCCGGCCACCACGGCGAGGATTGTCGCGAAGGCCACCGCGCCCACCACCGCGAAGAGCACCGTGCCCCCGGTGGTGCCGCTGCCGCCGCCGAGGATCTCGGCGAGCAGCGGGACCGCGGTGTTCCCGGCCGCGTTGGAGTCCCGGACCGTGTCCGAGCCGACCACTGCCGCGGCGCCGAAGCCCAGCACGATCGTCATCAGGTAGAAGACGCCGATCAGCCCGATCGCCCAGACCACCGACCGCCGCGCCGAACGGGCGGTCGGCACCGTGTAGAAGCGCGACAGGATGTGCGGCAGGCCGGCCGTCCCGAGCACCAGCGCGACGCCGAGGCTGATGAAGTCCAGCCGCGAGGTCGCGTTCGCCCCGTACTTCAGCCCGGGCGCCAGAAACGCGTTCCCCTGCCCACTGCCGTTCGCCGCCGACCGCAGCAGGTCCCCGAAGTCGCCGTGGAAACGCACCAGCACCATCACGGTCAGCGCGATCGTGCCGCCCATCAGCAGCACCGTCTTGACGATCTGGATCCAGGTGGTGGCCCGCATCCCGCCGAAGGACACGTAGAACACCATCAGCGCGCCGACCCCGATCACCGTCCAGGTGCGTACCGCGGTCCCCTGGCCGCCGCCGAGCAGCAGCCCCACCAGGCTGCCGGCGCCCACCATCTGGGCCACCAGATAGAGGATCGAGACGGTCACCGATGCGGTGCCGGCCGCGATCCGGACCGGCCGCTGCCGCATCCGCGCGGAGAGCACGTCGGCCATGGTGTACCGCCCGCAGTTGCGCACCAGCTCCGCGACCAGCATCAACACGACCAGCCAGGCCACGAAGAAGCCCACCGAGTAGAGCAAGCCGTCGTAGCCGAAGAGCGCGATCAGCCCGGAGATACCGAGGAACGACGCCGCCGACATGTAGTCCCCGGCGATCGCCAGCCCGTTCTCCATCGGTGAGAAGAGCCGCCCGCCGGCGAAGAACTCCACCGAAGAGCTCCGCCGCCGCCCCGCCCACGCGGTGATCGCCAGCGTCACCGACACGAAGAGCGTGAACAGCACAATCGCCAGGCCCTGGTGTTCCCCGGCCACGTCCGCCAGATGTGCCGTCCCGGTCACCGCACCCGCTCCTGTCCGGTCCTGGTGGCCAGCGTCCACCGCAGATCGAGCGCCGCCCGGTCCCTGCGCAGCCGCGCGTGCCGCGCATAGGCCCACGTGAGGGCGAAGGTGCTGGCGAACTGCGCCAGCCCCGCGACCAGCGCCACATTCAGCTCACCGGCCACCGGGTGCGCCATCAGCCCGGGCGCGGTGGTCGCCAGCACGACATACAGCAGGTACCAGGCCACAAAGCCGACCACCGCCGGAAAGACGAACTTCCGGTACCGGTCCCGTACTGCCCGGAACTCCGCGCTGCCCTGCACTTCCAGATAGACCGCCGCCCGGTCGGCGCCCACCACGGGCTCCGCGTACTCCGTCCCGGCACCGTCGGTCTGCGGACCCTCTCCCCCGCCCGGCTCGACCTGTTCGGTCCACCCGGGCGTCTCGGGGGCCTGCTGGTCCGGCACCCACAGGCCGGCCGCTCCGGCGTTCTGCCAGGGATCGTCCACCCGCAGCACCGTCGGGTCACCCCCGTCGTGCTTGTCCACCGAACTCTCCTCGTTCCACCGGCCGATCGGCCGTGCGCCCAATCATGGACAGAGCGGGAAGATCCAGCAGCAACAAGGAGAAACCTTCACCTCATCAGGTGATGCCGTGCCGGTATGCATATCCGACAGCCTGAGCGCGATCCCGTACTCCGGTCTTGGCGAACAGATTGTTGATGTGGGTCTTCACGGTCGCCATGCTCACGTGCAGGCGGGCGGCGATCTCCGTGTTGGACAAGCCCTCCGCCACCAGCGCCAGCACCTCCGCCTCCCGCGCGGTCAGCCCGTCCGGCAGTTCGCCCCGCGCCCGCCGGCCGCCGTCTCCTCCGGCGCCCTCCCGACCGGTCGGGCCCCCCGGCCCCGCCGCCGCCCACGCGTCCAGCACCCTGCTCTGCACCGCGGGCGACAACCCCGCCCGCCCGGCCGTCACTTCGGCGATCGCCCGGGCGATCTCCTCCCCTCCCGCGTCTTTCGTCAGATATCCCCGCGCCCCGGCCCGCAGCGCCGGGAAGAGCGAATCGTCGTCCTCGAAGGTGGTCAGCACCACCACCTGCGTGCCCGGGAACTCCGAACGGATCCGACGGGTGGCCTCCACCCCGTCGCAGCGCGGCATCCGCAGGTCCATCAGCACCACCTCCGGCCGCTGTTCCGCCACCAGCCGCACCGCCTCCTCCCCGTCCGCCGCCGCCCCGACCACCTCGATGCCGGGCAGCAGCCCCAGCAACATCACGATCCCTTCGCGCACCACCGTCTGGTCGTCCGCGACCACCACCCGCGTCACGCGGGAACCCGCAAGCGCACCACGAAGCCCTCCTCGGCCGGTCCGGCGTCCAGCGCGCCGCCCAGCAGCTCGGCGCGCTCCCGCATCCCCCGAAGACCGTAGCCCGATCCGGATGCCCCCAGAGAGTTGTCCACAGGCGTTCTTCCCCCGTAGTCCCTGAACTCCAGCTCGACCTCCCGCGGCCGGTACTCCAGCCGCAGCGCGACCTTCGCCCCCGGCGCGTGCTTACGCACATTCGTCATCGCCTCCTGCGCCACCCGCCGCACCGCGAGCCCGGCCTCGGCCGGCAGCCTGCGCGACTCCCCCGTCACCTCCAACCGCGCCCCCTCCGAAGCCACCAGTTCCCGGAGGAACTCCTCCACCGGCGCCATCTCGCCCCGCAGCGCGGAGAGCGCCTGCCGTGTCTCGGCGAGCCCCTCACGGGCCATCCGCCGGGCCGCGACAACCCGCTCCAGCACCAGCTCCCGGTCCGCACCCCGCTCGATCAGCAGCCTCGTCGCCTCCAGGTGCACCGTCTGCGCGGACAGGCTGTGCGCCAGCACGTCATGGATCTCCCGGGCGATCCGCGCGCGCTCGCCCAGCGCGGCCGACTCCGCCTCGGCCAACCGCGCCGCCCGCTCCTGCGCCAGCAGACGCTGGGTCTGCCCCCGCGCGTCGGCGTCGAGCCGCACGACATACCCGGCCAGCAACAGCCCCAGCGACGTCAGGATGGCGCTCAGCGGCTTGTCCCCACCGTCCAGCGCCACGAAGGCGGTCAGCGACACCGCGGCCAGCGGCGCCCCTGCGGCCAGCGGCAGCCGTTCGACGGACACCACCGCGCAGCCGCACCACACCACGACCCCGCCGACCGGGGTGTCCAGCAGGTGGGCGAGGCCACCCCCGGCGATCAGCAGCGCGATCAGCCCGACCGCGGGCCACAGCCGGTGGTGCAGGGTGACCCGGAAGTAGGCCCGGAGCATGGCGTACCCGACCGCCAGCCCCAGCACCGCGAGGGCGGTCTGCCAGGAGTTGAGCCCGCCCTTGGCGACGATCCACCATGTCGCGCCGCCGAACAGCACGAGCCGTACCCCGCGGCCGAGCGAGCGCCGGGCGGCGGGCCGGCCCTCCCGGGAGAGCGCCTCCTGCAGCGGCCAGGCCGTCCAGCTGTTCATGAGACCGTACGGTACGACGGCTCCAGACTCCGGGCCCGACGGATTAGCACCCCGGTGCGTATCAGCAGGGTGACGGCGACCGCGAGCAGCACCGACCCGGAACTCTGGTGGACGTCCTCCGCGGCGGCGATCGCGTACAGCCCGACCCGCACGGCTATGCCCAGCACCCAGACGGCGAGGGTGGCCTTGGTGCCCTGAGCCCACACCGTGCCGTCCGGCTTGGTCCACATCCGGGTGGTGGTCGCCCACACCACGCCCATGGCGAGGCCGACGACCAGTTCCGCGACGAAGAGTGCTGCCGCCGCGTCCGGGTGGTGCGCGTCTATGAGGCCGCCGTCCCGCACCGCGAGCACGATCAGCACGCCCGGAATCAGCCACCAGCGGCCGCTGCCGACCTGGCGGGGCCGGAGCTGGCGGGCGATCACGATGCCGATGACCGCGACGATCACCACGGCATTGACCAGACCGGACATGACGGACGCCTCCGAGAGATGGATTCGGGAGTGGGCGGGTGTGCTGCCCACGTTTTGAATCTACGGAAACACGCAGGTCAAAGGATCAAGCCAGGGGTGGAAACCTTCTCTCCACCCCCAGGTGGAGCCGCCAGGGCCGACGGCTCCGGCCCGACTCCGCGCGGACCCGACCGGCCACCGGGCCGACCCGGCGCCGGCCCGAATTCCGTTGAACAAACGGCGGATTCGCCCGGATACCCTTCACGAGATGAGCATCAACTTCGCGGCCAGCTGGTGCGGAAGTGACCTGGGGGGTCATCGTTCCCCTTCCGGCGGCTACGTCCGCTCCTCCTACGATTCCTTGCCTCCCCTGGACACACGACTTTTCCAGGGGACCTTCGAGTGGCTCGGGGGAAGCACCGGAATCTCTGCGCGCAACGCCGGGGAACTTCGAACGCTGACTGAGCAGTTGGACAGGAGGGGGCTGTCGCTCCCTGCAGACTTCCTGGCTTTCTACGCCTCGGAGAACCTCCCGGACGCACTGGAGGACAACGCGCCGACGAGCTGTTGGAGCAGCCTTTCCGAGCCGATACCCAGCCCGGTCGAGCCCGGCGCCTTCCTCGTTCGCTTCTTCCGCGACCAGCAGGACTGCGTTCTCTGGTACCTCTACCTGCGGCCCGGCAGTCCGGCCTTCGTGGTGCACTCTCATCTTGAGTACGGGTACGAGTACGAGGCCCACGTCAGTGGTGGCGCTTTCCGCGGGGACAGCGATATCGACGACAGGGAGGAGCAGTTGGCCGCTCTCCAGTACTGCGCTGCCACCTTCGAGGAGTGGGCTTAGTCGCTGTTGTCGTTCCGAATTTGAGGGCGGCGTTTTCACTGGTCAGGCATGGGTTGGGTAGTTCGGTGGGAGGTGTGGCCTGTCGGGTTGTCGCTCGCTGGGGAGGCCGGGATGCCGTCGGTTGTCGGACTGCTGGAACAGCACGAGGTTGCTGCTCGTCGTCGGGTCGACGGGCTGCGGGAGGAGGCTGATCGGATCCAGGCCGAGCTGGCCGAGGCCGAGCAGGAATGGCAGGAGTGGTCGGTCGCCCGCAGGCGAGTCGACGCGGTGCTGGCTTCCGGCGGCGATGACCAGGCGGAAGCCTCCCAAAGCTCGCGGGATGCGGTGCAATCGAGGTCACAGGTGCCTGTGTGGCGCGAAGGGCTTGCCTGTTCGGTCCTGTCGGTGGACTACCAGCGGATCGTGCAGGCACTCGCCGACCGGTCCCGGCTTCATCAAGGGCCCTTGACTTGCCAGGAGATGGCCGCGGTGTTCGGGATGGACGTGGTGCCGGCGCGGGTGGAGGCCTTGCGGGCGAAGGCGAAACGCCTGGTCGCGCGGGGATGGCTGACCGAGCCCTCACCGGGCCAGTTCACGCTGGCGAAGGGTGTGGCCGGGCCAGTCGGCGGGTCATGAGCAGGGTCATCGACCAGTAGACGATCGCCTCCGCGCTGGTGGTGCGGCGTTCGTAGTCGCGTGCCAGCCGGCGGGTGCGCATCAGCCAGGCGTTGGTGCGCTCAACGATCCACCGCTTGGGCAGGACCACGAAACCCTTCTGGTCGTCGCTGCGTTTGACGACCTGCAGGACCAGCGCGAGGACGGCCAGGCAGTGCTCGACGAGGCTGCCGGTGTATCCGCCGTCTGCCCAGACCAGGACCAGACGGTGATGCGCCTCGGCCACCCGCTGGAGCAGGACCTTCGCGGCGGTGCGGTCTCCGACGTCCGCAGCGGTGACCATCACGCCCAGCAGCAGCCCGAGACTGTCGACCACCAGGTGCCTTTTGCGGCCGTTGATCAGCTTCCCGCCGTCGAAGCCGCGGCTGTCCGAGCCCACCACGGCGTCGGCCTTGACCGACTGGGAGTCGATCACGGCGGCCGTCGGCTCGATGTCCCGCCCGGCACGGGTGCGGACCCGGTCGCGCAGCCGGTCGTGGAACTCCCCGATCAGGCCGCGGTCGCGCCAGCGGCGGAAGAACGCGTAGACCCGGTCCCACGGCGGGAAATCGGCCGGCATCGCGCGCCACTTGATTCCGTTGTCGACCAGATACCGGACCGCGTCCAGTATGGCCCGGTGGCAATACGCCTCCGGCTGCCCGCCGCGGCCCCGCATCCAGCCCGGCACCGGCAGCAACGGCCGGACCACCTTCCACTCCTCGTCCGTCATGTCCGACGGATAACGCGGCTGCCGGGCCCCGTTGTCGGCGGCGTTTCCGAACCGGTGTGCCAGGCAGTCACACCCCGGAGTGACCGAACTGGACGGCCCAGCCATCGACACGGAACACTCCAACACCGGGGCCTCCTGACGTTGTTCGTTGATTCGACACCATCGAACTGTTCAGAAGGCCCCACCCTTATGCACCGACCATGCCGTCACCACCCAAACGGGAACCCCGGTTCGAAGCCCACTCCCCAAGGCCGGAACGACAACAGCAACTTACCGCTTCTGGATCGAAGCCCGCATCGACGAAGCCTTCGAGAGCGAGGACGGACCGTCCCTCGACAAAGAGCAACGCGCATACGTGGACCACTACCACGCATCCCACCACCGGTCACCGTCTGCTTGATCACGGAGCGCCGTGAGAACTGTCGCGCCGGAGCCCAGGAGAGGGGGAGCCTCCACGTGTCCGCCCGCCGTCAGCGGCGCGGGCCACGGCGGAACAGCTGCGCCTCCCCGAGCTCACACCAGCGGGTGCGGGCCCTCCGAAGCGGTCCCGCACCGCGCCCTGGCGGAAATCACACGTCGATCCGCGCCCGGTCCAGCGTCGCCGCCGAGTTGGTGATGAACCAATCAGGCAACCTTCTGACCTGCGGCGGAGCGGCTACTTGCGCGCTGACCTGGCGTTTCTCCGACGGGTGGCGTTGGCCCCCGACGGCCGTTTTCCCCTGTCCTGCGGACCGTTTGCGGACTGGGGCCACCGGCCCCGCGTCCATTGGTCAGGGATGGGGCGATCCGGGAATTGTGATCCCGCCGCCCCGGAAAGCGGTGGCCACGCTGCCGCTCGCGCTGCGCGAGTACCCAGCACCGCTGTTGCGATCCTCGACCAGATCCGCCGGCTGCAAGCCGACCGCGCCCTGAGGTACGACGTCGAGACCGACCGGGACCAGCGCAACACCATGACCCTCAAAGACGTCGCCTACCGCGTGCACACCCAGATGAAACTGGCCCCTGACGCTGGCGCCCCGGCCGCGAAGTACCGTGCCCAGTTCCGCCGCCGCGTCGAGCGCGGCCAGTGCTTCTCCCAGCCCTTCCTCGGCACGCGTGAGTTCGCGGGTTACTTCGGGCCGACGGGCTCGGCGCCGGTGGAAGGGCGCCCGATCGACCGCAACGACGAGCTGGGGGGTGATGCTCCACTCGATCGAATACACCGACGAGGGCGAGCGCTACCGCTGGTTCAACGCCCGTCTGCAACACGGTGTGCTTGAAGTCGGGAAGCCGCTGGGCCCCGACGACGTCGACATGCCGAAGGCGTCCTGGCGCAAGGGGGCCTGATGCTCCTGCACCGCCTCGTCGCGTACAACGCCCGGCGCACCGACGCGCCGCCTGCCTACTACCGGCACAAGCAGATCGCTTGGAAAGTCACCCTGCACGAGCGTGGCGTGTCCCTGGACAACATCCGCCCCCCGCGGGCCGCCAAGGGCGAACCCCAGGACCGCGGCGTCCTCCGCCCCGCCCCTCACGTCCACCGCACCAGGGCCGTAACGCCCCTCCTCCTGGCGGACACCGCCGAGTACGTCCTCGGAAGTGCCCCGCAAGGATCCCGCGACTGGCGAGGTCTCCGCGAAGGACGCCGCCAAGGCAACCAAGTACAAGGCCGCATTCCTCGCACTGACCGAGCAGTGGGCAGCCACTGTCCCCGGCGACCCCACAGCCGAAGCCGTCCTGAACTTCCTGCGCACCCCGCCGCCGCTGCCCAAGGATCTGAACGCCGGGGACCTGATGGCGTTCACTATCGACGGGCGCTGGGCGCACGAGCAGGAATCAGTCTCCGGCTTCTGGGCCGAGCACGTGCGGGGCCTGAAGACCGGCCGCAGTGGGACCGGTACCTGCCTGGTGTGCGGCGCCCAGGGCCTGCTGCTGGACACCCATCCGCAAGGGCGCCATCCCCGCGGGCGGCGACGTCAACGGAACCGCGATCGTCACCTTGCTCATCGGCCCCCGCCACCGTCACCGCGGCGCGGACTTCGTCACCCTGTGGTGGACTCGCAAACCGGCCAACACCGGCTGGATGCAGCAGCTAGACGGCCCCGACCCCCAGCAGGTCGCCGAACTCATGGACGCCGCCCGCACCGCAAAGGAACATCCGGTCCGCCAGACCGACGCCAATGACTTCCACGCCCTGTCCCTCGGGCTCAACGCAGGCCGTGCCGCCGTCAATGACTGGATCGACGTACCCCTGCCCGAGGTCAAGATCCGCCTCGGCCAATGGTTCGACGACCACCGCATCCACGACGGCTGGCGCAACGAAGACCGAGTCTTCTCCGTCTGGCGCCTGTGCCTGGCCGCCGCCCGCTGGGACCGGCGGAGCGACAAGTACATCCCCGCGACTATTCCGTTCGGCCTCGAAGCCGCGCTGTACGCCACAGCCCTGCACGGCACACCCCCGCCGGCCTGGATCCTGCCCCGCCTGCTGCAGCGCGTCCGCGCCGACCAGCACCCCGACACCGCCCGAACCGCCCTCCTGCGACTCACGCTGACCCGCACCCACGCCCTGGAGGACTTGGCCATGCCCGGTTTGAATCCCGACAACACGAATCCCGGCTACGTCTGCGGACGCCTGTTCGCCGCCCTGGAAAGCATCCAGTACACCGCAGGCAAGATCGCCGACCGCAAGGTCAACGCCACTATTCGCGACAAGTACTTCGGCACCGTCATGACCAGCTCCGGCTCCGTTCTGCCCAACCTCCGCGTCGGCGCCAACAACCACCTCGGCCAGATCCGCCGCAAACGGCCCGGCACCGCCACCGCACTCGAACGCAAGCTCGGCACGATCTTCAGCCTCCTCGGTGACGACATCCCCGCCGTCCTGCCGCTCCCGCAGCAGGGTGCGTTCGTCCTGGGCTATGAACACCAACGCGCCGACGACTTCGCCCGCGCCAGCGCCGCCAAAGCCGCCCGAGAAGCCGGCGACGCCGTCGAAGACGACGCCGACCTCGTCCTTGACGCTCCCGCCAACTGACACCCGCCGCCCAACCCACCAGGAGAACCACCATGACCGAACCGCGCCTCGACCCGGCCAGGAAACACGACTTCGTCTTCCTCATCGATGTCCGGGACGGCAACCCCAACGGCGACCCCGACGCCGGCGGAATGCCCCGCATTGACCCCGTCAGCATGCAGGGACTCATCACTGACGTCGCCATCAAGCGCAAGATCCGCAACACCACCTCCCCGATCAAGGAAGGCGTGCCCGGTTACGAGATCTACGTCGAATCCGGCGTCGCCCTCAACGCGCAGCACGAACGTGCTTACACCGACGGCAAGGCGACCGACGCCGCTACCGCCCGCACCCGGATGTGCCAAAACTTCTTTGACGTCCGCATGTTCGGCGCCGTCATGACCACCGGCAAGAGGGACAAAACCGCCGGCCGCTTCCAGGGACCGGTCCAGATCAGCTTCTCCCGCTCCATCGACCCCATCACCCCTCAGGAAATCGGGATCACCCGCGTCACGCCCACCCGCGCCGAAGACCTCAAGACCAAAGAAACCGAGATGGGCAGCAAGCACATCGTCCCCTACGGCCTCTACCTCGGCACCGGCCACTTCTCTGCCCCCCTCGCCAAACGCACCGGCGTCACCACCGACGACCTGGCTGTCTTCTGGCGCGCCTTCACCCTCATGCTCGAACACGACCGCGCCTCCAGCCGCGGCGAAATGACCCTCCGCGGCCTCTACGTCTTCACCCACGACGACGCCTACGGCAAAGACCCCGCCCACCAACTATTCAACCGCATCCACGTCAAACCCACCGGCAGTCCCACCGCCCGTTCCTACGACGACTACACCACCGAGATCAACGACACCGACCTCCCCGACGGCATCGCCCTCACCCGCGTCCTCGGCTAACCGGGCCGGAACGAAAAACAGCCATCTCCCCAATGAAGCGGAGGATCGCGACCCGGGATCGGGGGCTGCACAGCCACATACTCACGGAGTATCTGGCGTCCTACGGGCCAGCGGGAAGGTCGCAACTTCATGCTCAGCTGGCGAGCGCCGCGGCAGAACAGGAGATGGACTCTCCTTGGGACGCGGAGAATCGCAACCGCCTGAAGGTCCCGGCCACGGGTACCCTCGACCCCGGGGTTGCCGCCGCTCTCCAGGGCGGCGGAGCGTCGCAACACCCGGGTCTTCGTGACCGTGGACGCTGCTCTCGTGAGTGGCTGTCGTCCTCCGGGGCAGCGGAGCATCACAACTGAGAGCGCGAGGGACGCGAACCGTGCCGCCCCGCGTCATGCGTCACACTGCAGGACGACGGATGATCGCTTCGAGATGATTGGAGGTCGCGAGGTCTCCGTTGTGCGTCGGCCGCCTTGCAGGCCGAAGGAGGACCAATACCGCATCGGCTCGTGATGCGGCAACTTCATATGCCTTTCACAGGTTCCTGCTCCGCTATTCGTCGCCCTGACACTAATGGTCTCAACGGCCCGTGCCGGTCCCTCGTCTGAGATGCTGAGCCTCGTCGAGAGGGGCCGCAGCGATGCAGTGGAAGATCCATGGGGAACGTCCGATCTACGAGAACCCCTGGGTGAACGTGTGGTTGGTGGACGTCGAGCAGCCGGACGGGCACCGCTGGGAGCACCACGTTCTCAAGCTGCGGCACCTGGCGGTGGCGGCCGTGATGAACAGCGAGAAGCAGGTGCTGATGATGTGGCGGCATCGCTTCATCACGGACTCGTGGGCCTGGGAGCTGCCCATGGGGCTGATAGAGCCCGGCGAGACCCCGGCCGAGGCTGCGGCTCGGGAGGTGCTGGAGGAGACTGGCTGGCGTACCGGCGAGATGACGCCGCTGATCTACGCCCAGCCGGCCAATGGCATCACCGACTCCGAGCACTTTGTCTTCCGTGCCAACGCAGTCGACTACGCGGGCCCGCCGACGGAACTCAACGAGTCCGACCGGCTTGAGTGGATCCCGTTGTCCGAACTGCGCGGCATGATTGACCGCCGCGAGATCGTCAGCAGCGGTTCGCTGGTTGGTGTGCTGTACCTGCTGCTGGACGAGGCCGGCCTGTAGTCAGCCCGCCGCCTGCAGCAGCCGCGCGTCCAGCTTCGCGACCGGCCGCGACGAGCGAAACGGCGTGAGCAGGTGGCGGAACTCCTGCCAGTGCGCGGTCACACGAGGCGAGTCGACCGTCGTGGACAGGTTCAAAGCATCGCTTGCTGTCACGCAAGCTGCCTCGACTTGGCCTCGCTGCAACTGGGTTCTGGCCAGCCAGAAGGAATGGAAGGCCCGGCCGCGCAGGTTCGTCTCCGGCTCGCCGCGCAGGGCCTGAGCGATCAGTGGCTCGGCGGCGTCCGCGTCGCCGAGTTGCCCGAGGGCGATGCCCATGTCCACCGTGAGCTTGGTCTGGTCGAAGTAACGAACCCACGGCGGGTCTTCGTCTGTCGGCTCGACTCGTCCGAAGTGGCGCTGCGCATCGGCGATGGCAGTGTGGGTCGCTGGTCGGTCATGTGGCATGCCCGAATGCCTCCCGGATGGAAAGCATCGCCATCAGCCGCGGGGTGCCGCCGCCGTAGCGGGCGACATCCTGCGCGGTCCGTGCCAACGTGACGGCCTCCCCGGCCCGGTCCTGGTAGGTGGCCTGGAGGCTCAGACAGGCGAGAACGTTGGCGACGAAGGGATGGTCGTCGATGGCGCGAGCCAGGCGGAGGGACTGGGTGAAGTACGCCCTGGCCGTGCTGTACTGACGGGCATCGAAGAACGTCCATCCGGTCAATCGTGCGAGTTCAGCAGCGATGCCGTGGAGGCTGCGCCGATGATTCGGGTCTGTGCTGTTGGCGAGTATCCCCATGACGTATCGGAGTTGGCCGATCACCGCCGGCCGCAGAGCCTCGCCGCCATGCTGGTCGTCTCGTCGCCAGTAGTCCTCGATCGAGGTTTGCAGAGATCGGAGGGTGCTCGGGGTGACCTTGGTTCCCGCGGCGATGGCGAGAATGCTGTCCAGGTTCTCTGCGGGCTCCGGGAGGGACCGAGAAGTGTCCTGAACGGCCGTCGGCTTGGGCCGATGTGGCCTTGGGGTGGGTTGTTCCCAGGCTCGCGTCGCGAGGCCGAGCATGTGGCCTGGAATTCGTAGCCCGTCCGCGACGCGCTCGATCACGCTCATGTTCGCGATCGTGCGACGGCCGGCGATGATTTCGCCCACTCTGCTCGGCGTGAGCTCGCAGAGGCGGGCGATCCGCGAGGCGTGAAATCCGCCCCTTGCCTTCGCCAAGCCGAAGATCTTCGCGAAGTCCCTCGCCCCGCAGGCGGCGATCATCTCGGGATCCGCCAACAGGCGTATAGGCAGGCTGACCGGTGCTGGTTCGGTCATGTCCGGCGCCCCCTCGTACCCGGAAGGTGCTCGCTCACCGTCACACGAGATCACTGCACGCGAGTTTACCCACCGTGGGTATCCACGCGGGCCTTATCCCCGAACGGACCGCCGGGAGAGTCTGAGATTCCTCCAGGAGCCCGTCTCCGGAGGAAGCAACTGAAGTGCGGTGCTGCGCTGACTCAACGACATGGCACAGCATCTACCGCCTGGCGAAAGGTCCTCAGCAATGTCAGCCACCACCTCGGATGCCAAGTCGGCGCCCTTCGGATTTCGGGTGCTTCCTGTTCCGGAGGCAGTGTCCGACGCGCGAAGGCGGGTCGTCGCGGTGGTGGGTGGATGGCGACCGGGCATCCCCGAGGACGCCTTGCACGACGTGGAGTTACTGACCGGCGAGGTCGTCGCGAATGCTGTCAAGCACACGGGCTCACCCTGCGCGGTGTATGTGCACTGGACGGGAGACCGGGTGCGGGTCGAGGTGACCGACGTCGACCCCCGTCTGCCAGAGCCGGCGGACTTCGGTCAGGAACAGGAGACGGGACGCGGGCTGTACCTCGTTGATTCCCTGGCGGCCGATTGGGGTAGCAAGGCGGGTCCGACCGGAAAAGTCGTCTGGTTCGAAGTCGGCCCGCGCGATACGACGGCTCCGACGCGCAGCCGGCGATCGACCGCCCAGGTCAGCTCCGCACTTCCCTTCACCTCGTCCGCGAGCCAGCCCGGAGACCCGCGCCAGCCGCACCAGTTCTCCTGATCCTCTCGGCAGATCCGGCCGGACCCTGACCGAACCGCGCTCCTACCCACCGCGGCGGCTGCGGCTTTCCCCACGCGCCATCGCGCCAGCCCGCCTGTCAACAACATCAAGCACCACAAGACGAAGGAGACCGACATCCCACCGCACCCCAGCACCGTCGCAGAACGCCCTACGCAGCGGGCATCGTGGAGTACGCCGGGTACGTGGACGATCACCACCGAGAGCGGTTCTACGACGTCCGGCTATCTCCCCGTCTGGGCGGAGGACGACCCGAGCGAGGTCGACGTGCCGCTCGACCTGCTGTCCGTACGGCTGGCCGATATCAGCCACCGGAACTTCTTCGCGGGCCAGACCATGACCGTCCTGGCCCCGGACGCGAAAGGCAAGGCCGAGGAAGACACCGTCTTCGAGGGAACCATCGACTGCAACCCCTACGTCCAGGACCCCGCCCTGCGAGTACCCGTCGTCAACATCCAAGTCTGTCTTGACCACTGGATTCTCGGCCTCGACCCGCAAGGACTCATGACCATTGCCGCGCAGTTGCACGCCCAGGCAGACCGACTCGAACAGGAAATACACCCCGCACTCATCGCCGCCCGCAAGGACTGGGCCGCCCACCACGCGGATTGATAGCCCTCGGCCCCGGATAGGACGTCCCGTTCCGAACGAGCTGTGCATCGACATCTCGGTTCGCACAGACCCGCCGCTTAGCCAGGTCCCGCTCGCCAAGCGACTTACCACGCCGGACCGCCGCACGGAGTCCCTGCCTGTCCGCTCCCATCCTGGAGGTAGGAATGCAAAATAAGCCAGCGTTAGCAGCCGACCAAGTCGACTGGACCGCCCTGCACAACTTCGCCGCGCTCCGCGGTCAACTCCGTGTCTCCTTCTCCCCGCGCTGCAACATCGCCTGCTGGTTCTGCCACAACGAGGGCGACGTGCCGCCACCTTTGACACGCCAGGACCGGTCCCAGCAGCCGCGCGTCCGGCAGCTCGACGCCGACGCCTACCTCGCCCTCATCAACTCCCTCACGAACGCCGGCCTGAAGCGTGTGTACTTCACCGGCGGTGAACCACTGACTTCGCCAATGGCGCGACCGGTCCTGGAACGGCTGCCCGAGCCCAGCCCGGACACCTCGTACACGCTGATCACCAATGGCACCCGGATCCGAACCCACCGCTCGTGGCTGGCCGGGACGCACCTGGACAAGGTGAAGGTCTCCCTGCACTACTTCTCCGACGCCTCACTGTGGGCCATCGCCGGAACCCGCATCGGGATCGACACGGTCCTGGACGGCATCGACGTAGCCCGGGACATCTTCGAACGGGTCGAGCTGAACACGCTCCTGCAGAAGGAGAACGCGCACGAGGTCCGGCAGATCCTGGACTACGCGCTGGAGCGCCGACTGCCCGTGCAGTTCATCGAACTGGTGGGCACCGACTTCAACGAGGGCCGCGCTGCTTCCGCGGTGCCGGCCGACGAGATCATCGCGCACCTGCGGACCCTGACCAGCGACGAGCACATCGAGGTCGCCGGCGTCGGCCAGGGACGCAGGGTCTTCCGCGTCGACGGCGTGGAGATCGACGTCATCCACCGCGATCTCGGCCGCCACCACGTCGGCCAGTGCGGAACCTGCCCCGTGCGCCTCCAGTGTGTCGAGGGCTTCTGGGCACTGCGGGTCGACCATGCCGGCGGCGTGCAGCCCTGCCTGCTCCGCGACGACCTGCGGCTCGATGTGAACGACCTGATCGCCGACCCGACCCGGCTCGCCCAGGCGGTCGCCGGCCACACGGCGGCCTTCACGGAAGGAATCCTGTGAGCCTGCCCGCTCCGTACCGTCCGGTTCAGTTCGACGGCCCGCCGCATCCCTTCATCGTCCTGGAAGGCGTGTCCGGCATCGGGAAGTCGACGCTCGTCCGCGCCCTGGACAAGCGTCTGCACGGGACGTCGCTGCACACCCTCACCGCTCCCCACACCGACTGGTCCCCCACGGTGAACCAGCGACTCCGCGCCCTGCCGCAGTTCGGCTTCTACCTCTCAGGCCTGCTGCACACTGCCGACTCGGTCCGCGTCGCCCGGACAGTCGGCCCCGTCGTCGCCGACCGCTATGCCTCCTCCGTCATCGCCTGCCACGCCGCCGTTCACGAGGTTGCCGTCGAGGAGGTCACCCAACTCCTCGAACCCTTCCGGCCCTACCTGGAGACCCCCACCCGCACCTTCTACCTGACCTGCTCCGAAGCCGCCCTGCGGCAACGCCTCGCGGTCAAGAGCGACACCAAGCAAGACGACCTCGACCTGTTCGCCGTACCCGGCCGGCTGGTCCGCCTCCTGGCCAACTTCCAGGCCGTCCAGGCCTCCGACCCCACGGCCATCACCCTCGACACCAGCGACGAGTCCCCGGCAGACCTGGCTGACCGGATCATCGCCCACCTGGAGGTCCAAGGTGCTTAACCCCATCGACACCGAGGCCGTCATCCGCGACGGAGGCGCGATCGGCCACTTCCCCGGGGAGATCCACGAGGGCGTCGCCTGGTGGCTCGGCGCCTGTTTCGTCGACCTCAGCTCCGCCAACCGGCTGGCCGTCGGAAGCGACGGGCAGCCCGTCACCGCCGAGTTCTTCCGCCGACTGTGCAAAGGCGCTGTCAACGCCCACCACCACGCCTGCCGGGTCACCGCCATCAGCGGGATCACCGAGAACGCGTTCCACGCCTTTATCCGGCGCTATCAGCCGCTTCCGGGGGCCTACCTGGCCGCGACACGCAACCCGGACGCCACAGCGATGGTCCGCATCCGCCTTTACGACGCGAACAGCGAGTTGCTGACAGAGGACACGGGGCTCTCCCGTATCCGCCGAATGATCGCCGAAGACCGCGTACCGATCCCCGTCAGCGACAGCGCCCGCGGCGCCATCGAGCACCGCTCCACGACCGCCGTGGAGGCCGCCGAATGATAAACACAGCCGAGATCATCCGCAGCCGGACCAGCATCCTGTTCGTCACACTGGACTCCCTCCGCTATGACACCGCTCGCAACGCTTACGACAACGGCCTGACCCCTCAACTCGCGGCGCTGCTCCCCGACGGAGGCTGGGAACGTCGCCAGACGCCAGGCACCTTCACCCTCCCCGCCCACATCGCCTTCTTCTCCGGCTTCCTGCCCAAACTGCCGCAGCCCCAGCAGCCGCCCAGACTCTGGGAATGCCGACCACCCGCGTTCAAAACCGTCCCGCCGGAGACCTTCGTCTTCGACGCCCCCAACCTCCTCAGCGGCCTCGCCCAGCACGGCTACCGCAGCATCTGCATCGGCGGCGTCACCTACTTCTCCCGCGAGACGCCGCTCGGCTCGGTCCTGCCCGACCTGTTCGACGAGGACCACTGGCGACCGGAGTTCTGCTCACCTGAACCTGACTCCACTCGCCACCAAGTCAACCACGCCCTGGAGGTCATCCACCGCTACGAGGACCGGCCGGTGTATCTCTTCGTCAACGTCTCGGCCACCCACGTCCCCCACGGCCACTACCTCGGCGACAGCCAGGACACCCTCGCCTCTCAACAGGCCGCCCTTGCCTACGCCGACACCCACCTCAGCCGCCTGATCACCACCCTCACCGCCAACCGCCACTGGCTGATCATCCTGTGCGCCGACCACGGAGACGCCTTCGGCGAAGATGGTTACCACGGCCGCGGCCTCGCCCATCCTGTAGTGATGAACGTCCCGTACGCCGCGATGGTCCGCTGACCCCCGCTAGCCTCCCGGGGTATGACCGACGTCCCACCCGACCGCGGCCTGACCCGCGACGCCTCCGTCATTGTGGCCCGCGATGCCGACGGACTCGTAGCCCTCCTCAGCGCCCACTTCCCCCACCACGGCGGCGATTACCTCTTCCTCCCCGGCGGCCGCAAAGAACCCGGCGAAACCGACGAGGAATGCGCACGCCGCGAGCTGCGCGAAGAAGCCGGCATCACCGCCGAGACCTGGACCCCGCTCGGCTCCTACGCCCTCACTCTCGCCTCATCCGCACGCATCCACCTCTACGAAGCCCGCGACCTCACCTGCGGCCCCCAGGAACTCACCCCCAGCGAGCAGGACTTCAAACTCGCCTGGTGGCCGATGGACGAAGCACTGGCTGCGGCGGTAAAAGGTCGTTTCCTGCTTCCCGCAGGACCGCTAGCTCTGTTCCTCGCCGACAGAGCCGATCAGCCCTGAGAACAGAATTCTCGCCACCTTGGAAAGGGTGAAGCGGACGTCGGCCTACATTCCCGGCCGGTGCGTACGTGTCGGCGATCGTGGCGCCATAGGGTGGTGCGGGCGACCACCCAGAGGTATCTGGTCCTCCGGCCACGGTCTCGTCGGACCCCAACGAGCACCAAGCCCCAGATACACACGATCCGCACACTGCGCCGTTCACGCTGCACGAGTCCTGACTGGATAGTGAACCGCCCGGGAAGGCGGGAGCAACCGACCGGCGGCTACCATCCGATCCAAAGCGTGTCCGCGCACCCGCCCCGGGGGTGAGCCACATTCGTACGGAGCCAGCAATGACCTACCGCGGCCTGATCCTCGACTTCGGCGGCGTCCTCACCATCCAGATGCGGCTCAACGGCCAAGCCTTCGAGCGCAGCGAGGGCCTAGCGCCCGGCACTTACACCCACGCGCTGAACGAGCATCCCGACGGGGTGGCGATCTACAAGGCCCTGGAGGTCGGCGAAGCCACCCAGGAGCAGTGGAACCAGGTCATCGGCGGCATCCTCGGCATAGACCCCACGGACCTCATGCGACGCGCCCTGGCGAACCTCCACCTGGAACCGCGCATGGTCGACGCCGCACGCCGCGCCCGCACAGCGGGCATCAAGGTCGCCATGCTTTCCAACAGCTTCGGCATCACCCCCTTCAATCCCTACGAAGCACTGGGGATGTGGGACGGGGAGTGGGACGCGATCGTGCTGTCCGAACAGATCGGCGTACGCAAGCCCGATCCGGGCATCTACCTGCACACCCTTGACCTGCTGCAACTGCCGGGCGACGACTGCGTGTTCGTCGACGACCACGCGGTGAACCTGCCGCCCGCCGAAGCATTGGGCATCCGCACCATCCACCACACCGACGCCACCGCAACCGTGGCGCAACTCGACGAGCTTCTTGCCTGCGCCACGGCAGTGACCTGATCAGACAGGGGCTGAAGCCGGCAAGTGCCGACGGCCAGGCAATTCCCCACCCAAAACGCTGCGTAATGGGCTAGGGGAATGATGAAGCTACGACCGGATTGGCCTGCCTACTCCCCCGCCTGGTCGGTGCACGCCGACCGGATCTCCTCCAGCAACTCTGGGTAGCGTTCGCCGTATGTGTTCACCGCATGCCACACCGCGTCCAGTGCCGCCTTCAAAGGGTGAGGCTCAGCTGCGGCGAGCACGGCGGGAAGAGCGAAGTGCGGCTGTGAGATCCGCTCTGGGCCGCGCAGATTACCGACGGGGTGCACCACCACGGCGGCAGCGTGCTCCACGCCGCTGACCGCCGTCGGCCTCTCGTCGGCCGGACCCGCCGGTATGATCCTGCCCAGGAACCGGCCGAGGCCCGGCCGGTCGTCGGCCCCGCCGTCCCCCAACTCCTCGGCCGAGATCCACGTCCACCCGCACGTCGGCGGGGGCGTCGGTGGGCGATAAGGCGGCGACTCGGGAGGTACTGCCCTGAGCACCGACCGCCTCGGAACCCGCGGATCCGACCGCAGGGTCTCCCACAGCCGCGCCGTGTCATCGAACGGCGGCGGCAGCGGATAGCTCTCCGTCAACGCCGTGAGTGCCGGAGTTACCCACAATACGTCGGTCAGGCCCGCCGCCTCGCAGGCCCGCCGGGCAGCCAGCAACGCCACCGCACGCTGGACCTCGGGACCCGCGGCATCGAGGGCGTGCACCAGGTCGCTGTCGAAGCGGAGCAGACCGCGGACATTGCCGCCGACATCGCGCAGCGCTTCGCTCGGCAGCTGTCCGCCCCACTCCCACTGCTCGCGGTGCAGTCGCCGCTCCTCGGCGGCCCGCTCCTCCGCCTCACGGGCCAGGCGTTCGGTCTCGGCGCGCTGCTCGGGTGCGGGGGGCGGCGGTAGTTCACGCGCATGACTGTGCCAGTACGCGGCAATTTGCGAGGTCTGGCGGACCACGTGGTCCGGGCGAGGCGGCGCGGGCCAGAACTGCAGGAGGTAGCTGTCCGCCTGTGGCTTCCCTGCCACCCTGGTGTCGAGCTCCCGTCCCGCGTCCATCCCCCGGGCGCTGTACCGCACCCGGTAGTCGGTCTGCGCGAGATCCAGATCCCACGCGTCTTCACCCGCCCACTGCACCAAACTGGTGCGTTCCGACACCGGGCGGAAGGACACCTCCACCACCTCCTCCCAGACCGGGTCCAGCGGAGGGGCCTCGTCGTGGACTTCCACGACGAAGCCGACGTTGCCCGTGTGCAGTCCGGTGATCAGCCAGAGCACACCCGGAACCGCGGCCCCGCACAGACCCCCCCTCTGGCCTGCGAACGCCTCGGAAAGATCCGGAATCAAGCTGTCCGGATCGCTCTCGACGTAGATCTGACTGTAGTGAACGTGCACCTCGCCCATGACCGGTCTGCGCACGGCACCCCCTTCGTCACCGACGGCCTCGGGAACCCCTGTCGGACGGACCGTCACATGCCCCGCATCATGCCGCAGACCACCGACAACTGGTCCGACGACGACGGTGACCGGACACGCCGGGTCAGCGCATACGGTGCTGCTGGGAGTCGGTGGCCGGGCTGGTGGCTGTCGCCACGGGCTGCGGAATGGGCGGTCGGGAGAGGTTGCCTGCGACGCGGGAGCGCATGCGGGCTGCTTCGGCGCGGCGGTTGGGGGCGGGGTTGCGGCTGGTGTGCTGGAGCCGGGTGAGGAGCACGCGGGCGGGCTGGCGGTGTGGAGTTCGCGTCGTTCGGCAGCTTCCTTGAGGAGTTGAACCGGCTGGTGGCCGCCGGCCTCGGCATCCGCGAGGACGGCGGCAAGAGCGGGCCAGTCGGGATCGGCGAGGATGCGGGCGGCGTGGTCGGGGACGGCGGCCCGTAGGTCGTTCGCGAGGGTGGCGCGGGTGTCCGGGTTGGGCTGGCGCTGGGTGAGTGCGGCGGTGCTGTGTTCGGCGCGGATCTGGGAGCGTTCTGCCCGGGCGTACGTCTGTGACGCTGCTCGGAGTTGGGCGCGGAGTTCTGCTGGGGCGGTCTGGGCGGTGGCTTCGATGAGTTCGCCGAGTGCGGCGAGCTGGGCCTGGCTGGCACGGTCGCCGTCGGCCGTCGGTTCGGTGTCGGTGAGGTGCCCGGGCAGGGTGTCGGGGGCTTCGGTGGCCCGCTGCCAGGGTGTTCCGGGCCGGTTCACGGCTCCCCAGGGCGGCTCTGTGGCGTACAACGAGTTCATGAAGCGGGTCTGGCGCCCCGCGTGCCGGAAGGCAGGTATACCGGACGGCATCGGCCCGCACGCCCTCCGGCACCACTACGCCGGCCTGCTGATCAACCACGGCGAGTCGGTGAAGACCGTCTCCGAGCGACTTGGCCACACCGACGCGGCCATGACGCTGAACATCTACACCCACCTGTGGCCCGACTCCGAGGCGCGGACCCGGGCCGCCGTCGACAAGGCCTACGCGGACCGCCCGGACGAGGGCGAGACGCCGGCCGAGGAAGCGGCATAGCCACTCCCCCGCGCCGGTCTCGCGGCAAATCCCTTGCGGACTGTTTGCGGACCGCAAGGGGGTAGCTCAGGCGGCGTGCTTGCTCCGCCGCAGGTCAGACGTCGATCCGCGCCCGGTCCAGCGTGGCCGCCGAGTTGGTGATGAACTCCTTGCGCGGTGCGACCTCGTTCCCCATCAGGAGGTCGAACGCCTGCTCGGCGGCTTCGAGGTCGCCGATGTTGATGCGGCGCAGGGTGCGGTGGCGCGGGTCCATCGTGGTCTCGGCCAACTGGTTGGCGTCCATCTCGCCGAGGCCCTTGTAGCGCTGGATGGAGTCCTTGTAGCGGACGTTGCGCCGCTCAAGGTCCAGCAGGGTCTGCCGGAGTTCGTTGTCGGAGTACGTGTACAGGTACTTCTCCTGGCCCTTCTTGGGCTGGACCAGCTCGATCCGGTGCAGCGGGGGCACCGCCGAGAACACCCGGCCGGCCTCGACCATCGGCCGCATGTAGCGCTGGAAGAGGGTCAGCAGCAGGGTGCGGATGTGGGCGCCGTCGACATCGGCGTCGGCGAGGAAGATGACCTTGCCGTAGCGCGCCTGGTCGATGTCGAAGGTCCGGCCCGACCCTGCTCCTATCACCTGGATGATCGCGCCGCACTCGGCGTTCTTGAGCATGTCCGAGATGGACGCCTTCTGCACGTTGAGGATCTTGCCCCGGATCGGCAGCAGCGCCTGGAACTCGGAGTTGCGGGCCAGCTTGGCGGTGCCGAGCGCCGAGTCGCCCTCGACGATGAACAGTTCGCTGCGGTCCACGGCGTCGCTGCGGCAGTCCGCGAGCTTCGCCGGCAGCGACGAGGTCTCCAGCGCGGTCTTCCGGCGCTGGGCCTCCTTGTGCTGCCGGGCGGCGATGCGGGTCCTGGCGGCGGCGACTGCCTTCTCCAGCACCGCGCGGGCCTGGGCCTTGGTGTCGCGCTTGACCGAGGTCAGGAACTCCTTGAGCTCCTTGGCCACCACCGCGGCCACGATCCGGTTGGCCGCCGAGGTGCCGAGCACTTCCTTGGTCTGGCCCTCGAACTGCGGCTCGGCGAGCCGGACGGTGACCACCGCCGTCAGGCCCTCTATGGCGTCGTCCTTGACGATGTCGTCCTCGGCGACCCGGAGCAGCTTGGTGGCGCGCAGCACCTCGTTGACCGTCTTGGTGATCGACCGCTCGAAACCGGTCATGTGGGTGCCGCCCTTGGGGGTGGCGATGATGTTGACGTACGACCTGGTGGTGGTGTCGTACCCGGTGCCCCAGCGCAGGGCGATGTCCACGCCCAGCTCACGGGTGACCTCGGTGGCGGTCATGTGCCCGCGGTCGTCCAGGACCGGCACGGTCTCCTTGAAGCTGCCGCTGCCGGTCAGCCGCAGGACGTCGCAGATCGGCTTGTCCGGCGCGAGGTACTCGCAGAACTCGCTGATGCCGCCGTCGAAGTGGAAGACCTCCTCGACCGGCTTGTCGGTCTCGATGCCGCGTTCGTCGCGGACCACGATCGTCAGGCCCGGGACGAGGAAGGCCGTCTGGCGGGCCCGCTGGTGGAGGTGCTCCAGCGAGAGCTTGGCGTCCTTGAGGAAGATCTGCCTGTCGGCCCAGTAACGGACTCGGGTGCCGGTCCGGGTGCGGGGGACCTTCTTGGTCCTGACAAGGCCGCTCGCGGGCTCGAAGGGGGCGTCCGGGCCCGGTTTCGAGTAGCGCCCGGGGACGCCTCGGCGGAAACTGAGAGAGTGGGTGTGGCCGCCGCGGTCGACCTCGACATCCAGCCGGGCGGAGAGCGCGTTGACCACGGAGGCGCCGACGCCGTGCAGACCGCCGGAAGCCGCGTACGATCCGCCGCCGAACTTTCCGCCGGCGTGCAGCTTGGTCATCACGACCTCGACGCCGGAGAGCCCGGTCTTGGGCTCGACGTCGACCGGGATACCACGGCCGTTGTCCCGTACCTCGACGGAGCCGTCCTCGTGCAGGAGCACCTCGATGCGGTCACCGTGGCCGCCCAGCGCCTCATCGACGGAGTTGTCGATGATCTCCCAAACGCAGTGCATCAGACCGCGACTGTCGGTCGATCCGATGTACATACCGGGCCGTTTGCGTACGGCTTCGAGGCCTTCGAGGACGAGCAGGTGCCGCGCGGTGTAGTTGGAGCCGTCACGGTCCGCGCCGGCCAGCAGCGCGGAGGACGGCACGGATGTTTCGGCGGTCACGCGGGCAGCTCCTCGATCCAGATGTAGTGATGTTCGTCAACCGATATGGGTCGCACCGGTGAGAGGGTACCGATGCCGGGCAGGTGGGCGACGCCGCGACCCGGCATCCGGAACGCCCATACTAGACCTTATCGAGCAGGCGTTCGATAACCCGCGCGAGTGATACACATGTCACGTTCCCAAAGAGGCATGAACCATTTAGGCTCCGGGCACGTCCTCAGCAACAACCCGACAGCCAGCCGGGGACGAGTTCGGACAACAAGCCCCAAACGCGACATCTGACGCAACTGACTCCTATTCGCCGCCAATCGGTAACACCCAGTCATTCCGACGACGGTTTCCGAGGAAAAGCCGTGAGCGGGAACGTTTTCGGCCTGGTTGGATGTTGACCCTGGTACGACAGCTCGTCGAGCTAGAGAAGAGGCGACGTGACCACTGTTCTGACCCCCGCGAGTCCGCTGACAGCGGCAGACCGCTGCGACCGTTGCGGCGCTCAGGCTTACCTGCGCGTCGTACTCGCCAGCGGTGGAGAGCTGCTCTTCTGCGCTCACCACGGCCGGAAGTTCGAGCCGGAGCTGAAGAAGATCGCAGCCGATATACAGGATGAGACCGGCAGGCTGACCGACAAGCCGGCGTCGGCGGGAGACGACGAGCGCTGACACTTCGCACCAGCGACGAGTTCGGACCGCGGGCGGACGGACCCCTTCAGGGGGTGTCCGCCCGCAGGTTTTCCGGGCCCCGCCGGCGCTCAGCGGGCTCCCGCCCGCCCGGTCCTCACATGTGCTGCGCGACCAGCGCGGCCACCGCGGAGACCCGCGTATAGACACCTGGATATGCGGCCTCCGCACATCCAGTACCCCACGACACCAGTCCTACGAGACGGTCGGCAACCACCAGCGGGCCGCCGCTGTCGCCCTGACAGGCGTCACGGCCGCCCGTAGGCGCCCCGGCGCACATCATGGTGGACTTCACATAGATGCCGTCCGTACTGCCCGGGTACGCCCTCTCACAGGTCGTGTCCGCGAAGACGGTGACCGGCGCGGACCGTAGCGAGTCCGCGTAGTCACCGCGGCCCGTGGTGTCCCCCCAGCCGTACACCTCCGCCTGGACCCCGTCCTGGTACAGCGAGGTGTCCGAGGGCTGTGCGAGCGCGATGGCCGCCCCGCTGGGCAGATCCTGCGCCAGCGTGATCACCGCGACGTCGCCGGCATTGGTCGACGCGTCGAAGTCCGGATTCACCCAGACATCGGAGAGCTTCAGCTCCTCACCGGCGTCGCCGGTCAGATCGGTGCGCCCCTCGATGACCCGCAGGTCGGGCAGTTGCCGCCAGTCGGAGACGCCCAGCGCCTCCCGGCCGAAGCAGTGCGCGGCGGTGACGACCGTACGCGGCCCGACCGCCACGCCTCCGCAGAACTGGCCGGATCTCCCCGAGCCGAAGCGCGACCGGCTGGACAGGGCGACGACCCACGGTTCCTGATCGGTGGTGGTTGGGCTGCCGCCGATGACGACACCGTTCGCGGCGGCCGGGGCGGCGGGCCCAGCCAGCGGTACGGCCATCGCCGGCAGCAGTGCCACCGCCGCCGCGATCACGGCACGGATGGGGAAACGCATACGGCCTCCTGACCCTGTGAACAACTCTGAACACCAAGAGTCATCGACAGGGCCGGAGGCCGCATCCGCAAGGGGGCTTTTCCGGGTTGTCCGCCCGGCCGGAAACCCGTTCGGTACGGGTCCCGGCCGAAGCGCCGACCGGAGATCAGTCGAGGTAGTCCCGCAGCACCTGAGAGCGCGACGGGTGGCGCAGCTTGGACATGGTCTTGGACTCGATCTGCCGGATCCGCTCGCGTGTCACGCCGTAGACCTTGCCGATCTCGTCCAGCGTCTTCGGCTGGCCGTCGGTGAGGCCGAAGCGCATCGAGACGACGCCCGCCTCCCGCTCGGAGAGGGTGTCCAGAACCGAGTGCAGCTGCTCCTGCAGAAGCGTGAAACTGACCGCGTCGGCCGGCACGACCGCCTCGGAGTCCTCGATCAGGTCGCCGAACTCGCTGTCGCCGTCCTCACCCAGCGGGGTGTGCAGCGAAATGGGCTCGCGGCCGTACTTCTGGACCTCGATGACCTTCTCGGGGGTCATGTCGAGTTCCTTGGCCAGCTCCTCCGGGGTGGGCTCGCGGCCCAGGTCCTGGAGCATCTGGCGCTGGACGCGGGCCAGCTTGTTGATGACCTCCACCATGTGCACCGGGATGCGGATGGTGCGGGCCTGGTCGGCCATGGCGCGGGTGATCGCCTGCCGGATCCACCAGGTGGCGTACGTGGAGAACTTGAAGCCCTTGGTGTAGTCGAACTTCTCGACCGCACGGATCAGGCCCAGGTTCCCCTCCTGGATGAGGTCCAGGAAGAGCATGCCGCGGCCGGTGTAGCGCTTGGCCAGCGAGACCACCAGGCGGAGGTTGGCCTCCAGCAGGTGGTTCTTGGCCCAGCGGCCGTCCTCGGCGATGATCTCCAGCTCGCGCTTGAGCTTGGGGGCGAGCTTGTCGGCGGCGGCGAGCTTGTCCTCCGCGAACAGGCCGGCCTCGATCCGCTTCGCGAGCTCGACCTCCTGCTCGGCGTTGAGGAGCGGGACCTTGCCGATCTGCTTGAGGTAGTCCTTGACCGGGTCGGCGGTGGCACCGGCGACGGCGACCTGCTGGGCCGGCGCGTCGTCCTCGTCGTCGTCGGAGAGCACAAAGCTCTCGGACTCCGGCTTCTCGGCCTCCTCCTCGCCGGCCTTGCCTGGCACGGCGGCCTCGTCGAGCAGCTCGTCCGTCTCGGCGACCGCCTCGTCCTCGCCCGACGCGGCGGTCTTCTTCGCCGCCACCTTCTTCGCGGGGGCTTTCTTGGCGGCCGTCTTCTTCGCGGCGACCCTCTTCGCGGGCGCCTTCTTGGCTGGGGTTTCCGCCTCCACCGATGGCTCCACCGTGGTCTCGGCCTCGACCACCACCTGGGAGGCGGGGGCCGCAGGCACAACGGTCTTCTTGGCAGGGGCCGCCTTGGTGGCGACCGTCTTGGTGGCAGTACGCTTCGCCGGGCTCTTGGCTGCGACGCTCTTACGGGTGCGCTTGGGCGCCTCAGCGGCAGTCACCATCAGCGTCACACCCTCCTCGTCGAGGACCTGGTTGAGGCTGCGCAGAACGTTCTTCCACTGGGTTGCCGGAATCTGGTCCGCTTCGAACGCCCGACGCACGTCGTCGCCGGCGATCTGGCCCTGGGCCTTACCCTGCTCGATGAGCGCCATCAGAGACTCGGATTCGGCGATCTCGGACGGGAGCGTACGGGATGTGCTGGCCGACACGAACAACCTCTCGGAACGATGGGAACGACTCGGTGGAACCGGACAGCGACTCAGCGTCGAACACGACGCTGAATATTCCTCGTACGGCTGCCACCTCTTAAGTCATCGCACTGCCTCGCCAAGCGTTACGCCCAGCCTACGTGGCCCGAGTCACACCCCGAATCGTACCCACTGGTAGTAAATCCGGCATATGCCACGCGTAAGGCCGCCGCCGGACCCGACGACAGGGGTCCTGCGGCGGCCCGGGATGCGGTCAGTGCTCGCGGGGGGCGGGGACGACATGTTCGCCTGAGGCCGGTTGCTCGGCCGGGACCGAGAGCAACTGGCGCATGGCCGCCTCCGCGGTGCCGCCGTCGCCCTCGGACAGCGCCTCGACGATCCGGTGGTGCAGGCCGACCGAGGCGTCCGCGGGGCGGTCGCAGCCGGTCGCCGGGCCGCCGGAGACGTGCAGCGCCGAGGAGACGATGCCCGACAGGTGCTCCAGCATCCGGTTGCCCGCGACCTGGAGCAGCAGGGTGTGGAACTCGCTGTCGGCGCGGGAGAAGGTGAGCGCGTCGCCCTGGGCGGCGGCGTGGGCCATGATCTCCGCCATGTCGGCCAGGCGCTGCTGGATCTCCTCGCGCCCGTGGCCCGCGGCCAGCCGGGCGGCCAGCGGTTCGATGGTCCAGCGCAGTTCCAGCAGTTCACGGCGCTGCTCGTCCCGCTGCGGTCCGAAGGCACGCCATTCGATGATGTCGGGGTCGAGGAGGTTCCAGTCGCTCACCGGGCGCACCCGGGTGCCGACATTGGGACGGGCGCTCACCAGGCCTTTGGCCTCCAGCACGCGCAGGGACTCACGCACCACCGTGCGGGAGACCTCGAAGCGCTGGCCGATCTCCTCGGGGACCAGCGGGCGGTCGGCGCCCAGGTCACCGGAGACGATCATCTGGCCGAGCTGCTGGACGAGTTGCCCGTGCAGTCCCCGGCCACGGCTGCCGCCGGCGCGGCGGCCGACCCGGCTCATATCCGGCTCCATGCCCTCCCAGGAGGGAAGTCCGGGGCGGTCGGTGCCGGTGGCGTCAGCGTACGTGTAGCGGTCCAGCTCGCCCGGGCCGGCGATACCGGAGTCGGCGGAGCGAGCCGCGGTCATCATCGAATGCGCAAGGGTACTCACGCATCCTTTGTCGGCGATGCCGCTGCGGGCCTTGAGGGCTTTGCTGAAAAGCACACGAAAGGGTGAGTGCTCATCACCTGATAATTGACGTTTTTATGGAGGAATCAGCTCTTTTCGCCGGTGAGCGGGGCGGTTTGGCCGGTACGAAGGGCAGTTGACCGCCGCCCCCGGCGCCGTCCGCGCAACGCGCTTGCCGCGTAGGCCCCGACCAGTGCGGCCAGCGACAACACCAGGGCGAGGAAGACGGGTTGACCGGCGAATCGCAGTGTCCCTGACACCGCGCCGCCGCCCTGGGAGACGCCTGTCACCAGTGACCACAACGCGTCGGCGGCGTCGCCGAGTTCCCGGGAACCGTCCCCGCCGAGAACCATACGGACGGCCGGTACGACCATCACCGGAACGGCCATCACGGCGGCGAGCCCCAGCGCGGTGGTTCGGAACACCGCCGCGGCCAGCACCCCGGCCCAGGCACACCCGACAGCGAGCGCGCCGAAAGCGGTCAGCGCACCGGGATGCGCCAGCGGATCGAAGGCACCGGGCGCGCCGGGCGCGGTCCGCAGCATCACCAGGTTCAGCAGGGTGGCGAGGGTGGCCAGGAGGAGGGCGGTGGCACCGCTGACCGCCAGCTTCGCGCCGAGCAGCCGGGGACTGCGGGGCTCCGGGCCGTAACCGGGAGCGAGCGCCGGGTAGGTGAACTCCTGGCCATAGCCGAGCGCGCCGAGTCCGCCGGCCCCGATCACGGCCACCGGCAGCGGCAGTTCGGTGGCCCAGCCGGAGACCAGTCGGAGCGGCGAGGTGGGGGCCGCGCCCCATCTGGTCATCAGCACGGTGCCCGCCATCGAGCCGAGGAGCGTCAGCAGGGCGGCCGGCCAGGGGGTGCGCACCCCGAACGCGCGGCGCAACTCGTAGCCGAACGGCCGCTCCGGGCCCGTGCGGTGGGCGATCAGCCGCACCGGCGGCGCCTTCCGCGTCCGGACCGGCTGCGGGATGTCCGCCGTCTCGGGCACGGCGACCCGCACGGCCTCGTCGGCGAGGTGGTGCAGCAGAATGCCGTTGCGGTACGCGGTTTCGCCCACCGCCGCCGATGTCGTCCCGTACACGGCGATACGGCTGCCGCTCGTGCTGATCACTTCGGCGCCACTCTCCGCGAGCAGCCCGGCGAGCCGCTGGGCGTACGGCGAACGGACCGCGACGTGCGGCCGCAGCCGGGTACGTGCGAAGTGCTCGGCGGACTCGCTGGCGACCAGCCGCCCCTTCTCCAGCGCGATCACCTGATCGGCGGTACGGGCCAGGGCACGCGCGTCCCTGCCGGTGAGCAGTACGGCCCCGCCGGCTGCCGCGTGTTTGCGTGACAGCTCATGTACCCAGGCGGCCTCCTGCGGCGGCAGACCGCGGACCGGGTCGTCGAGGATCAGCGCGCGCGGCCGGGCCAGCAGCGCCACCGCGAACCCCAGCCGGCGGTCCATACCGAGGGAGAAGGTGCCGATCCGCTCGTCGGCCATCGCGTCGAGTCCGACCAGGTGCAGCATCTCGTCCGCCCGTGACAGCGGCACCCCGAACGCGGAACAGAGCATCCGGAGATGGCCGCGGGCGGTGCGGCGCGGGTGTCCGACCACGTCGCCGACGACAGCGCCGATCTCCCGGGCGGGGTGCGGCAGCTCGTGCAGCGGACGGCCGTCGACGAGGGTGGCGCCGCGGCCGGCTTCCGTACCGAGCAGCAGCCGCAGGGCGGTCGACTTGCCGGAGCCGGCCGGCCCGAGCAGGCCGGTCACCTCGCCCGGCAGGATGTCGAAGGTCAGATCGGCGACGGTGGGCCGGGCTTTGCGGCGAGAGGTACTGGTCAGTCCGATGGCCTGGATCACTCCAGTACCATAACGCCGAAAATCGGCAAAGCCGACAAAAGACCCGGCGGCTCTAGACTTCCGGTCGCAGCATCGGCGGATTGAGCAGCGTGGCGCCGCCGGCCCTGAACAACTGTGCGGGCCGCCCGCCCTGACGCGTCGTCGTCCCGCCGGTGGGCACCAGGAAGCCGACCGTCCCGGTCACCTTGCGGTGGAAGTTCCGCGGGTCGAGAGCCACCCCCCACACCGCCTCGTACACCCGGCGCAGCTCCCCCACGGTGAACTCCGGCGGACAGAAGGCCGTGGCCAGCGAGGAGTACTCGATCTTCGACCGGGCCCGCTCGACTCCGTCGGCCAGGATCCGGTGGTGGTCGAAGGCCAGCTGGGCCGCCTCTCCCGCGTGCTCCTGCCCGCCCCCCGCCAGCAGCGTGTCGACCGGAGCCCAGCGTGCACTGCGTGCGTCACCCCCGGCTCGCGGCGCCGGCAGGTCGGGCGCGAGCACCAGATGCGCCACGCTGACCACCCGCATCCGCGGGTCGCGGTTCGGATCGCCGTAGGTGGCGAGCTGTTCGAGATGGGCGCCGTTCTGGGCCCGCAGTCCCGTCTCCTCGGCCAGCTCACGGGCCGCGGCCTGCCCCAGATCCTCGTCCGCCCGGACGAATCCGCCGGGCAGTGCCCACCGCCCCTGGAAGGGCGGCTCCCCCCGGCGTACGGACAGTGCACACAGCGCGTGTTCGCGCACGGTGAGCACGACCAGGTCGACGGTGACGGCGAAGGGCGGGAAGGCCGACGGGTCGTAGGGCGACATGCCCGCGATCTTAGTCGTCTTCCTGACGATAATCAGCCCGAGATCAAAGAACCCGCTCGGCCGCGGACCACCCACGCCGCCGCCCCGCGGAACGGGAGCCGCCCGCCGGGGGGCATGCCCCGCGTCGCCGCCGGAATACCGCCCGTCTACCGTTCCTGAACGTGAGCCACAGCTCCCAGCGCCGCCTCGTACCTCCGGAGACAGATCCATGGCCGTCCACCGCCAGCCCGGCACCGTCCTCACCGACCACACCTTCGCCGTGCCGCTCGACCACGATGCGCCAGGCGGTGAGCGGATCGAGATCTACGCACGGGAGGTCGTCGCGGCCGGCCGTGAAGACGACGAGCTGCCCTGGCTGCTCTACCTTCAGGGCGGCCCCGGCGGACGCTCGCCACGTCCTTTGGGCCGGGACGGCTGGCTGCGCCGGGCACTGGACGACTACCGGGTGCTGCTGCTCGACCAGCGGGGCACCGGCCGGTCCACTCCGGCATCGCGCCAGACCCTGCCGGAGCGGGGGGACGCCGCCGCGCAGGCGCGGTATCTCTCGCACTTCCGGGCCGACTCCATCGTCCGGGACTGCGAGGTGATCCGCCGCGAACTGCTCGGTGAGGAGGAACGCTGGAGCGTCCTCGGTCAGAGCTTCGGCGGTTTCTGTGCGATCACCTACCTCTCCTGTGCTCCGCAGGGACTGCGGGAGGTGCTGATAACCGGCGGCCTGCCGGGGCTGCGGTCCTGCGCCGAGGATGTCTATCGCGCGGCCTTTCCCCGGATCGAGCGCAAGAACCTGGGCCACTACGACCGCTACCCCGGGGACGTCGACGGGGTACGCGACATCGTCCGCCACCTGCACGACACCGACGTGCTGCTGCCGGGCGGCGGGCGGCTCACCCCGGAGGCGTTCCAGTCCCTCGGGATCATGCTGGGCTCCGGGAACGGTTCGCACACCCTGCACTATCTGGTCGAGGACGCCTTCGTCCCCGGGATCTCCCGGCCGGAACTCTCCGACTCCTTCCTCTCCGAGGTCCAGGGACATCTCTCCTTCGCCGGCAACCCGCTCTACGCGGTGCTGCACGAATCGATCTACGGGCAGCTCTCGGTCTCGCCGGGCGCGACCGACTGGGCCGCCGAGCGGGTGCGCCAGGAGTTCCCGCAGTTCAACGCGGACCGGGCACTGGCCGGGGAAGAACCGGTGCTGCTCACCGGCGAGACGATCCACCCGTGGATGTTCGCCACCGATCCGGCGCTTGCACCGCTGCGCGAGACGGCCGAGCTGCTTGCACAGCGCGAGCAGTGGACGGACCTCTACGACCCGGCTCAGCTGGCCCGCAACGAGGTGCCGGTGGCGGCCGCGATCTACCACGACGACATGTACGTCGACACCGCGGACTCCATCGCCACCGCCCGCGCCGTACGCGGTCTGCGGACCTGGGTCACCGACGAGTACGAGCACGACGGTCTCCGAGTGAGTGGCGGCCAGGTCCTCGACCGGCTCGTCCGGATGGTCCGCGGCGAGCTGTAGTCGCGGCGATCACCCGCTTGCGCCGCTCCTGGCGCAGACAGTGCCGCAGCAGCTCCGGGTCCAGTCCCTCGTTCACCGAGTGATGGAGGAGCCGGGCGAAGGTGTAGTGCGGTTCCCGGTCGAGCGCCATCCCCAGGGCGATCCGGGCCTCCGCGTCGTCGCCCGAGGACCACGCCACCCATCCGGCGAGGGCGAGCGGGGCGGCGGCGTGATCGGCGTAGGGGCCCGCGCAACGCCGGGCCAGCGCCCGCCAGAGCCGCAGCGCCGCGTCGGCCTGCGCCGGCTCCATCCACTCGGCGGCCCGGTCACGGGCCTCTCTGTCCTGCAGCCCGAGGATGATCATCGCCGCCTCGTCGTCGCCGAGCAGCTTGTCGTCCCGTTTGTCGGCGCTCGGGGCGTCGCTGATCGGCGGCGCGGCGCGGAAGCGTTCCAGTGCGGCGCGGGCCAGGCTGAGGGTGCGCTGTCTGATCTGCCCCTCCTCGTCCGCGCCGCCGTCGCCGCCCAGCATCCGTGGTACGAGTTCGGCGGAGGCGATGTCGAGCGCGATCTCGTGCCGCCGGTTCCGCTCGGTGGGCTTGAGCCGGCACTCCAAGTCCCGCTGCGAGCCCGGGGAAGGAAGCCCCACGTACGCGGCGGTGGCGGCCATGGCCGTACTGCCCGCCGGCGGAAGCTCCTCCCCCTCGCGGGAATCGGCGTCGGCCCCGGGCCTGCAGTAGGACCACCAGCGACCGGCGGACACACAGAGCGCCTCCACCACAGGTACGTCCAACTCGCCGCAGGCCACCCGCAGTTGCTGGACGAGTGGTCGCATCCGCTCCATGACGTCCACAGGCTGTTCCCCCTCGCGCGGATCCTGGCAGAGGAAGAGGACAACCGCGTCGGGCCGGGTGCCGTGCCGGGCGCTGTTCTTCAACAGGCAGTCCGCGAGTTGCCTGGCCACCTCGGGCCACTCCTCCGGTTCGCGGGGCAGTCCGAGGCGGAGCCGCCCGCCGAACCGGCCGTGCTCTCCGTGCAGTGCCGCCATGACCAGGCTGTCGTTCGGATGGAAGCCGCCGATGAGATACGGCAGGGCGTCGGCCAGTTCGGCCGGCCCGCGCAGGGTGACCTTGACCTCCTCCGTCGGCGGCGATGACTGTGCGTGATTGGTTTCGTTGCTCTGCGTCATGACTCGACGATGACGCATCGCACCCGTATCGCACCAGACCCTCCCGAATACCTGTGGATAACTCCGGTCGAAGTTATCCACAGATCGCCGAGCGGGGTTGGCGGATTGTCGGTCACATCGGGTTGCATGGACCCATGACCGAAACCACCACCGCGCTGCGTGCCGCGGCCGACACCGTACTGAGCCGACTCGTCGGCGCCGCTCCCGGCGCCGCTCCCGGCGCCGCGCGGCTGCGTGAGGACCAGTGGCTCGCGGTCGAGGCCCTGGTCGCACACGGCCGCAGAACACTGGTCGTGCAGCGCACCGGCTGGGGCAAATCGGCCGTGTACTTCGTGGCGACCGCGCTGCTGCGCGAGCGTGGCAGCGGGCCGACGGTGATCGTCTCGCCGCTGCTCGCGCTGATGCGCAACCAGGTGGAGGCCGCCGCCCGGGCCGGAATCAAGGCCCGCACGATCAATTCCTCGAACACCGAGGAATGGGGAGAGATCGAGGCGGAGGTCGCGGCCGGCGAGCTCGACGTCCTGCTCGTCAGCCCCGAACGGCTCAACAACCCCGACTTCCGGGACGAAGTGCTGCCCAAGCTGGCCGCGACCACCGGTCTGCTGGTCGTGGACGAGGCGCACTGCATCTCCGACTGGGGCCACGACTTCCGCCCGGACTACCGGCGGCTGCGCACCATGCTCGCCGATCTTCCGCCCGGCGTGCCCGTCCTGGCCACCACCGCCACCGCCAACTCACGGGTGACGGCCGACGTCGCGGAACAGCTCGGCACCGGAGCGTCGGGCACCGACGAGAAGGAAGGCGCGCTCGTCCTGCGCGGACCGCTGGACCGCGAGAGCCTGTCGCTCGGTGTCCTGCAACTGCCGGACGCCGCCCACCGGCTGGCCTGGCTCGCCGACCATCTCGACACCCTTCCGGGCTCCGGCATCATCTACACCCTGACCGTCGCCGCCGCCGACGAGATCACCGCGTTCCTGCGCGGCCGCGGCTACCGGGTCGCCTCGTACTCCGGCAAGACGGAGAACGCCGACCGCCAGGCAGCCGAGGCCGACCTGCTGGCCAACCGGGTCAAGGCACTCGTGGCCACCTCGGCACTGGGCATGGGATTCGACAAGCCCGATCTCGGCTTCGTCGTGCACGTCGGCTCGCCGTCCTCCCCCATCGCGTACTACCAGCAGGTCGGCCGGGCCGGCCGCGGCGTCGAGCATGCGGAGGTGCTGCTGCTGCCCGGCCGGGAGGACGAGTCGATCTGGCGCTACTTCGCCTCCCTCGCCTTCCCGCCGGAGGAGCAGGTCCGCCGCACCCTCGACGTCCTCGCGGCCTCGGACCGCCCGCTGTCGGTGCCGGCGCTGGAGCCCCGGGTCGATCTGCGCCGCTCCCGGCTGGAGATCATGCTGAAAGTGCTGGACGTGGACGGTGCGGTGCGCCGGGTGCGCGGCGGCTGGACCGCCACGGGGCAGCCGTGGACGTACGACACCGAGCGGTACGCCTGGGTCGCCCGCCAGCGCTCGGCCGAACAGCAGGCGATGCGGGAGTACGCCGGCACGACCGCCTGCCGGATGGAGTTCCTGCGGCTGCAACTGGACGACGAACAGGCGGCCCCCTGCGGCCGCTGCGACAACTGCGCGGGAGCCCGCTTCCCCGTCGAGGTGTCCTCCGCCGCACTGGACGCGGCCCGCGCCGCCCTCGGCCGGCCCGGTGTCGAACTCGAACCGCGCAAGATGTGGCCGACCGGTCTCGAAGCCGCGGGGGTGCCGCTCAAGGGCCGTATCCCGGCGGGCGAGCAGGCCGAGACCGGGCGCGCACTCGGCAGGCTCTCCGACATCGGGTGGGGCAACCGGCTCCGTCCGCTGTTCGCCGAAGGAGCCGTCGACCAGCCCGTTCCGGCGGAGGCGGCCGACGCTGTGGTGCACGTCCTCGCCGACTGGGCCAGGGGCGCGGGCGGTTGGGCCGGCGGGGCGCCGGGCTCGCCGCAGCGACCGGTGGGTGTGGTGGCGGTCGCCTCGCACCGGCGCGGGGTGCTGGTGGACTCGCTCAGCGCGCGTATCGCCGAAGTCGGCCGGATACCGCTGCTGGGCCGGGTCGAATACGCGGACGACGGAAATTCCGGCGGGGTGCCGCGCAGCAACAGCGCACAACGGGTTCGCGACCTGCACGGAGCCTTCCGCGTACCGGACGAACTGGCCACCGCGCTGCGTGCGGCGGCGGGACCGGTGCTACTGGTGGACGACTTCGCGGACACCGGATGGACACTCGCCGTCGTCGCGCGCATGCTCCGGCAGGCCGGAGCGACCGGGGTGTTCCCGCTGGTCCTGGCCGTTCAGGGCTGATCTGTCGGCGTACAGTCACCGAGCGGAAGGGATCTATGCGGCGGACAGGTCCATACCGGTCCCCGGCGGCAATTGCCCGTTGCCGCAAGGAGTTACGAGAGGAAGAATTGCCCTCGGATCCCCGATCGGCTCTTGGAGCCCTCTGACCGGCGTGCGCCCGCGCCCGGTCTACGGGTGCATCTGCGAAGGGAGGACCGTGACTATCGGCTTCGTTACGGAGACGTCCACCGCCGCCACCTCCCGCGCAGCACGCAATCTGGAAACGGCCGAGTGGACCGGCGTCGGGGTGCCCCTGCTCGCCAATCCCCGTGACGTGATCAAGGACCTGCACTCACGCCACCTGCCGACGCCGCCGATGGCCGTGGTCGCCGTCTACGATCCGGACGGACGGATCAGAGCGAGCGCGTCCTTCGCGTGCCGGCCCGGTGTGCTGGACGGATGGGAACGGCGCAACGCGCTCCTGTCCCACCTGCGCCGGGTCATCCCGCACGATCTGCGGCTGCGTCAGCCGGTACGGACCGCGGTACTGATGGTCTGCCGGGACGGCGGGGCCGGCTGGACCGAGGAGGACGGCGCCTGGATGTGGGGACTGCGGGACGCCTGCACCCTGCACGGCCTGCGCTGCGGCTCGTATGTGACGCTCACCGGTGATGGCTGGAACATCATCGGTGAGAACCGCGGCGGACGGACACCGAACGTGATCGCCTCCGCACGACGGGCGGGCGGATCGGCGCCCGTGGTCCCCGACAGGACCCCACAGCCGCTGCGCCGGGCCGCCGCCCGCTGACGGTCAGGCGCTGGCGCCCAGCAGGGAGTTGATCCGCGTCGGGTCACCGCACACGATCAGCAGCACGCCCGCCCGGGACAGCGCACCGGCCAGCGCCTGCGGCAGCGTCTCGTCCGACCCACCGTTGAGGGCGACGATGACGACCGGCCGGCCCGCGGCACGCGGCGCGGTGATGTCGGCGTAGAAGACGTCGTCGGCGGCGTCGTGCTGGGCCCAGTAGGAGGCCTCACCGAAGGAAAGCTCGTGGGCGGCCCACGGATGGGGATCTCCGGTGGTCAGGACAAGGACCTCGCCGGGGGCGCGGCCGGTGTCCAGCAGCAGGTCCACCGTCTCGTCGGCGGCGTCCACGGCGCCGTCGGCGGGAGCCGGGATCAACTGGATCTGCGCGCCGGGCGAGCCGGCGGCACGCTGCTTCGGCGCTCCGCTCGGGGTCGCCGCGGCGGCCGGGGCCACCGGCGCGACGGGGGGCACCGACGCGGAAGCCGCGCTGGTGCCGCTTCCGGCCGGACGGTGCGGACCGGGCCGGCCGGGACGGACACCCGCGGGTGCCGACTCCTTGGACGGTGCGGGCCGCGGCGCCGCGGGTCGCGGCGGGCCGGGAACGGGACGGGGGGTCGACGCACTCCGGCCGGCGGCCGGAGCAGTGCGGGGACCCGGGACAGTCTCGTGAATCTGAGGCTCCTCGGGGGTGAGAGGCATGAGTTGATGTCTATCAAACACAGGACGAATGCGCAGCGGGGGCGGGTGCTCCATCAGAAATCGAAACCGAGTTGTTCCCCTGTCTCGACGCCTTCACGCACCTTCTTGAGGTGCTGCCAGCGCGGCATCGCGTCCAGGTACGACCACGAAAGGCGATGGTGGCCGGTCGGTCCGAACTCCTCAAGTGCCGTCCGGTGAACGGGCGACGGATATCCGGCGTTGTCCGCGAAAGCGAACGGGGCGTATTCCGCGCCGAGTTCGGCCATTGCCCCGTCCCGGTGCACCTTGGCGATGACGGAGGCCGCGGCCACCGAGACACAGGACTGGTCGCCCTTGATCACGGTCCGGACCTGCCAGGCCCCGCCAAGATAGTTGTGCTTGCCATCGAGGATCACCGCGTCGGGCCGCTCCGGCAGCGACTCCAGCGCACGTACGGCGGCCAGCCGCAGCGCCGCGGTCATCCCCAGGTCGTCGATCTCCTCGTTGGAGGCGTGGCCGAGGGCGTACGAGGTCACCCATCCGGTCAGCAGCGCGGCGAGCCGCGCACGGCGCTTGGGGGTGATGAGCTTGGAGTCGGTCAGGCCCTCCGGCGGCCGGCGCAAGCCCGTTATCGCAGCGCACACCGTGACCGGTCCGGCCCAGGCACCGCGCCCGACCTCGTCCACACCGGCGACCGTCCGGACGCCGAGGGTGGCACGCATCGAGCGTTCGACGCTGTGGGTAGGTGGTTCGTACGGCATGACGGCTTCAGCCTACCCCCCGGCAACACGCCATCCACAGGGGGGCGATCAGGCCGGTACGGCCCACTCGGGAAGCGTTTCGGTCCGGGCTGTCCAGTCGGCGGGCGGTTCGCCGCCGGGCCGGGCCGCGAGGATGCCGCCGACGATGGCGCAGGTGGTGTCGACGTCACCGCCGGCCCGCGCCGTGTTCCAGAACGCCCGCTCGTAGTCGCCGAGATGCCGGGCCGCCGACCACAGGGTGAACGGGACCGTGTCCTGGGCGCTGGTACGGCGGCCGGAGCCGAGCACGGCGGCCACGGTGTCCACGTCCGCGTAGTCGAGCATGTCGCGGGCACGGCGGATTCCGGTGTGCACGGCACTGCGGGGCACGAGTTCCAGGACCGCGCCGAGCAGTTCATCCGGGTCGTCGGGTCCGGCCGCGTCGGCGACCAGCGCCGCGGTGACGGCGACCGCGATCGCCCCGGCGACCGCCTCAGAGTGCTGGTGCGTGGTGCCGGCCGAGACCTCCGCCTCGCGGGCGGCCCGCTCGGGGTCGCCCGCGTACCAGGCGCCCAGGGGCGCGATCCGCATCGCGGCGCCGTTGCCCCACGAGCCCTGCCCGTTGAACTGGGCCGCGGCGAGTTCGCGCCAGTCTCCGCCTTCCTGGCGGATCAGCCGGAGCATGCGGTTGACGGACGGGCCGTAGCCGCGGTCGAAGTCGTGGTGCTCGGCGAACGACAGCGCCAGGGCGTCGGGGTCGATGCGGCCCTGCCGGACCAGGACGGCGACCACCGAGCAGGCCATTTCCGTGTCGTCGGTCCAGGCCCAGGGGCCGGGCGGCAGTTCACCGGCCTGCAGAGCGGCGTAGTTGGCGGGGACGAAGAACTGTGCTCCCAGGGCGTCGCCCACGGACAGCCCGCGCAGGCCGGCCAGGGTGCGGGAGAGACGTTCGGCGTCGGACGGAGAAGTGGACGGATGCGTATGCGGTTGAGGGGTCATGGCGCCGGAAACTCTGACATCACGCCTGACGCGGGTCAATCGCCTTGTGCCGAAACTCACCCGGTGCCGCCGCCCGGCTGGCAGGGCGTGCCCCACCGCTCGAACGGCCGGTCAAGGAAGTAGCGGCCGCCGGAGCCGGCGAGCAGCATCCGCGTCTCGCCGTTGGACGGGTTGGAGAGCGTCTCGAACTCCTCGACCGTCCAGTGGAACCAGCGCATGCAGAACAGCCGCATGGTGAGTCCATGCGTGACCAGCAGGACGTTCGGGGGGAAGTCCGGCCGCTCGAAGGCCCGGTAGAGCGTCTCCATGAAGGAGCCGATCCGGTCGTAGACGTCGGCGCCGCTCTCCCCCATCGCGAAGCGGTAGAAGAAGTGCCCGTAGGAGTCCCGTGCCTTGCGCTGCCGCTGGATGTCCTCGACGTCCTGCCAGTTGCCCCAGTCCTGTTCACGAAGGCGCGGTTCCTCCCGTGCCTCGACCCGCAGCTGGTCCAGGCCCAGCGCGCGATAGGTCTGCCAGGTCCGGCGGTACGGGGACACGTACGCCTGCACGGGCTCCTCGCCGAAGACCTCCCGCAGCCGGGCACCCGCGGCCCGCGCCTGCCGCAGTCCGGTGTCGGTGAGCTCCAGGGCGTGATCCGGCACCCGCTCGTAGATGGTGTCGTCCTCATTGCCCTGGGACTCGCCGTGCCGGATGAGTACGATGCGGCGAGGACGTCCCATGACCATCAGCCTATTGCCCGCCTGGCCGGGCTGCGCGCCACCGGCGCCGCCGCTCGCACCATCGTGCCGGACACCACATTCCGCCGATGGCGCCGGCCGGTATCAGTCCCGGTGCCCGGGCCGGTCCGCCGCCCACTGCCGGCTCACGAAGGACAGCCGCGCCGGATCGGCCACCGCCCGGATCCCGACCATCCCCTGCGCTCCGAATTCCGGGGCCAGCACGCCGACGACCTCGCCTCCGGCCACCGCCAGCAGGGCGGGGTCTCCGTTGACCTCGGCGATGTGGCCCTGGGCGTCGTCCGGTATCCGTCCGCCCGCCGCGAGCAGGAAGCGGGCCACTTTCACCGCGCCCAGGACGGGCCGCCGTATGACATCGGGCCGTCCCGCACCGTCCGACCAGGCCACGACGTCGTCGGCGAGTGCTTCCTCCAGCGCGGCCGTGTCCTCCTCCCTGATGGCATGGAGCAGTTCCCCGACAGAGGCCCAGCGCTGGGCCTCCCCGTCCGGTGTGCGCGGCGCCGCGCCCCAGTCGGCCTCCTGGACGCGGTGCCGCGCCCGCCGCCTCAGCGCCCGGTACCGCGCCTCCGGCACGCCGAGTACCGCGGCGGCGTCTGCCGCGCCGTAGCCGAAGACCTCACGCAGCACATAAGCGGCCCGTTCGGCCGGCGGCAGCCGCTCCAGCACAACCAGCCGCGCCATCGAGACCGATTCGCGCCGCTCGGCGGTGTCCATCGGCCCCAGGGCCCCGCGTCCGGTCAGCACCGGCTCGGGCAGCCAGGTGTGCCCGTCGCGCCGCTGCCGGGCGGGGTCCGCACGCCGCAGCGCGGCGCCGACCACCTCACGCACCAGGTCGGACACGTCCGGCTGGACCGTCACCGTAAGCGCGCCGCGTACGGTCTCCCACGCCCCGCACGCCGAGCCGAGCATCCTGTACACAGCGCCGAAGAGCCGTATCGCCTCCGCGCCGGCCACCGCGCCGGGCAGCCGAAGCGCGGGGGCGCCCGCCACATCCGGGTCGCAGAGGTCGTGCGTCAGACTGTCCAAGCCTGCACCACATCCACCACGTCCCCGGCCACGGACAGCACGTCGGTGTCCAGCTCGGCGCGTTCGGAGAGCCGGGAGACCGCGCCCTCGCGGTATTTGCCGCGCTCCGTGGCGGAGTTCCACATCGACAGCACCAGGAAGTCGTTCCCGGCGCCCTGGCCGACGACTCCGCGCAGCATCCCGGGTGAACCGGCCATGGCGGGGTTCCACACCCGCTGCTGCATCAGGGTGAAGTGGTCGACCCGCTCCGGCCGCACCTTGCACAGTGCCACCCGCAGCAGATCGGCGTCGGTGAACCGCGGCTCGAAGCCGACCTTCACATCCAGCCGGTGCTCGAAGAGGTGGACGGCGAGCAGTTCGAAGGTGCCCTGCTGAGCGGCCGCTATGCCGTCGTGCGGGCCCGCCATGAAGGCGTCGTACGAGCGCCGGTCGTCCCAGAAGGCGAAGAGGTGTGCCACACCGGGCTGGGCCCGGCTCCAGCCGCCGCCCTGGCCGCGGAACCCCGGCTGCGCCGTGAGCGCCGCCCACCTGCGCTGACCCCGGTCGAATCCGGGTCTGTCCACGACGCCACTGCGTATCCACTTCACCAACACCGCGCCATCGTAGTGGCGTTGAGTCGGTGCCATGGCCGCAAGCCCGCACCCCGCGGTATCCGGTCCCACCGGCGGCGATGTGCGGCCTGTGAGCGGTCAGAGCGCTATGGACCCGCCGGGGCGCAGCCGGTGCAGCCGCTCGCCCAGCCCGGCCGCCGTGAAGGCCGCCTCCAGGCTGTCCCCGTCCTCGCTGAAGTGCGCCCAGTGCTCGAAATGCAGCGGTACGACGTCCCGGGCACCGAGTATCGCCGCCGCCTGGGCCGCCTGCTCGCTGGTCAGGGTGAGCGGCGCGTCCGGCACCAGGGCGGTGCGCGCCGCCCCGGCGAAGAGCAGCGCCACGTCGAAGGGCCCGAACCGCTCGGCCACGGCCCGGACGACGTCGAGCGACGCGTTGTCTCCGCTCACGTAGACCGTCGGCAGCCCATCGCCGGAGAGCACGAAACCGGTGACTTCGCCGACCACCTTCTCGCTGCCGTCGGGCCCGTGCTGCGCGGGCACCCCGGTGATCCGCAGGGCGCCGCCGTGCGGCCGGGGCAGTTCGACGCTCTCCCAGTTCGGCAGCGCCCTCACCGTCGCGTGCAGGCGCTCCCGCGCGGCCCTGGTGGACAGCACCAGCGGCACCTCGGCCACCAGCTCCCGTCCGGAACGGTCGAGGTTGTCCGGGTGCTGGTCGTGGGAGAGCAGTACGGCATCCACCGGGCTGATCGCGTCCACCGTTGTGGCCGGCCCGACCGTCTTGGTGAGGGCGCGTGCCCCGATCGGGTAGTCGCCCGGCTGGTCGAAGGTGGGGTCGGTCAGCAGCCGGAGCCCGCCGAGCGTGATGACCGCCGTGGGACCGCCGACGTAGCGGATGTCCAGTCCGGCCATGGCCGCCCTCCCGGTGCCGAGTCGATCTTCCACCCAGCACAATCGTTCGGCTGCGGAGCGTATTCCCGGCCGGGCACCGGGACCGGAAAGTCGTATCAACGCCAAGGGCGGTGGAACCGGATACCGGCTCCACCGCCCTGAACAGCGCCTTCAGACCCTGAACCGCGAGGTCACGCCCTGATGGCGCTCACGGTCAGCTGCAGCCGCTGGTCGACCCGCAGCCCTCGCACACGTAGCAGCTGCCTGCCCGCCGCATCTTCGTCCCGCAGGAGAAGCAGAGCGGCGCGTCCGCGTTGAGACCGAGCTGGATCTCCAGCAGTTCGGTGGAGCTGTGGGCTTCCTTGGGCGCCGGGACGGCCGCCGCCGGCTTGGCCACGGTGAGCGGGGCCCGCTGGGACTCGCTCTCCCGCGGAGCGGACTGGGCCAGGCCCTCGACGTCCATCTCGTCGTCGGTCGGCTCGTACGAACCGGTGTCCAGGTGGCGCTGGCGCTCCGGGGCGGAGTGGATGCCGAGCGCCGAGCGGGTCTCGAAGGGCAGGAAGTCCAGCGCCAGGCGGCGGAAGATGTAGTCCACGATGGACTGCGCCATCCGCACGTCCGGGTCGTCGGTGAGGCCGGCCGGTTCGAAGCGCATGTTGGTGAACTTCGAGACGTACGTCTCCAGCGGGACTCCGTACTGCATGCCGACCGACACCGCGATGGAGAAGGCGTCCATCATGCCCGCGAGGGTGGAACCCTGCTTGGACATCTTCAGGAAGACCTCGCCCAGGCCGTCGTCCGGGTAGGAGTTCGCCGTCATGTAGCCCTCGGCGCCGCCCACGGTGAAGGACGTGGTGATGCCGGGACGGCCCTTGGGCAGACGCTTGCGGACCGGACGGTACTCGACGACCTTCTCCACGGCGGCCGGCACGGTGCTCTCCGCCTCGGCCTTGGCGTCGTCCGAGCCCTTCTTCTTGGCGGAGAGCGGCTGGCCGACCTTGCAGTTGTCGCGGTAGATCGCCAGCGCCTTGAGGCCGAGCTTCCAGCCCTCGAAGTAGACCTCCTCGACCTCCTCGACGGTGGCCGACTCGGGCAGGTTCACGGTCTTGGAGATGGCACCGGAGAGGAACGGCTGCGCCGCTGCCATCATCCGGACGTGGCCCATCGCGGAGATCGCCCGCTCGCCCATGGCGCAGTCGAAGACCTCGTAGTGCTCCTGCTTGAGCCCGGGAGCGTCGATCACATGGCCGTGCTCGGCGATGTGGGCGACGATCGCCTCGATCTGCTCCTCCTGGTAGCCGAGCCGCTTGAGGGCAACCGGCACCGTGTTGTTGACGATCTGCATCGAGCCGCCGCCGACCAGCTTCTTGAACTTGACCAGCGCGAGGTCGGGTTCGACGCCGGTGGTGTCGCAGTCCATCATCAGGCCGATGGTGCCGGTCGGGGCCAGCACCGACGCCTGGGCGTTACGGAAGCCGTTCTTCTCGCCGAGCCGCAGTACGTCCTGCCAGGCCTCGGTGGCCGCGGCCCACACCGGGGTGTCCAGGTCGTCCACCCGCAGGGCCACGGTGTTGGCGTCCGAGTGCTGCTTCATGACGCGCTTGTGGGCGTCGGCGTTGCGGGCGTATCCGTCGTACGCGCCGACCACCGCGGCGAGTTCCGCGGACCGCTTGTACGACGTTCCGGTCATCAGGGAGGTGATCGCCCCGGCGAGCGAGCGCCCGCCGTCGGAGTCGTACGCGTGGCCGGTCGCCATCAGCAGGGCGCCGAGGTTGGCGTAGCCGACGCCGAGCTGGCGGAACGCGCGGGTGGTCTCGCCGATCTTCTCGGTCGGGAAGTCGGCGAAGCAGATCGAGATGTCCATCGCGGTGATGACCAGCTCGACGACCTTGGCGAAGCGCTCCGCGTCGAACGTCTGGTGCCCCTGGTCGTCGTGACGCAGGAACTTCATCAGGTTCAGGGAGGCGAGGTTGCAGCTGGAGTTGTCCAGGTGCATGTACTCGCTGCACGGGTTGGACGCGGTGATCCGGCCGGTCTCCGGCGAGGTGTGCCAGAGGTTGATCGTGTCGTCGTACTGGATACCGGGGTCGGCGCAGGCCCAGGCGGCCTCCGCGAGCTTGCGGAAAAGCCCCCTGGCGTCGACCTCCTCGATGACCTCACCGGTCATCCGGGCCCGCAGCCCGAACTTCGAGCCGTTCTCGTACGCCTTCATGAACTCGTCGTTGACCCGGACCGAGTTGTTGGCGTTCTGGTACTGCACGGAGGCGATGTCGTCGCCGCCGAGGTCCATGTCAAAGCCCGCGTCACGCAGGGCGCGGATCTTCTCCTCCTCCTTGACCTTGGTCTCGATGAAGGCCTCGACATCCGGGTGGTCGACGTCCAGCACGACCATCTTGGCGGCGCGGCGGGTGGCGCCGCCCGACTTGATGGTGCCGGCGGAGGCGTCGGCGCCGCGCATGAAGGAGACCGGACCGGAGGCGTTGCCGCCGGAGGAGAGCAGCTCCTTGGAGGAGCGGATACGGGACAGGTTCAGGCCGGCGCCAGAGCCGCCCTTGAAGATCATGCCCTCTTCCTTGTACCAGTCGAGGATCGACTCCATGGAGTCGTCGACGGACAGGATGAAGCAGGCCGAGACCTGCTGGGGCTGGGCGGTTCCCACGTTGAACCAGACCGGGGAGTTGAAGCTGAACACCTGGTGCAGCAGGGCGTACGTCAGCTCGTGCTCGAAGAGCTCGGCGTCCTCGGAGGAGCCGAAGTAGCCGTTGTCCTCGCCGGCCCTGCGGTACGTGCGCACGACCCGGTCGATGAGCGCCTTGAGGCTGTTCTCGCGCTGCGGGCTGCCCACCGCGCCGCGGAAGTACTTGCTGGTGACGATGTTGACCGCGTTCACCGACCAGAAGTCGGGGAACTCAACGCCGCGCTGCTCGAAGTTGACCGAGCCGTCGCGCCAGTTGGTCATGACGACGTCACGGCGCTCCCAGGTCACCTCGTCGTACGGATGCACACCCGGCGTGGTGTGGATGCGCGAGACCCGCACACCCTTGCCTGCCTTGGACCCCTTGGTGCGCGAACCGCGTGCCGGGCCGCTCGTCGTCTCTGTCATTCCGCCTCCCTATACGGGCGAAAACGCCCTGAAGTGCCAGGTTCTTCCCATGGCACGGTGTTGTCCTGCCGCCTCGGCGCCCACGTCAGGGGCACTCCGGCAAATCCTTGGGCCCGGTCCTGGGACCGGTCGCCGCTCAGTCGGTGGCGACGGCGGACGCGGGGACTCCGAGGTCCTCGTCGAGCCCGCCGGGCGTGGTGGGTGGCAGCTGCTCGCGCAGCTCCGTGATGGCCCGCTCGAAGTCTTCCAGCGAGTCAAAGGCCCGGTAGACGCTGGCGAAGCGCAGGTAGGCCACGAGGTCGAGGTCCTGGAGGGGGCCGAGTATGGCCAGTCCCACGTCGTGGGTGGACAGTTCGGCGCTGCCGGTGGCCCTGACCGCCTCTTCCACGCGCTGCCCGAGCTGGGCCAGGGCGTCCTCGGTGACCGGCCGGCCCTGGCACGCCTTGCGCACCCCGGCGATCACCTTGTTGCGGCTGAACGGCTCGGTGACGCCGCTGCGCTTGATCACCATCAGGGACGCGGTCTCGACGGTGGTGAAGCGGCGGCCGCAGTCCGGGCACTGGCGCCGGCGGCGGATCGAGGACCCGTCGTCGGTGGTCCGGCTGTCCACGACGCGGCTGTCCGGGTGTCGGCAGAAGGGGCAATGCACGGGTCTTCCACTCCCTCCCTCACCAGCCGGTGAGCGCGCGACAAAGGCTTCAGCAGGGCCTCGCACAAGCCGCGGATGCCACGGAAGCGACCGGAAAGCCACCAACGTCACCACAACTTGTTGTGCCCGGGTCCCATCTAACCACTAGATCTGGTGGCTGCGGCCAGTGGGGGCACTCCCGCGTGTCGCGGGCGTGCCGGTCGCGACGGACCGGGCTCGCGGCGTGCCAGAGCGTAAGGGACGACCCAGGATGTGCCTTCCGCGAACGCGCCGCACAGGGCGGTGAGACACTGAACCGCGACCGCCGCCGGCTCTCTCGCGGGCGAATGTGGGAATCGAACTTCCATTCGATCAATACACCCGGTACCTTGATCACGTCAGCGGATTTATGCAAATTCACTCGAACGTGTGTTTGGCGCAACCTTTCGAAACCCACTACCGTTGTACTAACTGCCCGTGCCGCGAGCGGGCCGACCGCAGTCCATGCGGTGGAGAAAATCTGGAAAGGGGCCGCCGTGACCGCCACCGCAGAGAGCGCCGCAGCGACATTGACCGCACATGACCGCTCCCCGGATCGAATCGGCCCGTTGGACGTGATGAACGAAGAGAACGCCCCGAAGCCCGCGCGCTCGCTTCCCGGACGGCCCCCGGGTATTCGCGCCGACAGCTCGGGACTCACCGAACGTCAGCGGCGCGTAATCGAGGTCATCAGGGACTCGGTGCAGCGGCGGGGATATCCGCCGTCCATGCGGGAGATCGGCCAGGCCGTCGGTCTGTCCAGCACGTCCTCCGTGGCCCACCAGCTGATGGCCCTGGAGCGGAAGGGCTTTCTGCGCCGCGATCCGCACCGGCCGCGCGCCTATGAGGTGCGCGCCTCGGACGCGGGCCACCCCCAGCCCACCGACACCACCGGCAAGCCCTCCGCCTCCTATGTGCCGCTGGTCGGACGCATCGCGGCGGGCGCGCCCCTGCTGGCCGAGGAGTCGGTCGAGGACGTCTTCCCGCTCCCCCGCCAACTGGTAGGCGACGGCGAACTGTTCGTGCTCAAGGTGGTCGGTGACTCGATGATCGAGGCGGCGATCTGCGACGGCGACTGGGTGACGGTTCGCCGCCAGCCCGTCGCCGAGAACGGTGACATCGTCGCGGCGATGCTGGACGGCGAAGCGACGGTCAAGCGCTTCAAGCGGGACGCCGGCCATGTGTGGCTGCTGCCGCACAACGCGGCCTATCAGCCCATCCCGGGTGACGAGGCCACCATCCTCGGCAAGGTGGTGGCGGTGCTGCGCCGGGTGTGACGCCCGGCCTCTCCATCCGGGCCCCGGAACCACTGCGCCGGTTCCGGGGCCCCGCTGTGTTCCGCCTGGCTACGCTCCGCCTGCGGAGCGTAGCCACGCTCTTTTCAGACCGGCTGTACGGCCTCTTCCGCCACGTCCGCGGTCCTTGCCGCCTGGTCGATCGCGGCCAGTGACCTGCGTACCTGATTGCGGTCCGTGGTGTACCAGAACTCTGGCAGGGAGGACCGCAGGAAGCTGCCGTAGCGGGCGGTGGCCAGCCGCGGATCGAGCACCGCGACGACACCCTTGTCGCCCGTCGCCCGGATCAGCCGTCCCGCGCCCTGGGCCATCAGCAGTGCCGCATGGGTCGCGGCCACCGCCATGAAGCCATTGCCGCCGTTCTCCTCGACCGCCTTCTGCCGGGCGCTCATCAGCGGGTCGTCCGGGCGCGGGAACGGAATGCGGTCCATCACCACCAACTGGCAGTTGACGCCCGGCACATCCACCCCCTGCCAGAGGGACAGCGTGCCGAACAGGCAGGTGCGGGCATCCTCGGCGAACCGCCGGATCAGCTCACCGAGGGTCTCCTCGCCCTGGAGCAGCACCGGGTGGTCCAGCCGCCCCCGCAGCGCCTCCGCGGCCGCCTGAGCGCCTCTCATGGACGAGAAGAGGCCGAGTGTGCGGCCGCCGGCCGCCTCGATCAGCTCGGTGAGTTCGTCGAGCATGTCCTCGCGGCTGCTGTCCCGGCCCGGCGGGGCAAGATGCCTGGCCACGTAGAGGATGCCCTGCCGCGGATAGTCGAAGGGCGAGCCGACGTCGATGCCCTTCCACTGCGGCACGTCCTCGCCCTCGGTGCCCTCGGGGGCCAGGCCGAGCGACGCGGCCACACCGTTGAAGTCCCCGCCGAGCTTGAGGGTGGCCGAGGTCAGCACCACGGAGCGTTCGGTGAAGAGTTTCTCGCGCAGCAGTCCGGACACGCTGAGCGGCGCGACCCGCAGCGACGCGCCGTAGCGGTCGTGCCGCTCGCACCACACCACGTCGTACTCCGAGCCCTGGACCAGGCGCTCGCTCACCTCGTGCACATGCTCCACGGACGCCAGTGCCTGCTTGCGCACCGCGTCCTCGTCCTGCACCGACTTGTCGCGGGTGTCGCCCAGTGCGGTGATCACCTGGCGGCAGGCGTCGCGCAGCGCGGCCAGGACGTAACCGAGGTCCTCGGGGATCTCTTCCAGCCGTCCCGGCAAGGAGAGCTCCATCAGCCGCTCGAAGCCCTCGGCGGCGCTGAGCAGCGCGTCGGCCGCCTTCTCGTTGACGAGCCGGGCTGCACGCTTGACCGCCCGGTTGACGCCGATCGGGGTCAGCTCGCCGGTGGCGACGCCGGTGACGCGGGAGACCAGCTCATGCCCCTCGTCGATGATCAGCACCTCGTGGCTGGGCAGCACCGGTGCGCCCTCGATGGCGTCGATGGCCAGCAGCGCGTGGTTGGTGACGACCACGTCGGCCAGCTTGGCCCGCTCGCGCGCCGCCTCGGCGAAGCACTCGGCGCCATAAGCGCACTTGGTGGCGCCCAGGCACTCCCGTGAGGTCACCGAGACCTGGCTCCAGGCGCGGTCGGAGACACCGGGGGTCAGACCGTCCCGGTCACCGGTCTCGGTCTCGTCGGACCAGTCCCGCAGCCGCAGCAGGTCCTGGCCGAGCTTGCTGGTCGGGGCGGCGGCCTCGAAGGGATCGAAGAGGCCGTCCTCCTCGTCCTGCGGCACTCCCTCGTGCAGCCGGTGCAGGCACAGGTAGTTGGAGCGGCCCTTGAGCATGGCGTACTGCGGTTCGCGCCGCAGCAGCGGTTTGAGCGCCTCGACGGTGCGCGGCAGGTCACGTTCGACCAGCTGCCGCTGGAGGGCGAGGGTGGCGGTGGCCACCACCACCCGCTCTCCGTGGGCGAGCGCGGGGACCAGATAGCCGAGTGACTTCCCGGTGCCGGTGCCGGCCTGGACGAGCAGATGGGACTGTTCGTCCACGGCGGCCTCGACGGCTTGGGCCATGGTGACCTGACCGGCCCGCTCGGTGCCGCCGACGGCGGTGACGGCGGCGTGCAGCAGGTCGGTGAGCGCGGGTGGGGGCGTGGCAGTCATAGGGAGGCCAGCCTACGGCGAGCCACCGACAACGCCGTCCGCGCGGAAGGCCAGGGCACGATTCCGGCCGCCCCGGGATCACTTCCGCGGCTGTAGCGGACATCACCGGGACCTGGTCGGCCGGCCGGTGCTAGCTTCTGGTCACATGCAGTGCGAGAGCCGGTTGACGCTGGACGCTTCCGCGGCCGAATACGTCGTCGATGTGGCGAACGTCGTCCGCGAACCGGGGCTCGGCGGCGACCGGCCGGCCGATCTGGCCCGGCTGGAGGGTCTGCTGGACGCGCTGGCCGCCTTCACCCGCGATCCGACCGTCCAGGTGTACGCGATCACCGACCGCTCGCTGCTTGCCGACGGCAGGCTGACCGCCGGGGAGCGCGAACGGCTCGACCGCTGGTACCGCGACGGGCTGCTGGAGGTGCTGCCCCGCGCCGACGACCGCATCCTGGAGCTCGCGGACGCCCTGGAACTGCGGGTGGTCAGCGCCGACAACTTCCTCGACTTCCACCGCGCCTACCCCTGGATTCCGGGCACTCGGCACCGTTTTCTGCGTCCCTTCCTGGAGCCGGACGGCCGGATCGGGGTACGGCCGAGGATCATGCCGGTGCCGCCGGAGTGGCAGGTCTCCCGCAAGGAGGAGGAAGGGATTCTGCTGGAGGCCGGGGTGCTGCGGCGCTGGGCGCCCTCGGCGCACCGGGCGGTACTCAGCCGCGACTGGCGCTGCCCGGAGGCGGACTGCCCGCTCTTCGGCGCCGGCGAGCGGCCGGGCACCGCGCTGCCGCGCCGCCACAAGGACCGGGTGGTGTGCCCGACACACGGCCTGCAACTCACCGACACCGGGCCGCTGCCGCGCCGCGCCCAGGTCAAGGTGGTGATGGACGGCACGGTCAGGGGCCGCTTCATGGTGACCGCGGGCCGACCGCTGGCCGTCGGCCGCGCGCCGGCCGACGGCGGGGTGGCCCTGGGCGCGTGGGTCAACAGCGCCTCGGTGGACTCGGTCAGCCGGACCCATGTCGTGCTCTCCTACGACGGCAAGGGGCTGACGGTGGTCGACGAGCGCAGCGCCAACGGCACCCGGATACGGCACAGCCGCCCGACCGGGGAGGAGTTGCTGCCGCTGCACCACGGCACGGTGTGGCGGCTGCGGACCGGTGACTCCGTCATGCTCCATGACCGCCTGGAACTGCTGCCGAGCGGGCGGCAGTTCGTCTTCGAGGAGGACACCACCGACGGCACCGTCGGGCCGCAGGCCGGGGCCGTCGCGGCGCCCACGATGCTGAGCGTGCCGCTGGACATCCGGCCCGAGGACCTGCCGGACGGCGGCCGGGACGAGCCCGGGTACGAGCAGGCGTGATGCCCGGCGGCGCGGACGGCGTGCCCGGCGGCATCGGGGTCGGCGCGGTGCTCGGCGGCCGGTACCGGCTGGACGAAGCACTCGGCGCCGGCGGCTTCGGGCAGGTCTACGCGGCCTTCGACGAGAACCTCGGGCAGCCCGTGGCGGTCAAGGTACTGACCACACGCCCGCAGTGGACGCCGGCCGAACGCGCGGAGCACGCCGACGGATTCCGCCGGGAGGCGACGGCGGCGGCAGGGCTGCGCCACACCAATGTCGCGGCCGTCCACGGCACGGGTGACCACGAGGGCCACCCGTTCATCGTGATGGAGCTGCTGCGCGGCACCGACCTGGGCCAGGTGCTGCTGGAGCGCGGCGCGCTCCCGGTCGCGGAGGTGCTCTCCTACGGCGCCCAGGTGTCCGCCGGGCTGTGGCACGCGCACGAACACGGCCTGGTGCACCGGGACATCAAGCCGGAGAATCTGATGCTGCTCCCCGGCGGTGTGGTGAAGATCTGCGACTTCGGTCTGGCCGCCCGGCGCGATTTTCCCGGCGCGCGTGACACCGGCCCGCGGGCGGTGCTGGGCTCCCCGCCGTATCTCTCGCCCGAGCAGGTCCAGGGTCTGGAGATCACCGGGCAGTCCGACCTCTACTCCTTGGGATGCGTCCTCTACGCGCTGCTGGCCGAGGGTCCTCCCTTCGCCGCGGACACCTATCAGGGCTACGCCTCCTTGCACGTCCATCAGACGCCGGAGCGGATCGAGGTCCGGCGTCCTGAGGTGCCCGGGGATCTCGCGCACCTGGTGCACCGGATGCTGGCCAAAGACCCGCGGGAACGTCCCGGGAATGCCGGGGAGACGGCGGATCGGCTGCGCACCATGCTGGACGGCCTCCGGGTGCCACGCGCTCCCAGGACGCTGGACCAGGACACGCTGCATGCCGTCTGGACGCTGCTCGAAGAGGCTGAGGGCCTGCTTTCCGCCGGCCGCTTCACCGAGGCCGACGCACGCTACTGGCAGGTGCTCCAGCAGCTCGCGGGGCAAGGTGCGGAGCGTGAAGCAGCCTCCTTTGCCGCGCTCTTCGGTCGTGCCCGGGCCCTGGAGGGCCGCGGCGGCGTCGCGGTGGCCGCCCGCCGGCTGGCGGAACTGGCCCGCGCTGCCGCCGCCGGACTGGGCGCGGAGCATCCGCTGGCCCGCTGTCTGGCCTCTTATGCGGCGGTCAGAGCAGCACACGTACGGTGACGTCGGCGGCGAGCCGTATGGTGTCGCCGGTGCGAAGAGCGGTCCGGTGCTCGGGAGGCAGCCGGCGCTCGTTCACAAAGGTGCCGTTGGTGGACCCCTCGTCGGTGATCCAGACGGAGCCGTCGGGGTCGACGGCAACCGTGGCGTGGACACGGGACAAGTTGCGACGGGCGGCCAGGAAGGTCACGGCGGGGCACAGGTGCGGGTCGCGGCCGAGCCGGACGCGTACCCCGGGTGACACCGGAACGCTCTCCCCGTCCGGGAAGTGCAGCCGCAGCGTCCGCGCAGGTGGGCAGGCGTCGCTCGGCCGGGGGTCGGGCAGGACGCCGGGGCCCAGGTCGAGGATCCGGGTGGGGGCGGCCTGCGGGTCGCTCTGCAGGGACGTTTCGGGCGCGAGGGGAGGGGGCGCCATCAGGGAGAAGGGCACGAAGCACCCCCGGCAGACGAGTTGGCCGGGCCGCACATCGGGGGCGCCGCACTGCGGGCACGTCCCGAGGGCCTGGTCCCGGCCCTGGTCCCAGCCCTGGTCCTGCTCCTGGTCCTGGTCCATGGCAGCTCTGCCCCTCCCGTCACGGCCGCCCGCGCATCGTAGCGAGGCCGACGGTCAGGGACCGTGCAGCGGATTGCGGACGGTGCCGTGCACGGCCGCGTGGGGGCGCTGGGCCCGGTCGCGGTAACCGTCCAAATGGAGACGGTTGCGATTGAGGCAGAGCCGCTCGATCCGCGGAGTGAGCAGGTCGAAGAGCGCGAAGCGCTCCTTCAGTTCGGGGAACCGTTCCTGGTGGCGGAGGATCTCGTCGCGCACCAGCGCCCAGAAATCGCTTTCCGGAACGCCGAGTTGCCGATCGCACAGCGGCGCCAGATAGCGGAGCACGCCGACGAAGAGCCCCGAATGGATGAACTGGGTGAGGAATTGCGGCGGCTCGGTGAGGAGTACGGCGCGGACGTCTGTGGGCATGGTGGCGTGTTCCGGCAGTGGTTCCGCGCAGACGTTGATGTCGTCCACGAAGTCCTTCACCGCGAGGCGCACCGGAATGTCGTGCTCGTCGAAGACGACGATGGCGTTCTCGCCGTGCGGGGAGAACACCGTGCCGTACCGGTAGAGGAAGTGCAGCAGGGGCGGCAGCAGGGTGGCGAAGAGGTGCCGCAGCCACACCTGTGGGGGCAGGCCGGAACGGGCCACGAGTTCCGCGGTGAATGCCCGGCCGGTGGGGTCGGTGTGCAGGAGTCCGGCCAGAGTGCGGGCGCGCTCCCCGGGGTCGAGATGGGGGCCCAGCGGTTCGCGCCAGATACAGCCGAGCAGTTCGCGGTATTGATACGGAACGGTCGGCAGCTTGTCGTACTGGGGGTGGGCGACGCTGACGGAAGCCACCTCGCCGAGCAGGATCACCCGGGCCTCGTCGCGCAGGAAACGGTCGTGGTCGCGCAGGCCGTGCACCCAGGTGGTGACCGCGGGGGCGGCCAGCGTGCGTTCGGTGGGCAGCCCGCGGTAGACGAGGGTGTTGAGGATCGACAGCGGCAGTTTGACGGTGCGGCGGAGCGGGTGGCTGGTGTTGAGGAAGGTACGGACCGACTGCTGCGGCAGTCGGAGGTCGTTGTCAGTGGTGAGGTGCAGGATGGATCCGTCGGCGATCGACGCCGCGAAAAGCGGGGCGACGGTCTGTTCCCACTGCCAGGGGTGGACGGGCAGCAGCAGGTAGTCGCCGGGGTCGCGGCCCCGGTCGGCGACGGTGCGCCGGAAGCCGGCCAGGGTGGCGGGGGCGAGTTCGTCCGCGTAGAGGAGATCGGGGGTGGCCAGCGTGACGGTGCCACGGTATTGCGCGAGGTCGCGGTGGACGGCGATCCACGGGAGTTTGTGCGCCATACGGGCTTCCGGCGCCCAGCGGGCCGCGTCGGTGTCCGAGAACCCGATACGTCCCTTGTTGGCGACGAGCCAGGGGTGACCGGTCTGGTGCCCTTCCAGTTCCGCGTAGTCGAGGTCGGCGAGATCCGCCGCCGGTAACGCGGCCCGGTCCAGCCGGACGTCCGCGCGCAGGGTCGCCAGCAGCTCGCGGACGAGGTGGCCGAGGGTGTCGCCGTTCACCCCGAGCACGGTGTCGTGGCCGTGCATGAGGAAGTGCAGCGGGTCGCCGGTGGGTTCGATGCTGGCCGCGTCCACGTACCAGCTTCCGTAGGAGCCCCGGTTCGCCCGGAATCGGTAGGTGATCTCCGGGCCGAGGTCGAGCCGGTAGGCGCTGGGTCCTCCCGCGGGGTCGGGCTGGGGGACGATCACCTCCTCGTACGCGAACTCGGCGAGCATCTTGGCGAGCAGGCGGCGGGACGCGTGCTGCCAGACGGCGGAGTCGGAGACGGGTGGCGGGGCGGCGGTCACAGGGGCTCCTGCGTGGGACGACGGGAAGGAGGCGGATGACGGAAAGGGGGTGCAGCGCGGGCGGCGGGGAGCGCTGAGCGGCGGGGAGCGCTCGGCGGTGGGCTCCGGTCAGAGCAGGTGGCGCAGGGCGCGTTCGCGGACCACGAGGGCAGCCCGCTTGTCGGGGAGGTCGAGTTCCGCGCAGAGACGGAAGCCGGCGCTGAGGAAGGCCGAGACCGAGGGGGTGTTGCGCAGGTCGGGTTCGGCGACGACCCGGGTGCAGGCAGGCCGGTTGTCGAGGACCATCGCGGCGACGGCACGCAGGAGGACGCTGCCCAGCCCCCGGGCACGGTCGGCGGAGCCACCGATCAGCAGGTGGATGCCGGTGTCGTGCGGCCGGGCGGGATACTGCCGGGCCAATGGGTCCAGATCGGCCCGGTAGATCTCCCAGTAGCTCATCGGTGTCCCGTCCAGGGCGCCGAGGCAGGGGACGCTGCGCCCGTCGCCGGTCAGCTGCCGGCGCAGATGCTCCTCGGTGACCTGCCGGTCGCCGGAGAGTTCCCAGAACTCGGCCACTGCCGGATCGTTCATCCAGCCGGTGATCAGCTCCAGGTCGCGGTCCAGCCGGGCCGGGACGAGCCGGAAGGATCCGGCTGAGGTCTGTGCGGCTCGCCAGTCGGCGACGTGGTCGAGCAGGTCGGGCGCGGCGGCGCGGTACGGCCGGCCGGAGGCGTAAGGGGTGCGCGGCTCGGAGGGCGGGGTGAGCGGTGTGGCGGCGAAGAGGGCGAGCACTTCCGGGGAAAGTTTCAGGTCGAGGGTGTCCTCGGTGCCGGAGTCGGCGGTGGGCAACGGAACTCCTTCCTCTCCCGGGGCCCTTGGGACGTGGTCAGCGGGCCAGCGGGTTGGGGATGGTGACGTAGACGGACTGGGTGTCGACCGGGCCGACGAGCTCGTCCATGCCGTGCAGCCGGGTCAGGAGGTTGGCCTTGCAGCGCAGTTGGGTGCTGTGCAGCAGCCGCTGCGGCAGGCTGCTGCCCTGTCCGGCGCCGGTGAGGAAGCGGCGGAAGGCCGCGATCAGCACGTGCTCGCCGGCGAGGCCCTGGGAGCCGAAGGCGCCGATGAGGCCGAGCACGTTGTTGATGCCGAGGTAGTAGGCGAAGCGCTCGTCCGCGACCGCGTCGGTGACGAAGGTGTCGCTGGCCGCACCGATGCCGGGCAGTTGGCGTTCGAGTTCGGCGCGGTGGGATTCGCGGAAGTAGTAGCCCTGGTTGTCGCGGTAACGGCCGCCGCAGGGCCAGCCGTCGGCGTCCAGCAGCACCAGGGTGTTCTGCTGGTGGGCTTCGAGGGCGATGCCGGCCTGCCCGTCCAGCCACAGCACCGGCCGGATCACCGCGTCCAGATAGCGCAGGAACCACTCGGTGGCCACCGCCGGGCCGGGGCGGCCGGTGCTCTCCGCGAGGTTCGCCACGAGCACCGCCAGCAGGGAGCGCAGTGCGGGGGCGGGCACCCCGGGCCAGGGGCGTGGCGAGGTGAGCCCGGCCAGGCAGTGCGCCTGGTGGCCTGCGCCGAAGGGATTGTGCCGGAGCATCACGTCGAGTCCGGGGACAGGCTCGCCCTCGGCGGTGTTCACCCCCAGCCATGCCGGGTCGCGGACGATGTCGAAGCCGGGGTGGGCGGCCTGCCAGCGGGCCGCCAGGCCGCTGCGGAGCAGCCGGTGCACCTCGATTCCGCGCAGCAGTTCCTTGCGGAGGTTCTCCCGGCGCGAATTGGTGATCCGCAGCCCCAGCGACAGCTTGAGCATGGCCGGGGCGCCGGAACGGTAGACGGTGCGGACCGAGGAGGTGGGGTGCCAGGGCTCGCCCAGCGGGCCGAGGTCGTGCAGCAGACCGGCGTCGAAGAGGTCCCGCACCTGGGGCCTGTGCTGGAGGTCGCGGGCCTGCCACGGGTGCAGCGGCAGCGGGGCGGTGCCCGCGGGCAGTCCGAGGCCGGGTCCGGCCAGCGCGGCCAGCAGATCGGCGGCCGGGACCGTACGGCCGCGCTCGGTCCAGGCGGAGTCGGTGGCGAGCAGCGAGGCGTCCACGGCGAGCCAGTGCAGCGGGAAACTGCCGCGCGACTCGGGCGAGTAGCCGGCGCTCTCCCCTTCGCTGAGTCCTTCGCGTCCTTTGGGCGCGGGGTGCAGCGGGTGGCCCAGGATCAGCGACTGCTCGGTGTCCAGGAAGGGCAGTTCGGGCATGACGGGCCCGGGCTGCGCACGGCGTTCGGTGATGAAGACGGCGGTGCGCCGTACCGAGTCCGCCACGCGTGCCACCAGGTCGGCGCTCTCGGCCGGGTCGGTGCCTCCCTCCCGGGCCAGCAGGGCCGCCAGCTGGACGGCGGTCAGCGGGCGCTGGTCGGCGGTGGCGAGCAGGGCCCTCCCGAAGCGGTGGTGCCCGGCCGCGGACCAGTGGTGGACGGCGACCTGCACCTCGGTGCCGCTGCCGGGCAGCGGGATCCGCAGCAGCCCGTCGCCCGGCTGGGTCAGACCGGTCTCCCGGACCCAGCACCGCAGCAGGTTCTCCACCCCGGCGGCGTCCGCCGCGCCATAGGGCTCGGAGTACGCCGGGGCCTCGCCGACCGCGGTACGGGCCGCGCCGGCCCGCTGCTGCGGCACCGGCCGGCCGTGCTCGGTTGCGGTGACCGGGGGCAGGGGTGCGGTCATACCGGGGCTCCACTCGTCTGGGCGGGTGCGGGTGAAGCGGAGGCCGTGCCGGGTGCGGCCCGGCCCGGGCGAGCGCAGCCGGCCCCCGGGGTCGTACCGAGCGCCCCGGCCACCGCCGTCACTCGGGTCCTCCGCACCGGGCCGCCTCGATGGCGGCGGCCAGCCGTTCCAGCACCGACTCGGCCTGCTCGTCGGTGATGGTCAGCGGCGGCAGCAGCCGCACCACGCTGGAGTGCCTGCCGCCGAGTTCCATGATCAGGCCGCGGCACAGCGCCTCCTGCTGGACCCGGGCGGCCAGGCGGGGCGCGCTGGGCAGTGCTCCGTAGTCGTCCGGCTCGGCGTCGGTGTCCACCAGTTCGACGCCGATCATCAGACCGCGGCCGCGTACGTCACCGATGCAGGCGTGGTGGGCGGCGAGCCCGCGCAGCCGGCTCATGATGCGGTTGCCGACCGTCTCGGCCCGCTCGGCCAGCCTGTTCTGCCGGACGAAGCGCAAGGTGGCGGTGCCGGCCGCCATGGCGAGCTGATTGCCGCGGAAGGTGCCGGCGTGCGCGCCCGGCTGCCAGGTGTCGAGGCCGTCGCGGTAGACGATCACGGCGAGCGGCAGGCTGCCGCCGATCGCCTTGGAGAGCACCATCACATCGGGCACGATGCCGCTGCGCTCGACAGCCCAGAAGGTGCCGGTGCGGCCGACCCCGGTCTGCACCTCGTCCACGATGAGCGGGATGCCGCGGGCCGCGGTGATCTCCCGCATGCTCCGCAGCCAGGCGTCCGGCCCCGGGATCACGCCGCCCTCGCCCTGGACGGCTTCCAGCAGCATCGCGGCAGGCGGCTCGACGCCGCCCTTCGGGTCGTCCAGGAGGTGCCGGGCCATACGCGCGCACAGCTCCGCGCCCCGGTCGCCGCCGACACCGAGCGGGCAGCGGTAGTCGTACGGATACGGCAGCCGGGTGATCCGCGGGTCCATGCCGCCGGCCGCGGACCGCACCGCCACATCGCCGGTCGCGGCGAGCGCTCCCGCGGTCATGCCGTGGTAGGCGCCGGAGAAGGCGAGCAGACCGCTGCGGCCGGTGGCGGTCCTGGTCAGCTTGAGGGCGGCCTCGACCGCGTCGGTGCCGGCCGGGCCGCAGAACTGGATGCGGCCGTGCTCGGCGAGTTCGGGCGGCAGCGTCTCGAACAGGGCCGTGGTGAACGCGTCCTTGACCGGTGTGGCGAGGTCGAGCACCTGCAGCGGCGCACCGGAGTCGAGGACGCCTCTGATCGCCTCCAGGACCACGGGGTGGTTGTGGCCAAGCGCCAGGGTGCCCGCCCCGGTGAGGCAGTCGAGGTAGCGGCGGCCGTCGGCGCCTTCCACGGTCATTCCGCGGGCCCGCACCGGCACCACGGGAAGCGACCGGGCGTACGTGCGCGCGGCGGACTCGCGCTGTGCCTGCCTACGGAGAATCCCCTCCTCCGCGGTGAAGTCGCCAGCGGGTGCCGCCACTTGTTCCGGCGCGCTCGACAAGGCCGCCACGTCTGCTCTCCTCCGGCTCGTCTTCCTGTCCTGTCGTCCCCCATCCGTACTAACGACGCGGCGACACATCGATCACGGGCGGCAGCCGGGACTTTCCCCGCGGAACCGGACGGCGGTGGCCGTTCGTCCCCCTCAGCGTCAGGGGCCGTACGGCGCACCGAGATCCAGGGGGAACCCGTCATGTCTTCGTCCACGTCACGGATTTCGTCACGGATATCGTCACGGATGTCCAGGCCGGTACTGGCCGCCGTGGCAGCCGCCGTACTGCTGGCGGGCACGGCCACCGCGTGCGGTTCGTCGGACGGGGGGAATTCGGCGGATCCGAAGCCGAGCGGTCCGGTGACGGCCGGGGACGACCACGGTCTGCCCTCGCTGCCCACGTCCTTCCCGACCAGCCTCGACGACCTGAAGAAGTGGGAGCAGGCGTACAAGGACGGCGGCTGGAAGAACTGGGACAGATCCACCTGGCTGCGCAAGGCGGCGGACTTCGTCAATCCGGTGATCGACGGTCTATGGAGCGACGACCGGATGAAGGGCGCCGACCAGAACGACCATCCGGTCGCCGGGGACATCGCCGCCGACCAGGGCCGGACGGATCCGGCCCCGGCGCCGGTGCGGGCCCGCCCGGTCACGACGCCCTACCACGACAACGCCCCGGGCCTCGGCAAGCTGTTCTTCGACGGTCCCAAGGGGTCGATGGTCTGCTCGGCGACGGTGGTGCAGGAACCGGCGCATCCGGGCAAGTCGAACCTGGTCTGGACGGCCGGCCACTGCGTGCACGCGGGCAAGAGCGGCGGCTGGTACCGCAACGTCGCCTTTGTGCCGTCCTACGACGACGGCGGTCTGGACGCCCGGGCGCTCAAGGGCGCCTCGCGGGACGTGCTGGCGCCCTTCGGGGTGTGGTGGGCGGACGGCGCGAGCACCTCCGACCAGTGGATCGCCTCCGGCTCGGAGAAGGGCGGCAGCGGCTCGCCGTACGACTTCGCGGTGCTCCATGTGACGCCGGAGGAGGGTGCGGGCGGCAAGTCGCTGCAGGAGACGGTCGGTGCGGCCTTGCCGGTGTGGTTCGACGCGCCCTCGGTGACGAGGATCGGCACCCTGGGTGCGTGGGGGTATCCGGCGGCGGCGCCCTACGACGGGCAGCGGATGTACGCCTGCCAGGGGAGGCCGGGACGGTTGTCGGTGGACCCGAGCGCGCCGACCGAGTACCGGATCGGCTGCACGATGACCGGCGGTTCCTCCGGCGGCGGCTGGTTCGCCACCCGGCCGGACGGCAAGACGGCGCTGGTCAGTAACACGTCGATCGGTCCGGTGACCAATACCTGGCTGGCGGGACCGCGGTTGGGCGCCGAGGCGAAGAAGGTGTTCGACGGGGTGAGCCAGAAGTTCAGCTGAACTCACCGCTGCGAACCGGGGATCGGCGCCCGTGCGCGGCACACCCGGGCATGGGTAAGGGCCCGCCTCCTGGAGGCGGGCCCTTACCCCTTGCCTTAAGACGCCAGGTTCCCCGGGCGTCACCCGCGCAAGGCTCGGGGTTGCGGGCTCAAGGCCGGGGTTTCCTGCTCAGGCCCGAGCTTTCCGGCTCAGGCCCGAGCTTTCCGGCTCAGGCCCGGGCCACCAGCGTGAACGGCGCAAGCTCCGCGGCCAGTTCCTCGTGCACGCGCACCTTGAGCAGGGTGCCGTCGCCGGTGTGCTCCTCGGAGAGGACCTCACCGCCGCCGTGCACGCGGGAGACCAGCGCGCCGTGGGTGTACGGCACCAGGGCCTCCACCTCGACGTCGGGTCGGGGCAGTTCCTCGTCGATGAGGTCGAGCAGCTCGTCGATGCCCTTGCCGGTGCGGGCGGAGACCGCGATGGCGTGCTTCTCGTTGCGCAGCAGGCGCTGCAGCACCAGCGGGTCGGCGGCGTCGGCCTTGTTGATGATGACGATCTCCGGCACGTTGAGCGCGCCAACATCGCGGAACACCTCGCGGACCGCGGCCAGCTGCTCCTCCGGCACCGGGTGCGAGCCGTCCACCACGTGCAGGATCAGGTCGGCTTCACCGACCTCCTCCATGGTGGAGCGGAACGCCTCGACCAGGTGGTGCGGAAGGTGCCGGACGAAACCGACGGTGTCGACCAGCGTGTAGAGCCGCCCGCCCGGTGTCTCGGCCCGGCGCACGGTCGGGTCCAGGGTGGCGAACAGCGCGTTCTCCACCAGGACACCGGCGCCGGTGAGGCGGTTGAGCAGGGAGGACTTGCCGGCGTTGGTGTAGCCGGTGATGGCCACCGACGGCACCTTGTGGCGCTTGCGCTCCTGCCGCTTGAGGTCGCGGCTGGTCTTCATCTCCGCGATCTCCCGGCGCATCTTGGCCATCTTCTCGCGGATCCGCCGGCGGTCGGTCTCGATCTTCGTCTCACCGGGACCACGGGTCGCCATACCGCCGCCCGAGGAGCCGGCGCCACCGCCACCCATCTGCCGGGAGAGCGACTGACCCCAGCCGCGCAGCCTCGGCAGCATGTACTGCATCTGGGCCAGCGAGACCTGGGCCTTGCCCTCACGGGACTTGGCGTGCTGGGCGAAGATGTCCAGGATCAGCGCGGTGCGGTCGACCACCTTGACCTTGACGACGTCTTCGAGGTGGATCAGCTGGCCGGGGCTCAGCTCACCGTCGCAGACCACGGTGTCGGCGCCGCTCTCCAGCACGATGTCCCGCAGCTCGCGTGCCTTGCCCGAGCCGATGTACGTGGCCGGGTCCGGCTTGTCGCGGCGCTGGATCACGCCGTCGAGGACGAGGGCACCCGCGGTCTCGGCCAGGGCGGCGAGCTCGGCCAGCGAGTTCTCGGCGTCGTCCACCGTGCCGCTGGTCCAGACACCGACGAGCACCACACGCTCCAGACGGAGCTGCCGGTACTCGACCTCGGTGATGTCCTCGAGCTCGGTGGACAGGCCCGCGACCCGGCGCAGAGAGGCGCGGTCGAAACGGTCGAGCTGGTCGCCGTCCCGTTCCCCGTCGATCTCATGACTCCAGGCCACGTCCTCTTCCATCAGGGCGTCGGCCCGAAGGCTCTCGGGGAGGCGCTGGCGGTTGTCCGAAGAGGAAGAAGAGGTGGAGGTCATTGGATCCTTTGGTCGTACGGTCAACGGTCCGGCGGGTCGTCCGCCGTCAATGTCGATGGTCGCACGCCGGACAGACGCGGTCACGTGGGTTTTCCACAGCGCCTCGCCAATTGTCGTTCGACAGAAAACACCGACGGTCATATCAACGGATGAGCGACCGCCGGCATTCCTCCGTCGCCTCATGCCCCGCCGGCGGCGGGCCGGGCCCGGTACACGTCGTAGACCCCGGGGACCGACCGCATCGCCCGCATCAGGGCGGTCAGCGCCTGCGGATCCGGCAGCCGCACGGTGTACGTGTGCCGTACCCGGTGCTCCTGCGGGGGCTCCACGGCCGCGGAGACGATACCGATGCCCTGGCCTGCGATGACCTCGGTGAGGTCGGCCAGCAGCCTCGGCCGGCTGAGCGCCTCGGCCAGCACGGTGGCCCGGTATCCGGCGGCCGGGCTGTCGTCGCGCCAGCGCACCGGTACGGGTTCGCGGCCGGAGGCGGCCATCCGGGCGGTGGCCGGACACTCGGCGCGGTGGACGGCCACGGTGCCGCCGCGGATGACGAATCCCGTCACCTGGTCCGGCGGCACCGGCGTACAGCAGCGGGCCAGGCGTACCGCCGCGTCCGGCAGGTCGGTGACCGCGACCGGGTCGACGGCGGGTGCGGCGTCGGGGGTCCGCGAGGGGCGTACCGCCCGGGCGCGGTCCTGTGCGGTCTCGCCGGCCACAGCCGGGTGCTGCGTGAGCCAGCGGGTGATCGCGATGCGGGCGGCGGGGGTGGCGGCGTGCTCCAGCCAGCTCCGGTCGGGGCCCGAGGTGGCGGAGTCGTCCATCAGCAGCTGCAGGGTGTCGCCGTCCCGCAGCCGGGTGCCCAGCGGCGCGAGCCGGCCGTTGACCCTGGCTCCGACGCAGGCGTGCCCGGAGCTGCCGTGCACCGCGTAGGCGGCGTCCACGCAGCTGGCGCCCGCGGGCAGCCGGACGGTGCCGGAGGCGCCGGCGCCCTGGCTGGTGAAGACGGTGATCTCGCGGTCCTGGGCGAGGTCGTCACGCAGCGCGGTCCAGAAGGTGTCGGCGTCCGGCGCGCCGCGCTGCCATTCCAGCAGGCGGGCGAGCCAGCCGGGCTGCGTGGGATCGACCCGTACCCCGCCGGTCTCCCCTTCGGTGGCGACGGTTTCGGCGCTCGCGTTCGGGTCGCCGAGGGCGATGACCCCGGCCTCGGCGGCCCGGTGCATCCGGTGGGTACGGACCAGCACCTCGGCGATCCGGCCGTGCTCGTCCGCGATCGCGGTGTGCAGCGACTGGTACAGGTTGAATTTCGGGGCCGCGATGAAGTCCTTGAATTCCGCGATCACCGGGGTGAAGCAGGTGTGCAGCTCGCCGAGGACCGCGTAACAGTCGGCGTCCTCGGCGACCAGCACCAGCAGCCGCCCGAAGTCGCAGCCTCCGAGCCGCGTGCCGCCACGCTTGAGCAGCAGCCGGTGGACGGAGACCGCGTGCCGGGGCCGGATGGCCACCTCGGCGGCGATCCCAGCCTCCCGCAGCACCCCGCGGAGCCCCTCGGCGACCGCGGCCAGCGGGTCGGGGCCTGCGGCATGGGCCTCGATCATGGCCCTGGTCGTGGCGTGCTCCTCGGGGTGGAGGATCGCGAAGACCAGATCCTCCAGCTCGGATTTGAGCGCCTGTACGCCAAGCCGCTCGGCGAGCGGGATGAGCACGTCCCGGGTGACCTTGGCGATCCGGGCCTGCTTCTCGGGCCGCATCACCCCGAGGGTGCGCATGTTGTGCAGCCGGTCGGCGAGCTTGATGGACATCACGCGGACGTCGCTGCCGGTGGCGACCAGCATCTTGCGGAAGGTCTCGGGCTCGGCGGCGGCGCCGTAGTCGACCTTCTCCAGCTTGGTGACGCCGTCCACCAGGTAGGCGACCGCCTTGCCGAACTCCTGCTCGACCTGATCGAGCGTCACCTCGGTGTCCTCGACGGTGTCGTGCAGCAGTGAGGCCGTCAGGGTGGTGGTCTCGGCGCCGAGTTCGGCGAGGATCAACGTGACCGCCAGCGGATGGGTGATGTACGGCTCGCCGCTCTTGCGCATCTGTCCGCGGTGCGAGGACTCGGCCAGGACGTAGGCCCGCCGCAGCTGATCGATGGCCTCGGGACCCGCATCGGGCCAGCTGGTGCGGTGGACCTTGATCAGGTGCTCGATCGCGTCGGGCAGCCCGTCCCGGCCGCCGGAGCCGCCAAGGAGTGCGGCCCGGCCCAGCAGCCGCAGGTCGATACGGCGCAGACCGCGCCTGCGGTCCGCCGCGGTCCGTCCCGCGTCGAGCGCGGGCCGTCCCGCGTTCACCGCGTTGTCTGCGCTCATCGGTCCTCCGGCAGCGTGAACCGGCCGCGGAAGCCCCTCACGACCCAGGGGCCGCGCCGGTGATTGATGCTATCGAGCCCACCACGTGCGGCTGTCACGCTCTCGCCGAGAGTGATTCCCGTCACCCGTTCGAGCGAACGTGTACGGGGTTCTCGCCCGGATACCTCCTGTTGTGCCCTGCCCACAAGATGGACAGTGAGCGCTTACCGAGGTCCGGGAGACAGCTCGCAAGCCGGTTTCCGGGTGTCAGCGGGCCCACAGACCGGGGTCTATGAATCCCTCGGCGACGATCACCGCGGGCCCGGTCATCTCGATCTCGCCGTCGGTGCCCTCGCTGATCACGAGCCGTCCGCCGGGCACGTCCACCGTGTAGGTGACAGGGCGGCCGGTGACCGCCGGATCGAGACCGTCCCGCCGGGCCGCGGCCACCATCACCGCGCAGGCGCCCGTACCGCAGGAGCGGGTCTCGCCGGAGCCGCGTTCGTGCACACGCAGCGCCACGTGCCGGGCCCCCCGGTCCACGACGAACTCCACGTTGGTGCCCGCGGGATACGCCGCCGCGGGCGTGACGTCGGGCGCCTTCAGCAGGTCCCCTGCCTCGGCCAGGTCGGCCACGAAGGCGACCGCGTGCGGGTTGCCCATGCTGACGTGCAGCGCGGGCCAGGCGCGAGCGCCGACGGCGACCGACACCTCGCCGCCGGGGAGGACGGCACGGCCCATCCGTACCGTGATGTCGCCCGGGGTGCCGTCGTCGGTGTCCTTGGCGATGTGCACGCGCCGCACTCCGTCCCGGGTGGCAACGGCGAGGTCGCCGGCCTCGGTGAGACCGGCGCGCTGGAGGTGGCGGGCGAAGACGCGGACGCCGTTGCCGCACATCTCGGCGATGCTGCCGTCCCCGTTGCGGTAGTCCATGAACCACTCGGCCTCGGCGGCCATGGGAGCGGCCTCGGGGTGCGCGGCCGAGCGGACGACCCGCAGCAGCCCGTCGCCGCCGATGCCGGCCCGGCGGTCGCAGAGCCTGGCCACGTCGGCCGCGGACAGGTCGAGCCGTCCGTCCGGGTCCGGGACGATCACAAAGTCGTTCTCGGTGCCGTGTCCCTTCAGGAAGGGAACGGAACCGGAAGGGACGGTGGCGGGCCGTGCGTCAGTCACAGAACCGATCGTACGCGGAGGGGGAGGCGGCTGCCGGACGGCGGCGGGCCCCTGTGGAAAACTCCGGCGCGGCTCGGCAGGCTCAGCGCAGCCGGGCGATCCGCCATACCGCGAGGACCGCGAGCAGCGCGATGGCCACCGCGTATCCGGCGACGTAACGCCAGTCCGGCCGGGCGCCGGAGCCGCGGGCGGGCAGCCCGGGCCAGGTCTGGCCGATCCGCCGGGCCGCCATCAGTCCCCAGCCCGCCGCGCAGCAGCACAGCAGCAGACCGAGCATCGCCACCACGGCTCCGGCGTCCCCGGACTCGAAGGCGAGCGGGAAGGCGAACATCAGCGAACCGCCGACCGCCAGCGCGATGATCGGGGCCAACTGCCAGATCCGCAGCCGCCGCTGCGGCCGCAGTTCGCCGAAGGACTGGCTTTCCTCGATGGGCGGAAGAACGTCGCCCCCGAGCGGATCGAGAGGTTCGAGCGTGTCAAGAGGGTCGAGGGGATCACGGGGATCGAGGGGGTGCAGTGACCCGAGAGAGCTCAAGGGCCCCCCTGCGTCGAGGGGTTCGAGCCGGTCGAGGGGTTCGGCGGACTCCAGGGAGTCCAGGGAGTCGCGGTTCGTCCGGGACCCAGGAATCCCACGATCATCACGGGACACGTGGGACGTACCCGCGTCCGCCGCTGAATCGCGCCCCGGTGGGGTGTCGCGTGGGCCGGCTGCCATCGCCACGCGCCCTCCAGAGTCTCCGACACCGTAGCCATCTCGAAGCTCGATGATGGCACGCGCGGGAGTCCGCTCCTGGACTCCGGAGCGTCCCGATGCCATCACGTGATCAGGCTGTGACCGCTTCTTGGAGCAACATCAGCGCCTCGTCGGCGAGTTCCGTTCCGCGGGCGGTCAGCCAGTGCACCCGCGGATCGCGCCGGAACCACGAATCCTGGCGGCGCGCGAAACGCTTGGTGGCGCGTACGGTCTCGGCGCGCGCTTCCTGCTCGGTGCAGTCGCCGGCCAGCGCGGCGAGGATCTGCTGGTATCCCAGCGCCCGGGAGGCCGTCAGTCCTTCGCGCAGGCCCCGCTTCTCCAGGGCGCTGACTTCGGCGACCAGCCCCGCTTCCCACATCCGGTCGACGCGCAGCGCGATGCGCTGGTCGAGTTCGGGCCGCGGGACGTCGACGCCGATCTGCACGGTGTCGTACACGGATTCATGGCTCGGCAGATGGGCGGTGAAGGGGCGGCCGGTGATCTCCACGACCTCCAGGGCGCGGACGATCCGGCGGCCGTTGCTGGGCAGGATGACGCGCCCCGCCTCCGGGTCCACTGCGGCCAGCCGGGCGTGCAGGGCGCCGGGCCCGCGCATGTCGAGTTCGGCCTCCAGCCGGGCCCGTACGGCCGGGTCGGTGCCCGGGAACTCCATGACGTCGAGGGCGGCGCGCACATAGAGGCCGGAGCCGCCGACGAGGACCGGGACCCGGCCGGCCGCGTGCAGCCGGCCGATCTCGGCGCGGGCCAGCCGTTGGTAGTCGGCGACATTGGCCGCCTGGGTGACGTCCCAGATGTCCAGCAGGTGGTGCGGGACCCCTTGGCGCTCCTGCGGGGTGAGTTTGGCGGTGCCGATGTCCATGCCGCGGTAGAGCTGCATGGAGTCGGCGTTGATCACCTCGCCGCCCAGTGTCCGGGCCAGGGCGACGCCCAGGTCGGACTTCCCGGCAGCGGTGGGCCCGACGACGGCGATCACACGGTTCTTCACGGTGTCAGTCTCGCAAAGATCGGGCCCTGACCTCGATCGAATGGGCTCACCCAGCCGACAGGGCGGAAAACGGACGGCGCGGGTATGGTCGGGAAGGGAAAGGGCGTTTTGTGGTGGTTTCGGCAGTCGCTGGACCATCGGGTGCGATGACGCATCCCGCCCGTCCCTTGGCAGTCGTCTTCGAGGGAAGGTTCCCGATGAGCTTCATGAACACGCTCAGAGACAAGCTGGGCATGTCGAAGGGCAAGGCCGACGATCTCGCCCGCCAGCACGGCGACCAGATCGAACGCGGCATGGACAAGGGCGCCAGGACACTCGACTCCAAGACGGGCGGGAAGCACGGCGACCAGATCGACTCCGGTACGGAGAAGGCGCGGAACTCCCTGCACGACCGCGAGAACAAGGACGGCGGCACGGCCTGACGACGGCCGCCTCGTTCATCGCCGACCGGACAGCCGCGGATTTCCACCATCCGCGGCTTGTCCTTTGCCCATGGCCGCAGGGCCGGGTCCGCACGGCTCGGCCTCGCGCACTGAGGAAGCCGGGGCCGTGCCCGGAGCAACGCGGCGCGGCTCAGGTCCAGGTCGCGACGAAGTACCCGACGCCATAAGGCGCCGCGTCGTGCAGCAGCTCACCGCTGAGCCCCGCCCCCTCGGCGGCACCGGCGAGCACCTGCCAGGGGGCGCGCCCGGCCGCCATGAGCGCCTGGGCCAGCTCAGGGTCGAGGGCGGCCAGCGCGCCGAGATCGGCATCCCCCAGGGCTACGGCCACACTCGCGTCAAAGGGCTCGGCCCGCTCGTCGAGATACCCCGGCGCCTTGAGGGAGCGGCGTGCGCTGCCGTCGCCCATCACCAGCAGCGCCACCCGGCCGGCTGAACCCGCCACCGCACGCCCGGTCGAGAGGCACCGGTCGGGCTCCAGTTGCTCTCCCACGCCGAGTCCTTCCACCGGCGCCGTGCTCCAGGCCCGCAGCAGCCACGCCGCGACGGCCAGCGACGGCGGCAGCGGCCGTACGTCCTCGGCAAGGGCCGCGTCCTCGGGCAGCGTCCCGTCCTCGTCCGGCCAGACGTCGTCAGGTCCCGCTGCCGCGGAGGCCACCACGGACAGCCGCTCCGGCGGTGTCTCGGGGGGCTCTCCCAGCGTGACGTCCAACGGCACTCCGAAGGCGCGGAAGGAGCCGGCCGAACCCTGTGCGAAGACGCCTCTGCCGGGCCGCTCCGCCGGGCCGATCACCACCAGCCGCTCCGGCCGGGAGGCGGCCAGCACCCCCACCGCGTCCGCGCAGGCCGCCCGCAGGGCGTCCAGCTCGGCAGCGGCCCCCGCGGCGACCTCGGGGACCAGCAGGGGCGGACAGGGACACACAGCAGCGGCGACGAGCATGATCGGAACCCTACCGGCGCCCTGTGACAGCGCGAGCGGCCCGGGCCGCCCGAGGAGCGGGGCGGCGGCGCACCTGGCCCACCGTGCCCTGGGACGCGGGGCGCGCCTTCCTAGCAGGCACAGCCGTCCGCCACCGCGGCCGAAGCGGCCAGCGCCGGGGCGCCGATGGTCGGCAGGCCGAGCATGACGCCGGCCGGCTGCGGCGCGGGGGCGGCGTTGCGGCGCTCCCAGGCGTCACCGGCGCGGGTGCGGCGCACTCCGAGCGGCGGGTTCTCGGCGAGCAGGTGGTGCGGAGCCGCATAGGTCACCTCGACGGTCACCATGTCGCCGGGCCTGACCGTCTCGGCGGGCCGCTCGAAGTGCACGAGGCGGTTGTCGGGGGCGCGCCCGGAAAGCCGCCGGGTGGCGTCGTCCTTGCGCCCCTCGCCCTCGGCGACCAGCACCTCCAGCGTGCGGCCGACGTGCTTCTTGTTCTCCGCCCAGGAGATCTTCTCCTGGAGCGCGACCAGCCGCTCGTAGCGCTCCTGGACCACCGCCTTGGGGATCTGCCCGTCCATCTCCGCGGCGGGCGTCCCCGGACGCTTGCTGTACTGGAAAGTGAACGCCTGCGCGAAGCGTGCCTCGCGCACCACGTGCAGTGTCTGCTCGAAGTCCTCCTCGGTCTCGCCGGGGAAGCCCACGATGATGTCCGTGGTGATGGCGGCGTCCGGCATCGCGGCCCGCACGTTCTCGATGATGCCGAGGTAGCGGTCCTGCCGGTACGAGCGCCGCATGGCCTTGAGCACCCGGTCGGAACCGGACTGCAGCGGCATGTGCAGCTGGTGCATCACGTTCGGGGTCTGCGCCATCGCGGCGATCACGTCGTCGGTGAAGTCGCGCGGGTGCGGCGAGGTGAAGCGGACCCGCTCCAGGCCCTCGACACCGCCGGTGGCCCGCAGCAGCTTGCTGAACGCCTCACGGTCGCCGATGTCGGAGCCGTAGGCGTTGACGTTCTGGCCGAGCAGGGTGACCTCGATGACGCCCTCGGCGACCAGGGCCTCCACCTCGGCGAGCACGTCGCCCGGGCGGCGGTCCTTCTCCTTGCCGCGCAGGGCGGGCACGATGCAGAAGGTGCAGGTGTTGTTGCAGCCGACCGAGATCGCGACCCAGGCCGCGTACGCGGACTCGCGGCGCGAGGGCAGCGTCGAGGGGAAGGTCTCCAGGGACTCGACGATCTCGACCTGTGCCTCGTCGGCGATCCTGGCCCGCTCCAGCAGCACCGGCAGCTGCCCGATGTTGTGGGTGCCGAAGACCACGTCCACCCAGGGGGCGCGCTTGACGATGGTGTCGCGGTCTTTCTGCGCCAGGCAGCCGCCGACCGCGATCTGCATGCCGGGGTGGGCCGCCTTCTTCGGCACCAGCTGGCCGAGGTTGCCGTAGAGCCGGTTGTCGGCGTTCTCCCGTACCGCGCAGGTGTTGAAGACCACGACGTCAGCCCCGTCGGCGCCCTCCGGCGCGCGGACGTAACCCGCCTGCTCCAACAGGCCGGAGAGCCGCTCGGAGTCGTGGACGTTCATCTGGCATCCATACGTGCGGATCTCGTAGCTGCGGGGAAGGGTGTCCTGCGCGGTCATGGCACCAGGGTAGGCGCTTCGCCGGTGTACCCCGAACGGACCTGCCCTCCTCCAGGCGCGGTCCGGCTCACGCGGCTGCCGCGACACCTTCCGCCGACCGGCCCTGCCTGGCAGGATCGCCGTGCATGGACCTCTCCCACCTCGGCGGACGCCTGCGGGCCGGGCTCGGCGGCGGGTCGGCCGGACAGCGGCGCGCCGTGCAGGCGGTGCTCGCGACCGCCTCCGTGCTGGCGCTGCTGCTGTGGTGGCTGCTGCCGTCGGACGGTCCTTCGTACCCCAAGGCGCCGATCACCCTCGCCACCGGTGTCGCGGACGGCGTCTACGACACCTATGGCGCGATGCTCAAGACCGATCTGCGGACCGCCCTTCCCGGCGTCCAGGTCAACTTGATGCACAGCGACGGGTCAGTGGACAACATCAAGCGCCTTGTCTCCGGACACGCCGACTTCACCATCGCGGCGGCGGACGCCGTCGCCGACTACGACGGCCCCGGCCGGTCCGGCCTGCGGGCCTGTGCCCGGCTCTACGACGACTACATGCAGCTCATCGTGCCGGCTGACTCCCCGGTGAAGTCCGCCCGCGACCTGCGCGGCCTGCGGGTCGGCGTCGGCCAGCCGGACTCCGGGGTCCACCTGATCACCGAACGGCTGCTGACCGCGGCCGGGCTGGACATCGACAAGGACATCAAGGCGTCACCGGTAGGCATCGACCAGGCGCCGGCGATGCTGCTCCAAGGGAAGCTCGACGCCTTCTTCTGGTCCGGCGGCCTGCCGACCGCCGCGGTGACCAGGCTCAGCGCCTCCAAGGCCGCGAAGATCAAGCTGGTGCAGCTGGGCGACCTGGTGACCAAGCTGCACACGATGGGGCCGAAGATGCAGTACTACCGGCAGGCGGTGATGCCGGCCGACGCGTACCCCCTGGCCCAGAAGGGGCACGCGGTCGCCACCATCGCCGTCGCCAATCTGCTGGTCACCACCGACCGCGCGAACACCGGGCTGGTGGAGCGGCTGACCCGGGCGGTGATCGACAGCCGTGACGCGATCGGCAGCAAGGTGCACGCGGCCCAGCTGGTGGACCTGCGCACGGCGGTCTTCACCGATCCGCTGCGGCTCCACGTCGGGGCCACGCGCTATTACCGGTCGGTCAAACCTTAGGGCTGTCGGGCCGGCTGAAGGTGCGGCCGTCCCGGGCCGGCGCCGATGCGCGCGGCACCGTCAAGGTGACCTCCAGGCCGTGCGGTTCGCGCCGCCCGTAGGCGACGGCTCCGCCGCCCTGGCTGAGGAGCGCGTGCGCGATGGACAGGCCGAGCCCGGAGCCGTGCACATTCTGGTGGCGGGCGCTGCGCCAGAAGCGGTCCCCGATCCGGGCCAGTTCGTCGTCGTTGAGGCCGGGGCCGCTGTCCGCCACCGTGATGGCGACGCTGTCGCCGTCCGCCGCCACCCGTACGCTCACCGTCTCGCCGGCCGGTGTGAACTTGATCGCGTTGTCGAGCACCGCGTCCAGCGCGCTGGACAGCGCCACCGCGTCCGCCCAGCCGGTCACCGCCCCGCCCCTGGAAGGTTCGGCGAAGTCCACCGCGGTCCCGGCCCGGTCGGCCACCGCCTGCCAGGCCAGGGTGCGGACCCGGACCAGTTCGGTGATGTCGGTGGCCGCCAGGTGGCTGCCCGAGTTCTCCGCGACCGCCAGGCCGAGCAGGTCGTCGAGCACCTGGGCCAGCCGGTGGCCTTCCTCCTTCACCGATTCCGCCTCGGTGTGCCCGTCGGGCAGTTCCAGGCCGAGGAGTTCGATCCGCAGCAGCAGGGCGGAGAGCGGGTTGCGCAACTGGTGCGAGGCGTCGGCGACGAAGGCCCGCTGCTGGTCGAGCACGGCCTCGACGTTGTCGGCCATCTCGTTGAAGGAGCGGACCAGGCGGCGCAGCTCGGGCGGGCCGCCGGCCGCCTCCACCCGGGATTTCATCCGGCCGGTGGCGATGTCGTGCGTCACCCGGTCCAAGGTCGCGACCGGAAGCATCACCCAGCCGGTCAGGCGTACCGCGAGCAGCACCGCGATCGCCATCGCGGCGAGTTCACCGGCCGCCAGCAGCAGCCACCCGTGCAGGATGCGCGAGCGCAGGGCCCCGGTCGGTGAGTCGGTGACGACCACCGCCACCACATCACCGTCCCGCACGATCGGCGAGGAGATCGCGAGGGTACGGGACTGCCAGGGCCAGACCTGCCGCGGGTTGTGCGCGCGGCGGCCGAGCAACGCCGAGTAGAACGAGTCGTACAGCTCGCTCCTGGGCGGTATCTCCCACGTCGCGGGAGCCGCGGCCATGGCGGCGCCGGTGCGGTAGAAGACACCGGCCTTGATCCCGTAGAGCTGCTGGTAGCGGGCGAGTTCGGTCTTCAGGGTGTGCAGCCTCTCGTCGTCGGCGGGGTCGACCGCGCCGGTCGCCTCGTCGCGGGCGGTGACGAACTGGGCGAGCGCTGCGAAACGCGTGGTGTCGTCGATCCGGTCCACGACCACGCGCTGCTGCTGGGCCGCGGCCTGGCTGGCGGCCAGCGGGAAGCCCAGGGCCAGCAGGACGCCGGCCATCAGCACGATGAGCAGCGGGAGCAGTCGCGAGCGCAAGGCGGCGGTCCTCTTCGTCCTCGTGTCCTGGCGTGTCCCGGCGTCCCGGCTGGCCCTGGCCGGCCCGTCAGCCGGCCGGGACGACGAGCCGGTAACCGACCCCGCGCACCGTCTCGATCATGGCCGGGGTGCGCAGTTTGGCGCGCAGCGATGCCACATGGACCTCCAGAGTGCGACCGGTGCCCTCCCAAGCGGTACGCCACACCTCGCTGATGATCTGCTCCCGGCGGAAGACCACCCCGGGCCGCTGGGCCAGGAGCGCCAGCAGATCGAACTCCTTGCGGGTGAGCGCGATCGGGACGCCGTCCACGGTGACCCGGCGGGTGGGCAGTTCGAGCGCGACCGGGCCGAGCAGCAGCGCGTCCCCGGCCGGCCCCGGGACGGCGGCTTCGGTGACCGGTACGGCGGCCTCCGCCGCGGGGCCGCCGGCCGGCGCGGGCCTGCGCAGCGGAGGGCGCCTGCTGACGGCGTGGATCCGGGCGAGGAGCTCACCGGTGTCGTACGGCTTCACGACGTAGTCGTCCGCGCCGAGGTTGAGGCCGTGGATACGGGAGCGTACGTCGGCCCGGGCGGTGACCATGATCACCGGGGTCGCGGTACGGCGCCGGATCCGGCTGCACACCTCGAAACCGTCCTGATCGGGCAGCCCCAGGTCCAGCAGCACGCAGTCGAAGGCCGGGCCCTCGTCGGGCAGCAGGGCCTGGATGGCCTCCTCGCCGCTGCGGGCGTGCCGGACGTCGAAGCCGTGCCTGCCGAGCACGGCGGAGAGGGCCGCGGCGACCCGGTCGTCGTCCTCCACGAGCAGCAGTCGCATGCGTCACCTCCGCTCGTCTGTTTCCCGGGGGTTTCCGGAAACCGGGTTGTGGTCCTTCTCAACCCTTCTCGACCGAATCCACGCCGATCCGGCCGGGGTGCGTCAAGGGGGTACCGGCTCACGCGGCCGACCGTTACCGAGCCGGTACGCACCGCGGGCGACCCGCGCCGTGCCTGAAGTGCGCCGGGTGTGCCGCCACCGCACCGCGCCGAGCCACGACCGTCGCTTGACGTGGACAGTCGCAGTGAGTTGCATACGCTTTGTGACCGCACTTCTTCCGGGGGCTGCTCCATGGACCCGGTGATCGTCGCGGGGGCGGGTCCTGTCGGCCTGACCCTCGCCCTCGCGTTGGCCCGCCGCGACGTCCCTGTCATTCTGCTCGACGAAGCGGAGGTACTGGGCGACGCCGACGGGCTGCGGCGGGCACGTACTGCCGTCCTCGGCCCGGCGACGGCGTCGCTGGTCGAACGGCTCGGCTTCCCGACGCTTCGTCAGGAGTCGTCGACCTGGACGGCCTGGCGCACCGTACGGCGCAGGACCGAGGTGCTGCGGGTCGACTTCGGCCCCGACCCGGCCGACGCGCCGCTGCACATCGCCCAGCACCGGCTGGAACGAGGTCTGCGGGACGCGCTGCTGAACTGCGGGTCGGTGCGGATCGTGGCGGGCTGCCGGGTGGACGCGGTCGAGCAGGACGCGCGTGGCGTCACCGTGCACACCAGGGGCTCCCACGAGACCTGGTGGCGGGGCAGTTTCCTGGTGGGCTGCGACGGCGCACGGTCCACGGTGCGCAAACTGCTGGGGGTGCGCTTCCCCGGTCGCACCGCGGTCGACCGGCACGCGGTCGCTGTCCTGCGCGCCGAGCTTCCGGAGCCGGGCGTGGCGCTGCTGCACCGCGACCCGCCGGGCGCGCCGGCCGGGCAGGAGATCACCGCCCGGCCGCTGCCCGACGGGCAGTGGCGGCTGGACTGGCTGCTGCCGGTCGAGAGCCGGCAGTTGACCCCTGATGCCCTGGTGGAGCGGGTACGGGCCGCGCTGACCGCGTGGTGCGGCCATGTGGTGCCCTATGAGCTGACCGGCTCGGCGGACTACCCGGTGCACCAGCGGCTGGCCCGGCGCTGGCGGGCCGGACGGGCCTTCCTGGCCGGTGACGCCGCCCATGTGATGGGCGCGCTGGGCGCACAGAGCGTCGAGGAGGGGCTGCGCGACGCGGAGAACCTCTCCTGGAAGCTGGCACTGGCCTGGCACGACGGTGCCTCCAAACTCCTGCTGAACAGTTACGAGGCGGAGCGGCGGGGAGCCGTGGGCGCCCGGCTCCGGGCAACCGACCAGGCCCTTCCGCTGCTGCGGGCGAGCGGGGCCTGGCAGAGCGTGCGGCATACGCTGCTCTCCGGTTCGGCCCGCGGGCACGCGGAGTTGCTGACCGACAGCCACCTCGGCCGCGGGGCGGCGGCTGCCTCGCAGGTGTACGGGCGCTCGCCGCTGTCGGTGCCGGCGCCGCGGGGCGGAGGCGGCAGGACCGGACCTTCCGCCCTGGCCTCGGGGTGCGACACCCCGCCGGGCGGTGTGGTCAGCGATGTGCAGGTCACAGCGCTGGACGGTACGGTCGGGCGGCTACGGGACCGGCTCGGCCGCGGGCTCGTCGTCGTCCTCGTCGCCCCTGGTACGGGCGTGTGGGAATCCCGGCACTGGCTGACCGCCGGGCTGATGCCGCGGCTGGCCTCCGCGGTCGCCGCGCTGCCCACCCGGGCCGAACTCCTGGTCGCCGAGACCTACCCCGGCGCCACCGCGCACAGCGTCCTGCTGATCCGTCCGGACGGGCACCTGGTGACCACGATGGTGGGCTGCCGCCCCGCTGAGCTCTATTCGTACGCCGACCTGGCCCGCGGTGGCCCACCGGTCGCGGATCCCACCGGGGACGACGCCGCTGCCCCGGGTGACTCCCCCGGCCTCGGCGCGGGTCCGAAGAACGCCGGCCAGGGCCACGGCGGCGGCCGTCCCGGAGGAGGCTCGGCCACCCGGCGGGTGGGTGATCCGGCCCGCTGGTGACGCGGGCCCTGACGCCGCGGTTTGCCGGCCCGGGCGATCCGCCCTGTGCGCAGGGGCGGGGTCCGGCCGGCGGCGCGCGTTATTCGCTCGCCCACGGCTCGTCCTCCCCCTGCTCGTCGGCGCCCTCCGCGGCAAGGGCGTCGCGCACCACGCGGAGGGCGAGTCCCTCCCCATAGCCCTTGCGGGCGAGCATTCCGGCCAGGCGCCGGATGCGCTTGTCCCGCTCCAGGCCGCGGGTGCCCGGGAGCCGGCGCCGTACCAGCTCGCGGGCGGTCTGCTCCTCCTGGTCGGGTTCCAGCAGTTCGACCGCCTCGCTCACCAACTCCGCGTCCACCCCGCGCTGCCGGAGTTCCATGGCGAGGGCGCGGCGGGCGAGTCCGCGGCCCCGGTGCCGGGACTCCACCCAGGCGTTGGCGAACGCCTGGTCGTCGATGAGGCCCACGTCCTGGAAGCGCTCCAGCACGCGCTCCGCGACCTCGTCCGGGATCTCCCGCTTCCGCAGCGCGTCGGCGAGTTGCCTGCGGGTGCGGGGGGTCCCGGTGAGCAGGCGCAGACACAGGTCCCGCGCCTGCTCCTCGGGATCGAGCGGCGACTCTCGCGAGGCCCTCGACTCGGAAGAGCCGCCGCGCTTCTTGGAGCTGAACGCCATGGCGTCAGCCCTTGACGGCGGTGGCCTTGGTCGCCTTCTTGGGGGCCGGGACCTCCGCCTTGGCGGTCTCGACGGGTGCGGCACCGGCCGCGTCGGCGCCCGGCTGCGTGCCCGGAGCCTCGACCACGGGCTTCGGCACGCCCACGCCGAGCTTCTCCTTGATCCGCTTCTCGATCTCGTCCGCCAGATCCGGGTTGTCCTTCAGGAAGTTGCGGACGTTCTCCTTGCCCTGGCCCAGCTGGTCGCCCTCGTAGGTGTACCAGGCACCGGACTTGCGGACGAAGCCCTGCTCGACGCCCATGTCGATCAGACCGCCCTCGCGGCTGATGCCGTGGCCGTAGAGGATGTCGAACTCGGCCTGCTTGAAGGGCGGCGCGACCTTGTTCTTGACCACCTTGACGCGGGTGCGGTTGCCGACCGCCTCGGTGCCGTCCTTGAGCGTCTCGATCCGGCGGATGTCGAGCCGGACGGAGGCGTAGAACTTCAGCGCACGGCCACCGGTGGTGGTTTCCGGCGAGCCGAACATCACACCGATCTTCTCGCGGAGCTGGTTGATGAAGATGCAGGTGGTCTTCGTCTGGTTGAGCGCACTGGTGATCTTGCGGAGCGCCTGGCTCATCAGGCGGGCCTGCAGACCCACGTGCGAGTCGCCCATCTCGCCCTCGATCTCGGCCCGCGGCACCAGGGCCGCCACGGAGTCGACCACGATGAGGTCGAGGGCACCGGAGCGGACCAGCATGTCCACGATCTCCAGGGCCTGTTCGCCGGTGTCCGGCTGGGACAGGATGAGGTTGTCCGTGTCGACGCCGAGCGCCTTGGCGTAGTCGGGGTCGAGGGCGTGCTCGGCGTCGATGAACGCCACCGTGCCACCGGCCCGTTGGGCGTTGGCCACCGCGTGCAGGGTGAGGGTGGTCTTGCCGGAGGACTCCGGGCCGTACACCTCCACCACCCTGCCGCGCGGGAGCCCGCCCACGCCGAGGGCCACGTCCAGGGCGGTCGACCCGGTGGAGATGACCTCGATGGGCTCGTTGGGCCGGTCGCCGAGACGCATGACGGCGCCCTTGCCGAACTGCCGTTCAATCTGTGCGAGTGCGGCGTCGAGCGCCTTCTCGCGGTCGTTTCCTGCCATGGTCTCCACCCGGGATGTCTGGTTCGATCGCTTCACGTCCACGACGCTAGCGCCTGCCACTGACAACGCGCTCGGACGTCTCTCCCGGGCTGTGGACAACTCTCGCGGCCCGGGCGGATTCCCAGGTCCGCGGCGGAAGCAATCCGGCCGGTTTCCCCATAAGAATGGATGTTCGATTTCTCTGTCAAGCGACCCGCCGAACGCGCTCCCCCGGGAATCACCGGCCCGCGGGCAGCGGACTCATCCGTCCTGCCGCTCGGCCACCTCGTAGCGCCGTACGTACGCGACGAAGAATCCTTGCAGCGTGGCAGTCGCGGGGATGGCGATCAGGGCGCCGACCGCACCGAGCAGCGCGGTGCCGGCGATGACCGAGCCGAAGGCGACCGCCGGGTGAATGTCCACGGTCCGCGCGGTGATCCGCGGCTGCAGCAGGTAGTTCTCGAACTGCTGGTAGACCACGACGAAGCACAGGACCCAGAGGGCATCCCAGGGGTCCTCGGTGAAGGCGATGAGGATGGGCAGCGCGCCGGCCAGATAGGTGCCGACCGTCGGGATGAACTGCGAGACCAGACCCACCCAGACCGCGAGCGCGGGTGCGTAGGGCACGCCCAGTACCTGGAGCAGGATGTAGTGCGCGATGCCCGAGATCAGGGCCATCAGGGCACGGGAGTAGAGGTATCCGCCGGTCTTGACGACCGCGATGTCCCATGCGCGCAGCACCTCGGACTGGCGGGCGGGCGGCAGCACCGAGCAGAGCGTCCACCGCAGCCGCGGCCCGTCGGCGGCGAGGTAGAAGGTGAAGAGCAGGATCGTGAAGATCCGGAACAGCGTGCCGATCACGGTGGTCGAGATGCCCCACACGTTGCTGGCGCCGTTGGCGAGGTAATTGCGCACCCAGTTGGAGTGCAGCACCCTGTCGCGGAGGTTGCCGGTGTCGAGGTCGGTGTGGAAGGTCTTGTTGATCCAGACCACCACGTCGTCGAGGTACTGCGGCAGGTTGTGCCCGATGGTGCTGATCTGGTCGGCCAGCAGTGAGCCGAGCGCCAGCAGGAAGCCGCCCCCGGCGCACACCACCGCGAGCATCACCAGACCGGTCGCCAGGCCGCGGCGCATCCCGCGCCTGGCCATCCAGTTCACCGCGGGTTCGATGGCCAGGGCGAAGAAGAACGAGATCAGGACATTGACCAGCAGCCCGACCACCCGGTCGAAGACCCAGTGGGCGAACTGGAAGCAGGCGAGCAGGGCGAGCGCCACGACGATCGCGCGGGGCAGCCAGCGCGGCATCCGGGCCCGCTGCCCGTCCGGGCCGTCCCGCGGCGCACCGGCCCCGGGCTCCGGGGTCTCGTCGCTTCCTGCCACAGGGCAAGTCTGGGCGCTTACAGGTAGTAAGTCCTGATATCAACCCATTTGCCGTAACGGCGCGAAAAGCGTCGCCACTCCCGCGCCCGAGGCGGCCAGGCACAGGTCAGCGGTGGGAGGCGGGCACCTCCATGGCGGCGCACACCGCGCGCCAGACGTCCTTGGCCTCCCAGCCGTCGTCCAGGGCCTGGATGACCGTGCGGCCACCCAGTTCCGACATCACATGGTCGCGCGCGAAGGTGTCGGCGGAGGTCTCGCCGAAATGCGCGCGCATCCGTTCCCAGAAAATCGTCAACCGCATGGGTGCCAGTATCGCGCGTTCGATCACATCCCGGAGATCGCCCGTACGGCCGCCGTGACGAGGACCGCCGCGGCCACCACCACCAGGAACGGTGCCCGCAGCAGCAGGGCGACGGCCGCCGCGGCCAGCCCGGCCGAGCGCGCGTCGACGGTGAGCCGCAGTCCGTCGGTGCCGAAGGTCTGCAGTGCGGTGAGAGCGGCCAGCAGGGCGATCGGCACGAGGGCGGCGAGCTTCTTGACGACCGGCCGCTCCAGCAGGCCCGCCGGCACGGACAGACCCAGCAGTTTCACGCCGTAGCAGCCGGCCACCGTCAGTCCGATCGCGATCCAGGTGCCCGCCGTGGTGCTCATCGCGTTTCCCCTTCCCCGGTGTCCTGCGGTGCCGGGCCCGCGCCGCTCGCGGTCTCCGTCCCGCCGTTCACGCCCCGCCCCCGGCCTGCCGCCGGCACAAAGGGGGCGGCCATCGCCGACACCAGCACCGGGACCCCGGCCGGCAGCACCGACAGGCCCCCCAGGGCGAGCAGGACGGCGACCGCGGCCACCGCGCGTTCCGTGCGGCCCTTCAGCATGGGTGCCAGCAGCGCCAGGAAGACCGCCGGGCCCGCGGCGTCCAGCCCCCAGGCGTCCGGGTCGCCGAGCGCCGAGGCACCCAGCGCGCCGACCAGGGTGGTGAGGTTCCACAGCACATAAAGGCTGGCGCCGGTCACGGTGAAACCGAGCCGTGCGGCCGCCCGGCCGCGCTGCGCCAGGGTGACGGCGGAGGTCTCGTCGATCACCCACTGCGCGGCCAGCGGCCGTACCGCCGCAGGCAGCCGGAGCAGCTGGGACAACCGCAGCCCGTAGAAGGCGTTCCGGGTGCCGAGGAAGAACGCCCCGGCCGCGGCGGCCAGCGGGTTGCCGCCCGAACCGAGCGCGCTGACCAGAGCGAACTGGGAGGCGCCGGTGAAGACCAGCAACGACAGCGCGCAAGACTGCGCGACGGAGAGTCCGGCGCCCGCCGAGGTCACACCGAAGGCGAATCCGGAGAGCCCCACCGCGACGCCCACCCCGAGGGCGTCGCGGATCACGGCGGCGCGGGCCGCGGGCGGCAGGTTCCTGGCGGTGTCCTGACGGGGTGTCGAGGGAATCGAGGGAGCGGTCACCCGCCCGACGCTACGGTTCCGCCGGCCGGCGGTCTTGTACGTTCTTGCGGCGCCGCGACCTGCCCCGCCGCATGCGCCGGCCGGGGCTGCGCGGGGGCCGTGTCCACGGCTACGTGGACGGCTGCGGGCGGGGGCCGCCGCGTTCCCGCTGGTACGCGCCCGGCGGCACGCCGACGATGCGGGTGAAGTGGCGGTTGAGGTGGGGCTGGTCGGTGAAGCCGACCGCGGCGGCGGTGTCGGCGGGCGTCGCGCCGGAGCCGAGGAGCCGGCGGGCGGCTCGTACGCGTTCGCCGGTCAGCCAGGCGTGCGGCGGCAGCCCGTAGGTCTTCTTGAACGCGCGCAGCAGGGCGAACGGGCTGGTACCGGTCCCGGTGGCGAGTTCGGCCAGGCTGGGCGGCGCGGTCAGCCGGGCGGCGAGCAGATCGCGGGCCCGGGCCGCGGCGCCGGGTCCGCCGCCGGGGAGCGGTCCGGAGGCGGGGGCGGCGCCGTGGCGGGCCAGGAGGCGCGCGACCACCAGCCGGAGGAAGGTATCGGCGGCGAGCGGGTTGTCGCTCTCGGCGGCCCGGTGGACGTCGGCGATCATCGCGGCGTTGGCCGGGTCGTCCAGCACGGTCGCGGTGAAGGCCGGGGTGCCGCGCAGCTCGGAGGTCTCGGCGGCCACGGAGGCGACGACGTCCGCCGAGGGATAGAGCACGCGGTAGCTCCAGCCGTCCTCGACGCCCGCGTACGCGGAATGCGGGGTGCCCGGGTTGATCAGGACGACGCCGCCCGGGCCGGCCCGCTCGCGGCCGCCGGGCAGGCCGATGCCCTCGATTCCGTCGGTGACCGCGGCGATCACATAGCCGTCGTGGGCGTGACGGGTGAAGGTGTGCCGTATGTAGCGGGCCCGCAGCAGATCGACGCCGGGCAGGCCGGGGTGCTCCCAGTGCCGGGCCTCTTCCCGGTCGGTCGTGGCGGCCATGCCGTCATTGTGGCAAGGAACACCGCGGACCCGGCCAGAGCCGCCACCGACGTGCTCACGTCAGGAGTTATCCACAGATCGCAGGGCCGGGCTCAGCGCGGTGTCGGTCCCGCGAGGCAGGATGGATGCCATGTCCCGTCACAAAAGCCTCGCCGCGTTCTCCCCCGCCACCCGCGCGTGGTTCACGGGGGCGTTCCGCGAGCCCACCGCAGCCCAGGCAGGGGCGTGGTCGGCCATCACGGAGGGCTCCGACGTGCTGGTCGTCGCACCGACGGGGTCGGGCAAGACGCTGGCAGCCTTCCTCGCCTCGCTGGACCAGCTCGCCGCCACCCCGCCGCCCGCCGAGGCCCGGCGCCGCTGCCGGGTGCTGTACATCTCGCCGATGAAGGCCCTCGCGGTGGACGTGGAGCGCAATCTGCGCAGCCCGCTGGCCGGACTGCGCCAGGAGTCGGTGCGGCTCGGCCTGCCCGAGCCGGAGGTGCGGGTCGGGATCCGCTCAGGGGACACCCCGCCCGCCGAGCGGCGCGCGCTGGTCACCCGGCCCCCGGACATCCTGATCACCACCCCGGAATCCCTCTTCCTGATGCTCACCTCGGCCGCCAGGGACGCGCTCAGCGGAGTGGAGACCGTGATCCTGGACGAGGTGCACGCCGTGGCGGGCACCAAACGCGGCGCCCACCTGGCGCTGTCGCTGGAGCGGCTCGACCAGCTGCTGGACCGGCCGGCCCGCCGGATCGGACTGTCCGCCACCGTCCGCCCGGTGGACGAGATCGCCCGCTATCTCTCGCCGCAGCGCCGGGTGGCGATCGTGCAGCCGGCGTCCCAGAAGAAGTTCGACCTGTCGGTGGTCGTGCCGGTGGAGGATCTGGGCGAGCTGGGCGGCTCTCCGGTGGCCGACCAGAGCGGCCCGGCGGCCGGTCCCACCGAGCGGGCCTCGATCTGGCCGCATGTGGAGGAGCGGATCGCCGACCTGGTGCAGGCGCACCGCTCCACGATTGTCTTCGCCAACTCCCGGCGGCTGGCCGAGCGCCTGTGCAACCGGCTCAACGAGATCGCCTACGAGCGGGCCGAGGGCGAACCGCTGCCGGAGGCGCACTCCCCCGCGGAGATCATGGCCGAGTCGGGCGCCGCCAGGGGCGCCCCGCCGGTGATGGCCAGGGCCCACCACGGGTCGGTGTCCAAGGAACAGCGGGCACTGGTGGAGGAAGACCTCAAAGCGGGCCGGCTGCCGGCGGTGGTCGCCACCTCCAGCCTGGAGCTCGGTATCGACATGGGCGCCGTCGACCTCGTGGTCCAGGTCGAGTCCCCGCCCTCGGTGGCCTCCGGGCTGCAGCGGGTCGGCCGGGCGGGACACCAGGTCGGGGCGGTGTCCACCGGAGTGGTCTTCCCGAAGTACCGCGGGGATCTGGTGCAGTCCGCGGTGGTGACCGAGCGCATGCGGGAGGGGGCGATCGAGGCGCTGCGGGTGCCGGCGAACCCGCTGGACGTGCTGGCGCAGCAGATCGTCGCCATGACCGCGATGGACAGCTGGGACGTGGACGAGCTGCTGGCGGTGGTGCGCCGGGCGGCGCCGTTCGCCGCGCTCCCGCACTCGGCCTATGTGGCGGTGCTGGACATGCTGGCCGGCCGCTATCCCTCGGACGCCTTCGCCGAGCTGCGCCCGCGCCTCGTCTGGGACCGCGTGGCGAACACGCTGACCGCCCGGCCCGGCGCCCAGCGGCTCGCGGTCACCTCGGGCGGCACCATCCCGGACCGGGGCCTGTTCGGGGTGTTCCTGGCCGGCGCCGACCCGAAGAAGGGCGGCGGCCGGGTCGGTGAGCTGGACGAGGAGATGGTCTACGAGTCCCGGGTCGGTGACGTCTTCACCCTGGGCACCACCTCCTGGCGGATCGAGGACATCACCCGCGACCGGGTGCTGGTCTCACCGGCCCCCGGAGTGCCGGGCCGACTGCCGTTCTGGAAAGGCGATCAGCTGGGCAGGCCGCTGGAGCTGGGCCGGGCGCTCGGGGCGTGGCTGCGTGAGGTCGGGGCGATGCCCCCGCAGGCCGCCAGGGAGCGCCTGTCGGCGGCGGGTCTGGACACCTGGGCGGCCGACAACGTGCTGGCGTATCTGGCCGAGCAGCGCCAGGCATGCGGGCATGTGCCGGACGACCGGACGATCGTCGTTGAGCGCTTCCGCGACGAACTGGGCGACTGGCGGGTGATCATCCACTCCCCCTTTGGCGCCCAGGTGCACGCCCCGTGGGCGCTGGCGCTGGGCGCGCGGCTGCAGGAGCGGTACGGCCTGGACGCGCAGGCGATGCACGCCGACGACGGCATCGTGCTGCGGCTGCCGGACGCCGATCTGATGGGTCTTGACCTGCTGGACGCCGACCCGGGCCGGCCGGGGACCGAGTTCGACCCCGAGCAGTCGCCGGTGGGAGCGGGGGACGTCGCCTTCGACAAGGGCGAGGTCGAACAGCTGGTCACCGACCAGGTGGGCGGTTCCGCGCTGTTCGCCTCCCGGTTCCGGGAATGCGCCGCCCGGGCTCTGCTGCTGCCGCGCCGCACCCCGGGCAAGCGCACCCCGCTGTGGCAGCAGCGGCAGCGCGCTTCGCAACTGCTGCAGGTGACCTCGGAGTTCGGGTCCTTCCCGATCGTGCTGGAGGCGGTCCGCGAGTGCCTCCAGGACGTGTTCGACGTGCCCGGCCTGGTGGAGCTGATGGGCGACATCGAAGCCCGCCGGGTGCGGCTGGTGGAGGTCACCACACCCGAGCCGTCGCCCTTCGCCCGTTCCCTGCTCTTCGGCTATGTGGCGCAGTTCCTCTACGAAGGCGACTCACCACTGGCCGAACGCCGGGCGGCGGCACTGTCGCTGGACTCGCGGCTGCTGGCCGAGCTGCTGGGGCAGGCGGAGCTGCGCGAACTGCTGGATCCCGAGGTCCTCGCCGAGCTGGACCGGGAGTTGCAGTGGCTCACCGACGACCGCAGGGTCAAGGACGCGGAAGGCGTGGCCGACCTGCTGCGGATGCTCGGGCCGCTCACCGACGCGGAGCTGACCGCCCGCGGCGCTGATCCGGCCTGGGCCGCCGAGCTGGAGTCGGCCCGGCGGGCGATCCGGGTGCGGATCGCCGGAGCCGAGCACTGGGCCGCGGTGGAGGACGCCGGGCGGCTGCGGGACGCCCTGGGGACGGCACTGCCGGTCGGGGTGCCGGTGGCGTTCACCGAGCCGGTGAAGGACCCACTGGGCGACCTGGTGGCGCGGTATGCCCGGACACACGGGCCGTTCACCACCGGGGACGTCGCCGCGCGGTTCGGACTGGGCGCCGCGGTCGCGGACGGCGTGCTGCACCGGCTGGCGGCGGCGGGCAGGGTGGCCCAGGGCGAGTTCCGGCCGGGCGGAGCCGGTCAGGAGTGGTGCGACACCGCGGTGCTGCGCCGGCTGCGCCGCCGTTCCCTGGCGGCGCTGCGGCAGGAGCTGGAGCCGGTGCCGCCCGCGACGCTCGGGGTGTTCCTGCCGCAGTGGCAGCACGTGGGCACCCACAGCCTGCGCGGGATGGACGGGCTGGCCCGGGCTATCGAGCAGTTGCAGGGCGCGGCGGTGCCCGCCTCCGCGCTGGAGAAGCTGGTGCTGCCGTCCCGGGTGACCGGTTACAGCCCGGCGATGCTCGACGAGCTGACCTCGTCGGGCGAGGTCCTGTGGGCGGGCGCCGGGGCGCTGCCCGGCAAGGACGGGTGGGTGTCGCTGTATCTGGCGGAGAGCGCGCCGCTGCTGCTGCCCGCCCCCCAGCCACTGGAACTGGGGCCGCTGCACCAGGTGGTGCTGGCCGCGCTGGACGGCGGCTACGGGCTCTTCTTCCGGCAGATCGCCGACCAGGTGCGGGCGGCCGGGCAGGAGGCCACCGACCCGCAACTCGCCGACGCGGTGTGGGATCTGGCCTGGTCGGGCCGGCTCACCAATGACACCCTGGCGCCGCTGCGGGCCCTGCTCGGTTCCGGCCGCACCGCGGGGGCCACCGCGCACCGGGCGCCGAGGGCGGTCCCCCGCGGCCGGTACAGCTCGCTCGCCGCCCGGGCACCGCGCAGCACCGCCTCCCGCAGCGGACCGCCCACCACCGCGGGCCGCTGGTCGCTGGTGCCCGCCGCCGAGCCGGATCCGACACTGCGGGCACACGCCCTGACCCACACCCTGCTCGACCGGCACGGTGTGGTCACCCGGGGCGCGGTGGCCGCCGAGGGAGTGGCGGGCGGCTTCTCCGCGGCTTACCGGGTGCTGGCGGCGTTCGAGGAGACCGGACAGGCCCGGCGGGGCTATGTGATCGAGGGGCTGGGAGCGGCGCAGTTCGCCATGGACGGCGCGGTGGACCGGCTGCGGGCGCTGAACACCGCGCGGGAGCGGGAGGAGGAGCAGCCCGGCCGGTCCCGGACCGTGGTGCTGGCCGCCGCCGACCCGGCCAACCCGTATGGGGCCGCGCTGCCCTGGCCCGAGCAGCCCGCGGGCGTCACCCACAAACCGGGGCGGAAGGCCGGCGCACTGGTCGTCCTCAACGACGGAGAGCTCGCCCTCTATGTGGAGCGGGGCGGCAAGACGCTGCTGTCCTGGCCGATGGAGGAGATACGAGTGCAGGCCGCCGCGGACGCGCTGGCGCTGGCGGTCCGCGAGGGCGCGCTGGGCAGGCTCACCGTGGAGCGGACCAACGGCGAGCCCGCCCTGACCTCCCCCCTGGGCCAGGCGCTGGAAGCGGCCGGTTTCCACGCCACTCCGCGGGGTCTGCGGCTGCGCGACGGCCGCTGACCCCGGCGGTCCCCGCGGATGACCCCCGGGTCGGCCAGAATGGAGAAATGCCCGAAGGAGACACAGTCTGGCTCACCACCCACCGCCTGCACGCCGCATTGGCCGGGCACTCGCTGGTGCGCGCGGATCTGCGAGTGCCGAAGCTGGCGACCGTGGACCTGGTGGGCCGACGCGTACTGGAGGTCGTGCCGCGCGGCAAGCACCTGATGATGCGGCTGGAGGACGGCCTGACCCTGCACTCGCATCTGCAGATGGACGGCTCCTGGCACCTCTACGCGCCCGGAGAGCGATGGCGCGGCGGTCCGTCGCACCAGGTGCGGGCGATCCTGGAGACCGCCGGCCGGGTCGCGGTCGGCTACCGCCTGCCGGTGCTGGAGTTGCTGCCGACCACCGGTGAGGGCGACGTGGTGGGCCACCTCGGGCCGGACCTGCTGGGCCCGGACTGGGACCCGGCGCGGGCCCTGGAGCGGCTGGCCGCCGACCCGGACCGGCCGGTCGGGGAGGCGCTGCTCGACCAGCGCAATCTCGCGGGCATCGGCAATGTCTACGTGGCGGAGCTCTGTTTTCTGCGGGGGGTCACGCCGTGGACACCGTTCGGGGACATCAAGGCACCGGAGAAGCTGGTGACCCTGGCGAAGCGGCTGCTGGAGGCGAACAAGACGCGCCCCGGGCATGTCACGACCGGGGACACCCGGCGGGGCCGTACGAACTGGGTGTACGGGCGGGAGCGGTTGCCGTGTCTGCGGTGCGGTACGCCGATCAGGTCCGCGCAGCACGGCTCGGCGGATCGGAGCCGGGTGGCGTACTGGTGTCCGCGCTGTCAGTCCGGCCCGGGTCCCGGCGGCGGCTGAGTGCCCTGGCGGCGGGGGCCGGCACGGCGTGCAGGGGTATCAGCCCGAGGGTCCAGCCGGCGGTGAACATCGCGCCCTCCAGTGGACCGGCGGCCCCGGGCCGGACGGCGAGCCGGTAGGCCGCCCACCACCACAGCAGCCCGGCGGCCAGGGCGAGCAGCAGGCGTGCCGCCTTCCAGGGCCGCCCCCGTAGCCGAAGTGCACGCATCGCCGCTCCTTCTCGGCCGCCCGGATCCTCGTAAAGGAGTCCAGGACAGCCCTCCCGGCCCCGAGGTCAGGTCATACTCGCGCGCAGACCGAGGACAGATGGAACACGGCACATCGCGGGTCCGCGGCCGGCGGGCACACGCTACGCCGCGCCTCGCCGGCCCGCACCCGGCTGGTCTGCGGCCGACCGGACGGCCGGCCACAGACCAGCCGCCGACCGGCCGGGAACCAGCCCTGCGGGGGACAGCTCGCTCAGACGTTCTCCGCCTGGAACATCCAGTGCTGCTTCTCCAGCTCCGCGGTGATGCCGATGAGGAGATCCTGCGTCACGGGGTCGGGCTCGTCGGTGGCCGTGATGCGTTCACGCATCCGGGTGATGACCGAGCCCAGCGCGGCGACCACGATCTCCACGACTTCGGAGTCCTTGACCCAGCCGTCGGTCACGGTGTCGATGCCGCTCGTCTTGGCGACCGTCCCGGCACGTCCATCGGGGGAGATGCCGAGGGCCGCGGCACGCTCGGCCACGTTGTCCGAGCCGGTGCGGGTCGCGGAGACCACCTCGTCCAACTGGAGGTGGATGGAGCGGAAACGCGGGCCGATGATGTTCCAGTGCACCTGCTTGGCGAGCAGCGACAGGTCCACCAGGTCGACCAGAGCGCCCTGCAGGGCCTCCCCGACCGTCTTGCGGGCCTGCTCGGGCAGAGGGCTCTTTACAACAGTCATGCGCTGTTCTCCTCGCGGATCGACGCGTTCAGGTCCGGTTCATCCCCCGCTGACCCTCTTCGTCTACCCTGCACTGGGCCCGTACACATGGCAAAAGCACCGAGGCCCACCGAGGGGCACACGGGATCACAGCAGAACGGCCCGCGACCGGGAACATCCCGGGGCGGGCCGCCGCGTGCAGCAGCTGACTGGAAGGAACCGGTGAGCCCGGCCTAGGCGGCGACGACGTCGACTGCCTCGGCGGACTTCTTCGGTGCCTTGATGGTGATCCGTTCGTCCGGACCGGAGGCCACGGAGGTGACGGAAGTGACAGACGTAACCGCGCCCAGCACGGGCCGCATCGGCGCGGCAGTGGTCTCGGAAGCCGCCGACTGCGAGAGCTCGGCGAGCGACAGATCGTCGCTGACCTCACGCATGACCTCGGACATCGGCACGTCCAGAGCCTCGCAGATCGCCGAGAGCAGTTCGGAGGACGCCTCCTTCTGCCCCCGTTCGACCTCGGACAGATAGCCGAGCGAGACCCGGGCGGACGAGGAGACCTCACGCAGGGTACGGCCCTGGCGCTGGCGCTGCCGACGCAGCACGTCACCAAGCAGGCGACGGAGCAGGATCATCGGTGGCTCCCTCCTCGGACCGCGTAACCGCATCTTCCTCGCCCCACCGTACCGCCTCGGGCACCGGCCGTGCGGGGAGCGAAGACGTGTTCACTCAGGGCTGCAAACATCCCTTCCCCCCGTCTTCTTCCCTATCCTCCGGCCCCGGACTCGTGCCAGGACCGTTATCCGGGACTCTGGCCGATTCCCGGACCCGCAACCGTACTCCTCCTCAACCGCGCCGCGAGCAGTTCCAGCACAGCGGCCACCGAAGCGGCACGGATCGCGGTACGGTCCCCGGCCAGCGCCAGTTCCGCTACCTCAGCGGCCCCGGGAGCCTCCGACGGGCCTGCCACGGCCACGAACACCGTACCGACCGGCTTACCGTCCTGCGGGTCGGGTCCGGCGACACCGGTGGTCGAGATGCCCCAGTCCGCGCCGAGCCGGTCCCGGACGCCGGTGGCCATCTGCCGGGCCACGTCACCGTCCACCGCGCCGCGCGCGGCGAGCAGGCCGGCGTCCACGCCGAGGATCTCGTGCTTGAGGGCTGTTGCGTAGGCCGTCACCGAGCCGCGGAAGGTCCGGGACGCGCCGGGCACTGCGGCGAGCTCCGCGGCCACCAGACCGCCGGTGAGGGATTCCGCGACGGCCAGCGTCCCGGCCCGCTCGTCCAGCAGCCGCAGGACCTCGGCAGCGGCAGCGCTCGCCCTTGCCGATGGGGCGTCGGCCGTACGGTCCTGGCCCGATGCGCCCGACGTGCCCGCCGCACCCGACGCACCCGATGCACCTGACGCACCCGTCATGCCCGCCGCGCCCGTTCCTCCTGCGCGGCCAGGCCGGCCCGGCGCAGGACGACCGCCTGCCGGATGTAGTCCAGGCCGGTCACCACGGTGAGGATCACCGCGACCCCCATCAGCCAGGCGCGGATCGAGGCCAGTGGGCCGGTCAGGATCAGGATGTACATGCCGACCGCCACCCCCTGCGCCAGCGTCTTGAGCTTGCCGCCGCGGCTGGCCGGGATGACGCCGTGCCGGATCACCCAGAACCGCATCAGGGTGATGCCCAGCTCGCGCACCAGGATCACCACCGTCACCCACCAGGGCAGATCGCCCAGCGCGGAGAGGCCGGCCAGCGCCGCGCCCATGATCGCCTTGTCCGCGATCGGGTCGGCGATCTTGCCGAAATCGGTGACCAGACCGTAGCGCCGGGCCAGCTCGCCGTCGAAGAGGTCGGTGATCATGGCGACGGCGAACGCCGCCCATGCGAAGGACCGCCAGGCCGGATCGTGGCCGTCGCCGTGGACCAGCAGCAGGACGAAGCCGGGGACCAGCACGAGCCTGATCATCGTCAGCAGGTTGGCGACGTTCATCAGCCGCGCCTTGGGCTGCGCCGGCGGGTCCCCGAGGTGGTCGGGGGACGAGCCGGACACCAGGGGTGCCACCGTCGCCCCGCCCTCCGGCGCGGCGGACTCACCAGCCGCGCCTGACGACGCAGAAGACGCCGATGACGCAGAAGACGAGCCTGAGGACTTCGAGGACGGGGGCGTCGGCGCTGACGCGGGCGTGGAGGCTCCGCTCATCTGCCCACCCCGTCCCCGTCACCGACGGTTCCCTGCACACCCAGCGGCTCGGCGATCAGGTCGACACCCTCCGTACCGGTCACCTTCGCGGTGACGAACATCCCCGGGGCCGGCTCCCACCAGCCACCGGCCGGCGTCAGCAGCACCTGGCCGTCGGTCTCCGGCGCCTGGTGGTCCGCGCGACCGGTGACCTCGCCGGTCTCGTCGTCCACCGACTCGACCAGCACCCGGACGGTGGAGCCGAGCCGCTCCTCGGCGCGCTGGGCGGTCAGCTCCTCCGCGAGCCGCGAGACCCGCGCCAGCCGGGCGGCCACCACGTCCTCATCGAGCTTGTCGCCGTAGGTGGCAGCCTCGGTGCCGTCCTCGTCGGAGTAGCCGAACACACCGATGGCGTCCAGCCGGGCCGAGCCGAGGAAACGTTCGAGCTCGGCCAGGTCGTCCTCGGCCTCGCCGGGGAAGCCGACGATGAAGTTGGACCGCACGCCCGCCTCGGGCGCCTTGGCGCGGATGGAGTCCAGCAGTTCCAGAAAGCGGTCGGTGTCGCCGAAGCGGCGCATGGCCCGCAGCACGGCGGGCGCGGAGTGCTGGAAGGAGAGGTCGAAGTACGGGACGACGCCGGGCGTCGCGGTGAGCACGTCGATCAGGCCGGGGCGCATCTCGGCGGGCTGGAGGTAGCTGACCCGGACGCGCTCGACACCGTCGACGGCTGCCAGTTCGGGCAGCAGTGTCTCCAGCAGGCGGATGTCGCCAAGGTCCTTGCCATAGGAGGTGTTGTTCTCGCTGACCAGCATCACCTCCTTGACGCCCTGTTCGGCGAGCCACCGGGTCTCGCCGAGGACGTCGGAGGGGCGGCGCGAGATGAAGGAGCCGCGGAAGGACGGGATCGCGCAGAAGCTGCAGCGCCTGTCGCAGCCGGAGGCGAGCTTCACCGAGGCCACCGGGCCGGAGTCCAGCCGCCGCCGCAGCGGGGCGCGCGGGCCCGACGCGGGCGCGACACCCTCCGGAAGGTCGGTCAGATCGGCTACGGGCCCGCCGTCGGCAGTGGCCAGTCCCCCACCGGGACCCGCGGGCCCGCCACCCGCAGCGGCCAGTGCCCCACCCGCACCCGCGACCCCGCCGGCCGGCGCCCCACCCGGACCCGCGGCCCCCGCGGCCTGCTCCTGCCCGTGCCCCGGCAGCGCCACCCGCGCGCTCTGCCGTTCCGCCGGGCTCACCGGCAGCAGCTTCCGCCGGTCCCGCGGGGTGTGCGGCGCGTGCACACCGCCCGCCAGAATGGTCCGCAGCCGGTCCGAGATGTCCGCGTAGTCGTCGAAGCCGAGCACCCCGTCGGCCTCCGGCAGCGCGTCCGCCAGCTCCTTGCCGTACCGCTCGGCCATGCAGCCCACCGCGACGACGGCCCGGGTGCGGCCCTGGCCCTTGAGGTCGTTCGCCTCCAGCAGGGCGTCCACCGAGTCCTTCTTGGCCGCGTCCACGAAGCCGCAGGTGTTCACCACCGCCACATCGGCATCGGACGCGTCGTCCACCAGCCGCCAGCCGTCCGCCGCCAGCCGTCCGGCGAGTTCCTCTGAGTCCACCTCATTACGGGCGCAGCCGAGCGTGACAAGAGCGACGGTACGGGTTTCGGGCATGAGCCCAGACTACCCGCAGGGGGTACGGCCACCGGTACGCGGCGGTTGGTGCACCGCCGCGTAGCTCGTCACCCTTGGGAGGGATCTCCGGGGGTGTAGGTCAGGTGGGCGACCTGGCCCTTGTCGCCGGCCAGGCCGATGTCCTTGCCGTTGACGAAGAGCTGCACCGCGCCCGCGTTGCCGACGACGAGCTTGATCTTCTTGTCGTCGGTCCAGGTCATCGACTCGCCCTTCTTCAGCGAGTTCTGGTAGAGCTGCTTGCCGTTGCCGTCGGTGGCCTGGATCCAGCTGGTGCCGCCCGCGGCGCTCGCCTTGACGGTGACCTTGCCGGGCGGCGCGGCGGCGATAGCGCTGTTGGACGGCGACGGGGGCTTGGGCACGCCGTTGCCCTGCGGCGACTGGCTGGGCGGCGGCGTGGTGGTGGCGGTCGGGGTGGCCTTCGCACTGGTGCCGCCGTCGTCCCCGCCGCTGAAGGCGGTGTAGCCGACGAAGCCCACCACCGCGACGATCGCGGCGATCATGGCGGCGGTCCAGTTGGGGCGGCGCGGTTCCGAACGGATCCGTTCCGCCTCGTAGAGCGGGGTCACGGGTGCGGGAGCGATCTCGCCGGCGTGCTCGGCAACGTAACGCTCGACCAGGGGTTCGGGATCGAGTCCCACGGCCCTGGCGATCGTACGGATATGCCCGCGCGCGTACACATCACCGCCACAGCGGGAGAAGTCGTCCTGTTCGATCGCCTGGAGGATCGGGACGCGTACCCGTGTGCTGGTGCTGACCTCGTCAATGGACAGTCCCGCGGCGATGCGGGCCTGGGCGAGGGCGCGACCGACCGAAGGACGGTCGTCGGAGGGCGAGTTGCCGATGGACACGAGGGTGCCTTTCGAGCGTGCAGCCACCTGCTGGAAGTTCAGTCTAGGGGGGGTGCAAAACGGGGGGGCAAGCGGACGACCGCTTTTTGTCCGCCACTCGGGCTGCGAAGAGCTGTGCGCGGGTGGAGTCGGTTCGTCCGTCCGTAACAACTTGACGCGCGGACAGGAGAAAGGGTTGCCCCAGAACGTGCCCCAAGTCCTGGGACCCACACTTCCCACCGACCCTCAGTGGCGGCAGGGGGTCGTTTACCCGCCGCGGATCACCGCGAGCACGCCGTCCAGCTCGTCGTTCTTGACCAGAACGTCCCGCGCCTTCGACCCCTCGCTGGGGCCGACGATGCCGCGCGACTCCATCAGATCCATCAGCCGGCCGGCCTTGGCGAAGCCGACCCGCAGTTTGCGCTGGAGCATCGAGGTGGATCCGAACTGAGTGGAAACCACCAGCTCGGCGGCCTGGCAGAGCAGATCCAGGTCGTCGCCGATCTCCTCGTCGATCTCCTTCTTCGGGCCGCTGCCGACCGTGACGTCCGACCGGTACGAGGGGGTGAGCTGCGCCTTGCAGTGGTCGACGACCTTGGCGACCTCCTCCTCGGTGACGAAGGCGCCCTGCATCCGGATCGGCTTGTTCGCGCCCATCGGCAGGAACAGACCGTCACCTTTGCCGATCAGTTTCTCGGCGCCCGGCTGGTCGAGGATGACCCGGCTGTCGGCGAGCGAGGAGGTGGCGAAGGCGAGCCGGGAGGGCACATTGGCCTTGATCAGACCGGTGACCACGTCGACGCTGGGGCGCTGGGTGGCGAGCACCAGGTGAATGCCGGCCGCCCGGGCCAGCTGGGTGATGCGGACGATGGAGTCCTCCACGTCGCGCGGCGCGACCATCATCAGGTCGGCCAGCTCGTCCACGATCACCAGCAGATACGGATACGGCGACAGCTCGCGTTCGCTGCCCTCGGGTGTCCTGGCCTTCCCCGAGCGCACCGCGGCGTTGAAGTCGTCGATGTGCCGGAAGCCGTACGCCGCCAGGTCGTCGTAGCGCAGGTCCATCTCCCGCACCACCCACTGCAGGGCCTCGGCGGCCCGCTTGGGGTTGGTGATGATCGGGGTGATCAGGTGCGGGATGCCCTCGTACGCGGTCAGCTCGACGCGCTTGGGGTCGACCAGCACCATCCGCACCTCGTCGGGGGTGGCGCGGGCCATCACCGAGGTGATCAGGCAGTTGATGCAGGAGGACTTGCCGGAGCCGGTGGCGCCGGCCACCAGGACGTGCGGCATCTTGGCGAGGTTGGCCATCACATAGCCGCCCTCGACGTCCTTGCCGAGCGCGACCGTCATCGGGTGGTCCTCGCCGGCGGCTTCGGCCGAGCGCAGCACGTCGCCGAGGTTGACCATCTCGCGGTCGCTGTTGGGGATCTCGATGCCGACCGCGGACTTGCCGGGGATCGGGCTGATGATCCGTACGTCCGGGCTGGCCACCGAGTAGGCGATGTTCTTGGCGAGCGCGGTGATCCGCTCGACCTTGACCGCCGGGCCCAGCTCGATCTCGTAGCGGGTGACCGTCGGGCCGCGGGTGAAGCCGGTGACATTGGCGTCGACCTTGAACTCCCTGAAGACCTGGCCGAGCGAGGCCACCACCGCGTCGTTGGCGGCGCTGCGGGTACGGCCGGGGCCGCCGCGCTCCAGCAGGTCCAGGGAGGGCAGGGCGTAGGTGATGTCACCGGAGAGCTGGAGCTGCTCGGCGCGCGGCGGCAGCGGGTCGCCGACGTCGGCGGTGTGCTTGGTCAGGTCCGGCACCGAAGACCCCGCGGCGGTGTCGCCGGCGGCGCGCGCACTCTGGGCGTCCTCGTCATCCTCCGCCCGGGCGGCCGGCACCTGCTTGCGCACCCGGCTGGTCAGATCGGCCACCAGCGGCGAGGGCTGCACCCCGTGCAGGACCGCGCCGTCCAGCGCGGCGGCCGCCGCCGCGGCCACATCCACCGCGGACGGCTCGTCGCCGGGTTCCGCCCGGCGCCGGGGCCTGCGCCGCGGCTTGGGCTCGTCGGCCGCGTCCAGCGGGCCGTCGCGGTCCACGTCGTACGGGTCGGCGCGGTCGGCGTGGTCAGCCTGGCCGGCGCGGTCGGTGAGCGGCGGCTTGGTGAAGCGCAGCGGCAGCCGGCGCACCGGCGACTCGTCGTCCTCGGCGGGCGGGAGCACGCTCTCGTCCCCGTCGAAGAGCTCCTCCAGCGGGACGGCCTCGGGGTCCGGTGGGGCCGCGTACAGGCCGAGCTTGGTGCCGGCGTACCGCAGCCGCTGCGGGATGGCGTTGACCGGGGTGGCGGTGACCACCAGCAGCCCGAAGAGGGTGAAGAGCAGCAGCAGCGGTACGGCCAGCGGGGCGCCGACCGTGTAGAGGAACGGGGAGGCGGCGGCCCAGCCGATCAGGCCGCCGGCGTCGCGCATGGCCTGCGCGCCTTCGCCGCGGCCCGGGGAGCCGCAGGCGATGTGGATCAGTCCGAGCATGCCGATGACGAGTGCGGACAGACCGATCACGATCCGGCCGTTGGCCTCGGACTGCTCGGGGTGGCGCATCAGCCGCACCGCGACCGCGCCGAGCAGGAAGGGCACCAGCAGGTCGAGCCGGCCAAAGGCGCCGGTGACGAGCATCTCGACGAGGTCGCCGACCGGGCCCTGCAGATTGGACCAGGTGCCGGCGGCGACCACCAGGGTGAGGCCGAGCAGCAGTAGTGCCAGTCCGTCCTTGCGGTGCGCCGGGTCCAGGCCACGGGCGCCGCGCCCTATGCCGCGGAAGATCGCTCCGATGCCGTGGGCGACCCCGAGCCACATGAAGCGTGCCAGGCGGAAGAGGGGGTTGGTCGGTGAGGGGGCGGCCTTGGGCGCGGGTCTGGCCGCCGCGGCCGCCTTCTTGGCGGGTGCCTTGGCGGGAGCGCTCTTTGCCGCGAGCTTCTTGGCCGCGGTCTTCTTCGCCGCAGGCTTCGCCGGGGCTTTCTTGGCGGTGCCGGACGTACGGGAGGCCATGGTGCCGAGGTTACCGCCCTTGTGATCGGGGGACACGCGTGCCTGGGGATACGCCCGTTCGTGTCGTACCGCGTCGATCAGATGATTGACGTCACGTCAGCGGCCCTGTGGGCGGGGCCGTGCAGCGGCCGGGCAGCGGGTGGGGACTCCCCCCGGAGTCGAAACCGGGCGGAGCCAGGTGAACCTGAGGGACTCTCAGGGCCCCCCGTGAACTCCGGTCAGCCGGACGAGGAAGTCCCGCCCACCACTAGTCGCCGTTCTGCTGCTTGCCGATCCCGCCGCCGGTGCCGGGCTCCAGCGCGTCCAACGCCCGCCGCAGCCCGGTGAGTTTGCGTTCCAGGTGGGCGGCGGTGGCCACGGCCGCGCCGTCCCCCGACTCGTTGAGCTGCTTGCCGAGCGCCTCGGCCTGCTCCTCGACCGCGGCCAGCCGGGCGGAGAGCTCGGCGATGATGCCGACCGACTCCCCGCCATTGCCACGCCGGGCGCCGTCGCCATTGGATCCGGCGGACGGCAGGCCCTGCTCCAACTGGAGCCGCAGCAGCGCCGCCTGCTCGCGCAGCTGGCAGTTCTTCATGTAGAGGTCCACGAAGACCGACACCTTGGCGCGCAGCACCCACGGGTCGAACGGCTTGGAGATGTAGTCGACCGCGCCTGCCGCGTAACCACGGAAGGTGTGGTGCGGCCCGTGGTTGATCGCGGTGAGGAAGATGATCGGGATGTCCCGGGTCCGCTCCCGCCGCTTGATGTGCGCCGCGGTCTCGAATCCGTCCATGCCCGGCATCTGGACATCGAGCAGGATCACCGCGAAGTCGTCGGTCAGCAGCGCCTTGAGCGCTTCCTCCCCGGACGATGCCCGGACCAGGGTCTGATCGAGCGCCGAGAGGATAGCCTCCAGCGCCAGCAGATTCTCCGGCCGGTCATCGACCAGGAGGATCTTGGCCTTCTGCATCATGGCCCGCCCTCCTCGCCCCGGCCCTGTGCCGGTCGCCGCCCCCGGGGACAGCTCCGTCATGCCGCCCATCCTTGTGCCGGTCATGGTAGCCGCACCCCGTCGTTCGCCACACCCTGTCACCGCCAGGTCACTCAACACGCACCGGAAACGTAGGCGGGGACCAGAAGGTTCCCTGATTCCAACGCCCTCACACCTCATCCGACACAGAGGCCGGGAAAACATACGCCTTCCCGCGCCGGTTCCGCTCCCCGACGCGCCGGGCGGCCCCAACAGCCGCACCGATCACGGCCGTACCGGAGCTGCGCCCGGCGCACGGGTCAGCGTGCGTGCATCCACTGTTCCATGAGTGTGAGCAGATGATCAGTGTCCACGGGTTTCGTCACATAATCCGACGCTCCTGAGTCGATGGCCTTCTCACGATCGCCCTTCATCGCCTTGGCGGTGAGCGCGATGATCGGCAGCCCGGCGAACTGCGGCATCTTGCGGATCGCCGTGGTCGTCGCGTAGCCGTCCATCTCCGGCATCATGATGTCCATCAGCACCACGGCGATGTCGTCGTACTGCTCCAGCACCTCGATGCCCTCCCGCCCGTTCTCCGCGTAGAGCACGGTGAGGCCGAACTGCTCCAGGACACTGGTGAGCGCGAAGACGTTACGGATGTCGTCGTCGACGATCAGCACCTTCTCGCCGCTGAAGCCGCCGGAGAAGCCCGCGTAGGTGTCCCCCTGTCCGGCGTCCACCCACTGTTCCGGTGCCGCGTTCGGCGTCTGCCCGTTGCCGTTGGGGCTGCCGTGCCCGTTGGCCGAGCCGCCCGAGGAACCGTTGGCGGTCGCCGGGTGCTGGGCCGGCGGCAGCGCCGAGCGGCGGCGCAGCCGGGCCAGGCTGCTGCCGGGGCTGCGGGTGCGGCCCTGGGCGGCCTCCTCGGTCTCGGTGTATCCCCCGGGCGGCAGTTGCGGCAGCGCCGGCGGCACCTCGCCGATGCTCATCGGCAGGTACAGGGTGAAGGTCGAGCCGCGGCCGGGCTGGCTGTCGGCGTGGATCTCGCCGCCCAGCAGCCGGGCGATCTCCCGGCTGATCGACAGGCCCAGGCCCGTACCGCCGTACTTGCGGCTGGTGGTGCCGTCGGCCTGCTTGAACGCCTCGAAGATCACCCGCATCTTGCCGGCCGCGATGCCGATACCGGTGTCGGTGACCGAGAAGGCGATCATCGGCTGGTCGGCCTCCCGCAGGGTGCCGGCCTCCAGCATCTGCTCGCGGATGGACTGCGGCACCTCCGTCGTCGCCGGCCGGATCACCAGCTCCACCGAACCGCTGTCGGTGAACTTCACCGCGTTGGAGAGCAGGTTGCGCAGCACCTGGAGCAGCCGCTGCTCGTCGGTGTGCAGGGTCACCGGCAGCTCGGGCGAGACCCGGACCGAGAAGTCCAGGCCCTTCTCCGCGGTCAGCGGCCGGAAGGTGGCCTCGACGTAGTCGACCAGCTGCACCAGCGCGATCCGGGTCGGCGAGACGTCCATCTTGCCGGCCTCGACCTTCGACAGGTCCAGGATGTCGTTGATCAGCTGCAGCAGGTCGGAGCCGGCGCCGTGGATGGTCTGGGCGAACTCGACCTGCTTCGGCGACAGGTTGCCGTCGGCGTTGTCGGCCAGCAGTTTGGCGAGAATGAGCAGCGAGTTGAGCGGTGTGCGCAGCTCGTGCGACATGTTCGCCAGGAACTCGGACTTGTAGCGCATCGAGACCGCCAGTTGCTCGGCGCGCTCCTCCAGCACCTGCCGGGCCTCTTCGATCTCGGTGTTCTTCACCTCGATGTCGCGGTTCTGCCTGGCCAGCAGCTCGGCCTTGTCCTCCAGTTCGGCGTTGGACATCTCCAGCGCCCGCTGCCGGCTCTCCAGCTCCGCGGAGCGTTCCTGCAACTGCTCGGTCAGTTCCTGCGACTGCTTCAGCAGCCCTTCGGTCTTGGTGTTGACCGAGATGGTGTTGACGCTGATCGCGATGATGTCGGTGATCTGGTTCAGGAAGTCCTTCTGGATCTGGGTGAACGGCTGGAACGCGGCCAGCTCGATCACCCCGAGCACCCGGCCCTCGAAGAGCACCGGCAGCACGATCACATGGGACGGCGGCGCTTCGCCGAGCCCCGAGGTGATCTTCAGGTAACCCGGCGGCACGTGCTCGACCAGGATGCTGCGCTTCTCCACCGCGGCCTGCCCGATCAGCCCCTCGCCGGGCAGGAACACCGTGGACAGGAACTTGCGGGAGAAGCCGTAGCTGCCGATCGGCCGCAGTTCGTACTCCTCGCCGATCTCCGTGGTGTCGTCGGCGAGGAAGAACGCGCCGTGCTGCGCGGACACCACCGGTGTCAGCTCGCTCATGATCAGCGCGGCCACGTCGCCGAGGTCCCGGCGGCCCTGCATCAGACCGGAGATCCGGGCCAGGTTGCCCTTGAGCCAGTCCTGCTCCTTGTTGGCGAGCGTGGTCTCCCGCAGCCGGACGATCATCGTGTTGATGTAGTCCTGCAGCTCCAGGATCTCGCCGGCCGCGTCCACGTCGATCCGCAGGTTCAGATCGCCGCGGGTCACCGCGGTGGCGACCTGGGCGATGTTGCGGACCTGCGAGGTGAGGTTGTTGGCCATCAGGTTCACCGACTCGGTGAGGTCCTTCCAGATACCGGAGACGTCCGGCACCCGCGCCTGACCGCCGAGGCGGCCTTCGGTGCCCACCTCGCGGGCCACCCGGGTCACCTCGTCACCGAAGGCCGACAGCTGCCCGACCATGGTGTTGATGGTGGTCTTGAGCTCCAGGATCTCGCCGCGCGCGTCCACGTCGATCTTCTTGGACAGGTCACCGCGGGCCACCGCCGTGGTGACCTGCGCGATCTGCCGCACCTGACCGGTCAGGTTGGACGCCATGCCGTTGACGGACTCGGTGAGGTCCTTCCAGGTGCCCGCCACGCCCGGCACCCGCGCCTGGCCGCCCAGGATGCCCTCGGTACCGACCTCGCGGGCGACGCGGGTGACCTCGTCACCGAAGGCGGAGAGCGTGTCCACCATCGTGTTGATGGTGTTCTTCAGCTCCAGGATCTCGCCCCGGGCGTCCACGTCGATCTTCTTCGTCAGATCGCCGTTGGCGACCGCCGCGGCCACCGAGGAGATCGAACGCACCTGGCTGGTCAGGTTGTTGGCCATCAGGTTGACGTTGTCGGTGAGGTCCTTCCAGATGCCGGACGCGTCCCGCACCCGCGCCTGACCGCCCAGCTGGCCTTCCGTACCCACCTCGCGGGCGACACGGGTCACCTCGTCACCGAACGCCGACAGGGTGTCCACCATGGTGTTGACCGTGGTGACCAGCGCCAGGATCTCGCCCTTGGCATCGACGGTGATCTTCCGCGACAGGTCGCCCTGGGCGACCGCGCTCGTCACATCGGCGATGTTGCGGACCTGCGACGTCAGGTTGTTCGCCATGAAGTTGACGGACTGCGTGAGGTCCTTCCAGGTGCCCGAGACTCCCTTCACCTCGGCCTGCCCGCCCAGGATGCCCTCGGTGCCCACCTCGCGGGCCACCCGCGTCACCTGCTCGGCGAAGGACGACAGCTGGTCGACCATCGTGTTCAGGGTGTTCTTCAGTTCGAGGATCTCGCCCTTGGCGTCCACGTCGATCTTCTGCGACAGGTCACCGCGCGCGACGGCCGTCGCGACCTGCGCGATGTTACGGACCTGGCCGGTGAGGTTCCCGGCCATGAAGTTCACCGAGTCGGTCAGATCGCGCCAGACACCGGCGACGCCCGGCACCTGCGCCTGACCACCGAGCCGACCGTCGGTGCCCACCTCACGGGCCACCCGGGTCACCTGCTCGGCGAAGGACGACAGCTGGTCGACCATCGTATTGATGGTGTTCTTCAGCTCCAGGATCTCGCCCCGCGCGTCCACGTCGATCTTCTGCGACAGGTCACCCCGCGCGACCGCGGTGGTGACCTGGGCGATCTGCCGGACCTGGGAGGTCAGGTTGCCGGCCATGAAGTTGACGGAGTCGGTGAGGTCCTTCCACGTGCCCGAGACGCCGTCCACCCGGGCCTGCCCGCCGAGGCGGCCCTCCGTGCCCACGTCGGTGGCCATCCGCGTCACCTGCGCGGAGAAGGAACCGAGCTGGTCCACCATCCGGTTCACGGTGTTCTTCAGTTCCAGCATCTCGCCGGAGACGTCCACCGTGACCTTCTGCGTCAGATCGCCGTTGGCGACCGCGGTGGTGACCTGCGCGATGTTACGGACCTGGCCGGTGAGGTTGCGGAAGGCGGTGTTGACGGAGTCGGTCAGGTCCTTCCAGGTGCCGGCCGCACCGGAGACCTGCGCCTGCCCGCCGAGGATGCCCTCGACGCCCACCTCGCGGGCCACCCGCGTCACCTCGTCACCGAACGAGGAGAGCTGGCCCACCATCGAGTTCACGGTGTTCTTCAGCTCCAGCATCTCGCCGGAGACGTCCACCGTGACCTTCTGGGACAGGTCGCCGCCCGCGACCGCCGTGGTGACCTGCGCGATGTCCCGCACCTGCGCGGTCAGGTTGCGGAAGGCGGTGTTCACCGAATCGGTGAGGTCCTTCCAGGTGCCCGCGGCGCCCGGCACCTGCGCCTGGCCGCCGAGCTGCCCCTCCGCGCCGATCTCCCCGGCCACCCGGGTCACCTCGTCGGCGAAGGTCCGCAGCGTCGCGGTCATCGCGTTGATCGTCTCGGCGAGCTGCGCGACCTCGCCGCGCGCCCCGATGGTGATCTTCTGCGTCAGGTCGCCGTTGGCGACCGCCGTGGTGACCTGCGCGATGTCCCGCACCTGCGCGGTCAGATTCCCGGCCATCAGATTGACCGAGTCGGTCAGGTCCTTCCACACCCCGGCCACGCCGGGCACCTGCGCCTGCCCGCCCAGCTCACCCTCGGTGCCGACCTCCCGGGCGACCCGGGTGACCTCCGAGGAGAAGGACGAGAGCTGGTCCACCATCGAATTGACGGTGTTCTTCAGCTCCAGCATCTCACCGGCGACATGCACGGTGACCTTGCGCGACAGGTCGCCCTTCAGCACCGCCTGGGTGACCAGCGCGATGTCGCGGACCTGGGCGGTCAGCCGGTACGCCATGGTGTTGACCGAGTCCGTGAGGTCCTTCCACGACCCGGCCATCCCGCGGACCTTCGCCTGCCCGCCGAGCTTGCCCTCGGTGCCGACCTCGCTCGCCACCCGCGTCACCTCGTCGGTGAACGCGGACAGCTGGTCGACCAGCCCGTTGACCGTACGGCCGACCTTCAGGAACTCGCCGCGCAAGGGGTGCGCCGACCCGTCGGCGTTCTGCGCCCGCAGGTCCATCCGCTGCACCAGGTCGCCCTCGGCCACCGCCGACAGCACCCGCCCGACCTCGGACACCGGCCGCACCAGGTCGTCCACGAGCGCGTTGGACGCCTCGATCGCGGCCGCCCAGGCGCCCTCGCTGTCACCGGTCTGCAGCCGCTCCTTGAGCTTGCCCTCCCGGCCGACCACCCGCCGGACCCGCGCCAGCTCCCCGGTGAGGTGCTGATTACGGTCCGCGACCTCGTTGAAGACCTCCGCGATCTCGGCCATCGGGCCCTCGCCGGTCACCGGAAGCCGCTTGCGGAAGTTGCCGTCCCGCATCGCGGCCAGCGCTCCGTGCAGCTTGGCGAGCGCGGCGGCGTCGACCTCCACGGTCCCGCTGCCGCGCGACCGCCCGTTCTTCGTACGCGTGACTGCGCCCCGCGCCGATGCGCCAGACTCCACCGTGTCCCTCCCGGAGGGTCGACCGACCTGCAGATGAGCAAGATTGCTGCCTTGCGAGCATCCCCAGTGTTTCACCCTCGCCCCGTCCGGCCATAACAGTTCGGCAGCATCGCATATGTCACCCGGCACGTTTCGGGGTGGAAACACCCGCAACCGGCGCACGCGGCGTACCCGGGGGTCAGTAACCTGGCTCTGTTGTCAGGGGGGACCCGTCCCCTCCGACGGGTCGCACACCTCCAGGGAGCCGCCGGTGAAAGTTCGACAGCGCGGCGGCACGTCGACGGACGCCACGGTCGCGCCCGTCCAGTCACGAGCAGCAGCGAGGAGACCGGTGATCACGGCGCGGGCAGCGGCCAGCTTCGAACCAGTGGGACGGTCGGTCGCCGTCGCCCGGGCCTTCGTCCGCGACACCCTGCACGGCTGGGGCTTCGCCGACATCGTGGACGACGCCGTCGTCCTGACCAGCGAACTCGTCACCAATGCGGTGGTCCACGCCGGTACGGCCGCCGATGTGACCTGCCTGCGGTACGACACCGCGGTCCGGGTCGAGGTCGCCGACCACTACCCCGAGCGCGAGATCCCGATGCAGGGCCGGGGCCGGCAGTTCCGCGACGGCGACAACGAAGGCGGCCGCGGCCTGCTGCTCTGCGCCGCCCTCGCCGGCCGCTGGGGCGTGGAGTACACCGGGGCGGGCAAGACCGTCTGGTTCCAGCTCGACCTGCCAGAACGCCCGGCCGGCACCCGCTCGGCCGGACCGGTGCTGCCTACCACCGAGCTGCCGGTCGCCGACGAACGGGTCCGGGTCGCGGTGATCCAGGCCGACGGCCGCGGCACCATCACCCGCTGGAACGACGACGCCACCGACCTCTTCGGCCACGCCCCCGCCGACATACTCGGCACCTCCCTCACCGACATCACCGCCTGGCCGCAGACCCCCGGCACCGGCATCGGCCTCGCCGACGCCCTCCAGCTCTCCCGCTGGGAGGGCACCTACGGCCTCCGCGACGCCGACGGCCGCGTCCTGCCGGTCTACGGCTCCCACCTGCGGGTCCGCGACAGCGCCGGCGAGCCCTCCACGGTCTGCCTGCTGGTACGCGCCGAGGAACGCGCGATCCTGCAGTCCCCGGCCCGCGGGCCTGCCCACTCCGACACCGGCCTCACCCAGCGCGGAAAGAGCACCGACGCCTTCGAAGTCTTCATCGGCTCCCCCGCCCCCGACGACCTCGACGGCCTGCTCCAGCGCACCGTGGAACGCGCCCGGGACATGCTCGACGGCGACGCCGCCTACCTGCTGCTCGCCACCGACGACGAGACCGAACTGGAAGTACGCGCCTCCACCGGCCTCCCCTCGGCCCGCCAGCGGTTCGCCCGGGTCCCCGTCGAGGCCGGCACCGGCCGCTACGGCAGCGCCCGGATGCCCGCCGTCCACGAGGACCTCACCGCAGTCCCCGGCGCCGTACCGCTGCTCTCCGGCACCGGCATGCGCTCGGTCGTCACCGTCCCGCTGAAGGTCGAGGGGCGCCTGACCGGCTCCATCGGCGTCGCCTGCGAGGCCCCCGGCCGCTACTCCAACCAGGAGGCACTGCGGCTGCAGTTCGCCGCGGACCGGATCGCGCTCGCCGTGGAGAGCGCCCGCCTCACCGAACTCGAACGGCTGCGCCGCGGCTCGCTCTCCTTCCTCGTGGAGGCGTCCGACCTGCTCGCCGGCACCCTGGAGCGCGACCAGACGCTCGCCCTGATGGCACAGATGACGGTCCCCACACTGGCCAGCTGGTGCGCCGTCTACACCATCGCCGAGCAGTCGCAGTCGGAACCCGAGCTGGCCTTCGTCCTGCACGAGGACGAGGACCGCATCGACGGCATCAAGGCGCTGCTCTCCCAGGTGCGCCCGCCCGACCCCGACCCGACCCCCGGCGCCCGGGTCTGGACCGACCCCTCGGACGTGGCCCACTCCAGCGCCCTGCGCGCCTCCCTGCGCAGCCTGGGCGTCGGTGCCACCACCGCGGCGGCCGGCGCCCGCGCCAGCACCCCCGGCATCCAGCTGGCCACCGCGGCCGCCGTGGGCGGCGAGACGGTCGTCCTGCCGCTGGTCGCCAGGAACCGCGTCATCGGCATGCTGACCCTCGGCAAGCCCACCGACGAACGCTTCCGCCAGGAGATCCTGGAACTCGCCGAGGACCTGTCCCGCCGGGCCGCCCTGGCGCTGGACAACGCCCGCCTCTACAGCGAGCGCACCGCCATCAGCCAGGCCCTCCAACGCAGCCTGCTGCCGCCCGAGCTGCCCCGGGTCCCCGGCGTCGAGGTCGAGGTCGTCTACCGGGCGGCCGGCGAGGGCAACGAGGTCGGCGGCGACTTCTACGACCTCTTCCCGATCCGCGACGGCTGCTGGGGCTTCGCCATCGGCGACGTCTGCGGTACGGGCCCGGAGGCCGCCGCCGTCACCGGCCTGGCCCGGCACGCCCTGCGCCTGCTCGCCCGCGAGGGCTTCGGCGGCCCCGCGGTCCTGGAGCGGCTCAACGCCGCCATCCTCGACGAGGGCGCCCGCAGCCGCTTCCTGACGCTCCTTTACGGCGAGCTGTGGCCGCAGCAGGACGGCAGCGCGGTCCTGCGCATGGTCTGCGCCGGCCATCCCCTCCCGCTGCGCCTGCGACCCGACGGCACGGTGGAGCCGGCCGCGGAACCACAGCCGCTGCTGGGCGTGATGGAGGACCTGGAGCTCTTCGAGCAGTCCATCACCCTGGACCCGGGAGACGTCCTGCTCTGCGTCACCGACGGCGTCACCGAACGCCGCGAGGGCAGCCGGATGCTCGGTGACGACGGCCTCGCCGATGTCCTCGCCACCTGCACCGGCCTCACCGCCGGCGCGGTCGCGGCCCGCATCCAGCGGGCGGTGGAACGCTTCGCCTCCGACGCGCCCTCGGACGACATGGCGATTCTGGCGATGCGGGTCCCGAAGTAGGGGACGGTACGAAGAGTTGGGGAGAACGGAAAAGCCCCCGCCTGTCGGCGGGGGCTTTTCGCTGTCAGAGCCCCAATACGGAATCGAACCGTAGACCTTCTCCTTACCATGGAGACGCTCTACCGACTGAGCTATTGGGGCGCGTCGACGAGAGGATCTTAACCCATGGAAGGGGGTGCGGAGAAACCCGTCAGATGAGTCCGCCGAGCGCGTTGCAGGCGTCGGTGATATGCGTCAACTCCCGCTGGGTCAGCCCCGAATGCACCGGCAGGGAGAGGGTGTCCGCACAGACCAGCTCGGTCTGCGGCAGCATCGTCCCGGTGCGGTGCGCGGGCATCCGGTGCACCGGAACCGGCACGCTCACCGTCGCGTTGACTCCGCGTGCGGCCAATGCGCGCCGGAACGCGTCCCGATCGGGCCGGCCGTTGCCCGGCACCCGCACCGTGTACTGGTGGTAGAGGTGATGGGCACCGGGCTCCGTGTACGGCACGATCACCCCGGTCAGCGCCGAGTCCAGGAACCGCGCGTGCGCCCGGCGACGGGCGACGGCACCGATGTCCTCCCCCGCGTCGCCCTCCTCGACCAGGGCCAGCGACCAGCGGTCGGCCACCTCACCGAGCCGCTCCAGCGGGGCCGGGTGCCCGAAGACACCCACCGGGAGGATCGCGGCGGTACGGGACGTGACGCCGGCCGCCACCGCCTCGGGGTCGAGGCAGAAGGTCCGCGGGTCGATGTCGGCGAAGACGGCTATGGCGCCGGCCAGGCGTACGGCGTCGGCGGGCGCGCTGGGCCCGAAGGACGGCACGATCACCTCGTCGCCCGCGCCTATCCGCAGCTCAACGAGGGCATCACGCAACGCGGAGGCTGTCGAGTCCGAAGCGATCCTGTGCCGGCGTCCTGCAGTGGTCATCTGCACGTGTCCACACCTCCGAGCCTGTCGGGATGCCAGAGTCCCGACACGACGTGAACGCGGGGTAACGGCAAACAGAAAAGCCCCGGCCCCTGAGACAAAGCTCAGGGGCCGGGGCTTCTTTTCAAGATTTGTTCGGCGGTGTCCTACTCTCCCACAGGGTCCCCCCTGCAGTACCATCGGCGCTGAAAGGCTTAGCTTCCGGGTTCGGAATGTAACCGGGCGTTTCCCTAACGCTATGACCACCGAAACACCATGAAACACACACCAACCCACCCCGAAAACCCAGAGGTAGGGGTTGGTGGCTGGTTGTTTCAGAACCACACAGTGGACGCGAGCACACATGGACAAGCCCTCGGCCTATTAGTACCGGTCAGCTCCACCCCTCACAGGGCTTCCACATCCGGCCTATCAACCCAGTCGTCTCCTGGGAGCCTTACCCCATCACGTGGGTGGGAGCCCTCATCTCGAAGCAGGCTTCCCGCTTAGATGCTTTCAGCGGTTATCCCTCCCGAACGTAGCCAACCAGCCATGCCCTTGGCAGAACAACTGGCACACCAGAGGTCCGTCCGTCCCGGTCCTCTCGTACTAGGGACAGCCCTTCTCAAGACTCCAACGCGCGCAGCGGATAGGGACCGAACTGTCTCACGACGTTCTAAACCCAGCTCGCGTACCGCTTTAATGGGCGAACAGCCCAACCCTTGGGACCGACTCCAGCCCCAGGATGCGACGAGCCGACATCGAGGTGCCAAACCATCCCGTCGATATGGACTCTTGGGGAAGATCAGCCTGTTATCCCCGGGGTACCTTTTATCCGTTGAGCGACGGCGCTTCCACAAGCCACCGCCGGATCACTAGTCCCTACTTTCGTACCTGCTCGACCCGTCAGTCTCACAGTCAAGCTCCCTTGTGCACTTACACTCAACACCTGATTGCCAACCAGGCTGAGGGAACCTTTGGGCGCCTCCGTTACCCTTTAGGAGGCAACCGCCCCAGTTAAACTACCCACCAGACACTGTCCCTGATCCGGATCACGGACCGAGGTTAGACATCCAGCACGACCAGAGTGGTATTTCAACGACGACTCCCCAATGGCTGGCGCCACCGGTTCACAGTCTCCCACCTATCCTACACAAGCCGAACCGAACACCAATATCAAGCTATAGTAAAGGTCCCGGGGTCTTTCCGTCCTGCTGCGCGAAACGAGCATCTTTACTCGTAGTGCAATTTCACCGGGCCTATGGTTGAGACAGTCGAGAAGTCGTTACGCCATTCGTGCAGGTCGGAACTTACCCGACAAGGAATTTCGCTACCTTAGGATGGTTATAGTTACCACCGCCGTTTACTGGCGCTTAAGTTCTCAGCCTCGCCACACCAAAGCATGACTAACCGGTCCCCTTAACGTTCCAGCACCGGGCAGGCGTCAGTCCGTATACATCGCCTTACGGCTTCGCACGGACCTGTGTTTTTAGTAAACAGTCGCTTCTCGCTGGTCTCTGCGGCCACCCCCAGCTCACACTGCAAGAGTGATCACCAGGAATGGCCCCCCTTCTCCCGAAGTTACGGGGGCATTTTGCCGAGTTCCTTAACCATAGTTCACCCGAACGCCTCGGTATTCTCTACCAGACCACCTGAGTCGGTTTAGGGTACGGGCCGCCATGAAACTCGCTAGAGGCTTTTCTCGACAGCATAGGATCATCCACTTCACCACAATCGGCTCGGCATCAGGTCTCAGACTTCATGTGCGACGGATTTACCTACCGCACGCCCTACACCCTTACCCCGGGACAACCACCGCCCGGGCTGGACTACCTTCCTGCGTCACCCCATCGCTTACCTACTACCCCATCGGGCCGGCGGCTCCACCACTCCCCATCACTCCGAAGAGATCAAAGGCGGCTTCACGGCCTTAGCATCAGAAGATTCAGTACTGGGCGTTCCAAAGCGGGTACCGGAATATCAACCGGTTGTCCATCGACTACGCCTGTCGGCCTCGCCTTAGGTCCCGACTTACCCTGGGCAGATCAGCTTGACCCAGGAACCCTTAGTCAATCGGCGCAAGAGTTTCCCACTCTTGTATCGCTACTCATGCCTGCATTCTCACTCGTGAACCGTCCACCACTCGCTTACACGGCGGCTTCACCCGGCACACGACGCTCCCCTACCCATCACAACGGGCGTTAACCCTTCACGCTGCAATGACACGACTTCGGCGGTACGCTTGAGCCCCGCTACATTGTCGGCGCGGAATCACTTGACCAGTGAGCTATTACGCACTCTTTCAAGGATGGCTGCTTCTAAGCCAACCTCCTGGTTGTCTCTGCGACTCCACATCCTTTCCCACTTAGCGTACGCTTAGGGGCCTTAGTCGATGCTCTGGGCTGTTTCCCTCTCGACCATGGAGCTTATCCCCCACAGTCTCACTGCCGCGCTCTCACTTACCGGCATTCGGAGTTTGGCTAAGGTCAGTAACCCGGTAGGGCCCATCGCCTATCCAGTGCTCTACCTCCGGCAAGAAACACACGACGCTGCACCTAAATGCATTTCGGGGAGAACCAGCTATCACGGAGTTTGATTGGCCTTTCACCCCTAACCACAGGTCATCCCCCAGGTTTTCAACCCTGGTGGGTTCGGTCCTCCACGACCTCTTACAGCCGCTTCAACCTGCCCATGGCTAGATCACTCCGCTTCGGGTCTTGAGCATGCTACTAAATGTCTAATTAAAGACGGCGCCCTGTTCGGACTCGCTTTCGCTACGGCTCCCCCACACGGGTTAACCTCGCAACACACCGCAAACTCGCAGGCTCATTCTTCAAAAGGCACGCAGTCACGACACCAAGCGCAAGCACTCGATGCGACGCTCCCACGGCTTGTAGGCACACGGTTTCAGGTACTATTTCACTCCGCTCCCGCGGTACTTTTCACCATTCCCTCACGGTACTATCCGCTATCGGTCACCAGGGAATATTTAGGCTTAACGGGTGGTCCCGCCAGATTCACACAGGATTTCTCGGGCCCTGTGCTACTTGGGTGGTAAGCAAACGAGCCGTACAGATTTCAGCTACGGGGGTCTTACCCTCTACGCCGGACCTTTCGCATGTCCTTCGCCTATCCATACGGTTTCTGACTCGTCTCACAGCCGGCAGACCATGAAAGCTCACTCCCACAACCCCGTATACGCAACCCCTGCCGGGTATCACACGCATACGGTTTGGCCTCATCCAGTTTCGCTCGCCACTACTCCCGGAATCACGGTTGTTTTCTCTTCCTGCGGGTACTGAGATGTTTCACTTCCCCGCGTTCCCTCCACATGCCCTATATATTCAGGCA